>NZ_JAHLQL010000018.1 GCF_018919175.1 Clostridium simiarum | reverse complement strand
AGTGAGACTTTTTCAATTATTTTGCCAAGGTTAAATAGATTCATTAATTTTTAATAAGAAAATGAAACTCCTTCTCTCTTTATGGAAGGAGTACTCGAAGAGTAAGCGATTCAACTCTATTATCGGTCGCCCTTAATGGTGGCGAAATACCATTTAAATACATCTCATGTTAGGGTTCAATAAAAGATTTATCAATTGATTTTAATGAAAAAATGAAACTCCTTCTCTTTTCATCGAAGGAGTAAGCGATTCACACCAAATCCCAGATTTGGGTTCTCTGCTTAAATACATCTCATGTTAAGGTTCAACATATGGCAGGCATATGCTGTAGGGGTAACTTACTAATTTAAATACATCCTATGTTAGGCTTCAACTTCTTAAAATATTTTAATTTAAGTTGTATCTGGAACATTTAAATACATCTCATGTTAAGGTTCAACTATCTATACTTAAAAGTTTCTTTGGATGGCTACACAGATTTAAATACATCCTATGTTAAGGTTCAACATGTTACAGGAAAATCTTTAAATTACTGGACAACTGGATTTAAATACATCCTATGTTAAGGTTCAACCACTGCAATTAAGCCATTCCTTATTTTCATTATAACCTTTAAAGTGTTGAAAATAAAGGGTTTATCTAAAATTTTTCCAACCGATTTGTGTTTTTAAAAAGTTGATAGGGTACGCGCCTTAAAGCTTGTATTTTCAATGACTTAGGGGGTGTCTTGTTTAATTGGAGGTTGGAAAAATATAATGCTGAATTTAAGGTTTAAGAATTACATTACAGTAGGAAATTTTGATTATCAAGAGTTGATTAGAAAATGAAACTCCTTCTCTCTTTGTCGAAGGAGTAAGCGATTCATACCAAATCATAGATTTGGGTTCTCTGCTTAAATACCTCCTATGTTAAGGTTCAACGTATCAAATATGTCCAATCAATTAAGGAAGTACCAATTTAAATACATCCTATGTTAAGGTTCAACCACTGCAATTAAGCCATTCCTTATTTTCATTATATCCTTTAACCTGTTGAAGATAAAGGGTTTATCTAAAATTTTTTCAACTGATTTATGTTTTTAAAAAGTTAAGAAAAAATACCCTTTAAACCTTGTATTTTCAATTACTTAGAGGGTGTATTGTTTAATTGGAGGTTGGAAAAATATAATGCTAAATTAAAGGTTTTGATTATCGAGAGTTGGTGAGATTAGGAAATTAGAAGGAAAGGGTAGATTGAGACTTTTTCGATTACTTTGGCAGGAGCTAAATAGATTTATTAATTTTGATAAAAAATGAAACTCTTTCTCTCTTAGTCGAAGGCACACCAAATCATAGATTTAAGCTCTCTGCTTAAATACATCCTATGTTAGGGTTCAACAGACAAGGCAAGGCATGGATAAATGGATATATCTAATTTAAATACATCCTATGTTAGAGTTCAATAATAAATTTATAAATTGAGTTTTATGAAAAAATGAAACTCCTTCTCTTTTTGTCGAAGGAGTAAGCGATTCACACCAAATCATAGATTTGGGTTCTCTGCTTAAATACATCTCATGTTAAGGTTCAACAGGGGAATGCCCTAATATTTCTCAATACTTATTCTAATTTAAATACATCTCATGTTAAGGTTCAACTTACTAAGTGTAAGCAAACAGGCTGTTTACACTTAATTTAAATACATCTCATGTTAAGGTTCAACTTGTACAAGTGTATCAAGGGGTTCTCCTTAGAAAGTTAATTTAAATACATCTCATGTTAAGGTTCAACTCATATGTGGTGCTTCTACTTTCTTCCGGGATGGTTATTTAAATACATCCTATGTTAAGGTTCAACAAGCGTGGCGGTAGCTGGACCACCAAAACAATATCATTTAAATACATCCTATGTTAGGGTTCAACACGGGCAACCAATAGGTTGTTTAGGGTTGGAATAAAAATTTAAATACATCCTATGTTAGGGTTCAACGAAGTTAATCCTTTGGGAAACTACGTATTAAATTAATTTAAATACATCCTATGTTAGGGTTCAACCATGGCTTAAATACTGCTAATACGGAGATTTTTAGATTTAAATACATCCTATGTTAGGGTTCAACCACTGCAGTTAAGCCATTCCTTATTTTCATTATATCCTTTAACCTGTTGAAAATAAAGGGTTTCTTTGAAATTTTTCCAACCGATTTGTGTTTTTTTAAAAGTTGATGAAAAACACGCCTTAAACTTTGAGATTTCAATGGTTTAGAGGATGTTTTGTTTAAGTGACGGTTGGAAAAAATAATTCTAAATCGAAGGTTTTGGTTATCGAGAGCTGATTATAAAATGAAACTCCTTCTCTCTTTATGGAAGGAGTACTCGAAGAGTAAGCGATTCAACTCTATTATCGGTCGCCCTTAATGATGGCGAAACACCATTTAAATACATCTCATGTTAGGGTTCAATTTCAGCTATAGTTTCACGTTCTAATTGCGCAAATACATTTAAATACATCTCATGTTAAGGTTCAACACTTTAAGCGGTGCAAGAGTAATAGAAGTTAACGCATTTAAATACATCTCATGTTAAGGTTCAACTGATAGCGAGGATTTTCATTGTCATCAACATCGTTAGATTTAAATACATCTTATGTTAAGGTTCAACAACAATTAGTTGGAGCTAATGCAGGAATTGACCTTAATTTAAATACATCTTATGTTAAGGTTCAACCACTGTAGTTAAGCCATTCTTTATTTTCATTATATCCTTTAACCTGTTGAAAATAAAGGGTTTCTCTGAAATTTTTCCAACCGATTTGTGTTTTTTTAAAATTTTATAAAAAACA
>NZ_JAHLQL010000017.1 GCF_018919175.1 Clostridium simiarum | reverse complement strand
AGGTCAAGCTACAAAGGGCACATGGCGAATGCCTTGGCATCAGGAGCCGATGAAGGACGCGATAAGCTGCGATAAGCCTCGGGTAGCCGCAAATAGGCAGTGAACCGAGGATCTCCGAATGAGGAAACTCACATGGGAAACCCCATGTATCATACACTGAATAAATAGGTGTATGAAGGTAAACCCAGGGAACTGAAACATCTAAGTACCTGGAGGAAGAGAAAGAAAAATCGATTTTCTGAGTAGCGGCGAGCGAAAAGGAAAGAGCCCAAACCAGAAACTTGTTTCTGGGGTTGCGGACAGATCATAAAAATGGCGGTTATTCTAGCCGAACACAACTGGAAAGTTGGACCGTAGGGTGTAATAGTCACGTAGGCGAAAGAAGAAGGCCAGAGATCTGATCCAGAGTACCACGAGACACGAGAAACCTTGTGGGAAGCAGGGAGGACCACCTCCCAAGGCTAAATACTACCTGATGACCGATAGTGAAGCAGTACCGTGAGGGAAAGGTGAAAAGAACCCCGGGAGGGGAGTGAAAGAGAACCTGAAACCGTGTGCCTACAACCGGTCATAGCACCATATGAGTGTGATGACGTGCTTTTTGTAGAACGAGCCAGCGAGTTACGATATGTAGCGAGGTTAAGTACTTAAGGTACGGAGCCGAAGGGAAACCGAGTCTTAATAGGGCAACTAGTTGCATGTCGTAGACCCGAAACCGGGTGACCTATCCATGGCCAGGTTGAAGCAGAAGTAAAATTCTGTGGAGGACCGAACCACGTTGGTGTTGAAAAACCATGGGATGAGCTGTGGATAGCGGAGAAATTCCAATCGAACTCGGAGATAGCTGGTTCTCCTCGAAATAGCTTTAGGGCTAGCGTCGGATGTGAGTAGTGGAGGTAGAGCACTGAATGGGCTAGGGGCCGTATAGGTTACCGAACTCTATCAAACTCCGAATGCCACATACTATAAGTCCGGCAGTCAGACTGCGAATGATAAGGTCCGTAGTCAAAAGGGAAACAGCCCAGACCATCAGCTAAGGTCCCAAAGTGTAGATTAAGTGGAAAAGGATGTGGGATTTCTAAGACAACTAGGATGTTGGCTTAGAAGCAGCCACTCATTAAAAGAGTGCGTAATAGCTCACTAGTCGAGAGATCCCGCGCCGAAGATGTTCGGGGCTAAAATCTACCACCGAAGCTATGGGTGTACGCTAACGCGTACGCGGTAGAGGAGCGTTCTGTACTGGTAGAAGTCGTACCGAAAGGAGCGGTGGACGGTACAGAAGTGAGAATGCTGGCATAAGTAGCGAGAACTAGGTGAGAATCCTAGTGGTCGAAAATCTAAGGTTTCCTGAGGAAGGCTCGTCCGCTCAGGGTTAGTCGGGACCTAAGCCGAGGCCGAAAGGCGTAGGTGATGGACAATCGGTTGATATTCCGATACCACTATGTAGCGTTATTACCGAAGGGGTGACGCAGGAGGATAAGATGTGCTAGCTATTGGACGCTAGTCTAAGCGTTTAGGGAGTCTGGATAGGCAAATCCGTTCAGACAATTCTGAGGCGTGATGGGGAAGGCTCATAGAGCCGAAGTATCTGATTCCACGCTGCCAAGAAAAGCCTCTAGGGAGCAAAGTAGTGCCCGTACCGCAAACCGACACAGGTAGATGAGGAGAGAATCCTAAGACCATCGGAAGAATTGCAGTTAAGGAACTCGGCAAATTGACCCCGTAACTTCGGGAGAAGGGGTGCCTACGCAAGTAGGCCGCAGAGAATAGGCCCAAGCAACTGTTTAGCAAAAACACAGGTCTCTGCTAAAGCGAAAGCTGAAGTATAGGGGCTGACGCCTGCCCGGTGCTGGAAGGTTAAGGGGAATGCTTAGCGCAAGCGAAGGCATGAACTTAAGCCCCAGTAAACGGCGGCCGTAACTATAACGGTCCTAAGGTAGCGAAATTCCTTGTCAGGTAAGTTCTGACCCGCACGAATGGCGTAATGACTTGGGCACTGTCTCAACTGCAAATCCGGCGAAATTGTAGTGCAAGTGAAGATGCTTGCTACCCGCGATTGGACGGAAAGACCCCGTAGAGCTTTACTGTAGCTTAGCATTGAGTTTCGGTATTGTCTGTACAGGATAGGTGGGAGACTGAGAAACTGGGGCGTCAGCCTCAGTGGAGTCATCCTTGGGATACCACCCTGACAGTACTGAGATTCTAACGGACACCCATGAAGCTGGGTGCCGGACATTGTTAGGTGGGCAGTTTGACTGGGGCGGTCGCCTCCTAAAAAGTAACGGAGGCGCCCAAAGGTTCCCTCAGAACGGTCGGAAATCGTTCGAAGAGTGCAAAGGCAGAAGGGAGCCTGACTGCGACACCCACAAGTGGAGCAGGGACGAAAGTCGGGCTTAGTGATCCGGTGGTACCTCGTGGGAGGGCCATCGCTCAACGGATAAAAGCTACCTCGGGGATAACAGGCTGATCTCCCCCAAGAGTCCACATCGACGGGGAGGTTTGGCACCTCGATGTCGGCTCGTCGCATCCTGGGGCTGGAGTAGGTCCCAAGGGTTGGGCTGTTCGCCCATTAAAGCGGCACGCGAGCTGGGTTCAGAACGTCGTGAGACAGTTCGGTCCCTATCCGTCGCGGGCGTAGGAAATTTGAGAGGAGCTGTCCTTAGTACGAGAGGACCGGGATGGACTGACCTCTGGTGTACCAGTTGTCACGCCAGTGGCACGGCTGGGTAGCTATGTCGGGACGGGATAAACGCTGAAAGCATCTAAGCGTGAAGCCCACCTCAAGATGAGATTTCCCATAGCGTAAGCTAGTAAGACCCCTTGAAGAACACAAGGTTGATAGGTCAGAGGTGTAAGTGCAGCAATGTATTTAGCTGACTGATACTAATAGGTCGAGGGCTTGACCAAATTTTT
>NZ_JAHLQL010000016.1 GCF_018919175.1 Clostridium simiarum | reverse complement strand
GGGATAGTGGAATTTTTTAGAAATGGATTGGTAGGTTGGTTAGGGGATTTAAAAAAGGAAGCAAAAAAACAAAAAAAAAAAAAAAAAAAAAAAAAAAAAAAAAAGAAATAAAGATTGCAGCACCTGAGTTTCGCGTATGGTCACCCACTACACTACTCGGTCAGGCTCTTACCAGCTTAACTACAGTTGATCGGACGGGAAACGGTGCTTTCTGGTAGATATGGCCGCAACCGATAGTTTAACGGAAACGCAGGTGATATGAGGGCAGGGTCCAGACATGTTCAGTAGGTGGGAGTGAGAGGTGTTATGGGTGGAGGACAATTTTTATTATATTTCATCTAATAGCAATAGGATATGACAGGTGAAAAAGCAAAAGCAATAGTGCATTGTGATGTGGAGAATAAGGTGCATACGATGAAAAAGGTGATTTGTCATTTACAAGAGGTAGGTCGAAACAGAACATGAAAGTTGGTCGGTAGGTGGCATGCAGAGGTAGTTTCAAGGTGACAGGTTATGAAGATATGGTGCAAAAGACAAATGGATGGTGGCAGGCATAGTAAAATGATGGTGTGGAAGACATAGATGGTATTTGTTTTGCATTTACGGCACCGGATGCGGGCGATAATGACGGGAAGAGATTTAGTATGTGGGACAGAATGTCGGCGGCAGTATTGAGACCATGAGAGTAGCAAACGTAAGTCTAAAGGTTGTTTTATAGTAGTTAGGATGTAGAAAATGTATTCCGATAGGCCATTTTACATTTGGAGGGACGGTTGAAAGTGGACAGAGGAAAAGGTGCGGAAATGGCTGATTTTGATTGTTTATGTTTTGTGTGATGATTTTACATTTTTGCATAGTATTAGGTAGTCAGATGAAAGATGAATAGACATAGGAGTAAGAAAACATAGAATAGTTACCGTTATTGGTAGGAGTGTGGTGGGGTGGTATAGTCCGCATTGGGATGTTACTTTCCTGTTATGGCATGGATTTCCCTTTAGGGTCTCTGAAGCGTATTTCCGTCACCGAAAAAGGCAGAAAAAGGGAAACTGAAGGGAGGATAGTAGTAAAGTTTGAATGGTGGTAGTGTAATGTATGATATCCGTTGGTTTTGGTTTCGGTTGTGAAAAGTTTTTTGGTATGATATTTTGCAAGTAGCATATATTTCTTGTGTGAGAAAGGTATATTTTGTATGTTTTGTATGTTCCCGCGCGTTTCCGTATTTTCCGCTTCCGCTTCCGCAGTAAAAAATAGTGAGGAACTGGGTTACCCGGGGCACCTGTCACTTTGGAAAAAAAATATACGCTAAGATTTTTGGAGAATAGCTTAAATTGAAGTTTTTCTCGGCGAGAAATACGTAGTTAAGGCAGAGCGACAGAGAGGGCAAAAGAAAATAAAAGTAAGATTTTAGTTTGTAATGGGAGGGGGGGTTTAGTCATGGAGTACAAGTGTGAGGAAAAGTAGTTGGGAGGTACTTCATGCGAAAGCAGTTGAAGACAAGTTCGAAAAGAGTTTGGAAACGAATTCGAGTAGGCTTGTCGTTCGTTATGTTTTTGTAAATGGCCTCGTCAAACGGTGGAGAGAGTCGCTAGGTGATCGTCAGATCTGCCTAGTCTCTATACAGCGTGTTTAATTGACATGGGTTGATGCGTATTGAGAGATACAATTTGGGAAGAAATTCCCAGAGTGTGTTTCTTTTGCGTTTAACCTGAACAGTCTCATCGTGGGCATCTTGCGATTCCATTGGTGAGCAGCGAAGGATTTGGTGGATTACTAGCTAATAGCAATCTATTTCAAAGAATTCAAACTTGGGGGAATGCCTTGTTGAATAGCCGGTCGCAAGACTGTGATTCTTCAAGTGTAACCTCCTCTCAAATCAGCGATATCAAACGTACCATTCCGTGAAACACCGGGGTATCTGTTTGGTGGAACCTGATTAGAGGAAACTCAAAGAGTGCTATGGTATGGTGACGGAGTGCGCTGGTCAAGAGTGTAAAAGCTTTTTGAACAGAGAGCATTTCCGGCAGCAGAGAGACCTGAAAAAGCAATTTTTCTGGAATTTCAGCTGTTTCCAAACTCAATAAGTATCTTCTAGCAAGAGGGAATAGGTGGGAAAAAAAAAAAGAGATTTCGGTTTCTTTCTTTTTTACTGCTTGTTGCTTCTTCTTTTAAGATAGTTATCTGGTTGATCCTGCCAGTAGTCATATGCTTGTCTCAAAGATTAAGCCATGCATGTCTAAGTATAAGCAATTTATACAGTGAAACTGCGAATGGCTCATTAAATCAGTTATCGTTTATTTGATAGTTCCTTTACTACATGGTATAACTGTGGTAATTCTAGAGCTAATACATGCTTAAAATCTCGACCCTTTGGAAGAGATGTATTTATTAGATAAAAAATCAATGTCTTCGGACTCTTTGATGATTCATAATAACTTTTCGAATCGCATGGCCTTGTGCTGGCGATGGTTCATTCAAATTTCTGCCCTATCAACTTTCGATGGTAGGATAGTGGCCTACCATGGTTTCAACGGGTAACGGGGAATAAGGGTTCGATTCCGGAGAGGGAGCCTGAGAAACGGCTACCACATCCAAGGAAGGCAGCAGGCGCGCAAATTACCCAATCCTAATTCAGGGAGGTAGTGACAATAAATAACGATACAGGGCCCATTCGGGTCTTGTAATTGGAATGAGTACAATGTAAATACCTTAACGAGGAACAATTGGAGGGCAAGTCTGGTGCCAGCAGCCGCGGTAATTCCAGCTCCAATAGCGTATATTAAAGTTGTTGCAGTTAAAAAGCTCGTAGTTGAACTTTGGGCCCGGTTGGCCGGTCCGATTTTTTCGTGTACTGGATTTCCAACGGGGCCTTTCCTTCTGGCTAACCTTGAGTCCTTGTGGCTCTTGGCGAACCAGGACTTTTACTTTGAAAAAATTAGAGTGTTCAAAGCAGGCGTATTGCTCGAATATATTAGCATGGAATAATAGAATAGGACGTTTGGTTCTATTTTGTTGGTTTCTAGGACCATCGTAATGATTAATAGGGACGGTCGGGGGCATCAGTATTCAATTGTCAGAGGTGAAATTCTTGGATTTATTGAAGACTAACTACTGCGAAAGCATTTGCCAAGGACGTTTTCATTAATCAAGAACGAAAGTTAGGGGATCGAAGATGATCAGATACCGTCGTAGTCTTAACCATAAACTATGCCGACTAGGGATCGGGTGGTGTTTTTTTAATGACCCACTCGGCACCTTACGAGAAATCAAAGTCTTTGGGTTCTGGGGGGAGTATGGTCGCAAGGCTGAAACTTAAAGGAATTGACGGAAGGGCACCACCAGGAGTGGAGCCTGCGGCTTAATTTGACTCAACACGGGGAAACTCACCAGGTCCAGACACAATAAGGATTGACAGATTGAGAGCTCTTTCTTGATTTTGTGGGTGGTGGTGCATGGCCGTTCTTAGTTGGTGGAGTGATTTGTCTGCTTAATTGCGATAACGAACGAGACCTTAACCTACTAAATAGTGGTGCTAGCATTTGCTGGTTATCCACTTCTTAGAGGGACTATCGGTTTCAAGCCGATGGAAGTTTGAGGCAATAACAGGTCTGTGATGCCCTTAGACGTTCTGGGCCGCACGCGCGCTACACTGACGGAGCCAGCGAGTCTAACCTTGGCCGAGAGGTCTTGGTAATCTTGTGAAACTCCGTCGTGCTGGGGATAGAGCATTGTAATTATTGCTCTTCAACGAGGAATTCCTAGTAAGCGCAAGTCATCAGCTTGCGTTGATTACGTCCCTGCCCTTTGTACACACCGCCCGTCGCTAGTACCGATTGAATGGCTTAGTGAGGCCTCAGGATCTGCTTAGAGAAGGGGGCAACTCCATCTCAGAGCGGAGAATTTGGACAAACTTGGTCATTTAGAGGAACTAAAAGTCGTAACAAGGTTTCCGTAGGTGAACCTGCGGAAGGATCATTAAAGAAATTTAATAATTTTGAAAATGGATTTTTTTGTTTTGGCAAGAGCATGAGAGCTTTTACTGGGCAAGAAGACAAGAGATGGAGAGTCCAGCCGGGCCTGCGCTTAAGTGCGCGGTCTTGCTAGGCTTGTAAGTTTCTTTCTTGCTATTCCAAACGGTGAGAGATTTCTGTGCTTTTGTTATAGGACAATTAAAACCGTTTCAATACAACACACTGTGGAGTTTTCATATCTTTGCAACTTTTTCTTTGGGCATTCGAGCAATCGGGGCCCAGAGGTAACAAACACAAACAATTTTATCTATTCATTAAATTTTTGTCAAAAACAAGAATTTTCGTAACTGGAAATTTTAAAATATTAAAAACTTTCAACAACGGATCTCTTGGTTCTCGCATCGATGAAGAACGCAGCGAAATGCGATACGTAATGTGAATTGCAGAATTCCGTGAATCATCGAATCTTTGAACGCACATTGCGCCCCTTGGTATTCCAGGGGGCATGCCTGTTTGAGCGTCATTTCCTTCTCAAACATTCTGTTTGGTAGTGAGTGATACTCTTTGGAGTTAACTTGAAATTGCTGGCCTTTTCATTGGATGTTTTTTTTCCAAAGAGAGGTTTCTCTGCGTGCTTGAGGTATAATGCAAGTACGGTCGTTTTAGGTTTTACCAACTGCGGCTAATCTTTTTTTATACTGAGCGTATTGGAACGTTATCGATAAGAAGAGAGCGTCTAGGCGAACAATGTTCTTAAAGTTTGACCTCAAATCAGGTAGGAGTACCCGCTGAACTTAAGCATATCAATAAGCGGAGGAAAAGAAACCAACCGGGATTGCCTTAGTAACGGCGAGTGAAGCGGCAAAAGCTCAAATTTGAAATCTGGTACCTTCGGTGCCCGAGTTGTAATTTGGAGAGGGCAACTTTGGGGCCGTTCCTTGTCTATGTTCCTTGGAACAGGACGTCATAGAGGGTGAGAATCCCGTGTGGCGAGGAGTGCGGTTCTTTGTAAAGTGCCTTCGAAGAGTCGAGTTGTTTGGGAATGCAGCTCTAAGTGGGTGGTAAATTCCATCTAAAGCTAAATATTGGCGAGAGACCGATAGCGAACAAGTACAGTGATGGAAAGATGAAAAGAACTTTGAAAAGAGAGTGAAAAAGTACGTGAAATTGTTGAAAGGGAAGGGCATTTGATCAGACATGGTGTTTTGTGCCCTCTGCTCCTTGTGGGTAGGGGAATCTCGCATTTCACTGGGCCAGCATCAGTTTTGGTGGCAGGATAAATCCATAGGAATGTAGCTTGCCTCGGTAAGTATTATAGCCTGTGGGAATACTGCCAGCTGGGACTGAGGACTGCGACGTAAGTCAAGGATGCTGGCATAATGGTTATATGCCGCCCGTCTTGAAACACGGACCAAGGAGTCTAACGTCTATGCGAGTGTTTGGGTGTAAAACCCATACGCGTAATGAAAGTGAACGTAGGTTGGGGCCTCGCAAGAGGTGCACAATCGACCGATCCTGATGTCTTCGGATGGATTTGAGTAAGAGCATAGCTGTTGGGACCCGAAAGATGGTGAACTATGCCTGAATAGGGTGAAGCCAGAGGAAACTCTGGTGGAGGCTCGTAGCGGTTCTGACGTGCAAATCGATCGTCGAATTTGGGTATAGGGGCGAAAGACTAATCGAACCATCTAGTAGCTGGTTCCTGCCGAAGTTTCCCTCAGGATAGCAGAAGCTCGTATCAGTTTTATGAGGTAAAGCGAATGATTAGAGGTTCCGGGGTCGAAATGACCTTGACCTATTCTCAAACTTTAAATATGTAAGAAGTCCTTGTTACTTAATTGAACGTGGACATTTGAATGAAGAGCTTTTAGTGGGCCATTTTTGGTAAGCAGAACTGGCGATGCGGGATGAACCGAACGTAGAGTTAAGGTGCCGGAATACACGCTCATCAGACACCACAAAAGGTGTTAGTTCATCTAGACAGCCGGACGGTGGCCATGGAAGTCGGAATCCGCTAAGGAGTGTGTAACAACTCACCGGCCGAATGAACTAGCCCTGAAAATGGATGGCGCTCAAGCGTGTTACCTATACTCTACCGTCAGGGTTGATATGATGCCCTGACGAGTAGGCAGGCGTGGAGGTCAGTGACGAAGCCTAGACCGTAAGGTCGGGTCGAACGGCCTCTAGTGCAGATCTTGGTGGTAGTAGCAAATATTCAAATGAGAACTTTGAAGACTGAAGTGGGGAAAGGTTCCACGTCAACAGCAGTTGGACGTGGGTTAGTCGATCCTAAGAGATGGGGAAGCTCCGTTTCAAAGGCCTGATTTTATGCAGGCCACCATCGAAAGGGAATCCGGTTAAGATTCCGGAACCTGGATATGGATTCTTCACGGTAACGTAACTGAATGTGGAGACGTCGGCGCGAGCCCTGGGAGGAGTTATCTTTTCTTCTTAACAGCTTATCACCCCGGAATTGGTTTATCCGGAGATGGGGTCTTATGGCTGGAAGAGGCCAGCACCTTTGCT
>NZ_JAHLQL010000015.1 GCF_018919175.1 Clostridium simiarum | reverse complement strand
TGGAATTACTCAAATATTCCCCCTTTGGTAAATTACTCATATTATCCAACGGACTATTTTCACTTCTAAAAGAAATTATTGCTATTACAATGGAAATTATTACTACGCCAAAAATTATTTTAATCTTCTTCATAGACAAACCTCGCTATATTAATATTATTTTTTTACCACATAGTAATTGTGATTATTTACCTTTTTGAATTTTAGTGCTGTATCTACACAAACTTGCTAGTTTGAAATGACTTTCTCTTCACTTCTATACCTCTCTTTCTAAAATGATGAGGCATATTAGAAAATTTAGTTCCTTATTTGCTTGTAATATAAGAATATTCATCACTAAATCTACTTTTAGCATTGAGTTCCTTTAAATTCATATAATATACCTCCAAAATATAATTAATTTTTGAAAGAACTTTGTTTATGTTTTCGATTTCAATAATTACGTCATCTTTTTTATATTTCCAATAACTCCACTTCATATTATATTCATTGGTTTAATGTTTTAATTTAAAATCCATATAGGTAATAATGACATGTACAATACCAAAAATTACTGTTGGTATAATAGCCAGATAATTATGAAGCCACATCTCAGCCAATATAAAATATGCCACTGGAAGAACAGCCATGCCCAAAAGAATAAGCAAATTTACTTTGCCTATAAAATAGAATATCCATAGCACATAATAGAAAATCAATATTATTGCCATAGCAATTGTATAGGCACATAAAATTTCAGAAGTTTGTTTTCTTATAACAAATATAAGCAGAAAGATAAATATTGCCTGACTTCCATGCTCCAAAACATCTAAAATTAAATGTCTATTTACATTGTTTCCTGATGTGGGAATTAAAAAATAAAATACATTTGGTATCATTGGCAATAAAAATATTATAAAACCAGTCCATGAAAACCCAAAGTGGTAATTCATTAGATTCTTCCCCCCCATTCCCATAACAAAAATAGTCCTTGCTCCACTTCACACTTTTTTACTGTTCCATCATAATCTTAGACTAATATGACTTAACTTAAATACCTTTAATAACTCTGCATGGATTTCCTGCAGCAATTACATTATCAGGTATATCTTTAGTGACAACACTTCCTGCTCCTATAGTTACGTTGTCTCCGATTTTAACTCCTGGACATATTATGGCTCCACCACCAACCCAAACATTATTGCCTATAGCAATTGGTTTAGCATATTCTTTGCCACTTAGTCTTTCAATAGGATCAATAGGATGAGTTGCAGTATAGATTTGAACATTAGGTGCTAAAAGTACATTATCTCCCATTGTAACCTTATTTACATCCAGTATAGTACATCCATAGTTAGCATAAAAATTTTCACCAACCTCAATGTTATAACCATAATCACAATTAAATGGTGCTTCAATATGAAATGAACCTTTAGCAATAATCAATTGCTTTAAAATTTCCTGTCTTTTGTCTTTTTCAATTGGTCTTGTATGATTAAACTCAAAAGTTAAATTTCTTGCATAGTCTCTTTCTCTAGTCAATTCTTCATCAGAAGCATTATAAAGTTCACTTGACAACATTTTTTCTTTTTCGCTTTTTATCATTTTTTAACCTCACTTTAATTCAATACTAATAATATTTTTTACCCAATGGTAGTATTAGTTAAAACTTAATCAATTACTACCACTAATAATTATAACATATTTTGTAAATATACCATTATTCAATTTAAAAAGAATATTATTTATATTTCTAATTTCAATAGTTACATGATAATCTTTCTGAAAGAGAAGGTAAAAACACCGTAAAATTCATTGCTGAATAATACGGTATTTTAAATAATTATTCGGTTTTTATACTTCAGCCATCTACTTAAAAAGTGTGGCTAAAATTAACTTTCTATTATGCTATTTTCCCTATATCCGCTATTTTTTTATTTGTTCTAAAATGCTGTGTTCTGTTAATTCAGAAAGTTTTTCAATTTTTTCATTAACCAAACTTCTAAAACAATTGGGAAGATGATCTCTGTGTGCTCTATGTATGGCAACACATTCTATGCATTTTCCATGATATTTACAGGCTTTTTTACAGGTGCAATGGTCTACTTTTCCTATACTTTCTCTCAATTCTGCTACAAATTCGTCTTGAAGTTTATGACCAAGTGAGCGTTCCCCTCTATGAAATGCCTCCAAGGCTTCTTTTTCTTTTGGATTATTATCAATAATCATATTCTCTCCCCCTATAATTTAAAATTTCATTCATAGTCCTTCAATGTATTTTACCACATTCCTTACACCAGCATATTTTTAAGTTCAACTCTTATAGTAAAATCTAACGTATCCATTACGTATAAAATTTCTTCTCTCCACATCCCTTTTGCAACATTATTTAAACACCACCAAAACTCATTGCAACATGTCCAAAAGCATATTTCACCTCTGCATAAAATCTCTCTACCCTTAGATTATATATTTAAATTATAAACTTAACGTTAATCAAGGTAATTTCAGTACTATTTTATAAAAACATATTAAAAGCCCTAATACATAGTTCCTAATTAATTCAAAAACTCAGATTTTTACGTAATATTTTTTCAACTAACTGAAGATAATCACCTTCATATGAAAATGTCTTATAGGATAGCATAGTTGCAAGACCATGCACCATTGACCACATAGCAATTATATCTTGCGCATAATCTTCCTTTTTTACATTAATACTTTTTAAAAAATCAAGTGCACAATCTTTAAATAGATTAAAAGCAATATATTCTTCACTTTTAAGTTCATTTTCCTCTATAATTATTCCGGATTCACACTTTGTTAGGAAAGCAAATTTTAAATAATCCGGATTCTCTACCATAAACCAAACATACTGTTTCCCTAATTCTATAATTCTTTCATAAGGATCATCTTTATACTTTTCCGTTACTTCCTTTAAAGAACTTTTAAAGTTATTAAACACATATTCAGATATTGCACCAATCAATTCCTCTTTATTTTTAAAATGTTTATAGGGTGCTGCGTGGCTTACATTACACAAAGCTGCTACTTTTCAATTATTTCAAGAAAAGATGTGATTTTACCTTCAGGATGGCACTGATCCAACACCCCAAACTCTGGGTCGTAAAATTTACCTTTATAGTATAATACCCAGTGAGTATATTTTGGCATATGTACCGTGAGAATGCTTATTTCTGAGTAATGTGGATTCTTTTTTGATAGTCTGATGTTTTTTTCCCCATGCTTAATTTTATAATAATCTAAAGCATCTATTATTTGTCCTATTGATGTAGAACCTCTTGTACCCATTATTTTTGCTACCTCTTCAATATCTCTATTTGCCAGCATTGCTACAACTGCTTGTCCACACATTAAGTGATTAGGTTGTGAAACATAGGATATACTATGAATTTTTTCATAGCATTTAGTTGGCTTTTCATTACTACAAAGCTCTGCTCCATTTTTCACTTTATTATTCAAAAGGCTTATTGAAATCTTCAATAAAACATCCTTTTTAACCTTTAAGTCTTTTTTCATAGCATTAGTTAGAAAAAAAGAATACTTTCCATTCCCTCTTGGCACAAGATTCAATTTAAATTCAACTTCATTTATCACTGCTTTAACAGCAACAGTACCTTTTACACCAAATACTTCCCATACATTGAATGGCAAATCTATTAATGTTCTACCTTTTAAAAGCTGCTCATCATCTACCATAAAATCAAATTTATACTCAGAAACCATTTAGTATTCCCCCAATTTTCCTCATAAATTACAATTGTTTATTTTATAAATATTATGCTCATTATCTCATAGTAGTTTTTCATATAGTTTAAACCAATCCAAGCCGTAGTTTCCAAGCCCTAAATCCACTGTATCAATATATTTAAAACCACATTTTTCATAGAGCCTTATGGCAGGTATATTTCTTTCATAAACATCCAATCGAATTGACTTAGCCTGTGCTTTAATACTGTATTCAATAGAGAAATCCATTAATGCTTTGCCTACACCACATTTCAAAAAATCTGGATGAACTACAAATGTGTATACAACAAAAACATCTGAATAGTCAGACTCAAATTCCCATTTAGCTTTATAATATGCTGGTTCAGGTTCCTGACTTAAAATAACAGAACCAATGATTTTGCCACCATGTTTTGCTACATAGAGATTACCCTGTTTTACTCCATCAACTGCATTTTGACGAACAGGATATATGCCCTTTTTCCACCCAGGATAGTTTACTTCTTTTTCCAAATGATCATTTAAATCATTATAAAGCTGTTCTAATTCATCAATATCATTTTCTTTTCCTAATTCAATAATAATATCCATACATGTATCCTTCCATTAAACTTAAAATATAAATAATCTTTGTAATAAATTACTATTCCGCCATAATATAAAACTGTTCCTTCATAACTTTTAAATAAAAGGACTTTCTATAAGCTTAATTTCTTTTTTATTTGAGTCTAAACTAATCTTGCATCCTAAAGGTAGTATCATCTTAGGATCAGTGTGCCCAAAATCCACATCTAAAACTATTGGTATGTTTGTATTATGAAACTCTTCTCTTACTACCCTTTGAATTATCTCTTTAAGTTCAGCCCTTTCTTTATCTGAATAATCCTTAGGTCTTCCAAAAATTATTCCCTTTGCTTTTTCAAATATCCCTTGAACACCGTAATTTCTAAGCATGTATCCTACATTATGAGGAGATGGCTTTTCCTCTGAAGTTTCAAAAAACAATATCTTATCCTGCCAAAAATTACTGCAAGGCCAGTATTCTGTGGATTTCAAAAATTCCAAAACCTCTATGCAACCACCCCAAAGCTTACCTTCTGCAATGCCTTCACCTTGTATAAAATCCCAGCCATACTCATTATTATAAAACTCTTCGCATTGTCCTAAGGTGGATTTATCCCCCCAATTTTTGTAAGCATTTGTCCACCGTTCATAAGGTTTGTAATTATAAGGAAACTCTCTTCCAAATAACATGGATCTTAAATGTTCTTCAAATTGCAATGGTAAGTGCTTTATCTGTGCTAGACCCGCCATAATAGAAGGGCCATAAAAAGTCACCATTCCCATATAATTTAGATATGATAAAAAAGTAGTAGAATCTGAAAATCCCATAATAAACTTAGGATTTTTTAAGATACTTTCCTTATCTAAATACTTAAGAATCCTTACAGATTCATACCCACCTATAGAAGTTATTATTCCATTAATACTATCATCAGAAAAAGCCCTATTTAAATCCTCTGCTCTAAGCTTAGGATTTTTATAAAGTTCCTCAGGACTCATCCTAGCGGTAGGCATCTCCACTACTTCAAAACCCAGAACTTCCTCTAGATTTTTAATTCCCATTTCATAAATACCTGGAAATAAAAAAGGCAATCCATTAGAAGGTGATAAAACAGCAATACGATCTCCTTCTTTTAACGCTTTTGGTTTAATCATAAAATTCTCCCCCTTTGTTAATTTACATTTTCAATTACTTTATATAAGTAATCCTTACTTCATAATTACCATCTTAACTTAATTACTGGTAATTATATCATATAATATATTAATATTTCTAACTACTTTATCATAAATTTGTTTTAAAATAAAAAATATCACAAATTCATTTCTGAATAGTGCGATATTTTAAGATGTTATTTATTTTAAGCTTAGTAATGACCTCATAAATAAATTGGAACTTGTAGATGCATAGATATTATTCATAAGTATTTTCCGGATATTACATCTTCTAATTCTGAAATAAGGTTACTATAATACTTCTTAAAGCGAGTATCGGTTTCCTTATGGTGTAAAGCATTAAATCGAATCAACCTATCAACAATATGCTCAGAAATTTTTCTTCTATATTCTAAAGAGTTGTTATAACGGTGTATTATCAAATTATTTTTCTTTTCTTCATTAAGAAGAGTTTCATATATATCAGTAACAATAAATTCATTCATAACATTTACTGCTGTATCACAAACAAATTCTGCGTTCCACCCTGTCTGTCCACTCTTGAACCCTGCCTCTTTGAGTTCATATACAGAGCATTTTTGATTTTTATATTTAGCTTCAAGAGCATTAGGATAACATTCATATACTTCAATTTTGTCATCATTCCTTGTACTTATTATGAAATCAAAATCATCATTTCTTACTCCAAATAACAATCCTGCCACTAAATCCTTAATTGCATATACATAAGGTTTTCCATGGGTTGAAATCCTTGGCTCTAATGTTTTAATTCCTTGAATATTTGAAACATGATATAGCATATAAACACCCTTTCTATACATTAAATTATAAATTTATTGCTGCTTTATTAATTCTAATTCAAACATTACATTAGGATTTGAATCTGAAATCCTAAATAGTCTTTCTGGTTGAAGAATAATCAAATTCATACAATTCAATCTTTTCTATTGGAATTCCTGTTGATTCATAATATTTTTTATATCGAATTATTCATTTTCCAAAGATCATCCTCTGTACTTTTAATTCGGGTAGTTACATCATAAATTTTTCATATTACATCATAATGTAAGAATATTATTCAATAACTTTTACATATCGATATTCATTTAGTTTTTTACCTATAGTAATTTCATTTATTGTTCCATCATGCTCAAATCCAAACTTTTCGTAGAATTTTCTTGCATTTAAATTATCCTCAAGAACCCATAATGTGACTTTATCGCAATTTCTTTTCTTTAATTCACTGATTCCCCAATTAATTAATTCAGAACCTATTCCCATATTCCAATACTCTGGTAATAAATATATACCCCATATTTCACCATATGAACCTTCTTTATCTGTATCTCTACATTTTCCAATACATATTAATCCAACAGCTTTGTTGTCATTAAATATTATAGCGTCTTCTTCCCAACCTTCTGTTAATGCCTTTTCAAAGTACTTTTGTCTTTTTTCAGTAGTAATATTATTTAATATTTCATCAGGTACTATACCTTTATATGCCAGTTTCCATGATTGCGAATGAATTTCACCTAATATTTTTGCATCATCTATATTAGCATAACGAATCTCATACATAAATATTCCACCTCTATAATTCACTATAATCCAGCATTGCTAGTCTACTGGCTGATACTTTGTCCATATAATATTTGCTATAAATAGCATCAACAAATAAATTAATCCTATATATGAAAATCCTAAGTGACCTGACATATAACATCCCCTAAGAAAATTACTATTTTTCTATCTGCTACAAATTTGTTATTTATCTGTGGATTATATAAACAATCCTTATTTCGTAGTAGTTTGTTATTGCGTCTTGAATTACACTTACTATCTAATTTAAGAAAGTTACCAATATCTTAAAGTCTCTAAGAAAAGGGTTTTATCTGTTTGAGTTGGGTTTTAATACGGTGAATTTTTTTCTTCAACCGCCCCCTATCATCAGGCAGAAGCTTGATGTTGGACATAATAGCTATCTTCTCTACTACCTCATCAATTGACATATCTTCTGTATCTATGTGTGACTGAAAGACTTCCTTTGCCAAACCTTCCAAACACCTATCTATCTGTTGTGCCCCCCAAGAATTAGCTCCATCCCCTCTGCTTTTTAGTCTTTTAAGCAAGGTTTCTTTTGAAGCCATTAAGGCATAGTGCTTTACAGTTATCCCATGACTTTTCAAAGAACCCACTATTTCATTAAAATATTTTGGATTAACTATAGTCATTGGAATAATTAAAACCCCATCATATTTATCCTCTATATACTTTATGAGTGAAAAATTAAGTTCTCTCCACACTTCATAATCTTGAAAATCTCCCTTTTTTTTAATACTTGATGGTATATTCTTTGAAATGAAAGAGCCCAAGTTTTCTGGGTCATAAACGAAAGAATTTTCAATTCTTCTGTGTAGTTCAAATGCTGTTTGTGTCTTACCTGCACCAAAAGCTCCATTTATCCATATGATCATAAATTAATCCTCCCAAATTCTCTTTTGATTAATCTTATATTTGTTAGGTAATGTGATACTGTTGTATCTTAATAAAAGAACATTTAAGTAGTAATGCTTTTTTATTAAGATTTTATATTTCCATATTTAAACTTTTAAATTTAAAAACTCCACTACTTATAAGATACTAATTAATTACTGATGTTTCAAGTTGGAATTTATTGAGTAGTTTTTTATATATAAACTTTATAATTCTAATAATTGCTACTCATTTTAACATCTTTAATAATTCAAATAAAATAGCCAAATAACTTTAGTTTTTGTATGTACATTTTCTTTTTAGAATATTAAACTATAGTCATATCAAAACAAAAAGGAGAAATTATTTATGAAAATTAAACAAATTAGAAATGCTACATTATTAATTGAGTATGCAGGAAAAAAGTTTTTAGTTGACCCTGTTTTAGCTGAAAAAGGTACTTATCCTCCCTTTCCTAACTCTCTTAGACAAGATGAATTTAACCCTTTAGTCGATTTACCTATGGCAGTTAGTGAACTTATAAATGTAGACGCTATTATTGCAACACACCTACATTTAGACCATTTTGATGATGTAGCTAAAGAAAGATTACCTAAAAATATAAAAATATATGTTCAAGATGAAGATGATAAAAAAGAATTGCTAAATTCAAATTTTACTAATATTGAAGTTTTAAAAGAAAATACTATTTTTTCTGATATTAAAATAGTAAAGACAGATGCTCAACATGGTACTGGCGAAATATTGAAAGTTGTTGGAAATGTATGTGGAATTATTTTCCAACATCCTTCTGAAAAGACACTATATATAGCTGGAGATACAGTTTGGTATGATGGTGTACAAGACGCGATTAATAAATATTTACCTGAAATTATTATTACTAATAATGGCTGTAATAAATTCTTCGGAACTAATCCTTTAATAATGGGAACAGAAGATATATATGAAGTACATAAAGCTTCTCCAAACTCATTAATTATTGCAAGTCATATGGAGGCAATAAATCATTGGACGCTCTCTAGAGAAGATTTAAGAAAATTTACTGTAGAAAAGGGTTTTTCATCTAGTGTTTTAATACCAGAGGATGGAGAAGAGTATATTCTTTAATCATAATATTAATCTTTAACTAGGGATTAACTTTTTTAATAGTAAGTAGATTATTAAATGGTATAACTCTTGGCATAGTTAGTACTATTATCGGTACAGTAGTAGCGCTTACTATACCTCTTTATAGAAAAGGTGATGGGATAAGCACTGCTCTTGCCACTGGCTTAGGCCATTTATGGGAGTTTATTTGAGTACTAATACAAATTTTATTACTATTTTCAAATTTTGCTCTTTATTAGGTTTAATTAGTTTAATAATGGGATTTTTTATCAACTTCCCCACTCTAACTTCTTCTAGTAGTAAAAATATTAAATAATATTTGATTTTAAGATACTAGCCAAACTTTAATTCTTTGGCTAGTATTCTATTATAAAAAACATTTCCTGCTTTTTATAGTGTCTTTAAATATAATAGTCACTTTATAATTAACATATTTATTCAAGTTAGTTAAAAATTCATATAACACTTCATTAGAAGGAAATATTGCTTCTATAAGATAACACCCGTCCCCATCAGTTTTATAATTATAAATTATATACTTATCTTAACTATTTACAAATAATAAAAATAAATTATGATTATCAAATTTAGTAAAAACCTCATTTATTTGTGATACGGCTCACCGTAACAGGTATACTGTAGATCTTTCAGACATTAATTAACATTAACCATTGTTCTATACTTTCCTAATTTCATATAAAATATCTAGTCTAAGAATTTTATCCATCTATTGCTTGACATTTTTCCTTATCAATTCCATAAATGTTTCTAGAAGAACTATTATTACATCAGGCTTTCCCCTTAATCTTCTAGCAACCGCTTCAACATTATTAACACCTTTGCTCCAAAGATGAACATAGACAAAAGTATATGCACACTTAACATAGTTATCATGTGTAAGATGGTATGCTTCTTCTAAATATTCTTCTCAAACATGCCTTGTTATAATTTTTTGATTATTTTTACTGTTAGTACATATAGATTTAAATGGACAATTACCTTCAACTTGTGTTCTTAAATCTTTTCCTCTTTTACTTAACATTTTCATCACCAATATTATTTTACACAAATAACAGAGTATGGACTTTGTCCACACTCTGATGTTATAATTATAATATTTAAACAATTTATTAGAAAATAAGATTAAATATGGAATAGAGGCAATGGGGGTATAATAAAATGGAATCAAAGTTTTTTTACTGGAACTTAAGTTATAAGAGAAAAATTTATAGAACCATAGGATCGTTACCAATTATAATGCTAGTACCTATTGTTTTATACTGGGGAGAGATAAATAAATATGCTAATATTTTAATAAGTAGTATGAATTTTTTTATATGGATTGCACAGCTAGTATATAATTATAAAAAATATAAATGTGAAGAGAACAAATAATAAGTTTATATTTTTTTATTGTAATACTAGGAGGTTACTACATGATAACTTTGAAAAAAGTTTTACTAATAATATGTATTATAGTAAATACATTCATCTTAATGTTGTTTTTGAACGATAAAAAATATTTTTATACAGCAATTGTCTTCCTAAATTCTTCTATGTATTACTTTTTTCCTCTTGCCATCTTAGACACACTTCCTTCAATTTCTATATTTTAATATGATAATAGATATAATTAAATACTATTTTGAATTTAGTAAATTATATTAAAATATGAAAATTTCATCAAATAGGCTAGATGAGCTTTAGCAGATGGAAGTTGAGATAAATGGAGAAAAACACATAGAAGAAATAAGAGCTTTTAAGATAATAAATGTTAACTATTAGTATGAAAATTGTAAAATATATAAAAACAATGTAAATTTAGATTTTTATAAATTAGAAGAATATATACAAATATCTTACATATGAGAATGTTGAAAAATTAAAGAAAAACATGCTTTGTAATAAAATATCAGGATAAAATTCTTGATATCAACTAGTGTAGTAAGTTTTTTATAAATATTTTACGAAAGGAGGAAAAGTATGCATGATAGTTTATAATAATATTAATTTTAAGAGTGTTGGAGGTAGAAAGTGAAAATAAGATATAGTTCTTCTGTTATGTTAGTGTTAGGAGTTTTTTTCATTATCTATTATTGTTTTACTGATTATACGAACATTAAGGCCTTAGAAAGTGTTGTCTTTACTCATTTTGCAGTAGAATTTTTAATGGTGTATAAAGAAAAGGGAGATATAAAGAAAAATTGGATTTATCTTTTTCTAGGTGTGACACTATCCATATGTGCGATAATTGCTTTTGTTGTATTCTTTAAATAATACAGTAATAAATTGATTTGTCCAAAATGTAAAATCTAGAGAGTTCTCAACTTAAAAATGTTTCAAATATCTGTAGTGTAGAATGGATGGAGAGAAAATCATAGTTAGAGTATCTTTAACGAATATCTGTGGTCAGACATATAAAAAGTTAAGTCATTTCAGTAATGAAATGGCTTTTTTTGTTCTCAAACAGTGGATTTGTACATAAGTAATGGAATGGTTCAACAAGCCGCTTATTTACAAACGTAAAAAAGGAAAAACAAATGCAGGTTCTATTACTTTAGGCTGGAAGTTTGAACTTCTAAATAAATCTAGTGGTGAATTATCTAATAAGATTGCTTTGAGTAAAAAACAAGTTATAGATGTTTACTCTGGTACAAATTTACCTAATGATAAAAAGAATGCTTTGATTAAAGGAAGTAGAGTAACTAATTCTGGTATAGCAAACTGTTTACTTATTGGTAATACAGAATTATATACTACAGCTCAAGATGTAATTAATAATATCATACCAATTACTACATATGTAGAATCTCACCCAGATATATATCTTGCTTGTAAAGCCTTAAATTATAGAACTTTTGAGCAAAAATTTGATGGTAACCGACCACTTTGTGTATTTGTTGACTGGGATGTGAAAAATGGTAAACTTACTCCTAATGTTAGATTTGATGCCCCTTTAGTCACTTGTGGAAATGCTGTTGCTTCAAAATTATTTAATGCAATGAAAACATTAAGTATTACTACCACTGATAATATTACACCTTTAAATGTGTCATCTACAGATTTTGTCTATTAAGGTATAAGGGTAGTTGATCTACCCTATCTTTTTGATCTTTATTTTCCAATTTTTTATTTATAGCTAACAGCTTTCTAATTATATAATCATTTTTATTTTAATATATTCATCTATGCAAATTGGAATTTAAGTGACGCTCTAAATCTTTGATTTAGTCAGCAGAACTTACTCCTACGAACGAATGTGAGTAGTGAGTTTCCTTTAAATATAAGTAGTACCCTTGTATAAATAAGGTATAATAATACTTTCTTTAAAGGAAATTCCTTCTCCTAACGTCGAATGAGTAAGTTCGAGGAACCAAATATAAAATTTGGAGACTTACTTAAGGAAACTCCTTTTCACATTTGTTCAAAGGAGTAAGTTCGCCTAGCCAAATATAAAATTTGGA
>NZ_JAHLQL010000014.1 GCF_018919175.1 Clostridium simiarum | reverse complement strand
CTTACTTAAGGAAACTCCTTTTCACATTTGTTCAAAGGAGTAAGTTCGCCTAGCCAAATATAAAATTTGGAGGCTTACTTAAGGAAACTCCTTTTCACATTTGTTCAAAGGAGTAAGTTCGCCTAACCAAATATAAAATTTGGAGACTTACTTAAGGAAACTCCTTTTCACACTTGTTCAAAGGAGTAAGTTCGCCTAACCAAATATAAAATTTGGAGGCTTACTTAAGGAAACTCCTTTTCACATTTGTTCAAAGGAGTAAGTTCGCCTAGCCAAATATAAAATTTGGAGGCTTACTTAAGGCTTATAAAGTTAGTTATAAGCTTCGTACACTATACAACTTTACCTTTTCGAAGCTTCTTACTGGTTTTCTCAAATACATCAGCATTACCAGTGCTACAATTCCGCTTCTACCTCCTGAGATTATTATTGAACATTAAGTCCATTTAAGACTTCTTCAATATTTTTTAGAACTTTAATAGATAATCTCTCTCTTGCTTCTTTTGTCCAACCAGCTACTTTTTTAGATAAGATTACATTAGGGCATTTTTCAAATTCATTTTTATATCTTCCAGCACCATCTTCATCATAAATTGCATAATTTCCTTTTCTTTGTATCCATTCTAAAAATGCTGGAACTTCAAATGGAGTACCTAAAGAAGTATTAATCAATATTTTTCCATCACCAAACAAATCAAATTCATCACTTCCAAGTATAACTGTGTTTTTAGGTAAATGAATAGATATAATTTCTACTGTCTTTAGCAGTTCATTAAGAGAAAGATATTCTATACCTTCCTTTTCAATGTCCATTTTTCTGCTTCTACTGAAATAATAAACCTTCATCCCAAAAGCAACTAATATTTTTGCTAACATCCTACCTGTTGTACCCATTCCAATTATTCCAATTTTTCTTTGTGTTAGCTCTACAGCTTCATTTCTCCACTGATGCTCTCCTAGTCCCTTAAGTAATCTTATTAATTCACTAACAATGAATTCAATTAACCCTTCATCTCCATAGTCTCTAACTCCTAAAACTTCAATATTATTTACTCTTGCAGTCCTAATATCAACATTTGCGGAATTTTCATCATAAAGGCTGCAGCACATTCCAATATATTTCAACTGTTTGCAGTTTTGAATTACTTTCTTATTTATTTGTGTATTCCAAGATACAAGTACACAATCAGCATCTTTTATTCTGTTAATAATTTCATCATCATTTTCCGGATAATCATCAAACACATCAATAGGTTTTATAGAGTATTTTTTTAGTTCTTCAACTGCCCAAGGCTCCAGTCCAGTTTTATCAATACAAATTATTTTATTAAATTTCATAACTTCTCTTCCTTTCATTGAATTTTTACTTTACACCATCTTCAATTATTGTTGATAAAATGAATGTGGTAGCGGTATCTATAGTAGATTTCACTTTCCATAGTTGGTCAATGAAATTTGTAATATCTGTTGTAGACTTTGCTCTAACCTTTATTACTAGGCACCAATCACCATGAATTCTTTGACATTCTTCTATTACAACATTAGGTACAGCAATATTTATATATTGCTTTATATCTTCTTTAAAATTAGACATATTAACCTTTATATAAATATATGCTCTAGTACCTTCTCCCAATTCAGTCCAATCAATGATACTTTTATACCCCTTTATTACGCCACTTTCTTCTAACTTCTTTATTCTTTGATGGATAGCTTGTCTTGATATATGAAGAATCCTGCTTATTTCTTCATGAGATATTCTTGCATTATTGCTAATAATATTAATAATCTTAATATCTAAATCGTCCATTAATCACCACTCCTTGCTTCATGTAATGTATTTTAACATTTAAGAATCGCTAAGTCATTATACTTGGCAAATTAACTGCTAATAGCAATTTGGGTTGTTTGGCAAATAACTTTATTCATGTTTTAGACTACTTTTTATCAAGAATATACTTTAATCAGTTGCTATAGGTAAGTTTTTTAGTTATTTCAATTGTTTGTAAAAATATGTAATCTATTGTTATCACTTATCCCTCTTAAAAGGAGGTAATAGGTGGAGTTGCCACGTTTTAATGTTGCTGTTTCAAGGTGGTTGAAGCCCTAAATGGGCTTGAACAGGATTCCCTGAACTTATTCTTAATATTACTATTAACATTAATAGTGTTACTTATAGAAAAAATCTCAAAAAATAGCAGCCCCGTACGCAAATGGATAGCCACTATTTTTAGTTAAATATTAAATAGTTATACCAGCAACAACAGTTAATACATGGATAAAAAAAAAGGAACTCTGGGAGGTAGATATCAAATAGGGCTATATAATGGGTGAAGGTAAATTCTTCTTTGTCTTATCAATAATAGATGTATTTGACAGATCAATAGTTGATTATCATATAGGATATAGTTGTAGAAGCTCTAATAAACCAATTTTATTAATACGAAGCCTGATAAAAAGAAATCTATTTCAATGTGAGCACAAGAAAGTTATCAGAACTGACAATGAGTCACAGTTTATTAGCCATGTCTTTTAAGACAGATGTGCAGAAATAGATATTTATCATGAAAGAACTCCAAGCAAAACACCAACCAGAAATGCACCTATTGAATCTTTCCATAGTATTTTTCAGGATGAATGTATAGGCGCATATGAGTTCAATAGCTACAAAGATGCTTATTATGAAGTATCTAGATTCATGAAAAGGTACAATACCCAAAAAACTCATTAGAGTTTGAAATACAAAGCTCCAATGAGTTCTATACTCAAAATCTAGAAAAAGAAGTTGAGAATATGATCATCCATTTATAGTGGATCCTCTTTAATTTTAAGATGTGAAACTTATCAATAATTGAATCAATTAAACAATTTTAAAATACTAAGCTATTGGTAGGTTTCGGGATATAATGTCCAAAGTTTAGGATCTAATCCGGTTTTAATATTATGTAATCCAATGGCTCCTTTATAGTATATCTAGACTCTACCTCCATCCATATTCCATCACATCAGCAGTTTTTAATACTGCTTCTTTTCCTAAAAGTTTTTCTATAACATATAGAGACATATCTATACCTGCTGAAATGCCTCCAGACAATATTATTTTTCCATTATCAACATATCTGTCTTTTACTATCTTGGTTTTTGGGGCGATTTCCCTTAATAAATCTAAGAATGCATGATGTGTCGTTGCAACCATATCTTCTAACAAGCCACATTTTGCAATTATTAATGCTCCCGTACATACTGTAAGTAGTAATTCTAAGTTAGGATAATTAAGTTTTATCCAATCCAAAATAGCATTGTTATTCATCTCTTTCTGAAAACCTTGTCCACCTGGAACTATCAATACATCAAGTTTTGGACAATTATAAATTGTATATTTCGGATTTATACTTAAATTATTTCTTGCATATACAGGTCCTTCTTTTTCAGCTACTGTAAAAACATTAAAGGGATTATTAGGATTCATTTCATTCGTAACTGAGAATACTTCAAATGGTCCACAGAAATCCATTACTTCAACATCATCGAATAATAGAATTCCAACATTTCTTGTTTTTTGCATCACTTTACCACCTCTTATATTAAACTATTGCTTTAGAATATTTAAAATTACCTTGCAAAACTCTTCAGTATTATCCTAGGTTTTGATTACCATAATAGGTTTTTCCACTACCCCGTTGATTCCAAATTTATCTTTCACTATAACTTTATAAGACCTCATGATTCATTAAATGGATTTACTCCTGCGGAAGTTGCAGGCTTTACTATGGATAAAATCAATAGAAATTCTTGGTTTTCAGCGGCTTAATTATAAAATTAATACCTTTAATTAGCCTGCAGAAATCACGTTTACTTAAGCTTTGTTTGCCATGCAATAAAATGTCCAAACTTACATAACTTTCTAAGAACCAGCAATTCTATGAAAAATCAAGTTATTTTTTCATATCAGCTTAC
Source organism: Clostridium simiarum (assembly GCF_018919175.1). GTDB lineage: Bacteria > Bacillota > Clostridia > Clostridiales > Clostridiaceae > Clostridium_L > Clostridium_L simiarum. The sequence goes on along the minus strand of NZ_JAHLQL010000014.1, from coordinate 8,852 downwards.
CAGATTCATTATTACAAATATTTTTACAACAATTATTATAACCATTATAACAATAAAATCAACACATTTTCTATTAAGAATAAGGAAACACTCTACTCACTCTGTTCCTAGGTGTAAGTTCCACTGACTAAATCGAAGATTTAGAGTGTCACTTAAATTACTATTTGTCTATTCCAAAAACTTGTTCCTAATTTTATCATAACATATTTTGTAAATACAACATTGCTTATGATATAGTTTTTTAGCTTTAGTGATTCCAGTTGCCTAAGTAGCTAAAACTGTATAAAGTAGGGTGTTCCCTACACTTCGATAGTCAATCCTACCTTAAACTGCTCCAGTTTCTCCCCTAACTGCTCCTTCAAAATCTTATATGACTTTTCTCCGGTACAATGACCAGTATATACTTTTTCAATACCAGTGTCTTTTATCCTATTAGCAAGAGCTTTTACTTCCTCATGAGATGCATTGTATAAATGAAAACCTCCAATTATAGCATAAATATGCTTATTATTAAAAGTCTTTGCCACCTCACGGATAATCATATCTGCGCCTGTATGACAACAACTATTTAAGATGACTAGGCCCTTTTCTGTCTCAAAAACAAGGCTCTGTTCGTGAGAAAAATCATCAGGATACCATTTTCCTTCTTTTTTTATATACATCCTATTCTTTTTTCCAATCATAGCCAGGTTAGATGTTTTGTGAGGTATTAGGGTAACCCCTGGAATTAGCTCGTAATCTCCATCTACAAATAGGATTCTGTCCTTGTAAGTTTCCAAGGTGCCTTTTCGGATTCCTATATAGTGACTGAATATCCCAAACTTTATGTAGCAGTTTTCCCCGCTACCTGCTCGCAAATAAAATTTTGCTTCTTTGTTTTCATGAAAAAAGCTTTCCATTCCGTTTGCGTGGTCATAATGAGCATGTGATAGCACTCCGTAGTCTACTTTTCTTATATCTATATCGAGTTTCTTCGCGTTATCCAAATAAAGCTTAGAGGCACCAGTATCAAGCAGAATATTTTTGCCTTCATATTCTATAAAAATACCAAGTCCCCATTCCTGTTTTAGCTGTTCACTTGCTATATTATCTGATAAAATAATTACTTTCATGAACTCTCTCCTTATCAATAATCATATAACTCTCTCTAAATCCCTATTTAACAGTAAGTTTTATTATCAACTAATTTATATAATTATATCTCACTTGAATTACTTGGTAAATCATTTAAACACAAAAGTTCCTAAGTCACATTAAAAAACTATGACTTAGGAACTTTATATTCTACACCTTATATATAAAATTCAGTTCTTATATTTTTATTATTCATCTAATCCAGCAAAAATTTCTACAACATCAGGATCACAATGAGAGAAGAATGCACTTTCTGCTTTGTCTAATTTGACAATCTTATTCATATCATCCTCATCTAATTTAAAATCAAATATATTAAAATTCTCAATCATTCTTTCTTTATGCACAGACTTAGGAATAACAATAAAACCTCTTTGAATTAAATATCTTAATGCAACTTGAGCTGTAGATTTATTATATTTATCTCCAACTTTTTTTAGAGTTTCATTTGTAAAGATATTATTTCTTCCTTCTGCAAATGGTGCCCAAGATTCAATTTGTACCCCATATTTATCCATGATTTCTTTAGCCTTTACTTGCTGATTAAATGGATGTGCTTCAACCTGATTAATTGCTGGAACTACCTCATTAAACTTAATAATATCTATTAATCTATCTGGATAAAAATTACTTACTCCTATAGCTCTTATCTTGCCACTTTTATACATCTCTTCCATAGCTCTATATGTGCCATAATAATCATTGAAAGGTTCATGTATTAATACTAAATCCAAATATTTAAGTTGAAGCTTTTTAAGTGATTCCTCTATAGAAGTTTTGGCCTTTTCATACCCAGCGTTTGATATCCATACTTTAGTTGTAATAAACAATTCTTCTCTTGGAAGGTTGCACTTCTTAATTGCCCTTCCTACAGCTTCTTCATTACCATAGGTCTGAGCAGTATCAATTGAACGGTATCCCACTTCAATTGCATCTAATACACATCTCTCACATTCCTTCAAATCTTCAATTTGATAAACCCCATATCCTAAAACAGGCATTTTAACCCCATTATTTAAGGTTACATATTTCATATATTCCCCCTCCTTACATAAACTATCTTTCATATATTTATTACTACTATTTGCTATTATTGTTTATACCTTATTTTAGTTTATTTTCATATTTAAGAGCATGCTCTTCATACTCTTCAATCTTTCTATGAAGATAATCTAATATGCCATATATTATTTAAGGTATTTATTGTATATAAATTATAAAACTTATTAAAAATTATAAAATAAGAACAGTTGATGCAAGTTTAACTGTTCTTTCAAAATACCATATTTAATTATAGTACGGTTCACCGTATTAATTACAAGTGCCAATGTTTTTATCTTCATTATTCTGTTAAGCTATATGACATATTATAATATCCAAAAATATTATATATACTTTATCTTGAAATTATTTCTACGCCATCTTCAGTTACAAGAACTGTATGCTCCCATTGTGCTGAAAGAGAGCCGTCTTTTGTAATTGCGGTCCATCCATCTTCATCGATAAACACTTCATAACTTCCTGCATTTATCATAGGTTCAATTGTAAATATCATTCCTGGAACTAAAATCATATCCGTTCCTCTTTTTCCAAAATGATAGACAAATGGCTCTTCGTGAATATCTAATCCAACCCCATGACCTCCAAAATCCCTAACTACTGAATAACCTTTACTTTCTGCATACTCTTGAATCGCAGCTCCAACATCACCTAAAAATCCCCAAGGCTTAACTGCCTCTAATCCTTTTTCTAAACATTTCTTAGCCACCTTAACTAATTTTTGAGCCTCCTCACTTACCTCTCCAATCATAAACATTCTTGAAGCATCTGAATAATATCCATTAAGTATAGTTGTTGCATCTACATTTATAATATCTCCTCTTTTAAGTACTACATCTTTACTTGGTATTCCATGACATACCTCACTATTTATTGATGTACAAATACTTTTAGGGAATCCATCATAATTGAGAGTTGCTGGTTTCCCTCCATTAGATACTGTATAGTTATATGCTAAATCATCTATTTCTTGTGTTGTCATACCTTCTTTAATATTCTCACTAATTAAATCTAAAAGGCCATTATTAATATTAGCGCTTTTTCTTATTCCTTCAATTTGCTTTTTAGTCTTTATTAGCTTTTTTGTTGGTACTATGTGTCCTTTTCTTTTTAAACTTATTAACTTTTCATCAAATTCTAAATGGCATGCCTTATATTTCAAACTACTTCCACACCAACAAAGGTCATTTCTATTTAACATCATAATCTTTTCTCCTTTTATCTATTATTTAATTACTCCACCATGAAAAAAACATTCATAAACTTTATTATTATTAAAATAAATTTCCTCATAGCCTTGAAACCAATGAAAATCTCCATTAACAATGCAATGATATTTATACTGCCCTTTTTCATATATAATTGGTCCACGATAAGGATTATCTTTAGAAACCAAACTTAATACTTCTTTTAAAAATCTTCCTGAAAATCCCTCATCCAAAACTCTTCCTGCGTAATTCATTGACCACAATGGAATATGATTTTTCCACAAACCTTCTTCTCCAGAAAATTGTTCCCCTCCTAAATATGTATCAATATATTTAAAGTCACCTTCTACATATTCAAAATCATGAGAATTAGGTCTTGATGATTTAATTTTCTGACCATTTCCTGCATATGTGGATTTTTTAGCCTTACATAAAAAATCTATTACCTCTCCATTTAAATCATTAACTTTATCGGATTCTATATATAAATGACAATTTTCTTCATAATCATTAACTAATTTATCAATACTTACATTAAAAAAATCACTTATGGAAATTAGCCTAGCTATATCTGGATATGACTGACCAACTTCCCACTTGGCAACTGCCTGTCTTGAAATACCCATAATTTCAGCCAATTTCTCTTGTGATAATCCCTTGGCTTTTCTCAATGTTTGCAATTGTTCTTTAAAACTCATTTTACTCACCTCTAAATCAGTATACTATCATTTCCCTTATACTTCTATCAACTGAATATAGCAAAGTTGACAACCACAGGTAGCTTTTAAATAAAAAAATAATAAATGTAATTTTCTTTTTTTAATGCATCCCTATATCCAGCTATCTCACTTTCACTGCTATATCTTGGTTCTATTTTATTCTCCATTATTTCACTAAATCGTTGATTTACAGAGTGGCAATGAAAAAGTGATAGATATTTCTCTAAAATATGGATATGATTCACCCACAGCATTTAACAGAGCTTTTAAAAGTGTACATGGTATAGAACCATCTCAGGCAAAAGAAGAAGGTACAATATTAAAAGCATTTCCTACTATTAGCTTCAAAATAACAATAAAAGGAGAATTAAGTATGGTACATTTGGTATATTGTGATGACAAAGAAAAGGTATTAGAAAAAATATTGGATAGTTCTAAAGCGATGATTATTAGAGCAGCTGCAGGAAGAAAGATTCCTCATAGTAGAGTATTCGTTGGTGAGAAACTTTACTTCATGAAAAAAGGTACAGCTAAAATCTCAGCAACTGCAACTGTGAAATCAGTTCAAAATTTCGTTAAATTATCAGAAGATGAAATAGTAAAGGTACTTACCGATAATCAAGAAAAATTGAATTTATCTAAAAAGCAACAAGAACGTTGGCATAAAAAATGTATGTGCTTGGTAGAGTTTGAGAATGTGGGTGAAATAAAGCCTCTTGACTTTGACCGTCAGAGTAATATGGATGATTGGCTTTGTTTAAAAAATAGAAGATGTAGTTGTTGGTACAAGTATTCCATATAATTATGACAAATCGAAATTTTAGGTGGTGTTGCTATGGCAATGTGGAACTCACTTTATCAAAGATGATAAGAAATACACACTTAATGTCAAAGATTTATGCAGTGAAGCAAGAAAAGCAAATATTGACTGTTAATAACTCGTTTAAAGAGAGGCTACAGATAGGAAACTACTTTTCACATTTGTTCAAAAGAGTAAGTTCATCTAGCCAAATATAAAATTTGGAGGGCTTACTCAAGGAAACTCCTTTTCACACTTGCTCGAAGGAGTAAGTTCGCCTAGCCAAATATAAAATTTGGAGGCTTACTCAAGGAAACTCCTTTTCACACTTGCTCAAAGGAGTAAGTTCGCCTAGCCAAATATAAAATTTGGAGGCTTACTTATAGTACGGTTCACCGTCAACATTCCACTCACAAAATATATATAGAAATATTAATATAGATAGGCTACCTTGTAAACTGAAAGAAAATTAAAATCTCATTAATGTAAGGTTATAAAGGTTCCATCTATAAAAGGATTAATCCTTTTTAGGGTTAATGTTTTAAAATGGTTATAAAGTTATTTTATAAAAACCAGATAGCAAAGTTTGCCTTAATGGGTTTATTTAGAGGTACAGCTACAAAAAACTACAGCGATTTTTGTAACAAAAAGTATACTAATTAAATCATTTTAGCATACTTTTTTACATTCCTTATTTAATTGATAATACAAAATATATGAATATTGTGAATTAATATAACTTCTGATTATGCTTATTTTGCGGGAGTTAGAGGAACTTATTCATTGATGTATAATTTGATACTCGAAATCCAAGATTTTCATATAATGGTTTCCCTTTTTCAGTCGACATTAAATCAACTGCGGCAACGCCTAATAGCTTTGCTTCTGATAAAAGTTCAGTCATAACTTTCGTTGCAATGCCTTTTCCTCTATATTGAGGGTATGTAAAAACATTGTATACCGTATCGACAAGATATGATTAAAACGCTATTAGCGGAGGTCTTTCCACGATTGACATAAATGCAGTTGCTAATACTTCATTTTCATTCTCAGCAATGATAGCAATAAATCCCTTGTTAAGGTGTTGAGTAAAATATTCTTCTAACTTCGTTCTAATATCTTGCACTTCTTCCGAAGAAGACACACCTTTTTCTGCAAACAGGTATTCCATACGAATCTTTATGAGGAGGTCAATATCCTCTTTAACCGTTTTTCTTACTTTCATGTTTTGCACCACCTTATATTTATAATCTTCAGTTCGCACTTTTCTACAATCATTAATTATTATTATATCTCAGCTATAAATGTAATACCAATATTTTCAATTATAATATTAGTATTACATAAACTTTTACCTTTATTTTATATCATAACTTATTATCTTGATTTTCATTCTTTCAAAATCTATCTCACACAATTAGCTCTTAACATTTCTATTAAGTAACTTTCTATTCTTTTTTCTTTTGTCCTTGGATTTATTCCCTTTTTATTTAACTCTTCTATTAATCCATCTTTTATTAAATTATTTAATGTAATGACATTAAACTCGAATAGAATATTTTTTCCAAATAATCTTTTCATTATGTTAATACCTCCCTCAAGAAATACATTAATATCTTTGTTATTTTTTAAAGTAATAATTTTTTCTTGATATGGAGAGATTCTATCCTTTAATTTATCTTTTCCTGAATCGTAATCTTTTTACCATGGTATCCTAATGGTTTGATTTGTCGGGAACATGTACAACTTCATCAAGTGATTGGTAGGAAATTTTTAATGTTTTAGACAATTTCTTTACAAGAGCGGATTTACCACTGGAAACTGACCCCATAATATGTATTTCATATTTTAACATTTTCTTTGGCGTAGATAACCTTTACTTCTCCATGTAAGAAAACTACGCACTAAATTACCTAAAGATTATTTTCAAACATATGAAAACATCTATTTTGAGAGAGCAATCTATTTTAAATTAATACAATACTCTTTCTTTAATATGGAAAGCATCATCATATCATGGCAACTATCGCTCATATAACAACGTTCTCTTAAAATACCCTCTTTAACAAAACCCGACTTTTCAAGTACTCTAATTGATGAATAATTTTTCGTAGACACTGTGGCTTCAATTCTATTAATATCAAGAGTTTTAAATGCAAACTCAATTACTGCAGCCAATGTTTCGGTCATAATTCCCATATTCCAATATTCATGTCCTAAATCATATCCTAAATCTGCTCTTACTTTTGGAACTTCAATTTCACACTTACAAAAGCCAATAATTTTAGGCTGATTTTTTAAAGAAATCCCCCAGAATATGGCTCGTTTTTGTATGAATGCATCACTAAAACATTTAATCAGACCTTCTGCTTGCTTTATATTTGTAAACACTTCAAATGTATCATGTTTTATAACTTCAGGATTACTTAAAATTTTATATATACTTTCTGCATCTTCCTGTTTTATCTCTCTCAGATTTAACCTTTCTGTGTTTATTTCTGGAAATACATTGAATATTTCATCTCCCATAACTTTATCCCTCATTCCACTTTGTATTCCTACGCATTTAATTACTATTCCGCCATAATATAAGAATATGGCAGAATAACTAGCTTATTATTTATAATTATAGGTTCTACAAAGCTAGTTTTGCTACCAATTCACCACATTCAATCTTACTTGTTTTCACAAAACCCAATTATCCCCCTTAAATAAAATATAATCGTTACTTGGTCTTTTAAAACTGTTCCATGATAATTTAAGAAGAATTCGGCATAATTAAAGCTAAAGATTATAATAATTTTATTTACCTTTATCTTTATAAATTGGAATTTAAGTGAGTCTCCAAATTTTATATTTGGATAAACGAACTTACTCATTCGACGGTAGGAGAAGGAGTTTCCTTTAAAAAGATCTATTAAGAATAAGTAAACACTCTACTAACTCTGTTCCTAGGTGTAAGTTCCACTGACTAAATCGAAGATTTAGAGTGTCACTTAAATTACTATTTTATTACTGGATTTTATATTGGATTTTACAAAAGGGACATCACATAAATCTGACAAGGGTTCCATTCATCCCACAGCTTAGGTAAACACTCAAATTCTTTAAATCCAAGATTCTTATAGAAAGCTATTGTTCTATCATATTCTTCATAACACCCTTCTTTTACAGTTTTAACTTGCATATATAAATAACCATGTTCTTTAGAATAATTATAACAATATTGAAATAAATTCTTACCAATTTTTTTTCTATGAAATTCTTTTAATACTCCCATAACATAAAGCTCAATAGTATAGGAGCTTGTTTCTTTCAATACAGCAAATCCTCTTGCCTGTTCATCTTCAATATCAGCCACAAAAGGCATATCTTTGCTACAATGTATATATTCTTCTGTACTTTCCGGCAATCCAAACCAATCTGGAAGATTAGTTAATATTTTTCTTGCTATCTGTTCCTTATGTTCTTTATCATTAATAATACATATCATAAGATTCCCCCCAACAAAAGATTACTATTTGTCTTGCACTTAAAAATTAATTATTTTTATTATAACATATTTTGTAAAAATAAGATTACTTGTAATACAGTTTTTGCAAATAAAAATAGCCTTAACCAAGTAAAATGAATGGTTAAGACTAATTTTTGCATTTATAAGTAAACTCCTTTTCACATTTATTCAAAGGAGTAAGTTCGCCTAGCCAAATATAAAATTTGGAGGCTTACTTATGGTATGGTTCACCGTAACTACTATAAGTGGGATTTTTCCACTTTATACCCCTATATTTATTCTACATAATTATGGTATAATTCTAAAGTACAAATTAAGAATTCCGTAGTGGATGGCTACGGGGGTTTTGAACGTTTTATCCTCCTTATGGGCTATTGGTGAATTACTTCACTGTAGCTTAGGAGGTGGTATTGGATATG
>NZ_JAHLQL010000013.1 GCF_018919175.1 Clostridium simiarum | reverse complement strand
CTCAACGGTGGAGCACTCGGCTGTTAACCGATAGGTTGGAGGTTCGAATCCTCTTCGCGGAGCCATTTTTTATTTTTTGATAAATTTTAATACAAGAATTTTATGGTAAGATAAAGCTACATATTTTGTAGCTTTTTTTGTATTTAACATTGCTAATACTTTATAGGAAACCCATCTTTATTAATTTATTAAAGCAATAGTTGTTAAAATATTTATAATATTTAATCTATTAGGAAGGATTTAATTCTACTTTATAGAATATATTAATATAATGATTCAGAATATTTTAAAAACTAAATTAGGGGGTCTTGCTGATGAAAGAGTATAAAACCAAAAACTTAAGAAATGTAGGAATAATAGGACATAGTGGTTCAGGAAAGACTACACTAGCGGAGGCACTTCTATATTATACTAAAACTACTGATAGAATGGGAAAAATCGAAGAAGGAAATACAGTAAGCGACTTTGATGCAGAAGAAAAGAAGAGAGCTATATCTATTTCAGCTTCTGTGTTGCCTTTTGAATGGGAAAATGTAAAGGTTAACTTAGTTGATTTACCAGGATATTTTGATTTTGTAGGAGAATCTATCCAAGGTATGAGATCTGTTGACGTTGCCATGATAGTATTGTCAGGTAGGTCAGGAATACAAGTAGGAACAGAGAAAGCATGGAATTATGTTAATAAGATTAAACTTCCAAGAACCTTTTTTATAAATAAATTAGATAGAGAAAATAGTAATTTTGAAAAAGTTCTTGCCAGTCTGAAAGAAAAATTTGGGATATCAGTTGTTCCAATTCAATATCCAATAGGTAGCGAAGAAAATTTTAAAGGGGTTATAAATGTAATATCTAGAAGAGCTAGAATTTTTAATCCTAAGACTAAAGAAATGGAGATATCCGAAATTCCAGAAGATTTGGTAGATAAAATAGATGAATGTAAACAAATGATAATGGAAGCTGTGGCTGAAACTGATGAAGTTTTATTAGATAAATATTTTAGTGAAGGCTTATTAAGTGACGAGGAAATATATAAAGGACTTATACAAGGATGTTCTGATGGAGAAATAGCTCCAGTTATGTGTGGAAGTGCACTTTTAAATATAGGAATGAGTACTTTATTAGAGGACATGATAGAATGTTTCCCTTCACCAGAATATGCTATACCTCAAAAGGCTACAGATATAAAAGAAAATAAAGAGATATTTATAAAATTAAATGAAAAAGATCCTTTCTCAGCAATGGTATTTAAAACTGTGGCAGACCCATTTGTAGGAAAACTATCTTTGTTTAGAGTTATAACAGGAAAAGTCCAATCAGATATAACTGTTTGGAATAGTAATAAAGAAAAATCAGAAAAATTAGGTACTCTTTATTTTATGAGAGGAAAGAATCAGATTCCTGCAAAAGAAATAATAGCAGGAGATATTGGAGCAGTTTCAAAGCTTCAGTTTACTAATACAGGAGATACACTTTGTGATCCATCCCATAAAATAATATATGATAAATTTAACTTTCCAGAGCCAGTAATCTCTATGGCGGTACTACCTAAATCTAAAGGCGATGAAGATAAGATATCTTCAGGACTTACCAAATTGTTAGAGGAGGACCCAACCTTTAGAGTTGAAAGAGATGTTGAAAATGCTGAGACTATAGTTTCAGGAGTAGGGGAAACTCATCTTGAGGTTATAGCAAGCAAACTTAAAAATAAATTTGGTTCAGAAGTAACATTAAGGGAACCAAAGGTTGCTTATAGAGAAACTATAAAAGGAAAAGCTGACGTACAAGGTAAACATAAAAAACAATCAGGTGGACATGGTCAATATGGTGATGTTAAGATAAAATTTGAACCAAGTCATGAAGGGGAAGAGCTTCAATTTGTAGATAAAGTTGTTGGAGGAGTGGTTCCAAGAAACTTTATACCAGCAGTGGAAAAAGGATTAAGGGAATGTATGAGTAAGGGGGTATTAGCGGGATATCCAGTTATAGCATTAAAAGCTACTTTATATGATGGTTCATATCACCCAGTAGATTCCTCGGAAATGGCCTTTAAAATAGCTGCATCTTTAGCATATAAGAAAGGGTTAGAGCAAGCAAATCCTGTTATTCTTGAACCTATAATGTATGCAGAGATAACTGTACCAGATGAGTACATGGGAGATGTTATAGGTGATATAAATAAGAAAAGAGGTAAGGTTTTGGGGATGGAGCCAGAGGATGGATTACAGAAAATAATTGCAGAAGTGCCTCAATCTGAAATGTTTAGGTATGCTACAGATTTAAGGTCAATAACTCAAGCAAGAGGAAATTTTAGAATGAAGTTTGAAAGATATGAAGAAGTACCGGCTTCAGAAGTGGAAAGGATTATAGAAAAGGCAAAAGAAGCTAAAGCAGAATAAATAATATGTCAAAAAAGTCTACACTTAATTTAAGTGTAGACTTTTTAATTTGCACAAATTTTACATAATAAAAAATAATTAAATTTAAAACTAAATATTTAATATAGAAATATTTAGTTTAATTTATATTTTAATAGAATGTTATACATATATTAACAAAGTAATCTTTTTGACAGTTTGTTAAAAAAGTAATTGCAAATAAAGCGATAAATTAACAATATCCTAATTAGCATAAAGAAATTAATAAAAGTACATAATACAAATAACAATATGTAAGAAATAACAAAAGAATTTTGTAAATATTCAAAAGAGAATTATTTTTTCATAAATAAAATTATGGCTTGACATTTTTTCTACAATCTAATAAAATTCAATATTATAAGACAAAAGTCGAAAGGAGAGTTATTATGTCGAAAACACAAAAGATGACTGGAAAAGATTTTTTCAACAAGGTTCTTGCTGGTCTAAGTATAGGTATAGTTGTTGCATTAGTTCCAGGGGCTTTACTTGGTGAATTAGCAAAAGCTTTACTACCTGTATTCCCAGCTGCTCAAGCAATTATAGATATTACTAATTTAGCTGCTAGAATGTTACCTATGGTTATAGGTGTAACTATATCAATGCAATTTAAATTTACTCCAATACAATCTGCTTCCGTTGGTATTGCAACAGTGGTAGGTTCAGGAGTGGCTGCTACAGCTGCAAAGGGAGCATTTACTTTTGCAGGTACTGGGGATGTTATCAACGCAGGTATTACTGCAGCTATGGCTGCTGGCATAGTTTTGCTACTTGGAAATCGTCTAAAGGCATACACTATATTATTAGTTCCAACTATAGTTATCACTGTGGCAGGATTATTAGGACTAGGAACTCTTCCATATGTTAAACTTATAACTAAATATATAGGACAAGTTATCCAAAACTTTACAGTTCTTCAACCAATACTTATGGGTGCCTTAACATCAGTAGCTTTTGCACTATTAATAGTTTCACCTATATCTACAGTAGGAGTTGCTACAGCAATATCTTTAGCGGGAATAGGATCTGGTGCAGCAAACCTTGGAATAGTTGCGGCAGGCTTTGGATTAGCAGTATGCGGATGGAGATCTAATTCTGTTGGAACTTCTGTGGCTCACTTCTTAGGTTCACCAAAGATGCAGATGGCTAACTTTGTTAAAAAGCCACGTATGATAGTGCCAATAGTATGTAATGCAGCTATATTGGGTGCTTTAGCAGGAATATTTAATATACAAGGTACACCTATGAGTGCAGGATTTGGAATTTCAGGTTTAATAGGACCTGTAAATGCTCTTAACCTTATGGAGGGCGGATGGAGCTTTGGAAATATAATGTTAGTTGCTATTATATTTGTTGTAGTGCCCATAATATTAGGATTTGTATTTAATTATATATTCACTAAGGTAATTAAATTAGTGAATGATGAAGATTATAGATTAAATTTTGAATAGAAAGTTAGGGGGAATTATCAGATGAAAATTTTAGCATATTGTGTACGCCCTGATGAATTATCAAGTTTTGAAAAATACTCAAAACAAATAGGTCATGAAGTAACAGTACTTAAAGAATCTTTTGGACCACAAAATGCACATTTGGCAGAAGGATATGATGCAGTATCCATATTAGGAAACTGTAATGCCAATAAAGAGGCCATAGAGAAAATATCTAAGCTTGGAGTAAAGTACTTGGCTACTCGTTCCGCAGGGATTAATAATATAGACATAGAGGCAGCAAAGAAATTTGATGTACGTGCATGTAATGTTCCAGCATATTCACCAAATGCAGTAGCTGAATTTGCAGTAGCTTCAACACTATGTGTAGCTCGTAATCTACAACAAGCTATCCGCCGTGTAGATGTTCAAAACTTTGGTTTAGCAGGGCTTATTGGATTTGAATTACGTAATAAGACCATAGGTTTTATTGGAACTGGTAGGATTGGATTAACTACAATCAAAGCTTTTTCAGGATTTGGAGCAAAGATGATAGGTTATGACCTATACCAAAATGAAGAAGCTAAGAAATACATTGAATATAGAACTCTAGATGAACTATTTAAAGAAGCGGATATAATATCACTACACTGTCCATTAACAGATGATAACTATCATATAATAAACAGAGAAAATATAGCAAAAATGAGGGATGGAGTGGTAATAGTTAATACTGCTCGTGGTGCACTTATGGACGCAGAAGCAGTAATAGAGGGATTAAAATCCGGTAAGATAGCAGGTCTTGCTACAGATGTTTATGAAAATGAGGTTGGAATTTTCCACAATGATCATACAAATTCTCTAATAAAGGATGATAACTTAGCAAGATTAATGCAATTTCCAAATGTGTTAGTAACACCACATTTTGGTTTCTATACCGATGAGGCAGTAGCTAACATGGTAGAGTATTCACTACAAAATCTTAAAGATTTTGAAATATCTGGTCAATGTAAAAATGAAATTAAATAAAACAAAGAGATTTAATAGGATATAAATGCTCTTTGTTTCAAATTAAGGAGTGATTGCAATCACTCCTTTTTATATTAATAATTTGGGTAATACACTTCAAAGTATCCTTGTGGATGAATACAGGCAGGACATTTTTGAGGAGCTTCCGCAGCTTCTATAATAAATCCACAATTTAAACATCTCCAAAATACTTTTTCTTCTTTTTTGAATACTTGATTTTTTTCTATGTTTTCTAGTAATTTTCTATATCTTTTTTCATGTTCAACTTCAACTTTTGCAATGTTTCTAAAAGCTATTGCAATTTCTTTAAAGCCTTCTTCTTCAGCTATATTAGCAAACTCAGGATAAAGATCGGACCATTCTTCTTTTTCACCTTCTGCTGCCGCTAAAAGATTTTCTTTAGTATCACCAAGACCAACAGGATAAGAAGCACCGTTAATCTCAACCATTTCACCTTTTAAATCTTCATTTAAGAATTTAAAAAATCTTTTAGCATGTTCTTTTTCATTTTCAGCAGTTTCTTCAAAAATTTGTGATATTTGAACATACCCTTCTTTTTTTGCCTGGGAAGCATAATAAGTGTACCTAGTTCTTGCTTGAGATTCCCCAGCAAAGGCCTTTAGTAGATTTTCAGCGGTTTTAGTTCCTTTTAATGACTTCATAATAAATAACCTCCTATATAAGATATTTATTTAAATTCTGTAAAATACAGAGCTTGTCTACTATAAATATAAAGATTATGCTTACTCTAGAAAATCAGAAAAGCAAAATCTACGGTTTTGTATCACTGGACTTTAAACGGTAAATGCATAAAATCAAAATCTAGGATCTTGTGTAAATTACTTTATTATATGCTATATATATATTGAATAAATGAGAAATACAAATGAATAAAATATATTGTTATGGATAAATTAAGATTATAAACTTATTATAAGGTATAATCTTAATTTAAAATTATACTGTAGTAAATCAATAATTTCACATTATAATTATAACATAATCAAAATTGTTTGACAAATTCAAATCAAGTGCTTAAAAAACTATATTTAAGGAAGGAGTTTTTTGTATGTCTGATTATAGATTAGATATATCAGGGCATTTAGGATTAAATGATTATAGCAATATAAATGATTATATAGATATTGTAGGTCACAATGATAAATTTACTATAGCCTTAGAGGAAGGAAAGAGAAATGAGGCAGAAATAATATGTGTTATGTTAAAAAATAAAGGCTTTGATATAAGTTATAGGGATATAAATGATGAGGGAAAAGTAAATATATCAGCATGTAGGAGAAAAAATTAAGTTGCATATAATGATGAAGAAGTTTTTATCATAATAGAAGTTAAAATTTTATCATTTTATGGTATAATGTTATTAAATTTATCATTCTTGCCTAGGTTTTCAAGAATACACCTAGGCCTATTAAAATATTTATGTAACCAAAGATATTAACCAAATATTTATGTTTTACATTTACTCGTAAAAATATTTGTACAAGCATTTTAGTGTGGAGGGTTTTTTAATGAAAAAATACTTAATAGGAATCGATTTAGGTGGAACTAAAATAGCAGGAGCCATCACAGATTTAGAGGGTAATATAATAAAAGAAAATACTTTACCAACTAAAGCTGAAGAGGGCGAAAAGTCAGTACTTGGAAGAATAATAGAAGTTATTCAAGACTTAATTATAAGTTCAGGAAAAACTGTAGATGACATAAAAGCTATAGGAATTGGTTCACCAGGGCCTTTAGATTCCAAAAAAGGAATTATAATTACAACTCCTAATATACCTTTTAAGAATTTTGATATTTTAACACCTATAAAGGAAAAGTTCAATGTACCTGCATTTTTAGATAATGATGCCAATGTAGCGGCTATAGGAGAGCACATGCTAGGTGCTGGAAGAAATACCGAAAACATGATATATGTTACTGTAAGTACTGGTGTTGGCGGTGGTGCTATAATAAATGGAAGACTTTACAGGGGAAATACTTGTAATGCCTTAGAAGTAGGTCACACCACGTTACTTCCAGACGGACCTAGATGTAATTGTGGAAATTATGGTTGCCTAGAAGCTTTATCTTCAGGAACAGCTATTGCTAAAAGAGCAAAAGAGGCAGTGGAAAGTGGAAGAGATACGACTCTTTCACACTATGAAACCATAACTTCTTATGAAGTTTTTAAAGAGGCTGCAAAGGGAGACAGCGTTGCAAGACATATAATAGATACCAGTTTAGAGTATTTAGGAATAGGAATTGCAAATATTATAACAAGCTTTGACCCTGAAATGATAGTTATTGGCGGAGGGGTAACAAAAGCTGGAAGAATAATATTTGATAGAATACAAGAAGTTGTAGGCAAAAGATGCTTTGAAGCTATGGCAGCTTCTTGTAAAATAGTACCAGCAGCTTTAGGCGAAAAGGCTGGAGTTATGGGAGCTGTAGCATTAGCTATGACTGAAAGTAAGTAGTTTAAAAAATAATAATAAAAATAAAATCTCCAGAAAATGTTTTCTGGAGATTTTATATATATAAACACAACCTATTACCATATTAACTATTTTAATACTGGTATATAAAAATCCACTTGGTTAATAATAATATTAAAATGTATTAAAGTAAATTAATTTAAAGAGCTTTAAAATTTATATTAAGGAGTGGATACTAATGGCTAAAAAAGGTATGAGAAGACCAGACCCTAAGTCATCTCACGGAACAGAAAGTAACAAAAAACAGAAATTCCCTAAAAATACTGTAGAGCCTGTACCTGAAATTCAAGGTAAAGCTAAGAGTGGCCATAGAAAAATTGAAGAACCTTTAAGCATACACTAAATATAATATTATTGTAATTATAAAACTAAAAATAACTATAGTTTTTTCATTGTTAACTGCTAAGGACAAAGGAGGGGAAGTAGATGACTAAAGATAGCCAGCCAGATAATAAGATAGCTCGTATGGAAAAGTGCAATTTTCAAACTCCTATTACAAGAGAAACTGCTAAAAATAAAAATAGAACAATAAAGAAACAATCTTTAAAGGAAGATTGGAAATAGAGACAAATCTCTCTTATCTTAGATAGTATATTTAATGATTATGTAAAGCGTAAATTTTTATGAGTTATGGTTCATGAAGTTAACTAATCAAGAAGGAGAGATTTTTTATATATAACTACCTACTATTTATAATTATATAATTATAAATGGTAGGTAGCTTTAATATTAATATGATATAATACTTTATGTGAATATTTGTAATTTGTAGGAAAGGAAGTGAATTTATCTGGCTTTAAAATAATAAAATAAGGAATAAGGTCAGAGTAATTTTATGAAAGCAGAAATAATAGCAGTTGGAACAGAGTTGCTTCTTGGAGATATATTAAATACCAATGCACAATTTTTATCAAAGGAGTTAGCAGCGTTAGGTGTAGAAGTATACCATCAAACAGTGATAGGAGATAATGAAGATAGACTTTTAGATGCTTTTAAAGAAGCTTTTAAAAGATGTGACATGGTTATAACT
This sequence comes from Clostridium simiarum, assembly GCF_018919175.1. Classification (GTDB taxonomy): domain Bacteria; phylum Bacillota; class Clostridia; order Clostridiales; family Clostridiaceae; genus Clostridium_L; species Clostridium_L simiarum. Next base: position 6,345 of record NZ_JAHLQL010000013.1, on the reverse strand, counting down.
AGTGGTGGGCTTGGACCTACACAAGATGATATTACAAAGGAAATAGCAGCAAAGTTTTTAGGAAAAGAATTAACTTTAAATGAAGAAGCTCTAAAAGACATTGAAAATTATTTTAATATTACTGGAAGAAAAATGAGTGAAAGCAATAAAAAACAAGCTTATTTTCCTAAGGAGGATATAATATTAAAAAATAATAATGGGACTGCCCCAGGAGCTATAATGAAAGGGAAAAATGGAGAAATAATTATAGTACTTCCTGGACCTCCAAGAGAAATTATACCTATGTTTAAAGAGGGCGTTGTACCATTTTTAAAGACCATAACAGACAGTACTCTTTATTCTAAAGTAATCCGGTTATTTGGCATAGGCGAGTCTAGTATGGCAGAGGAAATTAAAGATATACTAGAAAGTCGAAATAATCCTACAGTAGCTCCCTACGCAAAGGAGATGGATGTCACATTAAGAATTACGGCTAAAGCAAAGGATGAAGAAGAAGCAAGAGATATTATAAAACCCGTAGAAAATAAAATAAAAGAGAGACTTGGTGAATATATCTATGGTGAGGGAGAAGATACTTTAGAAGAGGTAGTAGCAAGAAAGCTTTTACAAAAAAGACTTACTATTGCAGTGGCAGAGTCTTGCACAGGAGGGATGATAGCTTCTAAACTAGTTAATTATCCTGGCGTTTCTGAAGTGTTTATGGAAGGTGTTGTAACTTATTCAAATAAATCTAAAGTAGAAAACTTAGGAGTTAAAGTAGAGACTTTAGAAAAGTATGGAGCTGTCAGTGAAGAAACAGCTAGAGAAATGGCTGAAGGAATTGTAAAAAAGGCTGGTGTGGATATAGGTATATCTTCCACAGGAATAGCAGGACCAGATGGAGGTACAGAGGAAAAGCCTGTAGGACTTGTTTACATAGGAATCTGTATTAGAGGAAAATCCATGGTTAAAAAGTTAAATATACCAGGTAATAGAGAAAGAGTAAGAGCTAGAACTACTATGGAAGCGCTGAATTGGGTAAGATTAGAATTAAATAAATTATAAAAAGATCTTAGGTTTAAATGCTGCTTACTTATTATAAGCTAATAGAGGATAAAAATGCTATGGCTCATAAGCATAGGATAAAAAAACAACAAGAATTTAGCTTTGAGAAATTTCTTAAAAGCTAAAATTTAAGTTAAAAATTCCCCCAGTATTATTCTGGAGGAATTTTGGGGATTTATATAAAAATGGGGGAGAGGCGATTTAATATTATTAGCCATCCATTTTAAGTATTACCAATATTTTAGTATATATTCATATATTTAATAAAATTTTTAAGAAAGTAAGGTGATGATTATGAAACCTGTGTTTAAAGCAAATATTTTTGCATTAATAGTTATTATAGGACAAGTTCTTGGGGGAACAATATTAGTTCCTATATTTAGGCATATGAATTTAAGTATGCCCACTCTACTAGTTTTAACCCAAGTTATATTTTTAATTATTCCTTCAATAATATATTTTATTATAACGAAAAAGTCTATTAAAGAAACCTTAAGATTGAATCCTATAAGCTTTAAAGAAATTTTAATATTAATAGTAATTACCCTATTGAGTCAATTTGTAGCTGGGTTTTTAGTATCTATATCAAATATGTTTTCTAATAATGTGGTGGAAGAAGCCTTTAGAACACTAGAGAGTTTGTCATTGGGTTCTATGATTTTTATAATGGCGGTGGTTCCAGCAATATGTGAAGAAATAGTTATGAGGGGAATTGTACTTTCAGGTTATGATAAAAAGAGCACATTAAAAGCAGCATTAATGAATGGACTTATATTTGGTATTCTACATTTAAATCCTAATCAGTTTTTATATGCTTTTGCTTTAGGAGTTTTGTTTGCATATATAGTAAGGATAACAAACTCAATATTTGCCACTATGCTATGTCATTTTACTTTTAATGGATTTCAAGTGGTTCTATCTAGAGTTGTGATGAATGTACCAGGAGTAGAGGAAGCGAAGAAAAGTTTAGGAACTCTTTCAAGAGCAGATATGTTTAAAGAGCTTGTTAATTTAGGCATAGTTGCTATGATTGCTACCATAATTATAATATTTCTTTTGAAGGTTTTATCAAATATGAGAAAGAAGAGAGGACAAATTGTCTCTAGCTCCCCTTACAGCTATTCAGGGGATGGCACTATTAGTATTGAATCTGATTTCAATGAAAAAGAGTTAAGGGAAGAATTTGTAATAAACATACCTTTTATAATTACTGTTTTATTTTATGGATTTTATATATATAGAGTTTATTTTTAGATTGGTTAAAAATATAGTTTTTTAAGCAAAAATAAAAGGCTTTCGAAGATTTTTCTTTGAAAGCCTTTCTTATGTTGATTTTGAATTTGTAGATTAGTATATAGTTTTAAAATAAACATTAGTTATATACTTAATTAAGCTCCCTTTGGTGAATGTTTCAAGAAAAAAGTAGCACCTATAGTAGCAGCTATGGCAATACCAATACCTACACCTATGGTTAAACTTTTTCTACTTATTATGCGTAAATCTTTCCTTTTAGTAGGAATTATAAGTACCTTTTCATCCATATACCAAAACCTCCCCTAACTTATAGTATTAAGTTATGAAAAATATTCTAATAGGTTAATAATCTTTAAAAGGTCTATTATAATTATGGGTTAGATTTTCCTAGAATATTCATCATTAACTGAAAGGAGTTATTGATATAATTCTAACATATTTTTCAGAAATATCACATAATTTCTCATTGAATTAATAATTTAGACATAAAATTACCTATATATTAGTGTTTACAGGCTTAACTTCATTAGCTTTAATCCAACCACGGCAATTTATGGAGGAATTTGTATGAAGATAAACCTCATACCAGGTAGTGTTTAAAAGCTCTGCTTTTATTATTATGCTAACATTTATGGCTTTTTCCATATACATAAGAAGAGGACTTTCTGTATAGGGAGCGATGTAAAGAGAACTTTTTTCTATTGTGATTCCTTCTTTAAAGGCTGGAATAGAATATCTTACAGTAAGCTCTTTAAATTCAACAGAACCCTTCTTATGTTTAGAAAACTTGTCTCTTAAAACGTCATTTTGCTTACTTAACACTAAAAGTTGTTTTCTTTGAGAATCTAGCTTTTGTGCTAAGTAATAATACATTCCTGCTGAGGCTAAAAGTATAATTAGTATTAAAAAAAAGATAAACAATAGATTCAACTCCTAAAATTTATAATACACCTATTATATTTATACTCATTAAAGTAATAAATTTTACTATATGTTAAGAATTTTAAATGATTTTTAGTATATAATTAAGTTATATATTAGAGATAGTACTTATCATATAATTTTGTAATGGGCAGGTGGATTTTATGGGAAAAGTAGGTGTTGTTTTTGCAGGGGGAGGTGGAAAAGGAGCTTACCAGATAGGTGTTTGGAAGGCACTTAAAGAACTAGGTATTGATAAACATGCAAAGGGAGTTTCAGGTACTTCCATAGGAGCTTTAAATGCAGCTCTTTTCTTGCAAGATAAGTATGAAGTAGCGGAAAATATATGGATAAACATATCTCAAGAAAAAATGCTTCCAGTGGATAAAAAGCTTATCTTAAGAAATTTTATATTTGTGGAGCTAGCTCAGAAAAAAGTAGAGAATATCATTCAATGGGCTGATAAACTAGAAGAGTACGGTACAGTAACAAGAGAAGGACTTTTAGAAATAATAGATAATAGTATAGATTATGATTTTATAAAGGATGAAAAGAGGCCCTTTTATGCTACGTGCTGTAAGGTAATTGATATGGAAGCTAGTTATTTCAAAGTAAACGGATATGATGAACATAAGATAAAAACAGTGCTATCAGCTACCACATCCATACCTTTAGTTTTTGACAAGGTTTTAATAGATGGAGATCATTACGTTGATGGTGGATTGAAGGATAATGTACCAGTAACTCCATTATATAAGGATGGATTTGACACTATTATAGTAATATATTTTCATAAGGCTAACCGTATAAATAAAGAAGAATTTCCAAACTGTAATATAATAGAGATTCTTCCATCAAAGGATCAAGGTGGATGGATAAGTGGAACCTTAGATTTTACTAGCTTCGGGGCTATTGAAAGAATAATAGATGGATATAAGGATACCTTAAAAATCTTTAAAGGCGTAATGGATGACTTTAAAGAAAGTGAAGATCTAGATTTATATTTAAGAGGAAAAAGGGATATATTAGATAATAACTTAGAAGAGGTTCTAAATTATGAATCATCCATTGAAGATAGTATAAAAAGAATAAAGCATATGAGAGTTTTAGATAATAGTCTTAAAAAGGTAGCAAAAGGAAAAAGGGAGAAAAATAGATCAGAACTTTTTCAGAAATTAAAAAAGGTATCTAATTTAGGTAATAGCAGAAGCTAAATTAGATTCTTAGTTAAACTCCAAAGGGATTTCTAATCAATAATATTTTGTTAGAAGGAGGAAACATTCCAGCTTAAGATTTTTATAATTGATTAAAATCAATTTGTTTTAATTTTAGCTGAATAGATATATGGAAAAAGATAAATTAAAAGAAATAATAAATAATAGCAAAAATATTGTGTTCTTCGGTGGAGCAGGAGTTTCTACAGAAAGCAACATACCGGATTTCAGATCTGAGGGAGGACTTTATAATAATAAAGAGAAACGAGCTTATTCTCCAGAAGAGATGCTTAGTCATAGTTTCTTTTTAAGTCATGAAGAAGAGTTCTTTAAATTTGTTAGGGAAAAGATGATATATCCTAATGCTAAACCTAATAAAGCTCACATAGCTTTAGCAAAGTTAGAAGAGATAGGTAAATTGAAGGCAATAATAACTCAAAATATTGATAATTTACACCAAGAGGCAGGAAGTAAAAATGTACTAGAGCTTCATGGCTCTTTATATAAAAATTATTGCACTAAATGTGGGAAAAAGTATTCTTTAAAATATGTATTAGAAAGCGAGAGTACAGTACCCCATTGTAGAGAGTGTAGTGGAACCGTGAGACCCGATGTGGTACTCTATGAAGAAGGATTAGATATGGATGTTATTCAAAAGGCTATAATGTATATATCTAAAGCGGATACATTAATTATAGGAGGAACTTCTCTTGTGGTTTATCCAGCAGCAGGTCTTGTAAAATATTTCAATGGGTCAAATCTAATACTAATCAATAAAACACCAACAAGTTATGATAAAAAAGCAGATTTAGTTATAAGAGATAGTATAGCAGAAGCATTATACTATGCTACATTTTAAAAATAGAAAATAAGAAATAGATAAGAAGCTTCTTATATATTAATAAAGAATTAATAGTTAAGTAAGCTTCTTATTAAATATTATGTGTAATAATTAAAGTTTTTAAAGAAAGGATGTATATCTTATGGACAAGAATCTTTTATGGTATAGAGAAAAACAAGTTGAGAGAACTATAAATAATTTAATAAAGCGAAATATGGAAGGATATTTTGTAAATGATAAAAGAGAATTAATAGAGCTTATTCAAAGACTTATTCCAGAAAAATCTGTAGTAGGGGTGGGAGATTCTATGACACTTTTTCATACTGGTGTTATTGATTTTCTTAGAAGAGAAAACTATGATTTTTTAGATAAGTATAAAGAAGGCATTACAAGTGAAGAAAAGAAAGAGATTTATATACAAAACTTTTCTGCGGATACTTTTCTTTGTAGTACAAACGCATTAACAGAAAGTGGAGAGCTTTATAACATTGATGGCAATGGAAGTAGAGTTGCCCCTATGATTTATGGACCTAAACAAGTTATTTTAGTAACTGGAATAAATAAAATAGTTAAAGATATAGAAGAGGCAGAAAAAAGAGTTAGAGGTTATGCGGCTCCAATAGATGCAAAGAGATTGAATAAAGATACACCTTGCACTACTTTAGGATATTGTGTAGATTGCAAAAGTCCCAATAGAATCTGCAATGACTTTGTAATTATAAGAGGGCAATTTATAAAGGGGAGAATAAAGGTAATTATAGTAGGGGAAGAATTAGGATATTAATTATGTAAAGAGATGTTTCATAATACTAATTATACTTTAGATAAAGGATACATTTTGCTTCATATAGTGAAAGTAAATTGTATACCTTATTCTAATGCTCCTATGGAGATAGTATCTCTCACAAGTGAATTCTACATGAGTATAAGGAATAATTGATATATAATTAGAAGTTTTCAAAAGAAACACTACCTAGCGTATCAACTTAAGGATTATGAGAAAATACATAGAAAAAGAGAGAATAATAAATATAATCTTTAAAAATAAGGAATAATATTAAATATATTAGG
>NZ_JAHLQL010000012.1 GCF_018919175.1 Clostridium simiarum | reverse complement strand
CACGATGGTTAAGCACTAAAGCGCTGATGGTACTGCAAGGGAGGCCTTGTGGGAGAGTAAGTCGTCGCCAGATTTTTTTATGGCTCCTTGGTCAAGCGGTTAAGACACCACCCTTTCACGGTGGTATCAGGGGTTCGATTCCCCTAGGAGTCACCATTAAATTCTGTGTTACTCGATATGTTCTTTGAATATATCGAGATAACCATATATGCGCATTGCGTATAATTAAAAATCCACAGCAGCATAAAAATAAGCTACCTAATTAAAGGTAGCTTTTTGTTTTGTCTAAAATTTGTGAATAACCAAGCTATACAATCCACAAAAATGTGAAAAATGTGCATAAGTGCTGTGGAAAATGTGGACAACTAAGTGAATTTTGAAATTGTATGGAGAAAAAGAAAGAATTATAATTTGTAATTTTAAGCATAAAATAATATAATCTATCTAGATAAAATAAAGTATGAAGATTTCAGTTAAGAAGTAAACATATATATGTAGTAGAAAAAATTATTTAGACACTATATATTGATGTTAGTTTTTAAATTGTTTGCATTAAAATTGTTAATACTTTTTTCATGACTTTGTACTATTATATAAGTGGACAAAAGTTAATAGTTTTCTGTAGTTTTATAAAAATAAGTTAGAATAAAAAAAGTTATATGGGGACAATATTAACATGTATGTGGATAAAATCTGTGGACAATGTGCATAACTTGTACAAAAACAGTGGATAACTATTAAATTTGTTATTAATTAACTAAGGAGTGCAATATGATTATAGATAAAAATATAAAATTAGCTAAGTTTATAAGAAGACCTAACAGGTTTCAGGCTTATGTGGAGTTGGATGGAGAAGAGCTTATGGTTCATGTTCCTAACACGGGTAGGTGTAGGGAAATACTTATTCCTGGTGTAACCGTTGTTCTTAGAGAGGAGTCTAATCCTTCAAGAAAAACTCCTTATGATCTTATAGCAGGATATAAAGACAATAAATTAATAAATATAGATTCTCAAATCCCTAATAAAGTAGTAGAAGAGGCTTTGAGAAATGGTAGCATTGAAGAGCTTATTAACTATAAAGACATAAAAAGAGAGAAGACCTTTGGAAATAGTAGATTCGATTTTAAGCTTATGGATGAGTTTGAGTATTTTTTAGAGGTGAAAGGTGTAACTTTAGAGAAGGAGGGAATAACTAAGTTTCCTGATGCACCTACAGAAAGAGGTACAAAGCATTTATTGGAATTAGTCCAGGTAAAAAAGACTGGTAGGGGAGCAGGGGTATTGTTTTTAATTCAAATGGAGAACGCTAAGATTTTTAAACCCCATGATGAAATGGATAAAAATTTTGGAGAAGCTTTAAGATTTGCTTATTCTAAAGGAGTAGATGTTATGGCATATGATTGTATAGTAAGAGAGGATTTAATAAGCCTTAATAACAAGGTAGAAGTAATACTTTAAAATATGGTAAAATAGTATTAATAGTAAATATGACATAAAATTAGATATAAAGTATTACATTTATTTCTTTGTTGGTTTTAAGGGGGAAAACTTATCATGAAATATAAATTTTGTCCTATATGTGGGACTAAGCTAGAAGAAAAGTATAGTTGGGATGAAGGAGGAGTACCGTACTGTCCTAAAGATGATATGATGTATTTTGATACTCCTAAGCCCTGTATAATAGCAGCCGTTATAAAAGATAATCAAATACTTTTGCTAAAACAAAGCTATATATTTAAAAACTCAAAAGTATTGGTATCTGGATATGTTACTAATGGAGAAACTGTAGAAGACACTGTAAGAAGGGAAGTTAAAGAAGAAACAGGATTAAATGTAGGAGCCATTAAATATTTAGGTAGTGACTATCTGCCTTCAAGAGAAATATTAATGCTTACATTTATGGCTAAGTACGAATCAGGAGAAATAGAAAAATCTTCTGAAGTAGAATGGTTAGACTGGAGCAATATTGAAGATGCTCTTTGTGAAATGCCTGAGGACGAAATAGGTAAAAGAGTTGTTAAAAAGGTTTTGCATGAAATAGGATATAAAGGCCATAAGGCTTATAGATGTGAAATTAGATAAAAAGAGTTCTTGGCTTCAGAAGGAGTTTTGACTCCCTCTGAACCTTAAAAATCCTTGTCATGGGATGTGCATAATCTTAAGTATCCACCAAAGATCTTATGATCCTTTATTAGTGGATTAAGAGGGGATAGTTATGGTATAAAGATATGATTGCATAATTTTATACACTTATAATTTTATGACAAATTTTTAGTTCATTCTTTTAAGGTATATGTCTAAAATATTTTCATCTGAATACTTTATTTCAACCTCGTCAGTCATGATGCCTATCAATGTAAGCTCTGGGTGCGTATCAGTGTCCCCGGCAAGTATCCAGTAATGCTCCTCTAGCTCATGGGATCTTGTAGCATTTAAAAGCTTTTTCATAAGTGCTAGGGATTTATTATCCAATTTTACATCAAAAGCTTTAATAAAAAATTCAGTTGCTTCCTTTTGAGTGTTTACTTCTATTCTAATTTTATCAGCGCCATTTTTGTAACAATAGTTCATTAGCTCATTTACAATCCTAGTATTTCTATACTTTAAATGCTTCATTCATTAGACTCCTTTCTAAAAGCGTTTATTGTAGGTACAAGCATTAAGGCTACAAAACCACCAGCAAGTCCGTTATTATATAGATTTAAACCACCGTGAAGATAGCCGGTATTCATTGCGGTACAAACATGTAAGAAACCTGCTAGTACGCCAAATAAAGTTCCATATTGTCCTGCAATAGGGGCTAAAGTTGTGGAAAATAGAGTTGCTAGAATCATTTGAGGAGAATTCAAGTCCCATATGTTTAACAGGCTAGAAAGCACTGCACCTAGGACTATAGGCACTGTGTTTAATGGATGCTTTCCAAAGGCACCAAATCCTACAATAGTAAATATACCAGCTATAACAGGGCCATTAAGATCTCCCCTTATAATTACAACGTACAATGTAAATAATATACCTAGTATGCCCATATTTATAAAAGTAGCATCTTCGAACAATAAATAAAAGTCTGTAACTAATCTTCCTGATAGTTTTGATATTTCTTTTAAGTTTTTAAAGCTTTTTCCGTTTAAAATAAATCCTACTATTATCATATATAAGAATATCATTAATAGAAAGATAAGAATAGGCTTGTTTATACCTTCATACCAAATAAATCGACTTTCAAAGTTTATGCCAAAGGCTCTAAATATTGACATTAATATAGTAGCTAATATACCTGCTGCAAAACCTACGTTGTACAAATTATAGCCTTGATGTACTTTTATACAGTGAGAAGCTAAGGGTGGTAGGATAAATCCTATAAAAGTCGTTATAGAAATACCTAAAATCATACCTAAAATTGGAGGGAAATAACCAGCAAAGGTTAATTGACCTACTGTGGGAGCTAGTGTAGTTCCTAAAAGAGCTATAAGGGTATAGTTAAGAAAAGGCTCTTTTTCGTATTTGGAATACAGCCAAACGCCAAATATTATAGGCCATACATTAGCAATATTTTTACCGAAAAATCCAAATCCAGACATTAGCCAAAGAGCCATTATGGTAGATCCATTTGGCTTAATTCCTACTTTAATTAAAAGAAATATGCACATGAGTGTTAAAAGACCTGAATTTACAAAAGAAGCTCCGATTCCACCTAAAGCAAGGTAATCTGTTATTAAGATATCGGAGTTTAGTATTATGGTTATAATACCATTAAAAATATTTTTAGGAGTGTCTATTAAAAAACCAAAGATTACAAAGGAACTAAACATTATTATGGATATAATGTAGGGTCTATATATTTTTTTCTTCATAAAGCCTCCTTTTGATGTAGTATATAATAACTAATTATATTATAAATTATAGTACTTATACTAGGCAATATTTATTTTATTCTTAAATATTTATAATGTTTTATATAAATATTTTTACCATATTGTGAAGAAAAAATTATCATAATTAAGATGTTATTTAGTATTTTATATAATTATTTAAGGCTGAATGGAACAACATAATAGTTAAATGAGATATTATAAAACGTAAATGATTAAAAACTAGTGCAAAAACTCTAAAATTAATATAATATTAATATTTGGAGAAGATAAGCACTTTAAATAAAGCTATGTAGAATATATAATTAAGATTAAAGAGTTTAGGATTAAAGGGTGTTAAAATTTTAGAAACAAATGTGGATTAATTGTATATAATATGTGATATTTTAGTATTGGAGGAATTAACTATGGAAAAACAACTTCCAGAAATCAAAGGAACCTTAAGAAATCATATGATAGAGCTACCTACATCCATAAGAAAGGCTACGGGTATCAAGATATTTGGTAAAAGATTAAAGTCTTTTTTGTTTAGCACTGATGTAGCAGTTATAAGAAATACAAATGCAGATGCGGTAATTGCAGTTTATCCTTTTACACCTCAACCTGTAATAACTCAAGCCCTACTATTAGCTGCAGATGTGCCAGTATTTTGTGGAGTTGGTGGAGGAATTACTACAGGAAAAAGAGTAGTTAATCTAGCTTTAGACGCAGAATTTAAAGGTGCTATGGGAATAGTTGTAAACAATCCTACTCCTAATGAAGTTATAACTAAAGTTAGGAATACAATAGATATTCCCATAATTGTGACTGTAGTTTCTGAATACGAGGATATACGAGGTAGAATCGAATCTGGTGCTACTATAATTAATGTATCTGGAGCAAAGGACACTGCAAAAATAGTAAGGAACATAAGAGAAAAGTATCCTGATTTCCCTATAATGGCTACAGGTGGACCAACAGATGAAACTATACTTGAAACTATTGAGGCAGGAGCAAATGCTATAACCTTTACCCCACCTTCTACAGCAGACATATTAAATGGTATTATGAATAGTTATAGGAAGAAATATGAGGATGAAAGTTTTTAGAAGGCCTATTTAAAAGGAGATTTAAAATGACAGAAAATAATTGTAAGGTTTGTCCTGAATTTTTAGATAAGAATTGTGAAGGCGATGCAGAAGATTGCCTTTGTAGAAGATGTCCAAGAAGTTTTGGTAAGTGCATTATAACAAAATACTGTAGTGAAACAGAATCAATTCTTATATTTGACTAAAAGGAATATATATAATTTTGTAGAATAATATGATGTAAGCAACTTATGCCTTTGCTATTTGATGAGTTTAGAGGGGAGTTGCTTATATATTTTTAAATAAAAGGGGGTAATGAGATGAACGAAGCACATAAGGAAAAGCTAAATGAACTTAGATCCTATATAAAAGAGCTTGAATATTTAAATCAAGCTATGGGGCTAATTTTTTGGGACATGAGGGTTGGTATACCGAAGAAAGCTATAGAGCCAAGATCTGAAGTTATAGGATATTTATCTTCAGAATCTTATAAGCTTGAAACTTCTGATAAAGTAAAAGAATTTATAGATTATTTTGAAGGTGTAGAAGGCTTAGACGATGTTTCAAAATCTATGGTAGAAAACATGAAGAAGAATTATGAGAAGACTAAAAAGATACCAGCAGATAGACATAGAGAGTACACAATTTTAGCTTCTAAATCTGAAGTAGCTTGGGAAGACGCTAAAGATAAATCGGATTTTGAAATGTTTAAACCTTATCTTGAAAAGGTAGTAGATTTTAAAGAAGAATTTATAAATTATTGGGGATATGAAAAAAATAAATATGATACTTTATTAGATTTCTATGAGCCAAGTATAACTGTAGAGAAGCTGGATAATATTTTTGGAGAGCTTAGGGACGCTATAGTTGAGTTATTAGGAAAGATAAAAGAAAGTAAGATAAAACCAAGGGATGATTTCTTTAAGAAGGATTTTTCAAAGGAATCTCAAGAAGAGTTTGGTAAGTTTGTTGTAGAAAAATTGGGTTATGATTTTGATGCAGGAAGAATAGATGAAAGTGTTCACCCTTTTACAATAAACTTTGGAAACAAAGATGTTAGAATAACAACTAAATATCTAACAAATGAATTTAGAAGTGCATTGTTCAGTACAATACATGAGGGAGGTCATGCTATTTATGAGCAGGATATACCAGATGAATTAGAAGGTACTGGACTTGGCAATGGTGTATCCATGGGAATACATGAATCTCAATCAAGATTCTATGAGAATATTATAGGAAGAAGTAAAGAGTTTTGGAGATATTTTTATCCTGAAGCTCAAAGAAGGTTCCCTCAATTTGAAGGCGTTTCTTTTGAAGATTTTTATAGAGGCATAAATACTGTGGAGCCATCCCTTATAAGAACTGAAGCAGACGAGCTTACTTACAGCTTACACGTAATAATAAGGTATGAAATAGAAAAGGCTCTTATAAATGGAAAGATTCAAGTAGGGGATCTACCAGGGGTTTGGAATGAAAAATATAAGGAATATTTAGGAGTAGAACCAAGTTCTGATGCAGAAGGAGTACTTCAAGATATGCATTGGTCAGATGGAAGCTTTGGATATTTTCCAAGCTATGCTCTAGGAAATATTTATGGAGCACAATTCCTTAATAAAATGAAAAACGATATGCCAAATATGTATGAAGAAATTGAAAAGGGTAATTTTAAAGAAATTCATAATTGGTTAAAGGAAAATATTCATAAACATGGAGCTGTATACAAACCAGCAGAACTTATAAAAATGGTAACAGGAGAAGAACTTACAGCTAAATATTTTATAGAGTATTTAAATAAAAAATACACTGAAATATATGAGTTGTAATCAGATAAAATATTAAGAGGGTGGGAGGTTAAATATATAACTTCTCACCCTCTATTTTAGTATAACTAAAATTTTTTAATAAGCAATAATTCCAATGACTGCTACTACAACTATGAGTAAAATGGGATCTACTTTTTTTAAGGAAGCTATAAACACTCCTAGAAATATAAGTATGCTTTTAAAATCTATAAAGATGCTCTTATTTACAAGTAGTAGAGCAGCAGCTGCGATAAGACCAACTACAGTAGGTCTTATACCTTTAAAGGCATATTCTACATACTTATTATCCTTAAATTTCACAAAGAAAATTGATATTATTATCATTATTATAAAAGAAGGTAGAGAAACCCCTAGAGTAGCAAGCATTGAACCCCATACAGAGTTAGTTGCTGTATAACCTATATAAGTAGCACTATTTATTGCAATAGGGCCAGGAGTTACTTGAGATATGGCTATTATGTCTGTAAATTCACTTAGGCTAAGCCAAGCATTATTCACAACTACTTCCTGTTTTATTAAAGGAAGCATAGCATAACCTCCACCAAAACTAAAAAGTCCTATCTTAAAAAACGTTATAAATAAATTTAGATATAAGCTCATTTATTTTGCCTCCTTTATCTTCCCATAAACTATGCCACCTACAGCAGCTAGAATTATGAACAATATTGGAGTGATACCCAAAAATGCAATAAGCATTGATACGGCAATAGGTAGAATTATATTTTTTTTATTTATTCCAGCGTTTTTACCCATCCTATAAAGTGGTGCCGCAATTAATGCAACTATAGCTGGTCTTATAGCTTTAAAACTTTTTTCCACATATATATTATCTTTTATATCCTTAAAAAATAAAGCAATAACAAGTATTATTAAAAAAGATGGTAATATTGCTCCAAGTGTAGTACATAAAGCACCCCAAAAGCCAGCACTTTTATAGCCTACAAATACAGCAGTATTTACAGCTATGGGGCCTGGTGAAGATTGAGCTAAGGCTAAAGAGTCTATAAATTCTTGTTTGTCTAACCATTCCTTATTATCCACAACTTCTTTTTCAATTAAAGGTACCATGGCATATCCACCACCTAATGTAAAGGCACCAATTTTAAAAAAACATAAAAAAAGCTCTATATAGCGCTTCATATAAGAGACCTCCTTAGTTTATTTTTAAAAGTCACTATTTAATTTTACACTAAATAATAATATATATAAAGCAAAGTATAACCAATTATTTAGTAATAAAAACTTTGCAGAATTTATGTGTATTATATATTAAAAGGAGATAATTTATTATTATTTGTATTTAAATAAAGATTAATAAAATAAAGTTTATATAAGATATTAGTAGTTTATAAGATTCTATTTAGAATAATAACTTATTATTTAGGAAAAAATATAGCAAATAATTGTAAAGAGAGGATTTTGCTATATGAAAGATAAGAAAAGGGTTAAAAGAAAAAGTTATCAGGAGGAGTATTCAAACGAGATTATAACTAAGCTTAATAATCAAGATGAAGAAATGGAGAGGATATACAAAGACATAGCTAATATTTCTAGAAAAAAACCTAATAACAACGAATTTGTTAAGTGATTTTTATAGCATCCAAGTTTATTTAATATTAAATAATAGTGGTCTGTTTAAAATTCAACATATAAATACTAAGAATATGGTGTTTTATGATATGGGGACAGACTACTATTATTTTTGTATAAGCCATATCCTTTGTAGAGTTTAATGTATTTGTATTAATGGAGTAGCTACCATTCTGATATTTATATTTATAGAGCCATTTATGTCAATGTTTACAGAGGGTGTTCTAAGAGAAGATTGTAGTGAAGAACACTTTGATAGATGAATAACTTTTATAGTGGGCGGTCTAATGTTAGGAACAATATTAGCCCAAATTCTATTAGTTCCGGGAGCAAAAACCATAGGATTTATAGCTAGATTACTTTAAAATATAAAAAAGCCATAAAATCCGAAACTTTTTAGTTAATCAACATATTATGATTAATATATCCATATATTAATTTCTATGTATTATTTTGATAAAGACTGTTATAAAAAAATACAGCCATGAAATTAACACATATTTTAATTATTCTCACCATTCTAAAAATATTCAGCATGCATAATTAAAAGACATAAAACATTGGCAAAATAATATAGGTAGTAAATGTACTAAAAAGTATATTCACTACCTATATTATTTATTTCACAGTAAAAATCTTATCCCATGGCGGGAAGATTTGATACTACCGTAACACTTTGCGAAAGTCACTATCATCAAAAATTTGAGGTTTTGTATATATGATTTTCGCAAAGTGAGAGATAAAATCTTCTATGCTTTATTAATTGTAATATTATTATAGTAGAGCTTAAATCCGATTTCCTCTATTAAAGAAAATAGAGAAGTGGTTATAAAATATATTCCTAATGCTATAGGAGCCTTTATTGAGATTATTAAGCTAAACACTACGGTAACCAGTAAATTAGAAACATTTATATTGTTTTGCTTTTTAAGCTTTAAGAATTTAATGTAAGGCAATAGATTAGGCATAAGTGATACTAAAATATATATAAAAGGTAGTATAAAATACTTATCTGGCAACTTTATACTTGTAATCCAAGGAATTAAATAGGTTCCTGCATCTACAGGCATCCTTATTATTACATAATACAAAGATGAAATTATGGGAAGCTGTAAAAGGCTACTTAAACAACCTATCATGGTTTTAAAGTTTTCTTGTTGCAATTTAAGTATCTCTTCATCTAATTTCTTTTTATTATTTTTATATTTAATTTTTAATGCTTCTGTTTTTTCTTGTAATGATTGTTGTTTATTTAAATTAATTTTTTGTTTTATAGATAGAGGAAGTAAAATAACTCTTATAAACAATGTTAGTAAAACTATTGCAATTCCCCAATCACCAGTGATGTTAAATACAAAATTTAATAAGGAATTTAATCCGTTAAAGATAATGCTCATATATTTCTCTCCTTAATTTACCTTATATAAGGTTATTTTAAATATATAAAAACATTATCTATATTAAAAATGTATAAAGAACCGCCAGATCTCGTATTTTCCATAAGATGTATATTGATTTACCGTAAAGGACTTAGAATAACCTAAGGCCATTTTATAAATATGGTTTATAAACAAGGAATAGATTTTATTTTGCTTAATCTTGTGGGAATAAACAAATGCATATATGAAACTCATTAAACATATGAGTGTTATGAATACGTGCATAAGAACACTAGTATCTACTTTCATGATCATTACCTCTATATACTTATTGACAATATTATACTAGAATAATAAGTTTTTGCATATACATATAAATTTTAAACATGGTTAAACTACAGTATAGTGACATTATATTTACATAGAGGTGTATTTTATGATTAAAGATGAGCTTAAAAGTGCTATTGGAGAAAACTGTCCTGGGTATGAACCTAGATATGGATTGTCTATGATGAGCATGGGAGGAGCGCTTTCTCCTAGCTGTGATAATTGCTCTAATTTTATTAGAGGAAAATGTTTTAAAGATTTATATGACCCTATAAGAGATATGATTAAAAATAATTGATTAGGAAAGGAGAATTTAAATGGCTAATATTATGCAAATGATGCACGTGGCAAACTCTTGTCCAGGATATTCCTCAACCATGCCTAATGTACAATCAAATATAGGGGGAGAAAACAGTAAAAGTTGTGCTAACTGTTCTCACTGGGAAAATAGCAGATGCCAGATAGATTTATTTGATGATGTGTTAACTTCCTTAGATCAAACTTAAAAGTTTAGCAACAATTAAATATAGGAGGAGGCTTGTATATAACTTTAAATTTATTTATACAAGTCTTTTTTTGATGGGTATGTTTACGTACTTTACCATTATAAAATCTAATCTTTTATGTATTTTTATGCATTAAATACTTGATTTTTTTATAATTATGCATTATTATTTATTGGGACTTTATTGGAAAGGCTATAAAATAGGATGAATTATAAGGAGAAAATTAATGGAAAATACAAAAGGATTTAATTTAGATAAGAGTAATTTCTTTAAGTTTTTTATACCATCAGTAATTGGAATAATATTGTTTATGACGCCTATATCCTTAGGGGGAGAGGTTACTATACCTGTAGCGTTTTTTTCTAAGATGATAATGAATAAATTATCAAATATATTACCAGCTATAACTGTTGTTTTAATAGCTATAAGCTTTCTAGGAACTTTTGTTACAAAGGTATTTAAACCTAAAGTTATAAAAGAAAATACGTATTTAAATACCTTATTTGATGTGAGCCCTCTTTGGGTTATAGCAAGGGCTTTAGGTGTGGTTTTAGTTGTTTCATCATTTTTTAAGATAGGACCTGAATTTTTGTGGTCAGAAAATACAGGGGGACTTTTACTTTATAGTTTACTTCCAGTTTTATTTTCTGTATTTTTATTTGCTGGATTATTATTACCACTTATATTAGACTTTGGATTATTAGAGTTTTTTGGAACATTACTTACTAAAGTTATGAGACCTATTTTCTCTCTTCCAGGAAGGTCTTCTATAGACTGTATAACATCATGGCTTGGAGATGGAACCATAGGAGTACTTCTTACTAGTAAACAATATGAAGACGGATATTATTCTCAAAGGGAAGCAGCTATAATAGGTACAAGCTTCTCTGCTGTATCTATAACTTTCAGCCTTGTGGTTATAGCTCAAGTTAATTTAGGTCATTTATTTGTTCCATTTTATTTAACAGTTACTCTTGCAGGCGTAGTGGCAGCTATAATAACTCCCCGTATACCACCTTTATCCAAAAAACCTGATAGCTATTATGGTGGAGTAAACAATAATGGTAGTGAAGAGTTACCAAAGGGTTATACTGCTTTTAAATGGGGATTAGAACAAGCTGTAGATAGAGCTAGTAAAAATAATAGTGTAAAGAAATTTTTCTTAGATGGTAGCAAAAATGTTTTAGATATGTGGATAGGAGTAACTCCAATGGTTATGGCTCTTGGTTCCATAGCTCTTATGGTAGCAGAGTATACTCCAGTATTTCAATGGCTTGGCATGCCTTTTATACCACTTTTAAATTTGCTTAGAATTCCAGAAGCAGCAGCTGCATCTCAAACCCTTATAGTAGGATTTGCAGATATGTTTTTGCCTTCTGTAATAGCTGCCACAATACAAAGTGACATGACTCGTTTTATAGTAGCTGCAGTTTCAGTAACACAACTTATATATATGTCTGAGGTAGGTGGGCTTTTACTTGGATCAAAGATACCAGTATCTTTTAAGGAGCTTTTTATAATATTTATAGAAAGAACACTTATCACATTACCTATAGTTACATTAATAGCACATATAATGTTTTAAATATCAATAAGAATGCTATAATGGGCTGCTGTGAGGCGGATATTTACAAATTTCGATGAATAAAAAACCATGCGTATAAGGGAATTGTTCTCCTTGTTTATGCATGGTTTTCACTTTATACAGGCTTTTATGCATTTTGCACCAGCTCCTTTAATTTTTGCCTCTGTTATATTAAATTGTTGATTCACAACATGAATATAAAGTAGTGCAATTTTCCTATCTCATATTGTTAATCACTAAGTTACTCACTTTTGATTTATAGATAGAAGAAGCAAAATAACTTTTATAAACTATTTAAGGAGTATACTAATTCTGATTAATCAGGGTTTTTAAAATTGAAATTCCTAATATAAAAGACAATAAGCCTAGTATAACAAATTTGTTCTATGTAATATTTTAATGTGGATTTGTTTGATAATTAGAAAATATTTTTAATATTTTTAATTGTCAATATTGAGAATTATATTTATAAGTGATAAAATGGATATGTAACAAATTACAAAACGTTAAACTTGTTTTCATAAAATAATATGAAAAGTGATCACGATTGGTATTTAGGGGGGATTAATAGAGAATATTTTATCATTTAAATTATTGGATAAAATAATTTAAATTGACCTTGTAGTATTTATAGTTTTAGTAATTAAAAAGTGGGGCATTATTATAAAATCATATTTATAGATTAATATATTTTCATAGCCGTCTTTATTTATTTGCATATTTGGGGAAATATATAAATAAATTTATATTGGGGGTTATGTACTAAACTGTATTTACTATATTTTATGTTAATAGGCAATAGTAATATCTTTTGAAGAAAAATTGGGGTAAGCTATTAACTAAATTAGGGTAAAAACTTATTGAGCGGTTATTTATTGGGGGGATCTTTATGCTGGAGACTTATGTAATATGGTATTCCGGCAGTTTGTGGGATAGAGAATTGTGCTTTGAAGTGAACGGAAATATGCACCTTTTGATATAAACCCACAATAGAACAATGTAATAAGGTTAACAGGATTTTAATTGATTTTCTTTTAAAATATATATTTTGATCGGCGTTTTAATAATATATATTTATAAAAGAAAGTTAAGGAATGAAAGTGCACAATCTACCTACGGTGGAACTAATTTTAAGGAAAAGGTGGAAGTGCACAGTGTTTAGTATATCCTGTTAACCTTATTTTATTTTATTAAAGATAGGAGCATTCTTTTGAGTATGTTTGTTGAATTTTCTACGGCTACAAGTTTGAATTTTTCATAATCCATTTCTGCACCATTATTTGCATTGTCAGAAATAGATCTTATAACTACAAAAGGTATGGAGTTTAGGTAAGATACATGAGCTATGCTTCCACCTTCCATTTCGCAAGCTAAGGCATTAAACTCTTCATTTAACCATCTTATTTTTTCTACATTTGCAATAAACTGATCACCACTAACAATCCTACCTACAAAGCTTTTGTGAACTGTATTTTCCTTTGCAGCAGTATAAGCTAAATTTACTAACTCTTTATCGCATTTAAAATCAAAGGTGTCTAATCTAGGTATTTGACCTATTTTGTCTCCAAAAGCTGTGGTATCCATATCGTGTTGAACTAATGAATCAGCGATTACTATATCTCCAGGGTAGATATCTTTGCCTATTCCACCTGCAATCCCTACATTTATTACCTTGTCTACTTTATATTCTGTAATTAGTATTTGGGCACATACAGCAGCATTTACCTTTCCAATACCACATACTACAGCTACTACTTTATGACCCCAAAGAGTTCCATAGTTAAATTCCATTTTTGCTTTACATTCTTTACTCTCAAGATTCATTTCTTTTAATAGTATTTCTAATTCTTCGCTCATAGCGCCTATTATTCCTATTGTCATATCAAAATCCTCCATAAATTTATAATTCTATTGATTTTCATTAATAATAATTATAAGGGAAAGTAAAAGATTTGTGAACTGGATATAAATATGCTATGGTAAGTTTTCTTTAATTATAATATAATATTTAATTGAAAATAATCGAATTAAAGTGTAATTTGTAGAGCATATAAGATATTAAAAATTAAATAGTAAGAAAAAGTATGATTTAGTGGGAGTTTAATACTTATAATACTCTCTCTCACTAAAGATAATAAAAGGAGAGAAAATATTAATGATACAACACTCATTATCAAGGACAGAGCTTTTAATTGGTGCAGAGGCTTTAAATGAGCTTAGAAATAAAAAAGTTGTAGTGTTAGGTATTGGAGGAGTAGGGAGTTTTTCCGTAGAGGCTTTGGCTAGAAGTGGGATTGGAAAGCTTGTACTTGTTGACGATGACACTGTTTGTCTAACAAATTTAAATAGACAAATACATGCTACCTTTAAGACTATAAGTAAACCTAAGGTAGAGGTGATGAAGGAGAGGATTCTTCAAATTAATACTAAATGTGAAGTTATAGCTCTTCAAACTTATATAGATGCTAGCAATATAAGTGAAATAATAACTGAGGATGTAGACTATGTAATAGATGCTATAGATAGTGTATCCTCTAAAATAGCCTTAGCTGTTTGGTGTGAGGAGAATGGGGTTAAGTTAATAAGTTGTATGGGAACAGGCAATAAATTAGACCCTACCCAATTTAAGATAGTTGATATATATGATACGAAGGTTTGTCCTTTGGCTAAAGTTATGAGATATGAGCTTAGAAAAAGAGGAGTTAAGAAGCTTAAGGTTTTATACTCAGAAGAAATGCCTTTAAAACCAAAAATGGACGAGGTTGTAACTTGCAAAGAGGGGTGTGTTTGTACAGGGGATTCATCTAGAAAGTGTTCAGCTAAAAGACAGATTCCAGGGAGTATATCCTTTGTACCACCAGTAGCAGGAATGATAATTGCCGGAGAAGTTATAAAAGATATGATTAAAGATAAACTTCCTAGCGGGAAATAAGGGAAATACACCCCCGGGGGTGTATTTCCCTTATTATTTCCCGTTATTGAAATTTTATGTTTACTGTATAGTTATTTTTGGTTTCCTCTGAAAATAGGGATTGTACAAATTTAGATATGGAGATTTCAGAGTTTTTTAAAGCATCTTCATAAATTTGCCCGCTAGAGAGTCTTTCTTGCATACTTTTTTTGGCCTCACCCATCATAACCTCATATTCTTCAGGGGTAAGCTTAAGTTCTCCAAATCTGAATATACCCTTTTCTGGAGTTTCATATATGGTTTTTTGCTCATCTATATCTATGGTTTTTATAAAGGGCTTAGGAACAGTTAAAGTTAACTTATTTCCGTTTATTGTAATAGAATCTTTAGTTATATTAGATAAATCTACTACATATATGCCTTTTCCAAAAAAGTATATGTTTTGGAGCTTCTTAAATGCAAACATATTTCCCCAACTATCGTCTATTGTGGTCTTTTGATTCATTTCTACCTCTGTAGTTATCATTTCTTGCTTTTGGGCTATGTTTTGTATTAAAGCCTCCTCAGTAAAAATTTTATGGGAGGTATCTTTTAAATTTGGAACTACCCATTGTTTATTTTCCTTTTTAGGAGATATCCATAGCTTGTACGCCCCATAGAAACCTAGAGATGTGAATAATACAGCTATTAAGGTTACCGCTACTATTTTATTTTTAAAATTCCATTTTTTCATATATACCTCTTTCTTTACATAATAGATTTATAGATTCATAAATTAATATAATCATATTATGTGTTAAATATCAATATATTAGGTCTGTTTTTCAGCAAGCTTAGTATTATTTAATTGAAATTAACAAGGGTTTAATATATATTTAGTTTATATTCATTAATTAAGCGAGGTGGAGGAATGGAGAAAAAGAAAAATAACATAATAGCCTTAGGATTTATGATAGCTCTTATGATACTGGCTGCTATAGCTGAAAATACTAGAGGTGTTTTTATACCAGGTTTTAAAGAAAACTTTGCCATAAATGACACTGAAATAGGGTTTATGCTAACAGCAACTTTTATAGGATATATAACATGCACTTATTTAGGAGGAGCTCTTTGTGAAAAGATAGGGCAGAAAAAGGTATTTATAATAGGAATAATATTTATGATATGCTCTTTGGGTATATTATCCATTAGTAGGACTTATAATATATTTATAATAGGTATGACTCTAGTAAGCTGTGGTTTAGCCCTTACTAGTATTGCTATAAATACCATAGTACCAGTACTATTTGTTACTATGCAGACTTTAATAATGAATTTAGTACACTTTTCCTATGGGTTAGGATCCGCATTAGGACAAAGGGTTTCTGGAATATTAATATTTAAAGGTGTGGATTGGAGAGATATATATTTAGCAGTAGCTATTGCATATATAGTGATGCTAATTATTGTATTAATGATTAAAATTCCTGTTACTCATAAAGCTGAGGAAAAGGGAAGCATATCTATAACTAAAGCCTTATCAAATAAGTTAGTTATATTATACATACTAGCTTTAGGATTTTATGTTTTTGCAGAAGTAGGAACAGGAAATTGGTTTGTAAATTATATGGAAAGTAATTTCGCCTTTGATAAGAGTAAAAGCTCTCTATATGTATCAATGTTCTATGGTATTTTTACCATAGGTAGATTATTAGGGGGATTTGTTGTAGAGAAGTTTGGATATGTTAATGTAGTTATTAAGTCGCTTATAATAGGTTTTGCTATATATATTTTAGGTATTTTATTAGGGGAAAAAGGTGTTAGTATAATTGCAGTATCAGGATTGTTCTTCTCTATAACCTTCCCTACAATAGTTAGTACCATAAGTAAGGTTTTTAAAAGTGGTAGTGCTTTCATCACAGGAGTTGTGGTAACTTTCTCTACAGGTATAAATATGATGCTTAATATGTTAATGGGTATAGCTAATGATAACTTAGGTACAAAGCTAGCCATTTACCTAATTCCGTTAAGTCTTTTAGTATCAATCTCATTTTTACTTTTACTTCACAGAGAAACCAAAAAGGATTTAGCAATAAATAGATAATCTTAGCCTTTTTAAAAGGGGATGAACATATGAACAGTAAAAAAATAGTATGTATAGAAAAAATAAAATCTGAAGGAGAGTATTTGATAAAGGATAACATAGGAATAAGTATAGGTAGGTTATTTATTCTAGATAATAATATATCAAGTAAAAGCCTTTTGGTAAGATTAAAGTTTTATAAACAAGAAAGATCAGACTTAATTTTAGCTTCTTTAAAAGAGATATTAACTGAATTTTTTAATGGAAATGAAGTATATAGATTAAATATCATGGTAGAGGAAGATTTTAATTTAACTCCCTTTATAGTTCTAGGTTTTAATCTAGAAGGAATACTAGAAAATAAGACAATATTAAACACTAAAGTAAAAGATGAATTTATATTTGGAATAAGCGCCTATGATTATAGAAATCAAGATAGTAGAAACATATTTATATTAAAAGGAAATAAGGTTACATTAAAATTATTAACCCCTGAAAATTATAAAGAAGTTTTACAATATAATCTTAGAAATAAGGAACATTTAAAAAAGTTTGAGCCTTTAAGAGATGAGAATTTTTATACAGAAGAGGTTCAAAGAAATATATTAATGGAAAGCTATAAACAATATCTAAATGGAGCTACACTGGTCCTTGGAATTTATAAGGAAAATGAATTCGTAGGCAAGATACAACTTTCTAATATAGTTCAAGGAATATTTAAGAATGCTTTTTTAGGATACTCAATAGATAAGGATTTTGAAGGAAAGGGCTTTATGAAAGAAGCTGTAAAGATGGTTATAGACTATGCTTTCACAGATATGGAGCTTCATAGAATAGAAGCTTCCACCCTAGTAGATAACAAAAGATCACAAGGAGTTCTTAAAGCTTGCGGATTTGAAGAACTTGGATTAAATAAAGATTACTTATATATAAATGGAAGCTGGAGAGATCACATAACCTTTTTTAAAATAAATAAAGGAATTTATTAAATATTAAATTTGAAGTTTTAAATAATGATATTTTAGAAAAATATTTTAAAAACCCTGTTTTAAAAGGTAACACTTTTAGAATAGGGTTTTTTAAAGTTAAATAAAGAGGATTTTGAAGCTTTTAAATAAGTATTAAAATTATAAATTATGTATGATAATATAATTCCTTGGTTTACAACAATGTGTAGTAGAATAATTGGTTTATTTTTCAGTGTTGTAGGCATAGTCAAAGTTCAAAGTAAATATAAAAAGGGTTATATTGAAATAAAATTGAACCTATGGACTGGACATCTTGAAAAAGAGTCTAAGTTATGGGTTCTTTTTCTTATATTAAAATATAAGGATGATAATATAAGAAAAATACTACATATAAAAAATTAATTTAGACTCTAGGAATATTGAGGAAATTATATTGTCCAATGGATTATAATATAATATAAAAATAAAATTAAAGTTTATATTAAGTTAACAAATCCATTATGGTTAAAAGGAGGGATTTTTATGGATAAGAAGAAAAAAGAAAAACTATGGAGAAACATTGTTTTTATTATAGTTTTTATAGGTTCTATAGTAACTCTCTTTGATATTTTTAACAATGGGAAGAATATAAGTAACTCTGAGGAATTTATAAAAGAATTAGAGCTTAAGGGATATAAGGTAGAAAGCAATGTTTATAAGGAAGAGGAATATGAGGTTATTAATGGGAAGAAATATGGGTCTTATAAAACCGGACATAGAAAAGTTACTATAAGTGGAAAGACTTTAACTATTTATGAATTTGAAAGTGAGGATATAGCAAAAAAGAAGGCAAAAAGTATTCCCAGTGATGGAAGTGTGGTTATAAGTCAGTATATAGGGATGCTTGGAAATCCACATGTCTATAGAAAGGGAAAAATTATTGTTTTATATGAAGGAAGAAATCCTAAGATGCTTTGGGATTTAAGACTTATCCTAGGTATGCAAATTGCAGGAATGAAATGGTATGACATTATTCCTATATAGGTTACCATAAATGTTATGGTTAATTTGATTGGACTTTCTGTGATGTCTTTAATCTATTCTATATAGGATAGACTAAATATTATGGTTAAGTTAATATGCAAAACAACTTTTTATACAAATATGGTTACAAAAAACTTATTGTAACCATATTTTAACTAACTTATAGAGCATTATCTGTTATTATTTATTATGAAGAATTATATTAGGGGGTTGTATTTTGATAGAAGTAAAAGGTTTAAGCAAAAAATATAATAAAGAACTAGCTGTTGAAAATTTAGATTTATTTGTAGACAAGGGAGAGATTGCGGTACTAGTAGGACCTAATGGTGCAGGAAAAAGTACAACAATAAAAGCTATAGCTGGACTTTTAAATTATGAAGGAGAAATTTTATTAGACAGCTGTGATAATAAGGGGGTAGAGGCAAAATCCCTTTTAGGCTATATTCCAGAGATGCCGTCACCATTTCCGCTTTTAACTATAGAAGAACATCTTCATTATATAGCAAAAGCTTATGGTATTAAGGATTATAAGGATTATATGGAAGAGCTACTAAAGTTATTTAATCTTGATGATAAGAGAGATAAACTAGGTGGAGAACTTTCAAAGGGAATGCAACAAAAGTTATCCATATGTTGTGCCATACTACATAAACCTAAGATAATACTATTTGATGAACCTATGATAGGATTAGATCCTATGGCAATAAAAGAAGTTAAAAGAATGATGAAAGAACTTAGAGATCAGGGAGCATCCTTATTAGTTTCTACTCACTTATTAGATTCTATGGAAGATTTATGGGATAGAATACTTATTATGAAAAAAGGTAAGGTTATTTTCTCTAAAAGTAGAAATGAACTATCCGAAGGGGAGAAACTTGAAGAAATATTCTTTGAGGTAATGGAGGAATAACATGAGAGCTCTTTTATATATAATAAGATGTAATATAAAAAACTTTATAAAAAAGGCTTTGCGTAACCCTGTATCTGTAGTGTTGTATATATTGTTTTTCGCATTTATAATGTTAAGTATGTTTTTTGGGAAAAAAGATTCAAGGGCAGCTTTAGATAGTAAGTATTTATTTATTGGTGTTAACCTACTTGTTTTAATAACCCTAATAGCTAACATAAATAGTGGACTTTCAAAAAAGATAGGACTAAGCTTTGGGATGAGCGATGTAAATTTTATATTTACAGGACCTTTCAAACCACAGCAGGTTTTACTTTATGGTTTAGTTAGAACATCAGGCTCAACTCTTTTATCTTTAGCATTTTTACTATTTCAAATACCTAACTTAATAAACTTCACTCATATTTCTGTAGGACAAGCCTTATTAGTCATACTCTTTTATGTGTTTGTTATTTTTGTATGTAAAGTACTAGGACTTTTATTCTTTTATATTTCTTTTAAATATGAAAACATATATCTTAATAAAAATAAAATAATTCTGGGGTTAATTGCAATAATATTATCACCTCTACTTTATTTATTTATAAAAGATAGCTCACAGTATTTAAATAATTTGCTTTTATATTTTGGAGGAGATCTCTGGAGATATGTGCCTATAGTTGGATGGTTTGATAGTGTGATTATGGTAATTTTTGAAGGAGTTAATATTTACTTTTTTGTTAGTTTAATAGGTATAATGGCTCTAAGTTCTGCTGTAGTTTATTATATATACACTCATGAAATATACTTTTATGAGAATGCCATAGAAGGTGCACAGAAGCTAGAAATTGCAACTTTAGCTAAGAATAAATCAACAAAAAAAGAAGCTGCAAAAGCTATAAATGCTAATAGAAAGTATACTTTTATTAAAAAGAAGGTAAAGGTAGACTTCAAAAGGGAATTATCCTGGGCTATTTTTGATAGGCATATGGTTGAATATAAAAAAAGAGGATTTTTTCATGTGTTTAACCTGCTCTCATTGATTATAGTAGGGTTAGCAATTTTAATAGGAATTATTATGGGTAAAAACAGTAAATTGCCTATAACTTTAATATATACTTGTGGATTAGGGATACTATTACTATTTGCATCTTTAGGGGGAAAGTGGATTCAAGAAACAGATAACCACTATATTTACTTAATACCAGATCATAGTAGTAAAAAGCTTTTTGCATCTATGTTATCTTCTCTATATAAATTAGGACTGGATTTAGCTATAGCTTATGTGGCTTTAGCGTTGGTATTAAAGGTACCTATATTAGAAGTAATAATAGCTTTTATCACTGCTGAAAGTTTTGTACTATTAAATAATTCAGGTAATGCTTTTAATTTTGTTATATTTAGAAAGCTAGATGATATATTAAGAGGGATGTTACATTTCTTCTCATTAATGATATATTTAGTTCCATCAATCCTTATAACTATTTTAATATCTAAGGCTAATTTAGGTTTGGGTGTTTATTCACTATATTTAGGAATACTTATAACTAATATATTAGTTTCCTTCTTAATGCTTCAAGTGGGTAAAAGAGTATTTGAAGTAATGGAAAATTAAAATTATATTAATTAAGAATTTGCTACACATATTAGAAAGAATAAAGGAGAGGCATTAGGATGATGTTTTCAAGAATGGCGGTTTTTGTTATAGGGGTACCTTTGTTAGGATTAATCACTTCTTTTAGATATGTAAAATCTAGAAAAAGTATTAAGAATTTTTTTAGCAAAAGAGAGCTGTTAGGAAACATGATGTATGTATATTTGTTATGTGTAGTTGCATTAACTATATTTCCATTAAAAATAAATCTTACAAGACCAAGCAATCTTGAACCTGGAATTAATGTTATACCCGTATTTAATACTTTGAAAGATATGAGCTTAATTAGTGATTCAACAATGAAAAGTTATATGTTGCGTTTTTGGATAAAAAATATAGTGGGGAATTTAATATTATTAATGCCCCTTGGAGTTATTGCTCCGATACTTTGGAAGAGGTTTAGAAATGTAAAGTCAATTTTATTGCTTTGCTTTTGTACCACATTAACTATGGAGTGTTTACAGTATATATCATCTTTTTTAGGTAATAGATGAAGTTTTGATGTAGATGATTTAATTTTGAACACGCTAGGTGGATTAATAGGATATTTTATAATTAAGGGGGTAAACCCCTATGGACTACTATCTTATAAGTAGTAAGCATAGTAGTTACATATATTAAGAAGATTAATGGAGTATCACAAAGTTTAGGAGTTAGTGATACTCCATTATTTATTTCAATAATGAATATTTTGTAGGTTAAAAGGGGATATATTAAAGTAAAGAGAGAAAGAAATATGTTTGCATACTAATAGCTAAGGTTTTCTAAAGCTATATGCTATTGTAATTAAAAAGAAGATTTTCTTACAAATAAAACCAACAAGGTCTTAAGTAGCAGACAAATAAGAGGTTAAAATTTAATATTGTGAATAATTTTACAGCGGAATTAGCAATAATAATCTTTAATAATATATAAAACAAGAAAAACTACACCAGGTGTATCTATATAAAAATATTAGAGTAAAAAGAAGTTATAATGAGAATAATAAATATAATCAATGAAATAAGGGTTATTAAGAGAGATATTATTTTCAATCAATGTTACTATGTATAAGTCGCTTGAAGCGATAAGAAAACAAACATCTTAGTGAGGAAAACAAGTTGAAATAAAAAATAAAAAACTTGTTGACAAGCAAAAAGATACATGATAAGATAAGTAAGTCGCTTCGGTAAAGAAGCAAATTGATCTTTGAAAATTGAACAGAAAAGATGA
>NZ_JAHLQL010000011.1 GCF_018919175.1 Clostridium simiarum | reverse complement strand
GAAAACTCTGAGTTTAATCTACTCAAAATAATTCAAAAGAATTGCTGGTCTTTATATCATCTTTTCTGTTCAATTTTCAAAGATCAAATCGCTCATCAGCGACATGTTTTATTCTAGCATCTTGTTTTTCCTTTGTCAACATGTTTTTTTAGAATTTTTAATCTTCTTATATAAAACAGTCAACTTTTGCTGAACTCTACACATCAGTGCTGAGTGCTTATTTATAATATCACGCTAATTCCCTAATATATTTAATATTATTCCTTATTTTTAAAGATTATATTTATTATTCTCTCTTTTTCTATGTATTTTTCTATAATCCTTAAATTGATACGCTAGGTAGTGTTTCTTTTAAATTGTATACTATAAATCATCTTATAATTGAAATGAAGTAAAATTCCAGTTAAAGAGACAAACAAACTTCATCGGAATCCCAGAGTCCCCTAACAAAAAAAGAATTGCAAGTATTTCTCTTACAATTCTTTTATACTTATATTTCATATCAATAAATGATCTATGAAATTTACAATCTCTACTATTTAATAAATATTTAATATTATAAATTAACATCTTTAGAATGCAGTTTTTATTTATTTGATAGTTGCAAAACCTTTTTAATAGCTTTATCCTGTGTTAAATCTGAATCCATTCAATCACTAATTTTTATATATGTTTTTATTGTAATGTTCATAATTTATCCTACTTTAGCATATCTTTTGTAATTTTAGTTTAAAGATTTAATATATTATGTAAATACTAAGTCCCTATTCTAAGCAAAAACCTGTGTAATCATAATAAAACTATGATTACACAGGTTTATAATTTTCTTTAATATACTCCCTTTTCACCTTTTATACCCTTCATAGGTTTTCTATAAACTCTATCTCTTCTATATCTAAGGGTTTTATCATAGGGACTTTCATATAATTCTTCATCTTCAAAAATCTCTTCTTTTAGATTATCTTTAATCTTAGCTATAACCTTTTTCAAGCAACATCCTTTAGATGACTTTTTTGTGTAATTCTCAGAGTTATTCAGATACTCTTCAAAGTTTTCAGTTACATTCTCCCTAGCATTTTTCCTTAGATTATAAACCACTGCACCTGCAACACTTGCTGCACCTAAAGCTACAAGAGCCCCAACTAAGCCATTATTCTTTTTTCTTCCCATATTTCACATCATAGATTACTAAAACATTTAAACTTTATAGAATCTATGACTTGCCTCCCTTCATCTTTAATCTATAAATTCTAACCTTTATAATAAAATACTATGTCCTTTTTAGTTATTATGTCCAAAACCTACATTAATATATAATAAATTTTAATTTATTCAATGGCTATACTCCATAATATTTCTATTCCTTTAATTAATATATGAAGTTTAATACACCTATAGATAAGTTCTTCTAATATGTACTTAATCTAAAATATCAAATCATAACATTTTTAATAATTAAATGTATTATAGTAGTATTTTACTATATGTACAATTAAAAATCTATAGATACAAATTAAGCTTCTCAAAGTTTTAACCTTGAGAAGCTTAGTTACTTTTTTATATTAAATTATGCTAATTTTATAATCTCAAGAACTAGTTTTGATGCATTCACTAGATCTTCTATTTTCATATGTTCTTCTAATGTGTGTGGCTTTCTTTCTCCTATACCTAGGTTTATAGCTTTAATACCATTTCCATTTAATATATTTGTATCACTTCCACCACCTGTAGCTGCTGTAAAAGGCTTAAGTCCTATACTCTCACAAGCCTTTTTAGCATGATCTACTATAGCATCATTTTCTTCTATAACAAAAGGTCCGTAAGCTCTTGCAGTATCTATCTCAGCTTTAGCACCAAATTTTTCTGCTGCCTTTTCAAAACATTCCACCATATGAGCTGTTTGAGCATCTAACTTTTCACTGCTTAAGCTTCTAGCCTCTGCTTTTATTTCAATTTCAGGACAAACTATATTAGTTACCTTTCCACCATTTATGCTTCCTATGTTTGCAGTAGTCTCTTCATCTATTCTTAAAAGCTTCATATTAGAAATAGCTTCTGACGCAACTTGAATAGCACTGATTCCTTCTTCTGGGGAAACTCCAGCATGAGCAGGTCTACCTATTATTTTAACATCTATCTTATCTTGAGCCGGTCCTTTTACTATTATTTGTCCCACATCTCCACCGCTATCTAAAACAAAAGCTTTTTTAGCTGATATCTTGTCATATTCAAGATTTTTTGCTCCGAATAATCCACCTTCTTCAAATATCGTGAAAACAACTTCCACTGGTCCATGCTCTATATTATCTTCCTTTATAACTTTTAAAGCCTCTACTATAGCTGCAATTCCACCTTTGTCATCTCCACCTAATATAGTAGTTCCATCACTATAGATAACTCCATCTTTTATAATAGGTTTAATTCCTACTCCTGGACTTACGGTATCCATATGACAACTAAATAGTATCGGTTCTCCATTTCTAGTTCCACTTAATTTTGCAATAATATTTCCTGTGTTTGATCCAACCTTTTCTCCAGCCTTGTCTCTATAGACTTCAAGTCCTAGGGATTCTAATTCTTTAGCTATAAAATCTGCAAATTCCTTCTCATTTTTAGTTTCACTATCAATTTGCACATAACTCATAAAATTTTCAACTAATCTTTTTTCGTTAATCACTTTAAAGCCCTCCTTTTTTATTTCAAAGCATTTTTTGCTTCTTATCTTTGTTTTTTATTAAATAAAAGGGCTGACTTTCCCTTTTAAAAGAAAAGCCCTCCCTCTTTGATTACTTAAGTAAATAGTATAATCCTGCTCCTGGTCCTAAAGGTAATCCTAATAGTGTCCAAATTATCAATAATATAGACCAACCTACTAGGAAAATCATAGAGTATGGAATCATGGTAGATATTAATGTACCTATTCCCATATCCTCTTCATACTTTTCAGCAAAAGCAACTATTACAGCAAAGTAGGACATAAGTGGAGATATTATGTTTGTTGTTGAATCCCCTATTCTATATGCAACTTGTGTAAATTCTGGACTATATCCAAGTCTCATAAACATCGGTATAAATATAGGCGCCATTATAGCCCATTTTGCTGATGCAGATCCCATAAATAGGTTTATAAATGCTGATACTAATATAAATCCAAGCATTAATGGAATTCCTTTAAGCCCTATAGCTTCTAGGAATGTGGCTCCCTTAACTGCTAAAATTGTACCAAGTTTTGAATAGTTAAAGTATGCTACAAATTGTGATGCTACAAAAACTAAAACTATATAGCTTCCCATAGAGGACATAGCTTTTGCCATTCCACTTATAACATCTTTACTTGACTTTACAGTTCCTGCTCCCACACCATAGAAAGCTCCAGGTATTAAGAAGAATAATAATATTATAGGTACTATACCATCCATAAATGGTGTATGTCCTAATATCTTATGGGTTTCAGGATCTCTTAATATTCCATTAGTAGGTGCTACCAATGCTACTATTACAGCTATGAATATTAAGAAAGCTATACCTGCATACTTTAATCCCTTTCTTTCTTCTGCTGTTAAATCCCCCTTATCTACAGTGTGTGCTCCTTTGTATTCTCCAAGTCTTGGTTCTACTATCTTATCTGTAACAAAGGTTCCAAGTATAGTTATTACAAAAGTGGACACTATCATAAAATACCAGTTTGCCACTGGAGTTACAGAGTAGCTAGCATCAATCATTTTTGCCGCTTCTGTACTTATACCTCCAAGTAGTGGATCTATAGTTCCTATGAGAAGATTAGCACTAAATCCTCCAGAAACTCCCGCAAAGGCTGCTGCAAGTCCTGCTAATGGATGTCTTCCAAAGCTTAAGAAAATTATAGCACCAAGTGGTACAAGAACTACATATCCAGCATCAGATGCTATGTTAGAC
Source organism: Clostridium simiarum (assembly GCF_018919175.1). Taxonomy (GTDB): domain Bacteria; phylum Bacillota; class Clostridia; order Clostridiales; family Clostridiaceae; genus Clostridium_L; species Clostridium_L simiarum. The sequence goes on along the minus strand of NZ_JAHLQL010000011.1, from coordinate 26,297 downwards.
ATAATTCCAGAAAAAACCACCACCGCAGTTATAAGTTGCTTTGGTGTACTTAAAACTAGCTTTCTTATAAGAGCTGTAATAAGACCTGTACCCTCTGCAACTCCAACTCCAAGCATAGCAACTAAAACTGTTCCTAGCGGAGCAAAGCCTGTGAAATTCTTTACGGCATCAGTAAATATATATCTAATCCCATCTGCTGATAATAAATTTACCGCTTTTACTGTAATCTCTTTAATTTCTTTGGTTTTTGTGTCAACCCCTGTGTAAGTAACTGCTACCCCTGCCTTAGCAGCTAAAAATGAAATAATAATAACGGCAATACATAAAATTAAGAATATAGTTACAGGATGCGGCATTTTGTTTCCAACTCTTTCTACCCAATCAAGAAACTTTCCAAAAACACCTCTTGACTGCTTTGAATCTCTTTCCTTGTTAGCCATTTGAATCCCCCTTGTCTAAATTTAATGTTTTATATCTAGGATATATCTCTAATTCTTACTAAACAGAATTTCTTACTTTGGAGGAAGTTCTAACCTGCTCCCAGCCTTAGAAATCGTTATCCATGAATTTAACCGCTTTTCCCCCTGAACCTAAGTAGCGAGCCAAGATCTATGCTCTTGTGTAAATCGCTTACTCTTCGAGTACTCATCTTAAGCTTTCATAAGCATATACTAAAAAGGCTTATGACTTTACGGTAATCGCTTACTCTTTTAATACTCCTCTGAAGCACTTAAGATTAGCTTCCCTTAAAACTATTCCAGCGGATAACCATGAGATAAATCTACATAAGAATCAAAGATAACCTTAATATCTACAATATATTTACCATATTATTCAAATAGTTTAAATTAAAATAAATTAATAAACATCATTATTTACTAAAAATTAATCAATCGTTTTCACAATTTTTATATATATAAATTATCAGATGTTAACAAATTGTGTCAACAGTATTTTACAGTAACTTATTACCAGTTTAACGTTATTGTATTTATACATAATTTATTTATTAATATGCAAAAATAATTATAGTTTTTTTAAGTATTTAATAATGATTCCAAGTTATATTTTCCATAGAATTTTTATAAAACTTTATATTTAGAATAATTTAATATACAATTTTTCATATTTGTGCATGAAACTTAGCATTTATATAATTTCCATATTTTTTTTAGTTTATTTAATTATACTTTAAATCTATTGTATTTTATATTCATTTTATGAAGGATTTGATTATTTTGCAAGAATTGTTTATTTATTATCAATGTTTAGGATAAAAATAACAATTATTGTGAAATTTTATCTCTTTATGCCATCCCTATCATTCTAATATTTTTTATAAGTAAACCCCATCTGAACCTCTCAATGGCTTACTTTTTTAAAAAATATCTTAAATACTCTATATTTAATCGACATAAGGTTTTTATAATGGTAAAATGTGTTCATAATATATAAGGATTAAGAAATACCAAGTAGGAGGTGGCTTGTTGAGCTTTCAAACTTTTGCAACTTCTATATTTTTTATAAATATAATAATATCAGTTATTATTATAGTCTTGGAACGAAAAAAGCCAGAGAAAACCATTGCTTGGCTTCTAGTTCTTACCCTACTTCCACCTGTAGGCCTAATTTTATATATATTTCTAGGTCGCAACTGGAAACTGCATAAATTAAACGAATCTATTTCAGAGGATATAAAGGATTTAATTTACCCAATAATTAAAGAGTATAAACATCAAGAATATGTGCCCCTTATGGAACTTTTGGCTAACAATAGTGATTCTCCATTATTTATAAATAACCATATAAAAATATTTAAAAGTGGTAAGGACAAATTTGATTGTCTCAAGGAAGAGCTTTTAAAGGCAACTCACCACATCCACTTAGAGTATTACATAGTAAAAAGTGATGAAATTGGTAATGAACTTAAGGATATTTTGATTAAGAAATCCAAAGAAGGCGTTAAAGTTCGTTTTATAATGGATAGAGTTGGATGTATAAAAATATCAAAAAAGTACATAGAAGATCTTAAAAATGCAGGTGTAGATGTGATTCAGTATTCTTACTTTTTAGCCCCACTACTTAGAACAATAAATACCCAAATAAATTATAGAAATCATAGAAAAATAGTAGTTATCGACGGGAAGGTTGGCTTTATAGGCGGAATAAATATTGGTGATGAGTATTTAGGAAAAGGTAAGCTAGGTTATTGGCGTGACACCCATATGATGGTAAGTGGTGACTTTGTACTAGGTCTTCAAGCAGTTTTTTTAGATGATTTTCTCACCATCCAAAGGGCAAATAACGATTATTCCTTTTATGACTTAGAATTTAATAATTACTTTCCTACCCCAGAAAAAAAAGGTACTAAAGTTATGCAATTAGTAAAAAGTGGTCCTGACTCTGAGTTTCCATCTATAATGCAAGGTATAGTAAAAATGATAAATATGGCTACCCATCATATTTATATAACTACTCCATATTTTGTACCTACAGAGAGCGTTCTTGAATCTTTAAAAATCGCTGCTTTAGCCGGTATTGATATAAGAATACTCTTTCCCGGACGAGCCGATCACTTTACTGTTTACTACGCTTCTAAGACCTATTTATTTGAATTATTAAAGTGTGGAGCTCACATATACTTCTATGATCCTAATTCTTTTATCCATGCAAAAGTCATGAGTATTGACGGAAAGATTTCTACCTTAGGCACTGCCAATATGGATATAAGAAGTTACGAGCTAAATTATGAAATAAATGCTATGATATATGATTCAGAAATTACGGAAGAACTAGAAAGTATGTTTTTTGAGGATATTACCCTAAGTAAAAAACTAACCTTAGAAGACTTTGAAAACACTAAAAGGATTTATAAGCTTATAGAAGCTATAACAAGAATGTTTTCAGCACTTCTATAATATCCTCTTACAAATAATAACTTAGGAAGGTTTTTAGCATAAATATACCAAACCTTCCTACGTTTCTATATTAAAATTCTTTTTAAACTAGCCTTAAACTTTCCTATTATTCCTACTTATCATCTTACTTATACTTCTACAAATAAGAACTATTAAAAGAGCAAAAAGTCCACCTGAACTATCTATTAATACATCCTTTATAGCTCCAACTCTTCCTGGAACAAATAGCTGATGAAACTCATCTGTACATGCGTATCCTACAGTTATGATAAAAGAAATCAAAAGTAACTTTTCTTCTTTAAAATAATATTTCATCACTCTATAGGTTAAGATAAATAATATAAAATACTCTGTAAAGTGGGCGCCTTTTCTTATTATAAAATTAGCTAGTTCTCCAAAATAAGTATTTAAATCTAAACCTAAAAGGTTAAACACATACATTACAAATTTACTTTTTTCACTAGACACATCCCCTGGTTGGGCTGAAAAACAAAATATTAAAATCATCCAACCTATGAGAAGAGCCCAACTTATAGACTTCTTAGTACTCAACTTCATTTTATTCTCCTTTTACTTACTAGCATTTTCTTGTCCTATTTCTACTATGTTTTATTGGTAAAATAAATATAACCCATAATATTATATCATAAAGGAGCAGCAAATTATGAATAAAAATATTACTATTGATGATATAAAAGAAAGAATCAAAAACATATCAGAAAGTTATAAAGAGGAAGCCACTGGAGGTTATATATCAGGGGATGGGCCTATTCCTTGTGACATATTATTTGTAGGCGAAGCTCCTGGAAAGACTGAAGTATCCGAAGGTAAACCCTTTGTAGGCATGGCTGGAAAAACCTTTGAAGGTTTTTTAAATTCAATAGATCTTACGAGAAGTAAGGTAAGAATTACTAACACCTGTTTTTTTAGACCTATAAAGATAAAGGAGAGCAAAACCGGTAGAGAAAGCATAAGTAATAGAACTCCAAAACCTTCTGAGATAGAACTTTTTAGGGAAGTTTTAGATGAAGAGATCTTCTTAGTAAACCCTAAAATTATAGTCACCTTAGGTAATACCCCACTTAAAAGGCTTACTAATTTTAAAGCCATAGGAGAATGTCACGGTGAACTTTATTTCAATGAAGAGCTTAAAAAACACATTTTTCCTATGTATCATCCTTCTTCTTTAACCTACAATAGAAGCGAAGATTTTAAAACTATCTATGAAGAAGACTGGCAAAAACTTAAAGCTGCATTAAAGTCCATTTAGCCATTATTCTAATATCAAATTAGCTTTTTCTATATAAAAAGTTGTGAGGACACTTTCTTTATGACTTCATTTCCCTTATTAAGTCACTAGAAAATATTTCTCACAACTACTATGTTTAAATATAAATAATTAACTTACAATTGTGCATAGTTACTTAAAGATTCATGGGTATTAATTTCTAAAATATTACTTCCCAATTATTATTACATTCTGCTTTTATAACCTTTTCTTTAATTATATAATCTGCAATAAGCTCTGCCATATCTATGTTTATCTCTTTTATTACAGGTTTATTTTTAAACATACCATATTCTCCACCGCCACCTGCTCTGTAATTATTCATAACCACATCATATTCCTTATTCATATCTAATGGCACACCCTTATAGCTTAATGCTACCACTCTTTCTCCAAGGTGCTTTGATATGTCTAATTTATATTCTATACCTTCCCACATATCATAATTATAATGCTGTATCTTAGTATGTTTAAAATCACTGCTAATATTAATGTCTTCTCCCTTGTATCTATCAAAATAACCAGCGCTTCTCTCTAAAGCATCTTTTATATCTTTCCCAAATATCCTTATAACCTTTAAGGTATTCGGATAAATATAGTTAGAAACCACATCTCGCATAGTTATATCCCCTTTAAATCCCTTAGAATTATTATCAAAAAGAGAGGTGGTGGATATATCTACATTAGCATATTTCATTTGAATCCTATTTATAAACTCTATAAAGGGATGTTCCTTCATCCTTACCTTCAGGTGATCCTTTATGGTCATATCTCCCTCTATCCTTCCTATGGGGGTATCCAACCATTTTTGGGTGTTAGCTTCATATCCTTTAACCAATTCTAAGAGCTTTACATCTTCTTTAACTTCTTTAGCATATAAAAGCCTTGAGTCCTTCTCTACAATCTTCCATCCCTCTTTTGACTTTTCTAAGGTTACCTCTACTTTAGCTACAGACTGTCCTCCATATCCTGGTTCCACAGTGAGTACTCCATTTATTAATTTTTTAGGCACAAACATATGTTGATGTCCTGTTAATAAAATATCTATCTCCGGTAATTTTTCACATATTTCATAGCTCTGATTTTCTCCAGTGCTACTTCTTACCTCATCACTATTAACATCCCTTTCGTATCCACCATGATAACTAACCACTAATAAATCTACCTTTTCTACATTTTTTAAATAACTCACAAAAGTTTTTAGAGGAAATATAACATCCAAAAAGTCAATCCCTTGAATATTTTTACTTTCCTCCCAATTAGGGATGTATTGAGTGGTAGCACCCAATATGCCAACCTTTATACCATTTGGGAATTCCTTTATAATATAGGGTTTGCCAAAGTATGGTCTTCTAGTATTTTCATCTAAGATATTAGAGCTTAGCCAAGGAAACTTTGAAGATTTTATGCTTTCTAATAAAAAATCCTTTCCATAATTAAACTCATGGTTTCCCAACACTGCAGCATCATATTTCATATAATTCATTGCAGTTATCATGGGATTCATACCTTGTCTATCTATGTTAGCATAATGGTATACCAAAGGAGTTCCTTGTAGGATGTCTCCATTATCTATAAGTATTAAATCTTTTTTCTTTTTTCTCTCTTCCTCAACTATAGTGGCTATTTTGCTAAGTCCTAACTCCTTCCTACTATTATCAGAATAATTTATAGGAAATATTGCACCATGGATATCACTAGTTTCTAATATCACTATCTTATATCTATGATTTTTATTCATACTATCACCTTTGTAAATTTTATTTATGATTTAATCATATATTGTTCTTTTGAAAGCTTAATTATAACTCTTTACAATATTATACTATTAGATTACTAATATTAAAATCTAAATATTATGAAATATTATTTGCACTATTAAATTTTTAATTCTTTGTGGGAATGTTTACATTATATGCTGTATTTTGTCTTATTGTATGATATTATTAAAAATATAATTAAAATACAATTAAACAAAGGGGAGTATGAGAGAATGGACAATACTGAAATTAATGAGGAATTATTAGAACATCCTATATATAAAGCCTTTGAGGAGGTAGCTCCTTATATGGCTCATATTGTTAGAGGAAATTTAATGATAGGTTTTAATAGTCCTAACCAGTGTATAAAATTATATAGAAGTAGTACTGACAGCTATGATTACGAAGTTGGAGAAATACCAAATCACACTATTGCTTATCAATGCATGAATGAAGGTAAATTAATATTGGACAAGATAAAATACGACACAGATAATGTACCTTATAGGAGTACTGGAATACCAATAAAGAATAAGCATAATGATGTAATAGGTTCTGTAGTGATCTCCTGTTTTTTAGAAAACCATAACGAAATTATGAATTTATCTAACAGTTTAGTGGGTTTTGTAAACGGTATACTTGCAGTAGTTAGCGAAATATCTTCTCAAATTAAAACTGTATCGGAAAGTAATAATAACATAAGTAAACTTTCAATGGAAACAGCAAACAAAACCAAAGAAACAGATCACGTAATTGAATTTGTAAAGAATATCTCTAAAAAATCAAACCTTTTAGGCTTAAATGCTAGCATAGAGGCAGCACGGGCTGGTGACGCGGGATCAGGTTTTTCAGTGGTAGCCACAGAAATAAGAAAGCTTGCAGTTTCCTCTAATTCAGCTATAGAAAAAGTTGAAACTTCCTTAAGAAATATCCAAACTTCCTCTTTAGAAATAGCTAATAAAATATCTGAAGATAACGAAATATATGCAAGGCAAAGTGAATCCTTAGAGCAAATAACAGAAAATATCTTAGAACTTCAGAGTCTAACAGAACAGTTAGAAAAGTTAGCAAAATCTTATTAAAATGTACATATGGAAATTAATTTTTGAAAACCTATTGAAATGTGTGTGCTAAAAGGATTATAATAATTATTGTAATCCTTTTTTATAATTATGCGGGTGTAACTCAATGGTAGAGTTCTAGCTTCCCAAGCTAGCTACGTGGGTTCGATTCCCATCACCCGCTCCAAGCTAAAGTGATAAACCTTATCTTCAAGAAATAACTTGAATACAAGGCTTATCACTTTTTTATTATAATTTCTTTATGAGAAATCCTTATCCAGGGACGTAGCCGCTCTTTATTCCCACTTTGAAGAAGATGGGAATATTAGAGCGGGTAGTCATCGGATAAACAGAGTTCTTGCCTTTAGAGAGAGTTTTTCTCCCTTTAAAGCTTAGAAATCGTTATCCAGGGACGTAGCCACTCTTTACTTCCTCTTTGAAAAAGGTGGAAGTATTAGAGTGGGTAGTCATCGGATAAAAAGGTTCTGAGAAACTTAATTTCTCAGAACCTTTTTTGCATTAACTTTGAAATACTTCAGCTATAAAGTCAAATTCCTCTGGATCAGAAATTTCACCATAATCATCTTCTTTTATACCAGGATAGTAGTAAAGAATAAACTTATCTTCTTTATCTATAATATTTTCAATAATTATATACTGTCTATTAAGAACAGAATCCTGTAATGTAGCGAGAACCTTATACCTTGAACTATTTCCAGTATTGTTATTAGTTAAATCTAATATGAAGTTATCATGCACTGTCATATTAATTTTTTCATGATCACACTTCTCTATAAAAGAACCTTGTCTACATCCTCTACAACTATTGAACTTACAGTCTTTAGGGCAATTTAAACAGGCACATTTTGAGCAGTTTTTTAATTGATTAAATGCTTCTTTATTATCTTTCTTATAATCAGATAATAAGGCTATAGAGTTATTATTTTTAAATTTCCCTAAAAAAGATCCTTCCTGTTTCCTACACTCAGATTCTGCTGCATCTAAAAGGGTTACATATCTTTTTAGTATATCAACTTCTTTATAGTATTTTCTTATTTTAAGTGTGCTTTCAGAAAGAAAAGGAGCTACATTATCAATTGCGTAACTTATATCCACATAAACTTTGCCTAAGGTATCTCTCTCTCCTTTAATGAAGTCTAAATCTTTACTCATATTATCACCTATTGTTGATTCTTATATTTTTCAAGTTCAGCATCTAAATCTGTTGTACTACCAAGGCTTTCAAATTCTTTTTCTAAGCTATCAACTTGTTTTAAATCCCCAAGTCCTTCAGCAAGAGCTTCTTTTCGTTGAATTTTTCTTTCAATATCATCAATTTTAATTGAATTAGTCTTAGTTTGAACATTTGCAAGGATTTCATTAACTTGTTTTGATGCTTCAGCGTTATTCATCCTTGCAGCTGCTTCATCCCTATAACTTCTAGTTTTTTCAATTTCGTCTTCTAAATCTCTTAAGTTCTTTTTAAGTAATTCAGCTTTAGAGCTAGCTTCCTTATAACTATTTTGAAGAGATACATATCTTTTATCTGCATCTAACTTTCTTTCAAGAGCTCTTTTAGCTAAGTCATCATTTCCTTTAGCTAAAGCAAGCTTTACCTTTTCATCCCAATCCTTTGATTCATTTTGGGCATTTACCATCTTCTTTTCGGTCTCATGGACATTACCTAAAACCTGTGCTGAACTTAATTTAGCTTTGTTTAAATTTTCTTCCATCTCTCTTATTTTTTGATCCAAGAGTTGAATTGGATTTTCTGCCTCATCTAATGCATCATTAACCTTTGCCTTGAACATGTTTGATATTCTTTTAAATACACCCATTTTTCTTACCTCCAAAATTTTTTATTTTCTTTTTCTAAAATATTTTTTAATTATATTTATAATTACAATTATTAACACAACATATATTATTAATTTAAATATGGTTCCTATAATAGAAACTGGAGCACCGTATGAATTTCTATAGGAACTTCCCCCTCCAAAGAAAGGAATGGGTATTGGAATATAGCTTTTCTTTGATTCTTCCTGTTTATTACTTCCATAATTCTCTTTACTCTCTTTATTATCTTTACTTGACTTTGGTGGAGTAGTTTCTTTAGAGTTTGAGAAGCTACCTGATTTAAATCCACCAGAAGATGATTTAGGTGAACTAGTTTCAGGTGAACTGGGACTCTTAGAGTTACCCCCACTATTTTTAGAATCAGAGAAACCTCCTGATTTAAATCCTCCAGAGGAAGACTTTGGTGGAGTAGTTTTAGGAGTACTTGGGCTCTTAGAGCTACTACCTTTAGAATTAGAAAAGCCTCCTGACTTAAATCCTCCGGAAGATGGCTTCGAAGAAGGACTTATAGATTTACTTTGGCTTTTCATACTACCGCCACTTTTAGAGCCTGAAGATGTCTTTGCTAAAAGTAATTTACTATCACTAATTTCGAGATCCATGAGTTCACTACTTGAAGATTCATCTAAATTCTGCTTTTCAGCTGCAAAGACAACCTGATTATTTGAATACTTATGACCGATTAATCCCATACCATCAAATACTAAGCTGGTAATCAAAAAAACAAATGTCATATAAAGCGTTAATAGTATAGGGCTTTTTATAAACTTACGAATCTTTCTCACACCCCTTTCTACATCTTTAATTCTCATTAAGATTGATCCTATATTATATATTCATCAACCTTAATATTATTATACAGTATATTATATCATATAACAAGGTTAATTTTATTTGTTTTTGAGGTAAATTTCACTGGTTTACTATTTTCCCACTATTTACATAGATCTAAGCTATGTTTATCTTCAATTATCTTAGCTTTACATTCTTATAAAAATTTAGCTTTCTCCTTCAGTTTATTACACCCCTTCAACTTTAGATAGTAAATACATATTAAAAGTAATAAAAAATGTGAATATTGATAGAAACCCTTCTTATTTAACAAACTATATTTATGCATTATTTATGAATATTTTTTCAGTAAACGTTTATAAGTATTATTAAATTTCGCCTTCAATATTTTACCTCACCACCACCCATACCGCTATTATACTGGATTGTATTTATCTCCCCTTTACTAACTTTTAAAAGTTTTAAAAGTTTTTTTGAAAACCACTTGCATATTTATAACTATTAGTTGTATAATTATGCACATGGTAATTAATTAAGTAAACTTTTAAAAAGAAGTTTTTCTACAACTTATATATGGTTGTAGTTATGAGGTTAAAAATAATAGGTTATTTTAGGAGGAGATTTTTAAATGAAAAAAGGATTATTAAAAAAAGTATTATCTATAGCTGTGATTGGAGTTATAAGTTTTTCATTAGCAGCATGTACAAATAAAAAGCAAGCTGGTTTAGATAAAATTAAATCTTCTGGAAAGCTTGTATTAGGTACAAGCGCTGATTATCCACCTTATGAATTTCATAAAAATATAGATGGCAAAGATACTATTATAGGTTTTGACATAGCAATAGCTGAAGAAATGGCAAAGGACTTAGGGGTAGAACTTGAAGTAAAAGATATGGATTTCGATGGTCTTTTAGCAGCCTTAAACACTGGAAATGTAGATATAGTTATGGCTGGCATGACTCCTGATGAAACAAGAAAAAAGAAAGCAGATTTTTCAAAAATTTACTATAATGCAGTTCAAGAGATAATAGTAAGAACTGAAGATAGTGATAAATTTAAATCCTTAGAGGATTTTAATGGTAAAAAAATAGGAGTTCAAAAAGGATCTATTCAACAAAAAATGGCTGAAAGCCAATTAAAAGGCGCTGAAATAAAGGGACTATCTAAGGTTACAGACTTAGTTCTTGAACTTAAAAATAAAAAAGTAGATGCAATAGTGGTTGAAAAGCCAGTAGCTGAGGCTTATATAAAGAAAAATGCAGACATGACTTTAGCATCTTCAAAGCTTAAAGAGGAAAGCGAAGGTGGTTCTGCAGTGGCTTTAAGTAAAAATTCAGGAGAACTTTTAGAATCTGTTAATAAAACTTTAGATAGATTAATTAAAGATAATTCAATTACTAATTTTGTTGTTAAATATAATGACTTAATGGAAGAATAGCAAGGAGGACTTAAAGTGGATTTTAGTTTTTTAAGTGAATACTCAGGGTTTTTCATGCAAGGTGCTAAGTTCACCCTGCTCCTTGCGTTTTTCACAGTAATGTTAGGATCATTAATGGGACTATTGCTTTCTCTTATGAAACTTTCAAATAATAAGATTTTTAAATCTATAGCTTCTATTTACATAGAATTTATAAGAGGAACACCGGTATTAGTACAGCTTTATATCATATATTATGGGCTACCAGCCCTAGGAATTGAATTTCCTGATATGGTAGCTGCTGTTATAACCTTATCTATAAATAGTGCAGCTTATGTAGCTGAAATAATTAGAGCAGGTATAAACGCCGTAGACAAAGGGCAAATGGAGGCTGCAAGAAGCCTAGGTATGGGGAAATCCATGGCAATGACACATATTATAATTCCTCAAGCCTTTAAAAACATTTTACCTGCCCTAGGTAACGAATTTATAGTAATAATTAAGGAATCTTCTATAGTTTCTGTAATAGGAATTCATGAGCTTATGTACAATGCTAACACCATAAGAGGGAACTTATTCCAACCTTTCGAACCTCTTATAGTGGCTGCTTTAATGTACTTTATAATGACATTTACTCTTTCAAAATTATTAGGAATAGTTGAAAGGAGGATGAAGGTAAGTGATAGAAATTAAAAATCTTCATAAAAACTTTGGTAATAATAAAGTTTTAAAAGGTGTAAATGAAGAAATAAAAAAAGGCGAAGTTGTAGTTGTAATAGGACCTTCTGGCTCTGGGAAAAGTACTTTTCTTAGATGCTTAAACCTTTTAGAAGAACCTTCTTCCGGCAATATAATATTTGAAGGAGAAGATATTACAGATAAAAAGGTTGATATAAATAAGTTAAGAGAAAAAATGGGCATGGTTTTTCAACAGTTTAACCTATTCCCTCACAAAACAGTTTTAGAAAACATAACTTTAGCTCCCATAAAAGTTAAAGGTAAATCAAAGGAAGAGGCAGAATCCATAGCCTTTAAATTATTAAAGAAAATAGGCTTAGAAGAGAAGGCAAAAAGCTATCCAGCAGAGCTATCTGGAGGTCAAAAACAAAGGATAGCTATAGCTCGTGCCCTAGCTATGGAACCTGATGTTATGCTCTTTGACGAACCAACCTCCGCTCTAGATCCTGAAATGGTAGGAGAAGTTTTATCAGTTATGAAAGAACTAGCCAAAGAAGGTATGACTATGGTAGTTGTTACACACGAAATGGGCTTTGCCAAAGAAGTTGGCCATAGGGTCTTGTTCATGGATGATGGAAACATAGTAGAACAAGGAGATCCCAAAGAAATATTTTCAAATCCCCAAAATCCAAGAACTAAAGACTTTTTAAGTAAAGTGCTTTAATTTAATAGGCTTCTCATAGTTTTCTATGGGAAGCCTATGTTTATACTATTTATAGGATTACTATCATTGGTTAAGCCTACTCCCTATATGAAAGCAGGAAATAAGCCCTATGCTACTCTTAGATAGGTTCTTCTAAGACTCATGTAGTAGAGGTGTCCCTCACAAGTAAACTCCATCTAAATCTAAGAATCTCTTTATAAATAAAAGTATAAATTACTTTATAAATTAGCCTATAATTTGATTTTAACAAACTTCTTTTTTCCTACTTGTATAATATCTTGGTCTTTTAACTGAACTTCTTCAACCTGTTCTACTTTTTCCCCATTTACCTTAACCCCACCTTGAGCTATTAGCCTTCTAGCTTCACTGTTTGATGGAGCAAGTTTTGTATGCACAAGAACTTGAAAGAAGGTCATATCTTTATCTATCTCTATAGACTCTAAGTCCTCTGGCATTTGGTTTTGCTGAAATACATTTACAAAATAGTGCTCTGCCTTTGAAGCTTCTTCTTCTCCATGGTATAGCCTCACTATCTCTTTAGCTAAACTCATCTTTATATCTCTTGGGTTTACTGTACCCTCTTCAAGTTTTGCCTTAATGTCATCTATTTTATCTGGATGTATGTCTGTAGCCAGTTCAAAGTATTTTATTATAAGCTCATCAGGAATTTCCATGGTTTTTCTGTACATAACCTCTGCACTTTCATAGATTCCAATGTAGTTTCCAAGGCTTTTACTCATTTTTTCTTTCCCATCAAGACCTTCTAATATAGGCATAAACAATGCAATTTGACACTCTTTTCCATACTCTTTTTGCATAGTTCTACCCATTAGTATATTAAATCTTTGGTCAGTTCCTCCAAGCTCTATATCCGCATTTATTGCTATGGAATCATAAGCTTGCATTAATGGGTAGAAAAACTCATGAATTCCTATACTCATTTCATTTTGGAATCTGTTTTTAAAGTCTTCTCTCTCTAACATTCTAGCCACAGTGTACTTTGCAGAAAGTTCTATGACATCCCTAAAATTAAGCTTTTCAAGCCATTCACTATTAAATCTTAAATCTGTTTTTTCTTTATCTAATATTTTAAATATCTGTTTTTCATAGGTTCTTGCATTTTCCATAACTTGCTCTTTTGTAAGTTGCTTTCTCGCCTTTGACTTACCTGTAGGATCTCCTATCATACCTGTAAAGTCCCCTATGATTATTACAGCTCTATGCCCTAAATCTTGAAGTTGTTTTATCTTTCTTAAAACCACAGCATGACCTATATGAATATCTGGAGCACTTGGATCAAGCCCTAGTTTTACTACAAGAGGCCTATTTTCCTTTTCTACTTTTATAAGCTTTTCTTTTAATTCATCTTCATTTATAATCTCAGCTGCACCTTTTTTTATAATTCTTAATTGTTCATCTATATTTATCACTTTAAATTCCCCTTTTCTAATTCAAAATTATTCACTTTTTTACTTAATGCTATTAAGGAAAGATACATAATTTTTTATTAAAGCCGGCTAATAAAATAAAAAAACTCCCGTCCCTATAGCTAAGCTATAAGGACGAGAGTGTATAATCTCCCGTGGTACCACCTTAATTTATCAATATGTCACCATATCAACCTTTTCGAGTACAATATAATACTCTATCCCTATAACGTGGGAAGGAAACCGTCAACAGCCTACTAACTTAAATAAATTAAGGTTTTGGTGTGATACTCAGAGACGTATTCAGCATATTCCTCTTCACTCCTTTCCACCAACCAGGAGCTCTCTTTAGAAGACTAATATCTTACTCTTTCTCTTCACAGTATTTAAAATAAATTTATTTGTTAAATTTTATTTCATATTAGCAAATATAAACTCAAAAGTCAACCTTCAATTCAAAAGTTTATTAAAGTTTTTCAATACTTTATAATATACTTAGGGTATAAACAGATTTCTAGGCTTTAGAAGGGTAAAAACTCCCCTAAAGCCTAGAAATCCTTATTCAAGTACCTCTCCGCTATTTATTCCCACTTTAAAGAAGATGGGGTATTAGAGCCGGTAGTTATTGGATAAGTTAATAATACAAATGTTAAGTAACTTGGATTTATTACATGTTATCTATAAATATATGCATAGCTTCTTTCATAAATTTTGCTAACCCAGGTTTTATATTTTCATAATAAGCAGTAAATCTCTCATCTTGTATATATAAATCTCCAAGACCTTTGTAAATTTCCGGTGTACAGTTGTAAAAATTATCATTTATATATTTATAATGTTCTTTTATAAGTTTTTGAACCTTTTCCTCCCTTGCTCCTTCATTCATCAATAAAGAAATTTCTCTAAAAATTCTTTCACCCTCTGCATTTAAAGAATTCCACTTATCTTTATTATACCCTCTAGTCTTTTTATCACACTGATCCACTATTTCTTCACCATATTTCTCTCTAACTTCCTTTCTGTACTCCTCAATTTTGGAGTCATCAAAGGATTCAAACATATCTTTCTTACTCATATCTATCTCTCCTTCCATTGCTTTAATTGTTATTTCTACTGATTTCAGAATATTATCCAGCCTGCTTTTTTTCCTAAGCAAAAGCTCTTTATGACATTTAAGCGCTTCTTTTTTATCATAAATAGGACTATTCATTACCTTCTTTATTTCTTCTAGCGTAAAGTCTAATTCTTTAAAAAACAATATCTGCTGCAATTTTTCTAAGTCTGAATCAGAATAAAGTCTATAACCAGACTCTGTTTTATTATGTGGTCTTAAAAGTCCAATATGATCATAATGGTGAAGTGTACGAATACTAACTCCTGTTATATCCGCTACACTTTTAACGGTGTATTCCATGGTATCACCTCCACAACCTTATAATAAGCTATAACGTAAGGTCAGAGTCAACAGTAAATTTAAAAATATATTAGATTTTATTTATTAGGAAACTCATCAGATGAGTACTCAAAGAGTAAGCCACTACCATCAAATCATAAATTTGGGATGTCTACTTAAAATAATAAGGAGTAAATGCATACCCCTCTTTAGGCCAGTACACCTTTACTCCTTAATCAAAACCATATTAATTCTAAATAATTATTAAGGCAAAACCAGTAGCTGGTAATACCAATGCGCTTATAAACCATGCTAATGCACTTTTCTTTTGTCTATTAGTTAAGAATACACAGACTAAAACTGCAATAGTAAGTACTATAAATCCTATAAGCCTTGTTAATTCTCCACCCATAAAAACCACCCTTTTCATAAACTAATTTCTTGCCTTTAGAGGAAGTTTTTATTCTCTCTAAAGCTTAGAAATTGTTATCCAGGGACGTAGCCGCTCTTTATTCCCACTTTGAAGAAGAAGGGAGCATTAGAGCGGGTAGTCATCAGATAAACTAATCCTTAACTATATCTTATGACAAAAGGTAGCTAGAAACCATAACTGTCAGCTTACAATATGAGCTTAAAGTCTTACAGTTTCGTAAGATAAAGATTTTTATGTAACTTACTATAAGAATTTACTCTAAGAATAGTTCACTTATTTATAAATGAAAATATATTTAAAGGTTTTAAACATAA
This sequence comes from Clostridium simiarum, assembly GCF_018919175.1. Taxonomy (GTDB): domain Bacteria; phylum Bacillota; class Clostridia; order Clostridiales; family Clostridiaceae; genus Clostridium_L; species Clostridium_L simiarum. The sequence goes on along the minus strand of NZ_JAHLQL010000011.1, from coordinate 10,235 downwards.
GACAAATTTTATCCATGACCATCAGTACTTAATCTTTACCAATCCTCACCCAATGGCAAAACTTATTTTCTAGAACATCTATTATCTTAAATAATATAAATCCCATAATGCTTAAAGCTACTATGCCAGAAAACATCTCTAAATAATTTATCATACTCCAACTATTCATTATAAAATAACCTATACCATAAGTAGTCGCAAAGTTTTCACTAGTAAATAGTACTGCAATACTTATACCCACACTTATCCTTACTGCTGTAAATATTTTAGGAAGTGTTGCTGGAAATATTAAATGCTTATAAGTTTCTAATTTAGATACCCCTAAGGATTTTATAGATAAAATAAGTTCTTTAGGTATTTCCTGAACTCCATCTCTTACAGCCATTATTATTTGAAATACTATTATTATAAACATTAAAATTATCTTTGGCGTATTACCCAGACCAAAAAATATCATAAGTACTGGTAAAAAAGCTATTTTAGGAATGGGATATAATATGTATAGTATTGGTGCCATAACTCCATCTACTTTTTTACTTAGCCCCGTAATAAGCCCTATGGGTACCCCTATGATAACTGATAAAAATAAGGCTATAAATATTCTTAAAAGGCTTGCTACAATGTGTGGAGTTAAAGTCTTAGGAAGTACCTTAAAAAAATATTTAAATGTAGCTAAGGGTGATGGTACTACAGCAGAGTTCACAGCTTTATGAAGAATATACCATAGTAAAATAACTACTGTAATCCCATAGAAGGTTTTTAAACAGGACTTAAGTTTAACTTTATTCACTTAATCACCTTCCCCATTGTATATACATTTTCTTACTTCCAGGCAAAATTTATAAAAATCTATGTTTTCCCTTAAATCTCCTTTTCCAAAGTAAGGGTTTTTAAGTATGTTTTTTATTTTCTTTTTCTCCATAATAACTATATGTTCTCCTAAAAAGGCAGCTTCTTCAATACTATGGGTAACTATAACTAAGGTAAATTTCTTTTCACTATATAATTTTAAAATCAACGACTGTATGTGTTCCTTTGTCATAGCATCTAATGCAGAAGAAGGCTCATCCATTAATAATAAATCTGTATCCAATGCCAAAGTCCTTCCTATGGCAACCCTTTGTTTCTGTCCACCACTTAATTCCCCTGGATACTTATTTTTAATATCATAAATTCCTAAGTCCTTTAAAACCCTCTCTGTTATGATATTAGCTTCTTCTTTATCTACCTTTCTAGATTTTAATGTAAAACACACATTATCCCACACCGTTTTCCATGGCAAAAGACCTAAATCTTGAAGTATTAGTCCTGTTTCTTTTCTTACCCCATCAATGCCCCTATGATCTATTATAACTTCCCCAGTATTTGGCTTTATAAGTCCAGCCATAGTGTATAGCAAAGTGGTTTTACCACAGCCTGAAGGACCTATTATAGAATAGGTGCTATGTTTTTCTATATGAAGACTTATCTCCTCTAAAGCCTTTTCCTTTCCATAACTTACATTAACATTTTTCATATCTATCATTATTTAACCCCCTCACTTCTATGAAGTGATTATTAGATTCAAAAGTCTTAAAACCATAATTAAAAATATTTCTCATAAATCCTTTTGTTCATATGTGATTGTTCCTTACATAATTTATATTTTATATTTGTTAAGAAGCAAAAGCAATTGATAAGAAAATTATGCATAATTTCATTTGGTTAAATCTCCAAATATAAAACTTTAAAGTGAATTTTAATACTATATTAAAAAGTTTTATATTTAAAGATCTTTTTATCATAATTATTGACAAATAACCCTATAATACTTTGTACAATTATACGAAAATGAAACTATATGTAAAAATATCCAATATAATCTGATATAATCTATTTGTCTAGGATTACCTATACTGGGCAAGTTTAGATAGCATTTATCCCATGACTACCCGCTCTAATATTCCCCTCTTCTCCAAAGTGGGAATAAAGAGTGGTTACGTCCCTGGATAACGATTTCTAAGCTTCAGAGGGAGAAAAACTCCCTCTGAAGGCAAGAACTCTGTTTATCCGATGACTACCCGCTCTAATATTCCATCTTCTCCAAAGTGGGAATAAAGAGCGGTTACGTCCCTGGATAACGATTTCTAAGCTTCAGAGGGAGAAAAACTCCCTCTGAAGGCAAGAACTCTGTTTATAGGTACAAATTTATAGGAGGTCTCATATATGAAAATCATCTCTAGTAAAGATAAGTCATTAAAAAAAGCTTCTTCTAAAGTAGCTGAGAAAAAGATTAAAGTCAAATCTAATAAAAGAAAGGATCCTAAAAATTTAATAATAGATTCTTCAAAAAAAATAAAAGCTAACACCTTATATAGAAAGATTATAACTTTAACTCTAGCCATGGTACTTTTATCTTTGCTTACCTTTAATATAATTGTACATTTTATAACTAGACATCAAACGGTAGAAGATTTTAAATCCTCTACTAATCAATTATTAGAACAGACTGCTAGATACGTAGATATTATTACTTCAAACATAGATGGTATTTCAATGCAAATTTTCTCAGACAGGGATTTTACTGGAGCTTTAACTAAAACCTATGATGACGTGTTTGAAAAGTATACAGCAAAGACTCAACTTGAATCTAAAATTAAAAACTTAACCCTTAGTTCTAATAGTAACTACATAACAGGCATATATCTTATAAGAGAAGATGATCTTTCTTTAACCTCTGATGGTACTTCCATTACCGCTGATAAAAAGTCAAAAATCTTACAAGAAGAATGGTATAAGGATGTAATTAAAGCTAGCGGAAAATCCATTTGGGTGCCTTCTCATGAAGATAATTTAGGCAATATGTCCTCAAATACAAATTCAAAGCCTCTAAGTCATGCAAGGCTTATTAAAGATGTAAGTTCTCTTAAATCTATAGGAGTTCTAAAGATAAACTTAGATCCAAATATTTTTAACTCTACCCTAGAAAATATAAAGCTAGGAGATAGTGGGTACATATTTATAGTAGACAAAGATGGTTATGTAATTTCCCATAATAATAAGGAACTTATAGGTACAAAACTAGAAGGCGATCACATAGATACTATACTTTCAGGTGAAAATGATTCTATAAGTTTTAAAGAAGAAGGTAAAGAAATCTTTGGAGTATACTCCACTGTAAAGTCTACAGGATGGAAAATAGTAGCTGTAGTGCCAAAGGCAGAGCTTTCTAAAACCTCTGAAATCATAGGTTATTATACTGTATTATTATTAGTAGTATTTTTAATAATCACATTTGTAATATCAGTATATAACGCAAAGAAAATAATAAAACCTGTAACCTCCATAGTAAAGGTTACTAAGGAAATTTCAAAAGGAAATTTAGATGCTAAATGCTCTCATTATAATATACAAGAGATGGACGAGCTTTCTGATAACTTTAACGGAATGATAACTAGTTTAAAAAACTTGCTTCTTACAAGCTCAGAACTGTCTAATGCCACGGATGTTTCTGCTAAAAATCTCCTTGATATATCTCAAGAGATAAAATTAAGTGCAGAAGAAATAGGGGCAGCTTCCCAGCAGATAGCAAATGGCTCTTCAGAGCAAAGTGAAACCGCTATGGTATGTGTTGAAATATCTAATAGCTTTAATTATGAAATAAGCAATGCAGTTAATACCCTTAATGAAGCTAATAAAGCTACAGAGAAATCTAGATATTCTTTAGATGAAAGTGAAGAAGTAATCCAAAGCTTAAGTGAAATTTCTAAGGAAAATTCATCCTCTATGCAAAAAGTAAGTCAAACTATAGAGGATTTAAGCAATAATACTCGAGATATCTTGATTATTCTTAATAAAATAGGAGACATTTCATCTCAAACAAACCTTCTTGCATTAAATGCTTCCATTGAAGCTGCAAGAGCTGGTGAGGCTGGACGTGGCTTCTCTGTAGTAGCAGAAGAAATAAGAAAGCTTGCAGAAGAATCTCAAAATGCTTCAAGAGATATTAAAACAATAATAGACAACATAGGAAACTCAATACATGCTTCAATATCAATCTCTAAGGAGGCTGAAAAAACTTTTGAAGAAGAGTTAAATCAAGTTAGCAACACTATTACTAGCTTTGGAGAAATTAAGACATCCTTTGAAAGTATAATAATTGCTATGAATAAGGCCACAGAATCTATAAAACTCATAGATACAGGTAAAGATATTTTAAATAAATATATAAATAATATTTCCGAGATATCTCAAAAGAATACTGCATCCACAGAGGAGGTTACAGCTTCCATAGAGGCACAAACTATCTCTAATAATGACCTTTATGACTTAGCTAAAGATCTAAGTGAAAATGCAGAAAAATTAAAATCTTCCTTATCTGATATTGCAGGAGAATAATAGAGTTAACCTTTTATCCTATGACTACCCCCTCTAAGACTCCCATCTTCTTTAAAGTGGGAATAAAGAGCAGCTACGTCCCTGTTTTATGAATGGACTTAATATTTGTTTTTTCTTCAGTAAAACAGTGGAAAAGAAGTGGAAGATAGACGCTTAAAATAAAAGCATTGAAAAATAAACAGAAAATAGTAGCTGAAAAATGAAGGTTAGTAGAAAAGAAATACACAATAGTAACTGAAAAGCTAAAAGCACAGTATGAAAGTAACTCAAAATGTTAACTAAAAAATGAAGAACAGTTAACAACTTTAGTGTAATTTGAATACAAAATAGTTGTTAACTGTCTTATATTTAGTTTAGTTCCTTATAATGTAAACTAATAAAAGTTTACTTTTCTTAGATAAAAAATTGTTAGTTAAAAATTATTTTAGGTGCTCTTCTTACAATCTCACCTGATGTAACGGAAATATATAAGTCAGCTAATCCTAAATTTTCAACTTTGTAAGTTTTTAAGTACTTTCCTTGAAGCTCTTCATCATATCCGGTGTATTTGCAGATATATAATGTAATATTAGCATGAGACAATGCTATATCATTGATGCGGCTTATCATATATCCCTTTTCTTCCTTAGGTACTTTATCAGATCTAAGTATACTTGATATAACATCTGCCTTTGCTATTTGTAAAGCTTGTCTTTCTGTAATTGTAGGCTCTACATTTGCTTCGGAATCTGCTTGGTAGAGACTATTGTCAAAATAGCCATGAACAGATTTTATTTGGTTGTTATCATTAAAAACAACAATATAAGTATTGTCAGTAGTAATACCATTTACTACCTGTGATAATCTAAAAACATCATTTGAATCTCTTAGAAGCTCAAGTTGATTCTTTGGATCTGATATTCTAAAAATATCTTTATTATCCTCAAAAAACTCAATTATGTTATCAAAGTTTCTCGACATTGGTGCTGAAAGAATACCTCTAACAGATCTAGGTGCATTTTTAATCTCTGCATTTGCTGAAGATTCTTCAATTTCTTCAATGTGAATTTTACTCTGTTGAACATTTTCCGATGATGTAATAGAATATTGAATTTGTTCACTATTGTTGCAATCAATAGCTTTGGCTTGTACCTTTGGTATTGATACCAAGGATACAGCAGTAACTACGCAAATCATTGATGTAATAAATTTACTTTTCATTAAAAACTCCCCCTTGATACAAAATATTTACATTGGATCCAAAACGAGTATAACATACTGATATTTATATATCAACTTTCTACAATTAAGTTATTTTTTGTAATATTTTGTTCTATATGTTATAATTAAAGTTACACTACTTTTTTTGAACCACTTATTTTTTTAGTGAATAATTCAAAAAATTAAAAATTAAAATATCAAATGATTCTTAATGTCATATGAAGTTTAATTGCCAGTAATATCTCTATACATCTGAAGCTATGAACGTGAGTTTCCTAAGCAGAGAACCAAGATCTATGATCTTATGTGAGTGGGTTAAGTTCTACCCAAACCTATGATTTCACGGTAGTAATTTACTCTTTTAGTACTCATCTAAAGTTATAAATATGAGCTTCCTTTAAAGAAATATTAGAGGCGATCTTTACAGATAATTGTAGTTAAATCCTGAAAAAATATGCTATTATATAAAAAAATACAAAAGGCAACACCTATTGCCTTTTGTAATTTGAATTAATAATTATTAAGTTTTAAAGCTTTAACTTTTTAATTTTTAGTTTTTAGTTTTCTAACTGAACATGGATCTTTAAAAATTATTTAATTAAAGGCCACTAGAACCGAAGCCGCCTTCTCCTCTTTCACTATCTGTAAGTTCTTTTATTTCTTCAATATTTACTTTTATAGTTGGTTTTACTACCATCTGAGCGATTTTCATTCCGATCTCTACCTTAAAAGTATTTTTTCCATGGTTTATTAAAATAACTCCGATTTCTCCTCTATACCCCTCATCAATAGTTCCTGGGGTGTTTAATACAGTGATTCCATTTTTTAAAGCAAGACCACTTCTTGGTCTAATTTGAGCTTCTGTATTTTCTGGAAGTTCAATTATAACTCCAGTATGTATTAATTTTGATTCTCCTGGGTTTATTTCCACATCATCTATAGAAAACAAGTCAAGTCCAGCATCCCCCTTGTGGGCACATTCAGGCAATTTAGCCTTTGGATCTATAAGTTTAATCTTTAAAGTATACATATTTAAAAGTCCTCCCTATTAGATAAATAATCAAGCTTTTTCAAAAGCAATCATATAGTAAATTCTTAATAAATTATACATTTAAATTCTTAAAAGCACAAACCTAGTCTATTTTATGCTAAAATGTCTCTTTTACAAAATTGTAACTGTATTAAATCAAATGTAAGGGAAGAATATAATATAATATGCGTACTATTAATTTCTAAAAATCCTCCTGTAACCACAAAACAATCTCTTCTATTTCCTTTTTAATTGATTCATCTTTAATGTTTTTTAAGGGTATTAATACTGAAGCTTTTTCGAAATTTATTCCTTTTAATGCTTTTTCTATAGCATATGGCAAGCTAGTTTTTAATGCATCTGAATAAACCTTAACTTCATTTATTGTCCCTTTTGAAACATTTAAATTTATATCTATACTACCAAAAGATAATCTTTTCTCGTATTTTATATGGAATATAGGAGTCTCTCCATATATCCATTGCCAAGAGCTATATTTTTTATATAACTCTTTTATTTCATTAAATTTTTCCTCTTCTGCTATAAACTCTTCTGCATTGAGATTATATATCTTCTTAAAGCTTTCTACTAAAGCCTTCTTTAAAGAACTAATATCTATATCTGAATTCAATTCTTTTAAATTAACCACCCTAGATTTTACAGAATCAATGCCCTTTGATTGAATCTTTTCTTTTGATACTTGAAGGTATCTTGATAATTTACTTTTATCTACATCTAATAACAGAGTTCCATGATGATAAGAGTTTTCTTCACCGTAATAAAAAGCATTTCCTGAAAATTTCTTTCCTTCAACTTCTATATCATTTCTCCCTGAAAATAAAGCTTCCACATTAAACTTACCAACAGCATCAATAATAACTGAAAGCTGTTTTTCTATATTAAAATTATCTTTAGAGGTAATAAAGGTGAAGTTCAAATTTCCCATATCATGATATACCGCTCCTCCACCTGAAAGTCTTCTTGCTAATTTACCTTCTTCATTATTTAAAGCCTCTATGTTACATTCTTTCCAAGGATTTTGGTTACTTCCTATTACTACGGTATTAGCATTTTGCCACAAATAAAATATTATCTCATTATCTTTTGCATTCTCTAGAAGGTATTCTTCTAAAGCTAAATTAAACCAAGGATTGAAGCTGTTTGAGTATATAATCCTTCCAATTAAATCTCTATTTGACAAAATGGATGGCTCCTCCTTCTAGCTCTAGTGCAGCTTCGTGTATAGATTCTGCTGTGGTAGGATGAGCGTGTATAGTATTTACTATTTGATCTACAGTTAAATTATTCTTTATAGCTAAAGATATCTCTGGAATCAAATCTGTAGCATGAGGTCCCACTATTGCTCCACCTATTACCTTATTAGATTTCTTTTCCTTTATTATCTTTACAAAACCTTCTTTTTCTCCGTATATTAAAGCTTTCCCATTTGCAGCAAAAGGAAATTTACCTACTTCAATGTCTAACTCTTTAACTTTAGCTTCCTTTTCTGTAATTCCTACTGTAGCAAACTCTGGAGTTGTAAATGTAGCCCCAGGTATTACTGAATAATCCATTACTGCATCTTGTCCCATTATATTTTTCACAGCTACAGTGCCTTGATGGGATGCTACGTGAGCTAATTGAATCTTATTTGTTACGTCTCCAATTGCATATATTCCTTCTACAGAAGTTTCCATCTTATCATTTACCTCTATAGCTCTATCTCTTTCTGTAAGATTAACACCTATATTTTTAAGTTCCTCTTTGTTCATAACAGGACTTCTGCCTACTGACATTAATATCTTATCTGCTGTTATAAACTTTTTCTCTCCAGCCCTTTCAAAAGCTAAAATAAGATTATCCTCTTCAGCTTTTATTATCTCCTCAGCTTTAGCTCCAGTATATAAATTTATTCCATAAGCTCTAGCGCTTTCTTCAATTACTTCTATAATATCCTCATCATAAGTGGATAATATTGAATCAAAGTATTCCACCACAGTAACCTTTGAGCCAAGCTTCGCATAGATAAATGCAAATTCCATACCTATAATTCCACCGCCAATGATTAGAAGTTTTTTAGGTATTTCTTTAAGACTTAATGCCTCTTTATTTGTAATTACTCCTGGAAGATCATTACCTTTAATAGGTAATAAATTAGCCTTTGAGCCTGTAGCTATAATTACATTTTTAGTTTTTATAGTAGTTTCAGTGTTATTAGCCTTTACAAATATGGTGTTCTTATCTAGGAAGTTTCCCTCCCCTTTAACAATCCTTACTTCTCTTTTTCCTAATATGTACTCTATTCCATTTTTTAATTCCTCTACTACAGAGTCTTTTCTTTCAATTACCTTTTTCATATTTACATTTATATTGCTAGCTTCAAGGCCAAACTCCTCAGCATTTTTCATATTATTAAATATTTCAGAGCTTCTTACTAATGATTTAGTAGGTATGCAGCCATAATTTAAGCAGGTTCCTCCTAGACTATCCTTCTCTATAATCACAACCTTAGCACCTAACTTTGCAGCTTCTATCGCCGCAACATATCCCCCTGGACCTGCTCCTAAAATAGCTATATCACATTCTATCTCTTCCTTTTTAGGCTTTAAAAGTCCACCTAAATAGTTAAAGGCTCCTTGGGATTTTGATTTATTTTCATTTTTTTCATCTAATGAAGTGCTTGCTTCCTCACTTCCACCTAAAGCCTCAGCCTTAGCTATTACATCACCAATCTTTAAAGTGTCCCCTTCGCTTATACATAAGTCTTTTATTGTTCCATTTATGTTAGATTTAAAATCAACGCTCCCTTTATTACTTTCAATGGAAATTAGTTTATCTCCAACCTTTACACTATCTCCTGATTTTATATGAATTTTACATACCTTTCCCTGCTTAGCATGACCACTTATCTTATTTAATATAATATCTACCATAGTTATACCTCCAAAAATCATAATGGGAAATACCCGGGAAATGCACCCCCGGGGGTGTATTTCCCGCTGTATTTCCCGTTGCATTTCTCTATTAGAAATCCTTCTTAGAAATCTTTTTAGAACTTCTTGTTAAAAGTTCTTATTGGAAATCCTTTTCAAACTCGTCAATAGAATCTTTTAATAATGTAACTGAATAAGCTATAGATGGACCTCCACCAAATGCAACTGATACCATGGCAGCTTCCATAATTTCTTCTCTTGTAGCTCCAGCTTCTAATGCTTTATATACATGAAAAACTATACAATACTCACATCTATTATAAGCTGCTATTCCTATACTTATTAATTCTTTTGTCTTTGTATCAAGGTTTCCTGGTTTATATGTTTCTCCTAAAAGATTCATAAATGCATCTAAATTATCTTTATTTGTTTCTCCTAATCCTTGAAGTCCTCCCATAAAGTCGTTTAACATTTCTCTTGGATCTTTTCTCATAATACTCTACCTCCGTAAAAAAACATTAGCTCAAATAATAAGCTATCTAATAATTAGTATAGCAACTATTAGTTTGTTAATCAATATATTTGTTAAAAAAATTTCAATCACGTTAAAAATTTATCGTATCCCTCTCACCCCTAACCCCTAACCCCTAACCCCTAACCCCCAACCCCCAACCCCCCACCCCCCACCCCCCAAC
>NZ_JAHLQL010000010.1 GCF_018919175.1 Clostridium simiarum | reverse complement strand
TGGAATTACTCAAATATTCCCCCTTTGGTAAATTACTCATATTATCCAACGGACTATTTTCACTTCTAAAAAAAATTATTGCTACAACAATGAAAATTATTACCACACCAGAAATTATTTTAATTTTCTTCATAAACAAACCTCGCTATATTAATATTATTTTTACAACCACATAATGGTTGTATTTATCCAGTAAACTATCTATTATTATCTAAACATAAATTATCTGTTCCTAAATTCACATTTTTACTCATATCCTAACACAACTTATGCTATAACATCCTGTTACTTAAATTCTTTATGATCTCCTATGAACTTATTAAATTCAATTAAAACTTCAGCATGTGTTTTTATACTCTTAACCTTTCTTTTTTATTATTTAATATTACTGACTGTGTCAGAAGAAGTAATATGTTAATTAACTTCTGTGCCATAGTTATATTTGGCCTTTTTAAATCTATCTCTGACAGGCATTTTTGTAGCACCTATTTAATCCGTCACTTGCCAACTATTGCTATCCTTAGCATTTTATTAAAGACCTTAACTTGAATATCTATTTCCATTGAACTAAAATATTTAATTATTGAATATACTTTTACATATGATATATAGTAACATCTCCTATACAATAATATAATTTGATTATAAGTTATTGGAGAAGCATACTAAGTTACTGATTAATTAAGTCTTATAGAAATTATATTGAAAGAGTTATAATTAGGCACTTTATTATCCTTATATTAGCACTAATATAAGGATATGTAAATAAGCTTTTAGTTATATACTTCTTACTAACTTGTGGGCTTTGCAACTCCAGATTAACGCACCTCGTTTACAATATATACATAAAATGATATTATATACAAGTAGACTTATCTTTTAATGTTAGGGGGAATAGTAGTGAAAATATATTATAAAAACGCTCTAGAAGATTTGGTAGATTATAATGTTTATACTACAGAAAACTCATCTACTTTTAAAAAGTTTATTAAACTTTATACCTTAATAGTATGGGTTTTTCTTGGAATTGTCATTATCTTTGTTTATAAGATTAGAAATTTACTATCAACCGAATTGTCAATATTATGTATATTATTAGTAGGTTTACTATGGTTTTTAATTAATCCTGAGATGTATAAAAAAAGAGCGCGAAAGAGCCTTATAAAAAATGAGCGTAAAAAGCTAAAAGATTTTTCTCCCATGGATGTAACATTAACATTAAATGAAGAAGGGGTAGCAAAAGAGAGTAGATCTTCTCAATATAAAGTTATCTGGTCTAGCGTAGAAAATGTCAAAGTTATGGAATCTTACATATGTATCTACATAAGGTATTTAGGTAGACTTGGATACTTGATTGTACCTATAAAAACCTTTAAGGACCCTTCTGAAAAAGATACTTTTTTACAGATTTTTAAGCAATATAAAATTAATATAATTTATATATAACTGATAGTAATAAAAAGTAGTTCATAACTTATGTTTACAGTCTGCCATCTTTTACATTGAAAAGAATGTTTTTGGGAGTGATATCAATGAAAATATCTTATAAAAATACTAAAGAAGATTTGATGGATTTTATTGTTGATCTTGTTTATAATTCAGAAAAATATTTTAGTGATAAATGGAAGTTTACATTACAGAAAATTATATTATTATGTTTAATTATAGAAGGATTGATTTTTACTTATACTAAACATAACAAATTTTTATTTTATTTTATAGTATTAATATTAATACTATATATAATATTTATTATAACTAAACCTAATACCTTCAAAGATCGAATGGTAAAGGAGCTTGCTAAAAAAACTAATAAAAATATAAAAGAAGACTCTTTCACCAATACAACCTTAATATTGAGTGAAGAAGGAATATCGGTAGAAGATAGTTCTTTATCATATAAAACTCCATGGTCTAATATAGAAAAAGCTGTGATTACAGAAAATCATATATTTATTTACATAAAATATAGTAGTAATTTTAACCTATTTATTATCCCTCTAAGAACCTTTAATGAGCCTTCAGAAAAAGAATCATTTTTAGAAATCATTAGACAACATGATGTTAATATAGTAAATTCAATAAATTTTAAAAAACCAAAAGGGAGAAAAAATTAGATTATTTTCTCCCTTTTTCTATTTTTTTGTCTGTTTCCCGTTATAGGTCTTTGTATTTTTTGATTCTATAATTTCCACTCATGCATTATAATATTCTTTCAATCAGGTATTAATAATAATTAAAGACTTATTAATCTATATTTCTTATATATAGATTAATACTTTGATAAATTACAGATCCGCTAATTCTTCATATTTGGAAATAACTTTATTTACTATCCCATAATCAATTGCTTCATAAGCATTTAACCAATAATTTCTATCCGTATCTTTTTCTATTTTTTCTAATGGTTGACCAGTGGCTTCACTGATTATGCTATTGATCCTCTTACGTACTCTTAATATCTCTTCTGCTTCAATACCAATATCTGTAGCTTGACCGTTGAATCCACCTAATGGTTGATGTATCATATACCTTGTGTTTGGTAAAGAATAACGATCTTGCTTTTCAGCCGCAAGATAAATTGTTATAGCGGCACTTGCAACCCAACCAGTACCAATTACAATAACACGTGGCTTAATAAACTTAATCATATCATGAATTGTATCACCAGCTTCCACATGACCACCTTGACTGTTGATAAATAATTTTATTGGTTCATCGCCCATTTCTTGTAGAATTAAGAGTTGTGCAGTTATTTTTTCCGCTAAAGCTTGATTAATCTCTCCAGAAATTATGATTGATCTAGATTGTAATTGTTTTTCTAGTACTAAGCTTGAAGTTTCTTTTTCTTGTTTCTGCTCTTGATTGTTCATTATATCATTCTCCTATCCATTTAATATGTTTAAATTTAATGATAACAATATAATTATCATTAACTATATTTAATTTAATTAATTATACCACAAGCAGCCAAAAATTGTTAATTGTAAAATAAAAATCTCATAAAATTCTTTTTCAGAATAATAAGGAAGTTTATAAATTGTTTATTTGTTAAATTATTATACCTAAAGTTAACAATATGAATTATTTAGATTTAATAGTTGAGTAAAAAACAGTACCTAAAATAATAATGCCACCTATGATTTCTCTTAATGTTGGTATTTCTCTTAATAAAAAAGCACCAAAAAGTATACCATAAACTGGCTCAAGGCTTGATATAATACCTGCTGTTTGGGTTTTAATATTCTTTAAACCATTTATGAAAAGTGAATGAGAAATTCCAGTAAAAACCGTACCTAATAGGATAAGTAATAATATGTCTTTAGGTTGAAAAACTGGTTTTTGCAAAAATAAAAAGGGAATTAATATAATTGTTGCTACAAACTGTTCATAAAAAGCAATTACCGAACTTGAGTATTCTTTTACATATTTTCTATTAAGCATTGAAAGAATGGCATAAGTAAAACCAGATACTATTCCCCATAAAACTCCTTGAGTTAAATTGTTTCCCAATTCAAACTTTGGAATAACAAGTACTACTCCAAAGATTGTAACAATTGCCACCACAATATCTGATGGCTTAATTTTCTCTTTGAAAAAAGATGGCTCAAGAAAAGTAACGAAAACAGGAAATGTAGAAAATGTAAGTAATCCTATTGCTACTGTAGAAACTTGAATAGACTTAAAAAAAGTACTCCAGTGGATTGCTAAAATTACACCCATAATTACCAAATAAAAATAATGTTTTTGTTGCTTTAGTTTCATGTCTTTCTTAATATAAAGATTTATAATCAATAAAAAAATACTTGAAAAGAAAACTCTCCCAAAAACAATTATTATTGATGATAATGATAGCAATTTCCCAAATAAGCCTGATAATCCAAATAAAAAAACAGCTAAATGAATTTCTATTAGACTTTTATTTTTTATATTCACACAATCACCTCCTAAAGCAATCTAAAGTTTTTTTAATTATTGTTATTTATAGTACATTAATTTATTAATTCCTTACTTCACTAATGACAGATTTTATTCATGTATTATATGTCAGTTGCATAATATCCAACCCAAATAGGTGAAAACCCTACTTTGAGAGCAACTGTTGTTGATGCAATATTGGCACTCCATGTGGTATAGTATGGCAATGCGCCACGTCTTTCAATTTCATCAGCCAAAGTTTTTACAAGATAAGAGGCTAGTCCCTTATTTCGATATTCCGGTAAGGTATCTATTCCAATCTGCCATAAACTTGACATATAGTCATCAGCTCCAGCTATGGCAACAAGTTGGTTTTCTTTATATGCTCCAAATGCAATAACATCATTTTTGTAGTTTAATGCATTATCAAAACCTTTGTTAGAATATAAAGTATTAATATTAGTTTTATCAAAGAATTTATACTCAAAATCATTAGGTTTATAAATAGTTTCATTCTTATTTAGATATAGATATCGAGTGTGTTCACCTGCAAGCTTTTTCCCAAATTCTCTTAGTTTCGTTTCAATAAAAAATAAATTCTCCCCATCCATTATATCCTCTGCGGATGTTGTTGAAAAAAGCTCTATACACCAATTATAGATAGATGGATGTGCTTTAATAACTGCATTTTTCCCAAATGTAACTATCTCAAAAAACTTATTTTCTGATTTAATAAAAACATTTTTATCATCTTTAAAAACATTGCAATCACATTTCCAGTCCATTGCTAATTGCTTTTGTACAAAAGTTATTTTACTTGATTTATCCATTCTTTATTACCCCTCTTATATGCTAATATAACCATTCTTTAGTTTATAATATTTTACAAAACATAACTAATTACATGAAAATTATACCATGTTTTACTAAATAATTATTAGCATATTTCATTATTTGGGTAAACTATATTTGTAATAGAAATAGGCAAATTTTTAAATAATACCTATTTTTTATCCTGATCAACACGGTCCATTAAAGAAAAAGCCATGTGAAAATTAAATGATTTGTATATATGGAGGTAAAAGTTTATTTAAGAGCAAAACAAAAACCCTACAAACTTAGTGTTTGTAAGGCTTCTATGGTGCGGCGGAGAGGATTCGAACCCCCGACCAACTGGTTCGTAGCCAGCTACTCTATCCAACTGAGCTACCACCGCATGACTAACACAATCATATTAACATAAAACTATATATAAAGCAATATTTTTTGAATATAGTAATAAATTTAACCTACTCTATATTAGATAACTTATTAATAGGGTAAAGCTACTTCTAAAAAGAAGTAGCTTTATTATTATTCATAATCAATATAATCCTGTTTTAATGATTCATATTCTTTTAAGCTATTACTAACTTTAGATGATAAGAATATAAGGGCTATAAGGTTAGGTATAACCATAAGTCCATTGAAGGTATCTGCAAGCTCCCAAACTAGATCAACTTTTAAAGCAGCTCCTACTACTATACATATTAAAACTAGCAATCTAAATATATTCAAATGCTTGGTTCCAAAAAGATACTTTACATTTGCCTCTGCAAAGAAGTACCATCCTATTATAGTAGAGAAGGCAAAGAACAGTAAACATATAGCAATAAATATATTTCCAAAGTTACCCAAACTCTTAAATCCCATTGAAAAAGCATTTTGTGTAAGTTCAATACCTGTTACTCCTGTATTTAAAGCTCCTGTTGATAATATAACTAAGGCTGTCATTGTAAGAACTATAAATGTATCTATAAATACACTAACTATAGCTACTGTACCTTGCTCTCCAGGATGTTTAACCTTTGCTACAGCATGAGCATGCGGTGTAGATCCCATACCTGCTTCATTAGAGAATAATCCTCTTGCAACTCCATATCTAATAGCTTGTTTAACACTTACACCTATAGCTCCACCTAAAACCGCCTCTGGCTTAAAAGCTCCAACAAATATCATCTTGAAAGCTGGCAATACGTTAGTATAATTTAAAATTAATATAACAAGTCCACCTAGTAAATAAAATAATGCCATTATAGGTACAATCTTTTCAGTAACAGATGCTATTCTTCCTACTCCTCCTATAAATATAAAACCAGCAATTATTGCAATTATGATTCCTACTATAACAGGTTCAAATCCAAAGGCAGTGCTAAATGCTGATCCTATTGAATTAGATTGAACCATATTACCCATAAATCCTAAAGCAACTATTATAGCAACTGAGAAAAATCCAGCTAAATATTTATTATTTAAACCTTTACTTATATAGTATGCTGGTCCTCCTGTAATCTCCCCATCAACTCTTTCTTTAAATAGTTGAGATAAGGTTGCTTCTGCAAATATAGTTGCCATACCAAAGAAAGCACTTACCCACATCCAAAATATTGCTCCAGGTCCTCCTGATACTATAGCTGTTGCTGCTCCCGCAAGATTTCCTGTACCAACTTGCGCTGCTATGGCTGTACTTAATGCTTGGAAGGATGACATACCATCTTTTCCTGCCCTCTCTCCTTTTAGACTTAAACCACCAAAAACTCGCTTCCAACCTTCTTTAAACTTTCTAACTTGTACGAATCTAAGTCTAAATGTAAAAAATATGCCTGTACCACAAAGTAAGAAGGTTAAAATATAACTCCAAAAAATATCATTAATCTTTTTCATGGTGCTTAATAAATCCATAACTAATCCTCCTTTATTAATTATTAATAAGTTCTTAATAGTTTTGTTAAAAAATAGACATATTTATAATTTAATTATATGTTCAATAAAAAAAATATACCAATTCATTTTTCTGATAACATGAATTGATATACTTTATAATCATTTCTTAACATTCTGAATATATTGACTTATTTCATAAATATACCTAAAAAATATAATTATGTTAGTTCTATTTTTACAACACTTCCCATATCTCCATTAGAACCACTATCTACAATTAACTTTATAGGAACCCTATTTTTTAAATCTTCCACGTGACTAATTAGACCTATGGATAATCTATCTGACCTTAAAGTTTCAAGAGAATCTATAACCGTATCAAGTAAAGCCTTATCTAAACTACCAAACCCTTCATCTAAGAAAAAGAACTCTAAGGGTGCACTGCCTTTTAACTGAATTTGTGAAGAAAGGGCCAACGCTAGGGATAATGATGTTAAGAAGGTTTCTCCCCCAGATAAGGTACTTGCTGAACGTCTATGTCCTCCATTAAAATCATCTCTCATTACAAAGCTTCCTGAATCATCTAGTTCTAATGCATATCTTCCCCTTGTAATATCTTTAAGTCTTTTTGATGCCTCTATGCAGATATACTTAAGCTGACTTTGGGCTACAAACTCTACAAACTTGTTTCCCTCTATAAGCTTTGATAATTCATCTAGGTTACCACATAAATGAGCCATTTTCTTATGTTCCTTAATTATAGATTTCAGTTCCTTTAAATCTCTATCCATATCTTTTAATATCTGTTCTTTTGAGGCTATATCTTTTATTATTCCCTCTAATTTTTCTCCAAGATATAGATTTTTGTATTTTATTTCTTTCCAAAGCTCTTCCTTGATGTCTTCTCCTTTTAGTTTATCACTTATATTTTTAATGTTTGTATCCACTTCACTTAATCTTTTCTCATAATCTTTTATTTCAATTTCTAAGATATCAAGTTCTCTTTTATCTAAAATGAACTCTAAAGCTTCTTCCTTTGATAGAAACTCATTTTCTTCTAATGCCTTAATTAAAGATTGTTCATCCTTTAATCTTTGTTCTCTACAGTTTAATATGTTTTGTTTTAATGAAATAAATTTATCCTTTAATTCTTCTGCCTCTTTTTTTAACTTTTCTAAAAGTCCTTTTAGTCTAGCTTCTTCTGTAATTATATATTCTTTCTTGTTTATAACTTCTTTTATATAGTCACCTGCATCTTTTCCCTCTGTAAGTAATTCTTTTTCTTTAGTGTATTTATCTAAGATACTTCTTTTTTCTTTTCCTGATTCTTCTATCTTTGCTTTTTCTACTTCTAATAAATTTATCTCTTTTAAATATTCTTCACTTTGCTTTTGATGTTTTATTAAACATTCCTTTAACTCTTTAATCTTGTTTTGAATAATAGAAAATGATTTATCCTTTTCATTTATTTTTTTACTCTCTTCCACAAAGTCCCATAAAGAAGTATCTTTTCTTAAAACCATCAGCTCTTCTTCTAGTTTTTTAACAGAATACAATGCTTCTTCTAAGTCTTTTTTAGCAGCAATACAATTGTTTTCTTCTGAATTTATTTCTATTCTAACCTTTTCGTAATTAAGCTTTTTGCTTGATAAAACTTCTTTGCCTTCTTTTATTTCTGATTCTAAAATATTTCTTTCCTTTTCATAATTTTCTATAGCTTCTTTAAGCTTTAGATGCTCTTTCTTAAACTCATTATAATAACTTTTAAATTCCTCTATAGATGGTGCTTTTTCCTTTAAATTAAAAATTCCCTCTGAGTCTATATTTTCTAATCTATTTTCTATTAATTCTAACTCCTTTAAAGAGGATTCCATAAAGGTAGAGCTTTGAAAAATCTTAATCTCTATTTCTTTTAAACTAGCTTCTAACTTTAACAATTCTTTTTCAATTTGATCTTTTTCATCCTGTTTTTTTAAAAGTAAACTTTCATCTTTACTATTTGCATATCTTATATGATGAATAGATCCACAAACAGGACATGAATCCCCTTCTTTTAAATCCTTAGATAAGGTATAAGCTAGATTTTCCCTATTTAACTCTTCTATTTCTTCCAATGTTTTTCCTATGTTATTTTTTAAAACCTGGATTTCTTTTTCTATAAATTCCTTTTTACTATTATTATTCTTTACATCTTCCTGTAGATTTTTTATCTTCTCTTCTAAACTATACTTAGAGGTTATAATTTCTTCATATTGATTAAGAACCATTACATAGTAAGTATCCTTTTTTTCCATAGCTATAAGTTTATCTTTATGTCCTGGGAAATTATCTTCAATACTTTTCAACTTATTTTCTCTTTCTTTAATATACCCCTCTGTTTCTTCAATGAATTTTTCTAATACATCTTTCTCTTCCTTAAAAGTAATTAAATTTTTTTCTATTTCTTTAATTTTTGACTCTAGTTTAAATAAGTCCTCTTCTTTTTTTATTTTTTCCGTAGAAACTATAGATCCTTTAAATATCTTTTCTCTTATGCTTGGATCTATTTTTACTTCTTCTATTTCACCTTCTAATTTTTCCATTAATAAATCTTCATCTTTGATGCTTTCTTTAATACTGTTTTGTAGGGAATTTAAATCCTTTAATCTTCCCATTACTTTTTTAAACTTATCTGCTAATAAGTTTCTCTCTTTGGTAATTTCTAAAATATTTTTATCTAGGTCTAAGGCTCTCTGAAGCTTAGTTTGCTTTTCTACAAGCTTTGGAAGTTCTTCATCTTTTAAATTCAATGCATTTTCATACTGCCCCTTCATGTCTTCTAGCTGTTTTTCTAGATTTCTTATATTAAATTCCATAGAATCATACTGATTTTCGAAATTTACTAGAGCCTTTTCAGTATTTATATAGCTATCTATATAGGGTTTAACTAAAATAGCCTTTTTTCCTTTAAGAAGTTTTAGGGATTTTTTATCCATGGAATCCCTATCCTTTAAAAGTTCTTCCTTTAGGTTTTCATAAGTTAAAAGTTCTTTTTTCATTATCCAAAGATTGTTATAGTGCTGGTATTTTTTATCTACCTCTACTTTTTCATCTCTAACAGAACTCTCTTCCTTCTTTAAAGAGATTATTTCCTCTTCAAGTAATTTATAAGCTTCTTCTGACACTTCTCTACTAGTTATAGATTGAATCTGAGTGTTTAATACACTTAACTCTTCTGCCCTTTTTCTTCTTTCTATTTTAATTTTTTCAGATAAAGCTATTCCGTACTTTCTTAAGTTAAATATTCTCTCTAGCATATTTCTTCGCTCCACCCCAGAAAGTTTCAAAAACTCACTGAACTTTCCCTGTGGAAGCACTACAGACCTAGTAAAATCCTCCGCCTTAAGACCTATTATCTCTTCAACCTTACCTCTAACCTCTCTTGCACCCTCAGCTATAGGAACTATCTCCCCATCTATATTTTCTAAAAGTCTACAAGTCTTTAATTTATAAACTCCTTTTTTATCTTTATTTACTACTCTATCAGCTATATAAGTCTTTCTAGATCCTCCTACTCCTATTTCAAATTCATAGCTTACACTGACCCCATCACAAAAACTATTTATATATTCCCTTGAATCCCTAGCAATGTCTCCATAAAGAGCCATAGTTATAGCATCAAGTATAGTGGACTTTCCACTACCTGTTGGTCCAAATATTCCAAACAAACCTTTTGAAGTTAACGTTTCAAAATTAATTATCTGTTCATCTACAAAGCTATTTAATCCTTTTATAGCAAGTCTTTTAGGTTTCATATACTATCCCTACTCCTCTTCTTCCTCTTCATTAACTATGGATAAGAACAATTCTAAAAGCTCTTCACTTATATTGTAGCCTCTTTGATTTGAATAAAATTCTTTAAAAAGTTCTCCCATAGACTTTTCTCTTATATCTTCAATTTCTTCTATCTCTTCTTCTTTAGATGTTATATCTGGAATTATCTCAATTATATCTTTTTTATACTCATTCATAAGCTTTATATACTCTTGATTTATATATTCTTCAGTTTTTATCTTAAGATATACCCAAACATCCCTATTAGAATTTTCCTTACATTTTTCTATAGCTTCTGAAACACTTTCACACTTCCATATTTCAATGGGCTTATAATTTCTTAAGAGTATCTTTTCAACCTTAGCTTCTTCTCCTGCAGTAACTTCTACCTTATATACGGACTTAGAATAGTTGATTTCACTTTTACTATACTGAATTGGTGATCCAGAATAATAAGCATTCTTTGTATTTCCTACTCTTTGAGGCTTATGTAAATGTCCTAATGCTATGTATTGAGCATTTTTAGGTAAATTTTCTACATTTACCGCAAGACTTCCACCAAGTTCTATACTTCTTTCCGAATCTGATGTAATACCACCATTTACAAAGATATGTGATACAGCTAAATTTATAGTATCCTCTCTATACTTTTCTGAAAGATTAGAAAAGATTTCTCCTATTTTTTCTGAATAACTCATCATTCTTTCTTTATCATTATCTTCAAATATGAATACTTCGTTAAGCCTCTTTTCACTAGGATAAGGTAATGCTAATATTACAGCCCTTTCACCATTTAATTCTATTTCTATAAAACTCTCTCCAGAGTCTAAAACCTTACAACTGCCATACTCCCCTTTTTCTACATAGTTTTTGGGAGTTCCTAATATTATTATTCCATACTCTGAGGTAAGTGGGCTAACTGCCATAAGTCTTTCTGGGTTATCATGGTTCCCAGCAATTACAATTATAGGTCTTTTCCCATCATTACTAAGCTTTTTTAATGTATCGTAAAATAACCTTTCTGCCTTAGCTGGTGGATTACCATTATCATATATGTCTCCAGCAATTATAATCATATCAGCCTTTTCTTTTTCTACTATATCTATAAACTCTTCTAAGAACATCTTCTGTTCTTCTAATCTACTATTTTTTATTCCATCTAAATATTTCCCCAAATGCCAATCAGATGTGTGTATAATTCTCATAAATTATTCACAGCCTTTCTATAAAATAAATAAGAATTGTGGATAAGTCTCTTAAATGTTTATTTCTATGTGTATTAAAAAAATCCTTGTGAGAAATTAAGACAAAATTAAAGGTTTTTAAATTAATATTATAGAATACTATATAGAATCGTTTTCAAAGGAGGCTTTATAAATGTTACAAAATATAAAAGTAAATATTGATGTACTCGAAGCTATGCTATATTTCTGGCAAGCAACCAGTGAAAGAGAAAATGTTGCTGAGATGTTTTTCTATGATGTAGCTTCCATGGATGCTCTTAAGTTAGCTTACGATGATGAATTTAATGATGAATCAGTAAGAAAAGTATTAAGTGCTATAAAAAACAGAGAGCTTTTATCTGCTGGTACTAAAAAAGAAAAAAGATTTTGGAACAATAACATGTGGATGATGGAGGATTTAGAGTACACTAAGCTCATGATAACACCCTTAAAACAATTAAACTTAGATTATCTTGTGGATATCTTAAATAAAAAGGTACCTGAAGAAAAATATGAAACCTTAGAAGTTATGTTTTCTCCATTACACTTAGATGAGTACTTTATAAAAGAAAATAAGTTAGTAATTAACTTCTTTAGAGTAAAACCTAGCGATTTTGATGATAACACATTTATAGGTGATAAAGAATTGAAATCTTATATTGAAGAGAAGTTGGTAGAATTATTAACTAAATAAGACCTGAAAACCTTATATCTTATGCAATCTGAATTTATTGTATTGGTAAAAACTTGTTTAGCCTTAATTTATAATGGTATAATTAATACTAAACAAGTTTAATTTTTATTATCAATGAACCCTGATTTTGGCTTTATAATAATATTTTAAAAATAATTAATGTAAGGAGATTGTATATGAATATAGTTATAATTACAGATTCAAGCTGTGATCTTCCCTTGGATTATATAACCGAAAATAAGATCCCAGCTTTAGGTTTAGTTTGTAACTTTAAGGGAAAAGATTATATAGAAGACTTCGGTAAAACTCTAGATCATAAAGAATTCTATAATAAAGTAAGGGAAGGTGAGATGCCAACCACATCTCAGATAAATTCATATAGATTTGTAGAAGAATTTGAAAAACACATTAAAGATGGAAAATCTATAATTTATTTAGGTTTTTCATCAGCTTTAAGTGGTACTTATAATAGCGCTTTAATAGCAAGAGAAGAAGTTCTAGAACGTTATCCTAATGCTGATATAACTGTAATAGATACTCGTTCAGCCTCTATGGGGGTAGGACTTATAGTTCATTATGCTTATGATATGTTAAACAACGGTTTTTCTAAAGAAGAAATAGTTAACTGGGTTGAAGATAATAAGCTTAGAGTAAATCACTGGTTTACTGTAGATGATCTACACCATCTAAAAAGAGGAGGAAGAGTATCCTCAGCTAGTGCTATTGTTGGAACCTTACTTAATATTAAACCTGTACTTCATGTTAATAATGAAGGTCAATTAATTCCTGTATCTAAAGTAAAAGGAAGAAAAAAAGCTATAAGAACTCTTTTAGATAATCTTAAAGCTCATATTGTAGAACCAGAAAATCAAACTATCTTTATAAGTCATGGTGACTGTGAAGAGGATGCACTTTATTTAAAATCTCTTATAGAAAAAGAGTATAATGTTAAAGGATTTAAAATAAACTTTGTAGGGCCAGTAATAGGATCTCACTCTGGGCCTGGAACTCTTGCTTTATTCTTTATTGGAGATACTAGAAATACATAAAATAAAAGGCTTTAGCTAAAACTAATTAAGAAATTAATATAAATGGAGGTTATTTATATGAAAAGCTTAGTTGGAACTCAAACTGCTGAGAATTTAGCTAAAGCCTTTGCTGGTGAATCTCAAGCAAGAAACAGATATACTTTTTATAGTGTTGTAGCTGATAAGGAAGGTCATAAGCAAATAGCTGAGATATTTTACGAAACAGCAGATAATGAAAGGGCACATGCTAGAGTATTTTTTAATTTTCTTGTAGAAGGCTTAGGACACTCTAATATAAAAGTAGATACTGAATACCCTATAGGTTATGGAACCACAGAAGAAAACTTAAAATATGCCGCTGAAGGAGAAAAAGAAGAGTGGGGAACTGCTTATCCATCCTTTGCTGATATAGCTAAAAGTGAAGGATTTCCAGAGGTTGAATTTGCTTTTAGAAAGATACTTGAGGTTGAAAAAGTTCATGAGCAAAGATATCTTGATTTATTAAGTAGAATGCAAAATGGAACCCTTTATAAACAACCTAATTCCGTGAAATGGAAGTGTAGAAACTGTGGCTTTATATATGAAGGGACAGATGCTCCTAATATTTGCCCAGCCTGTAAACATCCTCAAGGGTATTTTGAGATTAAATACGACGGAATATCTTAATACTTCTAATAAAAAAAGGAATGAATTTTCTAAAGTATAAGCTTTTGAAAAATCCATTCCTTTTTTAAATTAATTACATTTCACTATAAAGTTCTACTATCTTTAATATAACTTCCACTGCTTTTTCCATAGATTCTTTGCATACATACTCGTACTTTCCGTGGAAATTCTCTCCTCCAGCAAATATATTAGGTGTTGGTAGCCCCATAAAGGAAAGTCTTGCTCCATCTGTACCTCCTCTAATAGGACGTACTATAGGAGTTACTCCTACTTCTTCCATAGCCTTAAAAGCTATGTCAACTACATGTTTTACTGGCTCTATCTTTTCTTTCATATTATAGTATTGATCTTTAACTTCAACCTCTACAATATCCATTCCATACTTTTTATTTAATTGCTCTCCTACCTCTTTTATATTAGCCTTTCTCTTTTCAAAGCTATCCTTATCAAAATCTCTTATTATATATTCTAATGAAGTTTGTTCCACTTCTCCTTTTACATTTGTTAAGTGATAGAATCCTTCATAGCCTTCGGTTCTTTCAGGAACTTCATTTTCTGGAAGCATTGATATAAATTCATTTGCTATAATTAATGAATTTATCATCTTTTTGTAAGCATATCCTGGATGAACATTTCTTCCATTAATAGTCACTTTAGCACCTGCCGCATTAAAGTTTTCATATTCAAGTTCACCTATTTTTCCACCATCCATAGTATAAGCTAAATCTGCACCAAATTTTTCTACATCAAAGTGATTT
The DNA here is from genome assembly GCF_018919175.1 of Clostridium simiarum. Classification (GTDB taxonomy): domain Bacteria; phylum Bacillota; class Clostridia; order Clostridiales; family Clostridiaceae; genus Clostridium_L; species Clostridium_L simiarum. The sequence goes on along the minus strand of NZ_JAHLQL010000010.1, from coordinate 31,982 downwards.
GCACCCTCTCCAATTTCTTCATCAGGGGTGAATCCTACCTTTATGGCTCCATGCTTTATTTCAGGATGTTTTATTAAATATTCCATAGCTGCCATTATCTCTGCTATTCCAGCTTTATCATCTGCACCTAAAAGTGTAGTTCCATCTGTAGTTATTAATGTTTTTCCTATGTACCCTTCTAACTCTTTAAAGTCTTTTGGAGATAATACTATATTTAAATCCTTGTTTAAAACTATATCTCCTCCTTGATAGTTTTCTACAAATTGAGGATTTACATCTTTGCCAGACATATCTGGTGAAGTATCCATGTGAGCGATAAATCCTATAGTAGGTACGCTTTTACTTAGGTTAGAAGGTAGTGTAGCCATTACATATCCATTTTTATCTACAGATATCTCTGTCATTCCCATAGCCTCTAGCTCTTTACCTAATTCTTTTGCAAGTACCATTTGTCCTTCAGTACTTGGTGTAGTTCCTGTAGTATCATCAGATTTTGTGTCGAACTTTACATACTTTAAAAAATTTTCTACCACTGTTGACATAATTAACACTCCTTTATATTAAAATTTAATTATTCTTATTAAATATTTCCTAATTCTGAGACTCATATTAATCATAAGCTTAGCTTATAGCCTTAATACATTTGTCTCAATTCATAATACGCTACTACTATGCTTTAATTATTGTTTATGCTTTTATATTAATTATTGTAATTTAGTTTTATATATCCTTCTATTTTCAAGAGACCACAATCTCTCTGAAAACTCACCTTCCTTTGTATCCCCCAAAACCTTTTTAATATCATACATTCTTGCATCTATAACATCTATAAAATGTAACATTTCAGCTTCAGCTATCATAGGTTTTACTGGACTTCCGTACTCTGGCTCATAGTGGTGTGATAATATAAGGTGTTGAAGTAGCATAGTAACTTCCCTATCAGCTCCAAGTTTTTCTGACACCACCTCTAATTTTTTTACTCCTTGAGTTATGTGGCCTAAAAGCTGTCCTTCTACAGTGTATTCACTTACTATACCAAAATTATTAGAATCCATTTCCTCAAGCTTTGACATATCATGTAATATTACCCCAGCATATAACAAATCTCTGTTTAAAAATGTATATATTTCCGATAGTTTTTCTGCTACATGAAGCATTGTCATAACATGAAAGAGAAGACCAGATCTTATAGCATGATGGTTCTTTTTAGCTGCTGGATAATAATATAACTCCTCTTTATTTTCTTCAAAGATATACTTTACTATATTTTTTATATCCTTATTATTAATATTATTGATATAGTTTAATATTTCCTCATACATAACCTCTGGTTTTAGAGGCGCTGTTGGCACAAAATCCTCTATATTTATATTATCTTCTTCAGTAATATTTCTTATTTTTTCTATCTTTAATTGAAGGGAGTTTTGCCATGATAGTATGGTTCCCCTCACCTTTACCACTGTATTTCCATTATATTGACCTTCATCTAAATTTCCTACTTCCCAAAGCTTTGCATTTATTTCCCCTGTTTTATCACATAGATTAAAATCTAAGTATTTTTTATTATTTGAATTAGTAGTTTTAGAATCTACAGATTTAATCATAAAGAACCCTTCTACTCTAATACCAGGTTCAAATTCAACTATATTTATGTTTTTAACTTCCATTTAATCATCCTCACTTTAACTTATAATTAATATATTTAATACAAATTACGGTTAAAATTTATAATTTATTTCATAATCTTACCTATATAATTATATCATACTTTATTGTTTTATAAGTCTCACTATTATATTATAAATGTTAAGATGGAAAGGATTTTATCACTATAAGCCTTCCAACTAAAATTAATATTAATAACACTCATAAATAAAGATTTTATTATATATTTATTTTTAATATTGTACAAATTGCTACTTATTTATAGAAAAGGATTAATAATGAGTATATAAATAAAAGTAAAAAATGTCACCAAATAATATGGTTTTATTACAACTAATTATGTTGATTATATTGTAATAAAAACTATATAATGGATATATATTTTAAAAATGTGCAGTTATAATGCTATCTATACATGTTATTATGTATTTTAAGCCATTAAGATTAAATACTAAACTAGGATTAGGAGGATCACCATTGGATAATTCATATGATTATTACACTAGTAGATTGAAAACTTATGAAGGTTTAATCCAGGAACAAAACAAATCAATAAAGCTTATACAGTATTTAAGACTTCTTACATTTATAGTTGGACTTAGTGTTACAATTTATACTTTTACTACTAAAAATTATTTAGTAAGTACAGGAGTCTTTATCGCTTCACTGATTCTTTTTATTTATCTAATTGATAAACATGATAAGGAATTTAAAAATAGAAGTTATTCAATAGCCTTAAAAGAGATAAATGAGAGATCAATAAAAAGAATAAATGGACAGTGGAAAACCTTTGAAGATCATGGTGCTGAATTTAAAGATAACCAACATACATATTCAGATGACTTAGATATATTTGGTACAAACTCATTATTTCAATGGATTAATAGCTGTAAAACATTTATGGGACGACAGATACTAAAAAATAGACTTACTCATCCACTAACAAATTCTGCTGATATAAGGAGTATACAATTATCCTTAATTGAGTTAGCTGAAAATTTAGAGTGGAGACAGTTTTTTGAAGCTGAAGGTATGGTCATAGCTAATCAATGTATTAACCCAGAAGAGCTATACAAGTGGGGAAATGATAGGAATGACTTTTATACTAAATCATGGCTTATTTTTTTAGTTAAGCTATTACCATGCGTAACCTTAATACTAATTGTTTTATCCTGCTTTACATCTCTAATAAATTTTAAATTGCCAGGTTTTATGGCATTTATTCAATTAATGATTTTATTTATTGGTGGGAAAAAAAGAATTGATGTATTTAATAATATTTATAAATATAAAAACAGTATAATTTTATATTCTAAGCTGGTAAGTTTAATCGAAAACAAAGAGTTCAAAAGTAATTATTTAAACCAATTAAAGAATAATCTAATGAATTCTCAAAATGAATCTGCAGCGAAATCAATAAAAAAATTCTCTTCTATATATAACAAAGTATCTGATAGAAATAATATGTTTTTTATAATAATTAATATATTATTCCTATTGGACTATCAATGTATGATAGAGTTTGAAAAGTGGAGAGTTAATTCAGGTAAGAACTTAGAAAAATGGTTTGAAGTTATAGGTGAATTTGAAGCTTTAAGTAGCATTTCAAATATTATTTATGATAACCCTAAGTGGACTATGCCAGTAATTAAAGAGGGTGCCTTTATATTAAAAGCCAATGAGTTAGGGCATCCACTTTTAGGTGAAAAAAGAGTAAGTAATAATATCACTATTGATAATAATAAAAATATTTTATTAATAACAGGGTCAAATATGTCTGGTAAAAGCACCTTTTTAAGAACTGTTGGTATAAATTTAATATTAAGTTATATTGGTGCTCCAGTATGTGCAAAGAAATTTGAATGTTCACTGATGAATATCTTTACTTGTATGAGAACAAGTGATAACTTAGAAAATAATATCTCTTCTTTTTATGCTGAAATATTAAGAGTTAAAATGATTGTTGAAAATGTTAAAAGTAATAAAAAAGTCTTTTTCCTTTTAGATGAATTATTTAAAGGAACAAATTCTATTGATAGACATGATGGAGCTAAAGCATTAATAAAACAGTTAGGTGACCAAGGAGCATCAGGTCTTATTTCCACTCATGACTTAGAATTATGCAATTTACAGTACAAGTATCCCAAAATTAAAAATTATCATTTTAAAGAGTATTATATAAACAATGAATTAAAATTTGACTATAGAATTCGTGAAGGAGTATCAACTACTAGAAATGCCTTATATCTGCTTAAATTAGCTGGTATAGAGTTAAAATAACTATAAAAAAGTAAATTATATTAATATCAAGTAAATATTATAAATAAATTAGCTTATATCTCTAACTTTCAAATCAAGATATAAGCTAATTTATTATGGTATAAAACTGTGCCTTTACATTATAACTTTAAATATCTTATTAATATTTAAAGTATATATCTATTTATTCTCAAGATATTTATTTGCTTCTGCTAACAATTCTTCTCTTTCATTTTGTATCTTTTCATCAATAACACTTTCTAGTAATCCATTTAAAATTATACCAATTTCCTTCCCTTTTGGAACACCCAAATCAATTAATTCTTTACCAGTGATGGCTAAATCTTTTAATGTTGTACAAGCATCTTCAGCCAGTACCTCATTTAAAATTGTTTCAATGGCATCAATTTTTTTTAGACTATTTATTAATTTGTCAGGAGATTGAGCTAAAACATCTGCTCTCTTTACTGAAAGTAATCTTTCAAACTGTTCTCTATTTCCATTTAATTTAGCTAACATCCTTTTCACACTTTTCTTTCTTGGTTCAATAATAGTATCATGATACTTAATTAATTCTAAAATATCTTTCAAGTCCTTCCCATTGACTCCTTCTGCACCTGTGATTTTCATTCTTTTGAAAATTTCAGATGTAATCTTAAAAGAAACCTCTGCATGACCATAAAAATGACCAATCCCTTGTTTATCAATAGTATGGCAACTTGGCTTTCCTATGTCATGAAAGAACATGGTTAATTTTAATATTAATCCTTCCGCATTATTTAATGCAGCCAGTGTATGTTTCCAAACATCATAAACATGATAAGGATTATTTTGTTCTAACCCCATCATAGCTTTTGTTTCTGGAATGATATATGCTATAATTTCTTTAAACTCATCAAGTATATTTACTGCATTTTTTCCTTGAAGCATTTTAACAAATTCTTCTGTAATTCGTTCTTTTGAAACATTGCTTAGAAGTTCTTTGTTTTCAAGCATAGCAATCTTTGTAGCTTCTTCAACTTCAAAACCTAATTTAGAGGCAAATCTAATTCCTCTTAAAATTCTTAGAGCATCCTCTTTTAATCTTTTGTCTGCGTTTCCAACACATCTTATAATCTTATTTTTAATATCTGATATACCGTTAAAAGGGTCTACAATACCCTGAAATTCATTGAAAAATATAGCGTTTTGAGTATAATCTCTACGACTTAAATCTTCTATTAAATTTCTTGTAAAAGCTACCTCATCAGGTCTTCTACCATCAGAGTACTCACCATCTATTCTATAGGTAGTAATTTCAATTTCCTCATCATCTATAATAATAACTACTGTTCCATGTTTTAATCCTATATTAAGTTGTTTAAATGATTTGAATACTGACTGTATTTCGCTAGGGGTAGCAGATGTGCATATATCCCAATCATTAGGTACTATCCCCATAATTGAATCACGAGTGCATCCCCCAACGACACCAGCCTCATACCCTGAATTCATTAACATTTTTATTGCTAAAGCAGGATTTTTTGGTATATCAATATTTATATTCATCTAAGGGTTCTCCCTTCTTTATGGTTTTTTAATTTTTCTAAGTTCTATAGATACCTCTGCTATGATTATAAAGTGTTGTTTTTAAAAAACCAAGTTTTTTGCAACTGATAATATTGAAATTTTTCTTTTTTTAATAAACTTTCTTTCTCCTATTTATCTTTATATTGGTATTTTCACAATTTTATTAATAACTAAGAATTGCAATAATACAAATTATAGCTATGATTAAAGGCATAAGCCAAATATAGTATGCGTATGCTCCTCGTCTTAACTTCTTAAGATTTTCTTGTATTTCTATATTATCAGTATCTTTAAATTGCTTTAGATAATTTAAAGCAGGAATATAATTATCATTGAATAATTCTAAATATATAGTTCTTCCACTTCTAGGAGTTATTTGAATTCTGTGATCAGATTTATTTTTGCAGTGCTTTATAGATTTTATTTCATTAAAGTAATATGCTTTGTAGTTTAATAATTTATATATAACATTAAAGTTCATTATAAAAATTCTTTTATTTGTTACTAGAATTCCTAAATTTACTCCTAAGTCACTAGTATAGATTCCAGATCCCCTACTTATTAAGGTGTGTAATGCAATAATCTCATAATTGCAACAGCTAAAAGAATGCTTAATCTCTTCTCCATCAAGTAAATCCTTACCTATCACATTCATTGATTCATTAAAATTCTTCTTACCTATTATGGTAAGTACTCTGGATTTCATAGCTTTTAAACTTTGCTCATCTAGCTCTGCCATTTCGTATTGCTCTATTTCTTCATCATCTAATTTTATATCATTTAAACTTAATAGATATTCCCTTGTACTCATAAAACATCCTCCATTTCCAATGAAAATTCTTTATATTTTTTCCATAAGTTTTCGAAGCTTTCTCCGCCCTCTGCTTAACCTTTTGTATATACTCATTGTTGACATTCCCATATTCTTAGATATTTCTTCCACACTTTCATCATTTAAGTATTTTCTTTTAAATATTTCACTATCTTTCTGACCCAATTCATCTAATACACAAGCTAATTGGTTACTTTCTTCCTGACTTATATAATTTTCTTCTATATCAGATTGTGAGCTTATTTGTACATCTTCAATATCTGTACTATCTAAAGACTTAACTAACTTTCTCTTATAATCTAAAGCTTTGTTTTTTGATATACAGATCAACCATGATTTAAAGTTTCCTTTTTCTACAGAAAAACAATCCATATTATCCCAAAGACATAGAAGTATATCATTTATACACTCATCTATGCTATCCCGCTCATGACTATTATTTAATACAGATGAAACCACATTGTATATCATAGAACCATGCTTTAATATAAAACCATCTAAGGCCTTATGATCTTTTTCTATGATACCTTTTATAATTTCTTTATCCTTATCATCCATTTAGTCTTAGCCCTCCTTATCTTGCCCTTTCACTATAATTACGAATAGATATCAAGTAATTTGACATTTATTTTAATTATATAAATAAACCTAACTAATTAAAAAAAGATTTTTAAACTCCATATAGAATTATATTTATAATGAATAGTAATTTTAAACTAAGGAAGGATGATTATTTATGGTTATACTTCAATCCCTGCAAAGTCTTTTTACTGTATTCTTTTTAATTTCTGTGGGCTTTTATTTAAGTAAAAAAGGATGGTTTAGTGAAGGCACTCCTAACTTATTTTCAAAGCTAGTTATAAGAGTGTCCCTGCCATCCTTTATGATATATAATCTTACTACTTCCTTTACTAAGGAAGCCTTAACAAAATCAATCTCAGGTATTTTAGTACCCTTTATTTCCATGGCAATAACTTATATTTTAAGTAAGATATTTATAGTCCTTTTATCTATACCTAAAGAAAAAAAAGGTACTTTTAGTACCATGTTTTTTCTATCTAACACCATATTCATAGGTCTTCCTGTTAATGTTTCCTTATTTGGAGAACAGTGTGTACCATATATATTACTTTACTATATTGTAAATACCTTTATGTTTTGGACCATTGGAGTGTATGGCATAAAAAAAGACAGTGGAATTCTAGAAGCCGGTGGTTTATTTAACCTAAAGTCAGTAAAAAACATTTTTTCTCCACCTTTGGTGACTTTTATTTTATCTATATTTCTTATATCATTTAATATAAAAATTCCTAGATTTCTTTTAGAAGGCTTTAAATATCTTGGAAACCTTACTACCCCCATATCAACTTTATTTATAGGTATGACATTAAGTACCCTTAGTCTTAAAGATTTTCATATAGGTAAGGACTCATTATTTATATTTATAGGTAGATTTATAATCTCTCCCTTAGTTACCTTTATAGTTATAAAGTTTTTTCATGTTCCTGATCTTATGGCTAAGGTATTTATAATAGAAGCAGCTATGCCTGTTATGACTCAAATAGCAATAGTTTCTAGAGCATATGAGGTAGATTATAGATATGCTACAGTTATGGGTACACTATCAAACCTAGCAAGTCTTATATTTATCCCACTATATATGATAATGTTTACTTATCTATTTTAACCTTATGCCTGAAATTATTAATTTTTTAATAGACTTTAAAGGGATTAACATGAAAGCTTAGGTTTAATGGTAATCCCTTACTATTTCATCTCTCCAATGAATTTATCCATGACTAAACGCTCTAATATTCCCATCCTCTTCAATCTTCAAAGTTGGAATAAAGAACGGTTATATCTTTGGATAACGATTTCTAAGCTTTAGAGATAGTAAAAGCTCCTTCTAAAGTTAGGAACTCTATTTATTAAGAGGACTTTCATTATTAAGGTATATTATTTTCATTATACATAAATACTATAGTTGGGTGATATTATGGATATTTTACTTAATAAACTTAATTCTATAGTTGAAGAGCTTGGAGTAAAAAATGAAGTGGTCTCTAAGAGATTTGTTATAGGAAAAAATAAAATAAATTCAATGCTTGTATATATAAATGGACTTTCTGATAAAACCGTAATTGATAGGGATATACTTAACCCCCTTATGACCAAAATTAACGTTGATATTGAAATAACAGCAAATATGGTTGAAAACATTTGTGAAAACTTTATACCTATATCTAATACAAAGGTTAGCAGTGATATTAATGAAGTTATAGAAGAGATAAAATCGGGAAAATCTATTATCTTTTTTCAGTACTCAGACCAATTTATAATTCTTGACACTGTTGGAGGCGTATACAGAACTATCTCTGACCCAGAAAATGAATCTTCTGTAAGAGGTACCAGAGAAGGCTTTGTTGAAAACCTTGAAGTTAATGTAAGTATATTAAAAAGAAACCTAAAAGATAAAAATCTACGTTCGGAAATGTTGAAGATAGGTAAAAGATCTGAAACTAATGTGTGCTTACTTTATATAGATGACATAGTAGATAAAGCTATATTAGAGGAATTAAAGGATAGGCTAAATAAAATAGATGTAGATTCTATTATAGATACAGGTACCGTAGCACAATACATAGAAGATAATACCTTCTCTCCATTTCCTCAATTTTATACCACAGAAAGACCTGATATTGTTCAAGCAAACATGTTACAAGGTAAAATTGCTTTAGTAATAAGTGGAGTACCAAATATTATGACTGCACCAGCTGTATTTTTTGAATTTTTTCAGGCTGTGGAGGATTATAATCAAAGAACTTTAGTCTCTAACTTAACTAGATTTCTTAGATCTTTAAGTATATTTCTAATAATAACTATGTCTCCACTATATTTAACACTAATAAGTTATAATGTGGAGCTTGTTCCCATAAAGTTTATACTTCCTATAGTTCAATCAAGAAGTGGAATTGCATTAACTCCCTTTCTTGAAATACTTTTTATTGAACTAGTTGTAGAGTTTTTAAGAGAGGGAGGACTTAGACTTCCCACTAGGATAGCCCAAACCCTTAGTATAGTAGGAGGTATAATTATTGGAAATACAGCAGTACAATCTAAAGTTGTAAGCCCCTCTACCTTACTAGTAGTCGGTACTTCAGTTGTGGCTACCTTCTTAATACCAAATTATCAAATGTCTTTAAGTATAAGGTTTTTAAGATTCCCTATGCTTATACTTGCAAATGCCATGGGTTTTTTAGGTCTATCTGTAGGCTGGTTCTTTATAGTGGTTCATTTATGCTCACTTACCAGCTTAGGTGTACCTTATTTATCTTTCTATAGTAGTGATATGAAAGATATACTCATAAGAGCACCTTTATGGCAGATGAATTTAAGACCTAAGTCTACTCCTATAAACGATATGGTAAGACAAAAAAACTTTAGAAATCTTTTTAGGAGAAATAAAAATGAATAATAAAGGTAAAATTACATCTTATCAGCTATTTTCTTTAATAATAGGAGGCTTTATAGGTCCAGGATTTCTTAAAATGCCTAACATACTTGCTCAAACTGCAAAACAGGATGCATGGATTGCTACTATAGTAGCATTAATATATCCTTTTACTATGATACTTCTCTGTTGCTATATTGCAAAAAGGGTGGGTTCTAGAGATATAATAGATGTTACTAAGGACTATATGGGAAAATACTTAGGCTCTATAGTTGGATTTTTATTTTTGTTACAATGCCTTATATTTACTGTTACTATAACTGGAGATTTAATATCTATATCTGAAACTTATGTGGTAGGATTTTTAACTCCTCTTAAAATAACTGTAATAGGCTTTTTTATATCTATTTATACAGCTTCTAAAGATATTGATACTATTTCTAAAGTAAATGAACTGATTGTATTTTTTATATTCATGTTAATTTTATTATCTCTTTCTTCATTTAAAAATTTAAATTTACTAAATATACAACCTGTATTAGGTAGTGGAATAAAAAATATAGCATTAGCCTCAAAGGATACAGCCTACTTCTACTTAGGAGCAGAGGTATTACTTTTCTTTAATAAATATGTTTTTCCTAGAGAAAATATATTGAAATATTCCTTACTTTCCATAGTATTTAGTACTATAATTTGGGTTTCAACTACTTTAATAACATTACTATTCCTAGGTCCTGACATAGTGCTAAAATCAAAGTGGCCTTTTATATATGTTTATAGCACAGTGAATTTAAGAATAATAAGTAACTTTATGTATATCTTTATATATATATGGTCCTTTATTATTTTTAATTGCCTTGGTACATACTTATTTATGGGACTTGAAATGTTATCCACCCTTACAACCTTAAAAAAAAGAAACTTAACTATTATATTAACACCTCTACTCTTTTTCTTTGCTTTAATTCTATATAAGCAAAAGTATAGATCTTACTTTATGGACATATTTTCTTCTTCTTATGTATTATTTAATTATATCTACGTTTTATCCCTTATCTTACTTATAAAAATAAGGGATAAAAAAACTAAGAATATATAAAAGGAGTATGCTATGAGCGGTAAAAAGTTTTTTACAATAACTTTAATAACTTTAAGCATCTATACCTTCTTCCGTGTTGGTAATGTATATGCTCCTGTGGAAGAACTTGATATTCCTGCTATTATTGGAGCTGATATTGAAAAAAATTTAAATGGAAATAATAAGTTTAAACTATATTCCTCTATATATAATTACTCTAACGATAAGTTAAGTAAAAATATAATATTAGAAGGTACCGGTAATACCATAGGGGAAACTAGATCCAAAAGACAACTAGAAGCACCTGCAAAATTTTTTCCAGGTCTTGAAAAGGTTCTTGTAATAGGAAAGTCCATGGGAGATCACGGCATAATGGATCTTATAAACTCATTGTTTGCCACAGAAACCGTTACAGACAATACATTTTGCATTGTATCTGCCTCTGAATCCATAGATATATTAAACTTTAATATAGAGGGTTTTTCTAACCCTGGAGATTATTTAGAAGGCATGATAAAGGCATCTACAAACTATAATTTTTTTTCTAACAATTATAGACTTATAGATATTTACGTTAGATTAGATGCTGAAGGAAGAAATATAGTTCTTCCTTATATACAAATTGAAGATAATAAGCTAAAAACAACAGGTATGGCTGTTTTTAAAGGAGATAAGGTAAATAACATCATAAATATAGACGAAAGTAGAGCTATGAACTTAATGAGAGAAAGTAACGTTATGGGTAATATAAATATAAAAGAAAGTCCTAAAGAATCTGTAGATTTTGTTGCTAAATCTAAAAGAAAAATAAAATGTAGTAAAGATGATGATAAATATGTATTTGACATATTTATAAATTTATCAGGAAATATTTTAGGTAACACCATGTATGATAACTTGTCAAACTCCCCTGAAAATATAAAAGCTCTTGAAAAAAATATAAGCGAAAATATAGAAGAACAATGCATAAGTTTTGTAAAAAAAATGCAAACTCAATATAAAGTAGATGCTTTAGACTTAGGTAGAGTTGCTGCTGCTAAATATGGTAGAGGTACGGGGGTGGACTGGAACGAAGAGGTTTCTAATTCTATTATTAATGTTAATGTAAAAACCCATATCGAGAAATTTGGAAGAGGAGAGTATTAGTATCATGAAAGAAGCTGAACTTTTAAATTCTTCAGATGTTACCTCTTTTCTGATATGTTCTCTTATAGGTGTTGAGCTAATAAGACTTTCATATACTGTAGCCACTATAACTCAGCAGGATGGTTGGTTACCAGTGATATTAGGCTCTATTTATCCCCTATACATAATATTATTATGTAACTATATAGCAAAAAAATTTCCTTGTGATGATCTCATAGATATAAGTAAAATACTTTTTGGTAAAGTATTAGGCAGTATACTAGTGTTAATTTTTTGCATACAATTTATCTTATATATTCCTCAAATGATTTCTGATGTTATATCCATAAATTATGTATATATATCTCCACATTTATCTCCTACTAAAATATCTATAATCACTACTTTAATAGTGTTTTATTCTGCCACAAGAGGCTTAAAAGTTTTATGTAAAGCTAGTGCTCCAATTATTATTTTAACTTTTTTGTTAATTGTTTTTATTTCATTACCTCTAAAAAAAGGTAGCATATTAAATTTAATGCCTATATTAAGCACTGCTAAAATTAGCAAAATATTAGAGGCATCTATAAATACCTCTTATTCTTATACCACAATAGAACTTATATTATTAATACACCCTTTTGTTAAAAACAAAGAAAATTTGAGACGGGATTCTTTAATTTCTTTACTTGTGGTAACAATAATGTATACATGGACAGTAGTTATAAATCTGTACCTTTTTGGCACTGAAACAATAATTAAAACTAACTGGCCCTTAATATTTAACTCTGAAAGTTTAATTACTAGTGCTATAAGTAGCTTTAGATATATATTTTTATTCTTATGGTCTCCTAATGCTTATATAACCATGTCCATAGAATATTATATTCTCTCTTACATTGTGAGTAAAACTTTTAATTTTTCTATTAAAAAGGTCTCTATAGTATTACTCCCTATTTTTATAGTAGCTTCTGTGTTAATGTATAATCTTAAAATGTTAAATTTTACAAAAACCTTAGCAGTTCCTTACCTTGTTATATTTAATATAGCCTATATAACATCTTTAACTATATTTACATATATAAAGAGTAAAAAAAACAGATTGCAAAATAGTAAGCTATAAACTATTGTGCAATCTTATTTTTTACATATTTACTAAAGTATCATTGTAAAATAAATATAAGCATTTTTCCTTAACAGCTTTTCCTGTTATCTTCATTAAAGCACTTTCATAGTACTTTAATTGAATTCTATATCTATCTTTTATAGGCTCTATACCATCTTCCCCTATATAATCTGTTTTATAATCTACTAGCACTAATCCATCTTCCTCTTCAAAATAACAGTCAATTATTCCTTGAAGTCTTACCTTTTCCTTTTCATATACAGCTGGAAGATCCTTTTTTATAGTGGTGCTTGGTATATCCATATAAAAGGCAACTTCTCTTTGTACTGCACCAGAGGTCTTATATACCTTTATAAGTCTTTTACCTATATCACTTTGGAAAAACTTAAATATTTTCCATGGGTTTATAGACTCCATTTCTTCTGGAGTTAGGAATTCTTTTATAACAAAATAATTTAATTGTGTCTTTATATCCTGTAAATTATTAATTTTATCTAAATCTATGCGTTGCATAACGGAGTGAAGAGCAGTGCCTTTTTCTGCTGGTGAAAGTCCCTTATATTCTTGTAGAAATCTAGGTTTTTTAACTCTATCCACTTTATATAAACTTATAACACTGTTCTCCATTTCTTCATCATAATACTGTCTCTTTAAATCTGAAACGGATATATTAGCTGGCATAGATGAAGAGTAAACATAAGGATAAATATATCCTAGCCTTCTATCTATTTCTTTTTTATATATATTTTCACTTTCCTCTATTATAATTTTATCTCTATCTTCCTGAAGCTCTGATTCTTCCACATCTTTTAATATATTATTTTTATTCCAAAGCTGTACCTTCCACTTAGAATCATCCTTATAATCTATATTATCTAAGTCTATACCAGCCCTTTCTCTTATTAGGTTTCCTTCAGGATGTTTTGCTATAGCCATACCTATCCAATCTAGATAACTTTTTGCTTTTATAGTCTCTGAAGAAGCTATTTTATCTGTAGAATTCATAGCACTATAGCACCATCTATAAGAAGCTTTATCTAAATTTGTTACAGATCCTGTTATTATTAACTTTTCTTTCGCTCTGGTAAATGCCACATATAATATTCTCATCTCTTCTGACAAGGTTTCTAGGCTTATCTTGTTTCTTATAGACTGCTTAGCTATTGTAGCATAAGATATACGTTTTATAATATCTATATAATCTGGTCCTAATCCTAACTGTTCATGAAATAGTATAGGTTTATTAAGATCCATCATATTAAAGTTTTTTCCGCATCCTGAAAGTATGACTACAGGAAATTCTAAACCCTTACTTTTGTGTATACTCATTATCCTAACTACATTTTCATTTTCTCCTAATACCTTAGCACTTCCCATATCTCCACTAGTTTTTCTTAACTTATTGATGAAGTTTATAAAATTAAATAACCCTTTATAACTAGTCTTTTCATATTGTCTTGCTCTTTGGAATAGTATTCTAAGATTAGCTTGCCTTTGAACCCCATTAGGCATGGCTCTTACAAACCCATAATAAGATGTATCAGTATATAGATACCAGATAAATTCATCTATAGAGGTATGGATAGATTTTTCTCTCCATTTTTCAATAGCTTCAATTACATACTTACATTTTCTTTTTAGGTTTACTTCATATTCATATTTTTCTTGGTCGTTAGCAAGTTCCTCTTCACTTTCTGCAATGTCTTTTATGGACTCATAAAAATATTTTTCTCTACTATATATTCTAAGATCTATTAATTCCTCTGGTGTAAATGAAAAAATAGGTGACCTTAAAATAGAAAGCATTGGTATATCTTGAAGAGGGTTATCTATTACTTGAAGTAAGGCCATCATAGTTCTTATCTCTACAGTTTGAAAGTATCCCGCTGAAGAATCAGCATATACTGGTATGCCCTCTAATCCAAGTTCCTCCACAAATGTAGGTGCAAATCCTGCTGTAGCTCTCATTAGTATTACAATATCTTTATACATTACAGGTCTATAATTATTTAAATTCTTATCATAAACCTTAAACACAAAACCCTCAGATGGATTTATCATATCCTTTATTTTTCTTGCTACTAACCTAGCCTCTAGTTGAATCTTATCTAGTTCTTCTTCATCTAGCTCATCATAATCTGTATTTTTTGAGGATACTTCCTCTTCATCTTCTAGAGTTTCAGCACCATTTATATCTATTATATTAAGTTCCACCTCACCACCTACGGTAGTTCCTAATTCTTCTACTTCCTTAAAGTCTGCCCCTAAATTTAAAGCTTCTTTAAAGTCATATTCAAGTTCTCCAACTTCCTTTGACATTATTTTTTTAAATATATAGTTTACTGCATTTATTACTTCTAATCTACTTCTAAAGTTTTTATATAATAATATCTTTTTATTATTTTCTTCTTCCTCTTCTGAATAATTCATGTATTTATCCATAAAAAGCTCTGGATTAGCTTGCCTAAACCTATATATGCTTTGCTTTACATCCCCTACCATAAATACATTTGGATTATCTTCATACTTTCTTGAAACCATATCTATTATGGTTTCTTGTACACTGTTACTATCTTGGTATTCATCTACTAATACTTCTTCAAACTTTTCTTTAAATTCTTTAGATATACTAGAAGGTACTATGTTACCTTCATCATTTATCTCTGTTAATATTTCTAAAGAAAGATGTTCTAGATCATTAAAATCCAAAAGTCCTCTCTCTCTTTTTCTTTCTTTATATTTATTATCAAAATCTATAGTAAGCTCTACTAAAGATCTCATAACAGGGTACATTTCTTTTAAACTATCCTTAATCTCTTTTGGGGAATCCATAAAATAATTCTCTGTTATTTTCTTAATCTTTTTCTTAACTTCATCTCTCAAGGATTTAACTCTAGTTTGTGCTTCTTTGTCTGCCTCTTTTCCACATCTTTTAATAGTAGGAAAGTCTGATAATAAAAAAACTTTATAAACCTCTTCAAATCCTTTTTCCAAGGAGCTCAAAAGAGCTTCTAAGGTACTTAAATCTCCTATTATAGTTTCCTTATAAGGTTCTAGGCCAATAGATGCTTCGCAGATATTTAATGCATCCATAAGCTTTTCTCTTAATGCATTTAACTCTAAATTTATATCATTAAGTATTATTCTTCCCCAAGATGAAAGCCCTATATCAAAAGCCTCATCTATATTAAAATCCTCTGCCTTCTCTCTTAACCACTTGTGAGGCCAAGGTCCACTCATAGAAAAGTTATAAAGATCATCTATTATGGATTTAAGATGAATATCATCTTTACCTGAAGTAAAACATTCCATCAAAAGAATAAAGTCATTGTTATTCTCTTCATACTTTTCCTCAAATAAGTCTTCCATTACCTCTTGTTTAAGTAAAACCGCCTCAGTACCATCAGCAATTCTAAAGTTAGGGTCTAAATCTATATAATGAAAATTATTTTTTATTATATCTAAACAAAAGGAGTGCATAGTAGTAATATTAGCTCTATTTAATAGGGTGAGCTGCCTTTGAAGTACCTTTAAATCAGGTTCCTTATCTAACTTTTTAGATATAGCCTCACCTATTCTTTCTCTCATTTCAGCAGCAGCTGCATTAGTAAAAGTCACTACTAAAAGCTTATCTATATCTACAGGCTTTTCTTTATCCGTTATCATCCTTATTATTCTTTCAACTAATACAGCAGTTTTTCCTGAACCCGCTGCTGCTGCAACTAAAAGATTAGATCCTCTAGTTTTTATAGCTTTCTCTTGTTCTTTGGTCCATTTAGTTTCTCCCATCACTGTCACCTCCCTTGCTTTCAATCATAAGTCTATTAGATACCTGTTTATATATAAGCTCTAAGGCCTCTTCGTCAGTCTTTTTGTTTATGTTTTCATATTTATTTCCCTTAATAGATGCATCAAATTGACATATAGAAGAAAACTTGCAATAACTACAACTTGTATATTTATCCTTTTTAATAGGTTTTATACTGATATCTCCACTTAACATTTCATCACATAATTTCACTAAGGTTTCTTTTACATATTCTCTTAATACATCAAATTCCTCTAAGGTTATTGCTGAAGATTTACCAAGGGAACCATCTTTATTTATCCTTGCAGGAATTATTAAAGAGTACCCTTCTATATTATTATCCATCTCTTTTACTACCTTAGCATCAGCTAGTAAAAGTCCTCTCATTTTTAGCTTCTTTAATATTAAATTTTCAACTTCTTCTTCTTTTAATGCTTTTTTTCCCTTTACTATAGGATCATCAACTCTAAAGTATAATATAGCTCCTGGAAGGGTTTGTGAATCTATAAATTTATCCGCATTTTCTAATATAGCCTCAAGATATACTAAAAGCTGAAGCTGAAGTCCATAATATACATCAGATAAAGAGAAATCCTTATTTCCTGTTTTGTAGTCAATAATCCTTATATAAACCTTATCTTCTAATTCCATGCTGTCTATTCTATCTATTCTTCCTTGAAGGGTAACCATCTCTCCTGAAGGAAGGGATATCTCTATAGGTTTTAAGTCTCTATAACCTAATCCAAACTTTAACTCATTAGCTAAAGGTTCAAAACTACTTCTTTTTATATGCTCAGAAATTATCATAATGGACTTTGATATTATCTTTTTCATCCTTCCAGCCATATATTTATATTTAGCAGAGCTTTTTAATATAGCATTTTTATCATCTATAGTTTCTTCCACTAAATTTGATATGGTTGTTCTACACCAATCTACGTCTAATTCTCTCCAACTTAAACTTTCTTCTTTTACCTTATCTGAAAATTTATCTATTACATCATGCATGAAACTTCCTATATCAGGAGCTGAAAATTCATATATCTTCCTATCTTTTGCCTTAAGTCCGTATTGAACATAGTAAGCAAAAGGACATTCAGCATATTTTTCTATTCTAGATACATCAAAATTGAAGGGTTTCATATATAAGGCTTTAATTTTATCTTCATCTGCTTTTTCTACTAAATTATTATATTTAAATCCTTTAAAAACTGAGGCTATTTTATCTTTCCATTGCTCTTTATCTCTATACCAATAATAAACCTCTGACCATATTTTCTCTGTTTCTTCCCCTTCAAAGTTTCTTCTTAAAGTAGATATAAGTTCATTAAATGTAGGCTCTGGAGAAACTATATATTCAAAATTATCCTCTACATTATTAACAATATCACTTTCTTCTATAATCTTTGGAAATAGCTTTTTCATCCTAGATATTATAATAGAAGGTCTTAAAGCCTTTCCTTCAAAATCAGCCATGGGGTAAGTTATCATCATATATTCTTTTCCCATGGTAAGTGCAGTATAGACTAAAAACTGCTCTTCAAAGGCTTGGGTTTTAGTATCTGGAGCTAGTTCTACTCCATTTTCTTTTAATATATTTCTATCAAAATCTGATAGTATCCCCTCTTCTCTCGAGCTTTTAGGAAATACCCCATCATTTACACCAATTATATAAAGAGATCTTATATCATGGCTTTTAATCCTACCTATATCGCCTACTAAAACCTCATCTAAAGAAACCGGTATAAGTCCCATTTCATATTTTTCAAAACCTACATTTAACATATTTATGAATTTATCTAACTTTACCCTTTCCTCTCCCATAACATCTACCATCTGATCTAATACCTGCATTACTATATCAGTTATCTGGTCATATTCATCAGATTTTTCTTGTTCACCTTTATCTGAAAAATCCTTTGACCATTGTTCTATAGTTTCTAAAGTCCCCGATTCTTTCAAAAATTCATATATACTGCTACAAATATTTAAAACTCTATAATCACTTTTAATTGATGAGTGTAATTTTAGTAGGGGTTCTCTTATAGTGTCCTTAACTTCATTTATTTTATTTAGTTTGTCAGCTTCATATAAACTCAGTTCCTTATTATCATCAAAACCAAATTTCCAAATCTCATCATGAGTCCAATGAGATCCTCTTATTCCATAGGCTAATATATAGTTCTCTAATACATCTATATCCTCTCTAGGTATCTTTATAAGCCCTGTTTTAATATATCTAAAAACAGACTCATAGGACCAATTTTTAATAAATATATCAAAAATAGAGGTTATAAGAACTACCAATGGATTATCTGTAACATCTCTTTTCTTATCTAAGAAAAAAGGAATGTTATATTCTTTAAATATAACAGACACTATCTTTTCATAATCTGAAAGTTCTCTACAAACTACTGCTATATCTTTAAATCTATAATCCTTATCTCTCACTAAAGAAACTATATCTCTTGCTACTTTTTCTACTTCATCATAACTATTTAAAGCCTTATATATTCTTAAACTTTTTACTGGTGGATTATAGTATTTGTAAGGAAATGAAAAGAAATGTCTTTCTATATGCTGTAATTCTTTACTATGTTCAAACCTCTTACAACACTCTTTGTTTAGATCTATAGGTTTTTCATAGCCTATACCACTTTCTTGAATTATTTTTAGAAGCTTTCTTTCTGTATTTTTAGTTACAGAAAAAACATCTGTATTATCTACTTCATTATTTCCATTTAAACCATCACAGCATAAAGTGATATTTACTCGTTTACAGGATCTAAGTAATTTTTCTATTATGCTGTACTGTTGAGGTGTAAAGGTGCTGAATTCATCTATCCAAACCTCTGCTCCATGAAAATAATTACTTTCATCTAATTTTCTAGCTAATATTGTAAGTTCTTCTTCTGAGTCTATATATCCAGACTCAATATATTCTTGGAAATCATCATAAATACTTGAAAGGTCCTCTAATTTATTTTTTAGCTCTAAATCCTCTATTTTATTCAAAGATTCCTTTATAATCTTTGGAGTTATATTATATCTTTTAAATTCCGTAATAACCTCTGCTAGTATATCTACAAAACCTTGCTGCTTACTAGCTTTATAAAAAAACTTTAGTTTATCACTTATTTGATCTAATATCTTGAAAAGAAGCATATTCTTTCCTGCATCATTCATTCTTTTATGAGCAATACCACCAACTTCATCTAATATCCTATTGCTCATTCTTTTAAAACTTAAAACCTCTGCCTGCTTTAAAGCTCTCTCTCCTACACTGTCTAAAAGATTTTTTTCAGCTTTGAATGAAAACTGTTCAGGAACTAATAAAATTAATTTTTCTCCTTCTCCTTTTTCAATTCTATTCTTTATTTGCTGAAGGCAAAAGGTACTTTTACCACTTCCAGCTCTTCCATATATAAATCTTATACTCATTTCCTTAACTTCACCTACCTAAAAGTACTTTATTGAGTTATAGATGAGGTAAACCTCCTCATCTATTAATGTATATCAATTAAAAACTTAATACTGTCAAAGTTATTTTATGATCTCTTCTTTATAGAATATCATAATAACCAAATCTTTGTATTATTCTTCTGAATTTTATTTAATTTTACCAGTGCCTTGAAATTTTAAAATAAGGATAGAATCCTTGAATTATTTAAATTAATTATAAAAAAACACCTAACTTAAAAGTTAGGTGTTTTTGGCGGAGAAAGAGGGATTTGAACCCTCGCGCCGGTTTCCCGACCTACGCCCTTAGCAGGGGCGCCTCTTCGGCCACTTGAGTATTTCTCCATGCCCTTAAAATAATTCATTATAAAAAAATGGCGGAAAGATAGGGATTCGAACCCTAGGTACGGTCACCCGTACGCCGGTTTTCAAGACCGGTGCCTTAAACCAACTCGACCATCTTTCCACGTCCTTACGACATATTTTATTATATCAGCACATATATTATATGTCAACAACCTTTCTAAATTTTTTTGTAGAATTTTAATTTATTTTTCGTATAAAGATTTCAACAGTTATTCCTTGTATTTTCAAGGCTTGGCATCATGTTAGATCACCCTTCATTTTATAAATTCTAAAAAAATACTGTGCCAAACTAAAAATTTTTCACAGTATTTTTTCTTATAGTTCCCTAAAGTATTCCCACACCTTTTTATTTAACTAGATTTTTGAATTCACTTATTTAATTGTTTAATAAGCTAAGCAATTTATCATAATTAAGTTTAAATAATCCAACAGGACCTTTTCATCTCTCTCAGTTCCCATGGTATTGCTACCACTATCCTTTTCATTTAAATTAAAGTAAAGCTTAGTAAAGTGAGTACTCCCAATTTCCCCTTATTCATTGAGATGAGTATATTGCAAGGTTTCATTTTTGGAGTAATCAAATTCTAGTAACATCCCTTTTTTCTTCAAATCATCTATAAAAAAATTTACTTTTATATAATCCATTAATACTTTCTTTGAATTCGTTAAACATAAGCTCAAACCTTGTGTCTTCTTTAGAAATAATAACTTTATTTCTATCTCTATAATAAACTATATTTTCAGGTATAGCTAAGTTATATAAAACAGAATTAACTTCACTGCTATTAGTGCTTGTGCTTTTATTATCGTTATTAGAAATATTATAAGTAGCTGTTTTTTATGATCATCCTAGCAACATTATCATAGAAAGACTAACCATTAAAACTATGGAAATATATGATTTTTTCAAAACAATCATCTTACTATATAAAATTCTAAATGTAAGGTCTTAGAAGTTTATTGTTCCTACAACCTTCCTATCTTCTAATCTCATAACTTTTATACCTTGATTTGATATAGAGTATATATTATTATCTATGAGTATTAACCTTTTTACTTGTTTTGTATACATAGCTTTTTCTTGAATATCTTCATCTATACTTGTAATATTATCTATAAATTCAAAGCCTTTTTCCTTTGATACCTTATATAGCTTTGCTCCATTAAAAGATTTATCTTTTTCTCTTTCCATTATAGGAAATCCCATTATATCTTTTTCTTTTGAAAATAGCAGCGCTTTGTGATTGTATAAAAGCTCTGAGTAGGTTCTCTCTCCCCCTATGATTTCATTATATATTTCCTTAGGATTACTCAAGTCTCTTACATCGAACATAGATAGCTTTATACCATTAACTCTCGTAAATTCTCTACCATTTTCTTTTACTTCAACAGTATTTTGTCCAAAACCTATTAGGGTGTTTTCATCATAAGGATGAAGATAATTACTAAACCCTGGTATCTTAAGCTCACCTAAAACCTTAGGATTTTTATTATCAAAAATATCTATAACGAATAAAGGATCTACCTGCTTAAAGGTAACCAAATAAGCTTTATCCTTAATAAATCTTGCTGAGTATATCCTCTCTCCTTTAGCTAGCCCTTCTAGCTTTCCTAAAAGCTTCATATCACTTCCTAATACATAGATATTATTTTCATTATCTTCACTTTTGCTCATTTCCTTATTGCTAGTTGTTGCTACTCTAAAGGTATCACCATATTGATCCATGGAAAATTGATTTAATATATGCCCCGATACTTCTCCATCTGCTACATAATTTATTTCTCCCTTATTTAATTGGAATTTAAACAATAATGTCTTATTTTCCTCATAATTAAAACCTGAAAGGTAAAGGTTATTTTCTGAAACGTACATATTATTAGCAGATGCTAGTATTGTTTTTGAAATTGATTTTTCAGAAGGGTTCTTTAAGTTTATAGAAGTTATAGTTATAAGGCTTTCTGAAGGCACGTTAGGGCAATAATATAAGCTTTTTAAGTCAATAGCCTTATCTCCTTCTAATGAGTCTTTTATATGAGGAGTTTTATTTATTGATTCTCCCTTTTTCATATAATCGTAATAAAATCCTTTTTCTGTTACTAAATATAATTGCCCATCTATAACCCTATCACTGATTAGTGATCCTTCATAGCTTATTTCTCTAACTAGCTTAATATCTTTTATATCTTTTTTATCATAGATTTTTACATTACTTTGAAGGGTTCCTATAAAATCAGTTTTGACTTTATTGTCATCATTAACATCATTATCTATTTGATTATTTTGAGCATCGTATATAATCACTATTTTATCCTCAAATATTTGTATCTGTTCATTATAAACATTATTTCCTAAGGATATAGTAGATAATATTTTTATATCTTCTGCTGGATATCCCTCTACAATGATAAATTCCTTTTTATGGTCATTAGTTTCTCTTATCATATAAATATATTTTCCATCAGTTTTTACTATATCACTTTCTTCAACACCCTCTACTTGATTATTAGTTTTAGAATATGATGAAGCTGAACTCTCTTTATCAGCCATACCTTTTTCTTGTACTATTTTATTATTACTTTCCAATAATGATATAAGCTTTTCTTCTGTATCTACTGTAGGTAACCATAACTTTTTACTTACTACAACACTAGAATTATCAGGCATAGGTTTATCATTAAAGCTTTTAATCTCATTTTTATTTAATAATGCTATTAATAATATAGCTGCTATAGTGGATATTATCTTAATAATTTTATTTCTTTTATTAGCCTTTTTTCCTTTAGTCATTCCTTTTTCTATAGAAAAATCTAGTTCCTTAGGAATTTCAATACCTTCAAAATATTTATCAATATCTTTTTCATTATTCATAATCTAATCTACCTCCCTTAGTTCTATCCTTAAAGCTTTCAGCGCCTTATTAAGATAGGTTTTTACAGTACCTAGTGGCATCCCTAACGTATCCGCTACCTCTACTAAGGTTAATTGATGAAAGTATTTTAATATAACTACAGCCTTAAATTTTTCATCAAGACAACTTATAGCTTCTCTTAAATCTATCTTTTCTTCCTTTAAATCCCCTAAGTAAGCTCCATTTATCATTAATTCCTCTTCTTTGCTTATCTTAAGTTTTTTATTTTTTCTTACCAAATCAATGGAACAATTAATAACTATTCTAGTTATCCAGGTATTAAAAAATTTAGGTTCTTTAAGCTTTTTTATTGAAGTGTAAGCTTTATATACAGATTCTTGTACTATATCTAAAGCATCCTCTTTGTTATTAACGTAAGCATAAGCCGTAACATACATTTTTTCTTTATTTAAAGAAATAAGCTCATAAAAAGCATTATCTTCATCCTTTTGTGCAAGCTTAACTAAATTCTCAATATCCAATATATTCCCCCTCCCTTCATAAATTAGACGTACCTATGTTAAAAATAGTTTTAATATATAAAAAAAGATTAACACAAAATAATATTTTTGCGTTAATCTTTTTACTTATTACTTAATCTCTTCAGCCCCACCCATATAAGGTCTTAATACTTCTGGAATTTCTACAGTTCCATCTTCCCTTTGGAAGTTTTCAAGTATTGCAGCTACAGTTCTTCCTATAGCAAGCCCTGATCCATTTAATGTGTGAACAAATTGAGGTTTGTCTTTTGGAGTTTCCTTGTATTTAATGTTAGCTCTTCTTGCTTGGAAGTCTTCAAAATTACTACAGCTTGATATTTCAACATATCTATTATAACTTGGCATCCAAACCTCTAAGTCATATTTTAATGCAGCAGTAAATCCTAAATCACCTTTACATATTCTTACCATTCTATAAGGAAGATTTAATCCTTGAAGTACTGACTCTGCATCAGCTACAAGCTTATCTAACTCTTCATAAGACTGATCTGGTTTACAGAATTTAACTAGCTCAACTTTGTTAAATTGATGTTGTCTTATAAGTCCTCTAGTATCTCTTCCAGCAGAACCAGCCTCTGCTCTAAAACAAGCACTATAAGCACAATGTTTTATAGGTAATATATCCCCATTAAAAGTTTCATCTCTATACATATTAGTTACAGGAACCTCTGCTGTAGGAATCATGAAATAATCCTCATTAGAAAGTTTAAATGCGTCCTCTTCAAACTTTGGAAGCTGTCCAGTACCAGTCATACTCTCTCTATTAACCATAAAAGGTGGTAATATTTCAGTATATCCATTATCATAAATGTGCTTATCTAGAAAATAATTAATAACAGCTCTTTCAAGTCTTGCTCCTAGTCCTTTGTATATAGCAAATCTTGATCCTGTTATTTTACTTGCTCTTTCAAAGTCAATAATGTCAAGGTTTGAAGCAATATCCCAGTGAGCTTTTGCTTCAAAGCTAAAGCTTGTTGGCTCTGCCCATTTTTTCATTTCTATATTGTCTTCATCAGAAGCTCCATCTGGAACCTTAGGATTTGGTATATTAGGTATTCTAAGCATTATATACTTTATTCTTTCATCTATTTCTGAAACTCTAATATCAAACTCCTTAATTTTATCTCCAAGCTCTCTCATTTCCTTCATTATAGGCTCTACATCTTCCCCAGCCTTTTTAAGCTTAGGTATCTCTGAAGATACTTGATTTCTCTTTCCTTTTAAGGTTTCAACTTCAACTAAGATTTGTCTTCTTTCTTCATCTAAGTTTACAATTTCATCTATGACTGATACATCAAAATCTTCCCCTCTATCAGCCAAAGCTTTTTTAATTTCTTCAGGATTTTTTCTTATTCTTTTTAAATCTAACATGATACCACTCCTTTTATCCTTAATATTTATTAAAATACATTAATTTAGACAAATAAAAAAGGAGCCTCTACCCAATAAGGGACGAAAAGCTCCGCGTTGCCACCCTAGTTAATCAACTAAATATATCTAATTGACTCTCTTTATAAATTTTAACGGAAAATCCGTACTGCTCATCACAGTCCCTCCAAGGTGGATTCTTAAAGTAAAGGTATCAGTTTACACCTTCCACTGACTCTCTTTAACCTATTACTCTAATACTAGCCTCTTCAACGGTTTGTATTATTTTTTTATATTATATTATATATATTATATCAAATCATGTCAATATTATACCATATAAATTATTTATAACAACATAAAATACATTTTATGTGTAATATTTTTAATCTCTCTTTACGTTTATATTGCACACTATATCTACTCCTGTATTTAAAATGTTTTTACATATAATATCTCCAATACTTATAGGTGGACCAACATGTAGTCTACTTAAAGCCTTTGAACATTCAATCCATAAGCTTTTATCTATAGGGGCACTGCTTTTAACTGGCACCACAGTATGTTTTGAAGAACCTTTCATTCTAACAAGAGTTGTAAATATTCTTTTATTATCTCTCATTCTTTTTATTCCGTACTCTATACCTACTTCACATTGATTTCCCTTTATTTCAATTTCATCCTCATATTTATATATGTCAAGAACACACCTTTTGGGACACTCTTCACATAATATTTTATCAATCAATTTTATTCCCCCTTACATCTCATTAAACTCTTTAATCCTTCCTATTAACATTTTAGAATGCTTGGAGTCCTTAATAATTTCCGTAAGCTTTTTATCAGTCTCTCTTGCAAGTATAGATACTATTTTACTTAAACAATATGCACCTTGGCAATTTCCAAAAGTAGCTCCAGTTCTTCTCTTTATTCCCTCAACAGTCCTAGCTCCTAAAGGTCTTCTTATGCAATCTATTATCTCTCCCTCTGTTATCTGATTGCACATACATATTATCTTTCCATATCTTTTATCTAAGCTTATTATTTGATCTTTTTCTTCTATAGATAATTCCCTAAATTTATAAAAATCTCTTCTTTTATCTATAAAATTTTTCTTGTTTTTACTTTTTAAACTGCTAGTTATACTTTCACAAATTAAGTTTGCTATAGCCGGTGCCAAGGTCACCTGAGAATAATTTCTTCCCATAACCTTTACGTATCCTTGATTTATTTCGCTATCATCTACAATTATATTATCTCTATAGAAATTTGAATGATACACAGTCTTTATACTTTCAGTATTTATATTGCCTATAAGTCTAGATACACTATTTAAAGCAGTGCTAAAATCAACTACATTTTGTGTTATAGATGCTCCAATAATCCCTCCAGTTAAAGTTGGAACAGAGTATTTTTTTTCATCCTCTTTCATAGAAAATACAACCTTTGAAAAATAGTTTTTATACTCATTTTCTAAAAGCATATATGTAAGTATTTCACTTTTTTCCTTTTCATAGGTTTTGTCAGTATCTATAGAATACATGTCCTTAGGTATTGTATTTACAACAACCTTGCAAGTAAACTTATTTTTATTTGTAGTTACCTTAAGACCTTTAGATAACTTTTGTATATCTAAAACCTCTTCTTCTAATCTAAAATTTACTCCATTATCAAAAGCCACTTCTGCATAAGCTATAGCTAAATCATATGGACTAACAACACCTATATTTTTAGAGTATATAGCCTTTTTAACTTCAATAGTTAAATTAGGCTCTAGCTTATACACTTCATTGTTATCTATGATTTCTACATTGTCTATGCCTCTATCTTTAGCTCTTAAATACATATCTTCTATTGTTTTTACAGACTTCTCATCTTCTGCTATTATTAATGAGCCTGTTCTTTTAAATGGCACTTTAAATTTAGAAGTAACTTCTTCTAGCATTTTATTACCCATAATCTCTAACTTTGCCATAAGCCCATCTTTGCACTCTATACCATCATAAACTATATCTGCATTTACCATAGCCACATCATCAGCTACATCATAATCCTTTTCTATAAGGGCTATATTAAGATTATATTTTGAAAGTTCATAGGCCACAGCACAACCAATTATTCCTCCGCCCAAAACTAATACATCATAATCCATATAAATAAATCCTCCTAACAATACAAATATAATCATGTCACAAAGTTATCTCCCTCACTATATTTTACAGCGAGGGAGATAATTTTTAAACATTATCTTTTTTATTTATTACCTAATTGTTCTAATACTTTTCCTAATTCATTTATATACTCTCCATATTTTGACCAGTCTCCATTTTTCTGTGCCTCTAAAGCTTTATCATATAAATCTTTAGCCAATTTCATATTTTCATTGCCAGATGTAGATGTACCTCCAGTAGCTTTGTTATCTACATTATTGCTAAATATCTGTTCAAGAGCCTTTTCCATATTTTCAGCCATAACAATCTTATCTCCATAGGAAACAATAACCCTTTTCATCTCTGGTATACTATTTGTTCCATTAGCTTTTAAATATAATGGCTCTACATAAAGAAGAGAGTTTTTTATAGGTAATATTATAGTATCTCCATAATCAACTCTTGATCCCTCTGTATTCCATAGGGAAAGTTCCTTTGAAATTATAGGATCTTGATTAATCTGATTTTTAAATAAATATGGGCTATATATGGTTTTACTAGGTGGAAATTTATATAAAACTAATTTTCCATAATTATCTCCATCCATTCTTGCTCCAAATAGAGCTACCATATTTTCTTTATTCCTCATATTAAAATACTCAAAAAGTATCATTTCTTCTTTGTCATGATCTGGTAACCTTGTAACTATATAAGATGATTCAGTAGGCTTTGATTCAGCCTTAACTTCCTTTTGGTTTTTAGATATCTCCCATAAGTCTTCGCCATTATAAATAACTTCTGGATCTACTATATGATATTTTCCTAAAACGCTACATTGTATATTAAATATCTCCTCTGGATATCTAAAATGCTCAACAAACTCTTTAGGTAAAGTATCTATATCTTTAAATAATCCTTTAAATATTTTTGAATAGCTATTTATTATAGGATCATTTTTATCTGAAATATAAAAATTGATATCACCATTGTAAGCATCCACTACTACCTTTGCTGAATTTCGTATATAATTTATTTCTTTATGTGGCTCTGAGAAAGGATATTTATCTGAAGTAGTATATCCATCTAAAACCCAATATAAGCTTCCATCCTGTATAACCATATAAGGATCCTTATCATAATGTAAGAAAGGTGCTATAGTTTTAGCTCTCTCCATTACATTCCTATTAATTAATATCTTACTATCCTTAGTTATATCATTAGATAGCATAAACTTTATATTTTTTTCTTTTATAGAGAATAAGACTCTATTAATAAATGACATTTTTATACCAGCAGCTCCATCGTACTTATTGGTCTCATTTTCTCCCCCTTTAGGGTAATCAAACTCTCTTTGATTTGTGTTTACTATTGCATAATAATTTGTATTTTCACCGAAGTATATTCTTGGATTGTCTATTTTTATATCAGTACTATTTTCTGGCGGTATATCTTTAATTACAAAGTTTGGTTTTCCATCAGATGTAACAGAGTTTACCTTACTCATTACCACACCATATCCATGGGTGTATACCAAATGCTTATTAAACCATGTATTTGGTTCTATTTCATCTGAATTTATCTCTCTTGGCGCTATAAATACTTGAGTATACTTTCCATCTATATTATATCTATCTATATCTATATCATTAAAATTATAATAATATCTTATTACTTGAACCTGATTATAAAAATCTAAGGCTGGTTGAAAGGAATTAAGTTTTATATTATCTATAATATCTCTATTTTTACCTATATCTTCTTTTGTAAAATCATTCTTTACTTCAAATAAATTTTCTTTTATTTGATCAATGTTAAAAGCTTTCCTTGTAAAATCTATATTTTGTTTAATATAAGGTCTTTCAAAATCAAGTTCATTAGATTTAACCATAAATTGCTGAACTAATGAAGAAGTAATTCCTTCTAACAATATAAGCGCTCCAATTGCTATTATGGATATTATTATTGGTTTTACTTTTCCCTTAATTACGCTCATAAATACAACTATAGAGCATAAAATAGCAACTACAGATATACCTCTATAGAAATACAAGCTAACTCTAGCATCAGTAAAACTTGCTCCAAAAGCAACACCTCTTGGACTATAAACTAAATAATAAGCTTTTAAAATATAAAATATTCCTATCATTATAAGGAATAAGCTAGATAATATAGCTAACTGCTTTCCAACATAGCTTGTTATATTGCTTTTCATGGATTTCATTTTTGAAAATGGATTTTTTAAATCTATATTATGAATCTTATCCTTAGTATTCATAGCTATGTAAGCTACAAATGTTAAAACTAAAAGTACTATTAAAAATACCATCATAGCGGCAAATAATGATTGAATTAGTGGAAGTTTGAACATATAAAAGGATACATCTTTATTGAAGATGGGGTCTTTTATATTAAAATTAACAGAATTGCTGAATTGAAGAATCCTATACCAATATGTAGATGCTGTTATATAGGATATTAAAAAAGACAATACGGTATTAAAACTAAAAAAAATTATACTTTCCTTTCTTTTAGTTTTTGCATTTATTTCTATTATATTTTTATTTTTTATGAAATTTTTTCTAAGACTTTTATAATATAACATAATTCCTATAAAACAGATTAAAAATATAGGTATCATCAATTTTAATGTGGCAACTATCTTAGTAAAATATACTGAAAGATATCCCACTTCCCTAAACCATTTTACATTAATTACAAATTCTACTATTGCATCAATAAAAAAAACAAATAAAAGTAAAATAAGTACTAAAGGTATTATTAATTTATATTTTTTCTTCATTGTGATTAAACTCCTCTCCTGCAAAATATCAGAGATTTATAACTCCATTAAAAAGCACTAACCTCTTACATAAAAATAATCCCATTTAATCTGATACCAAAAATCCCTTAATTCTTAGCTCATGAAGTATTTTTTCCATAACTTCATTATTTTCAGCGCTAACGGTATGTATGTGGACACCTCCAGTAAGTGAAGATAAAGGCTCTGCATTAGACTGCTTAAATTTATTAATAAAATTACTTATATCATCATAAGTCTTTATCATAAGCATGGCTTTAATTTCTCCATAAAGAGGATGCTCTACTATTACATCTTCTATTATTCCACCAAATTTTACTATAGATTTAAGCTCACTTTCTATTTCAGCTCTGCTATGTGCTAATGCTATTAGCTTTCTAACTTGATTTACATACATATTAGGAATAATATATCCTTCTGGTGTAGCTATTATATTAAGCCCCTGTGCTCTTAATATAGCTATGTCTCTTACAATTACTTGCCTTGTTACATTAAAATTATTGGCAAGATCAATTCCTTTTTGTGGAACATTTGACTCTATTAATAATTTTTCTATACTTTCCCTTCTTTCTTTGGAACCCAAAATATCACCTCTTTTAATTTAAGTTATCATAATATATTAGTATATCCAATAACTTATCTCCTTTAATGTCATAATTGTGATGGTTTTTGATAATATATAAAAATCTATCATCATATTTATTTAAAGATTTTAAATAAATATACCCTTTTATGGGATGATTATAATATAAGTCTACCTTTTTACTACTATTATACTTACACATATTTCCTTTAAGTACCTTATTTATTAAAACCAATAAAGATCTATCTATAACCGATAAAGACCCAAACTTCTTACCTATATCATGTAAAAGGCAAATCTTCATAAACCAGCACTGATCTAATTCAGTATCTTTAATATTTTCTTTATTTATATAATTTAAAGCATCCTTAGCTACCCGTATGCAATGATGCTTTTCGGCTGGTTTTAATTCATTAAATACTTCTAATTCTTTTTTATCTAAATACTTATTTAAAAACTCATCATCTATAGGTTTAAAAGGAGATGTTATATCCCATAAGAACTGTTTTAACCTATAAAACATACAAGCTCCCCTTTCTCCCTTATATTCTAATATAATTAGCCACTTATGTATAATTAATATTTTGTAAACAAGGGTAAAATAAAAAGTCATGAACCTAAGTTCATGACTTTATGGTGGAGATAAAGAGATTCGAACTCTTGACCCCCTGCGTGCAAGGCAGGTGCTCTCCCAGCTGAGCTATACCCCCATATGGTGGACCTTCAGGGACTCGAACCCCGGACCTACCGGTTATGAGCCGGTTGCTCTAACCAACTGAGCTAAAGATCCTTGTTTTCACCTGGCGACGACTTACTCTCCCACAAGGCCTCCCTTGCAGTACCATCAGCGCTTTAGTGCTTAACCATCGTGTTCGGAATGGGAACGGGTGTTACCACTAAGCCATAATCACCAGAT
>NZ_JAHLQL010000001.1 GCF_018919175.1 Clostridium simiarum | reverse complement strand
TGTAAATGCTGATATTTCAACGCACTATGTAAGGACAGTTCTTTCATTTATGGGAATAACAGAATTACATGCTATAAAAGCCCAGGGGTTAGATATTAAAGGAAACAATAGAGCTAAAATAATTGAGGATGCAAAAGAAAACCTAAATAAATTTATATCTTCTTGTATTAAATCTAATTTAAAGTAAATTAATCTAACATAAGTATAATTTTATTAAATACAGTTTTCACCCTAAAATAAAAATTAACGGTTTTAAGCTATTTAAAAGCTATGGATTTTCATAAAATCTATAGCTTTTGTGATTCAATTTCACTTATAACTCTTTTTTAGTTTCAATAATTAAGAAATAAGTATGCTTTACAGTATTGTGATCTGCATGCTTATTTATAATTTTTCGTAATGATTTAATAAATTTTCTATCTTTTCTTGAATAAGGTGTTTTAGGGCTTTAGGTTTTACTGATGTAATAGAACTGCCATACCTAATAAAATAATTAGCAATAAATTCTTCCTCGTCTAAGTTATAGGATCCCTTTATAAATGTCTTAGTTTCACTTTCTATTTTCATTGATGGATAATGCTCTTTATAAAAAATATCCTTTGCTTGTTCTAAAATTTCTACTTCAAACTCAGTACTTTTTTCAGAACGATAAAGGTCTAATGAACCATGGATAAGTTCCTCTACAGGAAATTGTGATTTATCATTATGAAATTCTAACAAAGCTATTCTATCACATCTGAAAACTTTATGTTTATTTGTATTTAGATCTATTCCAGTAGCATACCACTGTCCAAATTTAGCAGAAATCTTAAAAAACTGAATATGATAACTTACTTGTTTATTATTTTTTAAGTATTGAATTTTACAACTAATTTCATTAAGAATACTTTGTAGAATTTTATCTAAAAATTGGCTAATGTTATTGTGCTGATATGCTTCAAATTGCAATACTTTTTTCATTTGATGAATCTGTTTTATTTGTTCTTTAGAAAGACAATTTTCGAATTTTTCATTTAGTTTATTAATGCTTAAATGAAATGGGGTAGATTGATAAGACTCAAGCGTCAACATTGCAAAATATAAAGCATACACTTCATCAAGGGTAAAAATGATAGGTGATAATAATCTGTTCTTTAAAATACCATATCTTCCATGTCTACCATACTCTGAAAAAATAGGCATACCTAACTTTTCTAATGAATTAATATCACGCAAAGCTGTACTTTTTGAAATATTATATTTATCCATCAAGTCACTCAAATTAAAAAACTCTACACCATTTAAGTATTGTATCATGTCATTTAATCTTTCTGATTTTTTCATACAATCCTCCTTTTTAAAGGTGTCACATTTTGATACCTTTACATATTATAATAAATTTAAGGGGATATATCAATTAAATATATGCCTAAAAATTATTATACAAAAGGAGATTGATACTATGAGTACAACACTAGAAATTGCTATTTTTCTTTCAATGAACGGAAAAGCACAAGAAGCCATAAGTTTCTATAAAAAACATTTCAACGCAAAGGAATTATTGCTGGTTACATACGAAGATATGGCAAAAAGAGATAACACAATTCAGATTACTGATGAAAATAAAAGTTATATCTCTCACTCTGTTTTATCAATTGGAAAAACTAAAGTAATGATTGCGGAAGATACAATGGATACTAATGAAAAACATAAAGTAGGTAATAACATATCATTATGTATACAAAGTGCTGACTTAAACGAAATTGAGCATTTTTATAATAGCTTAATTACAGATGACAGAGTTAGGGTCATTGTTCCATTATCTAGTAATGTGTTTAGTAAAGCATACGGGATTATTGAAGATCCTTTCGGTATCCAAATTCAATTAATGTTTGATAATAGATTAAAATAAAAAAATCAGCATGCTACACAGTTTCAATGTGATCTGCATGCTGAAACTTTATTTTTTACATAACCAGACATGTTGCTTTTGGGAATGATAAGCGAGGAAGCAAAGGGTGCATATGAGATTACTAAGATGCTCCAGTATATGAGCGTAAAATGGTGGTTTAATATATCATCTGATGGTAAGATTCAAATTACTCCCAATATGATGAATACTCTAGAAATTAATATAGGTGATAAGCTACTTTCAATACGTGGTAGTTATATAGGCTTTACAATGGGGGCAAAAGGCCCATTGCTAGAAAAAGCTGAAAACTTTCATGGTGAAATTGAGATATATTAAAAGGTTCATTACTCTTTAGTCTTTTGTGTTATAATTAGTTCAAAAATAATAAGAAAGACTAACGCTAAGAGATGATGTTAGAAGCATCATAGTAATATGAATGGTAAATTTTATTAAATTACAGAAAATTAAAGATGGTTTAAATGATAATTCATAGTTATATTTTAAGTATATTTAATTGGAGGAGAGTATTATGATGAAACACGATAATCTGGAAGAGTATCGAGACCCGATTAATTATGATCTTGAATTTGGTGGTGAAATTGATAAATATAATTTTTATCTTGAACTTGCTAAACTGAACCCCAGGGAGGTTTTAGAACTTGCATGTGGCACAGGGTTAACCATGATACATTTAGCGAAATGTGGAATAAAGGTTTCAGGTATTGACATTACACCACAGATGCTTGAATATGCAAGAATTAAAGCAGAGGGGTTGCCTGTGACTTTCATTGAAGGTGATGCAAGAACTTTTGAATCTAAAAAGCGTTTTTCTATGATATATTTAACAGGAAATGCATTTCAAGCATTTTTAAGTGATGAAGATCAAATTTCACTGCTTAAAACAGTTTATAAGCATTTAGAACCAAATGGGATATTTGCATTTGAAACACGTAATCCTATGGGAACTGATTTATCAAACCAAGGAGAAACAAGTTGGGGGCAATTTATGGATAAGGACGGAATACTAGTTCAAGTATCTGGAACTCAACATTATGATGAAAAAAATCATATAATGCATTGGGTGACTTTCCGTGACTGGGGATTTAAGAAAACCACTTCTCGAATTGCTTGTCGTTTTACTGATAATGATACTCTTAAGTCATTATTAAATAACAATGGTTTTAGTATTGAAAATCAATACTCAGATTGGAATAAAACTCCCTTTTCACCTTTAGCTCCTACTATTATTAGCCTTTGTAGAAAGTTAGTATAGTCTTTTTACTAAAAGTAGACAAGTGAAAGAAATAAATGGTGTTGTTGATATAGTTTATGCTAACACCATTTTCTAATCTTAAAATGCGTTAATAAAAAAACATCCCGCAATAAAAAGCGGGATAAATTCTATTGGAGAAATCATATTTGGATTTTACGGCAATTAAATAAAATAAGTTCACCTTTTGCTCTATTTATGATATTTTCCTGTACATTCTACTATATCAATCTCAATTACAGCAGTACCCTTAATCATGTTATCCGGAAGCTCTTTCCCAGCAAATTGTGGCGTGTACTTCTCAACCAACCTATTCAACACTTCGCGTTTATAATCCAAGTCCTGAAGCAACGAAACATTTCCAAGAATCACAACACTATTGTACTCTGCCTCAGTATCACAGGCGTTCTTGATATTATCGGTTAAGAGACCAAACAATTCATCAACCTCAAAGCATACTTTGGAATTTCGATTTATATTATCGATTTTTTGACCCTTTGGAAGACCATGCATATAAATTTTGTTATTGTAATAAACAAAGTGCATGGCAATGACATATGGATACCCATTCTCATTGATGGTAGCGAATCGTCCAGTATCTGCACGATGAAGTAACTGGTCAATTTGTTCCAATGTTAATTGAAACTTCTTCATTCTATATTGCATAATTTCATCATCCTCCTAATTATATAAATTTGTTTTACTCAAGATATATACCTACTTGGCATAGGATTAAATATATCGTATCATATAAGTGAACCTATTAAAAGATACACTAATGTGATATGATATAGGGTACACTTTAGTATAAGGATGGTTATAATTCTATGATTTATATTCAAGAAAATTCAAATGATCCAATGTATCTTCAGATCTACCGTCAGATCAAAGATGATATTGAGCAAGAAAATATTGTACATGGAGAACGGCTTCCAGGTATTCGTACACTAGCCCAAACATTGGGTATTGGGCGCAATACTGTCAGTCAGGCTTATACTCAGCTGGCTGTGGAGGGATATATTCAAGCAAGACATGGGTCAGGGTTTTTCGTTCTAGACGCCTCAAATAAAGTTATGGAAAGAAATTATGTACTACAGGATACAAATTCTTTATCTGTTGAAAGATCAGAATTGAAGCAACCTGTAAGTCTATATGATTTTCAGTACGGCGGTCTTACTTATGAGCAATTTCCTTTCAAGTTATGGCGGAAATATACCTCTCAAATTCTGTTATCACCACAAAAAGATGTAGTTAATCAATATCCAGATAAGCAGGGTGATCTGTTATTAAGACAAGAGATCAAAAAATATCTGCACAGGTCAAGGGGGATGGTTTGCTGTGAAGAACAAATTATCATCGGATCTGGGCTACACTATTCCTTAGATATTTTGTGCAAGATTTTACGTAAAGAAAATAACACTATTGCAATGGAGGAACCAGGATATAATGGAGCAAGGGATGTATTTATCAACAACAATTATAATTTGTATCCCATACCAGCTAATAAAGATGGACTTATCCTCTCATCCATTCATGGTTCTGGTGCATGTGCTGCTTATGTAACGCCTTCACATCAATTTCCTTATGGAACTGTGATGCCAATATTTCAGCGTAAGGAACTCCTTAATTGGGCAATTGACAGCGATGCCTATGTCATTGAGGATGATTATGACAGTGAACTTAGATATGATGCCAATCCAGTGCCAGCCCTTCATTCTCTAGACACTGAAGATCGTACTATTTATATAGGAACTTTTTCAAAGTCCCTTTCTCCTTCACTGAGAGTGAATTATATGGTGCTACCAGTACAGTTGCTCGCAAGGTATTATAGTATGTTCCATTCCTACAATTCTCCTGCATCGTGGTTGACACAACGTGTTTTAGGCGCATATATGAGGGATGGAAACTATGAGATTCATGTTCGAAAAATGTGCCTCACCTACAAAAGGCGTCATGATGTATTTGTACAGGAAGCAACGAAAATTTTCGGTAGAAAAGTAATCTTACATGGTCGTGGGGCGGGGTTACATTTCATTTTGGAGTTTCCAGATGGTAAAGAAGAAGAGTGGCTTATTAAACAGGCAGAAAAAGTCGGAGTCAAAGTATATTCTATGATTCCATTTTGGAATCACAGGAATGATTGTCCTCGAAATATTATATTTGCAGGATACAGCTTACTGAGTGAACAGCAGATACGAGAAGGTATTGCATTGCTAAAATCCGCATGGTTCAGTGCATTACCATAATGAAAATTGAATGGTGAAATTTCGGAAGACATACTAGATAAAATAAATGTATACTAAAGATATAATAAAAGGAGGAGGTTATTCATATGAAAAACATTGCATTCTATCCCACATTCCTCGGTTTGATTGGTATTGTGGAAAAAAACGGTGCAATTGCTGAACTCTTCTTTGGCAAAGAACATAAGTCCACAGACTGCGTGGAGCAGGAAACCCCATTACTAAAGGAAGCAGCACGTCAACTGGAGGAATATCTTGATGGTAAACTTAAGTCCTTTGACCTACCCCTTGCACTGGAAGGTACTGATTTTCAGCAAACTGTATGGGCTACTCTGCGGGCTATACCCTATGGTGAAACTCGTACCTACAAGCAGGTGGCAGAGGCCATGGGAAACCCAGAAGCGTCCCGTGCAGTAGGTGCAGCCAACAACAAAAATCCGATTTTAATTATTACACCATGCCATCGGGTTATAGGTACAGACGGAAAGCTTGTAGGCTACGCTGCGGGACTTGAGGTTAAAGAAAAACTATTGGAGATGGAAAAGACCAATGCAAACAGTTAAAACAAAGCATTTTGAATATGGCAGTACAGAATTAAATTACCTTAATAAAAAAGAAGGTGATATACATGCTACTTATCGATGAAGAAAAATGGAAGGTTGTTATTGATTGTGATTCATCCTATGACGGCCAGTTTTTTTATGGAGTGAAAACAACTGGAATTTTCTGTCGACCATCATGTAAATCCAAAAGTCCCAAAAGAGATCATGTGGTATTTTTTGATAGGGCAGAGCAAGCTCATGCTGCTGGATTTCGCCCTTGTAAGCGGTGCAGACCGGATCTTTTAGAATTTGAACCCAAAAGGGAGACTGTGGAAAAAATTAAAAAGGTAATAGATAAATTTTATACTGATCCAAAACAGCTTAAAGAGGAGATTGTCGGACTTGGTATTAGCAGAAACAGCTTGATTCGGTTATTTCAAGATCAGTTAGGCATGACTCCAGTGCAATATATTAATAAGCTGCGCATTGAAAAGGCAAAGGAGCTTTTGGCGAATTCACAGGATACAATTCTATCCATTGCCTTGCAATGTGGATTTGGTAGTCTCTCAACATTTTACAATCTTTTTCGACGTTTAGTAGATATGTCTCCTACACAGTATGGTAAGCTTTTTGCTAAAAAGGAAAATGAGAAATGATTATGAGTGCAAGTGGCCGTACAGATATTCTAATTGAGTATAAAAAGAGATTAAACTCTTGCGGGTATTTCTTTACTCATTTTATCTCCTGCAGGGAATCCATTACTAAATCTATCAGATGAATGCCCTTTGCCCTCCCATTGGTAATCCCTCCAAGCAACCTGCGAAATAGTATATAACTTTATCAGTTTTAAATTGAGCGTAGTGTATTTGAACCCCAGAAAATAAATGAATGGGATAGTAGCACCTCCTTTATCAACATATAGGTCCTGGCTATGTTCATAATAATTGAATTAAGCTATGTCAATGAACTCAGTAACTCAGATTGACATTATAATAAAACAATAATATACTTACATAATAAGTAACGAAAGGGGTGCACTATCAGCATGTTGAGTACATTTTCCTCGGTGCGTTATGCATAGCAAAGGCTATTGCATACAGCTGAATGAATGAAATAGCCTTTGCTCGAACCTAAGAAACTTTAGGAGGGAGCATAATGGGCTACAAACAAGCTAACAAAATATTTCCAGCTAAATTGTTAAACGAGATACAAAACTATGTTGATGGACAATACGTTTATATTCCCCGCAAAGAAGGTAATCAAAAAATGTGGGGGGAAGTTAATAGAAGCAAGGAAGTAATTAGTAAGAGAAACATTGAGATTTTTAAAAAATATAACAATGGGATTTCTGTAAAAGAACTTGCACCAATGTATTATCTATCTCCAAAAACCATATATAAAATTATTAATAAAATAAAATCTGGTTTATAATTTTAATAAAAGCCACATGGGAAACTTTCCTATGTGGCTTTTTTTCGTGGGGCCAACATAGCGTAATTTAAGATCTAAAGGTCCAAGGGCAGTGTATAGGTAAACAAAACACATACAGTAAAGCAAAATATAAGGTAATTCTAAAGTGTTTGTTGACGAGGTTAAGATAAAATTTCTTAGATTTAGGTTTTACCAAGACAAAGGTAATCAAGACTTGGGATTCATTGAGAAAAATTACTATAATGGATAGCAAACAGTGTGTACAGTGCTGTGGAAAGTCAGCTACTCGATTAACAGGAATACTCCTATTCGATTGTCAAACAAAGAGTAGACATGTTATATGCAGGTTATCGGTTATAATGGAAATGACTAAAGCCTTTATATAAATACTTCCAGTTAATAAAATATTGTAGTAGCTACTAAATTCATAAGGAAACCATGGATATGATGGATGTATTTATTAAAAGATAGCGTTGCAATACAGTACGACAGTGAAGCAACAATATTGATTTTGGGTAATAGTACTGTTAAAAAAGAATTATAAAAGGTATAGGTGTAATAATGAAAAATAACTATATAGATATAATTTACAAAAATGTAAAAATTCAAGAAGGGCGGCAGGCCATAGAGAAATTATTGATTGACTTCTATTTTGCCCGTGGGGGTACTAGCAAGGACTATGCCATACTAAATAATATTCCTGTTCCTTTGGTAACGGCAATAAAAAATGAAGCTTTGAAACTTGAGCTTTTAGAAAAATCATCTGGTATTCACTTGAGCCTTAAGGGGAAGCAATTTGTTGAAAACGAATTAGGGTATAAAGGAATCAATGTAAAATTATATAAAACATTAAGTCTTGATCATATTAGTAAGGCAACGGAGCTATTATCATTAAATCTTAATGATATCTTTGAGGACAGGCCAAAAGTGGAGGTATCTGTTGACCAATCCAAATGCACTCTGGAAACTGCTATAAAAAGAGCTTTATTATGTCTTGAAAATAATTGTTTGATTGGAAAAAACATTCTCTGTGTTGGTGATGATGATTTGATCAGCGTTTCCATAGGAATGCTGCTACATACTTTATATGACGGCAATATGAATTTATGCAAAACCAAAATCTATGTTTTAGACAGTGATCAAAGAATATTAGACTATATTTGTGAAATTGCAAAACTATATGACTTACCTATTAATTGCTACAATATTGATTTACGTGACTCAATTCCCAAGGAGTATCTTAATAAAATGGACTGCTTTTACACAGACCCTCCGTATACATTAGCAGGAATGAAGTTATTCTTATCGAGAGGATTAGAGTGTCTAAAAGATTCTGTTTCTTTGAATGTGTTTTTATCCTACGCTCATAAATCACAAGAAGAAATGTTGAAAATTCATAAGATGTTTATCGAATTAGGATTATCTGCATTAAGAATTATACCCCAGTTTAATCGTTATGAAGGCGCAGGTATTTTAGGAAATAGCAGTCAAATACTTTTATTGAAGACAACCTCAGCTGCAAGATCACCAATTATGGGAGAAAAATTTGATATTCCAATATACACAGGTGAAATAAGAAAAACTCGTCGGAAATACATTTGCAAGAACTGTAATACCATACATTATGTTAGCTTGGAAGATACTTACAGTACAATAGAAGAATTAAAAGCTGACGGTTGTACAATTTGTGGGCACCACTTCTTCAAGATGGTTAGTAAAAAGGAAATACTAAATGGGGATAAGCAAAGTTAGCAGATATTAAAGGTTTTTCAAAGTATCATTTTCGTAGAATGAGATATTAGATGATACGAAAATGCAATCAATAAACTTATGCAAGATTACAGTGATCTCATATTGACTACTGCTTACAGAGTGTGTCATTGAATCTTTGCTGTGAAGATGTAGGGTTAGAACTCCAAGCATTACTTGAAGAAAAAGAAGTTACAGTTATTTCTCATGTGGAAGATGTCCCAATTGTATGGGATAAAAAGACACTTCAGTTTATTTTAACACAAATATTGGTTAATGCAGTGAAATACTCCAATAAAGAAATCCTAAACTTTATCTGGTTAAAAACTAGTTTTGATTACCTTTAAACTGTGAGTCTGATGATGAGTTGTGGTATAGAGAAATGTTTCTTGACAACAAATAATTTAACTGATAACATACATACCAATAGTATGTATGTTAAATGGAGGTGAAATATTTGGCGCGGAATAAGTATCCTGAAATAACAGAAAACCGAATCATTGATACATCAACGAAACTATTTATGTCAAAGGGCTATGAAAACACAACCATTCAGGATATAACAAATGAGTTGGGAGATCTAAGTAAAGGTGCTATTTATCATCACTTTAAATCCAAAGAAGAGATTATGGATGCAGTAAATAAACGTATTATTGAACAAGGACTTGGAAGTCTAAAAGAAATTGTTAATGATAGTGCTTTATCTGGAATAGATAAGTTGCGTGAGGCTTTTTTATTATTAATTACATCAACGCAAAAAGAAGCAAGTAACAGAAAAATTCCACCACTTCAGAAAAATCCTCAATTATTAGCACTTTATATGCGTGATACTTTAGGTGTAGCTTCCGATATTTTAACGGATATAGTAGAAGAATGTATAAAAGATGGCACTATATGTATAGCACAACCTCATGAATTGTCACAAATGATTTTATTGTTTTTTAACGTTTGGATAAATCCCTGGATATACTCATGGACATCAGAGGAGTTGAATAATATTATTGTATTTATGAAAGATCTTTTAGATACAATGGGTGTTCCTATTTTTTCAGAAGAGATCATTCAATCAATAAATGTATTATATTCCCTTTCATAAAATGAGAAATAGCTATTTTATATTGCTTATTATAATAGCTATTTTTTTATAGCAAGATACATACCGAATGAATGTATCAAAATAAAGGGAGAATTTAAAAGCTAAACAAATCATTTATTATATAATACTTTGAGAGGAGATTGATCTTATGGAAGACATTGTTATTAGGTAACGAATCGTTTAATGTTACGGTGTGTTGCATGCAGAAAGTATAAGTATAATCCCAATCTGATAAAACGAAATCGTAAATCTTACCTATGAAGTATTTTTTCTATAAACATTTTATTCTAAACCATAAATTAGAGGTGACATAAAGATGTTAAATTCAATTCGAAAGAAAATTATGGCTGCATTTATAATAGTAACTACAGTAAGTATGATAGCAATGATTTTAATTGTTGGATATGGTAGTGCTAAGGTCATTTTTAGCAGGGAAATGCTTGATAATGATACATTTGTAAATCAGATGGCACGAAGCATCGAAGCTATAGGGGTTGATGATAGGGATAAGGTGCAGGAATATATAAATAAAAGTGTTGATTCAGAAGAGTCCATTATCAATATACAGCTGACTGAAGCAAGTGGAAAGATTATATTTGACAGAGACAAATCAAAAGTTGGAACAAATGCCGATTCAGAGGTGATGCAAGCTTTAGAGGATTCTTCCAAGCAAGAATATTTTTCAGATGACAACTTTTTTACAATCACTGTTCCAGTTAAAAAGGATGGCATGCTAATTGGTGTGATTTCAGTCACTAGTAAAATGGATAGTACCATTAAGAACGTTATAAGTACTATTAAAAGCATTGGGATTTTTGCATTGCTTACATTATTTTTTGCCATTGTAGTGGCATATTTAGTATCCAAAATGATAAGTAGACCTATTAAGAATACTGTTATTGCACTAGATAGGATATCTACAGGCGATTTGACCGCAAATATGAGAATTGAAAGTAAGGATGAATTTGGCATACTTGCTAAAACCATGAACAACACAATGAACATACTACGTGAGATGATTGGTAGCATAAAACAAAGCACCATAAGTCTTGATAAGGTTTCACATGTACTTTCCTCATCTAGCCAAGAGGTTTCAAGTTCAAACATGGAGGTTGCAAACTCAGCCAGTAAAGTTGCAGACTCAGTTTCACAGCAAAGCATCATGCTTACAGATTCTGTTGAATTACTTAGTGAGTTTGGTAATACCATAGACATAATCCACACTAATGTAGGAAATGTGTCCAGTGAAAGCCAAAAAATTAAGGAATCTGCCTATATCGGCTCATTGAAGATCGAGGAACTGGTTCAATCTGTTTCAGATATAAGACATGCCTTTAAGTATGTAATCGAAAAACTGGCAACGCTTAATTCAAGCGTGGAAAAAATCACGGAAATCACTGCGGTAATCAACAATGTGGCTGGACAGACCAACTTGCTTGCTCTGAATGCGTCAATTGAAGCTGCAAGATCTGGTGAGGCAGGTAAGGGGTTTGCTGTAGTTGCAGAGGAAATTCGTATACTTGCAGAGCAGGTTTCAAGCTCATCAAACAGCATCATTGATCTCGTCAGCAATGTAACCATGGAAACCAAGGATGTCACACAAACGGCAAATTCTGTTTCAGACAAGATGAAATCACAGGTAGACACTGTTGAAAATACAATAGAGTCCTTTAAGGACATACTGAGCCAAGTTTCACTAATACTGCCTCAGATTGAAAATATAAATACGGAACTTAAGTCTGCGGTAAAGGTAAAAGAACAGGTTATGCAAAAGGTTGGCTCTGTTGCCAATATGTCTGCAGAAGTTACTGCATCCTCACAGCAGATTGCAGCTTCTACCCAGGAGCAGATTGCATTCTCAGAGGAGCTTACCTCCATGGCACAAAGTCTGGAAAGCATGTCTTGCAAACTGCGACAAAGTGTAGAAAGAATAAAGGTATAGGCTGTGATAGTTTACTGTTTTAAACTGTGAATTAAAAGAGGAAATGCTTATTCAATGTGGAGCTAATTCAACGGCAATCTAT
This sequence comes from Clostridium simiarum, assembly GCF_018919175.1. Classification (GTDB taxonomy): domain Bacteria; phylum Bacillota; class Clostridia; order Clostridiales; family Clostridiaceae; genus Clostridium_L; species Clostridium_L simiarum. Next base: position 1,684,590 of record NZ_JAHLQL010000001.1, on the reverse strand, counting down.
CTAAACTAAGCAAAAAAATATTTATTACATCAAATATGTCATAACGTGTCCTAATATTATTGTTGGGGAGTATACCTATTATGGTGATGTTAATGGATCATAAACAGATAAAGAAAAAAATCCTTTTTTAATATTGAATATGAGGTTTGTTAAGAGTACAAGTATAAGCGAACATGTATTGGGGAGTTTTCAGGTATAGAAGGAGTGAAAATGGGTGAGAGGCAAAGAGAATATTGAATTTTATATGCCTGCAGAATGGGAAAAGCATGAGGGAACATGGCTTCAATGGCCACATGGTAGAGCCAATAAAGGCAAATATTATAGAACTAAGCTGGAAGATATTTGGGTAAATATCACAAAAGAACTTCATTATGGAGAAAATGTACATATCATTGTATATAATAATGAAGAAAGAGAGCATGTTAGATTGAAGCTAAGTGAAGCCAAGGTGAGCTTGGATAAAATTGATTTCTTAATCCAAGAAACCAATGATGTTTGGATAAGAGATAATGGTCCTATTTTTGTGAAAGACAAGGAGGACAATATTTTACTAACAAATTGGAATTTCAATGGATGGGGAAATAGATACCCACATAAGAATGATGCTATGGTTCCAATGAAAATAAGTAAAATTTATAATATACCCAAAATTGATACCAGTGTTTGTTTGGAAGGTGGAGGCGTAGAAGTAAATGGAAAAGGTAGCTTTATGGCAGCAAAGTCTTCCATTATGAATGAGAATCGAAATCCTATGCTTAGTCAAAAAGAAATCCAAAGTTCATTAACCAAGCATTTAGGTGTAACAAACTTTATATGGATAACCGGAATTCGTGGAGAAGATAACCATAATGAAGTAACGGATTACCATATTGATGCTGCAGCACGCTTCTCAAATGAAAATACCATTCTCTATGAGTATGATCCTTTTAACGAAAGTGAAGAGTATCTTTCAAAGGCATACGAAAGACATTATCAGGAATTAAAACAAGCAAGAAATACGGATGGAAAGCCATTTCAGCTTATTCCAGTGCCAGTAACAAGAAAAGTGGTGAAAGAAGCTGGATGTAAAGGCTCCTATTTAAATTATTATATTGGAAATGAAGTTGTATTAGTTCCCATATATGGTGATAAACATGACAAGTTAGGCCTTCAAATCATTGAAGGTCAATTCCTAGGGAAGAGAGTTGTGGGCATTAATGTAAATAAATTATATGCATATGGCGGCATGATTCACTGTGTAACGCAGCAACAGCCTAAATAACTCTTAAATCCGTTATGATTTTTACTAGATTATTTTTATTAATAAAAGTTGCCCTATGCTCTGCATATCCTGAAATTATTAAAGAACATAGGGCAAAGGGGATAGCTTGGTAAGCATTTGAAGATTGGTACATCAAAAAAAGACAGATGCTTGGAGGCTGTCACTTAGAAAGGAGATTGTTTATATGAGAGTTGAAGTTGTAGAGTATAATAGTGAATGGAGAAATTTATATCTGGAAGAAGCTGAAAAGATTAAAAATATACTTGGAAATGAACTAGTTGATATTTACCACATCGGAAGCACATCAGTGGAAAATTTAAAAGCTAAACCGATTATTGATATTATGCCTGTGGTAAGAGATATTACAAAAATTGATTATTATAATAAAGATTTTGAAGCTCTAGGCTACGAACCAAAAGGGGAATTTGGAATGGTGGGCAGAAGATATTTTAGAAAAGGTTTTGAAAATAGAACCCATCAAATTCATATATTTGAAATAAGCAACTCCAATGATATTAAAAGGCATTTAGCTGTTCGTGATTATTTAAGGACACATCCAGAGAGTGCATTTGAATATGGAGAACTAAAGAGCAGATTAGCTACTATGTTTCCTAATGACATAGATGCTTATTGTGATGGTAAAGATGACTTTGTTAAGGAATTAGAAAGAAAATCACTAGAATGGTATGGTGATGTGGAATGATTATTATTAGAAACATTTTTAATAACAATCATGTGTAATAAAGCCAAACTTAAAATAGGTTTTTATAAGGCGAATAACCGAAATGTTTGATTATAGAGTAGAACCGCCCAATGATTTTAAAGAATTGTTGGATTTATATGATGCTTTAGGATGGAATTCACTAAATTTAACAGCGGATGAACTGAGACAAATGTGTATGGATAGCTGGTATTCAGTATATGCCTTTAAGGAGAATAAGCTGGTAGGCATGGGGCGTATTATATCTGATGGAGTTATAACAGGAGTGATATGTGGTGTTTGCGTGTTACCTGATTATCAATCAAGAGGAATAGGTAAAGAAATAATAAGTAGACTAGTTCAATATTGTGAAGAAAGGCGAGTAATTCCACAGTTACTTTGTGTGGAAAAGTTAGAGCCTTATTATGAAAAAATGGGATTTAAAAAGTTTTCTATTGGTATGACAGGGGATATTAACCGTTAATTTTAGGTTGGATGTTTAATAAAACAAAATAAATCTTGACTATGTCACTTTTCTTAGAAGATTAGGGACAGTAGATAGATTTGTGCAAAAACAAATCTATCTACTTTGTTTTTTTATAATGGGTTGTTAGATTTGAAGTAATATACCATATAAAAATAAATGTCATAGAAGACAAAACTACCAAACTAGCGTAACTTGGTAGTTTTTTTAAATATATTTAATAGGTGTTTACTCTTACATATAAGATTACAAGAACTTAACAAACATTATTCCAATAATAGTGAATACTATAGCGGCAATTCTTCTACTATCAATTTTCCTTTTTTGTAAATTAAACATCCCAAACTGATCGATTGTTAATGCCATAAGCATTTGTCCTAATAGAAAAATCATAATAGTTAGAACTGATCCAAGTACAGGTAATAGGACAATGTTACCTGTTAGAATAAATATGCCAAATATCCCTCCCATGTATGTCCAAATAGGAATGCGTTTTTTTTCAGTATCATACAAAGGAAAATATAAGCTGCGTTGAGTGATTAATATCAAAATAAGCAAGATAATGGCGCCAACGAAGAAAGAAATAAAAGTAGCTCCTAAAAGTGAACCTGTTGCAACACGAAGTTTTCCATTAATAGCGGTTTGTAATGGTGGTAAAAACCCAGCTAAAAGACCTAAAATTATCCAAGTAATTTTACTATCCTTTTTCTCTTCTTCTGACGATATAGTTAAATCTTTTTTCTTTTTAGGTTGAACCAATGAAACAGCTAAAATCATAATGATAGTCCCGATTGTTCTAGTAATAGTAATAGGATTAGCTTGTACACCAAACCACCCAAAGTGATCGATTAGAATTCCTACAATCATCTGTCCAGTTACAGTTATTACTGTTGTAACTGAAGCACCAAGTTTTGAAAAAAGAATGATATTAGCCACATTAAAGCCAACACCAGTTATTGCTCCACCGATAAAAACATACAATGGATATGAAAAATCAATTCCAACGCTGATTCCTGCAGGATTTACTATTAAATTTATAATGAATAGTATCACTGTCCCTAAAGAAAATGCGATGAAGGAAGCTGTTAAAGGTGTTTTTGAGTAAGAGCTTAAACGAGCACTTATAGATGCTTGAATAGGGAAAAACATTCCGATAATTATTCCCATAATTAAATAAAGTATAATTTGCATAAATTTACCTCCGTTTACTTTTTAATTCTAATGATTAGGATTAAAATTATTTTCTAAAATAACAATTAAGATTCAGTCTTTTAATTTCATCCATTACGGTAGAGATATATGAGTAGACTTTTTTTATAATACTGTTTAATATTTAAAATTGATGAAAGATATTTAGTCTAATTAAATTTAGTATTTATCCATCCCAATTTAAAATCATGAATTATAGATTTAAAAGACTCTTTATATCCTTAATTAATTTAAAAATAAGAGTGGATTACAAATCCACAGGTATTTTCTTAACAAGATCTGATATTTTTTGATTCTTTAACTCTTCCTCCATTTTTTCCTCTGCTGAAAGCATTACTTTTTTTATAACACATTCTGAATGGGAATCTAAGCAGCAATCAAATAAAGATGATTTACCTTCAATAGCATGTATTATGTCTAAGAATGAAATATCTTCCCAATTTTGACTAAGGGAATAACCTCCGTTGACACCTGAGGAAGAATTAATCATCCCTTCCTTAACCAACTTAGTCAATATTTTGGACAAGTATGTTGGAGAAACTTTTTGTTTTTCTGCTAAATCCTGTACACTAACAAGTTTATTCGTTGTATCCATTGCAAGAAAAAGCATGGTGTGAAGGGCATAATTTGTAGCTTTTGAATACTTCATAATGTATAAATCACCTCCAATAAAAGACTTTGTGTATCTATAATAACTTTAATTATATCATTTGTCAAATAATTTTTTATATAACTTAGTGTTAAGTTAAAACAGATTTGAGCCTTTGGAAGCTTAAACAAATACTTAGTTGAAAATATCATGTAAATAATATATAAAATAGAAAAATATGCTATAATACATGATGTATATTTTGATGAAATGCAGGATCATATAATCCAAGTAATGGGAAATGAAAAATATCTTATTTGGGTGGCTGTGGCATAGTTTAATGAGAAGATTTATAAAAGATTCATAATTTTTTAGAATGTATATATGAAAAATTTTTACTGCTAAGTAGCAGATGCACCATTATTTATTTTGTGAATTATTTCAAAGTTTCTGCAAGTAAATTCAAACTAACATCAGAAGGGAAGATATAAATGAACAATGAGAAAATATCATTAGAATTAAATAAACTAATTAAAAAGTACCGTTGGATAAAAGATACGGAGGGGATGTCTCCTGCCAAAGTATATAAATTAGTGGGAGAAAGTGAGAATTTATATTTAAAAATGACGGATAGTAGATATAAAGGAACCACATATGATGTTGAACGTGAAAAGGATATGATGCTATGGCTAAAAGGCAAATTGCCTGTTCCAGAGGTTTTACACTTTGAAAAGTATGAAGGCTTTAACTATCTTCTTATGAGTGAGGTAGATGGTGTTATGTGCTACGAAGAATATGAAATACATAAAGATCCTAAGAAGATTGTTGAATTATATGCTGAGTGCATTAAGCGCTTTCAATCTATAGACATCTCTGATTGTCCTTTTAATAATAATACAGATAGTCGATTAACCGAATTGGATTATATGTTGAATAACAACTTAGCTGATGTGGATTGTGAAAATTGGGAAAAGGATACCCCTTTCAAAGAACCAGGTGAGCTATATGAGTTTTTAAAGAATAATAAGCCAAGAGAAGAATTAGTCTTTTCACATGGTGACTTAGGGGATAGCAATATTTTAGTAAGAAATAATAAAATAAGAGGATTTATTGATCTTGGAAGAAGCGGAAAGGCAGACAAATGGTATGATATTGCTTTTTGTATCAGGTCTATTAGAGAGGATATTGGAGAAGAAAAATATGTAAAGTTGTTTTTTGATTTGCTTGGTATAGAACCTGACTGGGAAAAAATAAAGTACTATATTTTATTGGATGAATTGTTTTAGTAATTAAGGATATCCTTTTTTATAATCAGCTGTATACCTTTTGTTCTTACTGATCTGCGAATATTCCTTTCTTAAGTAAATACTATTCTATTTAGTTTGTATTATCTATTCACTACTTTATACTAGCACAAACCAGCAGGATTTTTAGGGAAAAAACATAAGTGAAACAAGATAGGACTTATAGTAGGAGTAAGGGAGAAATCTCTTACTCCTTTTTAAAAATATAGTTTCAAACATTAAAATTACGATTTGTTAACTAAAGTGTATGATGCTGTGCTTGTGTGTAATAGATATCAGCTCAAAATTCACATATTTATTTTAAAATAAAGTTTTAGTAGGTTTTTATTATCTGTACCATATAATATAAAATTTGTAGAAAAAACACAAACTAAATGGTACAATATAGTAAGTTAATTTTTTACATTAAAGGTTACAGATTGGGGTTGGGGGATGGATACATATGTATTAGATGATATTGGAATAAGTAGCTTTGTGAATTTTCTTATAGAATTAGAGTATTTGTATATTAGCCTTATAATATGGAAATAGAATTTGGAACAATAAAGTTTGAAAGATAGATATTTACCAAATAAAAGTGTAGATGAAATAGATACAAATTTATACTTGAAGTTTTACTAATAAGGGAGGGAGATTTATGAGTTACAAATATGAAGTTGTAATGGGGGAGGAAGCAATTCCTGTAAAAACTATTATACATAGTGTTAATGAACTTGATTTGCATTGGCATAATAAAATTGAAATTATCTTTGTATTAGAGGGAAGTGTCAATGTTAGCATAGGTAAAGAAACATATCTTCTTCAAGAAAGTGATTTGATTTTAATTAACATTAATGAACTTCACAGTACTAGAAAAACTAAGGATAAAAATGTATTATTGGCAGTACAAATAGATCCGGAATTTTACAAACATTGTTTTCCAAAGTTTAAAAATATGAGATTTAATTGCAAATATTTTTCTCAAGAAGGTGGCAAAAAAAACAAATTTGATATTATTATACACTATATTGCTAATATTACCTGGTGCTTAAATAAAAAAAACAAAGGATATGAGTTAATAATTGGTAGCTACTTGTATTTGTTAGGAGAGCATTTAATTAATAATTTTCATTATGACGTAATAGAAGCTAAAAGCCAGGAAATTAGTGATAAGGATCTTATTAGAATTAAAAATATAATAGATTATGCTGATGAGAATATGGGGAGAAACGTTACCTTAAAGGAAATTGCAGAAAGACAGCATCTCAATTATCATTTTTTATCTCACTTTATTAAGGATAAAATTGGTATGTCATTTCAAGATTATTTAAATAGTATAAGATTGAATAATGCAGTAAGTATGATTGCAAATAGTAATGACACTATAACAAACATAGCTTATGTTAGTGGATTTCCTAGTATAAATTCTTTTAATAGACTTTTTAAGAGAGAGTATAATTGTTCTCCCACAGAATATAGAGATGGTTTATTAACTTCTAACCATAAAAGTATTAAATCCAATAGGGAAAATAACAAGATTGGGACTTACTTAGATGTGGATAGAAATGCGGCCTTAAAAAAACTATATTGCTATATATCAATACCTAACACAGAAGATAAAGAAGAGTATAAAAAGGAAGGTAATATAGATAGAATTTTTGTAGATGCAAAATATGAGGGGGAGAGCTTTAAACATTATTGGAAAAAGCTTGCAACCTTTGGTAGGGCTTCAGAAGGATTAAGAAATAACCTTCAAGGACAACTTAAGGAGATGCAGAAACAAATAGGCTTTGAATATATAAGATTTCATGGAATATTTATGGATGAGATGATGATATATAATAAGTCAGAAGATGGGGAAGTACAATATAATTGGAGTTATGTAGATGAGCTTTTTGATTTTTTTAAGGAAATTAATATAAAACCCTTTATAGAACTGAGCTTTATGCCATCTGAACTAAAAAGTTCAGATGATACAGTTTTCTGGTGGAAAGGCAATATTTCTCCTCCAAGGCATATAAATCTATGGACTGATTTAGTGAAAGAGTTTATAAAGCACTGTATAAATAGATATGGATTAAAAGAAGTAGAAACATGGTATTTTGAGGTTTGGAATGAACCTGAATATGAATATTATTTCTGGGCTGGTAGTAAAGAAGAATATTTTGAATTTTATAAAGAAACCGCCTTAGCAATTAAATCTATTTCAGAAGAGTTAAAAGTTGGAGGACCGTCAATAACTCATGGAGCTATATTAGGAAGTTGCTGGCTGGAAGATTTTCTATATTTTTGTAATAAAAATATAGTTTCATTAGATTTTTTATCTGTACATATATATCCAGAGTACGTTTCTTCAGAAGGAGTAGAGGAAAATATTCTTCAGAATAAAGATCATAAAAACACATCAAAGGTAATATCCGGAATTAAGAAAATTTATTATGATAAAAATCATACTTTTAATACTTTAAAGTCTGTGAATCACAAACTAAAAGAAGTATTTAATAGTAGTAATACTGAAATTCATGTAACTGAGTGGAATGCTTCATCACTAAATGGAAACTTAATTCATGACACAAGTTATGTAGCAACCTTCATTATAAAAAATGTTTTGCAATGTGTAGGAATTACTAAATCTTTAGGCTATTGGACTTTTACTGACTTAATTGAAGAAAGTAAATTAGGAATTTCATCCTTTCATGGAGGATTTGGTCTTTTCAACAAAGATGGATTAAAAAAACCATCTTACTATGCATATTATTTATTATCTAAGTTAGGAGACAGGGTTATTCAACAAGGAGAAGATTATATAGTAACTAAGAAAGATGAAAGTATACAGATATTAGTATATAATTATGCATATTTTGATGATTTGTTTTTACATGGTGATATCTCTGCTTTAAATCATAAAGAGAGATATTCAATATATGAAGTAAAAGCATTAAAGGAAATAGAGTTTAGTATAAATGGTCTTAATGGCTATTATAAAATAACAAATTATAAATTAAATAGAGAAAATGGCTCTGTATTTGATGATTGGATAGAACTAGGAGCTCCAGAAAATATGCACAAAGAAGAACTTGAATATTTAAAGGGAAAGGCTCAACCTAAAATTGAGATAAAGGAATTAAAATTACAAGGGAAGTACATGGATAGAATGAGTATACCAGTTCATGGAGTAGAGCTAATAATATTAGATAGAATAATTTAATTTTTTATTAAAGAATAGCTTTCAATTCCACTATGATTATATAGAATATTTAAAGTTTAAAACCAAATATAGCAAATATTAGTATATATTTAAGCAAAAAGTAGATAGATAGGTAATAAATATAGAGATATACTTGTTAACGAGCAATATGAAAAAAGAATAAATAAAGAGTTCTTTATGGAGACTTTGAAGTATATACTAATTTGGGCACTTTGTATATACCGAGTCAGTAGTGCAACCGACATTTATTAATTTAATGTCGGTTTTTTTTATTGCTAAAAACAATTATAAAAGGGGTTTTTTTATGAGAAAAAAAAGATACAACATTAAACAAAAGAAGAAATTATCTATTTTTACGGCATTCATTGCTGTAATTTTACAAATTTTCTCTATTATTCCTGCTGTGCAAGTTAGATCAGCAGATGTTACAAGTACATTTCCATTTATAACTGAGGTAACTTTAACTGATAGTAAAGGAAATCCTATAAATGAGTCATCAAATCCTATAAGTAAGAATGCTGAAGTTAAATTGACCTATAAATTTAGCATACTAAATCAGGGAACAGTAAAAAATGGTGATACTTATACTATGCAAATACCTAAGGAAATACAAATTATAAATACACTAAATTTTCCTATTACTCTTGATAATGGTGACACTATTGCAAAGGTTACAATAGGCACTGATGGAAAGGTTAATATTACTTTTAATGAATTTGCTGAAAGCAATTCCAATGTTTCTGGATACTTTTATATTGATACTCAATTTGATCCAAATCAAATAGGAGGTACTGATCCAGTACCTATTAAATTTGAAGTCGGAGGAAACTCTTCACCGATTGTAATTAATGTAAATTTTAAACAACCTGAAATACCTAAGGCTTCTGTTATGAAAGAAGGAAGTTATGATGCTTCTAAAAATGAGATTACTTGGAAGGTAATAGTAAATCCAGAAAATGTTAAGGTGAATAATGCCCAAATTGTGGACAATATTTCATTGGGGCAAGAGTTTATACCAGACTCTGTTAAAATAAATGGAGCTAATGCGGATACAGCAAATTACAGTTATGATGGTATTAGCAATAAGTTAACTTATAATTTCTCAGATGTAATAGAAAAGCAACAAATAATTACCTTTAAAACTAAGGTAGTAAATCCAAAAGCTTTTGAAAATGAAGGAGCTACAGTATACGAGTATAATAAGGCAATTTTTAATCATGATGGAACTACTGTAGATTCTAATGAGGCATCAGTTGAAATTATTACAGACTTTATTAGAAAAGATGGTAAATATGATGAAAAGACGAAGAGAATTAACTGGACTATTTATGTAAACAATAATGCTCAAAGCATACCTAATGCTGTAGTTACAGACGACATACCAGAGGGATTAACATTTACACTTGATAGTGTTAAGATAGACGGAAATTCAACTAAAGATAACTACACTATAAATGGAGAAAAATTCATCTATACTTTCCCAATGGCTATTAATGAGCCTCATAAAATTGAATTTTCAACAGATGTAACGGATGAAGGGGCATTTAATTCTAATACATCAAAAAACTATAATAATAAAGTAACTTTAATTGGTGATGGAGTACCAAGCAATGCTTCAGATAATAAGGGCGTAGGAGTACCTACTAGTATTATTTATAAGTATGGAAAAGAGTACAATGCAGCCACAGGAGAGATAACTTGGCAGGTTGTGGTGAATCATAATAAGATAGCTATAAAAAATGCAGTGGTTACCGATGAAATAAGATTAGGACAAGAATATGTTGAGGGTTCTGCTACTATAGATAAAAGCTATCCTGGTGGAAGTTTTAACTATGATAAAGTGGTAAGTGATAAAGAGAAAACTGGAACATTAACCTACACTTTTAGTGGTGATATTAGTGAAACTTATGTAATAACCTTCAAAACAAAAGTAACAGACCCTAATGTTTTTGCAGGAAATAGAAATGAAAACTATTATAATGTTGTCAAATTAACAGGAGACAATATTGTACAATCTCAGGGGCAGGGTGAACAAAAAGTACAGAGCCAAGTTATAGATAAATCTAGCAAAGATTATAACTATGTAACAAGAGAAATTACCTGGAAGGTTGTAGTTAATAAAAATAAAATGCTTCTTACAAATGCTTATTTTACAGATGCTATAAATGAAGGGCAAGAGTTTGTTCCAAATTCCGTTATGCTTAATGGAAATGCTGCAGAAGCAACAAATTATAAGTATGATGAAACTACTAAAATCTTAACTTATAGCTTTCCAAGTGAAATTAAAGATGAACAAATAATAACTTTTAAAACGAAGATTACCGATACTTCTATATTTAATACTAATGGAGAAAAGGTATTTAATAATACTGCAAAGTTAATAACTGATTTAGTACCCGGTGGTGTAGAAAGTAAAGGTACAGGGAAGATAAAAAGTACTTTAATAGATAAAAAAGCTGATTATACTAAAGGTAATTCTTATATTGATTGGAATGTAACCATTAATGCTAATGAAATATTAATTAAAGATGCTGTTTTAACAGATACACTTCAAGAAGGGCTTGAGCTTGATACCACCTCTATAAAATTGTACAAGCAGACTTTAAATCCAGATGGAACTCTATTAAAAGGAGAAGAGATTACTCTAGATCAAGACAATGTAAAATATAATACTGCAACAAGAGAGTTTACATTTACATTGCCTTCTACAATAGAAGAAGCTTATATTTTAGCCTTTAGAACTGATGTGGTAGATAAGAAAAAGTCACCCTTTACTAACTCTATATCCTTTAAGGGAACGGGATTAATACAATCATCAAGCTCTAGTAAAGTTGATGTTATATTCCAAGGTGCTGGCGGTGGTGGAGTTGGTGAAACTGGTAGCATTAAGGTTGTAAAGGTTAACAGTAATAATGAAGATATCAAGCTAGAAGGAGCTGTATTTGAACTTCTTGATAAGTATCAAAATGTTATAAGAACTTCTGAGCTTACAGGAGTTAATGGAGAGGTAGTATTTGACAAATTAAAGTTTGATATAGACTATTATGTTAGAGAAAAAGAGGCTCCTACAGGATATGTTCTAAGCAATGAATTATATAAATTCCAACTTAAAAATAGCCAAGATGAAAAAAATATAGTCTATAATTATAAAAATAGATCAATTACAGGTGAAATTGAATTCTTTAAAAATGGAGATAATGATAACCCCCTTGAGGGAGCAGAATTTGCAATTTATAAGCTTTCAGATACAGCCTATGAGAATCCATTAGCTACATCTATAAGTGATAAAGATGGAAAAGTACAGTTTAAAAATGTAGAATATGGAGAGTATTCTATAAAGGAAACAAAAGCCCCAGAAGGATATAATCTTTCAGATGAAATATTAAAGGCTTCTATTACTGAAGATGGAGAGGTGGTAAAAGCAAATCCATACAGTATTTCTAATACAAGAATTAAAGGAAATATAGAATTTATTAAACTAGGGGAAGAGAGAGAACCATTACAAGGAGCAGAATTTAAGCTTTATAAAGAAGCAGATACAAGCTATAAAAAACCTGTAGCTACAGCCATAAGCGATAAAAGTGGACATGTAGAGTTTAAAAATATAGAGTATGGCAAGTACAATATTAAAGAAACAAAAGCACCAAAAGGATATGTTCTTTCAAAGGAAGTACTAACTGCGAATATAACTAAAAGTGGTATTACTGTAAAAGCAAATCCTGAAAGTATTTCCAACAAAAGAATTAGAGAAAATAAAATAATAGGGAATATAGAATTTATTAAACTAGGGGAAGAGAGAGAACCATTGCAAGGAGCAGAATTTAAACTTTATAAAGAGACAGATACAAACTTTGAAAGCCCAATAGCAACAGCTATCAGTGATGAGAGTGGAAGAGTAGAATTTAAAAATATAGAGTATGGCAGGTACAATATTAAAGAAACAAAGGCGCCAGAAGGATATGTTATTTCAAAGGAAGTACTAACTGCGAATATAATTGAAAATGGTATTACTGTAAAAGCAAATCCTGAAAGTATTTCTAATACAAGAATTAAAGGAAATATAGAATTTACTAAACTAGGGGAAGATAAAGAACCATTACAAGGAGCAGAATTTAAGCTTTATAAAGAGACAGACACAAACTTTGAAAACCCAATAGCAATAGCTATAAGTGATGAGAGTGGAAGAGTAGAATTTAAAAATATAGAGTATGGCAAGTACAATATTAAAGAAACAAAGGCACCAGAAGGATATGTTCTTTCATATGAAGTACTAACTGCGAATATAACTAAAAGTGGTATTACTGTAAAGGCAAATCCTGAAAGTATTTCTAATATAAGAATTAAAGGAAATATAGAATTTATTAAACTAGGGGAAGAGAAAGAACCATTACAAGGAGCAGAATTTAAGCTTTATAAAGAGACAGACACAAACTTTGAAAAACCAATAGCAGCAGCTATAAGTGATGAGAGTGGAAGAGTAGAATTTAAAAATATAGAGTATGGTAAGTACATTATCAAAGAAACAAAGGCACCAGAAGGATACGTTCTTTCAGATGAAGTATTAACTGCTAATATAATTGAAAACGATATCACTGTAAAATCAAATCCAGAAAGTATTTCTAATAGAAAAATTAGAGGTTCTGTTCAAGTGAAAAAGTTAGATGAAAATAAGGAACCTCTTAAGGGTGCCGAGTTTACATTATATAATGCAGAAGGCAAAGAAATTAAAACTTCTGTGTCAAGAGAAGATGGAACTCTATTATTTGAAGATCTTGTTTATGGTGAATATACTATAAAAGAAACAAAAGTTCCTGAAGGGTATTTAGCCTCAGAAGGTACTATAAAGGTCTTTGTGGATAAAGATAGAGAATTGTACACTTATGAAGTAGTAAACAACAGAATTAAGGGTGTAATTGTAATTACTAAGACTGACATGAATGGAAAGATACTTCAAGGAGCAGAGTTTACTTTATATGATAGAGATGGCAAAGAAGTAACTACAGTAGTTTCTGATAACAATGGAGTTGTAATCTTTAATGATGTGGATTATAGTAGTTACACAATTAAAGAAACCAAGGCTCCTAAGGGATATATCCTAGGTAAAGAAGAACTAGAAGTTAAGGTTAATTCTCCGGAAACTCAAAGGTTTACGGTTAAGAACCAAGCTGAAAAGCTTGCAGATAAGATAATTAATCTTCTCCCTAAGACAGGTAATTTATTTGGCTCTACAGTAATAATTATAATTGGAGCATTAACAATTCTAAGTGGTGTGGGATTATTTTTAAAAAGAAATAGATAGAGGTAGCTGAAAGTAAAGTATAGGTCATCGGAGTAACGGATAAATCGTAGTTTCAGAAAATGAAAGCAGCGGCATCACATTTCAAACTGTATTATAAAAAAGAAATGACATTGAGCGAGAGGTTCAATGTCATTTCTTTATGTTAGGCTGTATCCATATAGGAACACATTTAATGTAACAAGTCATTTTTCACGGCATTCCTCTGTGACTGCAAAAAGAGTCAACATGCTATCAAATTACTGTTTTCTTTCACTAAGAAGCTGACGGTAGATTTCGTGAAGTTTTTTGTAACCTTACGGTACTACATTTATAAAAACTTGCCTGTGCATTCATTTTCAAAGTATAAAATGCCATAGAAAGAATCGGACATCTATTCCCCTTTTTTATTGAATTCTCCTGCCCATTCAAAGGCTTTTTTAGAAACGATAACAGCAATAATTTCGTTGATCACTGCCGCCGCTGCCATTGTTCCTTGAATGATTTTTGCACATTCGGGAGCAGGATGGGTCAAAACTGAAACAGCAATGCCAGTGAACATAAGGGATACGCCAGAATGTGGCAGCAAGGTAAGACCTAAATATTTCTTTACGGTTTGCGGGGAGTGGGTGATGTTTGCTCCCAAATACGCTCCGCCATATTTGCCCAAGGCTCTTGCCAAAATATAAATAGCTGTAAATATTCCTGCTCCTAAAATCAAATGGTAATCAAGAGGTGCGCCAAGGTTTAATATTACCACAATCATAGAAATCCCGAGAATTGGATTGAAGGCACACATCATCTGTTCCAACTTTTTTTCGGAAACCATATTGGAGAAGGTGGCAGAAAAGGCCATTCCCATGAGCATAAAGTTCAACACCGGCTTTGGCATAATTAAGTTGTTAAATACAAATCCCACACCTGCGGTCACCAAAATTGCGGCAATCAAAATTAGTAATGTTGCCTTTAAAAAGCGCTCTTTTTTTAGTACAAGTCCTGAAAGAAGTCCTGTTGCAATACCAATCACAATTGGCAGTAAGACAACAAGGGGGATCATGTACATCGGAAGCTTCTGATCTGAAATATTAGCAGATATAATGGATATAGTTGAAAAAAACACAATCACAGCTACGATGTCATCAAGAGCAGCCATAGGAATTAAGGTTTTGGTTACTGGGCCGTCTGTATTGAATTCACTCACAATGGAAAGCGCCGGAGCTGGGGCTGTTGCAAGGGCTATGCCGCCGAAAATCACTGCAAGATAAAGCGGAATGCCAGAAAAATAAAATACCACGCTAAACACCGCACTCACCATAAAAAATGTGCCCAATGACTGGGTTAAAGTTGTAATGATGATTTGCTTACCCGTCTTTTTGATTTTTTTCCATACAAGTTCTGTGCCGATTAGAAGTCCTACAGCACATTCCAAAATGTGAACCACCGCTTGGTACCACTGCGCATTTAAGATTGTATCATTCATAAGCCCTAACGCATGCGGTCCCAGCACCATTCCTGCTAAAAGCCAGCCTAAGATGGCCGGTAATTTGATTTTTGATACAAGCTTACCTACAAGAAAAGCAGCAAGAACTGCCACAAATAGTCTAAAAATTGAAAGTATCATTCATTTGATTCCTCCTTTGCGATACCGTAAAGCATAATGTTGAGTATTTTTGGCAGTTTCAGTTCATGGTCTTCCACAAGAGCGTGAAAGTCAGCGCCTTTATAGGCTTTGCTTTGAAAATAACCATTGAACATTTCTTCAAGGGCAGAAAAATATTCAATGGCTTCCTTCTCTGTGATACCATCTCTCAAAGTGATTTGATTTAATATATTTTTGCAACACCTGAGATTCAGCGCATCAAAATCTTTTCGTAATTCTTTGATTCTTAGGGTCAAATGCTTTGGTGGCTGCAAAACGGCATTAAAAAAGATATTACTGTAATATGGATTTTCACGAAAAAATTGATACCGCAAATTGAGGTATGATTGCATATAGCTTTGAAAATCAGTGCTATCAAAATGCCCCTTTTCAATATAACTAACAAGCGTATCAAAACAGTCTTTTACACAGCATAAAAACAGCTCATCCTTATCTTTGAAATAATGATAAATAATTCCCTTTGAAATATTTCCGGCACTGCAAATTATATTTAGAGACGCTTGTGAATAGCTTTTTTCACCAAACTCTCGCAAGGCGCTGTCAAGGATTTTCTTTCTACTTTGCAAATTTTTCTCTTCTCGCTTCATTACATTTTTCTCCTTTAAGACAATATTGACCATGTGGTCTATTTTTATTATAGCAAAAACAAACCACTCGGTCAATATTGTAAGTGTGATGTTTTTCTTAACATGGGTCTTAAGTCACATTTGTTATAATAGTTTCAATAAAACAAAAAGTGAGGTTAATAATATGAAGATATTAATTGGGATTTTATCTGTCAACTTACTGGTTCTTTCTCTTATAGGGCGCAGTTTAAAAGCGTGTTAAACAAAAATCAAGGAAGTATTGGTAGATGCCACTAACATTTTTGAGGATGCCATGTCCAAGGGATAGATCCACTAAGCGTAGTAGATTGACGCCAACTTTGAGAAGGTGAGGCTGACACGAAAATTTACTTATTTGATCCCTTTGATACAAAATACTTTATGGTATGTATGTTCCTTCAAAAGTCATTGAGAATATACTAATATCATGTTATTATCAACTATTGGATTTTTAGGTAAAAGTTATTTAAATGAAAATTTAGTATAAAGGAGTAATTTGGAATATAAATCTTTCTTCCTACCATAAAAACAGCCTTCTATGATAAATTAATTTAATCATAGAAAGCTGTTTTTACAGATTTTTCAATTTTTCTTTTTTATATTAGTAAATTAGTGTTTTTCAGCAGCTTCAGCAATTGCTTTAGTTTCATGAACTGTGCCCTTTGGATGCTGAGGTGGAGCATAGATAGAGTATAATTTAATTGGTTTATCACCTGTATTGATTAGATTATGCCATTTTCCAGCAGGAATAATGAATGCAAAGTCATCATATACTCTTTCTTGAAAACTCAAGTTATCTCTTCGATCACCCATCATAACAACTCCTTCACCTTCTTCAATACGTATAAATTGATCAAGATGGGGATGAACTTCTAAACCTATATCTTCACCAACCCCGATGCTCATCAAGGTAAGTTGCAAATGATCTCCTGTCCATAAAGCGGTACGAAAATTATTGTTTTGCTTGGTAGCTTCCTCGATATTAACTACAAAGGGATCTGGGCCATAATCCTTCAATTCAATTAAACCATAATCAGCTTCAGGTTGCCAAAAATTAAATCTTGGATCGTACTCTAGTTCATCAGTAAAAGGCACATACTGGTTAGCAAACTGATTGGAAAAGTCAGGATTATACATTGGTGTATCAACATAGTAAGGGTATGGATACCCTCTAAAAGCATTATACATAATGTCTGCGTTGTTCACGAAATAAGGGCATGGATATGTTTGATAAACATTATACATACGGTTCATTCCTTTCATAGACTTACAACATTATTATATGCTATTTGTTTAGAAAGTGTGATTGGAGTCACAGTAATGACCTGCTCAAAGGTCATGACACTTAAATTAAAAGAATTAGTTTAGCATTTTAAAATTTAGGGGCGGTTCATAACTTATTAAACAATTAAAAGTGATAAGTTATGAACCGTCCCTAGCTATCTTCATTAAATCTTCATAATTTCATTAAGTATTTCTTAAATAATATGCTTTATAATAATTAGTATAAATGGAAATAGTTATTAAATTAAGGTCAAAAGAATTTTTATTAATTATAATTTTTCTTTTTTGCATTTCCTAGGAGAAGCTAAATTTTCTCCTTTATAGTTTTGAAAGAAAGGGTTAGATATAATTATGAAATGTTTAGTGATAATTCCAGCTTATAATGAAGAAAAAAATATATATAAAGTGGTAAAGGCAATTAAAGATAGTAATTTTGAAAAAAGTAGTAATATTAAATTTGACATTATAGTTATAAATGATGGTTCAAAGGATAATACAGAATTAGAAGCTAAAAAGGCAGGAGCAAGGGTTTTAAATTTAAGTAGTAACTTAGGTATTGGTGGTGCTATGCAGACAGGATATTTATATGCACTTTATAATGGTTATGATGCAGCGGTACAAATTGATGGGGATGGGCAACACAGCTCAAAGGATTTAGGAAGGCTAGCTAAAGAACTTAATGAGAGTAATGCTGACATGGTAATTGGTTCAAGGTTTATTAGTAAATCAAATTATAAGCCTAGTGTATGCAGGAAGCTTGGAATAAAATACTTTTCAAAACTTGTATCTTTTTTATGTAAGAGTCCATATTATGACACTACTTCTGGTTATAGGATGGTTAACAAAAGAGGAATCAGCCTTTTCGCAAATTATTATCCTCAAGATTATCCAGAAGTTGAGACTATAGTATACGCTGTAAAAAATGGTCTTAAGGTGAAAGAAATCAGTGTTAATATGAATAAAAGGCAAGGAGGAAAATCCTCTATAACACCAATAAAATCTGTGTATTATATGGTAAAAGTAACTTTGGCTTCACTTATACAACCTAGTAAAAAAGGGGTGTTACAATGAAGTTATTTTGTTTTATGATCTCACTTTTTTTCCTAGTTATAAGTATTATATTTATTCGAAAAAGAAGTTTGGAATTTAAGAGTGGCTTGTTATGGATTTTAGTAAGCTTAATTTTAATGATATTTTCAGTGAATTCAACAATTATAGAATCTTTAGCAAAGGTTACAGGGATAATGTACCCGCCAGCGTTTTTGTTTTTAATGGGTATAATATTTAGCTTAGTGATGATTTTTTATTTGATGATAGTAATTTCTAATATGCAGAAAAAATTAACGAAACTTATACAGGAAAATTCTATATTAAAAGATAGAATTGAAGAAAAATAAAACAATAAGGTATTTATATTAGTATATTTATTTTGCTATAGAACAAATTTTATGTAAGATTGGAAGGAGTAAAAGTGATTTTTAGATATCATTAAAAGGTATAATGAATATTTTATTTAATTATTATATATAGATTTTATTATACTTAATGAAAGGTTAATAATATCAAAAATAATTGGACTTTTATAATTTTTTATAAGGTGCTTTAATTAGGATAAGGTAGAAGAGATTTATATCTTGTAAAGTGGTTAATGCATCATAAAAAGTAATGATTTAATAATAGGATAAGGGGTAAGGGGTATGAAGAAATTAAGAGATATGAATGAAGAAAAAAGATTAAAGATTTATTTAATAATTATTGAAGTAGTTTTTATGGCAGTAGCTATTTTTTCTGTATTTGCCAATGGAGATTCGCTACTTTTAGGAAGCATGGAAGAATTTAATAATGATGATGTAAGATATATTAGGAGCGCATGGGAGTTTGTAGATAACAATATACTGTCTTATCACAATGTAGGAGAATCCACGGTTTATATAATGCCAGGATTAACTATTGTACTCTCATTTTTCATGTTTATTTTCGGTAAGATAAATGGAGTTATAGCATTTAAAATATTTCAAGTAATATTGCAAGTAGCAAGCTTACATTTGTTATTTTTAATAGGAAAAAAAGTATTTAATAGTAAAGTAGCTTTAATAGCATGTCTTATGAATGCACTATATGTAGCTGAAATTTATGCAGCAAACCTTATTTTAATGGAAGTTATTTTTAAATTTTTGCTGTTGCTTCTAATTTACATAAGTATTTATGCAATTGAAAAGAAAAGTTTAAAATTATATATATTAGGTGGAATTGTTTGGGCAGTAGCCTGTTTATATAGACCGACCATTGCTGCTTACCCACTTTTGGTTTTAATTATGTGGATAAAAAACAAGTATAGTTTTAGTGAAATAGTTAAGTATACTGTTGTAGTAACAACTGTATTTTGTGCCGTTATGACACCTTGGTGGATAAGAAATTATAAAGTTTTTGATAGAGTAATTTTGTTTACAAAATCTAGTGGAAATCCATTTTTGCAAGGGACCTTTGTTAATTATAATCAAAGTAAAGGTTTGGGAGTGCCTTTTGTAGAAGGAAAAGATGCAATAGAAAGTAACCAAAATGAAATAAAAGCAGGACTTGACAGATTAAAGACCTATGGAAAAAAAGAACCATTTAAATATATAGCTTGGTATACTTTTGGGAAAACTTATTATTTTTGGAGAGCTCCTTTTTATTGGGCAAAGGTATTTAAAATACCATATGTTCCTGTAATTCTTTATCATCTTGTAATTTTATTTTGGGCTCTTTATGGTATGATAAAACATAAGGATAAAAGTTTGAATCTTAAGTTTTTGATTATGGTAGTAGTTTATTTTAATATTATATATTTACCCTATTTTACATTTGAAAGATATGCCTATCCTGTGATGCCACTGGTAATATTATTTGCGGCACATACTGTTAATGATAAAAGGTGTAAAAAGCAGAATTTAAAGGCTTAGTTAGCTTAATTCAAACTCTTTTATAAATCCAAAAGTGGATTTTCATAAAAGAGTTTGAACTTGCAATTGGGTAATTTTGATTTACTGTTTCGTGGCATTTTAATAATATTATGAATTAATTACTTAAATGGTTATGGTTAATAAGAGAGGGGCTATAATTCGTGGAAAAAAATACAGTATTAGTAGTGGATGATGAAAAAGATATAAGAGAGTTAATTGAAATTTATTTAATAAATGAAGGATTAGGGGTTATTACTGCTTGTGATGGTATTGATGCCTTAGAAAAACTTAAAAACAATGATATTGATTTAATAATTTTAGATATTATGATGCCTAAATTGGATGGAATAAGGACGTGTCTGAAAATTAGAGAAGAAAGAAAACTTCCTATTATTATGCTTTCTGCTAAGAATGAAGATAGTGATAAAATATTAGGGTTAAATGTTGGAGCTGATGATTACGTTACAAAACCTTTTAATCCATTAGAACTTACTGCAAGAGTAAAATCTCAACTTAGAAGATGTTTTAATTTTAATGAAGCGAAAAAAGAAGATGAGGATGAGATAATTATTGATGGACTTACTATAAATAGAGCATCAAGAGAAGTATTTGTTGAGGGAGTCTTTGTTAGGCTTACTCCCTTAGAATTTTCTATATTAGAAACTTTAGCACTTAATAGAGGTAGGGTTATGAGTACAGAACAAATTTATGATAATGTATGGAATGAACCTTTTAATAATGCAGATAATACTGTGGCTGTACACATAAGAAATATAAGAGAGAAGATTGAGATTAACCCTAAGGAACCTAAATACATAAAGGTAGTATGGGGAGTGGGATATAAAATTGAAAAATAGAATTAAGAAATTAATATTTGGAAGTGTAACAAGAGAACTATTCTTAACTATTATTTTAAGTTTTGCTTTTGTGGCATTAATTGTATCTTTTATACCAAGTCCCATATCAGATATAATAATATATATAATTATAATATTAATTTACTTATTGTATATAAGAAAAAGTAACTATATAAAAACAATTTCTCAAGGAAGTTTAGAAAATACAATAGATTTAAATGGATATGATGAGTTAAAATTGAAAAACAGAGTTAAAAAAATAATATTTGGAAGTGTAACAAGAGAACTATTAGCTACTGTTATTTTAGGTATTATTCTTATAAAATCAGTTTCAAATATGATAATTGTTTTAATATTAATTTATTTATTAATTAGAACAAGAACTGAATATATAAAATATATGTATAGTGGTATAAATAAAATTTCTGAGGGGAATTTAGATTACAAAATAAGAGTTGAAGGCTATGATGAATTAGCAACTTTAGCAGGGGAAATAAATAATATGTCTACTAATCTAAAAAATAAAATAGAAGAAGAAAGAGCTGTGGAAAGATTAAAAAGTGAGCTTATAACAAATGTATCTCATGATTTAAGAACGCCTCTTACAGCATTGATTGGGTACATTCAGCTTGCAGCAGATGATAACACGAGTTTTGAAGATAAAGATAAATATGCAAAAATTTCTTTAGAAAATTCTAAAAAACTAAAGGTTTTAATAGATGATCTATTTGAGTATTCTAAGCTTGAAAGTGGTGGCATTAAACTTAAAAAAGTGAAAGTTAATATAATAGAAATAATAGAGCAAAGCATAGGTGAACTTTCAATTCAAGCAAAAGAAAGATATATAGGCTTTAAGAAAAATTTTGAAAATAGCAAAGTGGAGTTATTAGTGGATCCTAGCAAAATAGCAAGAGTCTTTGAAAATATTATAGGAAATGCTATTAAATACGGTGTTGAAGGAAGCGATGTAAATATAAATTTATATGAAAATGATGAAAATGTTATTATAAGCTTTGAAAATAGAGTTGATAAAATTTTAGAAAAAGACCTAGAAAAAGTATTTAATAGATTTTATAGGACAGATGAATCAAGAAACTCAGAAGTTTCAGGATCAGGATTAGGATTAGCTATTGCAAAAAATATAGTAGAATTGCATGGTGGAAAGATTTGGGCGGAAAACGAAACTGACAAGTTTATAATCAACATAGAATTAAATAGGGAGGGTTTGTAAATTACGCTAAAAAGAAAAATACCTATTAGAAGAATTACTATTATACTCTTGATGAGTATTGGAATTATACTTGTTAAGTTTTAGTAATCCTATATATTAGATAAGCATTTATTCAATATATTTAAAAACTATCAAGTGATTATAACTTGGTAGTTTTTTCTTCAATTAGTTCAGAAGTATTTTGTAAAAATTACCGGAGGAAAGCTATCTTTTATTAAATAAGTAGAAAGAAAAATAGAATATAGTAAAACTCTGTAAGTAAATAAATTAAGGATTATTTAATATTGGAGTTATCATAAGTTAAGGTTGAATACCTATAATAAAATGAAATAATAATAAAAAAGATGCCATAATAAAAGGAAAAATGCACTTATAATAGTATGTTTATTTGTTATAATTACAGGGGAAGTTATGCTTAAAGGGGTTATCCTCTGAAAATTATCAGAGGATTATGATTTTTAGAGTAACACTATTTTATTTATATTTTTTAATTATTGAAAATATTGAGGAGGATCTTCATGCAAGAATATTTATTTCCTATAAAAATTGCTTTTATCACATTTCCATTTATAGCTTTATTTTTTACATTTCCTTTTGCAATTTATCAATATAAAAAGCACGGATATATAAATAAATTTAGAGTTTTTATTTTATATTCTTTTTTATTATATTTAATTACAGCTTATTATTTAGTAATTTTACCTTTACCAAGAACAAGAGATATAAAAAGTTTGCAAGCCCCTGGCACTCAGTATTATAGTCTAGTACCTTTTAGGTTTATTAGTGACATATTTAAAGAAACGAAATCGGTTCTAACTGACCCCTCAACATATAAATATTTGTTAACTGAAAGAGCTTTTATACAAGCAGCTTTTAATGGGATTTTACTTACTCCACTGGGTATTTATTTGAGATATTATTTCAAAAAAGATTTAAAGAAAACCTTAGCTATTACTTTTCTAGTTTCATTATTTTTTGAAATAACACAGATTACAGCATTATTCGGTATTTACAATGCTCCTTATAGAGTTTTTGATATTGATGATTTGTTTTTAAATACTTTTAGTGGTTATATTGGATATTTGATAACTCCAATATTTGCTTTTTTTCTTCCCAATACAAATGAAATTGATAATAACGTAAACTTTGAAGAAATAAGAGTAAGCTATTTTAGAAGAATTTTAGCATTTTTTATAGATACATTTTTAATTGGTTTAATTCCAAAGATAAACGAAAATATTATTTTAGAAGGAATAGTATTTTTTACATACTTCATTTTAATTGTTTATTTTACTAATGGTAAGACTATTGGTAAATGGCTTACAAGTATAAGAGTAAAAGGGCAAGAAAATAAATTAAGATTTAAAGAAGTATTTATAAGATATGGTGTTTTGTATTTTGGAATATTTGGACTTAACAAAATTCTATTTGCTGCAGCTACATTAAATCAAGATACTGCAGTTAGTTATGCAATTACTGTTATAAATATAATACAATTTGTAGTAATCTTATTAATTCTAATTCATGCAACACTTTGCGTTATTAAGAAAAATAGATTTTTTTATGAAAAGATTAGTAATACTCGCATTGTGATATCAAAATAATAAACTAAACAAAAAAGGTGGATTGATTTACAATCTACATTTATTATTTTTGGAGTACCCAACAATCTGTGTGAAAATCTAAATTTTTATATAATACAATAAAAGAAATTAATAAAAAAGCTTTAATATAATAATGAACAAAGTGGCTAGATCCTATAGAATTGCATTTAAAACAAAAGTTATGATATAATCACAGATAATAATGCAAATAACAAATATTAAAAACAATGTATTATTATATTTAGTAAAAGATTGGAGATTTAGTTTGTGACATAATTTGTAGTTTTAAAAAGTAGGGAGTTTTTATGGAGAATTTATCTAAATTATTTAGCAAATTAACTAATAGTGAACAGAAGGTATTTACATATATTTATGCTAATCAACAAAAGGTAATAAAGATGAAAATAAATGATTTAGCTAAGGAGACATTTACTTCTAAAACTGTAATTATTAATTTATCACAAAAATTAGGATTTGAAGGTTTCTCAGATTTAAAATATTTTCTAAAATCAAATAATAATCCAGAGGAGGATATAAAGGTTTTAGAAGATTTTCAATATGGATTAAAACAAAATATTGAAAAAACTTTTGTAGTTATAGAAGCAGATTTATATAAAAAAATTTCTAGAGAGATTATAGAAGCTAAAACTGTATATGTTTTAGCAAGAGGTACAAGTAAAGCAGCAGGTTACTATTTAAATCATATATTACTAACCTTGGGGATTAAATGTATTTTTATTAAAGATTATAACTTACTCACTTTAGTAGCAAATACATTAGATAGTGATGAATTAGTTATCTTAATTTCTTTATCAGGTAATACAGAAAAAATATTAGAGGCAGCTAACATCGCTAAGGTAAAAGGATGCAGAACAATTGCCATAACTTCATTTGGAAATAATGAGTTATCAAGAATTAGTGATTATACTTTGCACTGTGTATCTAGTGATACAGAAACTAAATTTAATGACAGTATATCACGAATAGGAATGTTTATAGTAATTGAAATGTTAGTAAACTCAATTAAAGAACTTAATAAAAAATAGCTCGTAAAAAAACGAGCTATTTTTTTATGACCTAATTCACTTCTTGTGACCTGAGACTTCATAAAGGAAAAGAGTATCACTCAGAATTATTGCAACCTTTGTTAACAAAAAGTAAAATATAATTAAGAAGAGCGCTCTTATAGGTAAAGGTATTCATAAAATATATTTAATTTGATAAATGGAGGAAGGCGAAATGTCAAAAGAATTTAGTCAAAAGATTCAACAGTTTGGTAGAACATTATTACTACCAATTGCAGTTATGGCTCCAGTAGGAATGATTCTCGGTATAACAGGAGCCCTTGTTCAATCTTATATGATAGCAAGATTCCCGGTTTTAGGAAATCAAGTACTTAATACTATATTAGTTAATATAAGAACTATAGCTAGTGCTGTTTTTGATAACATTCCATTAATGTTTGCAATGGGTGTAGCTTATGGAATGTCAAAAAAGGATAAGGGAATTTCGGTATTCTCATCAGTTATAGGATATATAATCTTAATCATATCTATGAATGTATGGTTAACTGTAAGTGGAAAATTAGCAGCTCCAGAAGTAATGAGTCAATTTGGACAAATAAAGGTATTAGGAATACAAACTATGAATGTAAACGCTTTGGGTGGAATTGTAACGGGTTTAGTTGCAGCATGGGCAACTGATAAATTCTATAAGCTTGAATTACCAATCGCATTTGCATTTTTCTCAGGTAAAAAATCAGTTCCTATAATAACAATGGGAGTAATGGTTGCAATTGGTTTAACAATACCCTTTATATGGGAGGTATTAGTTGCTTTATTAACTAAATTATCGGTAGTTTTCTTAAGTCCAGTAGGACCATTCTTTACAGCAGCAGGAGAAAGACTATTTATTCCTTTTGGATTACACCACCTATGGAATGCTTTATTTAGATTTACAGAGGCTGGTGGATCATATGTTATAAATGGAGAAACCTTTGTTGGTATTGTTCCAACTTTAAATGAAGTACTATTCAAGCAAGGACCTAACAGTGCTTATTGGAGTATGATGCCTTCATTAACAAGATTTATGGCACAACAACAAATGTTATGTACATTATTTGCTTTCCCAGCTAT
The DNA here is from genome assembly GCF_018919175.1 of Clostridium simiarum. Classification (GTDB taxonomy): domain Bacteria; phylum Bacillota; class Clostridia; order Clostridiales; family Clostridiaceae; genus Clostridium_L; species Clostridium_L simiarum. The sequence continues at coordinate 1,658,263 of NZ_JAHLQL010000001.1, read as the reverse complement.
AGGACTAGCAATGTATAAAACGGCTTATAAAGAAAATAAAAAATTAGTTAAGTCTTTGATGATTACCTGTATATTAACAGCACTTTTAGGTAATGTTACAGAGCCTTTAGAATTTTCCTTTGTATTTATTGCACCACTATTATATGTAATATATGCATGTATTATAGGAATAGGAGCAGTAGCATTATCTTTTGCTAATGTAGCAATAGGATACATTAGAGGTACTATTTTCGATTTTGCAATATTTGGATTACTTTATGAAAATACCCATTGGGTTAGTTTTGTTATAATTGGTTTAATATTGGCAGTTGTAACTTATTTTATATTTAAATGGGCAATATTAAAATTTGATTTAAAAACTCCAGGAAGAGAAGATTCACCATCTACAGATAACAGTCTTATAAAAGAAAAGAGATATGATGAAATAGCAAAAATCGTTATAGAAGGTTTAGGTGGAAAATCAAATATTAAAAATGTAGATAACTGTATAACTCGTTTAAGAATAGATTTAGGTGAAGTTAATATAGTAGATCGTAAACTTTTAGAGACTTCAGGTTGTACGGGGATATTCTTCCCAGCATCTAAACATATTCATATAGTTTATGGACCTTTAGTTGAATTTGTTAGAAATGCAGTAGATGAACAACTAGAAAATATGTAATTTAGAAGTTATACAATAAATAGATTTATAATACAGCGGAGGGATAGAGAATGAGAAGTAGCAATATAATCACAATAACTGGAGCAGGAAGCGCTAGAACTCCAGCGTTAGTAGGAAGTTTGGTAAAGTTAAAAGATAGATTTCCACTAAAAAAAATCATATTTTATGATATAGACAGTGAAAGAACATCATTAATGGAAGACTACATTAGATTAGTATTAAAAACTTATTGTAAGGAAACAGAAGTTATTTTTACTACTGATCCAGATGTTGCATATGAAAGAACTGATTTTGTATTTTGTCAAATGCGTGTAGGTAAAAATGAAATGAGAAGCCTTGACGAAAAGATTCCTCTAAAATACGGGTTAGTAGGACAAGAAACTTGTGGACCAGGAGGATTTGCTTATGGAATGAGATCTCTTGGAGCAATGATTGAAATGGTAAATCAAGTACGTAAACATTCAAAAGATACCTGGATATTAAATTATACAAATCCAGCTGCAATAGTGGCATTAGGTTTAGATAAAGTATTCCCAGATGATAAGAGAATATTAAATTTATGTGATCAACCATACTCACTTATGAGATCTTATGCAAAGATTTTAGGAGTTGAGCAAAAGAATTTAAGAGCTACTTATTTTGGGTTAAATCACTTTGGATGGTTTACAGAGCTTAAAGACATTGATGGAAAAGATTATTTTGATCAGTTAAGAACTTATTTAAGAGATTATGACTTTAAGCCATATAACGCAGAACAACGTTCTAAATCTTGGCTAGATACTTACTTAAGAGTAAATAAATATATGAACTTCTTTGATGAATATATTCCAACAACCTATCTTCAATACTATTTCTTCGCTGAAGAAATAGTAGCTGAAAGTGATCCGAACTATACTAGAGCAGATGAAGCAAAGGATTCAAGAGAAAAGGAAGTTTGGGATATATGTTCTAAAGCTACCAATACTGATTCAGTTGAAGATATAGAAATAATAACAAATAGTGTATTTGGTGACTTAATGATTGAACTTGCTGAATCAATAGCATATGATCTTCATAATGAATTTATCCTTATGAGTAGAAATAATGATATCATAACTAACTTTAGTAAAGATGCTATAGTTGAAGTTTCTGGAACTGTAGGAAAAAATGGAGCTAATCCTTATAAATATGGAGAAATAAAGCCATTTTATAAAGGTTTAATGGAAGGACAACATGCCTATGAACTACTTACAGTTGAAGCATTCTTAGAGAAGAATTATACTAAAGCATTACAGGCATTAACTCTAAATAGAGCCATTGTAAATCCAGAAAAGGCAAAGGCGGTATTAGATGATTTAATGGATAAAAATAAGGATTATTGGCACTTAAGTTAATATATAATAAAATAGCCTTCTAAAAGTTTAATTGGCTTTTGGAAGGCTATTTTTTTATTGAGATATTCCATAAATTGTGTATTTTGGTAATTATAGTAGCATTGTTTTTATACTTTTTATTTGATACAATGTATAAAGCATATATTTGTTCATAAATTGATTATTTGGTATATATTGAAAAAACCAATATGAAAGGATATGAATTTTAATATGATTAAAAAACCACGTATGATATTTTTGGCGATTTTTATAATATTTACCACGTTAGTTGCTATGCAATTTATAAAAATAAAAAGACCAAAGAGACAGTTAGTTAAAATGAATAGAGGAATTAACATAGGAAATGCACTTGAAGCCCCAAAAGATTTTCCTTGGGATGTAACACTTATTAATAAGTATTTTGATGATATTAAAGCTGTGGGATTTGATACAGTCCGTATTCCTGTTAGGTTTTCAGATTATACTAAAGATGATAAAAATTATACCATTGACCAGGAATTTTTCCAAAAGATAGATGGACATATTCAATATGCTCTAGATAAAGGGTTGATTGTAGTGCTAGATTTCCACCATTTTACACAAATGATGGAGGAACCTGAAGAGCAGGAAGAAAAGTTTTTGAGAATCTGGGAGCAGATAGCTTATAGGTACAGGAAATATCCAAAAGAGCTGGTTTTTGAACTCTTAAACGAACCAATGGGTAATTTGTCCCCACAATTATTAAATGAATATATTAAAAAGTGTGTAAAAGTTATCCGAAAGACCAATTATAAAAGAACACTGATTGTTGGTCCATGTAATTATTACCAAATTGATTATTTAGAACAGCTAAAGATTCCAAGAGATAATAATATAATGGTGTCCTTTCATTATTATGAGCCAAATGACTTTTGCTTTCAAGGAAATATTTATCATAAAGGATTTGAAAATCTACATAATATCACTTGGAAAGGAACAGAAGAGCAGTTAAGATATCTTGAAGAACGCTTTAATAAGGTAGAAAAATGGGCAAATAAAAATCAAGTTCCAATTTTCTTGGGTGAGTTTGGCGTAACAAAAGAGGCTCCAAGATCATCAAGAGAATTTTGGATAAAGGCAGTTCGAGAAGAGGCAGAAAAACGTAATTTTGCCTGGGCTTACTGGGAATTAGCATCTGGATTTGGTATATATGATGCTAAGAATGAAAGTTGGGATGAAATAATGTTAAAATCCTTGATCCAGGAAAGGTGAGTATATGAGAAAGTATATTTCAAAAAAAACATTAATAATATTGACTATAATATCGAATATAATTTATATTTTGTGGAGGATTTTTTTTACTATTCCAAAAGGCTATGGTAAGACTTCGCTCATTGCTGCAATCATATTGCTTGTAGTAGAAATAATAGGAATGATGGAGATGTTTGTACATTACTATGGGATGTCAAACATTGAATATCATGAAAGACCAATCATAAATGAAGAATTATATCCGGATATTGATGTTTTAGTATCAAGCTACAATGAGCCTGTGGAACTTGTACAAAAGACCATAAATGGATGTATTCATATGCAGTATCCTAATAAGAACAAAGTACATATATATGTATGCGATGATGGTAATCGAGATGAAATGCGTCTTATGGCAGAGAAAATGGGAGTTAATTACATTTCTCGTGTAGAAAGAACAGGTGCTAAAGCAGGGAATTTAAATAATGCACTAAATAACACTACATCTCCCTTGATAGCAACATTTGATGCTGATATGATACCAATGCATGATTTTTTAATGGCAACTGTTCCATATTTTTTAAAAAATGAACAGGCAAAAAGCAATGGTGAAAAAGAGGAATATGAAAAAATTGGATTCGTGCAAACACCTCAAAGTTTTTATAATCCAGATTTATTTCAATTTAATCTTTACTCTGAAAGTAGAATTCCAAACGAACAAGATTACTTTTATAGAGATGTTCAAGTGGCTAGAAATAAAACAAATTCGGTGATTTATGGTGGTAGCAACACTGTACTTTCTAGGGAAGCCTTAAATGAAGTTGGTGGATTTTATACTAACTCCATTACTGAAGACTTTGCAACAGGGATTTTAATACAAAGTAAAGGCTATAGATGCTATGCTACTCCAGAAGTATATGCATCTGGGTTATCTCCAAGTGATCTAAAAAGCCTTATAAAACAGCGTGAAAGATGGGCTAGGGGGTGTATTCAGACAGGTAGACGTCTAAATATTTTATTTAAAAAAGGTCTTGGGTTTTGGCAAAAAATAAGTTATATATCCTCAATTACTTATTGGTATGCAAGCATAAAGCAGTTTGTATATATAATGGCACCTATACTGTTTTCTGTTTTCAATATAATTGTAGTTAAGTGCACCCTCCTTGAGGTATTAATATTTTGGTTGCCAATGTATCTTTTAAGCAATGCATCACTTAAAACTTTTTCAAAAAATATAAGAAATACAAGATGGACTAATATATATGAAACTGCACTATTTCAACCTTTAATGATAGCTGTTATTTTAGAAACATTTGGTATATCCAAAAATAAATTTTTAGTTACTAAAAAGGATAAGGCAGAAGAAAATAAAACATATAAAATCTTACAAGTTTTGCCTTATTGCATTTATATAGCATTGTCATTAATTGGTGTAAATAAAATGATTGTATCTATTTTTCAAATGAATTCAATGACATATTCCGTTGTTTTATTTTGGTTGATTAAAAATTTATTTAACCTTGTTATGGCTACAATATTCATAGCAGGTCGACAACAGCTAAGGAAATCAGAACGATTTATAGCTAGCGTTAACTGTAAAATTCAGCAAGACTCTTATGTTATATATTGTAAAACTACAGATATTTCCGAAGAAGGCTTTGCATTTATATTAGATATGCCTGAATATATTTCACCAGAAGAAGAATTTACAGTAGAATTTAAAGAAGAATTAGGAAGTGAAATATACATATCCAAGATGAAAGCCAAAATAGTAACTATAAATGAAGTAAACTCTAAGTGGAAATATGCAGCATATATTACATCTATTGAAGAAGACCAGAAAAATCAGTGGATGTGCATCGTACATGATAGAATTCCAACTTTTCCTCAAACTATAGAAGAAACATTAGGTTTTTTTGATGACTTGCAAGTTAATGTAGTAAAACGTATGAAAAAAACAATAAGTTTATCAAGAAAAAGTCCTAGAGTTAGTTTGAATTATGAAATAAATATAGAAGACGTAGGAAAACTAAAGTTAATAAATTTCAATTATCAATATGTTTTATTAAAGTTTGAAAGCACAAAGAACTTTGTGCAAAGGATCTCATTACCAATCATTGATGATATTATTTTAGAATGTAGTTTATGTGATGGTAATATCAATGAAAGAGGCGTTTTGTACAAAGTAGATAATATTAAAGAAATTATAAAAACTGTAGGTAATAGAGAAAAAATAAATAGTTGGTTATTAGAAAAAAAGGAACTGCCAAAATCATGGGAAGAAGAATATAAAAAAGACAATGATGAGTTTGATCAAATGGAGCATGTGTAAGGGGTGCAATAATGAAGAATAAAAAAACATTGAGTACTTACTTTAAGTCTTTAATTTTAGTACTACTATTTTTAATTACTACCATTCCTATAAGTGCAGCAGCAAATGCCAAGGATTTAAAGTTATCCTTTAAGATAATAGAAGGAAACTTAAATGTCACTATCTCAGAAGAAGATGAAGGAGTAATGATTAATACCCAAAATCCAACACTTAATGAAGAAGCATATTTATATATTTATCAAAATGAAAAGGACAATTGGGCAGATTTTTATATGTTGTCTATACAAATGGAAAATAAAAGTAGTAGTTATCAAAAAATAGACTTACATATAGAAAGTACCCCACAACATAAATTCAAATTAAAAGAAGATTCAGTTGCACTTATAGAAAAGATAGATACAAAAATATTTGTATTAAGTAAAAAGCTACAGGGTGGTATAGAAATTCCTCCAGGATTTAAAGGGAAAATTTATGCTAAGTTTGATGATTTCATAGGTGAAGATAAAGAAGAGTTGCTAGAGGAGAGAATGCTCTCTAATATTAGTGGTTGGGGAATTACACTGACTCCATCTAATGAGAAGGATAATAGTATAATTATAAATGAAGTTACTCTACTTTCAAAAGAGGAGACAAAAACATTTGAAGACTTACAAAATATAAGGATTGTAGGAGATGAGAAAGTACAAATACCAGTATTAGGTGAAGGAATATCTCCCTATAGTCTTCAGGGTCAATCAGAAGATTTAAAAATTAAATTTTACCTTAAAGAAAAATATAAGGATGTAAGCATATCAGAGCAAGGGGTGTTAAAAGTAAAAGATAAAGCAATGCCAGGTGAAATTGATTTATACATCCATGTAGGAGAACAGCTAAAATTAGAAAAAACAGTGTTGTTAGTGGAATCTTGGACTGTTAATAAAAAGGATGAGAATGGTATTCCCTATGGATTAGTGGAACCAAGTATTTCGCCAGCAGTTCAAAGTATGGAAAAGATACTTTTTATAGAGAATAGTGTGCCATATGTTCAGGTTTTTTTTACTTTAATTTGTTTGGGGTGTTTTGCTTTATATCTATATTGGAGAAAGTAGGCAAATAATCTTCTAGGAAAGGAGGCTATATTTTGTTATTTTCAAGCATAATTTTTATATTTTACTTTTTACCAATTATTCTAATATTATATTATGCTTTTGGGTTTAGTAGAAAAATTCAAAATTTTATATTACTAATTAGTAGTTTGTTCTTTTATGCATGGGGAGAACCTAAATTTATAATTATTATGGTAATTTCCATTATAATGAATTACATATTTGGGTTATTTGTAGATAGGTACAGAGAAGAAAAAAGCAAAGCAAGAATTTGTTTAATACTTATGTGTATATGTAATATAGGGATTTTATTTGTATTTAAATATTTAACATTTACATTAAGAAATCTAAACTCCTTTTTAAGTAAGCCAATTTCTATACCTAATATTGTCTTACCTATAGGAATTTCATTTTTTACATTTCAAGCTATGTCTTATGTTATAGATGTTTATCGTAAAGATGGAGAAGTTCAAAAAAATCCATTTTATGTAGGATTATATATTGTGTTTTTCCCACAACTTATAGCAGGGCCTATTGTTAAGTATGAAACTGTAGCAGATCAAATGCTTAACAGAAAAGAAACCTGGAGAAAGTTTTCTGTTGGTACTTGTAGATTTATAATAGGATTAGGGAAAAAGGTGATGATTTCTAACAATATGGCAATTGTGGCGGATTATATTTATACTATGAGCGGGCAAGGTTCTATTGCAGCATCCTTGGCTTGGCTTGGCTCCATAGCTTATACATTCCAAATATTCTTTGATTTTTCTGCTTATTCGGATATGGCAATTGGACTTGGTCTAATGTTTGGTTTTAAATTTGAAGAAAACTTTAATTATCCATACATTTCAAAATCTATAAGTGAGTTTTGGAGAAGGTGGCATATTTCATTAGGAAATTGGTTTAAAACATATGTTTATTTTCCTCTAGGTGGCTCTCGAGTTTCAAACAAAGACATAATGATTAGAAATATGCTGATTGTATGGGTGCTTACAGGGGTTTGGCATGGTGCGGAGTGGACATTTATTCTTTGGGGACTGCTAAACTTTGTTTTTTTAACCATTGAACGTTTTGTTATGTTTGAAAAAATTAAAAATCATAATATATTAAAACATATCTATACTTTATTGGTGGTTAATTTTGGGTGGGTGATTTTTAGGTCACCAAATCTTCAAGAGGCATCTTCCTATTTTAAAGCCATGTTTGGTGGAAGTGGTGTTTTTTGGAGTGATTATACAGGGATGTTTCTGAAAGAATATTTTATTTTTTTCTTATGTGCAATTGTTTTTAGTATGCCTATTGCAAAGAAGATAAATAAGTATGTTGTTGAAAAAGCTAAATTCCATTTAATATTTCATATGCTTTACCCAATTTCCTTGATTATGTTATTTATTGTTTCTGTTACATATTTGGTAACAGGAAGTTATAATCCATTTATCTATTTTAATTTTTAGTGAAAGAACTGGTCATAAAATGAGACGATTTTTATAAAGAATTAAAAATACATTAAATGAGTTTAAAGCAATATTAAAGATTTCTGATGTAGTGAAGTTACTTACTACAAATTAGTATAAAACTGACTATAAATCTTATTATAGGAGGAAAGAGATGAATACTTTCTTTAAAGTACGGTCCATAGCAACAATTATTTTTTTAATGGTTTTATTTACTTTTTCTGCATTTAATATAAGTTATTCTGGTAAAGAAGTGTTAAGTGAAATAAAGAATTCAGCGGATAAAAAATTGAGTTTAAAGGAAACCATCACAGCAGTAGATGGAAAAGTAAATGACAGGATAATTAAAAAAGGTATGTTTATCGAAACATATGGGTATATGCAAAAACTTATGGATAAGAATGATTTTTCAAGCTTTAGTGTTGTAAAAGATACTGAGGGAAAAATGCACTACTCATATTTTGCAAATGGTCCAAAGGTGGTAAAAGAACTATCAAAGAGAGTTTTTAAATTTTCTGATGAAGTACAAAAGAATGGTTCTAATTTTGTTTATTTAATGACTCCAGATAAATACATACAAGGAGTCACACAATTTCCTAAAGGAATACCTTACTCTTATAGTAATGAAACAGCAAATGAGTTTTTAAATGAACTTAAAGAAAATAGTGTAAGTTATATTGACTTTAGAGATAATATTTTAAACAGTGGTATTCAAAAGGATCAGCTGTTTTTTAACACAGATCATCACTGGAGAACTGAAACAGCCTTTTGGGCATTTGGTGAATTAACTGACCAATTGAATAAAAAATATAATATGCATTTAGATGAAAATCATTATTACAGAGATATCAATAATTATAACACTATTGTGTATCCCAATTCATTTCTTGGATCTATGGGAAGAAAAACTGGAAAACTATATGGAGGAATTGATGATTTTACTTTAATTTATCCTAAATTTAAAACAAATTATAGATATTATACAGATTCTAAAAAAGAAAAATTTGAGTTAAATGGAAGATTTGAAGAAAGTCTAATGCTAGCTTATCCTTTTAATGCAGACATAGATTTATTAAATGCCGAATCGGATAAATATTTTACATATTTATTAGGTAATCGACCATTTGTGAAAATAAATAATTTTGAAAATCCTAAAGGGCTAAAAGTGGCTTTTATAAAGGATTCCCTAATAGTACCAACCATAGCTTTCTTTTCTTCTTTGTGTTCACAAATAGATATAATAGATCCTAGATACTATGAGGGAGACATTGTAGAGTATGTAAAATTACAGAAATATGATTTTGTATTTTTATCTGTTTATCCTCAAAATCTAACAGATGAATTTTTTCCTTTTTTTAGATAGATTTTAGTGATAAAGGTTAACTTTTTAATAAAATAAATATTTTGGTAGCATAATCTCAAGTAGTTTTAAAAAAATAACCATAGATGTAATTTTATAAGTTAAGACTTTGTAATATTTGACAAGTTGTTGAATAAGTCCTATATTTAAAATGGGAGATGTGATGATCTGATGAATGAAAAACGTAAAATGATTCCACATAAATTAGTTGATCAAGTAATACATCAATTACAAAAAGATATATCTTTGGGATATTATATACCAGGTCAGAAAATACCTACAGAACCTGAATTGATGGAGTTATTTGGGGTAGGGCGTTCAACTTTAAGAGAAGCAATAAAAGTTTTATCTAGTTCAGGGTTGCTTGAAGTTAGACAAGGAGAAGGAACATTTGTCTGTAAAGAATATGTTATTAGTGAGCCTCTAGATCAAAGATTAAGAAGAGCATCCTTGTTGGAAATTTATGAAGTAAGACGAATGTTGGAACTTCAAATTGCTGAATTAGCAGCTATGAATCGAACAGAAAAAGATTTATTAGAAATGAAAAGTAGTTTAGATAAAAGAAGATCCGCTGAAAAAACTAATGATATTAATGCCTATGTTGAACATGATTGGGAATTTCACAATGCTATGGCATCTGCTACGCAAAATAGCGTTTTAAAGGATCTTTATATAACTTTTTCTCAAACTATGAAAGATTCTTTAAAAGAAGTAATTTCAGATTTTGAGTCAGTTAAGAGGCAAATTCAATATCATGACCAGGTTTATAAAGCAATAGAAAGACAAGATACTTCCGCTGCAAGGAACTATACAAATGATTACTTGGATATAACCATGAAGCAACTGTTGTAGAAAAACTTGTTGTCCATAGAGAAGAAAGTCAAATTGAAAAATTTTGAGCTTATTCTACGTATTACTGAGGTGTTTTTTAATGTCCACGAAATCAATAGCATAAATTATGAGATAACATATACTATTATAATAGGGATATCTCTAATAATTTAGGTTCCTAATTAAAATCACTGTAATATTAATGAATTCTGTAGGATAAGGACTGATATGGCATTATTATTTATACAATAAAAATGCCATATAAAAATTTTAAAAACTAAACATCAGATGATAGGATGAATATAATTATAGAATTAGTTGCTACACTTTTTATAAAAGATTTTTCCTAAGGAAAGTAGAGAAATAGTGAAGTTGTAGATTATATAGAAAATAATTAGGAACCTAAACATTTTTGTTGACATAGGCAAAAGACACTGATATACTAAAAAAAATTAGGTACCTAACTAAAGTTGAAGATACTTAGGAGGAAAATCGTATGTCAAAAACAAATTTAAATGAGTTATATGGTGCTTTGCATCGCTTAAATCGTCAAATGCACCGCACATCTCATCGAGAAAACCATGGTAAAGGTGGGCTCTATCATGGGCAAGCAAATTTGCTTCTTTTAATTCTTCAAAACAACGGTGCTAGTCAAAGAGATTTGGCAGAGCAACTGGATGTACGTCCATCTTCAATGACAGAGATGTTGAGAAAGCTGGAACAGAGTGGTCTGATTGTAAGGAAACAGGACAACAAGGATCAGCGGGTAATGCGAATCTATTTAACTGGGGAAGGAGAAAAAGTGGCTCAAAAAATGTCTGAAAGTAAAGATGCATTTGTAGAATCTTTATTCCAGGGATTAACAGAGGATGAACAGAAACAATTGTTTATACTTACTGAAAAATTGTGTGCAAGTTTAGAAGTAGCTGAAAATTCTTATAGAAAGGAAGGGTATCAAGAGCAGGGCGCAGGTCATTATGAATATCACAGACATGATGGACATAACAAACATTATGAACATCACAGACATCATGAACATTATGGACATGGGTATCATCATGATCATTATGTTAAGCATAAATAATCTGGCCCCTTAAATTGATAGCTATAGGGTTGAATATAATGAAAAATTTTGAGGTGTTGCTTAAAGAAAAAGGATATAAATTAACAGAGCAGAGGCAGATTATCTGGAATATAATGATGGAAAGCTTAGGAGAACATCTAAGTACAAAGGATATATGGGAGATAGCTAGAAAAAAAGACCATACTTTAGGAGTTGCTACTGTTTATAGAACATTGCAAATCATGGATGAATTAGGGATGGTTACAAGTTTTGATAAAAGGGATGAGCTAAACAAATATGAGCTTAATACAGAGGGAAAAAGTTCTGTACATCCCCACCTCATCTGTATGGGTTGCGAAAAGATTATAGATGTTGCAGAAAATCTGCTTATTAGTGAATCAATAGTAAAAATTCATAACAAATACAACTTTGAAATAAAGGATATTCGTGTTAAATGTTATGGGATTTGTGCGGAATGTGCAGGAAAAACCATTAAATAGACTGCATTATATTATTAGTAAAAACTATTTTTAATCATCAGATGATATGATGAAATAAATAAGGAAAGGAGGATTAGTATGAAGGTTTTATTAAAAGGAAGCAGAGAAAACTATGGAATGTTTGTAGGTATGGTGGGTATTCTCAGCAATATTTTACTATTCATTTTTAAACTAATAATGGGTTGGATATCAAACAGTATTGCTATTACTGCGGATGCCTTTAATAATTTGTCTGATGCTGGATCTTTTGGAATTACTTTAGTAAGCTTCAAATTGGCTAAAAAACCTGCCAATAAAAAGTATCCTTTTGGATATGGACGGATTGAATATATATCAGGATTTGTTGTTTCTTTTTTCATCCTTATAGTGGGATTGAAACTCATCAAAAGTTCCATACAGGAAATCTTACATCCAGAAAGTGTTGTATTTAATTGGGCTACCTTAATTGGTCTTGCATTCTCGATTTTGGTGAAGTTAAGCATAGGATTATTTAACAGATATGCAGGTAAAAAAATAGAATCTGTGGCTGTTAATGCTTTAGCTTTGGATAGTCTATGTGATGCTCTTGTAACCGCAGTTACATTAGGCTCCTATCTCATGGCTCATTTCTTAAACTGCCAGGTTGATGGATATGCAGGAACCATAGCTTCTTTGTTTATGCTATATTCTGGATTTAGAGCAGCCATGGATACATTAAAACCATTGATGGGTCAAAGTCCTGACCCTAAAGTGGCAAGTGAAATAAAAGAAAAGCTTCTTGCAAATAAAAATATTATAAGCGTTCATGATTTGATGCTGCATAATTATGGACCTAATCGTTTTTTTGCATCTGTTCATGTAGTAGTTCCATCAGATGGAGATTTGTTGGAACTACATAATGAATTATTTTGTGCTGAAAAAGAAATAGAACATTCGCTTAATATTTATATAAATATCCACCCTGATCCTGTAAAGCCAACACAAATAAGTAACTGATACGAACCATATATTTACAGATGTTAATATAATGAGAGGAAAATTTATGGAAGCCTAAAAATAGGTTATATAGGATTACTTTTATAATTATTTTTTATATTATCTATTTTCTCTAAAATTAAATCAACTATTTCGCAAGGTGATTCAATAGTTGCATCTGTACCTACACCTAGTAAAAAATCTGAATAATAGTCTACATCTCTTATATCTATAGCTGTGTCAATAAACCCAGTTCCGTCATAATTTATTATTATCTTTTTATCCAACCATGGTTCTAATTGACACTTTCTCACTCCTTTTTTAGAAAGCTTTACCTTTAATTTTACAGTTTTTTCAGGCCTTGATGGCTCAAACCAATCCTTTAGACTTATGTCACCAATAGGTTTTTCTAGGGTTGAATCTTTTTTTATAGTCACTGATCTAATATAGTCAACTCTAAATAATCTGTAGGATTGTTTATTTAAACAAAAGGCTGGACAGTACCAATATCCATTATGTGAATATATGCCTATGGGTAAAATGTCTCTATAGCTAACACCATTAATAGATTCGTATTCAATTGATAAAATTTTTCTTTCAATTACTCCTTCTAAAATAAATTTTAGATATGGATTGTCCTCATCTCTTTTTGGTACCCAAAATAAAACACGGTTTCGCATCACATCAATTTTATCTTTAGTATTATCCGGAAGATAATTATAAAACTTACTTAATGCGGATATAGCATCATCATCAAAAGGTAATGAGGCATAATTTTGAAGGGACTGATAGGCAAAGAATATTGCTATAGCTTCATTTTCTGTAAATGCTATAGGAGGCAAGATTTTTTTATTTAGCAATCTATATCCACCTTTAGGACCAAGTTCTGTGTATAATGGAACCCCTAAGTCTTCTAAATCTTTTAAGTCTCTTTGTATTGTACGTATTGAGACTCCGAATTCCTCTGCTAAATCCTTTGCTGTAAAGCTTTGTTTCCTATTAATAACAATTATCAAATCTACTAATCGTTTAGATTTATTCATATTTTTACTCCTAATTCCTATATTTTATTTTTGTAAAAACTCTTATAAAGAAATGATGTAAAACTTAAATTTATATAATGCTACCTTATACAAAAGATATTATTTTAATTATTATAACTTTCTCATAATAATTACGTCAATAGATGTCATAAATACATGTTATATTTACATTGATAATAAAAAAATACTAATTAGGAGGTTAAATTATGTTTAAAAGATTAGAGTGTGTATCCATCTATACTTCGGATATTGAAAGTTCTGTTGATTTCTATACTTCTTTAGGGTTAAAAGAGAATTGGAAAGTTGAAAGGAAATTAAATAATGGTAGTCTTTGTACATTAATTGGATTAAGGTTTCCTGAAAAAAATAGCTCAGAGCTTGTTCTTCAAAATGATTCTGATCTCAAGGTAATGGATATAGAAATATATGTTGATGATGTTGTAGAGGCATACAATAACTTATGTAAAAATCCAAATGTTAATTGGATTAGAGAGCCTTTCAAAACTGAATCTGGTCATGTTGCAGTATTAGAAGCTCCAGATAAAAATGTGTTTGTATTAGTGGGTAAATAATATAATAATTGAAAGGATTGATTACATGGTTTCATATAAAGGAAATGGGTCATATTGTTATTCTAACTCTGCTTCCATGCTGTTATCTACAATAAGTGAAGAGGTGAGTCCTTCTTTAATAGAAGTACTTACAGGATTTTCATTAGGTGCCTCCATTGAAGATGGGTTACTGTTTTTTGACAACTCTGTAACTAGTCCAGATGTTGCAATTAATGCAGCATTTCATTCCTTAGGCTTTAGTGTAAATGAAAGAGTTAGCAAAGATGGAGGTGAACTTCCCTTAGAGGAATTTTCAAAAGTTTTATCCGATTCTCCAATTATGGTAGGGCCTGTAGATATGGGGTTTTTAACATATTTACCTAATCATAAATATCTAAGTGGATCTGATCATTATGTTTTAGCCTTGGAAATGAATAATAATGAAGTATTACTACATGATCCTCATGGCTATCCTTTTGTGTCATTACCTTTAAATCAATTAGACTTAGCTTGGAAATCTGATAAAATACAGTGTAGGAAAGGACCTTATCATTACTGGTTTTCTCCTAAGAAAGAATCTGATTTAAGTGAAGATGAAATTTTTTTAAGAGCAATTAAAAATTTTAAAACTATATATATAAACCAAGAAAAAGTAGCAAGAGAATCAAAAGTTCTCTTTGGAAGAGAAGCGATAAATATAAAGGCAAATGAATTTAGAAATAAAAAAATTACAGATAGAGAAATGTCTCATTTAATATATTTTGCATTTCCAGTATCCGCAAGAAGGTCTCAAGATTTTGCAAAGTATTTTAATAATCGAGAAGTCCTAATATCAACACTAAAAGAAAAACAATCTAGATTATTTGGTAAATGTCAAACTCTAGCAACTCAAGGTAGATTAGAAGCTGTGGGAGACACCCTTGAAATCCTAGCAGATATTGAAGAGCAGATTAAAGATGCAATACTAAAACTATAATTAATAAGTGGATTATAGTTTCTACCCTTCAAACTCATTGTAATTTCAAAAGTACATGGATAGTTTTTATTTTTAAATTCTAAGGGAGAGTAGCTAGGTCCATAGTTAAAATACTCCCTATAGTATCCTTTTAAGTAGTAGAATACAAAATAGTACGTACTTGTTATGTATATACTTATTTTTTATAATAATATCATGTAGTATAAAAACATATAAATTAGGAGGTATATATGATAAAAGTAGTTGCTAAAAACTTTGCTAAAGAGGATAAAATTGATGAAATTATTGAATTAAGCAAAGAACTAGTAGAAATAACAAGAAAAGAGAAAGGATGCATAAAGTATGAAATGTATCAAGATGAGCAGGATGCAACAATTCTCACAATGATTGAAGAGTGGGAAAATAAAGAGGCTTTGGAGGAGCACTTAAAATCTGAGCATTTCAATAGAATTGTTCCAAGGATGGGAAAACTTATGTTAAAAGAAGCAGATATGAATATTTACAATAAATTGATTTAATATGTTTAAGTATATAGATATAACATTACGCCCCCTAGTTTTTAGGGGGTGCATCTTTGCACAAAATCAATATTTCTACATTTCAGTATAACCTTTCAGCATAATTTAAAATTGCGTTAAGTAATATATAAAAAAGAAAAAAATATAAATCTTTAAAAATTGGATAGAAATAAATATATTCATAAAATCTAATGATAAAAACTATTTGCCACCCCTTATTTTAAGTGGTTGCAAATAGTTTTTTATAAATTTTAAGAGATAATAACCTTTTTTGCATCTATAAAGAAAAATGATTTATACTATCATTAAGTTCCTTTGAAAAGTTATCTAATTCCTTTGCTAAATCCTTAATATAATCCATCTTGTCTTTTACTTCTACAGTAGATGCTGTTATTTCTTCAGAAGATGCAGATATTTCTTCTGTTACTGAAAGTACAGAATCCATAGAAGAACTTACACTATCTTTCTGGTTATATACTTGATCAATTTTTTCTACATTTTCTTTAATGATATTTGGCATTGTTTCTATAAAATCAATTACTCTTTCTAAGGTTTTTCGTGTTTCATTTATAGTTTCTATCTGACCTTGTGCTACTTTTTCAGACTTTTCTACACTGCTTACGGAAATATTAATTACATTTATTAATTCATTTATTAAAATATTTATCTGTTTTACAGCTTCAGAGGTGTCATTGGACAATTTTTTAATTTGTTCTGATACTACTGCAAAACCTCTTCCAGCTTCTCCTGCTCTAGCAGATTCTATGGAAGCATTTAAAGAAAGAAGATTTATTTCACTAGAGATTTGTTCTATAGTACTTACGATTCCTACTATGGCATTTGATTTATTAAGTAATTCTTGTATATTGGTATTGGTTTCTTTAGATGAATTAACATTTTCCTCATTTTTCTTCTCTAATTCACCTAATATATTTACAATATTAAAGTTCAAGCTATTAGCTTCTCTTGCCTCTTTTTCCATAACCATACTATTTTTTTTAATTAAAGTTATGTTCTCTGATAATAACTGCATACTATCAAAACTATTTTGCATTTCTTTTGTGGAGTCATTTATAGAAGCGGATATTTCCTCCATAGCATCTTTTATATTATTAGAACTTTCTAAAGTAACATTAGTTGAGGAATCTATAAGAGAAGATTTTTCTTCAAGAGTAATAGATATTTCCTTTATTTTTAACAGGATAGTTCTTATTTCAGCTATCATTCTATTAAATATCTCACCTATATATCCTATTTCATCTTTATTTTTAATATTGACCTTTGTGTTAATATTGCCTTCTGATGCCATTTCCATAGAGTTTACTATATCACTAAGTGGATTTACCTTCTGTTTCATTAAACTGTTTATTAGTAAAAAAGAAATTATTAATATTATTGATGCTATTATAAGTATAACATTTAAAATTTTGTATGCTGGTTTATAAAAATCTTCATTGTAGCATCCTACGTTTATATACCAATCCCAAGGCTCAAAATATCCCACTGCATTAACTTTGGGTTTTTCCTTAGTTTCTTCAGAATTTTTCCACATAAAATGTATTATACCTTGATTTTTAGGATTATTTCCTTCTTGAAATATAAGTCCTGTTACACTTTGTCCTCGTGCATCCTTAACTTCAGATATATCCTCTCCCTCTTTAAAAGGGTGCATTTTTTCTATACCTTTACTATCAATGGCATACATATATGCTTCTATGCCTAATTCTAATTTCTCATTAAGGCCTCTAGTTTTTCCATCAGATTGCTTTTTATTTAGCATTTCATACCTAAATATTTCTTCAGCATCCTCTCGAGTTAAAGACCCTTTTTGTACTTGAGTTTCTAAACTATCCATCATAGCAAGTCCCATTTCAATTCTGTTTTTTAATGCTGATTCTCCTAAATTACTTAAGGCTTTTTTAGCACTAAAAAATGAAACAGTAGATATAATTCCAACAGAAAAAACTATCAATATAAAAAAACGCAAGTATGATATAAAAAAGCTTTTTTTCAGTTCGGTATTCTTGAAAGTTGTTTTTTTATCCATATTATCTCCTCTTTTGTATCAAATTTAAAATCTATAATAAAAGCCAACAATTATAGAATAATCCTTGGCTTGTTATCCATTAACATTAAAAATATTAAGGCATCACAATAAAACGTATTTTAGTGTTTCCAATTTTTATGATAACACATATTTCATTATAATATTCCAATGTATATGTTTCAATAGTAAAAGATACAAGATGTCTTTTTATTTTTAAGCCATAGAGTGATAAGGATTTAAAGCTACGCTTATTAAGCTGAATTTATTCTATGCAGTGGTTTTGTTGAAGTTTTTGCTAAAGAATAAGTTGAGCTTATAAGTATAAACCAATTCTATGTTCATAGCTTTTAGGGCAATTAAAAATATTAGTTCATAAAAGATTATAAAAAATAAATATAATTTTAACTATATTACAGAAAGTCATAATACTTTGATGAAAAAAGTTGAAGATATTATTCTAGCAGGAATAAATTTTATATAAGAAAAAAAGGTATGAAACTATTTGTAGAAGAATGTCTAAAGTAATATAAAAAATATTTTATAGGCGCAAAGATATTTCACAAATAATAAAGAGAGAGAAACCTAAGATGATAGGAATTATTTTTATGATAATAATATAGTAATTTGAGCTGTTGTAATAATAAACTCAGGATTTTTAGTTAATACAGTATTTTGTGCATTAAGCATATTAGACTAAAGAGATATTGAAAAATATAAATGTTTAATAAAATAAAGCTGACACATATGGAGAGAGTTAATATGTTACAATATAGATTATGGTAAAAGTTTCTATACTGGGTAGGGGGAAGAATTATGAGTAATGCAAATGAATTAAAGGAAAAACTAAGAAGTATTAGGGATAATAATTGGATTATTCCTGAGGAAGTAAATAATTATGAGTTAGCACTTCAATGCTTAGATAATATAGGATCAGTAGATGCAGAATTGAGGGATAACCTTATATTAGAACTTCTTTGTAACATGATTATAGAAAAAAAGCTAACAGATAAAGAGGTAAAAGATATATTAGAGATAATATTAAGTGAAAAGCATCTATTTTATAATATTGGTAAAATTGAAGATGACTCTGTTTTTAATAGATCATTTAGTATGTTAATTGTAGAATGTATTGTATATAGTCATAACGAAAATGAGGTTAAGCTTTTTAACGAAGCAGAGATAATAAGAATCTATAAAGCTGTAATTAGGTATTTAAATGAAGAAAAAGACGTAAGAGGATATGTAATGGTTAAAGGATGGGCACACACGGTTGCACATACTGCAGATGCACTTGAGGAGCTTGTAAGTTGTAAGGAAATAAAGGAAAGAGAGTTAATAGAAATATTAAATGGGATAAAGAAAAAGGTAGGTATAAACTATTATGTTTATGTGAATAACGAAGAAGAAAGATTAGTAACAACAACTATTAATGTAATAGAAAGAAAAGTTATATCAAAAGAAAAAATTTTAAACTGGATAAAAGGCTTTGAGAATATGGAAAAGATAGGAGTCTATCCAGAGGACCATAATTTAATTTGCAATCATAAAGGATTTTTATCAGCATTATATTTTAGGCTTAAAAGAAGGAGTGGAACTGAAGAGTTTCTTCATGCTATAGAAGAAGTAATAAATAAAACAACACCAAAACATTTTCAATAGTATATAATATAGGATAAAGCTGTAAGGAATAAATTTTCTTATGGCTTTTCTTTTCTGAATAAAAAAAATGTGACGAAAATTTGAATTTGAAAAGGACACTAAATATACTGTATAGGAAGAAAGGTTTATTTTTAATCACTGTCTTTAATCCTATATAATTAGATTTTTTGCATTAATAACATATAATTTTAAAATAAATATTGCACTTAATGCTTATCCGTTGTTTTCTTAAGAATAGTTTGTGAAATTATAAGTCTAAAACCTATCATATTAATAACTTTCAATAAGGTTGTTTATATTTAAGAAAAAAAGGTATAATTGGATATAATAGCAAATAGTTAATAAGGGGGGATGATTTTGATGGTATCTTTATTAAAGTTAGACTTCAAAAATTGTATTAATAATTTCAAATTTAAAATATGTTTCTTATCAGTTTGGACAATTTCAATTATTTCATATTTTAATGTTTGTATTAAATATTTTAATGCTAATTCATTGAATTTAACAAGTACTAATGAATTAAGTTTGATAAGAAGTCCTGATGAAAGGCAATTATATTTTTTGTTACTTTTTGCTTTACCAATTATTTCTGCTTTTATTTATTCAGATTCATTTATTTATGAAAGGGAAAATAACATTTGTCCTTATTACTTTGTAAGAGAGAGGAAAGTTTTATATTTAATTTCAAAGATTATTACAAACTTTACAGTTGTTTTTTTTACCATATTTATTGGACTAGGAATTAATGAAGTTCTGACACAAATAACAATACCTAATATAGGCGTTCTTAGTGGAAGTGGTACGCCAGCTTATCAATTAGTTATCAATAACTCGAAAATTTCAGGACAGTTTTGTAATAATTTATATTTAAATCATCCTTATTTTTATAATTATTTTATAATATTTATCATATCAATATTTTGTGCTTTAATATCTGTCATTGCATTTAACATATCTCTTTTGCTTAGAATTAATCAACTAACTTTATTAATTATTACTTTTCTAAGTGTAAATATTTCTACATTTGTATTGCCAATGAAATATCAATTCCAAATGTATATTCAATGTTGGCCAGGTAAGTTAACTGATTTTTATATTATTATATTAGGTTGGATAAGTGTAATTACTATTACCGGGGTATTAGGGGTATGGAGGAAAAGTAAAGAGTATGAATAATTACATTTTTATAATATTCTCTATTAATAATAAGGATAAGGTAGTTGAGATTTATGGTGATAAAACGTAAAAGTTTCAAATATTTATTTCTACAATTATGCGTTACTTTTTGTATTTCATATATATTATCAAGTGATTTGGTTGGTATTAGTAATGATATAAAAGACATGTATTTATACTACTTTTCTTACCAATTTCTTGGCCAAGATATAAGTATTATTCATATCATAATATCAATAATTCCTATGTCAGTAATGATTTCTATGTTTGCAGATTCATTATCTTATGAGCTAGATAAAAATGCAGCTTACTTTTTTACTAGAACTAATAAACGAATAAAATGGCTATTGAACAAATTAGTAGAAATTTTAATTAAGATAACGCTAGTAGATATTCTATTATTTATAGTGGCTTTTATATTTTTTTATTTCTTAGGATACAAAATTATTGATTTTAAAGAATTCATTTGTATAGCTTGGAAGGTATTGATATTGACGATTTTAACTCAGTACATACTAGTTATTCTTTCAAATTTAATTAGTATAAAAATAAATTCTTCTTATGGATATATCATTAGTAATTTAGCCTACATAATAAGCGTGCTAAATTTTTATTATTTATCTTCAAAAAATACAGTTTTATTTAAATATATACCATTCACTCAACAATTTATTACAGTTCAAGATAATGAA
Source organism: Clostridium simiarum (assembly GCF_018919175.1). Classification (GTDB taxonomy): domain Bacteria; phylum Bacillota; class Clostridia; order Clostridiales; family Clostridiaceae; genus Clostridium_L; species Clostridium_L simiarum. The sequence continues at coordinate 1,636,779 of NZ_JAHLQL010000001.1, read as the reverse complement.
TATATTGATAGATCCATAAAGTATTTTTCTAAGTATATTGTAGGATACAGCTTTAGTGAAGCTATATTATATGATTTCATTATTTTAATTATTATTATACTAATTGGAATAAAACAAATTAGAAAAACAGAATTTTATTAGAGGAGGATTTATGAGTTATATAGATATAAATAAACTTACAAAAATAATTAAAGGAAATACTGTTCTAGATAATATAGATTTAAAATTAGATAAAGGAAAAATCTATGGTTTTATAGGCAGAAATGGTTCCAGGAAAACCATGTTATTTAGAGCTATATGTGGGCTAATTATCCCTACACAAGGCGAGGTTATTATAGATGGTAAAATAATAACTAAGGATATTGATTTCCCGGAGTCATGTGGTGTAATCATAGAAACTCCAGGTTTTTGGGAAGACCTAACTGGTTTACAGTGTCTAAAAAATTTAGCAAGTATTAAATCAAAAATTAGTGAGGAAACTATATGTAATTGGATGACTAAATTGGGATTAGATCCCATGGATAAAAGACAATTTAGAAAGTATTCATTAGGGATGAAACAGAAGTTAGCTTTAGTACAAGCTCTAATGGAATCTCCAGATTTAATAATTCTTGATGAACCAACAAATTCTTTAGATGAAGAAAGTATAGAAAAACTTCTAGAAATTTTAAAAACTTTAAAGGAAAATGGGAGTACAATATTAATTGCTAGTCATAATAAAAATGATATAGAATTACTTAGCGATAAAATCTTCAAAATAGATTTTGGTAAAGTAAAAGAGGTTTAAATATGAATATAAAAAATAGAACATTTTATTTAATCATAGGAATAGGAACTTTGATATGTATTATTATAGGGATAATAGTAAGATTTTCAATTACAGAGTTTAAATTTGATAGTATTAATAATAAGTGTAATTCATTTGCGTATTGTCCTTATGATGATATAGAATATAGCAATGGAACTTATATAAACGTAGATGAAGCTAAAAATACAGATTCAATATATAAGTACATTGTTAAGGGAAGGTGCGTAGGAAATAGGAAGGTTCTTGAAGATGCAGTTTTAACAGAAGTTCAAGTTGATAAGGTGTTAAAAGGTGATATTAGTGGTGGACGGATAAAAATTTATGAACCTGTAGGATTGCAAGGCAATACTGTATCTACTTTTGAGGGGTATAATTTTATAAAAGATAATAAAGACTATATCTTCTGTTTAACAGATTTAAAAGAAGGTGTGAAGAATTATGATGAGAACAATATAAAAATATATAATTATTCAACACCTTTCTATGGGAAGTTTCCTATTGAATATAAAGATAGTGACTTTATAGTTTATATCAAGGGAGACCGTGAAAAACCTAAAGAATATAATGAATTTCAAAATTCAGAACAGGTTTTTTCATCAAATGATAAAAGAAATTTATATTTTGATGAATACAATAGATTAATGAATTTGTTAAAGTAGAGCCTGTGAGAAAATTTTTTGATTACAAAATATAACAGTTTTTTATGATAAAATAAAAATATCATAGGAGGCTGTTTTATTATTATAAAAAAAGAGAATATGATAATAGAAAGTAAATGAGAGGTAAACAGTGAAAAAAAATATTTTTTTAGCAATAATATTTATTTTTATAACAACTATGAGTTTTAATTCATTATTTTACGAAGAAAAATATAATCAATATAATAAAATGATTAATTTAGGAGATAGAAGTAATACAACAAAAGTTGTTATTTCCATTGGAGAAAAAAAACCAACAGAAGTATATGAAATTTTAAAATTCTATTTAAAAAAATATAATGGAAATTTATATTGCTCATATGTTTTAGATGATGGAAATGATTCTAAATATATAGATTATATTATGTTCGCAAATAGTGATATATTTAAAAATATAAAGTTGAATAATGGTCGTTTTATGAATGATTTTGAAAGTGAATCTAATAAGTATTTATCTACAAAAAAAACAAATGATGAAAATCAAATTGGTCAAATATGTGATTTTACAGGAAAAAATTATTTTGAAATTAGAACTTTAAAAAGCAAATTAGATAGTAATATATTTTCAAGAAATTTTTATATTACAATGCCTAATAAAAGTGATTTTGAAAAGTTTGTGAAGGATTTAAATCTAGAAGGAATTCATCTTATTAATTCTGGAAATGACACATTAAATGATCCAGATAATTCAGCATATAAGATAATTTCAGTTGTTTGTTATTTTGTTATGGTTCTTTTGATTGTATATAACATCTTGAATTCATATAAGAGTATCGCCATTGAAAAAATGCTGGGATTTAATAAGAAAAATATTTTAGCCAAAAGAATATTTCCAATAATTAAAATTGAAATACTATCAATTTTAATTACAACACTAATTTTAATTTTAATAAACTTTAAAGTTTATAATTTGTATTTTTTTAACTTCCTGAATAAATTATTACAGATTTATGCAGTAATGATTATTGCTTCAATAATATTAATAAGCCTACCATTTATGTTTATTAATTTTATTAAGATATCTAATATGCTTAAAAATAAAAAACCAATTAAGTTTATCATATATTTCAATACTTTTATAAAAATAATATTTACTGTTATTTTTATTGTTTTATCTATTAATTGTTATAGTAAATATCAAATTATAAAATCTAGCTTTAGCTATTCATATGAAAATTGGGAAAAAACCCGAGAATATTACATTGTTCCAGAAATGCAAACTACAACAAATATAGGTGATCCATATAATTTAGAATATAGACAAAAAGAAAAAGAACTTTACTATACTTTTAATAAGAGTGGTTCTATTTTGGCTGACTTTAGAAGTTTTATGCCAGGATATTACGAAAAAGAGAAGTCTAGTGCTAATAATGAAACATACAAAATAGATACTATTACCATTAACCCTAATTATTTAAAAGAAAATAAAGTACTAGACGAAAATAATAATAGGGTCAATATTTTAGAAAATGATAAGGAATATATACTTTTAGTACCAGAAAAATATCACTCTAAAGAAAAAGAAATAATAGAATACAATGAGTTTATAAAGGAAGGCTATAATTCCAAAGAAGAAGAGATAAAGAATAAACCAAAATCTATTGTAGCAAAACAGAATATTAAAATAATATGGATAAAAGATAATCAAAAGTTTTTTTCTTATTTAATTGATGTAAATCCTGTTGATGGTAATATGGTTTCTGATCCAATAGCTAGGGTATTAACTGAAAGTAATGGTGACTTGTCTGATTATAGTGTCTTGTTTGGTTTTAAGAGTAATCCTTTTAAAATAAAAGTTGGTGATTCTTCAAATTCAATTGAAACAATTCTGGATAATATTAAAAAATACTTTGATTTCAATATCTATAGGTTTCCTGTATTTTCATTATATAGCAGTGTTCAAGAACAAATAAGAAATACAAAACAAAATATACAATTCATGATTCTAATCATGTTGATTTTATTTATAGGTATAATGACAATTATACTTCAAAATGTAATCAACTATTTTGAACAAAATAAAGTGCGTTTGGCAATTCAAAAATTTCATGGTTATAAAAAAATTAGTAAATATAAGAGTTATTTTATAGGAATATTTTTAAATTGGATATTAGTTTCAGTTATTTCTATATTAATTATTAAATCAGTTAAAATATTTCCATTCATAGTAATTTTGATAATTATTGAATATATAATTTCCTTCCTGTTTTTAAATTTTGTTGAAACTAGAAAAGTTATTAAGGTTACGAAAGGTGGATAAGCTATGGCTATAATTGAATTGAAAAATGTAACAAAGGTATATGGAAATAAAACCATATTAAATAAATTTTCAATGACTATAAATGATGGAGATTTTATAGCATTAATGGGTATTAGTGGTAGTGGGAAAAGCACCTTACTTAACATTATTGGGTTACTTGAAGATTTTGATGAAGGTGAATTAATTCTTGATGGAGATAAAAATATATCTCCTGGAAGTTCTAAAGCTAATGAAATATTAAGAGAAAAAATATGCTATCTCTTTCAAAATTTTGCCCTAGTTGATGATGAAAATGTAGAATATAATTTAAATTTGCCTTTAAAATATGCACCTGGCAGCAAAAAGGAAAAAAGAAGTAGGATAGATGAAGCATTAAAATATGTAGGATTAGAGAATTACGAGAAACACAAAATATACGAATTAAGTGGAGGAGAACAACAAAGAGTTGCTATAGCAAGAATTATGTTAAAACCTTGTAAAATCATATTGGCAGATGAACCAACTGGGTCTTTAGATGAGCACAATAGAGATTTGGTTATTGACTTATTAAAAAAATTCAACGATGAAGGTAAAACGGTAGTTATAGTAACACATGATTCTTATGTGGCTAACAGATGTAAAAAAATAATAAATATTTGTGAAAATAATAAATAGTTAGTGAATTATTAATAAAAAAAGTGTATATAAATTTTAGATTGCATTGAGAACATCCATGGTTCTGTGCAATTTTGATTAGATAAGATGTGATTTATTTAAAAATTGCTACAAGTAAATTTTTACTTTAGTAATTTTTATTTTTTTGGTATTACTAACACTAGAAAAGTATAGCTACTTGTGATGCTAATGTCTGTAAAATGTCAATTATCATACATTTATATTAAAAATAAACCAAGTCTTTCTTCAAATATTTGTAATTGCCAAGCCGTTTTGTAACATTTCGGTATAAGTCATTTCTCCTCGATATCAAATTATATCACCTGTACCGAGGTGTTACAATTATAGTTTATCACTACAAATTTTATTTATTGATATATAACAACTAGATTCTTAAACAAATAAAAATTGTAGAAATAAAAAATCATTAGCTTAAAGATGATTATAAAATACAAATAATGATTCTTTTTGTAATTTCAAGTTAAGGTTATAAGAAATAATGTCGATATTTATAGTGAATATTTAAATTAAGCTTAATTAAAATTAAAAAGAGGTGTGCGAGATGGAAAAGGCTTGGAATTTTAGTTTTGAAAAAATACATAAGGTCAATTATATAACTATAGTTCTAATGTGTTTACTTATGAGTGTAACTACTATGTCAATAAATAACTTTGAAATACATATAGATGAGTTATTGCCCTTTATAATAGTGATTATAGTTTCAACAGTAATATATTTCTTGAAAATAAGGGATATGATAAAAGCAGTAACCTTTAGTTCAGTTATAATACTTTCGAACTTTGGATATTTTTTATTGGGAAAATTTAATCAAATGACTATTGCTTCTGATATATTAGTGTTTATTGCAGGAATTATATGTGCAACATTATACTTTAGAAAAAACTTATTAGTCATAAATGCAGTTCTTTTGGATGTCTGTGTTGTAACTTTATTTATTGTGAATCCTAGTAGTATTTTAAGTGAAAATTTTTCATTCTCAAATATGTTGAATTTTTTTATAATACTAAATGGTGTTATAATTCTAATTTACTGCCTTACTAGTTGGGGGGGCAACTTAATTCAGTCAGCAAATAATAAATCCTTAGAAAGTAAAGAGCTAGTTGATAAATTAGATTTGCTTTTATTAAATATTAAGGAAAGTACTAAGGATTTAGATAACAATATAGATGCTTTTTCAGAAGATATTACCCTTGTTAATGCCACTAGTGAGGATATAAGTAATACCATGAGCCAAATAAATATTGGAGTTCAAGAAATAGTGGATAGTATTTTAGGTATAAATGTAGGAATAGAGAAATCCAATTCCTCATTAGACAAAGTGAGAAGTGTATCTAGTAAAATATCTGAAACATCAAATGAAATGAAGGAAAATGTTATTGATGGATCTGAAAAGATTAACTCTATGAATAGCACTATGAAAATGATAAGTGGTGCTGTAGAGATATCCTTAAACACAGTAAATGAATTAAAAAGTAGTATTGATAAAATAAATTCTGAGATTAATAGTATTTATGAAATCTCAGCTCAAACTAATTTATTGTCATTAAATGCAAGTATTGAAGCAGCTAGAGCAGGTGAATATGGAAGGGGATTTTCAGTAGTTGCAGAAGAAGTTAAAAAATTAGCTCAGCAAACAACTGAAATAGTAAAAAATATTTATGAAATCATAACTGAAATTAATCTTATTACTAATGATGCAGTTATTAAAGTATCAGAGGGTAATAAAGCTACAGAAGAGGGAATAAAGGTTGTTGATAATGTTTATACTTCCTTTAATAAAATTGAAAAGTATTTTGAAAAGATGAGTGAATATCTAGGGGAAGAGCACAGGTTTATTGAAAATGTAGTAGACAATTTTGGTCCCATAAAAATGAATCTTGAAGGAATAGGAAGTATTACTGAAGAACACTCCGCATCCACAGAAGAAATTGAGGGAATAATTAGAGAACAGGGTGAAAAAATTAGTTCAATGGCTTTATCTATAGAGGAAATTAATACCCTAAGTAAAAATCTAAAGGAACTTTCCTCTAACAGGTAAGATTAAGTAGATTTATAAAAATCTACTTAATAATTTATTCTAGGATATAAACTCTAGGATATAAACAAATTGCTAACTAGAATTTTACACGAAAATTTACACAAACTAATTTGACATATATATTTTATTTCAATATAGTGAAATAAATAAATCTAATTTATAGGATTATATAAAAGCAGTAAGTTTTTATATAGTTACTTTATGATTTTGTAAATAATTTATGGAGGCAATGGAATGGATATATCCAAGTTTATTCAAAATAAAGGACTTACAGAAATAGAAATAGAAGTTCTTAATTATATGATAGATAATATTCATGACATAAATAAGATGGGAGTAAGAGGAGTTGCAAAAAATAACTTTACATCTACATCTACTATTATGAGATTAGCCAAAAAACTTGGCTATTCTGGCTTTTTAGAAATGCAATATAATTTATTGTCTTTAACTAATAATGAATTGAAAGATAATTTAAATGACAGTAGTTTTATAGAGAGCTTAAATATGGATAGTTTATTAGAAGAAAATAGTAGAGAGGCAATTGATAGTTTTATAGATATTTTATTTAATGATGATCATAAGTTTATTTTTATATACGCTAATGGATTTTCAGCTATTGTGGCAGAGTATATAAATAAGAAACTTTTAGTTATGGGTAAGAGATGTATTTTGTCTAACGGGACAGATTCCGTAGGTGTGTTTGAAAATAACTTAGATTTTATAAGTGCTATTATAGTAATATCTAAATCTGGAGAAACGCCAATGGTATTAAATAAAGTTAGAACAGCAAAGGAACATAATATTAAGGTTGTATCTTTTACAAATGAACGTGAAAATAGCATAAGTAAGCTTTCAGATGTAAGATTTAAGATTAAAGATACCAATAAATTAGATGACAGAAATCTGATGCCAAATACATTTTTCCCAAAGGTACTAGTATTAATAGAGTTATTAGTATATGAATATTATAAAAAGAAAAATAGCAATATTAAGTAACGTGTTATCTAAAGAAGTAACACGTTTTTTACATGTGAAAATCTATATACAGATAGTTGAGGAGTTATTACAATATAAAATGTAAATGATTTCTCAAAAATAAATAATGGAGGTTATGATAATGAAGGAAAAGATATTAAATCAACTACAAAACTTTTCTAAAGGAATGTTTGTTCCAGTATTGATATTACCAATAGCCGGAATAATAATTGCAATAGGAAATATTTTAACAAATGCAAAGTTAGCTGAATATCTTCCATTTTTAAAGAATGAAGTAGTATATGGATTAGGTAAAATGCTATCAGGGTCATTGGTTTCAATTTTAACAAATTTAGGAATTATATTTTGCGTTGGTCTTGCAATAGGACTTTCAAAGAAAAAGAAAGCAGAAGCAGGATTTACATCACTTTTAGTATTTTTAGTATTTATAAATGCAATGAACATTTTTTTAAATTTAAATAAGAAATTAGTACCAGCAGATGCCTTAAGAGGATCTGGTCAAACTATGGTTTTAGGTGTTCAAGTTCTTGATATGGGAGTTTTCTTAGGAATTATTTTAGGTATTGTTGTTGCCTATATCCATAATAAGTTTTGTGAAAAAGAATTTGATGGAGCTTTCCAAATTTATGGTGGTTCAAGATTAGTATTTATAATATTAATACCTATAGCTGTTGGCTTAGCAATATTATTAAGCTATGTATGGCCTTCAGTACAATATGGGATCTCAAGTCTTGGTAACTTTATAACAGGGTCAGGAAACATTGGTATATTTACATATGGTACTTTAGAGAGATTACTTATTCCTACTGGATTACATCATTTAGTTTATACTCCATTTTTATATAGTCCTTTAGGTGGAGTGGCTGAAATAGGAGGGAAAGTATTCGAAGGTGCAAGAAATATATACTTTGCAGAAATGGCTGATACTAATATAGCTAAACTATCAGCATCAGTTATTTGGGATGCTAGAGGACTATCAAAGATGTTTGGATTAATTGGAGCCTGTTTAGCTATGTATCATACTGCATTACCAGAAAATAAGACTAAGATAAAAGCAATTTTAATCCCAGCTGCGGTTACATCAATATTAGCAGGGGTAACAGAGCCAATAGAGTTTTCCTTTATGTTTGTAGCACCAATATTATTTGTAATACATGCTGCTTTAAGCGGTTTAGGAATGGTGGTATTGAATGTTCTTGGCATTACAGCTATAGGACCAAATGGTTTAATAGATTTCTTATTATATAATATACCTCTTGGAATAGATAAAACAGGATGGCCAATGTTTATTTTAGTTGGATTAGGACAATTTGTTGTGTATTATATTATATTTAGATTTTTAATAGTTAAGCTTAAGCTTAAAACTCCAGGAAGAGAAAAAGACGGAAATACAAAGTTATATACTAAAAAGGATTACAAAGAAAAATCTAAAGGAGACAACAAGCCAGAGAGTTCAGATTTTGCTCCGGTTATAGTAGAAGGTCTTGGTGGAAAAGATAATATATTAAAGGTGGACAATTGTTATACTAGATTAAGATTGGTTTTAAAAGATTCTTCACTAGTAAATGAACAATTATTAAAGGATGAAACAGCTGCCAATGGAGTAATAATTAAAGGTGAAAATGTGCAAGTTGTCTATGGTCTAAAAGTTACAAGTGTAAGAAAGAGTGTAGATGAATATCTTGGAATAGAAACAAATTAAAGAAAAATTTTTACATGGGAGTGGTTATTAATTTAGCCACTCTTATAAAATATAAGTAGATTGTAAGTAGAAGAAAATTACATTAATGTTGAAACAGGTTGTCAGTTGTGGTAACACGTGTTTTTGGCACTTAAAACTGTTTACTCTAATAAGTAACTTTACTATAATCAGCTTGTAAGAAATCACAAAATTAATATAGAAGATACAAAAATAAATATAAAAAATGCAGGATAAATATTAAAAGGAAAAGTCCTATAAAATATTAAAAAGGTGGTTAGTTTTATGGAGCAAAATAAAAAGTTCTCAATTGTTATTGCAGGTGGAGGAAGTACATTTACACCAGGAATAGTAATGATGTTATTAGATAACATTCACCGTTTACCATTACGTAAATTAAAATTATATGATAATGATGGAAAGCGTCAAGAAACAATAGGAAAGGCTTTAGAAATACTATTAAAGGAAAATGCACCGGAAATAGAATTTATATATACAACTGATCCAAAAGAAGCATTTACCGATGTAGACTTCTGTATGGCACACATTCGTGTTGGTAAATATGAAATGCGTGAAAAGGACGAAAAGATTCCATTAAAATATGGTATTGTTGGACAAGAAACTTGTGGACCAGGAGGTATAGCATATGGAATGCGCTCTATTGGTGGAATGATGGAGTTAATAGACCTTATGGAAAAATACTCTCCAGATTGTTGGATGTTAAACTATTCAAATCCAGCAGCTATAGTTGCAGAAGCATGCCGTATATTAAAACCAAATTCAAAGGTGTTGAATATTTGCGATATGCCAGTGGGTACACTTCGTCGTATGTCTCAAATAGTTGGATTAACTCCAGCGGATTTAGAAGTTAATTATTTCGGGTTAAATCATTTTGGATGGTGGACTAGCGTTAGAGATAAGCAAGGAAATGATTTAATGCCAAAACTAAAGGCCTATGTAGCAGAAAATGGATATTTAAACCAAGTAGAAGTAGATACACAACATACAGAACCAAGTTGGCAAGAAACTCATAAAAAGGCAAAGGATTTAATAGCTATTGAGCCAAACTTCTTACCAAACACATATTTAAAATATTATTTATATCCAGATTATGTTGTAGAACATTCAAATGCTGAATATACAAGAGCTAATGAAGTAATGAATGGAAGAGAAAAGAATGTATTTAGTGCAGCAAAAGAGATAATTAAGGCTGGAACAGCTAAGGGCGGAGAATTCCATATAGATGCCCATGCTTCATTTATTGTTGACTTAGCAAGAGCTATTGCATATAACACCCATGAAAGAATGTTATGTATTGTAGAGAATAAAGGAGCTATAGAAAACTTTGATCCAACAGCTATGGTTGAAGTTCCGTGTATAGTTGGAAGCAATGGACCAGAAGCATTAGTTCAAGGAAGAATTCCAAGATTCGAAAAGGGATTAATGGAACAACAAGTGGCTGTAGAAAAACTAGTTGTTGAGAGTTGGATAGAAGGAAGCTATCAAAAACTATGGCAAGCTCTTACTTTATCAAGGACAATCCCAAGTGCAAAGGTAGCAAAAGATATTTTAGATGATTTAATTGAAGCTAACAAAGGTTATTGGCCAGAATTAAAGTAAAAGATATTAGAGCTTTTATGTTGTTTAAGGAGAAATTATATTCTATTAATTGATTTTTGTTAAGGGATAAGCTTCTTACATATAAAACACACATAAAGCATGAATAGAAGAAGCTCGGAAAGTGGATATGCCATGATCCGAGCTATATTTTAAGCCAAAAGTATATGAGACAAATATATAAGTTAAATAGGGAGGGTTAATATGATTAGTCAAGATATTAGAAAGATTGCACCTGAAATGGATCCACTTCGTAGAGGCATGGGATGGTCATCAGAAGATTTATCAAAACCTCAAATAATAGTTGAAAGCACTTTTGGAGATAGTCATCCAGGAAGTGTTCATTTGCTAAAGTTTGCTAACAATGCAGTGCTAGGAGTAACAGAAAAAGGTGGAAAAGCAGCTAGATATTTTGCAACGGATATATGTGATGGAATGGCACAGGGACATGATGGAATTAACTATTCCTTAGCATCTAGAGATACTATAGCTTCACTTATAGAAATTCATGCTAATGCAACACCTTTTGATGGTGGAGTATTTATATCCAGCTGTGACAAAGCTGTACCTTCACATTTAATGGCAATAGGAAGAATTAATATACCATCAATTGTTGTTACTGGCGGAGTAATGGAGGCAGGTCCAAATCTTTTAACATTGGAACAAATAGGAACTTACAGTGCAATGTGCAAACGTGGAGAAATTACAGAAGAGGAATTAACTTATTATAAAAATAATGCATGCCCCTCTTGTGGCTCATGCTCCTTTATGGGAACTGCTGCAACTATGCAGGTTATGGCTGAGGCATTAGGATTAATGTTACCTGGAAGTGCAGTAATGCCTGCAACCTGTAAGGATTTAGAAGAAGTAGCAATAAAAGCAGGAAAACAAATCATAGAGCTAGCAAAGAAAAATATAAAAGCAAGGGATATAGTTACAGCTAAATCCTTTGAAAATGCTATAGTAATTCATGCAGCTATTTCAGGGTCAAGTAATTCTCTATTACATATTCCAGCCATAGCTCATGAATTTGGATTAAATGTAGATGAAGAAAGTTTTGATAGAATACACAGATACGCTCCATATCTTTTAAATATACGTCCAGCAGGAAAATGGCCAGCAGAATATTTTTATTATGCAGGTGGGGTTCCAGCAATAATGGAAGAAGTTAAAGATTTATTACATCTAGATGTAATGACTGTTACAGGGAAAACCTTAGGTGAAAACTTAGAAGATTTAAAGAAAAACGGATTTTATGAGAAATGTGATGAGTATTTAAAAAAGGTTGGATTAAAAAGAGAAGATGTAATTAGACCATATAATAATCCTATAGGTAAAAATGGAGCAATTGCAATATTAAAAGGAAATATTGCACCAGAAGGAGCTGTTGTTAAACACTCTGCAGTACCAAAGGAAATGCATAAAGCTATACTAAAAGCAAGACCATTTGATAGTGAGGAAGAAGCAATAGAAGCTATATTATCTAAAAAAATTAAACCAGGAGATGCAGTATTTATAAGGTATGAAGGTCCAAAGGGAAGTGGAATGCCAGAGATGTTCTATACAACAGAAGCAATTTCATCAGATAAAGAATTATCTTCTAGTATTGCTCTTATTACAGATGGAAGATTCTCTGGAGCATCAAGGGGGCCAGCTATAGGGCATGTTTCTCCAGAAGCAGCAGTAGGAGGTCCAATAGCTTTAGTAGAAGAAAATGATTTAGTTGAAATAGATATAGAAAAGAGAGTTTTACAATTAGTTGGAATTAATGGAAAAAGATTAGATTTAAATGAAATAGATAATATCTTAGCTAAGCGTAAAGAAAATTGGAAACCTAGAGGCAATAAATATGAATCAGGAATATTAAAGATATTCTCAGAAAAAGCAGTTTCACCTATGAAGGGTGGATATATGGAATAATAAAGTATTAAAGATGCTTAAACAAATAATTAATTTATGGAGGTTTTTCCTATGTTTAGAATGAAGGTTTTAAAGGCTTTAAAAGAATGTGGAGTAGTTGCTGTTGTTCGTGGCACAACAAAAGAAATTGGTGTTAAGATATCAGAAAGCTGTATTAAGGGTAATGTTAAAGCTATAGAAGTAACATATACAAATAAATTTGCAAATGAAATAATAAGAGAGCTTTCAGGAAAATATGAAAATTGTGATGATGTCGTAATAGGAGCAGGAACAGTTTTAGATTCAGAAACAGCTAGAATGGCTATATTAGCTGGAGCTAAATATATAGTTTCACCATCCTTTAATAAAGATACAGCAATACTTTGTAATAGATATAATATTCCATATGTACCAGGAGTAATGACTATAAATGAAATAGTAACAGCTTATGAAATTGGAGTAGACGTAGTTAAGTTATTCCCAGGAAATGCACTTGAACAAGGTTATATAAGTTCTGTAAAGGGGCCTTTACCATATGCAAACATAATGGTAACGGGTGGAGTAAACTTAGATAATATAGATACTTGGGTAGAAGCAGGAGCTTCTTTAGTTGGCATTGGAGGAGAGTTAAATAAGCTTGGTGAGGCAGGAAAGTTTGAAGAAATAGAATCAGTTTGTAATCAATATATAGAAAAATTTAATAAGGCAAGGGGCATTTAAGATGAAGGTTGCTGGTTTAGGAGAGATATTACTAAGATTATCTACTAAAAAGGGAGCATTATTATCAAATTCAAATGAATTTAACGCAAATTACGGTGGTGGAGAAACTAACGTATTAATATCACTATCAAATTTTGGAGTAGAATCTAGATTACTAACTAAGGTTTCCAAGGATCAACTAGGGGATGCTATGATTAGTTATGTGAAATCAAAGTCTGTAGATACAAGTTTTATTTCAAGAGGAAATAAGAGAACACCAATATATTTTTTAGAAGTTGGAAGTGGAAATAGGAGCTCTAAAGTTCTTTATGATAGATTAGACTCAGCTTTTGGATCTATTACTAAAGAAGACTTACTAATTGAAGAAGCATTAAGAGATATTGATATATTTCATTTTTCAGGAATAACATTAGCTATTTCTGAAAAAACAAGAGACATAACATTTAAAATATTAAAGCATTGTAAGGAGAATAATATCCTAGTAAGTTATGATTCAAATTATAGAGCAAAGATGTGGACATTAGAGGAAGCAAGTAAAGTCACAAAAGAAGTTTTACCATATATTAATATATTTTCAGCAGGAATCTTAGATGCAGAAAATATTCTAAATATGAGTTGTGATTTAGATGATAAATATGAAAAGTTAAAATACTACTATGATGAGATTACTAAAGACTATCCTAATATAAAATATATCTTCTCTTCAATTAGAGAGGTTAAATCAGTAAGTATAAATACATTGCAATGTATTTACTATACGAATAATAAGTTATATTCATCTAAGATACATACCTTTGATGATATTATAGATAGAATAGGAGCAGGAGATGCTCTAACAGCAGGAGTAATTTATAGTATTATAAATAAAAAGTCTCCTGAATATACTTGTGAATTTGCTACAGCGTGCTCAGTTTTGAAACATAGCATATATGGAGATGCAAATTTAGTAAGGGTTCAAGATGTAGAAAATTTTATAAGTAATGGAGTTGGAAGGATATCAAGATAATAATATAATATCTTTTATAGCTTTTTTTCTGAATAAAACAATAAAGAAATGTTTATAGAAATTATTGACTTCCAAAACAATAGTATTACATGGGTAGATAGAAAATACCAATGTGGTAAATGATATATTAAAAAATAGCCAGTAAAATCAAATAGGTTTTACTGGCTATTTTTATCCCATAACTACCAGTGCTAATAGTTTTTGTTTCAATTTAAAAATGAGTTTTGCTATACTGTGTACGGGTAAGAGTATTTTTAAAACCTTATAGTTAAAAATATAATGGGATGACCGATGAAGAATTGCAAAGAAATATAAATAATTATTCAGTTTATGCAAGATTTAGTCCAGAGGACAAGATAAGAATTGTAAAAGCATGGCAGAGTAGTGGAGATTGTTAAGTATTTTGTAAATAGAAAAAATAATTTATTGGGGCTGTATCAAAATAAACTTGATATTATGCTATAAAAAAGGGATTTAGAAATTCGAATCTTATTTTTGAGAATAATAGCTTTAAAAAATTAAAAATTATTATCACATAATAAATATATTTATAGACATAATAAAGAAAGAAGGAGTTTGTCTATAAACAATCTTATTAGAACATAAACTTTAAAAACAAAGGAGAGATGAAATCATGAAAAGTAAACCAGATGACAGAAGAGATAATGTAGATAGAATTCAAAATAATATTAGTAATACCATTGAAAACATTCATCGTGCAGATGAAATGATTGAAGAAACAGATGATGAAAATATGAAAAGAACATTGAGTGAAAAAAATCATAGAAGAGAAGAAGCTCTTAATTCTATGAGAGAAGAAATTAAAGATGAAGCAATGGATAAGCGAAACGGGTATAAATAAACTACATATAAATTTTAATATATCTAAATTACAGAAATAAAGGTATCACTTTTAGTGGTACTTTTATTTTTGGTTTGCCAGCATGGCAAGCATTAATCGGTGAAAGTCTGAGTACTGTTTTTGATATGATGAAATAAAGAGTACTGTTTTAATGGTGACTCATGATCCTTTTGATGCATATTTCTGTAAGGGAATTATATTTATTAAAAATATTAAAATCAAAATAGAAATCACATCAAATTCTTCAAAGTGGGAATAAAGAGCAGTTACGTCCCTGAATAACGATTTCTAAGCTTTAGAGGGAGTAAAAACTCCCTCTAAAGACAAGAACTGTGTTTATAATAAGAGAAATATGCTCGGAATAATAAATTCTTAGAAGTATAAACTAAAAAGAATTGAGTTATTATAAAAGTTTATATATGAAAATAAAAGAAGAAAAGGAGATACAATGAAAGAAAGAAAAGTAATAATAGAAACAGGCTTGAATTTGGAAAATAGCTATGCTAGCCTTCCAAAAACATTTTTTACAAGACAGAGCCCAAGCCATGTGCCCTCACCAAAATTGGCTACACTCAATTATCCATTAATAACATCCTTGGGACTAAATGCCAAGGCGCTGCAAAGTAATGATGGAGTAGATATACTTGCAGGAAACAAGATTCCAAAAGGAGCTATGCCTCTTGCTCAAGCATACGCAGGACATCAATTTGAGCATTTTACTATGTTAGGTGATGGGAGAGCCCTACTGATAGGTGAACACATAACTCCATTAGGTGAACGATTTGATATTCAGCTTAAAGGTTCAGGTAAAACTCCGTATTCACGAGGAGGCGATGGGAAAGCAGCGCTAGGTCCAATGTTAAGAGAATACATTATAAGCGAGGCAATGAATGCACTTGGTATTGCTACCACCCGTAGTCTAGCTGTAGTTACAACAGGTGAGTCAATAATTCGAGAAACTGAGTTACCAGGTGCAATACTGACTCGTATAGCTGCAAGCCATATACGGGTTGGTACCTTTCAATACGTTTCAAGATGGGGTACAGTTGAAGAGCTTAGAGCTCTAGCTGATTATACTTTGCAAAGACATTTTCAAGAAGGGGATGATAAAGAGAACCGCTATCTTTTCTTGCTTCAGGAAGTAATCAAGAATCAAGCTAAACTTATTGCAAAATGGCAACTGGTTGGTTTTGTTCATGGGGTAATGAATACTGATAACATGGCAATTAGTGGAGAAACAATTGATTATGGTCCTTGTGCTTTTATGGATGCCTATGACCCTGCAACTGTATTTAGTTCCATTGATACTTATGGTAGATATGCTTATGGGAATCAACCTAATATTGCTGCATGGAATCTTGCAAGGTTTGCCGAAACCCTGTTACCTTTGTTGCATATAAATCAGAATGAGGCTATCAAGATAGCACAGAATGCGGTTTCAGATTTTACTAAGTTATATAAGCATAATTGGCTTTCTGGAATGAGAGGAAAACTTGGAATATTTAACGAAGAGCTTGAAGATGAATATCTAATTGAAAGCCTTCTAAGTACGATGCAGAAGTATGGTGCAGACTATACCAATACCTTCCGTGCATTAACTTTTGATGAGATAGAGGATACAGTACTGTTTGGTAAAATAGAATTTGATAAGTGGTATGAGCTATGGCAGAAGAGACTAACAAGACAAGAAAAATCAAAAGTTTCATCAAAGCAGCTTATGAAAAGCAGTAATCCAGCAGTAATCCCACGTAACCACAGGGTAGAAGAAGCACTAGAAGCTGCGGTGAAGCAAGGAGATTATAGTGTGATGGAGCGACTTTTAGATGCTCTTTCAAGACCCTATGATCATTCTAGAGAACAGGATCATTACTCTACATTGCCTGAACCATCAACTTGTCCATACCGAACTTATTGTGGAACCTAATATAAAATCTAGAAAATCAATGATTAATATAAAATTTTAAATATGAAATTCAAGATAAAATGTGAATTTATAAAGGAGATTAAATATTTTTATAAATCTATTTATTATAATGAAAATAAAGATGAAAAAAGAATAAATACTGATGAGATGGTAGCTAAAATTAGTTCTTGGAAAGATAATAATCTTCAAATGAAATGTGCAAGAGAAGCTATTAAGTTAATAAAACAGTATATAGGTGAAGGTATATCTTTTAACCAAGAAACAACACTATCTGGCAAAAGCATAATTAAGAATATAAAGTTTGCAAAAGAAAAAGGTTTTTATATAGTTATGAATTATATAGGGGTAAAAGATCCTGAAGTTGCTAAAGAAAGAGTTAAAATTAGAGTAAGTAAAGGTGGACATGGAATACCTGATAAGGATATAGAACGAAGATATTATGATTCACTAAATAACTTAAATGATGTGATTGAAATATGTGATGAAGTAAGTATATATGATAATACAGAGGTATTAAGAGAAATTATATACTTAAAACAGGGTAAGATAATATGGATAGACAAAAAGATGCCTAATTGGACAAATAATATATTACAAGAGTAGCTAGTAAAAATTAATTAAGTTTTACTAGCTATATTTATATAAAAATATAGACTCATCACGTGTTTTAAAGTGCTTTCCATAGAGCCACTCATATTTAATTGGCTTAGATAAGTTATTAAGTTGTATAATAAAAGAGAAGAATCTAAAGGAAGTAATTACAAGTGTGTTTAATTATTTCTAAGATTTTTGGACTACGTTACAAGAAGCCTTAATGCATGAGGTTAATGTAAAAGAGTATAATGAATTATATACCCAAATTATAATGAAGCAGTACGAAAAAATTTTTGAAGATATCTCCTATGAAGGATATAGTAAATTAAAAATAAAATTTGAAAATCTATATGAGCTTCTTAACAAAGAGGAATTTGATATTGTAAAGAAAGAATTGGCAGAGATAAAAGACTGCTTATAGAAAGAGGGGAAATATATGATTTTAGAAGTAAATCATCTTAGTGTAAATTATAAGGAATTAAAAGCAGTAGATGATATTTCATTTAATATAAATGAAGGTGAGATATTTACAATAATAGGGCCTAATGGAGCAGGGAAAACTTCTACAATTGAAAGTATAGTAGGCCTAAATAAAAAGTATGAAGGGGATATTATTATACTTGGTACAAAAGCTAATAATATACCAAAAAGCTTATATAATGAAATTGGGGTTCAATTACAGGAGGCGTCCTTTCCTGATAAATTAAAGGTGGATGAAGTATGTAAGATGTTCTCTAAATTATACGACAATCCAGTTGATTATAATATTCTATTAAAGGAATTTGATTTAGAATCGAAAAAGAATTCTTATATTAGGGATCTATCAGGAGGACAGAAACAACGTTTATCAATTATTATAGCTTTATTGCCAGATCCCAAGATTATATTTTTAGATGAACTTACTACAGGACTAGATCCAAAGTCAAGAAGAATGATATGGAATATTATTCTTAAGGAAAAGAAAAAGAATAAAACTATCGTGTTGTCAACTCATTTTATGGATGAAGCAGAGTTTTTAAGTGATAGAATAGCCATATTAGTTGAAGGAAAATTACAAGTGGTGGGGACTTTAGAAGAAATTTTTGAAAAGTATGAAATGGGTGAAGGGAAAGCACCAAAATTAGAAGATGTGTTTTTAAAATTAGTTGGATATAAAATGGAGGATATATAAAATGAAAGGATCCGTTCATTTAATAATTACAGAGTTTAAATTGTTTTTTAGGAATTATATGAATCTATTTTTTACTATTGTATTTCCAGGATTAATGCTTATCCTTTTTGGTGAAATATATGGTAATGATCCATCAGAATTATTTAATGGATATGGTACAATTGATATCTCAACACCTGCTTATTGTGCGATGATTATTGCTGTAACAGGGGTTATGAGTATTCCATTATCTATAGTAAATTATAGAGAAAAAAAGATATTAAAAAGATATATGGTAACACCAGTAAAGGTAAGTAGTATATTAATTGCAGAGTTTGTTGTTAATTTAATTATGACAATAATAGGCATAGTAATCTTAATGATTGTAGGAAAAGTATGTTACAATATTCATTTTCAAGGTAATGTATTTGTTTTTGCAATAGTATTGTTATTTTGTATACTAGTTATATTTTCTATAGGGCTATTAATTGGTAGTTTGGCATCAAATACAAAGAATGCAAATGCTATATCAAATGCTATTTATTTCCCTATGTTATTTTTATCCGGGGCAACAATACCAGTTGAACTTTTTCCAAGTAAGATTGAGGCAATATCAAATGTTTTACCTTTAACATATGTAGTTAAGGTTTTAAAGGGAGTCTGGATTGGAACAGCTATTGATAACTATGCCAAGGATTTATTGGTTTTAGCTGTTATATTTGGAATCTGTATTACTATATCTATAAAAAAGTTTAAATGGGAATAATAAGCTTCACTGATTTTTTATTTTTTCTAAATCTTTAACTTATATATGTGTAATCATATTCAAGAAAATATATTACCTATAAGAAAAGGTCTATTTAATGGAGGAGTTATAATCATTCCTCCTTCTATATTATATAGTTACACAGTTAATCAATTGAAAAAATCAATGGAACTTACTAATTTATCTATATTAATACTTTTAGCTAAAAAGGAAAATGAATATTTAATATACTATGTATAATATATTAAGGGGTTAGGTGTATAGATGTTTAAAATTATTGTAGTTGAAGATGATTTAAATATTAGAACGGAGTTAAACATACTGCTTCAGAATGCATTATATGATGTAGTAGTTATTGAAAATTTTGAGAATGTTGAGAAGCAAATTATAGATAATAATGGAGATATTGTTTTATTAGATGTGAATCTTCCAGGAAAAAGTGGACTTGAAATATGCAGAAATATTAGAAACAATAGTGATATTCCAATCATTTTTGTTACAAGTAACAATACTTCTATGGATGAGTTAAATTGTATTACAATGGGTGGAGATGATTATGTTTCAAAACCATATAATGTTCCCGTGTTACTAGCGAGAATTGCATCAATTTTAAAGAGAACTAAAAAAGGAAAAGATAATAATGATACTAGACTTATATATAAAGAAATAGTGCTTGATATATTAGCAGGAACTATAAAATATAAGAATGAAGAAGTAGAAATGTCAAAAAACGAATTGAAGATATTATTTTATTTATTTAAACATAATGGAGAGATTGTAAAACGTGCAGATTTAATTGAATATTTATGGGACAACCAGATATTTATTGATGATAATACTTTAAGTGTTAATATGACTCGTATTAGAGGAAAATTAGAGAAAGTTGGAGTAAAGAATTTCATAGAAACGAAGAGAGGGTTAGGATATAAGATATGAGTTTTTTTGAGTACATAAAAGATAAGATAATGATTATTTTATTAAATATATCTTGTCTATTAGCTTTAAGTATTTATTTATTACTAACTGGAAATAATTTCGATAGTGTACTTTTAATAGGAATTGTATGGATTCTTATTTTAAGTACTTATTTTTTCAACGAATTTTCTAGAAGAAATAGGTATTTTAGAAAGCTTAATAATATTTTAAATAATCTAGAAAAAAGATATCTTTTAGCAGAAGTAATGAAACCAACATTTAGATTAGAAGATAAGATATATCGTGAAATTATTAGGAAATCAAATAAATCAGTTATTGAAAAAATAAATCAATTAGAAGATGAGCAAAAGGATTATAAAGAATATATTGAAAGCTGGATTCATGAGGTAAAGATTCCTATTACATCTATGGATTTAATTTGTAATAATAATAAAAATGATGTTATGAGAAAGATGAGTTCGGAGCTTAGACGGGTAGAAAGTTATGTGGAAATGGCACTTTTCTATGCAAGAAGTGAAGAGGTTTATAAAGATTACTTTATTAAAGAAATTAGTTTGAAGAAGGTTGTACTAGAGACCATAAGTAAAAACAAACCCTATTTAATAGGGAATAGCATGTCTATATCAATAGATTTAGATGATAGTACAATTTTTAGTGATGAAAAGTGGCTTTCCTTTATTATAAACCAAGTATTAATAAATGCTGTAAAGTATAAAAGCTCTGAGACAGGTAGTATTAATATTTTTTCAGAGAAAATTAAAAATGGAGTTAGTTTAATAATAGAGGACAATGGAATAGGTATTAAGGAAAGTGAAATAGGAAGAATTTTCGATAAAGGGTTTACTGGAACTAATGGCAGGAATATAGCTCAGTCTACTGGTATAGGTTTATACCTATGTAAAAAATTATGTAATAAATTAGGTCTTGAAATAAAGGCAGAATCAAAAGAAAATGAATATACAAAAATAATAATAATCTTCCCAAAGGCGAATTATCTTTCAAAACTGTAAGATTGGTGCAAGTAAAACTGATACAAGGTAATTTCTTATTTTGTTATAGTAATATCATAGTATCAAGAGAGCTCTAATTTTGAAATTATGTATAAGAAAGGGAAGTTTTTATGGAAGAATTAATCAGGATATGTGATGTGGAAAAGTATTATGGCAGTGAAAATAATGTTACTAAGGCTATAAATAGAGTAAGTATTACAATTAATGAAGGAGAGTTTACAGGAATTATGGGTGCGTCAGGTTCTGGTAAAACTACACTTCTTAACATGTTATCAACTATTGATAAAGTAACATCAGGACACATTTATTATGAAGATACAGATATTACAGAAATGAATGATGATGAACTATCAGAATTTAGGAAGAAAAATTTAGGTTTTGTTTTTCAGGATTTTAATTTATTAGATACACTTACAATAGAAGAAAATATTGTACTACCTATGACACTTCATAAGAAGTCAAAAGAAGAGATTAAGAATAAGATAAATGAAATAACTATAAAGTTAGGAATAGAGGGAATAAGAGAAAAGTTTCCATATCAAGTGTCAGGAGGACAAAAGCAACGTTGTGCTTGTGCAAGAGCTATTGTGAACGAACCTAAGTTAATATTAGCAGATGAACCTACAGGGGCCTTAGATTCAAAATCAGCACAAATGCTATTAGAGACATTTCAAACAATGAATGAAGATATGAGAGCTACTATTTTAATGGT
Organism: Clostridium simiarum; assembly: GCF_018919175.1. Lineage (GTDB taxonomy): Bacteria > Bacillota > Clostridia > Clostridiales > Clostridiaceae > Clostridium_L > Clostridium_L simiarum. The sequence continues at coordinate 1,614,409 of NZ_JAHLQL010000001.1, read as the reverse complement.
TACCCACGATGCATTTTCAGCAAGTTATGCACATAGAATCTTATTTTTAAAAGATGGTGAGATTTTTCATGAGTTAGTAAGAGGAGAGCAAAAAAGACGTGAATTCTTGAATGAAATTTTAGATGTATTATCTCTTACAGGAGGTGGCATATCAGATGTTAGGTAAGCTTGCAATCCGTAATGCAAAAAGATCAACTAGAGATTATCTTGTCTATTTTATTACTATGACTATTGCTTCAGGACTAATGTTTGCTTTTAATTCTATGATTTTTTCAAAAGATGTTAGAGCTTTATGTGCAATAGGCGGAGCAATGGAAGCGATGATAGGACTAGCTTCTATATTTATTATAATAATTCTAACTTGGTTAATTAATTATATGATAAATTTTATGATGGAAAAGAGAAGTAAAGAATTTGGAACATATCTTTTAATTGGCATGAAGAAAAAAGAAGTCTCAAATCTGTTTATGATAGAGAATCAATTACTTGGTGCAGCTGCCTTTATTCCAGGGGTATTATTAGGATTACTTTTGCAACAAATTTTAACTGCAATATTTTATAGTGTTTTTAATAAAGATTATCAAATATCAATTGAATTTAATATAGGTGCACTTCTTTTAACTTTAGGTTTATATGTGTTTATTTATATATTAGCACTTATTAGGAGTAAGAAAAAGTTAAAAAAGATGAATATAAATGACATGATGTATATGGATAAGCAAAATCAGTCTTTTGATGATAAGAATAGTAAGATGAAGCAAATCTTATTCTTTGTATCTATTTTATATTTTATTTTTTTTGATGTAATGATTTTTGGAGGATGGATTTATATTGAGAATGTATTTTTCTTAATAGCTGGATTAATTATATCAGTATATTTAATGTATTATGGAATATCTTCTTTTATTATACAATATATAAAAAAAGAAAAATCAGGAGTTTATAAAAGTGGGAAGCTATTTCTACTAAGACAGTTTTCATCTAAGATAAAGACAATGCAGTTTACAATGGGAACTTTAACTATTTTATTTACAGCTTCTTTATTAGGTGGAACAGTTTCTATGATGTTATGTGATTATAATAAAAAAGAGCTAGATAAAGCTATAGCATTTGATATTATGCTATTTAGTGATAATGTACAAGATGATTTTAAAAATCAATTAGATTTAATAAATAAAGAAACTGAAATCAAGGACAAAAGAATTTATAATATTTATGAAGATAAAGCAGAAGATATTAATCAGTTCTTATATAATAATTATTACTATTTTACTGAAAATCCATCAGCTATTTATAAGGATAAAGATAGGAATACTAATGAATACTTTGATTATGATACCTATATGAAGCTTAGTGATTATAATGCTTTAAGAAGGATGATAGGATATGAAGAAGTTACTTTATCTGAAGATGGATATTTAATACACGTAAAAGAAAGAATGAAAGAATATATGCTTAAGTATAGAAATGAAGAAAAGCTAGTAAAAGAAGGGAAAGAACTTAAGTGTGAAGGAGTTTATACAGAGCCTTTTTCACAAAGTGGTCAAAATGGATCTGACTATATAATAATTGTTTCAGATAGAGTTGTAGAAAAAATGAGTCCTTTCTACTCATTAGTAGCAGTTGATATTGAGGGGGACGCACCAGAAGGTTTACAAGAAAATTTAGAAAAATTAAGTAAGTTTAAAGATGATTATAAATATGAAACAAGTAATATTACCCATGCCTATGGAACAGATCAGATTTTTAGTTTTGGAGAAACTGGAAGTACTATAGTTAAAACAAATTTGATGAATCTAGGGAAATTTGTAATGACTATGACAACATACCCAATAGTTTATATGGCATTAGTATTTGTATGTGTTGCATTAACTATTTTATCAGTTCAGCAATTAAGTGATTCTAACAAATATAAATTTCGTTATTCAGTTTTAAGTAAATTAGGATTAAATGAAAAAGAAATTGATAATATTATTTTAAAACAATTAGGTGTTTATTATTTATGTCCTTTACTGGCTGCAGTAGCCATTAGTATTGTGACAGCATTATTTATGAGTAAAAAATTTGTATTATACACAGGAGTACACTCATCAATGTTCTTATATTATGGAATGTCACTTATACTATTAGGTTTTATATATACTATTTATTTTATTGCTACATATGTAAGCTTTAAAAGGAATGTACATGAGAGTTAAGGTTTTATATTAAATTAGGTGGTGATTTCACTATCTTATTTTTATTGTGTGGCCAGCATGGGCAACAACTTGATGGTGAAAGTCTGTTGTGGGCTTGGTAGTGGGAACCACTAGTGCCCTTACCCACTTTGGTAGGCACGATAAACTCGGGTTATCCTAAAAGTTCTGAAATTATAATGAAACGTATAGATAAAATAGTTACAAAATAGATAATACTATTATAGAAAATGTGTACACATGTAAAGTTTTATGCTAAAATATTCTAAAGACTGTGAAGAGAAGAGTAAATAAATATAAGAATTTACAGAGAGCTCTATAAGGTGAGAATGAGCAAGGACTTATTTATTGAAAAAGGCCTCAGAGTTGCACACCGAGTCTAGTTTTAGAGGTAGGCTGTGACGGTATAACCCGTTATAGTTATAGAGTATATAATTGTACTTGAAGAGGTCTGTATGGCAACGTATGGATAAACTGAGGTGGTACCACGAAGATATAACTTTCGTCCTCAAGATTAAATTCTTGGAGGTGAAGGTTTTTTTTATTTGTCAAAAATCTATTAAAGCACAAATAAATATGTAAAGGTGGTATTGAAAAAATGTATAATGAGTATGAAAGCATTGACAACTTAGAAAAGATAATGGCAGATTCAAATGAATTTGTAGTGGAAAGAATTAAAAAATTAAATAAGATTTATGAATTGGGAATTAATCCATATCCTTATAGCTACAAAGACATAACTCATACTAAGGATATTTATGATAACTTTGACAACATAGGAAAAGAAGAGGAATTTACATTAGCAGGAAGGGTTATGCTGATAAGAAGGATGGGAAATGCAACCTTTGCTAATATTACAGATGAAAAAGGAAGTATACAAATATACTTCGGTAAAAATCAAATAGGAGCTGAAAGTTATAAAATCTTAAAATTAATTGATATTGGAGATATTATTGGAATTGAGGGAACTGTATTTAAGACTCAAACTGGTGAAATTACCATAAAAGCAAGGAAGTTTGAATTACTATCTAAGTCTATCAGAACTCTTCCAGAAAAGTATCATGGCATTCAGGATGCTGACTTAAGACAAAGACATCGTTCACTAGATATGATAATGAATGGGGATGTTAAGGAACGATTTATCAAACGTTCAAGAGCAATAACTGCTATGAGGGAATATTTGAACAATATTAATTTTATTGAAGCAGATACACCTATTCTTGATACTAAATACGGCGGAGGAGAAGCAAAGCCTTTTACAACCTTCGTTAATGCCTTAGATTGTAATGTATATATGAATGTTTCTCCAGAGTTATATTTAAAAAGGCTTGTAGTTGGGGGAATTGAAAGAGTTTATACTTTTGTTAGGGCTTTTAGGAATGAGGGAATTGATAGGACACATTATCCAGAATTCACTTTATTTGAGTGCTACATGTCCTATGCTGACTATAATGACATGATGGAACTTATGGAAAATATATATGAACATGTATTTACTAAAGTTAATGGCACAACGAAGGTTCAGTATGGAGAAGTAGAAATTGATTTTAAAGCTCCATGGAAGAGAGAAAAGATGTGTGACCTTGTGAAAAAGGATACAGGAATTGATGTTGAAATTCTTACTAAGGAAGAAATTATTAAGAGCATTAAAGATAAGGAACTTTTAATAGAAAGTCAAAATGAGGGATTAAATATTGATAAATGTTCTAGGGGAGAATTAATAGTTAATTTGTTTGAAGAGTATTCAGAAAAGAAACTAATTCAACCAACCTTCGTAATAGACTTTCCAAAAGAATCTTCTCCATTATGCAAGAGTCATAGAAATAATCCAGATTTAATTGAAAGATTTGAACCTTATGCATATGGTATTGAACTTGGAAATGCTTATTCAGAACTTAATGATCCATTGAAGCAGAGAATTCTTTTGCATGACCAAGCATCAAAATTAAGAGCGGGACTTGAAACGGCTAGTCCAATGGATGAAGAATTCGCTGTTGCTATTGACACTGCAATGCCACCAACAGGAGGATTAGGAATAGGTATTGATAGAATGATAATGTTCCTTACTGGCTCTTACAACATAAGAGATGTTATAGCATTTCCTCTAATTAAAAGATAAAAATAAAGCAGGTGGCCTCATATAATTAGCAAAAAAGGTGGATATAACTATAAAAGTATATTAAGTGTAGTAAAGTACTATTAATTAAAATAGATATCTAAAATTACTTAGTAAATTTAGATATCTATTTATTTTTTTCGATGAATTGTGTAACACAAATATATTGTTAAAAAGTTTTTATTGGTTAAATTAAAAAGTTTATAAAAACTATTGACTTTACCTATAGTTAGAACTACAATAGTTACAACAGAGGTGATAAAAATGAAAATAAGCAGTAGATTTTCTGTAGCAGTTCATATTTTATCTATACTATCTATGGAAGATAGAAATTTATGTACTTCTGAGTGGATAGCAGATAGTGTAAATACTAATCCTGTTGTTATACGAAGAGTAATGGGAATGCTAAAGAGAGCTGGCTTGGTTAATGTTATAGCAGGTGCTGGTGGAGCTTATTTATTAAAGGAGCTGGACCAAATAACATTGCTAGAGGTATATAGGGCTGTAGAGGTTGTGCAAGAAGGAGAATTATTTCAATTTCATGAATCACCAAATATAAATTGTCCTATTGGTGCAAATATTGAAGCAGTGATGGAAGGCATATTACTAAGTGCTCAAGAAGCTATGGAACAGGTATTAGAAAATGTAACAATGGAATATGTGGTTACAGGTTTAAGAAAAAAAATTGAGAAATAAATCAATTTTTTTTTACAATAGATGTAACCTTCAAAGGTACAACCGTTAAGTAACTTCATAGGTTATTATAACTGAATTAATTATCATAGGAAATAAATTTTTTTAAACTTGTTGTAACTATAATAATTACAACAAGAAGAGAATAATATAATTTAATGTTTATAAGAATACAATTAAAAGGAGGAGTCATAATGATTAAAAAACAGCCAGTTTTATTTATAGCACATGGAAGTCCCATGAATGCAATAATAAAAAATTCCTATACTGAAAGTCTTAATAAATTAGGTGAGGAGTTAGAGAAACCTAAGGCTATAATGGTTATATCGGCTCATTGGCTAACAGAGGGAACTTTTATCACAGAGCAAGATTCACCTAGAGAGATATACGATTTTTACGGATTTCCTGAAGCGTTATATAAGGTTAAATATTCAACTAGTGGAGCTAAACCTTATATTAACATGGCTTTTGAAGAATTAAAAGATTATAACGTGAAACTAACTGATACATGGGGATTAGACCATGGGGCTTGGAGTGTATTAAGACATATTTTCCCTAAGGCTGACATTCCTGTATTTCAATTAAGCTTAAATGCATTAGAAAAGGAAGAATACCATTATAACTTAGGAAAAAAATTAGCTAGACTTAGAGAACAAGGAATACTAATTTTAGCCAGTGGAAATATAGTTCATAACTTAAGGAAGATGAAGCAAAATGAGGATGATACTCCCCATAGTTGGGCTTTGGAGTTTGATAATCTTGTAGCTGATGCTATTATTAAAGGTGAGCATGATAAGTTAATTAATTACAAAAATTTTGGAGAAGCAGCTTTGCTTTCTGCTCCAACAGATGAACACTTTTTACCATTACTATATGTTATGGCATTAAAGGAAGAGCAGGATAAAGTTGAATTTATATTTGATGGAATACATCATGGATCTCTTTCTATGAGATCTGTAAAAATAGGATAGAGTATTTATTTAAATTGCCTTACTATGAAAGTATATATTTACTTAAATAGTTTTTAAGTATTTAAAGTAGTGGGTTTCACTCACTGTGCTTTACCTTCACCAATAAAAACCCTGGATATATGTCTAGGGTTTTTATATTTTGATTAAGTATACATAAAATAGTATAATATAGAAAAATTCCAAATTTACTATAACTATTGGGGAAAAATTAAAATTAGATTTTAATCCAAGATGGTATGATGATTACTAAAGTTTCTATAAAGAGATTGTAAAATATCCTATTATTCAAAAATGAATTCCGAGCAATTGAGGACAGTGTTCTCTATATGATATAATCACTAATTAATTGAGAACAAATCACAATTTATAACGAATAAAGAGATGGTGATAAAATGGAAAATTGTAACATATTAATTAATTTAGAAATTCAAAATCATGAGGTACCGACTCTTCGTCAAGCTGTAGGTTGGGAAGGAAGAGATAGCGACTATCCTGTTTTATTTGAACACTGTTTATTTTGGGCAGGGTTACGGGATAAGAATGGTAATCTGATTGCATTTGGATATATGGTAGGTCCAGGTATAGAACATGGATATCTTGAGGATGTCATTGTTCATCCAAGTTATCAAGGGAAAGGTATTGGTAATGCACTTGTAAAAAGGTTGATGAAGGAAGCTGAAGATAGGGGAATTTCCATTGTAACAGTAACATTCGAAGAAAGTAATCGTAGCTTTTATGAAGAGTGTGGTTTTACTTCATGTCCTGGAGGAGTATGGAGAAAACACTAAAAGTTTATATGTAACATTATTTTTGAGATGAAAAATAATTTGATAGAAGAAATCGTAGACTATTAGGGAGATAATGGAGACCTCAAGATGAAGATTAGATGAAATTACCCAAGAATAATAGTAAATAATGGATAGTTATAAAGAATGCAAGAAAATATATCATTATATGTAGTTATTTACTATAAATACTATTAGTGATAATATTTAATTATTGGTTAATATTGAGAAAGGAGGAGATTTTATGATAGCTAAAATTACAGAAAAAAATTATGAGGTGATTGTTTTATAAGTTTTTGAATTCACTTGACCATGTGAATTGAGTATAGTTTTATATTATCTGTCACCTGAAAAGGAGATTGTTATGTATTATACTTATTTAAAAAATTCTCATGTTGAAGAGGTAGCTAATATTATCTCAACTAATTATAAAAATGCCAGGTTAGCATTACCTATTATATCTGATAAGTATGAAAATGCTGAAATGCACATAAAGGAAATTGGAAAATATGTTGATAACAATAATTTTGTTGTAGCTACAGAATCTGGTAAAGTTGCTGGGTTTATAAGCGGATTTAGTATTAATGAGTTTAAAGGAACAGCAAGAGGGGTATTATCATTACCTTCACTTCATGGAATAGCTGATGGATATGATAAAAATTATTTATATAGTGAACTCTATAGAAGGGTTTCTGATTTGTGGGTTAACTCAGATTGTTATACACATGCCGTAATGCTGTACCTTAATGATAAAAATGTAATTGATTCTTGGGTTATGAATGGATTTGGTATGTTAGTTGTTGACGCTGTACGTCCTCTTGAGGAAATAGCTATACCAAATATAGATAATAACACATTCATAAGAAAGGCAGAGATAAAGGATCTTATTAATATGCAAAATCTATTTAAAGGAATAGACAAGCATCTTTCCTCAACACCAATCTATTTACATAATTACATTAGTGAAAATTATATAGATGAATATGGAAGTTGGCTTAAAACAGAAGGTAACAATTTATGGATTGCAGAGATTAATAGCAAAATTATAGGTTATTTAAAAACAAATACAACTGAAATTAATATGGATGAATTAGATGATGGTTATACAATGGCGATAAATGGAGCTTACGTATTACCAGAATATAGAGGACAGCATATAATGTCAAGACTATTAAATATAGCAACTGATTGGGCTATTGAAAAGGATCTAAAACGTTGTTCTACAGATTTTGAATCTGCTAATATTGAAGGAAGACGTTTTTGGCTTAAACATTTTGCCCCATATTGTTATTCGATGATTAGAAGAATTGATGAAAGAAATCATTTAAATTCAATTAGTATTGGAGATAAATGATATGGACGAAATTATAATTGAAACAGAACGTTTATATATAAAACCTTGGTCATTAGATTATACTGACAAGCTGTATAACTTAATGTCAGACAATCGAGTTCATTTATACACTGGTGATAGTGTTTGGACTAAAGAAAGGACTAAGAGATATATTCAATTTAATATTAATAGAGGAAGTTTATCATTAGATAACTTTCATGGAGCAGTTATATTAAAAGAAAGCAATGAAATTATAGGATTAACAGGCTTGAATCCATATTTTCTTAAGCAACCAGAAATAGAATGGCAATTAGGAACTGAATTTTGGAATAAAGGATATGCTACTGAAATTGGCAACGCTATCATACAATCTGCTTTTAAGAATAGTAATATAATAAGAATATATGGGATGGCTAATCCTAAAAATATTGCTTCTATGACGGTTATGAAAAAAGTTGGAATGACCTGCCTTGGAGCTAGGGATTTCAGAGGTGAGCAGGCTATGTTTTATGAAATATTACGAAAAGTTTAATTAACGGTAGGTTAGTTTTTATAATTGTTGTAGACTTCTTGTAAAATATAAGTAGAAATAACATCAAAAAATAAGATAACGTGCCTTGAGTTTTGTTTACTTTAATTCAAGAGTATAATAATTTTATCATTATTAATGATTCAAAAGATGATTTAGAGAATGAAGTTATATATAAAGAATTAAATTAGTAGAATAAAGACTAAAAAGCCTAATTTAATCTGATTTGATTTGAAGTATTTATTAAAGTAGCGAATTCAAAAATCGTTACTTTTTTCTTTATTATAAGAATATAAATTTTGCTCATGATAAAAGTTATTTAACCACCCTTATCTGTATTTATAGATACCTTACAGTGTGCATATAAACGCAGGGATGAAATGGGAAAAAGAGGTAGAGATCATAAGGCCTTTACTTGTAGTATTTTTGATACTTAAATAAAAATCTATGCACATGAACTATTAGACATAGCTTCTGTTTAATATTATAATGGAAACTGATAGTGGAAACCTACAAGAAACAAAATAGGCTTATAATAAAGAGTTACAAAGAAAGAATTTATAGCAAGTAAAAAGAGAAGAAATGATTTATTTACTATTGCCTTAAAATGATTAACGTAGTATTAGGAATATAAATTTCAGTATATGATGGAATTTGGAGGAAGGTAAATAGTAAAAATTAAGAATATTATAGTATAAAATTTAGAATTAATAAAATAATAGAATAATTAGATAATTTATGATAATATAGTTTATGATTAAGGAAGGTGACATATTTATGGGATATAAATCAGAAGGAACTAAAAAAGCCGAAATAAGTATGAGATTTTCAGAATTTGAAATGCCTCCTATGCAAGATATATTAATTGTAGGTAAGAAGGCACCAATTGGACCAGAAGCTGCTAGAAGAATGGTAGATATATTATCTCCTGATCAATACGAAATAGTAAGAATAGAACACCAGTGTGTGGAAGCAGTAGTTGTTAGAAGAACCATATTAAATATGCTTCCTCAAGATAAACTAATTCCAATAATAATGGAGGAGGTTGAAAGGATTGCTAATGAAGATATGATTATAAAAGCACAAGTAAATATAACTATCAATGTTAGTAAATCCATAGATTTATGATACAAAGAGCCTTAGATATATTAGATAAAAATTTTTATAAAATAGATGTATTAGATGGAGTAAAAAAGGTTCAGGAAATATTTTATCAAAATAATATTGAGTGTTGTGCTGTTTATGATAAGAAGAAGTTAGTAGGTGTTTTAACTCTTAGAGAATTAGGAATTGCCCATCCTAACAGAATAGTTGCAGATGCTATGACTAATAGATATATTTCTGTAGGGGCAGAAACCTATGTATGGGACATTAAAAAGTTATTTAATTCAAATGAAGATATAGATGTAATCCTTGTAGAAAATAGAGGTAAGATTATAGGGTTTATAACTAAAAATCATTTAAAAGTAGAACTTGGAAAGCATATTGACTTACTAACCGGATTATATAAAAGCGATTACTTATTTTACCATCTACATACTTTAATAGAACAGAAGCAAAAAGTTTCGTTAATTTTTATAGACTTGAATAATTTTGGATATATTGATAAAAAGTTTGGACATATAAATGGAGATACAGTATTAAAAATTGTGGCAGGTTTACTTAGAGAAAATATACAACCAGATAATTTTTTATGTAGATATGCAGGGGATGAATTTGCAATTTTAACTTCTTATAGCGAAGATAAATGCAAAGTGCTTTCAGAAAAAATTTTGATGAAAATAAAGCAGTACAGTTATCCTAGTAATATTAAAGTTTCTGCATCCATTGGTGTAGTAAGTTATAATTTTAGTGAAGAAACAATTGATAATAAAATAAATACAATAAAAAATTTAGTAAACGCAGCAAGCTTGGCATCAACAAAAGCAAAACAAAGCATAAGTAATAATCCTATTTTTATTGAAAAATTCGATATAATGGAAACCGCATAAAAAGTTATTAATTTTAACATAGATTAACTAAGAGATATTATATAGATTTATATGAAGTAATGTGTATATAATGAAAACCTTTTTTAATTTAATATATAATTCTAAAAGAGGTTTCATTCCAATAGATTCAAAAATAGTAGAAACATTGGTTAAAAATATAAGTACAAGCTATAAAAGATAATAAAAATAAAATAATACTTATTTCACTGGCATCGATTATTTCGGTGCTTTTAATTTGGGCTTTTATAGCCATAGCATAATCTTTATAGAATCAATATCTACTGACATATCATTTTTTTAAAAACCTCTTAATTCCCTGAAATGTTTCATCGCTGATGATGTGCTCAACTTTACATGCGTCCTTCTCAGCTATTTCTTCACAGACCTTTGCTGTTTCAACGAAGAATTCAGTTAATACCTGATGACGTTCATATATGCTTTCTGCCTTTTCACGTCCTTTATCAGTTAAACTTATATATCCTTTAGGATCTACATTAATGTATCCCGATTCTTTTAACAATCCTACTGCATGGCTTACACTTGGCTTGCTAAAATTAAGTGTCTTTGCAATATCAATAGATCTTACAGAACCGTTTTTATTTTCTAATATTAAAATTGTTTCTAAATAATTTTCACCTGATTCGTACATGATTACCCTCCATGATATGAAATATAACATTATACTAGCAGTGGATATGATTTTCCACAAATTAATCACTTTATTCACTATCATATAATACTTAGGCATATTTTTCAATGAACTTAGCATTTATCCTTGTATCTATATAATCCAAAGGCTAAAAGAAAAGCTTAAACAATTGTCACATACAAATGCTTAAGCTTTCTAAAGATTATTTTAAATTATGATTTATACAATTCCTGCCTTTTCAAAATGTTTATGCAGAAGCTTTTTACCCCATAAGCTTCCCAAGTATGCTGCAATAACTGTTATAATACTTAAAATAATCATTGTTTGGACATTTAATATATTTAAGCATCTTTTTAATATTTCTAAGGATTGTGAGCCTTTTGCAGATTCCTGAGCAATATATGCACTCTTCATAAAAACAAAAGGAACATATTCTCCTAGTGCAAATCCAAGCATAAAGGAAGCAAAGCCTGTAGCTGCTGCTAAAAATTTCTTTCTACCCATAAGGCTGAATATAATTTCCCCAAGTACTCCTCCAAGGAAGATACAAATTCCCATAACACCACCAGGTGCCATAGTTAAAAAGCATACTCCAAGAAGTGTACCACTTATAATAAATATTCCAGGCATATCAGCTTTTGCAATCATAAGCATAAAAATAATACCTCCAACTAGGGACAAAATAATTGGAAGAACCACTAAAATTGGTGGAAACAGTCCTATAGTAAACCCTAAAGCAAAAAACATGGCAATCATCAAAGCATTAAATATTCCAATTGTTATTAACTTTCTTACAACGTTATTACTGTTTTTCTTGCTAGCCATAATATCATCTCCTCTATTATACAATTCTTGAATAAAGTAATTCACTTGAATATTTATGGAATGGAAAACTGCTGAATTTTCCATTATCATCAAAAGATAATAAGCGGTTAAATGTATTTAATGCAAACTCGTAGTCATGGGTAATTACAAAAATGCACCTACCCTCTTTTGCTAGTTCTTTTAAAATGCCGCTAATTATTTTCATGTTTTTTGCATCTAATCCGCTGGTAGGCTCGTCCAAAAATAAAAACTTACTATGTTGCATACATGCAAGAGCAATGGCAAGACGCTGTTTTTCACCGCCTGAAAGTGAAGCGGGATGAGCTGTTTTATAGTTTTCTAAATGAAATAATTTAAGGTACTTCTCTGCCTTCTCCTGTATATCTTTTGTTGGTTTTATACCAACCAGGATTTCTTCCCAGACGCTTGGAGCAAATAATTGATAATCAACATCCTGCATAACATAGAAAGAATTTTTAATACGACATCTATTTCCTGCTGGCTTTCCATTTATGTATATCTTTCCATCCTTTTGTTTAGTAAGTCCCATGAGTACTCTTGCTAAGGTACTTTTTCCAGTGCCGTTTTTTCCTACAATTCCTATAATATCACCTTCATTGGCATCAAAAGATACATCAAACCACAACCTTTTTCCCATCTTATAACCAAAGGCAAGATTTTTCACCTGAAGTAAGGGAGATTTTTCTTCTTTTACAGAAAAATTTTTAAAGTCTGGAATTGGAAGTGTGTCTAGTGCAACATGGCGAAGTCCTATATCATCAAACCACTGATTAGGTTTCTTTGAAAAAATTTCTCCTTTAAGGGTTTTCTTTATTTTACCTTTTTCCATTATAACTACCCTGTCTGCTAAATCCTTTAAGTAATATAGTTTGTGTTCAGAAACAATAATGGTATGTCCCTTGGCTTTAAGTATTTTTAAAACCTCAGAAAGTTGTCTAGTTCCTTCCATATCTAGATTTGCTGAAGGTTCATCTAAAACATATATTTTAGGTTTTAACGCATAAACAGAAGCAACTGCAATTTTTTGTTTTTCACCACTGGATAAATTGAAAATCTGTCTGTCCATTAAAGAATGCAGCTTTAAATCTTCTATAGATTCTTTTACCCTATTTTGTATTTTCTCTCTGTGAATTCCATAATTTTCACTTGGAAATGGTATCTCCGTTTTTACATGTAAGGTAAAAAATTGTGAGCGAGGATCTTGAAAAACAGAACCTACTTCTCTTGAAATTTCCCTAAGTGGAACTTTACTAATATCCATACCAGAGATTATGACGTCTCCTTCTAACTTACCATCATAAAATTCTGGTATCAAACCGTTTATGCATCGATTTACTGTTGTTTTTCCACAGCCACTTTCACCTGTAAGTACAATAAATTCACCCTGAGTTATCTTTAAATTGAAATCTAACAGGCTTTTTTCATCACTACCTTCATATGTAAAATTAACATTATTAAATTCAATCACACTTTTATCAGTGTTGTTCTTTTTTTCTTTACTTTGATTCTCAGCCAAAAGAAATCCCCTCCCTTCTTTAAATTATTCAAGCAAAAATATTACTTTTATTAATTAGTATAAATAACACAGAAACAGCTATACATCCAAAGCAGTAAATAACATCTCCTATTTCAAAGTGTACATTTGTACATGATGTTCTTTTATGTTCTGTATCAAGCCCTTTGCATAATGAAGCAGCTGATAGTTCCTCAGATATTTTTCCACTTCTGATTAGTAGCGGTATCATAAAATTCTCCACAGCACTCATAGGATGTGTTAATATCCCAATAAAAGAAGTATTTAATCCCCTCATCTTTAAGTTTTCTCTTACTTGTACTATTTCATCTTTGATGGTTGGAACATAACGGTAAACCACAGCTAGTGGAAGAATTAGTACTTTTGGAATATGCATTTTCTCCAAGGCAAATAAAAGCTCATCCATGTAAGTTTTCTGAATTAATATAATACATGCCATGTAAACTGGAAATAACCGAAGGCACAAAAATATAAGTGTTGTAAACATCATGGTAATAAGGGGGATTTTTAGATACATAAGTAAGGCATTACCTATATATAGTAATAAATAAGTAATTGAAAACCGGATAGCTATGGAAATCATCCCATGAAACAGCATTAAAATAGCCATTAAAAGAAACAAAAGTAATAGCTCTATAGGACGATTTATTACAAAATTGAGACTTGCTACAACTATCACTTGAAATATAAGCACTCTGGGATCAGGTTTCGATGCTTTAAATTCTATTCCATTGTTCAATGCTCTCACCTCCTAAATTTCAGGAGTTAGTGTAGACTAACCACCTAATCATAATACATTATGTTTTTTTACTTTTCAATCCTTTCTATAGCCTTCGTCTAATCATGGTATACTTTCGTCTAATCCTGGCATAATAAGGATTTTTATAGATTTCTTTTTCTTTTAAAAGTTACTCAAGCTGGTTGTAAAATTTGATGGTGTAATACTATCCTTCATAAATAAATACATTACCATTACAAAAATGTTCTTGTGATGTGCTTGTCCATTAATTCATAAGGCGATATAATGATTTTAAGTTAGTGTTAACTAACATTCATATACAATGTACAAATATACACTTAAGCCTTTAATATGATTTTAATATAGATGCACCTTTCAGGTATTTATTCGTCTAATCATGATATAAGGAGAGAATGAAATGAAGAATATTTTAAAAGAAATACATGATCCATGCCTAATGAAGTATGGTTTTCATTTAGATAAAGAATTTAAGGGATTTAACAGTGAAGGTATATGTTATTCAGTTCCCCCTGAAAAAGGTTCAGGACACTATTGGGTTTATACCCATAAAAACTTATTTTCTATCTCTATTCATGATTTTGTATTTTTCGAAGATATATTTATTGAATATAAGATTCCAGAATATTTAAGCATAAGTTATTTAAAATCTGGATCAGGAGAAGAATTTAAACCATATAAACGAATAACCTGTGGCTGTATTAGAGGTTTTATAGGAAATCATAATTTGTATCAAGCTCTATTTCATAAAAACATTCCTGTGCGTTCTATTGGTATTGAAATTATGCCAGAATACTACAACGATTATTTACAAAAACAATACCCTGGGGAGTATAAAAATCCATGCTCTGCTTTTTTAAGCATAGATGGCGCCAAAGATTTTCCTGAGTTAGTGTATTTATTAAAACAAGTTAAGAATTATCGTGGAACTGGTATGTCAGCAAAGCTATTTTACGAAAGTAAGGTGGCAGAAGCTATTTCTCTAGTAGTTGATAAATCAAAGACTATGCCGCCTACATCACAAGCTAAAAAAATATCAAATGAAGATATGGATAGGATAAGAACTGTAGCTAAATATATTGACCACCACTATGCCTTTGATATTCATCTAGAGCAACTTACTAGGATTGCCTGCATGGGTATAACTAAGTTAAAATATACATTTAAAAGAGTTTATAAATGCACAATTACTGAGTATATACAAAATAGAAGGATGCATGAAGCAGAACACATACTTTTGAATACAGATTTAAATATTAATCAAGTGGCACAGATTGTAGGGTATAAAAATGCAAGTCGATTTTCTGAATTATTTCATAAAAATACTGGTTTGCTTCCAAAGGAATTCCGTAAAAATTCAAAGGTTTAATTATGCTTACTAATAAACCTATATTAATGTAAATATGCTTGATTTTCATATGGATTATATAAACCTTGAAATAAAGCATAAGAAGAAAAAAGACCTATTTAAGGGAAGGAGGGGGATACTGAATGGAACATAAATTTTATATAAATACAAAAAAAGGATGTTCATCAATGCTTATGCAATATTCATCAATACGCAATAAGTTTGCAACAATACGAGATTATATGAATTTTAATAATGAGAAAGAAATTATATATGATATAAAACCTGAATATGGCAAAGGATGTATAAAATTTTATAAACTCATGGGAAATGTGATGCTTATAATTTATGATACAATATTTAATCATGATATGATAACAGAATTTGATCTATCAGAAGAATACTTTGAAATAGAATATTGTGTTGATGGGTGTTTAAATATTCATGAAGATAAAGTGGGCAATACCTATCTTTCTAAAAATGAACTTTCTATATCAATGTCTCGTGAAACTTGTGGAAGGGTAATTAATTGTGCAGGTCAGAAATATCAAGGGATTTCAATTACTACTGAAAAATCAGCTATAGAATCATATTTTGGCAGTTGTGGGATTAAACTATGGGAGGATACAATAGAGGAGTTAGAAAATGAACTTCGAAATCAGTATTATCAAGGAATAAATATTTCTCCTGAAATCGCTAATATATTTTTGCAAATATTTAATTGTAGTTTACCAGAGAAATCAAAAATTCTATTTTTTGAAAGTAAGGTAATGGAGATATTATCAAAGATAGTATCCTATGAAATTCTAGGAACAAGCAGAATAAATCAGTTGCAACTGGATGAATTTGAAATTAATCAGATAAAAAAGATACCAGAGGTATTAATGAAAAATTTGTACGAACTTCCCACCATAAATATTCTATCAAAACAGTTAGCAATAAATAAGAATAAATTGGCGAAAGGGTTTAAAGCAGTATATGGGGACACAATATTTAGATACCATAGAAAAATGTGTCTGGAGCGTGCTACTATACTATTATTAGATACTGATAAATCTATCAATGAAATTGCTTTTGATGTAGGCTATTCAAATCCAAGTAATTTCTGTTATGCTTTTAAAAAAAAGTTTGGAGTAACTCCAATGCAATATAAAGAGGACTCTTTAAAACTTGTAAACTAAAATTTAAAATAATTCTTTTATTTAAATTGCCACAGGTATTATACTTGTGGCTTATTTTATTAGAAAAATTTACTAGATATAGACATATTTAAATAACATTTAAAGCTAATATACATTGTCATTAGCTTTAAAGTTTTTTTCTCAATAGAAACAGTGACTACATCAATATAGTTAATATGAATTGTTTTGTATTATAGTTCTTGAGAAGAAATATAAGTTTGTAAAAGTTACAATACATAAGGAGGTAAAAATGTTAAAAAAATATGTCACATTATTCATAGGAGGTATTTTAATTTTAGGCTTTGTGGGATGCTCTCAATCTATGAAAAGTAAAGATAGTCAAGAGCAGAGCAGTATGGTACAAAAGCAAGAAATCCATAGTTTTAAAAGGGGGGATGATTATCCTGTTGAAATTAAGATTTATACGAAGGAAGGGAAAGAGGTAATACAAACCATTGAAAAAGAACCCCAAAAGGTTGTAGTAGTTGGATCAGCAGTGGCTGAGCTTATGATTGAATTTGGGCAAAAGGAAAAAGTTATTGGACTAGGATATATAGACAAATCCTTTTCAAAATATGATGATCAAATTGCTGAGTTGCCTCTTATCACAGAATTGTTGCCATCTAAAGAATCTGTGCTTGCATTGCAACCGGACATCATTTATTCAATTTCTTCAGCTTTTAGAGAAGATTCATTGGGAGATATTTCTTTTTGGAATGATCGAGGAATTCCAGTGATTTCAGCTGTTAACTTTACAGTGGGGCGTAGTATTGATGAATATTTTAAAGAAATAAACAATTTTGGACTCACATTTAACGTTACAGACAGAACAGATGCGTACCTAAAAGAGCAGAATTCTAGAATTGCTGAGATTAAAAAGATAGCTGAAGGAGCTGAGGAAACTCCAAAAGTATTGTTTATCGGTAGCGCACGTGATACCTACTATTACTATCCACCTTCATGGTGCATGATTGATGAAATGATTGAAGGCGCAGGAGGAGAATATATGAAGTTGTCAAAGGACGGATATATTGAGATGTCAATTGAAGCAATCATTGAGGCCAATCCGGAAAAAATTATCATAACAGAATTTCAGCAACCAGATAGTGAAGCTATAAAAAATAAATTACTTTCAAACGAAAGACTTCAAAATGTTAATGCAATAAAAACAGGCAATGTTATGGTAGCGGAATATACAAGTGCAATAAATGGCGGTATTGAACTTGTGAACCTATATGAGGATGTGGCAGAGTTTATTCATCCTAAATTATTTGGAGGGAAGGAAGAATGACATCAAAGATAAAGCAAAGTGCTAGAAAAGTCACTTCGATAAATTTTAATTCTGTATTAAAAAGCCGATATATGTTTACTTCAATAATCATTGCATTAATTGTGGCTACTGTATTTTCTGTTGTCATTTCAGTATCTATAGGACAAGTGTCCATTCCTTTTACTGAGTCCTTTCGAATATTGATTTATAAATTAACTGGTATACAAATGGGTGATGTTACTGGACTTACGTCAGGGATGTTTGTGGATATTATTTGGCTAATTCGTTTTCCAAGAGTATTGTTGGCCATGATTGCTGGAGTAGGTCTTACTTTGTGTGGAACAATTATGCAAGCATCTGTACAGAACCCCTTGGCCGATCCATATATATTAGGTATTTCATCTGGTGCCTCTTTAGGTGCAACATTTTCCATTATGATGGGTTTTAGTACTGCTGGTATCATTGGGGAAATGGGCGTTGCTTTTTGGGCCTTTATTGGTGCATTAGGATCTGCCACCATGGTCTTATTTCTTGCAAGCGTTGGTGGTAAAATGTCTTCCATTAAGTTAGTTCTTGCTGGAACGGTGATCAATGCTTTATGCAGTGCACTTTCGAACTTTATTATTTATTTTGCCAAAGATGCAGAAGGTATCCGTTCTATAACTTTCTGGACAATGGGCAGTTTTGCTTCTGCAAAGTGGGGCAAGTTACCGGTGATTACCCTTGTTACAATTATAGCTACTCTTTTCTTCTTATCTCAATCAAAGGTAATGAATGTTATGCTGATGGGGGATGAAACAGCAGTTACTCTTGGGATAAATCTCAATTTTTACAGAAGGTTATATATGGTGATTTCATCTGTTGTCACAGGGGTAATTGTATCAACCTGTGGTATTATCGGATTCGTTGGATTAATTGTTCCTCATATTGTAAGAAGTGTTGTTGGCTCCGATCATAAACGGCTTTTACCAACGGCTATTCTTTTTAGTGCAATATTTTTAATTTGGACAGATATTTTTGCAAGAATAATTATTCCAAATGGAGAACTTCCAATTGGTATTGTAACATCCCTTCTTGGAGCTCCTGTATTTATGTATATGTTGATGAAGAAAAGCTATGGGTTTGGAGGAAAGTAATATGAACTTAAAGGTTGATAATATTGATGTTGTAATTTCGGGCACCAATATTGTAAAAGACATTTCTCTTTATGTTGAGAGTGGACAATTTGTAGGTATTATTGGGCCTAATGGATGCGGCAAATCCACATTGCTAAAAAGTATATATAAAGTAATTAAACCTAAACAAGGTTCCGTATTTTTAGATGGGGAAGATGTTTTGAAATCCAGCCCAAAGTCAATTTCAAAAAGAATGAGTGTGGTTGGACAATTTAATGATTTAAGCTTTGATTTTACTGTTTATGAAATGGTTATGATGGGTAGAACTCCTCATAAGCACTTAATGGAATCCCATAATAAAGAAGATTATAAAATTGTGGATGCTGCTCTTGAAAAAGTGAATTTACTTTCATACTCGGATCGAAGTTACTTAACTCTTTCTGGTGGGGAAAAGCAAAGGGTTATATTAGCAAGGGCTATTGCACAAGAACCTAAATTTTTAGTTCTTGATGAGCCCACAAACCATTTGGATATTAAATATCAGTTGCAGATTTTATCTATTGTTAAATCTTTAAAAGTGGGAACTTTGACTGCATTGCATGATCTTCCCCTTGCCGCAACTTATTGCGATATTTTATATGTTGTAAAAAATGGGGAAATAGTCACCTATGGAAAGCCTGATGAGGTTTTAACTAAAGAACTTGTAAAACAAGTATTTGAAATTGATTGTGAGATCTACGTGAATCCCGTAACTGGTGGTTTGGCCATGGCGTATATACCTCCATCCAATTAAAAAAGTTTTATTTACAAGAAAGAAGGTTCTTACTATGGAAACTGATATGACAAAAGGAAAACCAATGAATATTATCATTGGATTTGCAATTCCTATGTTTATTGGCAATCTGTTTCAACAATTTTATAATATTGTTGATACAATTATCGTTGGTCGATTTGTTGGGAAAGAGGCATTAGCTGCCGTTGGTTCATCCTTTGCAATTATGACATTTGTAACATCTATTTTGATTGGGCTTTCTATGGGAGCCTCTGCACTTTTTTCTCAATTATTTGGTGCAAAGCAGTATGAAGAGTTGAAAAAAGCCATTTCAACTTCCTTTATATTCATTTTAGTTGTAAGCATTACTCTTACTGTTATAACGTCACTGTTTATGAATCAAATCATTCATTTGTTCCAGATGCCAGTGGAAACAAGAGCATATGCTGCCAACTATTTAAGATTTATATTTGCAGGACTGATTTTTTCAGGAGTCTATAATAGTTTTTCATTTTTACTTAGGGCTGTTGGCGATTCAAAATCTCCTCTTTATTTTTTAATTTTATCTGCTATCATTAATATAATTTTGGACTTGTTTTTTGTTGTAATTTTAAATATGGAAGTGACAGGCGTTGCACTGGCAACATTTATTGCACAAGGTGTTTCAGCAATTAGTTGCGCTATCTATACAATTAAACGTATGAATTTTCTTGAATTTAACCGTGAAGATATTATATTTCACAGACAGATGTTTAAGAAAATAGCCAGCTACTCTATTTTAACGGCTGTGCAACAATCAGCATCAAGTTTTGGTATGATGATGGTTCAAGGACTTGTTAATACCTTTGGAGCAATCGTAATGGCAGCCTTTGCAGCTGCTTCAAAGATTGATTCTTTTGCTAATATACCTATGCAAGATTTTGGTAATGCTTTATCTACCTATGTTGCACAAAATAAAGGGGCGAATAATACGAAAAGAATTCGTGAAGGAATTCGGGGTGTTTCTAAAATTATAATTATATTTTCTTTGGGTATCTCTATACTGGTTTTTGTTTTTGCGCCGCAGTTGGTATTGATTTTTGTTAAAAAAGAAGCACTAGATGTTATTGAAGTTAGTGTATACTATTTGCGTATTGTGTGTGTAACTTATATACTGCTTGGATTTTTACAAATGTTTTATGGATTTTATCGAGGACTTGGAGAGGTTAAAGTGTCTATTATGCTGACTTTTGTTTCACAGGTAACAAGAGTAGTCTTGGCATATGGACTAGCCTTGACACCTTTAGGGTTTACTGGAATTTGTTTAGCAATACCTATTGGATGGTTTTTATCGGATGCTTTAGGAGTCGCAATGTATAAAAAAATAATGATAAAATAGTGATTGCCTCTGGTGATTTGCTATACTTATTAACTTAAAAATCTTCTTGATTGTAGCACTAAATCCTGTTTTTCATAAAACTCATGAATTAGAAGGTGGATTTCCACCTTCAAAATTAATAGATTACAGTTTTGAATTAGATTTGTACATTTCAAATTGTACAATTATGAAATTCATGAAAAGTTATTATCATAACACCTATTGATTAGGGGTGTTGCTTCCAAAGAAATTCCGTAAAAATTCAAAGGTTTGATTATGCTTACTATCAATTGGAAATAACAATATTGACATTAGACAGTAAAGAGGTTAACATGAAAACAATTGAATAATAATGATACAGGTCTGTGAATGAACTTCATGGATAATAGGGAAGAGAGGTGAAAATCCTACACAGTCCCGCTGCTGTAATAGTTGAGCTATTTATAATTGCCACTGCCTTTAATAAGGTGGGAAGGCATAAATAGTGTTGAAGCTTGAGTCAGAAGACCTGCCTGTATTGATTTGTTAATAACCCTACGGATGATAGGGGCAAAACAATACGGACTAATATTATACTTTTATTTTATTGCCTGTTTAAGCCACTTATCTATATGATAAGTGGCTTTTTTGTTAGCAATTTTTTAGAAATATTGAAAAGGTTATAAGGTTAAGAAAGTTTTGTTTTGTAAAATTCAATAGGGTTAATAACTGGCTTTATCAAAGTAAGAATTGAAAGGAGGATAAAATTATGTTGAATAAGAAGGTTTTGAAAATTGCTCTTTATGGAAAAGGAGGTATAGGGAAATCCACTATAGCCACTAATCTATCTGCTGCTTTTTCAAAAATTGGATTAAAAGTTCTACATATTGGATGTGATCCCAAAGGTGATTCCACAAGAAATTTAGTGGGGCATAAGATTCCTACTGTAATGGAAGTGATTCGAAAAAAAGGAACAAATATAGAAGAAAAAGATATTTTACATTATGGATTTAATGAAATTGCATGTATAGAAGCGGGAGGTCCCAAAGCAGGTATGGGATGTGCAGGTATGGGAATAACAATGATGACTGAAGAATTACAAACTCTTGGTGTATTTAATAAGCCCTGGGATATAGTTATTTATGATGTCTTAGGGGATGTAGTCTGTGGTGGATTCGCAGTACCTATGCGTGAAAAATATGTTGATAAGGTATATATTGTTTCATCTTCAGAGTTTATGTCCATTTATGCTGCTAATAACATATTAAAAAGCGTTTCTACGTTTTCAGACAAAGAAAAGAATATTTTTGGAGGACTTATTCATAACCGGAGAACGGATAACTCTAAAGATGAAATAATTAAAAGTTTTGCAAAAAATACCAATATCAATGTTTTAAAGGATATTCCTTTTACTAATGAAATTGGTATATCTGAATTAATGGGGAAAACAGTCTTTGAAGCGTTACCTGATTCACAACTATGCGAAACTTTTATAAGCTTAGCTTATCTTATAAAAAGCAGCAATGAAACTAATGTACCAAGTCCATTGGAAGATTTTGAATTAGAGGCGTTTAGAAAAGAAGCATTGCAAATGGAGATGAAAAAATGAGTATGGATAAACTTTCTAATAGCCACAAGAGTAATGATTTTTTTACCAAAGCAGTTTATAAAGAGAGTTGTATGGGGATTATTAATCTAGCATTGAGTATTCCAGATATACATGTTTTAGCTATAGGACCAGAATCTTGCTTAAGAGTTCTGTATTTTAGAGCTTTGAGAGAGGGGCAAAATGAAAGATTACATATACAAAGTATGAGCCAAAATGATTTAGCATCATCTCAGCACTTGGAAGTGACAGAGAAAGTGTTAGATAAAATTATTTCTATTGAAAATAGAAAAATTAAAGCTGTGATTGTTTATATTTCATGCATTGATATTCTTATAGGAAGTGACTTTGACAGTATTTTCAAAAGGATAGAGGAGCGTTACGGTATTCCAGTGAAACTTTTTAAAAGAGGACCGCTTTCTAAAAGACGTATAACTCCAAAAGAAAGATTGAGCCTAATTTTTTCAGAAATACTTGATGTGTATGCTGAAGACAGTTCTTATGATAAAACTAAGGTTAGTCCTATTATTAATATTCTTGGAGAACAAAAACTAATTGAACAATGTCAATTGAAAACAGTGCTAAAAAATAAGGGGGATTTAAAACTTCAGGAATTTACAGAATGTGAATCTTTCAATGATTTTAAAAACCTTAGTAAAGCAACTTTTAGTGTTGTTACTGATAGGTTTGGAGTTAGCATAGCGGAATATCTAAAAGAGAATTTCAAGATTCCCTACTTTGTTACCTCAATAGAGTGTTCAGAGGAAATGGTTACTATGGAAATTAATAAAATGAATGGAAGACAAGGTGATAGATGATGCATAAATTATGGAATAGGATTCCTCCTTTAGCTAGTGACTATTCTGGAGTTTGTTCAATTTTATTTGAACTAAACTCACTAAATATACTGTATACACCAAGTGGATGTGTCCATCCCATTGTTGAAGTAGATGAAATAAGAAATTTTGATAATGTGTTTTTTTATAAATCTAATTTGAGTGATATTGATGTCATTATGGGAGTAGATGATAAATTTTTAGCAGAAGCAGAATTACTTGTTTTAAATAATCCCAACTTAGAATTCATTTCAATTATAGGGACACCAGTTTCTAATATTACAAATGTGGATTTTCAAAAAATAGCTGAAGAGTTAGAGAGAAAAACCAAAATTCCTGTAATTATTTTTAATACCAATGGATTTGAAAGCTATAATGTTGGGATTTATGAAGGACTATTAATGCTTGCTAAAGGATTATCTAAGGAGGCAGTTAGAAATCCAAAACATATCAATGTGATAGGATATTCTACTATTGCGTTGGGTTATAAGTATCATCTAAATGAGTTGGTAAAAGTACTAGAAAATATAGGATTAAAAGTGACGTTCTTTGCATCAGATGGATGTATAAAAAGTATCACTGAGGCTGCAAAAGCAGCAGTTAATTTTGTGATATCACCGGAAGGTGTAGGTGCTGCTGAATATTTTAAAGAGAAGTTTCATATCCCATATTTTATGGATATACCTGTAGGATTGAATGGAATCTCAAGAGTATTGAAATTATTAGGAACTCACCTTAATGTTGATTTATCTGAAATTGAAGAATCCATAGTCACGAGAACAGAATTAAGGGGTATCAATGAATATATTAATAAAAACGTTTTAATTATAGGAGAACCTTTAACTTCAATAGGAATCAGAGAATGCTTAAGAGCTGATTTCGTAATAAATAACATAACCATAATAACAAATTTAAATTCTACTAAAAAGAGCAGAGAAATTTATAAAGAAGATTTATTTTCACAAGTTATTTTTGTTGAAGATGAAGAACATGTAGCAAAATATATTAGTCAAGCTGATATTATCATCGCTGATCCACTATATACAATATTTATTAGAAAGGAGGATAATAAAATTTTTATACCATTACCTCACATAGGTCTAAGTGGTAGGGAGTTTGCAAAGATGGAATATGAATATGTAGGAAAGATGGGATTTGAATATTTTAAAAAGTTTTTAAAGTCAGAGGTTTAATTTAAAGGAGGTAGTTTGATATGAAGAAAAAAAATAAGTTTTTTATAAAAGGATTTACTATTGTTCTAGCTTTAACTCTATTTGGACTGGTAGGTTGCTCAACGAAACAGAAAGCAACTGATGCAGGAAATACAAATGTTAGTACTTCAGAAGGAAAAAAGATCATAACAGATACAACAGGTAAAAAAGTTGAATTAAAGCAAGAGATAGAAAGAATAGCTGTTGTTCCAATTCCTTGGGCATCTATAGCATATGCAGTAGATGGTTCTGGTGAAAGAATTGTAGGGATGCATCCTTCAGCAAAGACATCATACCAAAAGAGTATTTTAAAATCTATGGCACCAGAATTAAATGAGGCTTCTACTAATTTTGTAGGAAACGATTTTGCAATACATATGGAAGAGAGTGGTAAGCTAAATTTAGATGCTATAATTGTATGGGATTATCAAGAAAAAGAAATTGAACAATTAAAGAGTGTTGGTATACCAGCAGTATCTTTAAAATATGGTTCATTAGAAGATTTGCAAAATGGAATGGATGTTATAGGTCAATTACTTGGAAAAGAAGATAGGGCTAAAAAGCTAGTTGATTATCATAAGGAATCCATAAAATATTTTGATTGGAAAAAGGATGAAATCCAGGGTACTGAAAAACCAAGAGTTTTGTACTTAAGAGATGATCAACTTAAAGTAGCTGGAGCTGGAGCAGTTAATACAAATTTTATTGAAATGGCTGGAGGGGAAAACGTAGCAAAACAGGTGTCTGGTCAATGGGTAAATGTGACTATGGAACAAATAATGGAATGGAATCCTGAAATAATTATTATGAGCAATTTTTCTAATTTTAAACCAGAAGATATAATGAACAATAAAATTGAAGGACAAGATTGGAGAAATATAGATGCTGTAAAAAACAATAAAGTTCTAAAAGCACCTATGGGAATTTACAGATGGGATGCACCATGTGCTGAAACACCACTTATGATTAAATGGATTGCTAAGCAGTTACAACCTGATGTATTTAATGATTTTGACTTAGAAAAGGATATTAAAAGTTTTTATAATGAATTCTTGAATCATGATATAACTAAAGAGGAGGTTGATTCAGTTTTACAAAAAGAACTGAATGGAAAATAAAATATGGACAAGTCTAAGGTATTTAAAAAGAATAAAACTGCAAAATGGAGTTTTATGATTATAGCAATGATTTTAACCTTTTTTGCATCACTGTTTTTAGGGAGATATGTTATCTCCCCAAAAACAGTTTTAAATATACTTATTAATGGCATATTCAATACTAACTTAAATGCATCTGCAATGGAATCATCTATTGTTATTGGAATTAGGTTACCAAGGACTATTTTAAGTATGCTAATTGGAGCTGCTTTATCTGTTTCAGGGGCTACATATCAAGGTTTATTCAAAAATCCCCTTGTTAGTCCAGATGTGCTAGGCGTAAGTAGTGGTGCTGGGTTTGGAGCAGTTTTAGCAATACTTTTTACTGGTATTTCTGGAATAACTCCCTTATATGCTTTTGGATTTGGTATCTTTAGTGTATTTTTAACTTATTTCTTTGCAAAAGCTAGAGAAGAGGTATCTATGATGTCTTTGGTTTTGTCTGGCATGATAGTATCATCAATATTTTCTGCGCTGATTTCCTTGGTTAAATATGTTGCTGATCCATATGATAAACTACCAGCAATTACCTATTGGTTGATGGGAAGTTTTGCAAAGGTTACTTACGAAGATTTGAAATTAGTTATTGTGCCTATTATGATAGGAATTATAATGCTAAATCTTTTGAGATGGCGAATAAATATATTATCATTGGGTGATGAAGAATCTCTTTCTTTAGGAATTAATCCAGTAAAAATAAGATTTGTGGCCATATTCATTTCTACTGTTTTAACAGCGGCATCTGTATCAGTTGTTGGAATAGTAGGTTGGGTTGGACTAGTTATTCCACATATAAGTAGAATACTGGTTGGTGTTGACCATAAAGATTTAATTCCAGCATCATGTATTTTAGGAGCTATTTTTTTAACACTTGTGGATATTATTGCAAGATCTGCATCTAGTGTTGAAATACCAATTGGAATTATAACCTCATTATTAGGAGCTCCATTTTTTGCTTTTCTATTAAGAAATGTGAGAAGATCAAGAGGAGAGTGGTAGTTATGGTAGAATTAAGAAACTGTTATTATAGGTACCCAGGAAAAAAAATGCTTTTAAAGGACATTTCTTTCTTCTTGGATAAAAACGAAGTAATGGCTGTACTAGGGAAAAATGGTACTGGAAAAACAACTATGCTAAAATGCTTAACAGGCATACTCAAATGGGAAAAAGGTGAAGCTTTTATCCATGGAAAAAGCATTAACTTAAAGGATGGTATGAATGATATAGGATATGTGCCTCAAGGGCATAATTTACCTTTTCCATATACAGTAAGTGAAATGATCAGCATGGGGATGGCTAAGCATATAGGATTATTCTCAACACCATCTAAACAAGATATGATTAAGGTTGATGAAATTATTGAGGAAATTGGCATACAAGATTTAAAGAATTGTTCTTGTACAGAATTAAGTGGAGGACAGTTGCAATTGGTGTATATTGCTAGAGCATTGGTATCAAATCCAAAACTCTTAATACTAGATGAACCAGAATCACATTTAGATTTTAAAAATCAACTCATGGTAATGAAACTTATAAGGAGATTAGCTAATGAAAAAGATTTAGCTTGCATAATAAATACACACTATCCTGATCATGCTCTAAAGATATCAGATAAAACATTGCTTTTAGGTGACGGGAATTACTTAATTGGTAATACAAATGATTTAATCACAGAAGAGAATATTAAAAAATATTTTGATGTTGATGCTAAAATTGTTTCCTATGTGCATGAGAATATGAATTTAAGAACAATTGTAGCAGTATAAAATAATTTATCTTATTGATTATAATGGAAATTTAATGTTTAATTTTATATGAATAAAATGTCTCTAGATATGTATGATGTTGTAATAAAGCCTAAGGAAATAAAATCTTGTGAAGAGGTATCTATAGAAAGATTTTAACGGAACATTAAGGAAAGGTAGTTTTGAATTAGTTTTGCACATTCAAAATTGTACAAAACTAATTCTTTAGATTTATAGCTTATACATAGTCTGTTTCTATATTTCTATATTCTTACTACTATCAATTTTTATAATAACGCATTGCGTAAGTAAGGATATTTATATTCATATTAATTGGTAACATTTAATGTAATTAATATTTTAATTATCTGAAGACTTTATACTATATAACTTTTTAAATTCAATAGATAAAAGAACAATAGAAAGTATAAAAACTATTGCATCAGTAACTGGAGAAGCTAACCATGTTCCTTTAATTCCAACAGATTTAGTAAGGATTATAGCTATAGGCATGAAAAGTACTACCTGCTTTAAAATACTTATTAGTGCAGATTTTCCCCCCTTACCTATGGATTGGAAAAATGTCATAGACATAACTATAACTCCTGATACCGGGAAGGTTAAAAACATAAGTCTAAAGAACTTAGCCCCAGTTTCAATTAGAGTCCTATCATTAATAAACCAACCTAAAACAACTCGAGGATTAATCATATAAAAACCCCATAACACTCCAATAAATATGGTAGAAGCTATACTAAAGATTTTAACAGCATCTTTAACACGATTATATTTTTGGGCACCAAAGTTCATTCCTACTATAGGTTGAAGTCCCTGTCCTATGCCCCATATAGGTATGAATGTAAACATTAAAATTTTAAGTGCTACACCCATTAATACTAATTGTTCATCACCACCATATATAGATGTAAGCTTGTACAAAGCAGTTTGTTGTACTAGATACATAAGTTGCATCATTGCTGCCGAACCACCTATGGATAGTATCTCGGGCATTAAATCGAAAGCAAACTTTAATTTATTCACTGAAAGGAGTGATTTATTACGTTTAAAGTACATAAATGTAATGAAGGCCTGGATTATTTGTGCAATTATTGTAGCTATAGCGGCACCTTCAATACCAAAATCTAAAGTTTTTATAAATATTGGATCTAAGATAATATTTAATACTGCACCAAATGCCATAATACTCATAGCTTCTTTCATTTTTCCTTCTCCTCTTATGAGCATATTAGCACTTTGCGAAAAATTAACAAAAAATGAGCCAATATAAACTATTCTTAAATAGCTTGTTCCTGATTTTAATATTTCTCCTTTAGCCCCTGAAAAGCTAAGTAAGTTTTCTGCAAATAAGCATCCTAATATAGTTACAATCAATGACAAGACTAATACAGATAGTATTAAGTTACTTAAAATTTTATCCACAACCTCATTATCTTTTGATCCAATAGCTCGAGATAAAATTGAAGATGAGCCAACACCTACAAGTACAGCAATACAGTTGTTTATGAAGGTAAGTGGAGAGGAGATACTTACAGCAGCTAAAGCGGTTTCCCCTACCAATTTTCCAACAAAAATAGCATCACATAAATTATATAAACCTATAACTAACATTCCTATAATTCCTGGAATTGAAAGTTTTAAAAGCAATGTAAACATATTACCATTAATTAATTCTTCACGATTCTTATTCATAATGATCCTTCCTTTTCTCAAATTATTCTTTAAAATATTGAGTGCTAATAACTTTGCCACAAACTGATTCTATATTCTTACCTCCCTTAATATCAGTGGACATATTCTCTAATATTTTAATAATGATTCTCTGTATCGATTGTATAAAAAACTAGTACATGCTATCTACTAATATAAGGATTTTAAATAATGAAAAAAGGATTAAAAATTTATTACTTGGATAATTATTATAAATGAGAAAACATTTACACATAAAATAATTATTTTTAGAAACTATATATTGTATTAGTATATTATTAGGCCTTATTTTAACTTGGTAAATTCATATAATGAAGTTTGAGTTTAATAATTGCAATATCATTGTTGAAATATGATGTGATATATAAATAATAATAATTATGATAAAGTAAAAACATAAGAGTAGTACTTTCTTTTAAAATTGTTAGGAGGAGATCAGATGTTAGATCTAAATTCTAGACAAAAAGATTTAATAAAAATTATGATAAATGAAGCTAATTATAAAGCTGTTAATGAATATTCAAATTTTTTAAGAGTATCTCCTCGCACTATATATAGTGATATAAAATTAATTAATAAATGCTTACAAAACTTTCATATGGAAATAGAAAAAAAACCAGGACTAGGAATTAAATTAATTGGTGATGCAGAAAAAAAGATGCAGGTAATGGAGTTTTTGAATAATAAAGTTGAAGATAAAAACCAATATACAATAGCTGAAAGGCAATTAGAAATTATAAGGATGTTATTGGTTGATGAAAAAATAATTTCTTATCAAAAGCTTGCAGATTACTTTTGGGTTAGCAAAACCTCTATATCTAATGATATGCAATTAATTCAATCCATGCTAAATGAAAAGACAGTATCAATTCAGTCAAATAAAAAGGGAACGAAATTTATTGGAAGTGAGATACAAAAACAATATACACTACAAAGATATACTGAGCTTTTGTTAAAAGAAAAAAATGTAGAAAATGAAAAAAGTTTTTTAAAGTATGGACCAGATATATTAAAAAAAATTTATCCAGTAAACATTGTAGAAATTGTTTTTGAAGAAGTAGCACATTTAGAAAAAACTTTAAATATTTCCTTATCATATTATTATTTAAAGTCATTAATAATCACATTAATTATTTTTATGTTTAGACTGTCTAAAGATAATCATATTTATTCTAAAAAAAGTTTTATATTTGAAGAGATAAAGTCTCTAGAAACTTATTTTGTTGCCCAAAACACATTAGAAAGTATATCAAGTAAATTAAATATTAATGTTAATAAAGGCGATATAGATTATTTAAACAAGCAGTTATTAGCTTACTGTATTAAACCAGAAGTAAAAAACAAAGATGAGGCTAAAAAATATGAAGAGATAGTAACAGAAGCTATAAAAGAAATGAGTCAAATAATGAATGTAGATTTAACACAGGATAAAAAATTATATGATGGACTCATTTTTCACTTAATTCCCATGATATATAGAATTCGTATAGGTATAAGAATTGAAAATCCATTATTAAGTGAAATAAAAGAGCAATATTCTGTAACTCTAAGTGCTACTTGGTATGTAATATCTAAATTAGAAAAAAAGCTGGATATTACTTTAACAGAAGACGAAGTTGCTTTCGTTATGGTACATTTTCAAGCTTCAATAGATAGAAATGCTCAAGTAAAAAAAATATTAATAGTTTGTCCTACAGGAATAGGTTCTTCAGAATTAATTGCAAATAAAATAAAACGATTTTTACCAGCTAAAGATATTATAGAAGTTGTTCCTATAAGAAAAATTTATGAAAATGATATTAATAATGTAGATTTGATTATATCATCTGTTCAATTAGATATAAGTAATAAGCCAATTATTTATGTTTCATCTTTAGTGTCCAATGAAGATTTGAAAAATATTTATAGCATTTATGCAGATACCTTTATAAATGATAAAAAAATAAATTTACCTTCTCATAAATATGAATATAAATTTAAATATATTAATGAGCTAATTGATGAAAAATTTATATTTACGAATTGTGACTATACCTCTAAGGAAGAATGTTTAGATTATATGATAAGTTGTTTTGAAGAAGAAGGGTTGACCTATGAAGGCTTTAAAGAATCAATTTTAGAAAGAGAAGAGATTGGATCAACTTCCTTAGATTCAGCTGTAGCTATACCACATGCTTTACTTGCAACAGTTAAAAAAAGTAGGCTAGGAATTATGACTTTAAAAAATTATATTAAATGGGGAGGCAAAAATATAAACACTATAATTTTAATTAGTATTTCAGAAAAAGATATTAAAAAAGTAAAAAATATTTTATCTGAATTATATGAAATTGTAGAATCAAAAGAAAGAGTTGAAAATTTATTTTTACATAAAAATAGCAAAGAAATTTTCGAAGTTTTAGGAGGAACGGAACTTGATTAATAAGGATATGATTGTTTTAGATTCAAAATTAACCAATAGAGATGATATTATAAGTTCATTAGCAAAAAAATCAGTAGAATTAGGATATGTCTCTGATTTAGAAGAATATATAGAAGCAGTTAAAAAAAGAGAAAGTGAATTTTCTACTGCTATAGGATATGGTGTTAGTATTCCACATGGAAAATCTAAAGCAGTTAATAATGCTTTTATTGCATTCTTAAGAAGTGAAAAGTACTTTAAATGGGATGAAAATCAAGATGAAGAAGTAAGATTAGCATTTTTATTAGGAGTTCCAGAAGATAAAAAAGAAACGTTACATTTAAAAATATTAGCTCAAATCAGTAGAAAACTTATGGATGAAAATTTCAGAGAAAAGTTATTAACTGAAGATAAAGAACAAATATATGAAATGTTAAATGAAATTGAAAATAATATATTATCAGAAAAATAGGAGGAAAGAATATGAAAGTAGTAGGAGTAACAGCATGCCCAACAGGAGTTGCGCACACTTATATGGCACAGGAAGCTTTAGAAAAGGAATGTAGAAAAAGAGGATATGAAGTAAAGATTGAAACTCAAGGAAGCATAGGTATTGAAAATGAGTTAAGTCAAGAGGAAGTTGATGAAGCAGATGTTGTTATCATGGCTGTAGCGGTATTTGTTGAAGGAGAAGAGCGTTTTGAAGATAAAAAAATCCTTAACGTAGATGTAAACGATGCGATATCAAAAACAGCAAAAGTAATTGATGAAGCTGAAAAACTAGTAAAATAAGGGGGACTAAAGGTGCAAAAAACTAAAAGCGTATTAAAAGAAATACAAAAAGCATTTTTAAGTGGGGTTTCGTTTATGATGCCAGCAGTTGTAGCTGGTGGATTAATGTTAGCTATTTCTCTTGCAACGGGTGAAAAGACAGGTGGTGCACTAAAAATTACTAATGCATTTATGTTAAATATAAATGTATTAGGTAAAGCTGCATTTGCTATGATGATTCCAATATTGGCAGGGTATATTGCATATTCAATTGCTGGAAAACCGGGACTAGCTCCAGGTATGATTATGGGTTATATAGCAAATAATCCAGTTGGAGAAAATGGCGCAAAATCAGGATTTTTAGGAGCCATGTTATTAGGTGTTGTTGTTGGATATTTAGTTAAGTGGATTAAGGGATTTAAGGTTCCAAAGACAGTAAAAACTATTATGCCTATACTTATTATTCCAACAGTTTCCGTATTTGTAGTTGGAGTAGTATACATATATATAATAGCAGAACCTCTAGCTTCATTAATGAATTTCCTTACAGTATTTTTAGGAAATATGAATGGAACAAATAAAATTTTATTAGCCATTTGTATTGGTTGTATGAATGCATTTGATATGGGAGGTCCTGTAACAAAATCAGTTTCTATGTTTACATTAGCATTAATGAATGAAGGAATATATGAACCTAATGGTATGTTCCGTATCACAGTAGCAATTCCTCCTATAGGTATATTTTTAGCAACAAGATTATTTAAAAACAAATTTAATCAAGGGGAAAGAGATGCAGGCCTAGCAGCAGGAATTATGGGATGTATAGGTATTACTGAAGGTGCTATACCATTTGCAGTAAGTGACTTTAAGAGAGTAATACCATCAGGAATGGTAGGCGCAGCAGTAGGTGCAATAATAGGTGCTATTGCAGGAGTAAAATGCTATGTTCCTCACGGAGGCTTTGTTGTTTTACCTGTTGTAGAAAATAAACTTTGGTTTGTTATTGCAATAATAGCAGGATCTTTGGTTACAGCTTTAATGTTAGGTTTATTAAAACCAAATATTGAAAAAGCAGATAACTAATACAGGAAATATTAAATAGGTGACAATAAAAAAATTGTTAGAAGGTGTATAGATTGAAAAAAGATATAATAAAGTTTATTGAAGAAAATAAAATAATAGCAATTTGTAGAGGAATTTATGGAGAAAAATTAGTTCAATTAGTACAGGCATTATATGATGGTGGTGTTAAATTAGTTGAAATTACATTTGATCAAAATGATGAAAATTGTTTAGAAAAAACATCAGAAGCTATCAGTACATTAGTTTCTAAGTTTGATGGCAAGGTTAAAATCGGAGCAGGAACAGTAGTTACACCAGCCCAAGTTTTTGCTGCAAAAAATGCAGGAGCTGAATATATACTATCTCCTAATTCAGATATTGAAATTATAAAAATAGCTAATGAGGTGGATTTAGTAACTATACCAGGGGCTATGACACCAACAGAAATTTTGGCTGCCCATCATGCAGGGGCAGATTTTGTGAAGTTATTTCCAGCAGCTACACTAGGGGTAAAATATGTTAAAGATATATTAGGACCTATTAATAATGTCAAGTTTATTGCAACTGCCGGAGTTACTCCTGACAATTTAGGAGATTTTCTAAATTTAGGATTTGTAGGTGCGGGAATTAGTAGCTATATAACAAATAAAAATATGGTAAATGCAGGTGAGTTTGAAACATTAACTGAACATGCAAAAGAACTTATAAAAATAGCTAATGTTAAATAATACAAAAATCACCCAATATAAATATATAGAATTTGGTACAACAGTTCATTTCCGGTGTAAAGCAAAGTTTCAGAAGGGATGGATGTAGAATGAAGAATCTTTTAGTAGCACAATCAGGAGGTCCAACTGCAGCGATAAATTCAACACTAGTGGGTGTTCTAACTTATGCCTATACCAAAAAAGGTGATATAGGAAAAGTTTATGGGGCTATTAATGGAATAGAAGGGGTCTTTGAAGAAAAGTTTATAGATATTACAGAAAAAGTTAAAGATACAGAATCAATGAACCTTCTTTCTAATACACCATCTTCTGCACTGGGTTCATGCAGATATAAGCTTGGAGATAAAAAAGAGGATGAAGAAAAGCTTAAAGATATTATAGCAGTTTTTAGAAAATATAATATTGGATATTTTGTATACATAGGCGGAAATGACTCTATGGATACAGTATACAAGTTAGCTGCCTATTGTGAATTAAATAAAATAGATGATATTAAAGTTGTAGGTGCACCAAAAACAATAGACAATGATTTAGCAAAAATAGATCACTGTCCAGGGTTTGGTTCTGCAGCCAAATATGTTGCTACAACTTTTGCTGAGATAGAACGAGATATAAGTGTATATAATACTAAATCAGTAACTATTGTAGAAGTAATGGGAAGAAATGTAGGATGGCTTACAGCTGCATCAGCTTTAAGTAAACAAGCAGGTGGGAATGGTCCAAGCTTAATATATTTATGTGAATCAGATTTTGATATGGATAACTTTATTGAATCTATAAAAAATATTTTTAAAACTAAATCTAATGTGCTGGTAGCAATAAGTGAAGGAATTAAGAATAAAGATGGAAGATATATATCAGAAGAAGTTCAAAGTGATATGGTAGATTCATTTGGACATAAATATATATCAGGTGCAGCCAGGGTGTTAGAGGAGGTTGTAAGGAAAGAAATAGGTTGTAAAGTAAGGTCTATAGAGTTAAATTTAATGCAAAGATGTAGTGCTCATATTTTAAGTAGGACTGATATTGAAGAATCTAAGCTTTTAGGTATGAAAGCATGTCAGTGTGCAATTGATGGAAATGCAGGGGTAATGGCTACTATAATTCGTAAAAGTAATAATCCCTATGAAATTGAATTATCAAGTGTACCAGTATCAGAAGTTGCAAATATTGAAAAGAAAGTACCATTACATTGGATAAATAAAGAAGGTAATGGAGTACAACAGGAAATGATAGATTATTTACTTCCTCTTATTCAAGGAGAGGTTGAAATAGAGTATAGGAATGGAATACCAAAACATATGATTTTATAATTTATGAATTTATATTTTTATAATTTATGACTTTACATTTTTATAACAGCAAAAAGATAAAATCTAGTGAAGATTTGTTATTTAGAGTAACAGTTTCACTAGATTTTTATTTTAGTTATGAGATAAAAATGAAATAATAAGTGAGAGGGTTTATAGTTAAGTATGGTAAAGGGCAACTATCTAATTAGGTGCTTTTTATTATACCTAAATTAAAGAGAGTTTATGTTTAGGTATATAATATAACATTTATATAATTGTGATGATTATTTTAATGTAAATATTGTGAAAGTAACATTTTTAAATTTATAAGTGATATAATAAGTAATAATGATAATCAGTACTGTTTATAAAATGGTTCTTGGCTTTAGAGGGAATTTTCAATCCTTCTGAATCTAGAAATACTTATCCAGGTATGTAACCATCCTTAAGAGTATTAAATGGGATAGTCATGGGATAAATTTCGAAAAGGAGGGGGTAAAAATATGGCTAATGATTATATAAAAAAATATGAAACAAATAATTTGCATGATAAAAATTGTATCATTTGCGAAGAATTTAGTAAAATATATAATTTAGAAGGAAATATGTATAGGTTTGAAATTCCTAAAGAAATTGGATGTGGATATATAAGACAAATTTCTTCTTATGAGGGTTTACAAATTATAGATTTTGATATGACATTAGATAGGACAATAGAGTTTCAAGGTGTATCCAAAATGCCACATGTAGATATGCTATTTTGTCTTGGAGATAAATTGGAATGGGATTTTTCACAAAACAAAAATAATTTTCAAATTTCAAGTGGGGAAAGTTTTTTATCTAATTCTAAAAAAATAGAAAAAATAAAGAAATGTACTTATTTATCAAAACATAGATTTCACTTCATAGAGATCAAAATTCATCCAAGTAAATTTAATCAAATTACTAAAGATGTAAAGGATCAATGGGGTATTTTTTGTAGTGATAAATCTAATGATATACTTTATAAATCTCAAATAACTCCCGCTATAAATGTTATTTTACAACAAATACTCAGCTGTCCTTATGAGAAGGGGTTGAAGGATATTTATATTAAAGGTAAGGTTCTTGAACTTTTAGCAATATATCTTAATGAAACAGTTTTTCAAAAAGAAAGATATGATTTCGTAAAGCTTTCAAAGGAGGATATAATGAGTTTGTACAAAGCTAAAGAGATTTTAGATAAGGATATAATTAATCCACCTTCCTTGCAATTATTATCTAAAATGATATATATTAATGAGTTTAAGTTAAAAAATGGATTTAAGGAATTGTTTGGACAAACTGTATATTCTTATATTATTGATAGAAGATTAGAAATGGCTAGATTGTTATTTGAAACAAACAAAATAAATGTTAGTTCAGTGGCAAATTATGTAGGGTATGCAAATAAGAGTCACTTTGCACTAGCCTTCCGCAAAAAATTTGGTGTTAATCCAGGAGAGTATTTAAAAAATGTAGCTAACAATAAAAATTAAAAGGTCTAATATAAATTTAATATTAGACCTTTTAATATAAGATATTTATAGTGCATCTAAATTAGCTTCTAACATGCATGAAAGTAACTTTGAAGAGTTTCCATTTATTAAAAAATCCATATGACAACGACCATTTGCAAGTTGTATAGCGCGATTACAGGTAGAAACAGCAAACTCATAATCATGAGTGATAACAAAAATTGTTTTTTTCTCTTTGGAAAGATTTTTTAAATGAGAAGAAATTCTGCGCATATTCTCTCCGTCTAAGCCACTTGTAGGTTCATCTAAAATAAGAATATTAGGGTTAAGCATATCACCCACTGCCAATGTAAGACGTTGTTTTTCACCACCAGAAAGACAAACAGGATGTTTATCTCTATACTCCCATAATCCATATCTTTTTAGAGTGACTTCTATTTGAGATTCAGACATATTAGAGGAGTTATTGAGCATTAGTTCCTCTTTTACACTTTGGGCAAAAAGCTGACAGTCCGTGTTTTGCATAACAAAATAGGCAAGTTTTTTCCTATTATTTTTTCTTACTTTATGACCATTATATAAAATACAACCAGACTGTTCTTTCATAAGTCCACATAAGATCTGTGACAAGGTACTTTTACCAACTCCATTATGCCCTATGATTGCAATTATATCTCCAGGATAGGCTTTTATAGTAAGATCAGAAAATATACTGGTTTTACCGTAAGAAAATCTAAGGGACTGTATTTCTATAGAAGGCTCTCTATTAGATATACAGATTTTATCTTGAGGGATTGGGCATTCTAAGTTAGTTAAACGTAAACCAAGACTATTTACTTTATCCTTATCTAGACTTTTTATTTGTGCTGGGGTATATTCTCTAATAATTTCACCATCATCCATATAAATAAAACGATCTGCCAAATCAGTTAAATAGTACAAACGATGTTCGGCTACAACAATTGTATGTCCACTATTTTTTAAGAATAACATAAGCTCTTTTAATTTTATAACTGAATACATATCAAGATTTGCAGAAGGTTCATCAAATACATAAATTTTTGGATTAACAGCATAAACTGAAGCAATAGCAATCTTTTGTTTTTCACCACTGGACATGGGGTAAAGTAGTTTTTCACGTAGATTTTCTCCATCTATTTTCTGAATTGAATCATCCACACGATTATGTATAGTAGATTTATCAAATCCGTAATTCTCACACCCAAAGGCAATTTCATCTTCTGTAATACTTGCGAAAAATTGGCTACGAGGATCTTGAAAAATAGACCCTACTGTTTGACCAACTTTCCAAAGAGGAATTTTACTTAAATCTTCATTATTAATAATAACTTTTCCTGTAAGGTTTCCATCAAAAAATTTTGTTGATAATCCATTTATAATTCTAGTAACAGTGGTTTTACCGCAGCCACTTTTACCGGTAAGTACAATAAACTCTCCTTTTTTAATGTTTAGATTTATATTTTTTAGACTGTTATTGGCCTTTTCAGAATATGAATAGGTTACGTTTTCAAATTGTATCATTAGGCAATTACCACCTTTTCAAATATAAATAATAATACTGTGATTGCAGCACCTATAGCACATAAAAGTCCATCCTTTTTATTAAATGAAATATCTCTTCTGCATGTATGATTGTAGGGGTAGGTAATTCCTCTTGATTCTGCTGAAGCAGCAAGCTCATCAGATACTTTGGATGAGCGTATCATAATTGGTACTAATACATACTCTAAGGTTTTAAGAGGATGTCGAAAGGATAACAATCCTCTAAGACGCATGGCTGAGAATACATTTGAAAATTCACTCCTCACTGTTGGGATAAATCTTAACATAAAGGTTACAGGCAAGGCAAAGGAGTTTGGTATATTCATCTTTTTAAATACAGCAACTGCCTCTCCTGGGGGCATACCTATAATGGGCTGAGCTGCCATTAACATAATCATGATACGAATAATCATAAATAAGAACATATCTGGTATTAATATGGTAATGCCCTGTCCCATTGAGAGTATTTTAAGCATAATTGCTATGCAAGCTATAACTAGCAACTTAAAAGCTTTTCTAGAATATCCTTGTAAAATTAAATAAATCGTTAACATGAAAAGCATACTGTAAACAATAATATCAGTTGTAATAAATGCTACAAGAAGCATGTCTAAAAATAGAATAAATATTTTAGCACGAAAATCGAAATCTAACTTCATTAATTGATTAAACCACTCTTTCTAAAGTGTTTAGCTATAATTTTATTAGCTAACATGCAACCTAGTATAGACATTATAATAGTAGCAGTACAACTTAATAATACCCATGGAAGAGATGTGTAGTATTTAGTTTGAATAGCAATTTGTTCTGAGCTTACACCGCTACCCATGTAAGCATTTTTAAAGAACCATATCTCTGCCATGCCATGAGTTGCACGTACTAACATAGTAATTGCCCAGCTAATAGAAATTCTAGTAATACTTCTATAGCTATTTTTTCCTAACATACTAAGTTCTGCAATAATTCCCCCAACAATGAACCAAGGTGATATAAAAG
Organism: Clostridium simiarum; assembly: GCF_018919175.1. GTDB lineage: Bacteria > Bacillota > Clostridia > Clostridiales > Clostridiaceae > Clostridium_L > Clostridium_L simiarum. The sequence goes on along the minus strand of NZ_JAHLQL010000001.1, from coordinate 1,574,396 downwards.
GTCCCATCATGAAAAAAACAAGTAATGCATGAATAAGATTATAAATCAGTGCTATACCAGGTTTTCCTACTTTCATACACATATAAACGTAGAATGGAGCTAAGATAAAGGATACAAATACCGCATTAAAAATCATGTTGAAAAATAAGGATGCCCCTGTTATTATGGAAAACGCAATAAAGACTACTATCATAATTGCACTAAAAATACCAATAGTGGCTAGATCCTTAACCGCTAAGCTACTAGTATTTTTAAATTCTGTTTTTGTTTTCATTATTAATACCTCCTAAAAATTAAGATTTAAGATGTTGCCTATAGTTACAGCTGTATATGCAAATGATTGTCGTAATCAATTATATGTTCTTATAGGCAGCTTATCTACTCAAATTAGGAATATATAGACTCAAATCGGGATTTTCAAATACATTAATTAAATTAAGAATAGTTTACTTTTATTATAAATAAGCTATAATAATGGTAATGAGAATCAATGTTATCAAATACATAGGGGTTTAAAGATGGAAGAGAGTAAAAATATAAATGAACTGTATTTCAATATAATGGAGGATAGATTTTTAACTAGAACTATAACTAAACCTACATTTATTGAATATAAAGTAAATGATTACTTAGGTAGTGGAGTACTAAACAGAGTTATATTAAATAAAGGACTAGAATTTTGTTTATGTGAAAACCATACTTTTAATAGGGAACTATTAAATTCAGATTTAAATGAGGAAAGGTTTATAGAAATTAATTATTGTATAGATGGAGAAGCAACTATAAATCTAGAAATTGAAAATCAGTTGATTCATTTAAAAAAAGGTGATTTAATGTTTTATAGAAATTATAAATTACCACATTCTCAGTGTTTTAACATGGAGCTTAATAATTATTCTGGAATTATAATAGGGCTAGATGCTGATGAACTTAAAAAGTTTTTCTTTCCAGAATGTGAAGAGGATATGTTAAGGGAATGGGATAAATCTATAGAATCTATATTTAAAGGAAATGCTTACTTTAAGGTAAAGGCTCCTGCTGGTATAGAGTGGGATATGAAAGATTTGCTTAAGTACAATTATAACTTTAAAGATATTACAAGTTTACTTTTATGCCAAAGTAAGCTTATGGAAATTATATCTAAGAGTGTAAGTTATGGGGTTAGTAAGAGAAAAGAGATAAACTTAACAAAAGAAGATAAAGAATATATATATACAGCTAAGGAGATTTTAATTAAAAATATAGAGTGTCCACCTAGTATAGAAGAATTAGCGGAAATGTGTAATACAAATTCATATAAACTAAAGAAGGGATTTAAAGAAGTATTCAATAATACTCCTTATGGGTATTTAAGAGAAGTTAGGATGTACAAAGGAAAGTATTTGATTGAAAATACAGATAAAAGCATAGCAGAAATTGCAAGTTCTGTAGGGTATGCTAATCCTAGTAAATTTTCAGAAGCATTTAAGAGTAAGTTTAATATAACTCCTAGTGAGTGCAGAAAAGTTAATAAGAATATTGAAAATCGTAAGTAATAAAAAATATTATTTATGATTTTTTCTTTTTGGAGTACAAATAATACTTAGTGGAGTTGATAATTGTTATCAATATATGTAAGATTTACATAGGGTTAAGCTTAATTTGGGATAAGTTTTTAAGACAGAAGTTTTCATAAGAAATAAGGGGGAATTAATTTGAGTGAAGCTGTGATAAAAGAAAAAGAAAAGCAAAAACAATTTATTCTATCTAACAATATGTGGAAGGTTATGTTTGATCTATCCTGGCCAGCGGTTATTGCCATGGTTTTATATGGGCTAAACTCTGTATGTGACGCTATATTTGTTGGTAGATTTATAGGTGAAACTGCTTTAGCAGGGGTTTCTGTAGCCTACCCCCTATCTCAAATCAGTGTAGGGATAGGATCTTTAATTGGAGTTGGAGCAGGTTCAGCATTAAGTATTGCTTTAGGTAGTAAAGATGAAAGAGTACAGAAAAGGTTATTAGGTAACGTTAATTATCTTTCTATTATTACAACAGCTATATATATAGTATTAGGATTAATTTTTTCAACTCAATTAGTAAAGGTTATGGGGGGAGAAGGAGAGGCTTTAGTTTTAGGAGATAGGTATTTTAGAATTACAATTTTAGGGTCCCTTTTCTGGATATATGGATTAGCTGGAAATATGATTGTAAGAGCAGAAGGCAAAATGAAGTCAGCAGCAATAATGATGGGAATAGGATTAGTTGTTAATATTATTTTTAACTATATTCTTATTGTGGTATTTAATCTAGGTGTAGATGGAGCTGCTTGGGGAACAAATATAGGGATGTTTGTTTATACATTTATTGGTTGGATTTACTTTGGAAAAGGCTATGCTTCCTTTAAATCGAAGGTTTTTTCAATTTATAGAGATAAAGATATTATAAAATCTATTTTTAGTCTAGGTATTTCTTCCTTTATTATGAGTTTTATGAATTTAGTACAAGCTGTTATTGTTTTTAATGCATTATCTAAATATGGTACAGTAGCAGATATCGCTTTTTATGGTGCAGTATACCGTATATTCACATTTTTATTAACACCAATCTTTGGATTAATGAGGGCACTGCAGCCAGTAGCAGGTATTAATTATGGTGCAAAGCAATATGAACGTGTTATTAGTTCCTTTAAAGTATTCTTAGTTACATCTACCATATTGACCTTACCATTTTGGCTTATTTCAATGATATCTCCTAACCTTATTTTAGGATTAATGTTACCAGATCAACCATTTATAGGGACTCAATTAACTTATTTTAGAATTTATATGGCAATATTACCATTGTTAGCAACAATTTTTATGTCAATGACATTTTTTCCAGCTATTGATAAGGGTAAACCTGCCGCTATAATTGGAATTGTAAGACAGGTAGTTTTCTATATACCAGTTATGCTAATTTTACCTAAATTTGTTGGGGTTTCAGGTATCTATTATGGAACATTTGCAATAGATGTAATTATTGTGTTAGCTACTATTATGATGGTTAAAAAAGAATTTAATGTATTAAGATCGAAGGACAGTGTTTACGCTTAAGTTATTCTAATGTTCATATGAAGAGTACTTATCATAAGTCATTAAAGATGGGTTATATAAAAAGCTTTGGAATTTACAACAGGAATCTAGTGGTTGGAAAATTTAAATATAGAAGTAAAGAATATTTCATAAGTTAAGCCTTTTATCTGCTGTGATAAACAGCGGATAAAAGGCTTTTAAAAACTAACTATGTGTCAAAATGTTTTCTTTTTCCTTATGGATTTTCCAATTAAGTATAAATTCCTCTGGGTCTTTTTTGAACAGATTTTGAAGTTCTTCTGAATATCCTACAAAGGATGTATTAGAGTAGTTATTAAAGATATATTCAATAACTTCATCAATTACTTTCTCACCTTTAAATAAATCAACCTTATATGTATGCTTATCTGAAAAAACAAATACTAAGCTATTTATCTTACCAGCTGGAATAACAAAATATACTTTTTTAGTTATAGTTTCTTTATATACCCACATTAACTCCTTAAGTGGAAGAGCAAATACAATCTGCTGAGTTTTTACAACTATATAGTTTTTAGTTATAGTAATAGGTCCATTTTTATATACATCTGGTGAAGTAAGTTCGTCATCAATTTCTTCATAGGCAACTTCAATATCTCCATTGTAAAAATTCTTAAGACTTTTTAGCGCCATAGAATTTTTTCTCATACCATGGATATATAGGGCTAAAACAAATATGGTAAATAAACCTGCAAACGTAAAATAAACTGAAGCTGAATTAATTGGCTTTTCATAATTTAAGTATTGGAGATAGGGTACTAATTGAAAACCTCCTGAAAGAAGGTGGTTGTCTTTAATAGCTGTTTTTAAGATTTCTAATTCGCTATCTTTAAGTTCTACTAATGTTCCAGTTAATATGTAAGGACCATTTTCTTGTTCCATAAGTTTTATATATTCATCCTCAGGAAGAGCTACTGCTAATGTAAAAGGAGGTAGATTTATGGCTACAAATCTTGATTTTACCTTCTCTGATAATTTAATTCCCAACTTACTTCTTGTTTCTGTTATTACAATATCTAGGTCATATAGCATATCTGATGAAATTTGTATATAACTATCATCCTTAAGAGCTTTATTGTAATCTTCACCATTATTAACCACAGTTGCATTGTTTGTATTATTATAATAGGTATATATCCCAATACCTATAAGTGCCAAAACAACAAGGGCACATAATATCAGTGCTTTAACTCTAGAAGTCCATCTTTTTTTATAAGCATTTATAAAATACGATTGTTTCATTAACAAAATCCCCCTATTTAAACATTTTTTGCTCAACAATTTCTATTATATATATTTTTTTGAAAATAGTCCATAATTTTAATTTTATTTCACATATAAGTATACTATAATACAGAATATATTGAATTAATTGTATAATTTCATATAATTTTGTTTTTATAAGTGGATGTAAGAATTTCGCTAAAGTTTTAATTAAAGTTATGAAATTTATCTTCTTAAAGGGTAAGAGCTATTGTATAATTTATATTAGCAGACTTAATGGGAAATTATATGTATATAAGGCAAAGGTGAATGGAGGTGAAAAGCGTTGACTATATAAAGATTTTAAAGAACTCTAAAGGTAGAGAAAAACTAAGAATTAAGAGAAGTAGTAGCATAATAATAGCTATTAAATGTTGCTAGATTTAAGTTATTTTCTATTATGTATTTATAGAGATAAGTCAACGGTATTTATGTATTTATATATTTTTTTTATTCTTATTAGTATCTTATTAATAGGTATTTTACTTCTGGAACGTAGAAGTTTATGGAGTGGGTTTGGTTTTCTGATTTGGGCTGGAACTTCACTAGCTGTACTTGCAATTCTAGGAGACACTTATGAAACTAATATTTTATTTATTATTGTTTTAATAATAACAGGAATAATTATCATTGGATTCCCATTTTACTTGATGTCTTTTATTTTTGCTTTATTTGCTACAGCTTTTAAGTTAATAAAGCGGGAAGGAGGACAGTTTCGTAATTTTCTTTCTTTGTTTCTTGGAATATTTTTAGTGATTTGGGTATTTATTATACCATTCTTTATAGATAAAATTACTAATCCTATATGGCAAGGTATTTTTGCATTTATTTCATTTGGAACTACCTATTTCTTTTTTGTTATGTTATGTTTTGCTATTGCCTCTTGGCTCAATCTTGTGCCTAATCCTTTTAGAAAATATGATTATATTATTGTGCTTGGAAGTGGATTAATGGGAAGACGGGTCACACCATTATTAGCTAGTCGTATTGATAAAGGAATCCAACTTTTTCAACGCTATAATACAAAAGAAAGACCTGTTAAGCTTATTTTTACAGGAGGTCAAGGAGAGGATGAAGAGATATCAGAGGGGGATGCAATGGCAAGTTACGCCATGGATAAAGGTATACAACAAGAGAATATCATTATAGAAGATAAGGCAGTGGATACATACGAAAACATGCTTTTCTCAAAGGGATTAATTCAAGAAGATGTTAGAAATCGTGGTCTAAAAGGAAGTTATAGATGTATTATAGTAACAAACAATTTTCATGTCTTCCGTGCACTTTTATGGGCAAGGAAAGTTGAACTTAAATGTGATGGTGCAGGATCTAAAACTAAATTTTACTTTTGGTTAAATGCATTAATTCGTGAATTTATTGGAGTTCTTTATATGCAAAAAAACTTTCATATTTTTATTTTAGTATTAGCTGCAATTATTTCAACAGTCCTTACTTTTATTAATATATATTTTGTATTGCCAAGATAAAGGTGTTTTATATTAGGTATAAAAATCCAGGGATTTTAATGTTCCCTGGATTTTTTTATAACTATAGTTTTAGTTCTTCTAAATTAGCATATAATAATTTTTCATGTTCTTTTGTAGTATTACTAGCCTAACCTTTCCATAGTTTTCTTTTAATTTGTTATTTATAGCTCCTATTAGCTGATCTTGTACTATAATCATAATTAACTATAGATAAGATTTTTTCATTAAATTTATATAAATAGCTGATGAGAAATACATTAATATGTTATATAAAAAATTTAGAACTATATTTATGAGTTCTATATAATATATTATATAGAACATGATGGAAATGTAGTAGTGAGTTATTTTAGGGAAGGGTTTTATGAAAAGAATAAGTAAAAAATCAAAAAACTTTTTAATGAGTACGTTTATTTTGCTCCTTTTAGGATATATAGTTTATTATTTGTTTATTCCAGGATTTAAACAAAGCAAAATTTCAGATTATGCTTATATTTATGTGGATAATCATAAAATTTTTAAAAAAGTATATTTAGTTAAATATGGTGATAAGATGCTCATAGATCTAAAAAATGATAAGTTTTCTATTTATATACCTCATCACAAGCTTATGAAAGATATGTGGAAAGTAAATGATTTCACAGATAAGGATGTTAAAATTGTGAAAAGTTATATTAAAAAGAACAGAGTGCCCATATATGATTGGAATAAAGATGGTGGGCATTATGATATGCAAGTTTTTGAGTTTAAAACAGAAAAAGGTGTTTCTGGAAAGTTAGTTTTCTATTATGAAGAAGATACTGATAGCAATGTTCATAATGAAAATTTAAATGAAAAAAGAAAGAAGGAAATAACCCTTATTATTGGACATGAGAACAATTGATAATTTAAAAGGTGATTTTTGTTATAGATTTGTGAATAAGGTTTAAGTCTATGGCTAAAATTATGAAAAAACAAATTAAAGGCAATAAAGAGGATGCTACATAATTAATTATGTAGCATCCTCTTTAAGGTTAAATTCTTTTTATTAACATTATGATACCTGTAGTATCATATCTCTTTCTTTGAATAATTATTTGTTTTCAGAAATAACATCTTTATATGCTTTTAAATCAAAATATATGTCATCATTTAATGGATTTAGTTTATGCTGGTTTATACGTTTAATTTCATAAATCAAAACTGAGGCATTTGCTATTAAGGATAAAATACTAACAATTAATAATACATTTGTATTATGTGAAGATTTTACTGCAAACCTTGATGAATCAGCAAAGGTTGGAATTGTAAGTGTAAACATTGTGTATAATGCCAAGGTCTGAGCACGATGCTGAAGCCACGCCCCTTTTTTTATGAAAAAGGCAGGGATTGTACAGGATAAAAGTAAAATAAATCCTACATAGAAAGAACGGTCTGAAATACAGTTATAAGTATAGGAGAAATTCCACAAATCATAGGCAATAATCCAAAACCATAGTTGGTCAGGCCAAATCATATCTTTGCTTTTGCTTTTTGAAATAAAGATTGAACACCAGCCTGTAAGGGTAACTATATTTAGGATACCTGCAATACCATTAATGATATTCCAAAGACCACCAATCATAACTAAACCATTTTCAACACCTTGAATTCCAAAACATTGAAAATCACGATATACAGCCTCTAAAATATTCAAGGCTAAAATAAAAGGTGGAAACATAAGCATAAGTTTATTTTTATCTAAGCCTTTTACATATCTTAAAGCCATAAAGCCTATAACCCCTGCAAGGGCAGAGTAAGTCTTAACCCAAGGAAACCAGTATCCAACAGAAGAACCAGCTCCAGCTGTTTTAGGCCATAAAGAAAAGGTTAACACAATAGGCAAGATAATATAGACGGATATAGCACACCATTTGTTCTTTCTTGTTATTTCATTAATTAAAATTAATATAGTTAATAGTATAAGTGCCATTAGTGCAGAATACCAAGGAATTTTATCAAATAAAAACATTCCAGCACCCCCTTATGAAAGTTTAAAATAATGAAATTATAACCATACCTGATAATAATGCAAGATTTATTATCATTAAAATAATTTGAATATTCTTTTTGGCTGTAGCTTGAACAAATTTAGAGAAGCCATCACTTGCAAACTTTTCTTCAAGATACTCTTTGTTTGAGATTTGAATAATACCTGCAATAGTTAATGAATTACCTCTAAATATCAACCAAAGGGCAGGATTAAAATTAAATAAAATACCTAATAGCGGAGCGGCTAATACTCCTAGATGAAATTTAGCAATAGATGGACTAAACTCATTTGTAACAAAAATCCAGTTCCAAATAGTGTAAGCGATAATCCAAAAAATCATTCCAAGTGAACCTTTAGAACTTGCTAAATAGTAATAATCTAGCCACTCAATGTTAATGAAGAAAATAGTTGCTATAAGAACTATTCCTGTAACCACATTACAGTATTTTTTACGTTTAAGATCCGTTAAGGTGGCTTCTAAGATATTGATGCATAAAAATATTAATATAATCTTCACATATAAATCTCCAGGAAAAATGTTTAACACTGAAAAAACAATTAATATGCGCATTAATAATAATGTGGATAGTTTTAACTTTTCAAAGAATACGGATTTTAACTTTAATAAAACCACAATAGGCATAATAATGTTAATGGGCACATTGGCCCATATTGGTTCATAGGATGTAAGGATTGACAATGATGTCATTAAAGCAGTGAGTAAAACAAGTAAAACAAAGGGGCTTACACTTTTAAACCAGGGTTTATTAGTTAATTTATTCACTGTGAAATCCTCCTTCAATCTTTTTATATTTGAATTTCTAAATCAGATATAGGATATGATTTGCAAGAGTGTATATAGCCAAACTTTTCATCAGCATGTCGTAATAAAACACCTCTTGGCATAAATACTTTTCCAGAGAGTAATTGTAGTCGGCATAAGCTACATTCACCACTACGGCAACATACGTTAACACGAACACCTGAACGTTCCAAGGCTGTTAATAAGGATTCTCCTGAAACAGCAGGTATTTTCTTATTTTTGTTTATGGTAACAGTAAAAGTTTCTTTACCTGTTAATTCAGTTGGCCAAGCTACCTCGTTTTGAATGTCTTGACGGCTACCAAACATTTCTCTACGAATCATTCTTGGTTTTATATTCAGGCTCAAAAGTGCATTGGAAACAAAGTCATTCATTATCTGAGGGCCACAAATATAGTAAGTAGAACCTTGTATATCTTCTACTAATTTTTTAATACAAGCAGCATCGATAAACCCAGTAGGTCCTGAATACTCTTTTGAAGGTTCTGAAAGCACTAGTGAGAAGGTGAAGTTACTGTGTCTATTAGCCATATTAAGCAGTTCATCTTTGAATAACACTACTTCTTCATTACGGCAACCGTAAATCAAATGGATTTCTCTGTGAAGCCCTGTATTTAGTACCTCACGAGACATACTCATAAAAGGAGTAATTCCACTTCCCCCAGCAATAAACACTGACTTATTGCTGTGAAATACAGGATTGTAGTGGAAAGAACCAGCAGGACCATTAGCAGTAAATTCATCACCAACCTTTACCTTATCTAAGAAATAATCTGATACAAAACCAGAAGCAATACGAGCAACTGTAATTTCATAATAAGCATGCTGCCTATTAGAAGAGCAAATACTGTAAGGGCGACTGGTTAAAATGCCATCAATTTCTACAAAGATATTTATATATTGACCACTTTGAAATACAGGCAGTAATCCTTCTTTTGCTACTAAACGAAAAGTTTTTGCATCCTTATTAATTTCAATAATTTCAGACACAACTAGTTTAAGATTATCTTTATGCAATCTATTAATGATTTGTTCTCTACGACCTCTTTCAAGACGATAATCCTTTCCGTTTTTTTTACTAATTTCAATATCCATAAGTGTCTCAGCACCATTATCCATTTGCTTTATAATTAGTTCTTTCATATTACTCATCTTACTTACACCTCACTTAAAATTTCATCAGCAATAGCATTACCATACATATAATTTGGACCAAAGCCGCAAATATTTACCCAACCATTTGAAAAGGTTAAATTTTTAACTTGATTATCCCTTGGGAAGAAATAAACTGAAGACTTTAAATCCTGTTCAAACCCGTAAATAGCTCCTTCTGGATGATGAAGATAACGCATATGTGTCAAAGGTGTTGCAACTTCAATTTCTTCAATATGAGATCGGATACCAGGAAACTTTTCTTCTAAACGATCAATAATAATATTAGCAGCCTCATATTTTGTCTGGTAATATTCATCTGAAGAAAGTTCCATCCAAGCTTTACCGTATTTTAGTGCACCTGCTGTAATGATACTTGTACCAGCTGGACTAAGGCTTGGATCATCTATTGTATAACAAGTAGTAATAAGTGGATCTTTATCTGGCATAAGTTTATAAGAATTTTGGAAGGCTTCATTACAATCTGTATGGGCATAAATCAAGTTAAAGGAATCTGTAAAACCAATTTCGTGAGGAGTGCAATCTAAACCAATAAAGCAAGTAAGAGCTGAAATACCAACGGTGTAATTACTTAAATATTCCTTTGCACTAACAGGACAATCTTCAGGTTTGATTAATTTGAAATAGGTATCAATAGGAGAAATACCTGAAATAACTGTATGGCAGGAGTATTCATTATTTTCATCGTCAATTACACCAACGGCAACTCCATCTTTTACAACAATTTGTTTTGCACCACAATTATATTTTACAACTCCACCATTTTTACGAATAACATCTGCTAAAGCTTGAGAGATTACCTGGGAACCCCCTCGTAAATAGTAAGGTTTATCTGAAATATAAATGGCTGTACAGCGAGCCAAAATAGAAAATGGGAATCTATTTGGCGGCATACCCATGAAACACCAATATGCATTTAAACATAGCTGTAATTCCTTGGTTTTGAAGAACTCATCTAGTACATCTTGTGAGCTACGTAGGCCGTATTTTGCTAATGTAGGAAACTTTTTTCTAAAAAGAGTCTTTGTAATAAATTTTTTAAAGGTTCCAGGCTCTCCAGAAGCTTTACCTTGCATTGCTATAAACTGTTCAGTTTCATCACTAAATGCGAAAACGGTTTTAAAATAATTTAAGATATTTTCCTTCTCTTTAGGGAAACGTTTACAAAGAGCTTGTTCAGCTTTTTCTCGATCTGCAGGTAAGGACTGCTCAAATCCACCAGGAAGATTGATTTTGTATAAAGATTCTATGGGAACCCAATCTATCTTATCTTCAATACCGTACTCTTTAAAAAGTTTGCGTAATGGTCCAGGATTTTCTGGACTACCCATTGAACTTAGTTGATGTAATGCCACCTCAAATTCAAAACGACCACGTCTAAAACTTGTTCCACATCCACCTGGAATGTTGTGTTTTTCTAAAACAAGAACCTTTTTCCCCTTTAATGCAAGTTTTGTAGCGGAAGAAAGACCACCATTACCCGCACCAATAACAATTACATCATAATTCATTTATTGTACCCCCTTTGTTATGCAATCTTGCCTATGCAAAATTATTAAACATTTAAACAGAATCAATTTCACCGAATCTGATTCTATTTAAATACTACCATGTTTTATAAGGATTGTCAATGATTTAACAAACCATACTAAATATTCCATATTACAAAGAAATATGCTTAGATAGTGTATAAAAGAACATTTTTTATTTAAAAGAGGTAAATAAAATTACATTAATTTTATTTAATAAAATTGTGATGATATAATAAAGTTGAAAGGGGATTAATTGAGATATGAAACAATTAACAAGTAGACAAAATCAGGCTAAAGCTACAAAATTAAAAATTACTGAAAAAGCTATGGAATTAATTAAGATTCATGGTTTTGATTCCGTTAGAATCACAGATATTTGTGAAAGTGCTAATATTTCAACTGGAGCTTTTTATCATTATTTTCAGTCAAAAGAAAAGATAATTGAGAATGCTTATATGAAGATAGATTTATTGGTTGAAGAAAGTGTAGAGTCCATCCAATATAATAGCAGTTATGATAAAATCCTTGAAATTTTTAAGCAAGCTATGAAATCCATAGAAGAGCTTGGATATAAGTTTATGGCAGATATATTTAAACATAGCATTAGCTCTCCTTCAAAATATTCAATAGAAGCAACTCGATATCCTTATGATGCCATTAGAAAAGCAATTGAAAAAGGGGTGTCTTCTGGTGAGTTTTTACCTACAACGGATTCTATTCAATTGTCATGGGATTGCATGCGTATAGGTCGGGGAATGGTTTTCGACTGGTGCTTTTATGAGGGGAGTTACTCCTTACCAGAGGAAACAGAAAAGGTTGTGAAGGTATTCCTTAAGGGTTTTAAAAGCAAATAAATATTAGTGATATATACAAAAGATAATAAAATTAGAGTTATAAATTATGAGGATATTAAAAAAAAGGAATGTAACCTTTTAAAATATCTGAAAGAATATTGTTGAGACTATAAATTGGTTAATATTTCATAGAATATTTTCATTGACATTCTCTTAGATTTATAATAAATTGGAGAGGCATTTGTTTTATTCATTGTCTTTTTATTTAATAGGAGGTATTTTGGATTTTTTAAGATTATTATATTTTTAAAGGTTAAAGAACAATGTACATAGAACTTAGCGGATTAATTTATTATACAGGGGGATAAAAATGAATAATAGTAATAAAGTACAGATAGTTACAGCAGATCCATCTGCACTGGGTTTATTTGGTCTTGCGGTTATAACGCTAGTTGCATCTTCACAAAAGCTTGGTTTTACACAAGATGTTTCTTTTGTTTTACCTTGGGCAATATTTTTAGGTGCTTTTGCTCAATTACTTGCAAGTATAAATGATTTTAAGCATAATAATACCTTTGGAGCTACTGCCTTTGCAGCTTATGCATTCTTTTGGTTTGCTATGGGATTTACATGGCTTATACAAAATGGAGTTTTTGGTACGGAACTTGCATCTAAGGTAGATCCTAGACAACTTGGATTTGCATTTTTGGCATATTTAATATTTACTGCATTTATGACTATAGGGGCAATGGAGACTCATAAGGTTCTATTCTTTATATTTGTAGCTATCGATTTTTTATTCTTAGGATTAACATTAAATTCTTTTGGAATAATGAAAGAGTTTTCACATAGCATTGCTGCATATGCGGAATTTATAATAGCAATATTATCTTTTTATGGTAGTGCTGCAGCAGTATTAAATACTCACTTTGGCAAGGTGTTTTTACCAGTAGGTAAGCCTTTTGGGATTTTTAAATAAAAAAGAGGTATTCCGTAATTAATTATGGAGTACCTTTTTAATTGTTTTTAAATATTATCATTGTTTGGAAATTTCCCCTTGACATATTAAATAAGACTTGTTATTATTATATAAATTAAATATGGATCTTATCAAGAGAGGTGGAGGGAAAGGCCCTATGAAACCCAGCAACCAGTATGCATTATTTGCATATATGGTGCTAAATCCTACAACAAGTGTTGAAAGATAAGCAGACGATGTAACCTCTTTTAACAAAGAGGTTTTTTTTATTGATTGATGGATCCTTAGAAAATTAAATAATTTAACTCTTATCAAGAGAGGTGGAGGGAAAGGCCCTATGAAACCTCGGCAACCAGTATGTATCATTTGCATATATGGTGCCAACTCCTGCTTTAGATGTTTTATCTAAAGAAAGATGAGAGAGGTTGCGTACTATTTATTGAGTATAGCTCTCTTTCGTCAAAGTAATTTTGAGAAAGGGGGCTTTTTTACTTTACTATTAATTATTAAATAAGAAGATTTTTATTATATTTTATCATTAGGAATTGTGGAAGGATAAATAAAAAATAATTTTTAACTGTTCTCTAGATTATATTTGAAATTAGTTCATTGCATAACAATGGCCTTAATAAGAAGTTATTTTTTATGAAATTTAATATTAAAGAAAATCACATTAAAAGATTGGAAAGGGAGATTAAAATGAGTGAAAGAAAGTTAAATTTTGATACATTACAAGTACATGCAGGACAAGAACCAGATCCTCATACGGGAGCAAGGGCTGTTCCAATATATCAAACAACATCATATGTTTTTAATAGCGTTGACCATGGTGCAAATTTATTTGCTTTAAAGGAGCAAGGAAATATTTACACTAGAATTATGAATCCTACTACAGAGGTTTTTGAAAAGAGAGTAGCAGCTCTTGAAGGGGGAGTTGGAGCTCTCGCAGTAGCATCTGGTTCAGCTGCAATTACTTATTCAATAATTAATATAGCTAGAGCAGGTGATGAGATTATTGCAGCCAGTACCCTTTATGGAGGAACCTATAATCTTTTTTCTACTACACTACCTAGATTTGGGATTAAAACAATTTTTGTAGATCCTGATGAACCAGAAAATTTTAGAAAGGTAATAAGTGAAAAAACCAAAGTTATATATATTGAAAGCATAGGAAATCCAGGAATAAACATAATTGATATTGAGGCTGTGGCTAAAATTGCTCATGAAAATGGGATACCGTTAATTGTGGACAATACTTTTGGAACACCATATCTAATAAAACCTATAGAATTTGGGGCGGATATTGTAGTTCATTCTGCTACAAAATTCATTGGTGGACATGGGAATTCAATAGGTGGAGTAATAATAGATTCAGGTAAATTTGATTGGGAAAAAAGCGGAAGGTTTTCAGACCTTACAGAACCAGATTTAAGCTATCATGGGCTAAGATATGCAATTGACTTAAAAGAGTTAGCCTATATTACAAAAGTAAGAGTTCAGGTTTTGAGAGATACAGGAGCCGCTATTAGTCCTTTTAATTCATTCCTTTTTCTTCAAGGGCTTGAGACTCTTTCGTTAAGAGTAGAAAGACATGTATTAAATACAAAAAAGATTGTAAAGTTTTTAGAAAATCATCCCCTTGTGTCTTGGGTAAATTATCCTAATTTAGAAAATAGTAAGTACCATAAACTTGCAGAAAAATATTTTCCTAAAGGTGCTGGATCAATATTTACCTTTGGGATAAAAGGCGGCGTGGATGAAGGTAAGAAATTTATCGAAAGTCTTAAAATATTTTCCCATCTAGCTAATGTTGCAGATGCTAAATCTTTAGTTATACATCCTGCTAGTACAACTCATGCACAGTTAAATGAAGAAGAACAGAAAGCAGCAGGTGTTACCCCTGATATGATAAGACTTTCTATAGGAATTGAAGATGCTGATGACTTGATTTATGATCTTGATCAAGCTCTTAATCAAGTAATTAAGGAGAACTAAAATGCATATTAACAATTTATTTAAAGAAAAAGGGTTGGTATTTTCCTTTGAAATTTTTCCACCTAAGGTCACATCACCAATAGAAACTATTTATGATACCTTGGAGGAGTTAAGGGACTTAGAGCCAGATTATATTAGTGTAACTTATGGTGCTGGAGGGAGTAGCAAGGGTAATAAAACCTCTGAATTATCCTCTTTAGTTAAAAGCAAATATGGTATAGAGCCTCTAGCTCATTTAACTTGCATAAACTCTAATAAAGATTTTATGGAAATGATTTTACAGGAACTAAAAGAGAAAAAGGTAGAAAACATATTAGCATTGAGGGGAGATGTTTTAGGGAAAACTAAAATTTCAGGAGATTTTAATAATGCTTGCAAGCTTATTGAGTATATAAAGAAAAATAAAGGATTTGGTATATCAGCAGCCTGTTATCCAGAAGGCCATATAGAGAGTAAGAACTTACAACAAGATATTGAAGTTTTAAAGATGAAAGTTGAGGCAGGGGCAGAACACTTAATTTCTCAATTATTTTTCGATAATAATTGTTTTTATAATTTTTTAGATAAAGTGGAACAAAAGGGTATAAAGGTACCAATTCAAGCGGGTATAATGCCTGTTACTAATAAAAGACAAATAGAAAGGATAGTTTCCCTTTGTGGGTCTAATGTTCCATTAAAATTTATAAAGATATTAGAAAAATACGAGTATGACAAAGAAGCTTTAAGGGATGCAGGTATAGCTTATGCAATGGATCAAATAGTAGACTTAATTTCTACAGGGGTTAGAGGGATTCATCTTTACACTATGAATAACCCTTATATAGCAAAAAAGATAAATGAGAATATAGGCTCAGTAATAAATTCTATAAACAAAAAACAAGCTGTTTAATAAATTCTAGTTAATAAAATATGGAGGGGTTGCTTTGGGGAAGGTAGAAGGTTTTCAATTAGATAATACAAAAGTTGTGACAGCATATATAAGAAAGTATTCAGCATTAACTGGAAAAAATAGAGCTAAACAATATAATAAAAACATATTAAAGCATGGTTTAAATCTTAATATCTATGGTTGGAATTCATGGAAAAGTTATTTATAGACAAAAATGAAGTTTTAAGATATTTAGGATATAGGAAACAAGCTCTAGATAAAAATATTGAGAAGTTAATTGATGAGTGCATAAATGAAATTAAAATTTTAATAAAAGCAAAACATGTGTATAAGTTCTTTAAAGTAAATAAGAATAACAGAAAAATAACACTAGATAATTGTAGTACGGTTTTAGAAAGCAAGGATATTTACATGCATTTAGATAAGGCTGATACATGTATTTTAATGGCTGTAACTTTAGGTGGAGCTGTAGATACTAGAATAAAATATTATGAAAAATTGGATATGACCAAAGCAGTAATATTAGATGCTTGTGCTAATACTGCCATAGAGGAAGTGTGTGATAAGCTTTGTGTTGAAATAGAGGAAAGTGTAGAAGAGAAGGATAAAATATTAACCTCTAGATATAGTCCGGGGTATGGAGATTTATCTTTAGATATGCAGCCTGATTTTATATCACTAATTGATGCTCATAGAACTATAGGGCTTACAATATCATCCCATAATATTTTAACACCAAGAAAATCTGTTACAGCAATAGTTGGAGTGGTGGATAAAAAGTATAAAACAGAAAATAAAAAGTGCTTAGGATGTAATAATTATTTAAGCTGTAATTTTAGAAGGGATGGTGAGAGATGTGGAACTTAAGAGGTATTTAGAGAAGAATTTTTTAATCTTTGATGGGGCTATGGGAACTATACTTCAAAGTCTTGGGTTAAAGGCTGGTGAGTTACCAGAGATTCTAAATATTAAAGAACCTGAAAAGGTAATTGAAGTTCATAAAAGATATATTAACGCAGGTTCTAAAGTTATTACAACCAATACTTTTGGTGCTAATGAATTAAAACTAAAAGATACTGGATTTAAAGTTGAGGCAGTGATTAGTACTGCCGTAAGTAATGCTAAAGAAGCCATTAAAAATGAAGAGGTATTTATAGCTTTAGATATAGGACCTATTGGACGTTTATTAGAGCCTATGGGGGATTTGAGCTTTGAGAGGGCTTATGAAATATTTAAAAGGCAAATTATCCAAGGAGTTAGAAGTGGGGTTGATTTGATATTAATCGAAACTATGACAGATTTATATGAAGCAAAGGCAGCTGTATTAGCGGCGAAAGAAAATTCTAACTTACCAGTGTTTTGTACCATGAGTTTCCAAGAAGACGGGAGAACATTTTCAGGATGCACAGCACTTGCAATGACAACTGTATTGCAAGGACTTGGGGTAGATGCATTAGGAGTCAATTGTTCCTTAGGACCTAAAGAAATAGAACCTATAATAAGTGAAATATTAAAAGTATCAAAGATTCCAGTTATGGTGCAAGCAAATGCAGGGATTCCGAGGATTTGTAATGGAGAGACAACTTATGATATTTCCCCAAAGGAATTTGCGTTATACAGTCGTAAATATTTAGAAAAGGGAGTTAAAATAATTGGGGGATGCTGTGGTACTAATGATGAGTATATAAAAAGTATAACAAAAGAGCTAAATGATATAAAGATACAAAAGAGGGAAACTAAAGATATGAGCGCAGTATGTACTCCAACTAAGGTAGTGCTTATTGAAGGAATAAAGGTTATAGGTGAGAGAATTAATCCAACGGGTAAAAGATTATTTAAAGAAGCACTAAGAAACAATGATATAGATTATATTTTGAGGGAAGCAATATTGCAAGTAGAAGCAGGAGCAGATATTTTAGATATAAATGTAGGATTACCAGAAATAGATGAAGAGAAAACTATGATAAAAGTCATTAAAGAAATTCAAGCTATATTGGATGTTCCTCTTCAAATAGATTCTAATGATCCTAAGGTTATAGAAAGTGCATTAAGAATTTATAATGGCAAGGCTATTGTAAATTCAGTTAATGGAGAGGATAAAGTCCTAGACACCATTTTACCTATAGTAAAAAAATATGGTGCAGCAGTGATTGGATTAACATTAGATAATAAAGGTATACCTAGCGGTGCAAAAGAAAGATTTAAAATAGCCGAGAAGATAGTGAAAAGGGCTGAGGATTATGGAATAGGGAAAGAAGATATTTATATTGATTGCTTAACATTAACAGCGGCAGCTCAACAAAAAGAGGTAGAAGAAACTTTAAGTGCCATTACATTAGTAAAGGAAAAGTTAAATGTAAGGACTGTACTAGGAGTTTCAAATGTGTCTTTTGGATTGCCTAATAGAAGGCTTTTAAATAGAACCTTTTTATCAGCAAGTCTTATGGCAGGTCTTTCATTGCCTATAATAGATCCTATGGATAAGGATATGATGGATACTGTAAAAGCCTCTAAGGTTTTTAGAAACGATGATGTTGGTTCTGTAGAATATATTGAATGTTATAAAGATATTATTAATGATAAAAAACAATTAGAAAAAGAGGCGGTTGATGATGATTTATCTAGCATAATATTAAAAGGCCTTAAAGGAGAAGCAAAATATGCTACCTGTTCCCTTCTTAATGATAAAAAACCTCTTGAAATAGTTAATCAATATATAGTACCAGCATTAGATTTAATGGGGAAAAGGTACGAAAAGGGAGAAATATTTCTTCCACAACTAATACAGTCAGCGGAGACAGTAAAAAAGTCTTTTGATGTTATAAAGGAAGAGATAAAAGAAAAGTCGGATTTACCAATATGCAATGGAAAAATAATTTTAGCTACGGTAAAGGGGGATATCCACGATATTGGTAAAAATATTGTTAAAGTACTTCTTGAAAGTTATGGATTTGAAGTCCTTGACCTTGGAAAGGACGTAAGTAAGGAGATTATAATAGAGGAAGCTATTAAAAACAACATTAAATTAATAGGACTTAGTGCATTAATGACCACTACAGTAAAAAGTATGGAGGATACTATAAAAGATTTAAAAAGCCTTAACCCTCAATGTAAAGTCATGGTAGGAGGAGCTGTGTTAAATAAAGAATATGCAGATATGATTGGTGCTGACTATTATGCTAAAGATGCAAATGAATCAGTAGAAATTGCAAAAGAGTTTTTTAAGGAGCGTAATTAGGGTTTTATAAAATCATATTATAGGAGGTTTTTTATGTCAGAAAGGCTATCAGTTGATTTTAAACTTTATGATACAAAGTTTAAAGCTAAGCTAATAAAGGATATGGGAGATACTATGGCATATTTAAATACTTTTTTAAAGAACTTAGGATTAGAGATACTTAATCTAAAGGGTAAGGTCTATAGTGAAAAGGAAGTAGAATTGTATAAAGGGATTGAAATTAAGGAAGAGGTATTTCCTGAAATGATAAAAACTTCTACAGTTTTTGAAGATATAAAGGATAGAATTGAGGACTGTGAGAAGGTTCTTAACTATATAAAGTGATATGTCAATATATTTAAAAAAGCCTGTCAGAGGATTAAACCTTTTAGAAGAAGGAAGTATAGAGTACTCTATAAGTTCACAAAGACCTAAGGATTCAAAAAGTATAGGAATTTTAAATTTAATGCCAAATAAATATGAAACGGAAGCACAATTTATAAAATTATTTGATTCTATGAAACAATCTGTATATTTAAGATTTATAAGAATTTTAAATCATGAATTTAAAAATAGTTATAGATCCTATTTAGAAAATACTTATGAAACTTTTGAGAATATTAAGAAAGAAAAATTAGACGGTATAATTATAACTGGGGCACCTTTAGAAAAGATAGCTTTTGAAGAGGTGAATTACTGGAGTGAACTTCAAGATATATTTGATTTTATTGAAGGAAATGTAAAGACCTCTTTTTTTATATGTTGGGCTGCTCAAGCTGCATTATACCATTATTATGGTATTAGAAAGTATACAAGTGATAAAAAGATTTCTGGAGTGTACAAACATTATAAAGTTGAAGAAGAAAAGATTTTGGATAATTTAAGTTTTCCTTTAAATTGTCCTCATTCTAGGTATAGCGGAATTTCAAGGTCAGACTTAGAAAATAATCATGGTGTTAAAACACTTTTAAATTCTCAAGAAGTAGGAGAACTTTTATTGTTTCATGAAAATAAGTTTTTTATTTTAGGTCATATTGAATATGACAGAGAGGTTTTAAAAAGTGAGTATTTTAGAGACTTATCAAGGGGAATAGATGCACAAACTCCTAAAAATTATTTTCCTATGGACAACATTAAAGAAGAGCCCATATATAGTTGGAGGAATGAGGGAAAAGTTTTATTTAGTAATTGGATTAAATATTATCTTTGAGTGAATGGAGGTAGGAATTTTATGAATTATGCATTACTAGGGTACGGGGTAGTTGGGACAGGAATAGTAGAATTAATTGAAAAGGCAAAAGAAGATATAGATTTATATAAGAATGTCAATTTAAAAGGTATTTTGGTAAGGGATAAAAGTAAACATGTAAATAAAAGATATTTAGAATTAGTTACAAAGGATATAAACCGTATTTTTTCAGAGGATATTGATGTTATTATTGAGGTAATGGGAGGGATTAACCCAGCTTATGAGTATGTAAAGATGGCATTAATAAGAGGGGTACATGTAATTACTGCAAATAAGGATTTAATTGCAGAACATGGAAGTGAGCTTTCTAAAATAGCTAAAGAAAATAATGTAACAATAAAATTAGAGGCAGCAGTAGCTGGAGGAATTCCAATAATAAAACCCTTAGTAGAATCCTTAAGTGGTAATAAGATACTGTCTATTAAGGGAATACTCAATGGTACAACAAATTTTATATTAACTAAAATGTATCATGAAGGAGTAAATTATGAGGAGGCCTTAAAAGAAGCTCAAAGGTTGGGATTTGCAGAAGCAAATCCAGAATCAGATGTTATGGGTTACGATACAGCAAGGAAACTATCTATATTATCTTCTATAGCATTTAATGGAAGAGTATATTGGAAAGATATATTAATTGAAGGGATATCTGATTTAGATAAGGAAGACTTTTTGTATGCTAAAAAACAGAACTGTTGCATAAAGTTAGTAGGTTATAGCACTAAGAAAAATGATAGAATATATGGTGTAGTTAAACCTATGTTAGTAGATTCAAAATTTGAGTTTTTCGATATAAGTAATGAAGTTAATTCTGTTATTTTAGAAGGAGATGCGGTAGGGGAACTTACCTTTACGGGAAAAGGGGCGGGAATGTTTCCAACAGCTTCAGCGGTTTGCAGTGACCTATCAGATATAATTAATAGAAATTTCATCCAAAGTATAAACTATTCATATAATAATTATTCAGTTGAAAAATATCTTCCTAATAAATGTGAAGCTTTATTAAGAATAAGGACTAAAGATATTAATACTACTAAAAAGCTATTAAAATCAAATTTTAATGAAATAGTAGATATATGTTCATCAAAGAATGATGAAATAGTAGTTGTGGTTAAAGTAAATTCAGAGATAGAGATGGAGAAAAGTTTAGATAAGATTAAGAGTTGTCCATATGTATCTAAAGTAAAAAGATTAGTAAAGTTTAATACTTTAGTTAGCTAGTTAGTAATATAAAATTTTATTCTATTGTAGGCACAATACTTATTATTTCAGTATCTGTTGTTTGTGTAGATAAAAGCTAGTGTTATAGTTAAAGTACTGCTATTATAAGCAAGTCCCATGTTAATTTTAAAATTTACTCATAAAGAATTCTTGCTAATGTTTGTATAATATAGTATAATGAGTAAGCAAAATCGAATATGTAAGAAATAGGTTTAGTAGATATTAAATATCTGCTGATTAAAAGGGAAGTGGGTTTGAATCCCACGCGGTCCCGCCGCTGTAATAGAAGAGTTCCTACAATTATGCCACTGGGAAACTGGGAAGGCTGTAGGAATGTTGATGCTTAAGCCAGAATACCTGCCTGTTTTAAATTTGACAACAACTCTACGAGTGATGGGGGGATGCAACATTTTTAGGAATACTTTTTTGGATAAATGGCCTTTTAACCCTATGTTAAAGGGCTATTATTTTGTAAAAAAATAATCTACTTGAGAGGTAAAAATGAAAATAGCTATTGGAGTATGTGAAAAAATTAATGGAATATGTACAACCATGGGATGCTTTAAAGCATTAAATAATAGAGACAAAAATTTCAGCATGTATAAGAATGAGGATTTGGAGCTTGTATCATTTTTTACTTGTGAAGCCTGTTCTAATGATTCAGACGAAAATTTAATGAATATTGCTAAAAAATTAGAACAAGCAGGGGTTCAAAAGCTTCACTTGGGTGTTTGCATTGTTAAATGCGAAGCAGAAAGAACTAGGGAAATAAAGTCAATATTTGAAAAACATCATATAGAAGTAGTAGAAGGTACTCATTAACAATGAAATAATAAACAAAGGAGAAAAATTTAAATGAAAAAGATAATAAGTATGGTCCTAGCAGGACTTATGGCATTTGGAATAACTGGATGTAGTAACAAAAATGTAAAAGACACATCTAAATCAGAAACAAAGGTAGAGGATAGTAATAAAAAGTCCTCCCATTATCCTGTAACAATTACAACTTATGATTATGCAAAAAAACCTGTTGAAGTTACATTTGAAAAATCACCAGAAAAGGTTATTGCAGTATATCAAAACTCAATAGAAACATTACTAGCATTAGGATTAGAAGATAAAATTATTGCTACCGCTGGATTAGATCATGAGGTTAAAGACGAATATAAAGATGCTTTTAGTAAATTAAAGTATTATGAAAAATTACCTACAAAAGAAGAAGTTATTGGATTACAACCTGATTTTATATTAAGCTGGTATTCTCTATTTGATGAAAAAAGATTTGGAGATGTGGGATTTTGGCATGAAAGAAGTATAAATACATATATGTCACAAAATAGTGGTGTTATTAGTCCTAATACCTTACAAAATGAATATGATGATATTTTAAATATGGGTAAGGTTTTCGATGTGGAAGATAAAGCTAATAAAATAGTTAGCACAATGAAAGATGAAATAGAAAAAGCTAAAGATTTTGTTAAAGGAAAAGAAGCTGTTAGAGCGGTAATTTTAGAAGTACAAAAAGATGGCGTATACAGAATTTATGGTGAAGACAGTATAGGTGGCGATATTGCAAAAAAGGTTGGAGCAGATTTAGTTGCAAAGTCTAATGGTAAAATAGGAAACGAAGATTTAGTAAAGCTTAACCCAGATGTTATTTTTACAGTGTATTATGGAAAAGAGATTGAAAGGGATTCTGCATTAAAATCTATTATGGAAAACCCTGCCCTTTCAAGCGTTTCAGCTATAAATTCAAAACGTGTTAACCCTATAATGCTAAGTGAAGTTTATTCTAGTGGTATCAGGACTTTAGACGGTATAAAAACAATTTCCAAAGGACTATATCCTGAGCTATATGGGAACAAATAAAAATGAAAAAAATTAATAAACATAATGGACAAAATGGGTTATTAAATGGGACACCTACTTATATAGGTGTTTCCCTTATATTATTGATTATTTTAGGTTTTTCTATTTTAATAACTGTAACTATGGGTTCTATAGATATTTCAATAAAAGACGTGTATGAAATTATAATGTATAAGATATTAGGTATTGGTGATGCAAAACTTTTATCAAAGGGACCTGTACATGATATTGTATGGTTTGTAAGGCTTCCAAGAATTATTTTGGCAGTTGCTGTAGGCATAGGGCTTTCAGTATCTGGAGTTATAATGCAGGCCATTGTAAAAAATCCTTTAGCAGATCCTTATGTATTAGGAGTTTCTTCAGGAGCATCCTTAGGAGCCACGCTAGCTATAATGCTTGGGGTAGGTACTTTTTTTGGAAGTAATTATGTGGGGATATGTGCATTTTTAGGAGCATTTGCAATGTCAATACTTGTATTAACTCTTGCGAATGTAAAAGGAAGGGCTAATTCTACAAAGCTTTTGTTGTCTGGTATGGCATTAAGTACTGTATGTTCAGCATTTTCAAGTTTTGTTGTATACTTTTCCAATGACAAAAATGCTGCACAAGCTATAGTATATTGGCTTATGGGAAGCCTTGCAGGTGCAAAATGGGAAAATATAAGAATAATTTTTCCAATTGTAATATTAGCTACATTATTCTTTATTACTCAATATAGAACCCTTAATTTGATGTTACTTGGCGATGAAGTTTCTATAACCTTAGGTACAGACATGAATAAGTATAGACAACTATATCTTATAATTACATCTATTGTAATTGGCTTTATAGTATACTCATCAGGAATAATTGGATTTGTGGGACTTATTATTCCGCATCTTGCGAGAATAATATTTGGAACAGATCATAAAAGAATTATTGTAGTATCAGCATTAATAGGAGCTATATTTATGGTTTGGGCGGATGTTTTATCTAGAATTATAATGAAGGGAAATGAACTACCCATAGGGATATTAATTTCTATAATAGGTGCTCCAATTTTTATATATCTTATGATAAGTAAATCCTATGGATTTGGAGGTAATGCTTGATGGAAATAAAAACTTTAGATGTGGAAGCCTATTTAGGGGGAAGTCATATTTTAAAGGGATTGAGTATTAATGCAAATAAAGAAGAGTTTGTAGGCATTATAGGACCGAATGGTAGTGGCAAAAGTACACTTTTAAAATGTATATATAGAACCTTAAAACCTTCTACAGGAACTATATTTTTAGATGGTAAAAATATAAAAGACCTTTCTGTGAAAGAAAGTTCAAAACAGATGGCTGTAGTGTCTCAACATAATAATTATAATTTTGACTTTATGGTTTCAGATATGGTTTTAATGGGACGATCACCACATAAAAAATTTATAGAAAAAGATAATGCTGAGGATTATAAGATCATGAAAGAATCCTTAGAAAAAGTTGGGATGAAGGATTATGCTAACCGAAGTTTTTCTACTCTTTCAGGTGGAGAAAAGCAAAGGATAATTCTTGCAAGAGCATTAGCACAAAAAACTCAGTGTCTAATTTTAGATGAACCTACAAATCATTTAGATATAAAATATCAGCTTCAATTTATGTCTACTGTAAAAAAACTTGGAATTACAATTATATCTGCTATTCATGACTTAAATATTGCCGCATTATACTGCGATAAAATTTATGCTTTGAAATCAGGTAAGATTGTTAGTTATGGCACACCAAAGGAAGTGTTAACTAAAGAATTGATAAACTCTTTGTATGATATCGATGCTAAGGTTACGGAGGATGAAGAAACTGGTATTCTAAATGTTATGTATAAACCTAATATTTAAACACTGTTGTTCTAGAGTAAATTTTGTCTAACTACTAAAATATAAAGTAATTTACATAAAAACAAACACACAATTAATTTAACAATATATAATTATAAAACGCTTAAATTTTTATAAAACTTTATAAAAATTTAAGTGTTTTTTTATATGCAATTATAAAGTAACCACTTAAATAAAAAAGTTTAACTACTAATTAAAATTGCTGATTTTCTATAGTGTTTTAAATTTGCACTAATAATGGTGCAATTATACATTTTGAGATTCACTAATTTAACATTTATAATGAAATCGTAGACAAAATGAAAATGCAAATAAGGGGTGATGAAATGACAACATTGATGGATTGTATTGAGGATATCCCATGTAAGTTAGAAGAAATTGCAAATAATCGTCATATCAGATTTTCTAAATTGCTAAAATATTTAGAAGGAAAAGATGAAATAGATGAAATAGTATTGGTGGCCAGTGGAACATCTTATAATAGTGCATTTACCATTAAAAGTTTTTGTGAAAATCTATGTGGGTTAAGAACAACTTTAGTATATCCAAATATCTTTGTAAATTATACTAAGAATTTAAATAAGAAAGCTTTATATGTGATGATTTCTCAAGGGGGAGCCACACGATTAGTATATGAAGCATTAGAAAAGGTAAAAAACAAAGGTTGTCTAAATTGTTCTATTACAGCTAATTTAGATTGTATTATTGCAACTCATGCTGATGTGGCTATTGAAATGGGTTGTGGTGAGGAAGAGTACAATTACCGTACATTAGGGTATTCTACTACAGTTGCTACGTTATATATGATGTGCATTAAAATTGCTGAGTTTTATAATAAATTATCTGAAGAGAAGGTAGAAGAATTAATTTTAGATTTTAGCAAATTGTATTCTAGCTTAAAACAAATTAAAGAAAATACTCTTACTTGGTATTATAAAAACAAATTCTCATTAATGAGAAGAAATAAAATGATGATTGCTGCAACTAATGATCTATGGCCTGTTGCTCAAGAGTCAGATATAAAAGTTATGGAGATGGTTCCCATGATTACTCGAAGCTTTGAGCTAGAGGAATTTATACATGGACCACAAAATTCCTTTGATGATGCTACAGTGTTTTTTATTCTAAGTAGAGAAGGGGAAGATAGCAATAAGGCTAAATCCATTGCACGATTTATAAAAAGTGAAATCGGATTTTGTGCTCTTATTGGCAATAATGGTATAGAAGAAAGGGATTTAGAGATAAATCCAGTTAGTAAGTATTTTAGTACTTTAGAGTTTATTACTCCAATGCAAATTATAGCTTTTAAACTTGCAGACGATCATGGACGGGATTTAAAGCGAGGGGTAAACGCTAGTATAACAAATTATATAACTAAAACAATATAGAAAGAGGTTAATATGAGAAAAATATTAATAGCATCCCATGGTAAATACGCGGATGGTGTAAAAAGTGCAACAAATATAATTATAGGAAATAAAGAAAATGTTCATTATCTAAATGCTTATGTAAGTGAAGAATCAGTAGAAGAGCAAATGAATAATTTTTTCAAAGAAGTTAATGAGGATGATGAGGTAATAATTTTAACTGATATTTATGGTGGAAGTGTAAACCAAAAGATATTTCCTTATTTAAAAAGAGAAAACGTATATATTATTTCTGGATTTAATCTTGCCGTAGTACTTGAAATATTATTATTAAGCTCTGAGGAGAAAGTATCTTTAGATCAACTAAGAAACATTGTGGAGGAAGGTAAAAAACAAATATTATTTATAAATGACTATTTTGAAGAAAATTCAAAGAAAGATGACTTTGATATATAGAAAGGAAGGGTAATTATGATAGTAAAAATTAGAATTGATGATCGATTATTACATGGACAAGTAGCTTATAGTTGGAAATCAGCATTAAGCTACGATGCTATAGTTATTGCTAGTGATGATGCAGCTAATGATGAGATAAGAAAGGTAGCATTAAAGCTATGCTGCCCCGACGGAGTAAAGCTTGCAATAAGAAGCATTAAAGATGCCGCTACATTACTAAAAAATCCTAAGTTAGCTTCTATGAAAGTGTTTGTTGTATGCCCTAATCCTAAAAGTGTATATGATTTACTACAGTTAATAGAAGAAAGAGCTACTGTAAATTTAGGAGGTATGCAAATGGAGCCTAATAAGATTTTATTTTCTCCAGCTGTGTATGTAAATAAGGAAGATATAGAGTATTTAGATAAAATAGTAGAATCCGGAATAGTATTAGAAGTACAAGAAGTTCCTTCAAAGTCAGTAAAAGAATATAAAAGTTTAAGAAATAAAGTAGATTTTAGTAAATAAAAAAGTAAAGGGGGATTAATTATGCAAGCAGCATTTATGGTAGGATTAGTACTTGCCATACTTTGGCTAATTGAAAAATTAGGTGGAACACCAATGGTTATTCGTCCAATTGTGGTATCGCCACTAGTTGGATTGGTTCTAGGAGATCTTCAAAGTGGATTGTTAATTGGTGCAACACTAGAGTTAATTTTTATGGGAGCAATTCAAATAGGGGCAGCAGTTCCACCGGACGTACTAGTAGGAGCTGGACTTGGTACAGCTTTTGCAATTCTTAGTGGGAAAGGTGCAGAAGTAGCACTTGCTTTAGCATTACCAATAGCAATTTTAGCGCAATCATTAAAGGTAATTGTATTTATTGTAAGAAGTTGGTTTATGGATTTTGCAATGAAATTAGCTTCTGAGGCAAATATAAAAGGATTAATTGCATTAAACTTTGCGGGATTGTTGTTACAGTGTTTAATGTATTTCACAGTAGCTTTTGTGGCAATTACTTTTGGATCTAGTGCAGTAGAAAGCTTTGTAGCAAACATTCCTAAAACAATTATGAATGGATTAACTGTTGCAGGAGGATTATTACCAGCTGTAGGTTTTGCTTTATTATTGCAACCTATGATGACTTCAAAAAACACTATTTACTTTATACTAGGATTTATTTTAATATCATATGCAAATTTACCAATCTTAGCAGTTACAATGTTTGGAGTTATATTAGCTTATATAATTACTTATGAAATTGGAAATAATGTAGTACAAAATAATAGTGAAGAGGAGATGTTATTTGATGACTAAAGATATTAAATTAAATAAGGATGAAAAGAAACTAATAAAAGAAATCTTCTGGTCTTCCTTCGCTTTAGAAGAATGTTATAACTATGAAAGACAGCAAGCATTAGGTTTTGCAATTGGTATGTGGCCAGCAATTAAACGTTATTACAAGACAAAAGAAGAACAAGCTGAAGCATTAGTTAGGCATATGTCAATATTTAACACTACTCCTCATGTAGTTTCAGCCATAACAGGAGTTGCTACAGTACTTGAAAAAGAAGCAAGTGAAAATAAAGACTTTGATAAAAATATTATAAACAATGTAAAGGTTGCTTTAATGGGACCACTAGCTGGAATTGGAGATTCATTCTTTTGGGGAACTGTACGTGTTATAGCTACAGGTATAGGTTTATCATTAGCACAACAAGGAAGTATTTTGGGACCAATATTATTCTTATTAATATTTAATGTGCCTCATTTAATAATTCGTTATTATGGAGCAGTATTTGGTTATAAATTTGGACTTGGTTTAATGTCTAATGCAAAAGATACTGGAATACTTTCAAAGGTTTCTAAAGGTGCTACTATTGTAGGTTTAATGGTAATTGGTGGAATGAGTGCTTCCATGGTTAAGTTAAACACAACTTTAAATTTTAATATTGGAGGAACGGCCTTTGCACTTCAAAAATACATAGATCAAATATTCCCATTGTTATTACCATTATTATATACCCTAGGAATGTTTAAATTACTTAAAAAAGGGTATAAATCTACTACAATATTATTAATAACTATAGCAGTTGGGATTGTAGGATCATTGATTGGACTTCTTTAATAAATCTAGTATATAATAATAATAATAACCTTAATTATAATATATAAAATTACAAAAACAACATTTAAAGATGTTGTTTTTGTGCTATAAAAGGAAGGTAATTCATGAAATCACTTCACAAAAGACAAATAATATTAATCAATAAATTATTACTAGAAGATAAGCCAATAACTTCAAAGCAATTGGCTTTCTTTATAGGGGTATCTGTACGTACTATCAAAAGCGATATTGTGGAAATAAACGAAAAGATAGATCATTATAATATTCGTATTATGTCCAAACCAAGAGAAGGATATTGGATAGTTATAGATGAGGATGCTGATATTAGAGCGTTATCAGAAATTACAGATTATAAAATTATAAAAAGATTCGATGATACTCCAAAATATAATTATGAGAGAATCAATTATATTATTAAAAAGCTATTAGTGGTTGATTATCACATTAAGCTTGAAGATTTGATGGATGAGATTTTTGTAAGTAGATCCACCTTAACACAGGATTTAAAAGAAATCAAAAATTTATTATCAAAATTTAGATTAAAGGTCATATCAAGATCAAACTATGGAATTATTATTGAGGGAAGCGAGATTGACAAAAGATTGTGCATTGCAGAATACTTTTTTCATTACAATAACAGAGCAAACTATAGTATAGCTTCTGAAAATATGTTTACCTTTGGAAAAAGCAAGAAAGAATATGATACCATTTTAAAATTTACTAAAGAAGTTTGCGATAAATATAACATTATATTATCAGACTTTTCTATTAATAATTTTACTATACATATATTTATTTCTTTAAGAAGGTGTACGTTTTATAATTACATTAAAGCAGAGGATGACTTAAAGGAAAATATTAAAGATAGTGTGGAATTTAAGGCAGCCACTGAACTTACGAAAAAATTAGAGGACTATTTTGAATTTATGTTGCCACTTGGAGAAACTATATATTATAGCTTACATTTAAAGAGCAAGCGTATTTCAAGTGAAGATCAAATAAATTCTGAAGAAAAGGAAAGACTAAAACAATGCATTTTTACCATTATTGAAGAAGTTAATAGTAATTTTAATATTAACTTAGAAAATGATAGTGAGTTATATGATTATTTATACCTTCATATTGCACAGATGGTTACAAGGCTTAAAAATAATATGAGTATTCGTAACCCACTGGCACATGATAATCTAAGAAGGTATTTATTTGCAACAAAGATTACTTATACTGCATGTATGATTATTGAAAAGTATTATGATATTAAGATAGATATTAACGAATTTGGCTACTTAGTTTTATATTTTAATCTTGCTTTATATAAAATTAATAGCAAAAAGAAAATTAGAATAGGCTTTTTAAGTGGCAGGGGAAGACCAGAAGCTACCATGTATTTAAATGAAATAAATGAAAATTTCAGTCAAGAAAAATATGAAATTATTAGCATACTTGATAAGGATCAAATTACTAATGGTGATTACAAGGATATTGATTTATTGGTGAGCACCTATACTCTTAAAAATCCATCCAATATAACCTCTATTACCATTGAAAATGATTATTATATTGATAAAATTAGAAAAGCAGTAAATAAAATTCAAGTAGACAATCTTAATTTTAAAAAATATTTCAAACCAGAATATAGTTGTTTCAATTTAGAGGGGAGTACTAAGGAAAAGGTTCTAGAAAATTTATATAAAAAGTTTATTGAACTAAAATTTATTGATGAGCTTCCAGTGAAAAACAAGAATTTTGTTTGTAATGAAATAGGTCATGGTATTGTACATTTTCAAGATTTATATAGAATTTGTAGAAATGGATTCTTTTTTATTGCAGTACTTAATAAACCTGTGCTTTGGGATCAAGATGTTATTCGTGTTTTAATTATGCTTAAGACGAAAAGGGATGGAGATAAAGATTTAAGCACGTTGTGTAAGATAATTTCAAAATGGGCAAACAATGCAGATATGGTAGAAGGTCTCATTGAACATATGGATTACTCATTATTTTTAAATGATATTAAAAATATTTAGAAGGGAAATAAAGTTATGATAAAACTATTGCGCATAGATGATAAATTACTCCACGGTCAGGTTGCTTTTTCATGGGTTAGAAACTTGAAGATTCATACAATTATTATAGCGGATGATAAAGTAGCTTATGATGAATTTTCTAAAATGACCCTTGGATTATCTAAGCCTACAGGAGTAAATTTAATTATTGTAGAAGTTGATGAAGCTATTGAATTATTAAAAAGTCATGTAAATAGTGGGATGAATGTGATGGCTATAGTAAGTAGTATTGATAATGCCTATCGTATTATTTATAATATTCCAGAAATAAAAAGTCTTAACCTAGGAGTACTAAGGAAGAATTATAATTCGGTATCTCTTACTCATGATATTGCTATTAATGAAAATGAAGCAAAGTTATGTAAGGAAATTTTAGATAAATCAGTAGAGATTGAAATCAGGCTAACCTATGATGATGAAAAGTTATTTTTATCGGATTTAATAAAAGAGTAGCTTGCATTACTATTGGAATCTTTAATAAAGGGATGTATATAGATTTGTTTTTATAAAACAAAATCTATTTTAGGATCCATAAAACTTATAGTTTCATGGATCTTTTTTATATATCTGAAGGTATGACTTTTTAAAAAAGATTAAATGAATCTTATTGACAAAAATATTTAATTGGCATAAAGTTAAAAGTGAACGGAGGTTTTCTAATGCAATATTTAAAGGAAGAGGTTAGGAAGAGTATAATAAAAGAAGCTTTAAAAGAATTTAAAGAAAAGGGTTATAAAAGAGCTTCTGTTAGAAATATTGCTAAAAACTCTAATACCTCAGTAGGAAATCTATATAAGTACTTTAATAGCAAAGAGACTTTATATGAAAATATTATAGGTTCAGTTTATAATAGCCTTATGAGTTATATTAATCAATTTGATAAGGTTAAAATTAATAATAAAGCCGAACCTATATTTTATGGACTTTTAGACAATATTATGGAGATATTTAAATATAGTAGCATAGAGCTTTCTATTCTTCTAAATAAAAGTCAAGGTTCTAAATATGAAAACTGTAAAAATAATTTTGTGGATTTTGTAACTAGGATAGTTACAGAAACAATGAAATATGAATTATCTTTGCAGGGCAAAATACTTAAGGATAATTTTATTATATATTTAGTTTCACATAGTCTTGTTGAAAGTATTTCTATAATATTAGAGGAAAAGGACGATGGAGAGGAAGTTAAAAAACTTATACTTGATATAATAAGTCTTTTCTATGACAATATAAGAAATAAATTAGAAATTGAAAATGTTTAATAAGTACTGTTACTTTTTAAAGTAGCAGTATTAAAAAAAACAAAAGAGAACGATGGTTCATAGCACTATAAATAGGAGGAAAATATAAAATGGGCGAATTTATTGAATTAAAAAATGTAAAAAAGAGTTATACAATGGGTGAAGTTACTATTAAAGCAGTAGATGATGTTTCATTTTCCATAGATAAAGGTGAGGTTGTGGTTGTACTTGGTGCTAGTGGTGCAGGAAAATCTACAATACTTAACCTTCTTGGAGGCATGGATCAGGTAACTGAGGGAAGTATTTTTGTAGATGGAAATGAGATAAGTAAATATGACAAAAAAAATCTTACAAAATATAGACGTGAGGATATAGGTTTTGTATTTCAATTTTATAACTTAATTCAGAATTTAAATGCACTAGAAAATGTGGAGTTAGCAGTTGAAATATGCAAAAAACCAATGAAGCCAATAGAGGTACTTAAAGATGTTGGACTTGGAGATAGAATATACAACTTTCCATCACAGCTTTCAGGAGGAGAACAACAAAGGGTATCTATCGCAAGAGCCCTTGCTAAAAATCCAAAATTGCTTCTTTGTGATGAGCCTACAGGAGCTTTAGATTACAATACAGGCAAATCAATAATTAGAATATTATATGATACATCAAAAAAATATGATATGACTGTGGTTATTATAACCCATAACTCGGCTATAGCTCCCATCGCTGATAAGGTAATAACTATAAAAAGTGGTAAGGTGCATGATGTAAAGAAAAATCCTAATCCTTTATCAATAGAAAGTATAGAGTGGTAATTATGAAAAAAACATTTTTTAAAAATTTATTTAGAGATATAAAAAACACTCCTTCAAGGTTTTTATCCATAGTTATAATTATAGCAGTTGGAGTATCCTTTTATGCTGGAGTTAGAGCCACAAGCCCAGATATGAAAATGTCAGCAGATCGTTACTTTAGCGAAAATAATCTTATGGATTTTAAGGTGATTTCTACATTAGGACTTACTAAAGATGATATATATGAAGTAGAAAAACAAAGTGGGGTAATAAAAGTTCAAGGTTCCTATTCCTTAGATGCTGTGATTGAAAAGGATAAATCCTCTTTAGTTATGAATATTAACTCACTGCCAGATAAAGGTGGTATAAATGATATAAGTATAGTTAGTGGTAGAAGGCCAGAAAATAATGATGAAGCTATAGTTGAAGATAGATTTCTTAAGGAAAATAATCTAAAGATAGGTGATAGAATCTTTATACAGTCTGGAAATAATAGCGAAATAGAGGATAGCTTAAAAAATAATGAATTTGAAATCGTTGCTACTGCAAACTCACCTTTATACATATCACGTCAAAGGCAGCTTAGTTCTGTTGGAAATGGATCTGTAAAAGGGTTTATGTATATATTACAAGATGTATTTAAAAGTGATGTTTATACAGAATTATATGTAAAAACAGATATCAGTGAGTCAAAAAATAGCCTTATTTATAATGAAGATTATAAAAATAGCAATAAAAGTATAGAGGAGAATCTTAAAAGTCTTGGAGTTAAAAGAAGTGGGCTACGCTATGATGAAATTGTAAAAACTGGTAATGATAAGATAAAAGAAGCAGAGGATAAATTAAATATATCTCAAAAAGAGGCAGAAGATAAATTCAAGGATGGATATAGAACTTTAGAAAATGAGCAAAATAAAATAGCAAAAGGAAAAGAAGAACTTAAAAAAAACCAAGATATCTTCAATAAGGAAATGGAAGATGGGGAAAAAGAAATATCCAATAGCAAAGATAAAATAAATGCTGGAAAAGATGAACTAAACTTAAAAGCTAAAGAAATTGAAAAGGGTAAGATTCAGATAGAGGAAGGTAAATCACAGCTTTATAATATCGAAAAACAGCTAACTTTAGGTAAAAATGAAGCTGCAAATAATATTTCAGAAGGAATATTAAAGATGGTATCAGAGGCGAAAATTAAGCTAGATTCTGATCCTACTAATCCAGTATTTATAGCCCAATATAATTTTATTAATAATATTTATGAAAATAATATTAAAGACAAAGATTTTGATAGTATGTATAATGCTTTAGAAAAGGATAATAATTTAGATAAAATAAAGGATTATTTTGATATAAAAACATTAAAAAATAATTTTGATAAGGTAACTTCTGATATCACACTAGGTAGACAGCAAATAGAGAGCAAGGAAAAGTTACTTCAAAGTGGACAGGGTGAAATAGAAGCTTTTAGAAGTGAACTTGAAGCAAATGAAAAGAAGATAAGTGATGCAGAAGTTCAGTTAAATAAAGGACGACAAGAAGGTTTAAAAAAGTTAAATGAAGCAAAGAAAGAGCTAGAGGATGGGGAAAGAAAAATTAATGAAAGCTTTCAAAAGCTAAAGCTAGAAGAAGAAAAGGTAAATGCGGATATTAAAAAAGCCCAAGAGAAAATTGAAAAAAACAGATATGATCTTAACCATATGAAAGATCCAGAGTGGTTTGTACTTGGAAGGTCAACTAATGTAGGCTATGAAACCTATAAGCAAGATAGCGATAGAATGGATAACATAGGAAAAGCATTTCCATTTATATTTTTCTTAGTAGCAGCTTTAGTTAGTTTAACTACTATGACTAGGATGGTTCAAGAAAAGAGAATAGAAATAGGTACATTTAAGGCTTTAGGATACTCTATAGGATCAATAGTATCTCACTACCTTATATATTCTCTTACTGCAAGCTTTACAGGGATCATAATTGGTATATCTTTTGGATTTAAGCTATTTCCTACTCTTATAATAGATGCTTACGGTTCACTGTATACTGTGCCCTACTTAATAACCCCCTTTAACGTAGTTCTAGCAGTAAAATCAGCTATTATAGTTATATTATTTATATCAATATCTGTAGTAGCGGCAACCTTAGAAGAATTAAAAGAAGTTCCAGCATCTTTAATGAGACCAAAAAGTCCCAAGTCGGGAAAAACAATATTACTTGAAAGGGTAGCATTTATATGGAAGAGGTTAAGCTTTACAAAGAAGGTTACAGCAAGAAATGTATTTAGGTATAAGCAAAGACTATTTATGACAGTAATAGGAATAGCTGCTTGTACTGGTCTTATGATAACAGGATTCGGTATTAAAGAGGGAGTAGTAGGTGCTACAAAAAATCAATTCAATAAAATTTATAGATATGATATTCAAACAACCCTTACTAGTAATATAAATGAGGATGAAAAAAATCATATTAAAGATAGGGTTTTGGAAGATTCTAATATAAAATCAGTACTTTTTACTTACTCGAAGAATGGAGTAGTTAAAGAAAAGAATCCTGAAAGTGAAGATGTTTATATAGTAGTTCCAGAAGATATTAATGACATAAATAGTTATATAAATCTTACAATGAAGGGAAAGGATTTGAATCTTAGTGATGATGGGGTAATCATAACTGAAAAACTTTCAAAAATTATGGGTAAAAAAGTTGGTGATACCTTTAAAATAACCATAGATGATAAAGTAATAGAAGCTAGGATATCTGGGATAACAGAGCATTATGTTATGCATTACATCTATATGAGCCCTAAATACTATAAGAATATAACTGGTGAAAAGGTAGAGTTTAATAGTTTTTATGGATTATTAAAAAGTACTGAAAAGAGTGGAGAGGATGAAACCTCAAAACTTCTTACAACAATTAATGGTATAAACTCCGTAAGTTTTAAGGATAATATTCAACTTAACTATGATAAGAGCATAAAAAGTATAAATTCTGTAATATTAGTTCTTATAATATCTGCAGGGGTACTAGCATTTGTTGTAATATACAATCTCACAAATATAAATATTAATGAGAGAAGAAGAGAACTTGCCACAATAAAATTACTAGGATTTTATGATAAGGAACTTGCATCTTATATATATAGGGAAAATATTATATTGACGGTTATAGGAAGTTTAACTGGAATAGGGCTTGGGATACTTCTAAATAAATTTGTAATAGTAAGTGCAGAGATAAATATATTGATGTTTCTAAGAACAATTAAACCAATTTATTTTATATACTCAGTAGCACTTACAATGATTTTCTCTATAATTGTAAACCTAGCTATGTACAAAAAGTTCCATAGGATAGACATGATAGAATCACTTAAAAGTGCAGAATAGAATAATAATGCTGGAGTATATTTAGAGGAAACCGTGAGTATATTATAATATAGCATTATTAACAGGGAAAAATATGAATTTATTAGCGAAAAAATTATTAAGATATGGACTATTAATGCAATTATATGATGACTTCTTTACTTATGGTTACGAAACTTGCATTGATATAAACTATAAGGTACCAAAGGATTGTAGGATAGAAGTAATAGCTGCACTTTATTATATAAATTTCAGAAGGTGGATTTTTTTTAATATAGAAAAAGACCAAACAGTGTCAGCTTATATTTTAGGTAATGGTATAGATGAAATAGAAAATGCCATACAAGAAAGTGGAGAATTAGTATTATCAAATGTTTACAGAAATGTACTGATACCTGTAAAGGAAAATATAGATGGTGGTGATAAGGATGGAAGTGCGAGTAGAACCTCTGTTTGATAAAAAAGCCAATTTTGTAGGATGGCTCTATAATAGAGAGCATATATTTGATACTGAACTTAAATGGGTAGCTTATATAAATAATGGATATGTTTGGTCTACTAATAAACTTAATTGGATTGGTATGATTAGGGATACAAATTGCTTAGATAGGGATGGAAAAGTAGTTGCTTGGAATCCCAATTCACCAGTAATAGGTGGACTTGCTAAAACGGAAGAACCATTAAAAGCATATAAACCACTGCCACCGCCAAAACCTTTAATTGATGAAGAGCCGTTAAAACCACCAAAAGCACCTAAAGCAATAGGGGGATGGTCACATCTAACTTTTAATCAATGGTTAAACCAATAGCATAAGGGGTAGTGAGCTTGTTACCACTTGAAAATGATTTATTAAGACTTAAGATATTATGGGAACTTTATCAAAACCTATTTACTGTTTGCGATTATAGAGAAATTCAAACTCAAAGGTATAAAATAGTATCAGATAATATATCAAATGTTTTAGCGGCTATTTACTATTTGGATGGTAAAGGATATATAAATGCTAGAAATACTAAAGATAAAAATGTGTTAATACTCT
The DNA here is from genome assembly GCF_018919175.1 of Clostridium simiarum. Lineage (GTDB taxonomy): Bacteria > Bacillota > Clostridia > Clostridiales > Clostridiaceae > Clostridium_L > Clostridium_L simiarum. Next base: position 1,536,521 of record NZ_JAHLQL010000001.1, on the reverse strand, counting down.
ATATTAGATCAAGAGGTATAGATGAAATAGAACATAGGTGGAGAAAGGGTAATATGTTGTTGTTTGGAAGTTGCTATAGTAATATCTTAATAAGAGAAACAAAATATGAAGATTCTGATAAAAGTGGTGATGATTAACCTCCAATGGAGTTTACTTAAGAGAAGTATATAACTCCATTGGAAGCTTTGAAGGACTTTCAATATTGTATGTATGGAGCTTTTGTAAGACACAACAAACTTGTGCTATACTAAAAGCTAAGAGAACATATTATTTATTGAATAAGAGTTATGAAAGTAAAGGGAGAGCAGAAGGAAGGTCAATAACCAGTGAGAAAGTTTGATGAAGATATGAGTATGTTTAGGTACATTATTGGATTAAAAGAAATTATGGAAGATCAGGTAGTATATAATATTTCAGTAGAATTTGGCAAGGGGAATATAACAAGTCATAACGTAATGCCTGGAATTGAAGTTACTTATAATGATTTTGAGATATATAAACCATTAAGTGAAAGCTTTAAATTAAGAGAGGATTCTTTAGAAATAAACTATTGCTTAGAAGGGTATTTAGAAAGTGAATTTGCCAATAAAAAAATAGTTTATATGGGTGATGGAGATATTTCTATTTTTGGATATAAAACAGGAGTTGTCCTAGCTGATTTTACAACTAAGCACTATAAAGGTATAACTGTAATGCTGTATATAGATGAAGCTTCCAAAAGTGTAGGTACCATGCTCGGAGTATCTGAAGCCGAAATTAAAAGCCTTATTAAGGCTTCTTTTAATGAGGATACCTGCATAGTAAACCATGCAAGTCAGAGTTTAGAACATATTTTTAAAGAGTTTTTTGTACTGCCTGAAAAATGTAAAAGTTATTTTCTTAAGATAAAGGTGGTAGAACTTTTACTTTATATAGTAGGAAATTCTGATTATAAAATTAGTGATAAGAAATACTTTCCGAGATCTTTTGTAGATAAAATAAAAGATGCTAGAAGAATACTTGTATCAAATATAGATTCTCATATTACAATAAAAGAACTTTCTAATATGGTAGGAATTAATTCAACTGATTTGCAGAGGGGTTTTAAGGAAATTTATCAGTGTCCTATATATGCATATCTTAAAAGTTATAGAATGAAAAAAGCAAAAGAATTGCTTGTGAAAGAAGAACTAACCATAGCACATATAGCAAATTTAGTAGGATATACTAACAATAGCAAGTTTTCAAAAGCTTTCAAAGAGGAATTTGGAATAACCCCCTCTAAATATAGAATTTCTAATAGATAAAAATCTTTCAAAAATACAGATTCAATGACAGTAGGATTAAATAATTTAACGGGATTTTTTAATAACCATTTTACTAATCTAAGATGGTTATTTTTTATGCTTATTATTATAGAATAACTTCTGAAATAGGTTAAATACCATTTTGATATGTGTTATCATATGAAAAACAATTTCAAAATGGTACATTTACAAATTAATGGAGTAGATAATATTTTTGCCATGAAGTATTCTGTACTTACAAAAAATTATACGAATGGCAGGTGGCAGTTATGAGTGAAAAAAAACAAAATCCTTTATTAACCCTGTTTAAATGGGCAGGGAAAGAAAAATATAAGCTGTATTTTTCTATGTTTTGTGGTCTTGTAAGTGGCTTAATGGTTATAGCTCCATATATTGCAATATACAAAATTATAGAAGGGGTATATTTAAAACAAGTAACAAGAGAATTAATATTTCAATATAGTATTTTACTAATAATTTCAATAGTATTGAGATATTTCTTTATGGCAATAGGTATAATAGCTTCACATAAAGGTGCCTATAATGCTCTTTATAATGTAAGGTGTATGATTATAAATCATATGGCAAAAATACCTTTAGGATATCTTAGTGAGAAAAGTTCTGGAGAAATTAAAAGGGTAATCAGTGAAGACATAGAAAAGCTAGAACTTTTCTTAGCACATCACCTCTCTGAAATTTTTATGTATTTAAGTGGACCAATAGCTATATTTGTTTATTTATGCACTATAAATCTTAAATTAGCTCTTATTACATTAATTCCAATACCTATTGGTATATTGCTACAGTTTATGATGTTTAAAGATCAAAGTTCTAGAATGAGCGAATTAAATAGAGTTATTGGTAATTTAAATTCATCAATGATTGAATATATAAATGGAATGAAACTTATAAAAGCCTATGATATGGGAGCTGATTCCTATAAAAAATATAAAGGAGCCATTGATGAGCAACATAGTTTGTGGAAGAGGGTTGCATGTAAAATGGGACCTTTGTATTCAATTTTTGTAATAGTTCTTCAATGTGGAGTATTATTTATAATTCCTATGGGTGGATTCATGTATAATCATGGACATGCTACAGCTGGAGCTTTAATGCTATTTGCTTTTGTAGGAAGTCTTTATCTTTCAGAACTACGCCCATTAATGGAACTTGGGTCAAATTTTTCACAGGTTCTTAATGGTGTTAATAATGCAAAAGCAATAATTGAAATACCTGCTTATGAAAAAGGAGAGAAGGTATTTCCAGCTAGCACAGAAATTAAACTTAAAGATGTAAGTTTTTCCTATGATGGAAAGGTTAATATATTAAACAAAGTTAACCTTACTATTAAGGATGGTGAAAAAATAGCACTTGTTGGAAAGTCAGGAGCAGGAAAAAGTACAATAATACAACTTATTGCAAGATTTTTTGATATAAATAAGGGAGAAATTTTAATAGGTGGAAAGGATATAAGAACTATAGATTATGAAACCCTTCTTCAAAATGTATCAATAGTTTTTCAGAATACTTTTCTTACAAAAGAAAGCATACTTGAAAATATAAAAATGGGAACAGAAGCAAGCTTTGATGAAGTAAAAGAGGCAGCTAAAAAAGCACAAATTCATGACTTTATTGAAAGTCTTCCAGAAGGATACCATACAAAGGTAGGAAGCTATGGAACACGCTTTAGTGGAGGAGAAGAACAAAGGATTGCCATTGCAAGAGCCATACTTAAAAATGCCCCAATACTTATACTTGATGAGGCTACTTCAGCGGCAGATCCTGAAAATCAACAGGAAATAGAAGAGGCTATAGATAATTTATGTAAGAATAAGACTGTAATTATTGTTGCTCATAGACTTAATATAGTGAAAAAATGTGATAGAGCAGCTATAGTAGAAAATAATACAGTAACAGATATAGGTGTTCATGAGGATTTGTTAAAAACAAATGAATACTATAGAAAAATATGGGATTGTCACGAGAAATCTAAGAGTATTGAGTATTCCGTAAAGGAAGGTGCATAATATGGAAAATCCTACATGGATAAAAAAAGATAAAAGATTGATTACCTCAATTCTGCTTAATATGATTGAAGGATTACTTACAGGTTCAGTTATTGGATGTATATTTTTAACTATAGATTCATTATTTCAAAATAGTTTTGATTTAAGAAAACTAATGAATTTATGTATATTATTAGCATGTATATTTATTCTAAGATTAGTTTTATACTCAATAGGTTACACCTTAGGACATATTGGAGGGTCTGCAACTGCAAAATATATAAGACTTTTCCTTGGGAATAAGATAAAGAATCTTCCTCTTATAAATTTTTCAAAGTATAAAACTGGAGAATTTATTAATGTAATAACTCATGATGTAAATAATTATGAAGATGTTCTAGGGCATAAGGCAGGAGAAATAGCTAAAAATTTAACTTTAAGTATTGTAACCTTGATATTTTTGTGTAGCATGAATATTAATATTGGTATGGTAAATTTAATTCTTGCTTTATTGATTATTCCTTTTATGATCATATCCTTCAAAATGGTAAAGAAGTATGGAGGTATAAAAAAGGAAATACTCAATGATAATGTTAGTGATTTAATTGAATATATAAATGGTATCCAACCCTTTAGAAGTTATGGACTTGGAGGAGTAAAAAATGAAAAAATAAATAAATCCTTAAAGAATATAAGTGATATAAGTTATAAATTTGAGTCTAAAGTAGTTCCTATAGGATGTATTTATAGGGTAGTAGAAGATATAAGTATTCCAATATCTATTATCCTTGGAGGAAACCAATGGGTTTTAGGTAAAATATCATCTTCAGAATATGTTATTTGTATAATTTTATCATTGTTTATATCACAACTTATGGGAAACTTGTTTATAGATTTAACCTCTTATAAAAATCTTATGATTTCAAAAAAATCTATGGATAATTTAGCAGCTGAAAAGGAAGATAACTATTCAGACATTGAATTTAAACCAAATAATTATGATATCGAATTTGAAAATGTTTCTTTTAGTTATGTAAAAGATCAACCTGTTTTAGAAAATATAAGCTTTAAAGCAAAACATGGCGAGATAACTGCTATTGTAGGGGATTCTGGCTCTGGAAAATCTACAATACTTAATCTTATCTCCAAGTTTTATGAGGCAGAGGCTGGTGATATAAAAATAGGAGGAATAAATACTAAAAATATTAATGGAGAAAAAGTGCTTAAAAATGTTTCCATGGTATATCAGGATGTTTTCTTATTTAATGATAGTATAAAAAATAATATAAGATTTGCAAAACCACAGGCTTCAGATGAGGAAATAGTTGGTGCATGTAAAGCTTCTAATTGTCATGATTTTATTTCAAAGCTAGAAAAAGGATATGACACCTTTACTGGTGAAAATGGTAATAGGTTATCAGGAGGAGAAAAGCAACGTATTTCTATTGGAAGAGCTATACTTAAAGATAGTCCTATACTTCTACTTGATGAAGCTACAGCATCTTTAGATATAGAAAACGAGTTATATGTTAAAGAAGCAATATCAAATCTTGTAAGCAAAAATAAAACTATAATTATGATTGCTCATAATCTTTCTGTAGTTAAAAATGCAGATAAAATTTTAGTTGTATCTAATGGAAAAATCATTGAAGAAGGTAATCATGAAAAACTCATAAAGAAGGGGGGAAAGTACTATTCAATGTGGCAAGCTGAAACATCTACACAATAACATCAGCTTAATTATATATTAAAAAACTTGATATTTTGAAGATAAGTAATTAATAATAATTTTTTATTATTTGCAAAATAACTGAGATAAAATTAGGATTAAGTAAATTTTATATAAATTTATTTAATCCTTTTTTATAATTTAAGGTTTCAAGTCATTGTTAATAACGGTAAAAGAAAGGGGAAAATTTGTAAAAAATGTTGACATAATATTTTAAATATGTTATATAAAAGTTAGCTGTTAGCACTCGAAGATAATGAGTGCTAATAATAAAAATCATGTTTTTTATCATGAAGGGAGAGATTTAAATTGGAAACAAAAGAATTTAAGGCAGAGTCTAAAAGGCTTCTAGATCTTATGATTAACTCAATTTATACTCATAGGGAAATATTTTTAAGAGAACTTATTTCTAATGCTAGCGATGCCATTGATAAAATTTATTATAAGGCATTAGTAGATGATTCTTTGAGCTTTGAAAAAGAAAACTACTACATTAAGGTGGTTGCTGATAAGGAAAATAGAGTATTAAAAATTTCTGATACTGGTATTGGAATGACAAAAGAAGAACTTGATGATAATCTTGGGGTTATAGCAAAAAGTGGTTCATTACAATTTAAAAAAGAAACTGAACTAAAAGAAGGATATGACATAATTGGTCAGTTTGGTGTAGGATTCTATTCGGCCTTTTTGGTAGCTGATAAGGTTACTGTCATAAGTAAAGCTTTTGGTAGTAATAAAGCTTACAAGTGGGAATCTAAGGGTATAGATGGGTACACCATTGAAGAGTGTGAAAAAGATTCAGTAGGTACAGAAATTATACTTAAAATAAAGGAAAACACAGAAGATGAAACTTTTGATGAATACTTAGAGGAATACAAATTAAAGTCTATAATTAAGAAATACTCTGATTTTATTAGATATCCAATAAAAATGGATATAACTACAGAAAAACTTAAAGAAGGCAGTGAAGAAGAATACGAAGAGTATATAGAGGAACAAATTGTAAATAGCATGGTTCCTATATGGAGAAAAAATAAAAATGAACTTACTAAAGAAGACTATGATAGCTTTTATTCTGAAAAGCACTATGGATTTGATAAGCCAATAAAACATATTCATACTAGTGTTGATGGTGCTGTAAGTTATAATGCCATTTTATTTATTCCAGAAAAAACCCCATATGATTTCTATACAAAAGAATATGAAAAGGGTCTAGAGCTATATTCAAATGGTGTTTTGATTATGAATAAGTGTGCAGATCTATTACCTGACTACTTTGGATTTGTTAAAGGTATAGTAGATTCAGAAGATTTATCTCTTAACATATCTAGAGAAATACTACAACATGATAGACAATTAAAACTTATTGCTAAAAACATAAAAACTAAGATAAAAAATGAATTAGAAAATATATTAAAAAATGAGAGAGAGAAATACGAAGAGTTTTATAAGTCCTTTGGAACACAATTAAAATATGGCGTTTATAGTGATTTTGGAAGTAATAAAGATGATCTGCAAGATTTATTAATGTTCTATTCATCAAAAGAGAAAAAAATGGTGACCTTAGCTGAATATGTTTCTAGAATGCCAGAAGATCAAAAATACATTTATTATGCTGCAGGGGAATCAAATGAAAGAATTGAAAAACTTCCACAAACAGAAATTGTATTAGATAAAGGATATGAAATATTATACTTTACAGAAGATATAGATGAATTTGCTATAAAAATGCTGATGAAGTATAAAGAGAAAGAATTCAAATCTGTATCAAGTGCTGATTTGGGCATAGATATGGAGGAAAATGAAACAACAGCTACTTCAGATGATAAGGATAATAAAGAACTTTTTGAACATATGAAAGATATTTTATCTGATAAAGTTAAAGATGTTAGAGCATCAAAAAGGTTAAAGAACCATCCGGTGTGTCTATCAAACGATGGTGAACTTACAATTGAAATGGAGAAAATTCTAAACGCTATGCCTAATAATGAAAATATAAAGGCAGATAAAGTTTTAGAAATAAATATAAATCATGAGGTATTTAAGGCATTAAAAGAAGCTTTCGAAAAAGATAAAGATAAGCTTAAGTTATACACAGATTTATTATATAATCAAGCGTTACTTATAGAAGGGTTAACTATAACTGATCCTGTAGAATTTACAAATAATATATGTAAAATAATGAGATAGATAAAAGCCTGGAAATCTATTAAGGATTTTCAGGCTTTTATTTGTTTTAAATTCAACATGAACAAAATTTAAAAGAAATATTAAAATTTGTAGGAACTTTTCAATGGTTTTAGAGAGAAATTAAAACTAATAAATATTACTCCATAAAAGCTTCCAATATTAGGAAAGAAAAGCGTGAGGTGAAAGAGAGTCATTTAATAACTTAATTAAAGGTGTGTTGTCTATAACATAATTCTATTATACTTATTCCATTATATTGTATATAATCATTTAGTATTAGATGGGTTAATTAAATATAATGGTTTATTCTTTATGTTGGAAAGGAAGTGCTTTAATTGATAAAGGAAGAGATGACTCCGAGAGAAAGAATGGATGCTTTTGCTAAAGGTGAAGAGATAGATCGTATAATATCTATACCTGATATGGGAGTTACCATGGTACCTTTTATTGGAGTGACAGCCAGAGATTATTATCATTCAGCAGAACTTATGGCAGGTTTAGAAATAGCTTTATTTAGAAGACTTAGACATGATAGTGTAGGAATCTCCACTAGCCTTAGAGGAGTTGCTGAGGCTATGGGGTCTAAGGTAGGTTATCCTGATTATAGTATTTCATATTTATTGGAACCAGCTATTAAATCTGTAGATGAAATAGAATCTCTTAAAGTCGTTAATCCATTAAAAGATGGAAAGTTACCAATTTTAATTGAAGCTTTAAGGCTTACTAGAGATGCCCTTATAAGTGAAGTAGATGTTGGTGCGGCAATGTCTGGGCCCTTTAGTGTTGCAGCTTCTTTAGTAGGAACAGAAAATTTGTTAAAATGGATGATAAAGTATCCTAAAAAAGTTCATACCTTAATGGAAATAGTGGCAGAATCCAACAATAGATATATAGAAGAAGTAGCGAAATTAGGGTTATCCATTGGTTTTGCTGATCCAGTTTCATCTAATAGCCTTATAAGCTCGAAACAATTTAGGGAATTTTCTTTACCTTATCTCCAAAAGAATGTTAATAAGATAAAAGAGAAAACTGGAAGTGCTCCTAGTATACATATCTGTGGAAAGAGTAGGGGTATTTGGGAAGACGTTGTGGGCACAGGTATTTCTAATTTCAGCATAGATAATATAGAAGATTTAGAAGAGGCTAAGGAAGTAATGGGAGATAGAGTTATAATCACCGGGAATGTTCCTCCTGTGGATGTAATTCATAAAGGAACTAGAGAAGATATCTTTAAATCAGTGAAAGAGTGTATTAGAAAAGGTTATGATTCTAAAAAGGGGTATATTTTAAGTACAGGCTGTCAAATTCCAATGAATACTCCAATTGAGAAAGTTGAAATGTTTATGGAAGCTGCCAAAACCTATGGTAAATATCCAATAGATCTAGATTTATTACATGATAGGGTTTAAAGGAAACTCATCTTCTTAAGTTAAAATGAGTACTGGAAGAGTAAGGAAAGTACCATCAAATCATAGAATTGTGATATCTGCTTAAGGGAAATATTAATTTTCAACAAAGGTTACTTGCACATTTTTGATAATAATACTATAATTTGATAAAGAATTTATACTACTAAATAATTATTAAGGTGTGTGAAAATAGTGAAATATTTATTTTTAGAATATCCTAAATGTACTACATGTAGAAAAGCTAAAAAGTGGCTACAAGATAATAATATTACTTTTGAAGACAGACATATAGTTGAAAATAATCCAACAAAACAAGAATTAAAAGAATGGATTGAAAAAAGCGGACTTCCAGTAAATAAGTTCTTTAATACAAGTGGAGTTCTTTATAGAGAGATGAATTTAAAAGAAAAGGTTAAGAGTGCAGGAGAAGATGAACTAATTGAGATATTATCAACAAATGGTATGCTAGTTAAGCGTCCATTACTTATAGCTGAGGATTTTGTTATAGTAGGATTTAAAGAAGTAGAGTGGCAGAATGTTAAATAAAGAAATCTATGAAAATACATAGGAATTATTTTCTTATATCCCATATCTAGAACATGAATAAATAAAAAAGCGTCATGAAAACATGGCGCTTTTTTTATTTTTTGACTTTAGTCATATAGAAATAAGTTATCACATAATTCGTCTCATCAATCCTTTCACCTGCAATTAAATTATATTATTTTTCAGTAATCATATCTGGGTACATGTCATATATTAACTAGTGCAGGTTTTCAAAGCTTTTGTTTTAGTTATGGAAAAAGATTAAGAATTGGGAATTTCGACCCTAAGGTTAAATTTCTATACTTTTTTGTGGCAAAAATCTGCAACCAATATATATTACTAGGGAGATGGCAAAGTAATATACCACTGCAAAGTTTTAAATGTACGTCATATGTTTAAGCACTTGGATAGGTGAATCTTTATTTTAAAGGCTGTTGAACATTAAGATAGCCAGGCAATATTTAAATTATAAGGAGGGGAAAGATGAGGAAGAAAAAGTTTTCTATCATTGCAGTGATGCTTGCTTTATTTTTGCAGTTTTCAACCATTGAATCCATAGTAAAAGTTAATGCAACAGATCTTACAGGTACATTTCAGTTTATTACAGGTATAACATTAATAGATGGAAAAGGGAATCCAATTAATGAGCATTCAAATCCAATCAGCAAGAATTCAGAAGTTAAACTGAATTATACCTTTGCAATTCCAAATGAAACTACAGTAAAAAAAGATGATGTATATATCATGAAGATACCAAAGGAAATAAAGATAATAAAAGACATGAGTTTTCCACTGAAGTTGGAGGATAGCGATGAATACATTGGTACTTGTACCATAGATACTAGTGGCAATGTTACCATTGTTTTTTCTGATTATGCAGAGCATAACTCTAATGTATCAGGTTATTTTTATGTGAATACTTATTTTGATGAGAGTAAAATAGGAAACAATAACCCTGTACCTATTAAATTCCAAATTGGAGGAAATTCTGCCCCTGTTACAATTAATGTAAACTTTGAGCAACCACAAATCCCTGATGCTTCCGTTAAAAAAGAAGGGAGCTATGACCCTTCTAAAAATGAAATTACTTGGAAAGTAATAGTTAATCCAGAAAATGTTAAGGTTAATAATGCTCAAATTATAGACAACATTAGAGAGGGGCAAGAATTTGTACCAGGCTCTGTTAAAATAAATGGAGCTAATGCAGATGAGACAAATTATAGCTATGATGGTACGGATAAAAAACTAATCTATAACTTCCAAGATGTAATAGAAAGGCAGCAAGTAATTAGCTTTAAGACTAAGGTAACAGATCCAAAAGCCTTTGAAAATGAAGGTGCTACAGTATACGAGTATAATAAAGCAATCTTTAATCATGATGGAACTACTGTAGAATCAAATGAAGCATCAGTGAAAGTAGTTACAGATTTTATTAGAAAAGATGGAAAGTATGATGCAATAACTAAGAGAATTAATTGGACCATTTATGTAAACAATAATGCTCAGTATATAGAAAATGCTGTAGTTACAGATGATATACCACAGGGATTAACTTTTACTCCTGATAGTGTTAAGATAGATGGAAATCTAACTAAGGATAATTACACTATAAATGGACAAAAATTCACATATACCTTTCCAAGTGAAATTAATGAGCCTCATAAAATTGAATTTTCAACAGATGTAACTGATGAAGATGCATTTAATTCTAATACAGGGAAAACCTATAATAATAAAGTAACTTTAACTGGTGATGGGGTACCAGGTAATGCTTCAGATACTAAAGGCGTTGGAGTGCCTACTAGTATTATTAATAAGCAAGGAGTAGGGTACAATCCAGCCACAGGTGAGATTACTTGGAAAGTTACTGTAAACGGTAATAAGATAGCTATAAAAAATGCAGTGGTTACTGATGACATAAGAGTAGGACAGGAGTATGTAGAAGGATCTTTCACAATTGATAAAGGGACTTCTGAAGGGGCTTTCACTTATGTAAAGGCAGATTCAAGTGATAAAGAGAAAACTGGAACATTAACCTATAAATTCAATGATACTGTAAATGAAATTCATACTATAACCTTCAAAACAAAAGTAACAGATCCTAAAGTATATGCAGGAAATAGAAATGAAAACTATTATAATGTTAGCAAATTAACAGGGGATAATATTAAACCTTCAACCTCTCAAGGTACACAAAATATACAAAGTCAAGTTATCAATAAGGCTAGTGAAGAGTATAACTATGCTACAAGAGAAATTACCTGGAAGGTTGTAGTTAATAAAAATAAAATGCTTCTTACAAATGCTTATTTTACAGATGTTATAAAGGAAGGACAGGAATTTGTACCTAATTCTGTTAATCTTAATGGAAGTCCTGCAGAATCATCAAACTATTCTTATGATGAAGGAACAAAAACATTAAGATATAATTTTCCTAGTGAAATTAAAGAGGAGCAAGTAATAACTTTTAAAACTAAAATTACTGATACTTCTGTATTTGACTCTAATGGAGAGAAAGAATTTAAAAATACTGTAAAGCTAATAACTGATTTAGTGCCTGGCGGTGTAGAAAGTACTGGCACAGGTAAGATAAAAAATACATTGATATATAAAAATGCAGATTATGTTAAAGGAAATTCTTATATTGATTGGAATGTGACCATTAACTCTAATAAAATATTATTAGAGGATGCTGTTATTACAGATACACTTCAAGAAGGTCTAGAACTCGATACTACTTCGGTAAAATTATATAAACAAATCTTAAATTCAGATGGAAGTCTCATAAAAGGAGAAGAAGTTACTTTGGAGGAAAATAGCGTAAAATATGATATGGTAAAAAGAGAGTTCATATTTACATTACCTAGTCCAACAAGTGAAGCTTATCTTCTGACCTTTAGAACTGATGTTACAAATAAATCAAAGTCACCATTTACTAACTCCGTTTCCTTTGTTGGAACAGGAATAAGTGAGTCAGCAACTTCATCAGGTGTTGGTGTAATATTTCAAGGTTCAGGTGGTGGTGGAGTTGGTGAAACTGGAAGTATTAAGGTTATAAAAGTAGACAAGAAAGATGACTCTGAAAAATTACAAGGAGCAGTGTTTGAACTTCTTGATAAATACCACAATGTGATAAAAACTTCAGCTCCTACTGGAGATGATGGAGAAATCTTATTTAATAAACTTAAGTTTGGTATAGACTATTATGTGAGAGAAATAACTCCTCCAACAGGATATAAGTTAAGCAACGAAACTTATAAATTCCAGATTGAAAATAAGGAAGATAAAAAGAATATTATATATAATTATGAAAATGATAAAATAACTGGAACAATAGAATTTTACAAAACAGGAGAAGATGAAGATCCCCTTGAAGGTGCAGAATTTAAACTTTATAAAGAGACTGATAAGAATTTTGAAGATCCTTTGGGGGTAGCCATAAGTGATAAAAACGGACGTATTCAATTTCAAAATGTAGAATACGGAGATTATAATATAAAGGAAACAAAAGCTCCAGCAGGATATGTTCTTTCTAAGGAAATTTTAACAGCAACTGTTAGTGAAGAGGGAGCTACTGTATCTGCCAATCCTTATACAATTTCTAATGACAAAATTAAAGGAGCCATAGAATTCTATAAGACTGGAGAGGGTGGAAAATCTCTTGAGGGAGCAGAATTTAAGCTTTACAAGGATACTGATAAGAGTTTTGAAAATCCTCTAGCTACAGCAATAAGTGATAAAAATGGCTGTGTTCAGTTTCAAGACGTAGAGTACGGAAACTACAATATAAAAGAAATAAAAGCACCTACAGGATACTATCTCTCTAGTAGGGTATTGACTGCAAGTATAAATGAAGATGGAATTACTGTACATGCTGATCCCTATAGATTTTCTAATACAAAGATTAAAGGAAATATAGAGTTCTATAAAACAGGAGAAGATAAAAAGCCCCTTGAGGGTGCAGAATTTAAGCTTTATAAAAAGGGTGATAAAAATTTTGAAAATCCTTTGGCTACAGCAATAAGTGATAAAAATGGACGTGTTCAATTTGGAAGTGTAGAATACGGAGATTATAATATAAAAGAAACAAAAGCTCCAGCAGGATATCTTCTTTCTAAGGAAATTTTAACAGCAACTATTAGTGAAGATGGAAAAGTTGTAAAAACAAATCCTGAAAGTATTTCTAATACAAAAATTAAAGGAACAATAGAATTTTACAAGACAGGAGAAGATAAGAATCCACTTGAAGGTGCAGAATTTAAGCTTTATAAAGATGCTGATAAGAGCTTTAAAAATCCTTTAGCTACAGCAATAAGTGATAAAAATGGACGTGTTCAGTTTGAAGGTGTAGAATACGGAGATTACATTATAAAAGAAACGAAAGCTCCTATAGGGTATGTTATCTCCAAGGAAGTTTTAAAGGCAACTATTAGCGAAGATGGGGAAGTTGTAAAATCAGATCCATATACAGTGTATAACTCAAAGATTAGAGGAAGTATTAAGGTTGAGAAGATTGGAGAAAATGGTGAAAGACTTGCAGGAGCAGAATTCACACTTTTGGATTCATCGGAAAATATAGTTCAGACCCTTGTAACAGACAAGAATGGATTAGTAGAATTTAAAAATGTGGAATATGGAAAGTATAGCCTAAAGGAAACAAAGGCACCAGAAGGATATATTGTTTCTGATAAGAAGATTTCCTTTGAAGTGACTGAAGATGGTAAGGTATATGAAATAGGATCAATAAAGAATAGAAAAATCAGAGGAAAAATACAGGTTAAAAAGACCGATGAAACTGGAAATTATCTTGAAGGCGCAGAATTCACACTTTTCGATTTATCAGAAAATGTGATCCAGACCTCTGTAACAGATAAGAATGGATTAGTAGAGTTTAAAAATGTGGAATACGGGAAGTATACCATAAAAGAAACAAAAGCACCAGAAGGATATGTTGTTTCTAATGAGAAGATTTCCATTGAAATAACTGAAGATGGAAAGACTTATGAAGCTGGAACTATCACAAATACTAAAATCAAGGCAACCATTCAGATTAAGAAATTAAATCAAGATAAAAAGCCTCTTCAGGGAGCAGAATTCACATTGTATGATTCAGAAGGTAAAGTCATAGCCAGTTCTGTGTCAGGAGAAGAGGGGATTGCAGTCTTTGAGAGAATAGCTTATGGAAAGTACACAATTAAGGAGACAAGAGTTCCAGAAGGATATAAAGCATCAGAAGGTATTATAGAAATATCTATTGACAAAGATGGTGAAGTTTATATCTATGAGGTTGAAAATAATAGAATCAAAGGAACGATTGAAGTAAAAAAGACAGACATGAAAGGAAATGTACTCCAAGGAGCAGAGTTTACTTTATATGATAAGGATGGAAATGCAGTAGCTACAGCTATAAGTGACCAAGGTGGAATTGCAAGATTTAATGCTGTAGACTATGGAATTTACACAATTAAGGAAACCAAAGCACCTAAGGGATATATAATAAATAAAGAAGTTATAATGGCTCAGATTAATTCTCAAGAAATACAAAAGTTTACTGTAGAAAATGAACAAGAAAAAGTATGGGCTGAACCAACTAAGGTTATGCCTAAGACAGGAAGTATTATAAATACAAAAATTTTGATTACAATAGGAAGTATAGCCATTCTTCTAGGAGTTATGCTAATGCTAAAAAATAAAAACAGTAAAAAATGTAATTAAAGTGAGTAAATATTTAATACAATAGTATCTTTTAAATGAAGTTAACCCCGTTAATTAGACATGGTCATAAAGACCTTATAAGATCTATTTAACGGGGTAATTTCTGTATTAATATAATTTAAGCAAACTCCACGGATCAAAATCACTTGATAATTTACCATTGATCCACAATAAGTTTTAATGAAGGCTAAAGTGACTTAATATAAATAAATATTACAATTAATGGAAAAAAGTTTCCATATTTTATTTTAGTGTGATAAAATTTATTTAGAAGTTTAATATTAGAAGGTGGAGGTATAATTAATGAAGAACAAAATTCTTTCTGCGCTTTTGGCAAGTGTTATAATCACTGGATTATTCTCTCCAGTAAGCGCAATGGCAAAGGATGAAAATAAACGCATAGTAACTTTAGGGGCTGACTTAACAAAAGCTCAAAGAGTTCAGATGCTAGACAGATTTAATGTAACACAGGATCAAATAGAAAAAAATGAAATTAAAGAAGTGGAAGTAACTATACAAGATATAAGAGAACAGCTTAGAATGGACACTAGCAAACCTGTAGCCAAGGGCAGTGTTTCTATTTCTAGCTGTTATGTTGAAGTTTTACCTAAAGGAAAGGGAATAAAGGTAACTACAAATAATCTAACAGAAGTAACTAAAAATATGCTGTCTAATGCAATTGTAACCTCAGGAATAACAGATGCAAAAGTAATAGCAGACGCTCCCTACGAAGTAACAGGAACAGCAGCCTTGGCAGGGATATTAAAAGGATTTGAACAGTCTATGGGTAAAGAGTTACCTTTAGAAAATAAAGAAGTTGCTAGAGATGAAATAAATGTAACAAAGTCTCTAGGTAATGAAATAGGACCGGATAAGGCAGCATCATTAATAAATGATGCAAAGACAGAAGTTATAAAAGATAAACCAAAAGATAAAGAACACATAACAGGAATAGTGGACAAGACTGCCGATAAATATGAGGTTAAACTATCTGAAAGCCAACAGGAAAGTATCACACAATTATTAACAAGATTAAATGACTTAGATTTGAAATACAAAGACTTAAAAGGAACTTTATCTAAATTAAATGATACCATGACAAAGAGTTTAGAAAAGTCAGGGGTTATATTAGCGGCCAATAACACTTTGTTAAAGAAAATATCTAAACAATTAGATAGGTTTGGAACATGGGTTAAAGGATTATTTAATAAAGAGGAAAGAGAAGAAATAGAACCAGCCAAATTAGAAACTAAAAAAGCACAAGTTAAAGAAACTATAGATGATATATTTGAAAAAGATACAGTGAAATAATAAAATTAAAGATATTTTATTAGTATCTTAATCTAAAACAAGGAGCTACAGAATTGTAGGTCCTTGTTTTGTTGTACTAGTGATTAACTAACACAACAAGTTATATTAGTTTCAGAAAAGCCAATCCTATCAATATAAGCCCAGAGAGCCATGATAGATTAAGTTTTGTTTTTTCAACAAATTTTCTACCTAAAAATAATCCTGCCCAGACAGCAACTGCGTCAGTTATTAAAGAAAACAGCACCACTTGTTTGTAATTAATACTTCCTAAAGCACTGGCGAAGCCTACTGCTAATGAATCAAGAGAAAGAGCAACGGCTAAATAAAAAGCTTCTTTTGATTTAACAGACTTTAAACTATTGGAATCTTCTTTACCTTCACTGACATATATATTTAATACAAATCTTAAATCATATAGTTTAAACTTTATTGATTTATCTGAGTTTTTATTCTTTTCTACATAACTTTTAATAATACTTTGTATTATATATCGTCCACCCAATAACATTAAAGCTATAAAACTTATTATTGTACTAATATTTCCTGGTAGAAATTTTTTTACTATAGAACCAAAAAATAATGATATAGCAAGAATAGATGAACAAACTAAATTAATAATCTGTATAGATATAAAAGGTATTTTTACTTTATTTGTTCCGTAGGCAATACTGGCTACAAATGCATCCAAAGAACATGATGCTGCTAATAATAAAGCTTCCACGATAATAACACTCCTTAATATTTTTCTTTTATGCTAATATAGTATAGAAAAAAGCTACATATTGTTCCTAATATATCAAATTTATATTGAGATATTATCAACATATAGAAGTTATAATATAATATAAAAAAATTTATAATAAATGATGATCTCTTACATATAATTTAATAAACCATCATTTATATAATAATAGGAGTGAAAAAAGTGTGTTAAAAAATAAGGAAGAGTTAAATTTAGGAATAATGATTAAATCATTATTAAAAGAACAATCACTCTCCATGCGCAAACTTAGTTTACTTACAGGAATCGATACCTCCACAATTTCAAGAATTGTTAACGGAAAGCAACCTCCAAACATTAATCATCTACAAAAAATTTCTCAACATTTAAATGTTCCTATAGAAAAGTTGCTAGTAGCTGCTGGATATGATATTGGAGTTTTAGATAAACAAATCTCTTTAAATAACAATACTGTAGCTGATATTATTCAGCAAATTACTAAATATCTAGATATATCAGATCAAGAGTGTTTAATAGAATGCGTTGAAAAAGATTTAAATAAGTATGAGCAGTATGCACTAACAGAAGAAGGAAAGGAAATGATTTATAAGAATTTTGATGAAAAAATAAATAATGTAAATGGAGTGGGTCCATTTATACAACAGTTAAAAGAGATGTATGAGCAATTTTGTAATGATAGTATATCAACCAAAGAGCGTGCCATACTTGGAAGTGGACTTTTTTATTTTATTCTTTCTACAGATATTATCCCTGATTACATTTTTCCATATGGATACTTTGACGATGTTATAGCCATAAAATTAGTTATGGATCGGCTATCTAAAATTGATAATAATCAAATTGATTAAATTTTGGAGGCACCTTATGGAGGGTTATCATTACATTTGTGTAAAAATAATAAATGCCAAAAGCTTAGTTTATTTTATCATATTAGATATTGTGATATAAACTAGGCTTTTTTAATAAAATAAAAGTAATGTAGAAATATACTATCAATTAAAGTTCATAAACAGAGTTCTTGGATTTAGAGGGAGTTTGTGCTCCAACTAAAGCTTAAAAATAGTTATTCAAGGATGTAGCTGATCTTTATTTTCATTTTGAAGAAGATGAGAGTATTAGAGCAGAGGGGCATGGGGTGAGTTTGATGAATAATCATTAGAAGAAAAGTATCCTTAAGATGCCTTAATTAAAAATTGACAAAGAATTATAATTGATATACACTAATTTTGGTTTGAACTTGAAGTAGTTATACAAATAACAGAATATTAGGTAAAAAAGGAATTGTCATGATTTAGTTAGGAGGTAGAGATATGGCAAAAATTTCAGAACTATTTGCTCCAAAAGATATGACTGAAGGGACGCCTTGGAAACGAATTGTTGAATTTGCATTGCCAATGTTAATAGGTAATATAGCTCAGCAGTTTTATAACACTGCTGATTCTATTATAGTAGGTAAATATGTAGGTGATAATGCACTTGCTGCTGTTGGTAGCGCAGCTCCTATATTAAATCTTCTGGTAGTGCTTTTTGTTGGAATTGCTACAGGTGCAGGTATTATGGTTGCGCAATACTTTGGTGCAAAAGAACGTGAGCATTTATCACATACAATTGGTATTTGCATAACACTTACTGCTATTGCATCAGTAATAATAATGATTGTTGGACCTATTGTAACTCGTCCATTACTTTCTTTGCTTAATACACCAGATTCTATAATGGAGTGGTGTGCGGAATATCTTATTATTTATTATGTAGGTATTGCGGGATTTGCTTATTACAATATTTTAGCAGGGGTTCTTCGTGGACTTGGTGACTCTTTATCTGCACTTGGATTTTTACTTATTTCCACAGTATTGAATGTAGGACTTGATATTTGGTTTGTTGCAGGAATGGGACTAGGTGTTCCAGGGGTTGCTCTTGCAACTGTTATTGCACAAGGAATATCAGCAGTACTTTGTATTATTAAATTAGCAAAGATGAAAAGCTCTTTTGATTTGAATCTTAAAATGTTAAAGTTAAAAAAGCAGTATTATGTTAAGCTTATGAAACTTGGACTACCATCTGGCTTCACTCAGGCAATATTTTCTCTTGCAATGATAGCTGTACAATCTCTAACTAACAGCTTTGGAGAAATGGTTATTGCATGTAATGTAATTGTTATGCGTGTGGATGCTTTTGCCATGATGCCTAACTTTACTTTTGGTAATGCCATGACAACCTATGCTGGTCAAAATATTGGTGCAAAAAAGATGGACAGGGTTGAAAAAGGAACTAAAGATGGTACCAGAATTGCCGTTGGGGTTTCTACTGTCATAACAATATTAATACTATTTTTTGGTAGAAATCTAATGAGTATATTTACAGATACTAAAGAATTAGTGGATTTAAGTATGCATATGATGAAAATCCTTGCAGTAGGTTATATTGCAATGGCAGTAACACAGAGTTTGTCAGGAGTCATGAGAGGGTCAGGAGATACAATGACACCTATGTGGATTTCACTAATTACTACGGTAATTATACGTGTACCAGTTGCTTATGGTATTGCTTATTTAACCCGTAGTGCAGCTTATCCTACAGGTAGACCAGAATCTACTTTTATTTCATTACTTGTTTCTTGGACACTTGGGGCCATTGTGACCACAATTTTCTTTAAGAGAGGTAAATGGAGAAACAAAGGATTTGTTGGTAATGATTAGTACTTCAATATAAAATCAACAAGTAAAATTAGTTAATAGAAAATGCATAACTATCCTCATCTATTTTAGGAATTACCTAAGGGGTTATTTTTAATGGGCAAATGAAAGGCATTACGCCACAACTCTTTTGATAAACCTATTAGATCAATTGTAGCTACAGTAATAGGTTATATAATTAGACGTATTTAAAATAAGAGACATCTAGAATTTTTTTCTTGACATTAAGATAATATTCAATTAAACTTTTTAATAAAAGTAAAACATAAAGCTAACTTTAAATTGGTTCAGTGAGACCAGAAAGGGGATAGGTGTATGACTACAATTTTTTGTGCTACAGATTTTTATATAAATCAAAAGGCTATTAAAGAAAAATCTATTAATCTTAAGATAAATTTAAAGGATGATTATGGGAATGATTTATTATTCTCATAGTTATCCTTTTATTTTTAATATTCAATACAGGAGGTTAATAGAATGAAGGCTAAATTAATATTAGAAAACGGAATGATTTTTGAAGGAAGAGCTTTTGGATATATTGAAGAAACTTTAGGAGAAGTGGTTTTCAATACCGGGATTACTGGTTATCAAGAGGTGCTTACGGACCCTTCTTATTATGGTCAGATAGTAACCATGACATCTCCTCTTATAGGTAATTATGGTTTGAATTTAGAGGATAGTCAATCACAAAGTCCAAAGGTAAAGGGGTTTATAGTAAGGGAAGCCTGCAAGTACCCTAATAATTTTAGATGTGAGATGGAGCTTGAGGATTACTTGAAAAATAATAAAATAATGGCATTGGAAAAGATAGATACTAGAGCACTTACTAAAGTATTAAGAAGTAGTGGTACCATGAAAGGAATCATAACTTTAGAGGAACTTAGTAAGGAATATGTAAAAGATAAATTTGATAGTTTTAACAATAAAGATGCAGTGATGAAGGTTACTACAAAAGATGTATATACTATACAAGGGACTGGGAAGCATGTAGCTTTGTTGAATTTTGGAGTAAAGAGTAATATAATTGATTCTTTTATAAAAAGAAATTGTAAGGTTACAGTGTTTCCAGCAGATACTTCACCGGAAGATGTGCTAAAGACTAATCCGGATTTGATATTTTTATCTAATGGACCTGGAAACCCTGAAGATTTAGAGGATATTATAAAAAATATTAATACGTTAATAGGTAAGAAACCTATAGTAGGGATATGCCTTGGTCATCAACTTTTAGCTCTAGCATTAGGAGGAAAGACAAAGAAGTTAAAATTTGGACATAGAGGTTGTAACCATCCTGTGAGAAACATTAAAAATAATAAAATTTATATTACCTCTCAAAATCATGGATATTATGTTCATGAGCTTCCAAAGGATACTGAAATTACTCATGTTAGTGTAAATGACGGTACTGTAGAAGGCATGAGGCACAATACATTACCTATTTACAGCGTGCAGTTTCATCCGGAAGCTTGTCCAGGACCTCAAGATGCTGAAGAAATTTTTGATGAGTTCTTAAAGCTTTGATTGTTAAGGTTAAGTTTAAATCAGTATTGGTTTAATATTAGAAAAACCTATCATTAGTGGTTGCTCGATTAAGAAGAATACTTGGAGGGATATTTATGCCATTAAATAAAAATATAAAAAAAGTATTAGTTATAGGATCAGGTCCTATTGTTATAGGTCAAGCTGCTGAGTTTGATTACTCAGGAACCCAAGCTTGTGAGGCTCTAAAAGAAGAAGGAATAGAAGTAGTTTTAATAAATAGTAATCCAGCCACTATAATGACAGATAAAGAGGTGGCTCATAATATATACATAGAACCTTTAACCTGTGAGTTTGTGGAGAGGGTAATAGCAAAGGAAAGACCAGATAGTTTGCTTGCAGGACTGGGAGGACAAACAGCTTTAAATCTTGCTGTAGAACTAAGTGATAATAAGATATTAAAAAAATATAACGTAAACCTTATTGGTACTTCCATTGAGGCTATTAAGAAAGGTGAAGATAGGGAGCTTTTCAGAGAAGAAATGAAAAAAATAGGACAACCTACCATTGAAAGCGAAATAATCAAGGATATTGAAGGTGGGAAAATCTTTAGTAATAAAATAGGATATCCAGTTATAGTAAGACCTGCCTATACCTTAGGGGGAACAGGCGGAGGTATAGCTAACAATGAGGAGGAACTTATAAAGATATTAGAACAAGGACTTCATTTAAGCACTATAGGACAAGTTCTTATTGAAAAGAGTGTTAAGGGATGGAAGGAAATAGAGTATGAAGTAATGAGGGATAGTAATGGTAACTCTATTATCGTATGTAATATGGAGAATATAGACCCTGTAGGTATTCATACTGGAGATAGTATTGTAGTTGCACCAAGTCAGACCTTGTCAGATAAAGAATATCAGATGCTAAGAACTGCCTCTATAGATATTATAAATTCTATAAGTATTGAAGGAGGATGTAATGTACAGTTTGCATTAGATCCTAACAGTTATGAATATGGGGTTATAGAAATAAACCCTAGGGTAAGTAGATCCTCTGCTCTAGCATCTAAAGCTACAGGTTATCCTATTGCAAAAGTAGTAGCAAAAATAGCACTGGGATATACTTTAGATGAAATTAAAAACGCCGTAACCAAAAAAACTTATGCATGTTTTGAACCATCCTTAGATTATGTGGTAGTTAAGATACCAAAATGGCCTTTTGATAAGTTCAGTAATGCAGATAGAGTTTTAGGAACAAAAATGATGGCTACAGGAGAGATTATGGCGATAGGAAGTAATTTTGAATCAGCCTTTTTAAAAGGAATTCGAAGTTTAGAACTAGGTAAATATAATTTAGAGCACAAGGCTATGAAAAAACTTACTTTAGAGGAACTAAAGAAAAAAGTTATGTCCCCAGACGATGAAAGGATATTTGCACTGGCAGAATTAATTAGGAGAGATTATAGGATTGAAATGATATCTCAAATAACAGGTATAGACAGTTTCTTCCTAAGAAAAATAAAGAATATCGTAGATAAAGAGGAGAACCTTAGAACTCTTAATGTTGATGAATTATCAAGGGAATATCTCTATGAACTAAAGCGCATGGGCTTTTCTGATAAGGGAATAGGGGATTTAATTAAAACAAGTCCTGATGAAATATATAAGCTAAGAAAAAAGTGGAATATACACCCTGTATATAATATGGTAGATACTTGTGCTGGAGAGTTTGAAGCACTAACTCCCTATTTTTATTCCACCTATAATACTTTAGATGAAGTTGAAGTAACACAAAGAAAAAAGGTAGTGGTAATAGGTTCTGGACCTATAAGAATAGGACAGGGTATAGAGTTTGATTATGCTTCAGTACATGCGGTTAAGACTTTGAAAAAAATGGGTATAGAAACTATAATAATAAACAATAATCCTGAAACTGTAAGTACAGATTTTGATATATCAGATAAGTTGTACTTTGAACCCTTAACAGAGGAAGAGGTATTAAACGTCATTGATAAAGAAAAGCCTTATGGAGTAATACTTCAATTTGGTGGACAAACCGCTATAAAACTTGCTAATTTCCTACAAGAAAAAAACATAAAAATATTAGGAACAACTTCACAGCAAATAGACACTGCAGAAAATAGAGAAAAGTTTGATGACCTTTTAGAGAAGCTTCATATTGCAAGACCTAAAGGTAGAGCAATTTGGAGTGCTAAAGAAGGATTAGAACATGGTAAAGCCTTGGGCTATCCTGTGCTGGTAAGACCATCTTATGTGCTAGGTGGACAAGGTATGGAGATTACCTATACCCCTGAAGAACTTCAATATTATTTAGAAAATGCATTTGAAAAGGATACTAAAAATCCAGTACTAATTGATAAATATCTTATGGGAAGAGAAATAGAGGTAGATGCTATATGTGATGGTGAAGATGTACTCATTCCTGGAATTATGGAACATCTTGAAAGAGCAGGGGTACATTCTGGTGATAGCATAACCATGTATCCTACTCAAAATGTAGCTAAAGAAATAAAAGATAAAGTACTGGAGTACACTAAAAAACTTGCCCGAGGTATAGGTATTAAAGGTATGATAAATATTCAATTTATAGAGTTTCATAATGAATTATATGTTATAGAGGTAAATCCTAGAGCTAGTAGAACAGTGCCTTATATAAGTAAGGTTAGCGGAGTTCCTATAGTGGAATTAGCTACAAAAGTTATGATGGGTGAGAAACTTAAATCTCTTGGTTATGGAATAGATGTTTATAAAGAACCAAATCTAGTGGCTGTAAAGATTCCAGTATTCTCTACACAAAAACTTCCAAGAGTAGAGGTATCTTTAGGACCTGAAATGAAGTCTACCGGAGAAGTATTAGGAGTTGGAAAAGATATAAATGAAGCACTTTACAAAGGTTTCTTAGCCTCAGACATGCAACTTACAAGAAAAAGATCCACAATACTTGCAACCATAAGCGATCATGATAAAGAAGAATTTGCACATATAGCAAAGGAACTAGAGGATATTGGGTACAGTTTTATATGCACAAAAGGCACAGCAAACTTTTTAAAGTCTGTAGGTATAGAGGCTAAAGAAGTAAGCAAAATTAAAGAAAACTCCCCCAATATATTAGATATAATAAATAGCTTAGAGGTAGATTTAGTAGTAAACACCCCTACTAAAGCTAATAATTCCTATAGGGATGGTTTTATTATAAGAAGAGCAGCCATAGAAAAAAATATAGAAGTCATAACTACCTTAGATACCTTAAAGGCTTTAGTAAAAGTAAGCAAAAAGTATAAGGATATAAAAGAATTAGATAATATAGATATATATAATATGGGAATAACTATTTAGCATATATAAATATATTAAAAAACACCTTACTCTTAATTTATCTATGAATCTCATAGTAAAATGTAAATATTAACTTTATATACTTAATTTGCCATATATCATTTAGCTAATGATAGGCAAAGCATTAGAGCAGGTAGTCATGGTATAAATTTGACTTAGGTAAAATTATATTAAAGATGCATAAGGCTGTAATAAAGAGGTAAAAGCCCTTTGTTACAGCCTTTGCACTTAAAAGGAATTTAATATAAATTCACTTAGTTAAATACTTGAAAGTAAGGTTTTTAAATGGATATATGTTTTATTAATGGTTGGCAGGAGTAGTCATTGTACCTGCTAAGAGTGAGCACACTTTTTTAGAATTACCATCAATTTCTATAATTACTTTTTTACTAGAGGTATCCCTATCTTCAAATATAAATCTATAATAGGTGTTTTTATTTATTATAGTCTTTTCTTTATCAATAAGGTTTGCAATTGAAATACCTCCAATATTATTTTTCACAATAAATCCACTTGCAAATGTTTCTGCTTCCTCAATACTAATATTAGAAGTTGAATTAGTTGGATATTTAAAAAAATAATGATCAAAACTGAGTAATTTTCCTGTTTTTGCATCTAATTCAGTAATATAAGTATCAAATTCTTTTTCTTGCAAGCTTACTGATTTTTTAGAATAAAAATTTATGATATAAGATCCACTACCTGATAGAGAATAATTATTTTCAAATTGAAGGTTTTGATTATTATTGAATCCTATCCTACTTAAAGAATTTTTTATTTGATTTGAATCATTAAAATAAACATTGCAATCTACTTCTGTTAAATATAGTTTTATGTTAAAAAAATTTTCTAAAGTTTCTAAGGCTTTTAACTTTGCATCTTCTTCTGATAAAATTCTTGTTTCATTTATTTTATATGAAACAGAAGAGTCGTTATCAAGGGTTTCAACTATTAATTTATTTTTTTCCATAGAATTAAAAGTACTACAAGAAGCTAAAAATATAGTTGAAATTAATAAAAGAGGAAATAATTTTTTAGATTTCATTGTACTTATAACCACCTTTTTAAGTATTAAATGTTAATTTGATTGAAGTACCCTTAGTTACTTCGCTTTGGACTTTAAATCTTCCGTTATGAATATCCAATATTCCTTTACATATTGATAAACCCAATCCAGCTCCATTATTTTCTCTAGTTCTTGCTTTATCTACTATATAAAAAGGTTCGAAAATTTTATCAAGATGATTTTCAGCAATTCCTATACCAAAGTCTATTATTTCAATCTCGTATTTTTCTTTATTAATACTAACATGAACTTCAGAGTTAGGACTTGAAGCTTGTATAGCATTATCTATAAGATTAGATAGTAATACTCTTATTAAAGTGCATTCCATCATTAATTCAAAGTCATCACCTTTTATTACTAAATTGATATTCTTTTTATTCAATTTTGGAATTAATAATCCTTTAACTTCTAGAGTAATCTCTTTTATGCTTTGCTTTTCTAATTTAAAATCTTCTTTGTTTAATAATATCAAGTCCATTAACTTAAAAGATAACTTTTCTAAGCTTTTTCCTTCTTTATATATAAAGTTAAGACCATCTATAAAAATCTCTTCATTATATTTAGTTGTGCGAAGTAAGTCTGCATATCCTATTATGGAAGTTAAGGGTGTTTTTAATTCATGAGTTAAGTTATTAATAAATCTTTGCTTTTCAATATTGTTTTTTTCTAATTCATTAATTTTTTCATCAACAACTTCAGCCATTAAGTTAAAATTTTTTGCTAAGGACCCTAATTCATCTTTAGAATTAACTTTCACTTTTTCGGAAAAGTTTCCTTCTGATATTCTTTTAGTGGCCTCTGTAAGTTTTTTTATTGGTTTTGTAATGTAATTACTTATAAAATACATAAATACCATAAAAATCACGCAAACTAATATATATATATTAAAAAAGAAAATGTACTGATCTTTTTTTTCCTTATAGATTTCTGAAATATTTCTTACATAAGTAAATGTATATATTTTATTATTTATATTTATAGGATTTGTTACGAAAATATAGGAGTTATTATCTATATCCCTTATGATATATTGCCTTTTATTATGTTCAAGTGACTGAAGTTCCTCTCTGTTTTCAGGTAATTCAAAATTAATATTACTAAATATATTTTTATTATTTTCACCTAAGATTTCAATATAAACATTTTCATCATTATTTCTTTTATAATAATTATTAATAGAATTATATAAAATCTCATCATCAGAACTTATATTCCGTGAATATCTCCTTAAAGTATCATTTATAGGAATACTTAAGTTTATTCCAGAATAAATACTTAGATGTTCACTTAAACATCTATTTACTTCTCTCTTTAAAGCTTCGTTATGAAATTTTTCTATTATTAAAACACCTGCAAAATTAAAAGTTAGGATAAATAATAACAAAGAAAAAACATATATTTTCTGCCAAAACTTCACTGCTTAATCCTCCAATCTATAACCCACTTTATAAACTGTTTTTATGTTATCATTTAAATCTAATTTTTTTCTAAGGGAGCCTATATGCATATCCACAGTTCGAGTACCTCCAAAGTAATCAAATTGCCATACTTTCTCTAATAGCATTTCTCTAGTTAAGGCTATATTTTTATTTAGAACTAGTATGCATAATAACTCAAATTCTTTAAGGGTTAAATCTATTAAGGTATCCTTCTTCTTTACTAATCTTTCTTTTAAATATACTTTTATATCTTTAAATTCTAGCATGTCCGTAGATTTACCATATCTTCTTAAAATCGTTTCAATTCTTGCTAAAAGTTCTATTGCTTCAAAGGGCTTTACAATATAATCTTCTGCCCCTAACTTTAAGCCGTTTACTTTATCAATAACAGAGTTTTTTGCCGTTAGAAATATAACAGGAATGTCTAAAGGCCTAATTTTATCTATTATAGTAAATCCGTCAGCTCCTGGAAGCATAACATCTAAAAGTATTAAGTCAAAGTGCTCTTTTTCAATAATATTAATTGCTTCTAATCCATCATACACTTCTTTAGTTTCATAATTTGCTATATTTAAATTTAATTTAATCAAATTTGATATTCCTAAATCATCTTCAACTATTAAAATCTTTTGTCTCAATTTTATCACCTCATAAAAATCGTTTATATGTAAATATTTTAAAATACGACTTGTATTTAGCATCTTTATACGCTACCATAAAAATACAACTAATCTATAATTTGTGTGAAATATTACTAGTTATAAATAACTAGTCATGTATGAAGTTTATTATATTTATATGGCTTTTGTAAAGGTATTTACAACTTCTTTACAACTTACAAAAACTTATAATATATTTAAAAATTATAATTAATCATGTAATGAAATAAAGATTTTTGTACTAAAAGGGGTGAAGAGATATTTATAAGAAAAAATTAGTGAGAAAAAAGAAGATATTAATGAAAAAGAAATCATGTAGGAATCGTAAAAGGGTTTTAATTAAAATATATTTAGTATTAATTTCTTTATTTATAGTGTCACTTATGTTTGTTTATAAGGCAATAGATACTAATGCAACTAATTATGAAAATAAAGCTGTTTTTACAAAAAATGATACCAAGCATTCGAACAATAACTCAAACCTTATAGTCTGTATAGATCCTGGTCATGGTGGATATGATAATGGAACTAAAAGTTCTTCTGGTATTTTGGAAAAAGATATTACTTTAAATGTTGCCCTTGAAGTTGGTAAAATTTTAGAGGAAAATGGCATCAAAGTAATATATACAAGGACTAGTGATAGTGTCCAATGGCCCTCTAATGAAAAGTTAGATCTTAGGGAGAGAGTTAAGATATCAAATGATGCTAAAGCGGATATATTTGTGTCTATACATTGTAATGGTGATAAAAATGCTTCCTATAAAGGTGTAGAAACTTGGTGTAGATTTCCTAATAGTCAGGGGGAGAATCTTGCTAAAAACATACAAAAAGAACTAACTAATGCTAATTATACTACTGACAGAGGTTTAAAATATGAATCAAATAGATCTCTGGCTGTATTAAAGCTTAATAATTCAGTATCCGCATTAGTTGAATTAGGGTTTTTAAGTAATTCATCTGATGCAAAGTTTATTACATCAAAAGTGGGACAAGCTCAATGTTCTGAAGCTTTAGCTAAAGCTATTTTAAACTATGCTTTAACTTTTGAAAAATAATATAAACAGAGTTCTTGCCTTTAGAGGGAGTTTTTACTCCCTCTAAAGCTTAGAAATCGTTATCCAGGGACGTAGCCGCTCTTTATTACCACTTTGAAGAAGATGGGAGTATTAGAGCGAGTAGTCATCGGATAAAAAATACTACAGCAAATAAATTATTTTAGCTGTTTAATTTGGAAGGATTTATGAAGATAGCATTAGCTAAATAGTTTTTTGAATAGCTAGAATGAGACATTAAAATTGTTATATAATTAAACCACTACTATTACAAATTTAAATGGTAG
Organism: Clostridium simiarum; assembly: GCF_018919175.1. Lineage (GTDB taxonomy): Bacteria > Bacillota > Clostridia > Clostridiales > Clostridiaceae > Clostridium_L > Clostridium_L simiarum. The sequence goes on along the minus strand of NZ_JAHLQL010000001.1, from coordinate 1,507,550 downwards.
TGGTTCTTCTTTTTATAATCCATTTTACTATAATGATATTAAAGGACAATATAGAAATCTAGAGGTGTTAAGATGGATAAAATTATTAGACCAGTATGGGCAGAAGTGAATTTGGATGCAATAGAGTATAATATGAAAAAAATTAGGGAAATAACTACTGGTAAAGAGATAATAGCTGTAATAAAAGCAGATGCTTATGGACATGGAGCTGTAGATGTAGCTCCAGTTTTATTAGAAAATGGAGCTTCAAGACTAGCTGTAGCAGTTATAACAGAAGCTATAGAACTTATAGATAATAATATTAAGTCTCCTATAATTATATTAGGATATACTCCTATAGAGTTTGGAGATTATTTAGTAAATTACAATATAGAACAAACTGTTTATGATTTAGAATATGCAAAGGAATTATCAAAGATTGCCTTATCTTTAGGAAAAAAAGCTAAAATTCATATTGCATTAGATACGGGAATGGGAAGAATAGGATTTTTACCTGATGATAAAAGTTTTAATGACATATTAGAAATTTGTTCATTAGAAGGTATAGAAGTAGAAGGATTATTTACTCACTTTTCAAGTTCATCTGAAAAGCATAAGGAATATACCTATGAACAATTTTCAAAATTTCACAATTTTAATAGAAGGCTTTTGAAGATAGGAATTAATATACCTTTAAAGCATACTGCAAACAGTGGAGCAATCATAGATTTAGAAGATACATATTTAGATGGAGTTAGAGCAGGAATTATACTATATGGATATTACCCTTCTTATGAGGTTAATAAGGAGAATTTGAACTTAAAACCTGCATTAACCATAAAAACAAAGGTATCTCATGTTAAAAAGTTAGATGAGGATATGTATATAAGTTACGGAAGAACATTTAAAGCTCATAAAGACAGTATAATTGCTACATTACCAATAGGATATGCGGATGGGTATTTAAGAGGTCTAAGTGGAAAAGCAAAGGTTATTATAAATGGTAAGTTTGCAAAGGTTGTAGGTACCATATGCATGGATCAATGTATGATTGATGTAACAGATATAGGACAAGTTAAAGTTGGGGATGAGGTCATTATACTTGGAGAAGAAGGAAGTTTAAAGTTTGATGCAGATGATATAGCGGATATTATGGAAACTATAAATTATGAGATCCTTTGTATGATTAAACAACGAATACCAAGAGTATATATTAAAAATAATGAAATTATAAGTATAAGAAATTATATCTAGAACAAGGATTTTAAATGAAGATTGAGATAGAAAAGTAGGTGAGGACTTGATTTTTTCATCCTTAAATATTAATAGTAAAGAAAAAATTCATATTCAAATAGAAAATCACGTAAAAGAAGAGATAGAAAAAGGTATATTTAAAAAGGGAAGCAAGCTCCCATCCACTAGAGAGGTAAGTAAAGTATTAGGTATAAGTAGAAATTCTGTAATCTTAGCTTATGAGAATTTAGAAAGTGAAGGAGTTATAAAAAGTTTAAGGGGCAAGGGAACTTTTGTGGCCATTGAGAAAAAGCTACATAAAGGTGATTTGATTATAGATTGGGAAGAGAGGATTAGTGATTACGGAAAGGTTTGTGAAGAGCTTGATATAGTAAAAACAGAATTGCCTTGGAAGAAGGGAATGATCTCTTTCAAGAGTATTGCACCAGATGAGAGTCTCTTCGATTTAGAAGAGTTCAAAAGAGCCTTTTTTAATGTATTTTCTCTAGAAGGAGATAAACTATTAAATTACGGATACGCAAAGGGATATAAGCCTTTAATAGATTATATAAAAGGATATATGGAGAAAAAAGGAGTAAATCTACAGGGAAAAGATTTATTAATAACCAATGGGTTTACTGAAGGATTTGATATTTTATTAAGGGCAGTAACTGAAAAGGGAGATACTATAGCTTGTGAGGAACCTACTCACAATACTGCAATAAAAATAATAAAGGCCCAGGGATTAAATATAAAATCTATTCCTATGGATTCTGATGGAATAGACACAAATTTATTAGAAGAAGCTTTAATGGATAATCCACCTAAATTAGTATATTTAATACCTTCCTATCATAATCCAACAGGCATCGTTATGAATGGAGAAAAAAGGCAAGAAGTATATAGAATCTGTGAGAAGTATAAGATACCAATAATTGAAGATGGATTTAATGAGGAGTTGATGTATTCAGGATCACATGTAGCTCCACTTGTTTCTTTATGTGGCAAAGGGAATGGAATAGTGTATATAGGAAGTTTTTCAAAAATTCTTTTTCCAGGGCTTAGGATTGGATGGGTATTTGGAGATGAAAAGCTCATAGATAAATTAGAAAGTATAAAAAGGGCTAAAAATATCCATTCATCAGCTTTAGATCAGGCAGTATTTCATAAATATATGGAAAGTGGTGCATTTAAAAGGTATATAAAGAAGATAAGAAAGCATTATAAGGCTAAATACAACTTCACTCTCCTTCAAGTTAAGAAATATATACCTCATGAATGTATATTAGGACAGGGCGGACTTCATGTTTTTATTAAACTAAAAGCTGTTAATGGAAGAGAGGTTTTAAATGAATGCTATAAAAGAGGGGTAGTATTTATGCCGGGAGATATATTCTTCAATAACAATAATAATGGGCACCAGTGGATAAGAATAGGATTCTCTAGAGTAAAAGAAGAGGATATAGAAAAAGGAATAAAAATAATAGGGGAAGTAGTTAAGGAGTTAATGTAGAAACTTTTTATATCCTTATTAAATATTAAGTGATTTCTAGATTAATGCTTTAAATTATTATTTTTTACTTTTATTAAAGATGCCTATAGATAGGTGTAGATGTAGGTTTTACATCATGTAAATGATATACTGGTATTGGGTGAGAATAATGAAGATAAATAGATTATTTCATATAGTCATAACTTTATTAAATAAAGGAACAGTTACTGCTAAAGAACTTGCAGAGAAGTTTGAAGTATCAACAAGAACCATATATAGAGATGTAGAAGATCTGTCTGCTGCTGGAATACCCATATATACAAGCAAAGGTAACGGTGGAGGCATATCTTTATTAGAAGAATATGTGATGAGTAATGCCTTAATCTCGGCAGAGGAAAGTGAAAGCCTTATACTAGCTCTTAAAACTCTACAAGCAACAAACTATCCTGAAATTGATAGGGTTTTAGAGAAAATGAATGCAATATTCGGTAAAACTCATATTAGTGATTGGATAGAAGTTGATTTTTCCCATTGGGGAGCAAATAAAGATACTGACATTAAATTTCAAAACATTAAGCAGGGAATATTAAAAAGAATTGTATTAGGATTCGATTATATAAATTCATATAATAAGAAAACTAGAAGGTTAGTATATCCTCTAAAACTTATTTTTAAAGGGCAGACCTGGTATTTATGGTCTTATTGCATTCTAAAAGATGATTTTCGTTTATTTAAAATTACACGGATGAAAAATTTAGAAGTAAAAAACCAGAACTTTGAAAGAGGAGATATCATTTCAAAGGGCAACGAAAAAATAATTACTGAAAGTAAAGTAAAGAAAGTAAATTTAAGGCTAAAATTTAATGAAAGTGTATTGTACCTTTTATATGATTATTATGATGAGGACATGATTGTTAAAGATCAGGATGGAAGCTATATTGTTAATGTAACTTTTCCAGAAAATGAATGGGTATATTCATATATTATGTCCTTTGGATATAATGTAGAGGTGATAGAGCCTAAGTATGTAAGGGATGAAATTGTAAAAAGGCTCAATAAAAATTTAGATATTTATAAATCATAATTCTAATATGACATATAGTTGTCTTATTATATATTTTATAATATACCTAATAAGATTTAAGGGGATGAAAATATGAATTATGAAATTGTAAATGTTGATAAAAAGTTAGTTTCAGGTATTGGTACTTTAACAACTAATGAAAATAATAAGGCTATGAAAGATATAAGTGAGATATGGGGAAAGCTTATAGAGGAAAATGTCTTTCATAAAATAAGTGGAGCTATTGATAAAAAAGGAATAGCTTTATATACAGATTATGAAGGGGACTATACTAAACCTTATTATTTTCTTGCAGGATGTGAAGTAGAAGATGTAAAATCAAATATAGAAAAAGGCTTTGAATATAGAGAAATACCTGAGGGGAAATATGCAAAATTTACTGTGCAGGGAGATGTAAAATCAGCAGTTATAGAAGTTTGGGAAAATATTTGGAAATTAAATTTAGATAGAAAGTATAGCTGTGATTTTGAGGTATATCACAATGACAGCGAAGATATGGATAATCAAATAATAGATATTTATATATCATTAAATTAGTTAAAGTTTTAATATTTGCACCGCTATTAGCGGTGCTTTAAATTTATCTTAAGTCAATTTATATTCATTATATTATAATTAATATAATAATAAGTATGGACTTAAATTATGATCTATTACTAAATTTTATGAGCTACATGTAATAACCGTATTTCCTATACTTTCAGATAATTCGAAATTAAGATATAATACAAATGTGAATTGGGGAGAAAAGTCAAGTATGCAATGTTATTCATAATAGGATCGTTGTACAAATTTTAATAAGGGGGAATTTAAGTGGAGTCTATCATAAATTACTATGAGGCTTATGATGAGGAAAATAGGTTAACTAAAGATAGGGCACATAAGATAGAATTTATTACAACAACACACTTTTTAGATAAGTATATTAATAAAAATTCAAAGATTTTAGACTTAGGAGCAGGAACAGGAATATATTCCTTTTTTTATGCAGAAAAAGGGGTTGATATTGTATCAATGGATATATGCCCTAAGCATGTTTCTATAATGAAGGATAAAGCAAAGAAAAGAAATATAAGCTTAAATGTGCTTGAAGGAAATGCCTTAGATCTAAATGCCTTTTCAGAGGAGACTTTTGATATGGTATTATGCCTTGGTCCTCTGTATCACCTTATGAATAAAGAGGAAAGAGATAAATGTATAAAGGAATGTAAAAGGGTATTAAAGTCTGATGGGATATTAGCTACTGCATATATTAGTAGGTTTGCCACTTTTATAAACATGATTCATAGAAATACTAAAAATATCAATGACCATGGATTAAGAAACATATCTAAAACAGGAAAAGAATTTGATGACTCAAGAGATTGTTTTTATCATTCTACCTATAAGGAAATGGAAGAAATTATGGATGAAAATAAAATTTATAAACTTGAACATATTGGTACCGATGGAATAGGAGGAGGATTAAGGCATATAATAAATAAATTTGATGATGATGAATTTGATTATTGGATGAAATATCATATGGAAACTTGTAAAGATGAAAGTTTGATTGGCTACAGTCAACATGGGTTATATATAGGAAAAAAACTATAAAGAGATGAAAATCCTTTCCACCAATCTCCTAAAGAGTGGTGGAAAGGATTTTTTTGTTCCATCATTTCTATATGATAAAAATATTCTCATAGCTATTAAAATAAAGTAATTCTTTATGTTAGTGTGGATTATTAAAAAAGGATTTAGTGTTAGTGCTAGTTTACAGTTACCAAGATTATATTTACATATATAAAAATAAAAAAGAAAAATCTATTTCTATATATATAAAAATAAATTGAAATAAAGTGATTTTGTTGTTATAGTTATATTAGATGACAATTTTCAGGAAAGGGGATAATATGATTGAGAAATGAGAAGTTAAAAGAAAGTTATAGTGAAGCATTAAAAAATAAGCAACAAATGTACAAAGAGGGCATAGAAAAATTTATATCCTTAGAATGTAAGGATGAAGCTAATTTAGAAAAGATAAAGCTTAATATATACAGTATTTTTTCGTCAGTGTTTGATATTAGCTACAAGAAAGTATATGGGGGAAAAAATGAATTTAATGAGGAGAGTTACAATAAATTGTATGAAGTCTATATGGAGTTTTTTGATAAGATACCATCAAATTGGAAAGAAAACTATGCAAAAGCAGAGAAACATGGTTTCACAACGGAATGTATTATTGAAGAAATAAAGTTAACTACAGCAAATGAAATTAAAGATATGTTTATTAAGCATTACAATGAGCAAAAAATTATAGGTTAAGAGGAGAGACTATGGAAAAATTAGATCCAATAAGTTTATTTAAGTGTTTATCTGATAAATCTAGATTACTTATAATTAATAATCTACTTAAGGAACCTATGTATGTAGAACTTTTATCTGAGCGATTAGCTTTGGCTCCATCAACAGTGTCTTTCCACTTAAAAAAGCTCGAAGAGGCGGGTATAGTTTACTCAAAGAAGGAGCAGTACTACGTAGTTTACAGTGTGAATAAGAAGATATTTAAAATCTCTCTAGAAGAATTGATAAAATCAGATATATCTAATAAAAACATTGAAAAGGAAAGAGAAGAACAATATAGGAAAAAGGTAATAGAAGCCTTTTTTGAATATGGAAGTTTAAAATCTATTCCTGTACAGCAAAAGAAAAAAAGAATAGTGTTAGAGGAAATAGCAAAAAAATTTGAAGAAAATATGCAATACACTGAAAGGGAAGTAAATATAATTATAGCAGATTATCATGAAGATTTTTGCACAATAAGAAGAGACATGGTGGCAGAAAAGCTTCTAGAGAGAGAAAATGGGATTTACAAGTTAGTGAGAAAATATTAAGAAAAATATATTTTAGGAGTATAGAGCTATGTTTAAAAGGGAATTGATTAAGAGAATTGTTGAGGCAATAGGAATAAAAAAGGGAGATATTGTACTACTTCAATTATGGGGAGAAGATGAGGAAAGAGAAATACTGAAGGATTTTAGTTATGAAGTAGCAGCAATAGGTGCAACTCCAATGGAACAACAGCATTCAAGAATATATTACAAAAATTTGTTTGAAGCTACTAAAGATAAGTGTTATAGCCAGAGGTTTTTTAAGAGCTTTGAAGAGGTAAGTGTTGTAATAGATATTTGTACTTATGAACCAGTGAAGCCTCATAAAGAGTTTCCAAAAGATAAGATTAATTTTTATAGAGAATACATGAGAGAATTATTCAAAGCTTTATCCAACAAGGAAAAATTTGTTCAAATTACAGTACCTACAATAGAAAATTCACTAGGCTCAAATTTAGATTTTGAAGAGTATAAAACTCTTATGATGAAGGCTTACAATATAAATTATGATGAATTAAAAATAAAATCTAATGATATGGTAAATGCTTTGTTAAATAAAGATTTAGCTAAAATAATTACAGACAAAGATCATGAATTATATTTATCTCTAGAGAATAGACATTGGTATATTGATACAGGGGATGGGGATCTACCTTGTGGTGAGATTTATATAGCGCCAATTGAAAATTCAGCAAAGGGTTCAATATTTATAGAAAAACTTTTCTTAGAAGGAAAAATATTAGAAAATTTAGTTTTAACTTTTAAGTATGGAAGGTTAATTAATTCCTCATCTGAAATATTTAATGAGTACTTAAAAACCTTACCTGAAAATGCTAATGTATTATGTGAACTAGGAATTGGATTAAATGAAAATGTAACTGATTTAGTAGGATATACAGCGCTAGATGAAAAAGCAAAAGGTACAATTCATATTGCAATTGGAATGAATACAATGTTTGGAGGAAATAATCAATGTAGTTATCATAAGGATTTTGTATTCAAAGGTACCTTAATTTTTAATGATGAAATAAAAATCGAACATGGGGAAGTTGAGGTATTAAGATAAATAATTATTCTAAGGTAAGTTAATAAGAATTACAAAAAAAATTCATGTAATATATGGTAGTATCATTTATAGTTCTTTCTAAGAAAAGAGAGTAAGAAGGAGATGGTAAAACATCTCCTAAGGCTAATAATAAAGATGCTTATTATTAAATCTCTAAAGGAAGTTCTTTTAGTGCTATTTTAAGAAGTTCTGAAGCCTTTATATTTTTGGAAGCAGGAGTTCCAAGTATCTGTCGCCATCTTTTACTTCCAGGTTTACCTTCAAATAATCCTATCATATGTTTAATAGCATAAAAAGAATTGCCTCCAAGGTTTTCTAAACTTTCTATATAAGGTATAAATTCCTCTATAACCTCTTTTCTTGATATGTTGTTTATTTCACCTTTATTATAAAGTGAGTCTAATTCTCTTAAGATAAAGCTGTTATTATAAGCAGCTCTTCCAATCATTGTACCGTTAACAAATTTAAGATGATGATTAATCTCCTCTAGAGTTTTTATTCCACCATTGATTTCTATATTAAGATGTGAAAATTCTTTTTTTAATCTGTAAACTTCTTCATATCTTAAAGGTGGGATTTCCCTATTCTCTTTTGGACTTAAACCTTCCAATATTGCAATTCTTGCATGAATAATAAATCTGTGGACTCTAGATTTTTCTACTATAGAAATAAAATTAACCATATCCTCATATCTATCAAGTAAAGTTCTATTAAAGCATTGAGGCAGTATGTTTTTACCATCAATGCCAATCCTATGTTTAACTGTTATGGGCTTTTTTGTGGCAGAGGCCATAGCATCAACCATTTCTTTAACAAGTTTTGGATATGCCATTAAGGTAGCACCCATAAGATTACCGGATACTCTATCAGAGGGACAACCTGCATTTAAATTAATTTCATCATAGTCCCAATTATCGGCAATTTTCACAGCCTCATAGATTTCTTCAGGACTACTACCTGCAATCTGTAGAGAGAGAGGTTTTTCAATAGTATTAAAATCTAGTAATTGCTTTCTATTACCATTAATAATACCTTGACAACTTATCATTTCCGTGTATAGTAGAGGTTTTTTCGTAAGTATCCTAGCGAAGTATCTAAAATGTCTATCAGTTCTGTCCACCATAGGAGCGATGCTAACCTTCGGCGAAACAACATTAGATATATATTTTTCCATGTGAAATCTCCTTTAAGGGTTAATACAAATAATATTTTTTATTCTATATAATTCATATTTTGCCGTCTATTATCTTATAATTTAACCATTTATTAATGGATTATGTAGCTTTTTAAGTTATCAATAGGCTTGTATTTATTATATGCTATATGAATGGTACTTAAAAAAATTCATTTCTAAACTCCATAGGAGTCTTATTATTTAGCTTTTTAAACATTGAGCTATAGTAATTTTGACTGTTAAATCCTACAGACAGTGCTATATCTAATATAGATAAATTACTTTGTATTAATAATTCTTTACTTTTATCAATCCTGACTTCATTAAGCAAAGTAGAAAATGTTTTACCAGTTCCTTTTTTTAGCATGGTACAGAAATAAGATTTATTTATATTGAGGTATTCAGATACATCATTTAAGGTTATATCATCACTATATCTTGCATCAATAAAGTCTATGGCTTTTTTTACATGTAAGCTATAGGATGATTCATTTATGCAGGTTTTTTGTTTCGTGTAATTGCTATCCCATGCAATATTTCTAAGTAGAGAAATTAAATGTGGAATACAGCAGGGGGGCTTATACGAAATACCTAGGTGAGTTACCTTAGATGAAGCATAAGGTCCCATGATATATATACCTCTATTAATATTCTTAGTACAAATATAAAAAGCGGCAAAACTTACTCCATCTAGAAAAGGAGTGTTAATAATGTAGTAACCTTTATCATTAAGACTTTCTTTATTTAAATTTTCGTAAATATTATTATTATCAAATATATCTTGAAGCATGCTATTATAGCCAACAGAATGAATCAGCTCTCCATTGAATTTAAAGGCTTTTACTGGAATGCTAGTACATAAAAAGAACTTTTCTATAGTAGATGATATATGATTATTGGCTAAGAAGATAACTATCACTCCTTTTAAAATTATCTAAATATAGTTATAAAAATCTAACTCTAGTTAATATTAAATAATTCATAAACCTGTAGAATGTAATTGATAATAAAAATCAAATGCATTTACATTTGTGATTATATCAATTGAAGAATGGAGGTGTCAAGGATAATATTGGTTACTTGTATAGGGGAGGACTTATGAAAAAGCGGTATTTAATTTTGGCACTTATTATTTTGTCTATTTGCTCCATATTTATTGGAGTAAAGGATATTAGTTTTTTTGATATATTTAATCCAGATGAGGTTAAACTTAAAGTTTTATTAATAAGTAGAATTCCAAGGCTTATAAGCATTATTGTAGCAGGGAGTAGTATGAGTATAGCAGGACTTATTATGCAACAAATAAGTCGTAATAAATTTGTATCACCAGGTACAGCTGCTACCATTGATAGTGCTAAATTAGGGATTTTAGTTTCATTAATGATATTTTCTTCGGCTAGTCCTATTCAAAAAATGATAGTTTCATTTATATTTTCTTTAGCGGGTACATTTTTATTTATGAAAATCTTAAAGAAAATAAAGTTTAAAAATGTTATTTTTATACCACTGATAGGGATAATGCTTGGAAATATAATAGATTCAATAACCACATTCTTTGCCTATAAATACAATCTTGTGCAAAGTATTTCTTCATGGTTACAGGGAGATTTCTCATTGGTTATTAAAGGAAGCTATGAACTTATGTATTTAAGCATACCTCTTGTGATAGTAGCTTTTCTCTATGCTAATAAGTTTACAGTGGCAGGCATGGGAGAGGATTTTTCTAAAAACTTAGGTCTTAATTATAATAAGGTTGTAAATGTAGGGCTTATAATAGTGTCTTTAATATCATCAGTAGTAGTTATTACTATAGGAAAAATACCATTCCTAGGGCTTATAGTACCTAATATAGTTACCCTTTATAAGGGAGATAACTTAAAAAATAGCCTTTATGATACAGCGCTACTTGGAGCAGTTTTTCTTTTAGCTTGTGACATATTAGGTAGATTAATTATCTATCCTTATGAGATATCAATAGGACTTATAGTTGGGGTAATAGGAAGTGCTATATTCCTTTATCTCTTGTTTAGGAGGAATGGAAATGAAGCATAGGAGAAGAGTAGTTTTATTAGGGGTTTTTGCAATAGTACTCATAATACTATTCATATTTATAGGAGCAAATAAAAACAATTATGATTATGTATTACCAAGAAGAGCTTTAAAGGTACTAGCTATAAGTTTAACAGCAGGGTCTATAGCTTTTTCTTCAATGATATTTCAGACAATAACTAACAATAGGATATTAACTCCCAGCGTACTAGGGTTAGATTCTTTATATATGTTTATACAAACCTTTGTAGTCTTTATATTTGGAGCTAATAATATTGCTATTATGAATAATAATGTTAATTTTCTTGTGTCTGTTGCTCTTATGGTGCTTTTTTCGATGATTTTATACAAACTTTTATTTATAGGAGAAGAAAAAAGTATTTTCTTTTTACTATTAGCAGGATTAATATTTGGAACCTTGTTCCAAAGTTTATCATCTTTTATGCAGATGCTTATTAATCCAAATGAGTTTCTAATAATCCAAGATAAGATGTTTGCTAGTTTTAATAGTATAAATACAGATATACTTCTTATATCTATTATAGGAGTTCTACTAGTTATAGCCTATGTGTATGATTATGTAAAAGTATTAGATGTTATGTCTTTAGGCAGAGAACAGGCGATAAATCTAGGAGTTTCCTATGATAAAGTTGTAAAAAAGATGCTTATAGTAGTTGCTATATTAGTATCTATATCTACTGCATTGGTAGGACCTATAACCTTCTTAGGATTGCTTGTTGTAAATCTTACCTATGAATACATAAAAACCTACAAACATAGATACTTAATTACAGGTTCTATATTTATAGGAATTATAGCTTTAGTTGGAGGACAACTTATTGTTGAAAGATTTTTAAATTTTGGTACAACCTTAAGCGTTATTATAAATTTCATTGGAGGAGTTTATTTTATGTATCTGCTGTTAAAGGAGAGTAAGGCATGATAGAGATAAAGAATGTAACAAAAAAGTATGGAAATAAGCCAGTTGTAGATGATGTATCTTTAAATATAGAAAAAGGAAAGATAACTTCTTTTATTGGACCTAATGGAGCAGGAAAAAGTACTTTGTTATCTATAATAAGTCGTCTTATTAGTAAAGATGGTGGAGAGGTGTTTATAGATGGTAAAGAAGTTGGTCATTGGGACAATAAGGAACTGGCTAAAAAAATTTCTATATTAAAACAGTCTAACCACATAAATATAAGATTAACCATTAAAGAGTTAGTTAGCTTTGGAAGATTTCCTTATTGTGAGGGGAATCTTACAGAAGAAGATTGGAAATATGTTGATGATGCTATAGAGTATTTAGAACTTAAAGATATAGAAAATAAATATTTAGATCAACTAAGTGGTGGACAAAGGCAAAGAGCTTACATAGCTATGGTAGTTGCTCAAAATACAGAGTATATACTTTTAGATGAGCCGTTAAATAGTTTAGATATGAAGCATTCAGTACAGATTATGAAAATCTTAAGAAACTTGGTAGAAGAACTTAATAAAACAGTTATATTAGTAATACATGACATTAACTTTGCATCCTGTTATTCAGATTATATAATTGCCTTAAAAGACGGAGTAATAGCAAGCCAAGGTAATACCAATCAAATTATAGATAAGAATATCTTAAGTGATATATATGAGATGGATTTTAAGATAGAAAATATAGAAGATCAAAGAATTTGTATATATTTCTAAATATACACAGAATTCTTGTCTTTAGAGGGAGTTTTTACTTTCTGTAAAGCATAGAAATCCTTATCCAGAGACGTAGCTACTCTTTATTCCAACTTTGAAGAACATGGAAGTATTAGAGCGGAGAGTCATAGAATAAAAATAAATTTGAAACTTAATTTAAGTTAATATAATAAATTATTGAGGTGAAGGACATGAACAAAAAAGTAAGTATAATAGTAGGAATTTTGATAGTTGCTATTATTGGAGGAGCTTTCTTCTTTAAATCTAAAGACAATAAAAAAGAAGAAGCTAAAAATACGGACATAAAAATTACTCATAGTCTTGGAGAGGCAACTTTAAATAAGAAGCCAGAAAAGATAGTAGCATTCGATTATGGTACTATAGATTCCTTAGATAAGATGGGTATAGAAATAGCAGGACTTCCAAAGTCAAACCTTCCAACAGGGCTTCAAAAGTTTAAGGATGATAAATATTTAGATGCAGGTACATTATTTGAGCCTAACTTTGAAAAGATACATGAACTAAAGCCAGATGTAATATTTATATCAGGAAGACAGTCTAAAGTATATGAAGACCTTAATAAGATAGCTCCAACAATATATCTTAATATAGAAGATGGAAAATACATGGAATCTTTAAAGAGTAATTTAAAAACATTAGGTGAAATATTTAAGAAAGAAGATTTTGTGAAAGCTGAAATTAAAAAGTTAGATGAGTCTATAAATGCTATAAACAAAAAGGCTTCTGAGAGTGGAAAAAAAGCTTTAGTAACTTTAACTAATAATGGTTCATTAAGTGTATATGGAAAAGATTCAAGATTTGGGCTTATACATAGTGAACTTGGATTTCCACTTTCTGACGAAAATATAGATGCATCAACCCATGGACAAAAGATAACTTTTGAATATGTTGTAGAAAAGAATCCAGATTATATGTTTGTAATTGATAGAGGTGCCGTGGTTTCTGGTGGAGAAAAATCAGTAAATAAAATATTAGAAAATGATTTAATAAAGACTACAGAAGCATATAAAAACAATAAAGTTATTTCATTAAATCCAGAGTATTGGTATATATCCCCAGGTGGATTAGGATCAACTACTGAAATGTTAAAAGAAGTAGAAAACTCTATTAAATAATTAAAGATTATTTTATATAAGGTAAACAAAAGGCCTAACACAATTAATATGTGTTAGGCCTTAGTGGTATCAAATAATTTTAATTTAAAAGCAAAATTATTTGATACCACTAATTTTATGTAAAATTAGTGGTAAATATTGACAATGAATCTTAGCAAGTATATAATAAATGTAAATATATACCTTAAAAGGAAAAAAGAATGGGGTGAACGTTATAATAATACTTAAAGATAAAAAAGTTACTAAGCAAATATTAAATATTTTTAAGCCATATAATAAAAAACTAATGTTAATAATATTTACTATGATATTAGGAACGATTATATCAATGTTTACACCCCTTATTGCAAAAAAAATAATGGATGAGGGATTAATTAATAAACATATTTATACAGTAATTAAATATTCCTTAATAGCTCTTACTATAGTGATATTTCAACAATTTATAGAATTGATTCAAACAAAATATCTATTAAACATAAATAGCAAAATTAAGTATAGATTGAATAGTAAGTGTATGTCCAAGCTATTTAAAGTTAAGATGAGTTATTATGATGAAAATAATGTAACTGAAATAATGAAAAACATATCTATGGATGTTGAGAATCTTTCAAAACTGTCAGATAGATGTACTTTATTGATTATAACAGAAGTTTTAAAGTTTGTAGGAGGGCTTATAGGATTGTTACTTATAGACTACAAACTTACTTTATGTGTAATTATATTTATTCCATTAAAATATAAGGCAACATCAATATTATCAAAGAAAAAAGAAAAATTATTTCAAAATTATATGGAGTATAACTCAGATTATTACTCATGGTTTGGAAATACTGTATCAGGAATTAGAGAAATAAAGCTTTGGAATGTGTACGATGTAAAGAAGAAAGAATTTACTAAAAAACAAAGAAAATTAATAAAAACAGATGTTAAGTTTGGGTATTTAGACAAGATAAATGATATGTGTGAAATGTCTTTAGTTCAAGGGCTAACTACTTTATTGTATGTATTAGGAGCTTATATGGTTATAGGTGATGAACTAAGCATAGGGAGTCTTTTTGCTTTTCTTACATATTCTACTTATGTAACTAATCCAATATCAATAATACTTAATGTAGGTTATTCATTTTCTACAGTATATCCATCTGCTAAAAGGTTATTTGATTTCTTAAATATGGAAGACGAACAGAGAAATAATAAAATAAAGCATAATGAAATAAATGGAGATTTAGAGCTAAAGGATGTGAGCTTTGCATATAATGAAGAAAAAATTGTGTTAAAAAATATTAACTTAAAGATAGATAAAGGAGAAAAAGTAATATTACTTGGAAATAATGGTTCAGGAAAAAGTACTCTTATAAAATTAATATTAGGGTTATATGAACCTACAGAAGGCAATATATATATGAATGATTTAAATATAAAAGATATAAAGTTTAAAGATTATAGAAATATATTTTCTGTAGTTAACCAGGATAGCTATATATTTGATGGTAGTGTAAAAGATAATATAAGTTTATTTTCCAATAAAAATATTAAGCACATAAAAGATATATGTAAAAAGAGTGGGGCCTCTGAGTTTATTGATAAACTTCCTGGGAAATATGAAGCTATTTTAGGTAAAAGAGGAGTGAAATTATCAGGTGGACAAGTACAAAGATTAGCTATAGCAAGAGCGATGGCTAAGGATTTTGATGTGCTAATTTTTGATGAAGCAACTTCAAACTGTGATTTTAAGACTCAACTATATATGAGTAATTTAGTTAAAGAGTATTTTAGAGATAAAACCTTAATAATGATAACTCATAAAATAGACATAGATTTATTAAAATCTATGGACAAAATAATAATAATGAATAACGGTTCAATAGATTGTGTTGGTAGTCATTATGATCTACTAAATAAAAATGAGTTTTATAAAGAATTAGTAAATAAATATTATCTTAGTTTAGGAAAAAAGGTTATATGAAGAAGAAATTTAAGATTAATTAGGTTTGTGTACTTGAACTTATAAATTCAAGGATTCAAATAAGTTAAAGAGGAAAGGAGGGGTTTTATGAAAAAGTTAGGTAAGGCTATGCATACAAACATGAAAACTATAGAACAATTTAACATCTTTACTAATTGTAGTTGTGACTGTAGTTGTAATCCATATAGTGGAACATTAGCTTATAGAAATTTTAAGTCACTTCAAGGTAGTGTTCTTATGTCTGACTATTAACATTTAATTTGTTAAATATTATTTTATAATGTGGGAGGGTTTTATGAAAAAGTTAGGTAAGGCTATGCATACAAACATGAAAACTATAGAACAATTTAACATCTTTACTAGTTGCAGTTGCGACTGTAGTTGTAATCCATATAGTGGAACATTAGCTTATAAAAATTTTAAGTCACTTCAAGGTAGTATTAGTTACTATGAATATTAACATTTAAGTTATTAAATCTTATTTTATAATGTGGGAGGATTTTTTATGAAAAAGCTAACTAAAAAATCAAATTTCAAAAAGGAAAATTTAGAATCTTACAACATATATGCTGGATGTGGCTGTGAATGTTCAAGCTATTGTAAGAAAAATGATGGTCAAAGTTCTTATAGAAATTTCAAGTCACTTGAAGGAAGCAATAGCTTTAGAGAATAAATTATGAAAAGTTAAATAAAAGTATTAAAAGAAGTCTAACTACACATTATTTATTGTAATTTGTAGTTTATAAATAAGGATTCAGGAGTTTAAATTCCTGAATCCTTTGAAAAATTTCTAATTATATAAAAAATATTTATTACAAAATAAAGTTAAAAATTTGATAAAGGGTGATGGTTATGGAAGAACAAAAGCCGTTTATATATACATTTGATACTTATAATAATAATTATGTATATGATGTAAATACCAATTGTATACTAAAAATAAATAAAGAATGTGGTAATATTTTAAAGAGTATACATAAAGGAAGTGTTAGTGAACAAGCTATAAATGATAATACTACACTTAAAAAGATGAAATCTCAAGGATATCTTTCGAGCCATAGATTTTCTGAAATAATTCATCCAGAGGACGAATTATTAGAATTTCATCTTAAAAACAAAGTGAACCTATTAATTCTTCAAGTTACACAGCAATGTAATCTTAGATGTAAATACTGTCCTTATTCTGGAGGCTTTTATAACA
Source organism: Clostridium simiarum (assembly GCF_018919175.1). GTDB lineage: Bacteria > Bacillota > Clostridia > Clostridiales > Clostridiaceae > Clostridium_L > Clostridium_L simiarum. Next base: position 1,490,599 of record NZ_JAHLQL010000001.1, on the reverse strand, counting down.
GAGAGCATGCGAATAAAAAAATGGATTTTAACACTGCTAAAAAAGCTATAGATTTCTATATAAATCATAGTACAGATAATTCAATAATAAGTATAGGGTTTTACGGTGGAGAGCCATTATTAGAATTTGAACTTATTAAAAAATGTATAGATTATACAGAGAGTAAAGTAGAGGGAAAAAAAGTGCTTTTTAATATGACTTCAAATGCAACACTACTTACTCCAGAGATTATTGATTATATGGAGAAACATGATATAAGTTTGATGGTAAGTTTAGACGGACCACAAAATGTTCATGATAAAAACAGGGATTTTTTTGGAGGAAAAGGAACCTTTGAATCTGTCATTAAAAATTTAGATATGATAAAGAAGAAGTTTCCAGAATATTTCAAAACTATAACTTTTAACTGTGTCATGGATATAGATAATGATTTTGGTTGTATAAATGAGTTTTTTACAACCTATGATGTTATAAAAGATTCTAATATAAATTTTTCTAGCTTAAACGAAGATCATGCAAAAGAGGAGAGAAAGGTAGATGGGGAGGAGTATATAAGTGATTATAATTATGAGTTATTTAAATTATTCTTATCCAAAACAGGTAGATTAGAAGAAAAGTATTTATCAAAAATGGTAAATGGTCATTACACAAATTTGAGAAACAAAATATTTGAAGAAAGACGTAGAGAAATTCAAGGGGAAAAGGGACATCCAGGTGGTCCATGTGTACCAGGGGCTCAAAGATTGTTTGTTGATATATATGGGAATTTGTATCCCTGTGAGAGAGTAAATGAATCTTCCGAAGCTATGAGAATAGGAAATGTAGATGAAGGATTCTATATGGAAAAGGTAAGGGATATTTTAAATATTGGAAAGCTTACAGAAGAAAGTTGTAAAAGCTGCTGGGCTTATAGGTATTGTTTTCTCTGTGCTTCAGCAGCAGATGATTTAAACAAGCTATCCGCTGAAAGAAAAATGACAAGATGCAAAGAAGTAAGGCAAAGTATTGGAAACATGCTTAAAGAATATTGTATTTTAAAAGAATATGGCGACTCCTTCGAGAGTATTGAGTTAGTAGAATATGTTTAAGGTATGGAGGTGAAGAGGGTGACAAAGAAAAAAGCTATGATATATCCAGTGGATAGAGAATCATTACCTTTAATAAGATATAATGACTTATTAGAAGAATACGATGTTATATATACTGTTTCACCAAAAGGTTGGGGATTTTGTGGAAAAGATTGTGGAGTTTTAGATGGTGGAAAAGAGATAAATAAGACCATAACTGATGATTTTGATACAGCACTAAATTTATGCCAGTGTGTGATATTTGTGGAATCAGATATGGTAATAGATTTTGAAGAAATGATATTTCCTAAGATAGAAAAGGCATTGAATGATGGAAAGGATATAGTATGTACAATAGAAATTCCAGATAAGTTTAAAGAAAGAATTGAAAAGTTGTGTGAGATTAAAGATGGCAGATTTAAACAATATACAAAAGAGAATAAATTCGACTTTAAGTTAATAGACAAAGAATATATATTTGATATAAATGTTCCTGTTATAGGGGTCTTTGGTACTACTGAAAGAACTGGAAAGTTTGATATACAACTTGCCCTTAGAGAAAAGTTTATAAATCAAGGATATAAGGTTTCACAGATTGGGACAAAGCATTATTCGGAGATTATGGGCTTTCATTCATTTCCTAAGTTTATGGTAAATTGTGGTATGAATGAATCTAATAAAGTAATGCTATTTAATCACTATGTCAAAAATATTGAGTTAACGGAAAAACCAGATATTATTTTAATAGGAGTACCTGGTGGAGTTATGCCTTACAATAATAACTATACAAACAAGTTTGGTATTTTAGCTTTTGAGGTTTGTAATGCTGTCCAATTTGATTCAGTGGTTATGAGTACTTTATATGAGGATTATGATGAAAGATATTTTACTACAATGCATGAGTCTTTAAAGTACAAATTAGGATTAGAAATAGATGCTTTTAATATAACACCTTTAAAGGGTGACTTTAAGATGTTAGATTTTACGAATAGGTTTGGATTTTTAACTTTAGATAGTGATTTCATAGATGACAAAATAAGAAAATTTAATAATCTAGATTTTAAGATTTTTAATATTTTAAATGAGAAAAATAAAGAAGACTTAGCGGAATATTTAATAGACAAGCTATCATCTTATTCGGATATTCAGGCTATTTAAAGGTTTGGAGGATTATGATGAAGGATAAAAAAATTATAAGAGAAAAGCTTTTAGATATATTAAGTAATAAATATAAAAGAAATATAGATAAAAAAGAAAATATATGGGATTTAAATTTATTAGGAAAAGCTATAAGAATGGAACCAAGTGATTTATTATGTTTTTTCTTTGATATAGAAAAACAATTTAATATAACTATATCGGAAGAGGATATTGTAAAAGGTAAAATTAAAACTGTAAATACAATAACAGAGGTAATTTATAAGCAATGTATATAAATTTTATAGCTTGCATGCTGAAATAATTTAAGCTATGCAAGCTATAATTATTTTTAAAACTATTATGGAGTGGGTAATATGTTGAAATACAATGAAATAGCTATTATTGATGATGGAATAAATGTGAAATTTTATAATAATATTCACAGAGTAAAAAGTAGTATTGAAATAGATGTTAATTGCAATATAACTAAGTATAAATCAGATAAAATAGAATATAGTCATGGTACGGTATGTGCATCCATAATAAAAAAATATACTAAGGAAGCCATAATTAATAGTATTAAAATAATAAATAAAAGCAAGAAAACTACAGGTAAGCAACTTATAAAGGCTATAGAATGGTGTCTAGAAAATAATATTGGCATTGCAAATTTAAGCTTAGGTTCTACGGATATAAATGAGAAAGAGGACATACGTAAATTAATTAATTATGCTGCAAATAAAGGAATGATCATAATTGCAGCAAGCAGTAATGATGATAAGATAACTTATCCAGCATCTTTTTCAAATGTAATAGGAGTAAAAACTTTAAAGGAACCAGTTCAACATGGAGAATACATATATGATTATAGACCTATAGATGGTGTAGACATATTAGCTCCTTCAATACATAAACTGAAAAACTATTTTGAAGAAGAAGAAAGCAATATGTGTAATAGTTTTGCAGCACCCTATATAACCGCTAAGGTATACAATATAATAAGAGAGGATAATACCCTTAATTCAGTTACAGACATGAAGTATAGGTTATTAAAAGACTCACTAAACTATAAAGATATTATGGATAAAAATATATTATATAATCACCCAGATTGGCTAGATAAAGCAGTTATATTTAATATAGTAAATAATAAAAACTTTAAGAAAAATAATAGCCTATATACATTTAATATAATTGAAGAAAAATTTATATATGAGAAAGACAAGTGTAAGATTTTAAAATATATAAAAGAATGTATAGATAATGAAATTTGTGAAGAGTTTGATACCATAGTTATAAAAGACTTTTACTGTAAAAATTTTAATTTAAATTACTTTGCCGAAAATTTATCTAGTTATAATAAAGGATTAGTTTATGTGAATGATTTATGTGAAAATCTGGAGCCGTTAGCTGTGGAGTATAAGAATAAGGTTTGGTTTACAGGTATACAAAAACAATTTACTTATAATTTAGAAAAATATTTTCATGTTAACATACCTGTGATTTTGATTGTAGGAGAAAAGGAAGAGGGAATGCTTAGTACTTTAAAATTACAAGAGATTTTTAGATTAAATGGTTATAGATGTGGAGTATATTCCGATATTTCATTAGCTGAGCTTTATAATATAAACTTTTTACCTTTAAAAAGTTTATATTATAAAAATAAATTAACAATTAACAGTGTTGAGGAGACTTGGGATTTAGGTGGACTTGATTTAATGATAATTTTTATAGACCTTTATGAACTAGAAATAAGTTATATTAAAAGTATAGAGGATTTTTTAGAAAATGATATAAGGATACTTATTAATCACGATTTAGATGGAGTTTTTATGCCTGATGAAAGAAAATATAATATAAATTTAGATTATAAAAATAATTTACCCATAAATCAGAATAATAGATGTAAAAATTATAATATTTCGGATATAGAAAGGGTGTATCAATATATAATAGAACTATATAATGGATAAATTTTAAAATCATTAATGTATAGTGCAAAAAATATACTTTATATTTCAGAGAAACATTGACTATTTTTTATCAAAACAATATACTTGAGATAGTAGTACAAGTTAATAAATGTAGATAAGGGTATGGAAGAATTATTTCTTTCATTTAAAAGGGAATCAGGTGAAATTCCTGAACGGTCCCGCCGCTGTAATGGGGAGAAGCTTTAGGTAATAAACCACTGACCTATGTCGGGAAGGTATAAAGTAACTATGATCCAAAGTCAGAAGACCTGCCTTTATTGGTGCACTTTAACTCTACGAGTGATAGGGGGTGTTGATTAGCTGATAATTGTTATAAGTACGGTTGTCTTTTAAAGTTCTGGGTACTTATGACTTTCATCTGTTGTGTCTTCATGCCTCTTAGCCTTAAGGTTAAGGGGTTTTTTGATGATTTCATAATATTAAAAAGGGGGGTCTTTATGGGTAGAAAAGTAAGGGATTTTATTGTTATAAATTTAGGAATTGCAATGGTAGCTTTAGGAATGTATTTTTTCTTAATGCCAAACAATTTAGCTACTGGTGGTGCTAATGGCCTAGCCATTGTAATAAATAGCTTCATACCAGCACTATCGGTTGGAATACTTATGATAATTATAAATTTAGTATTATTTATAGTAGCTTTTTTAGCTATAGGAAAAAATTTTGGGATAAAAACTATTTATTCAAGTTTAGGAGTTTCTTTTATGATACTTATATTAGAAAAGATTATTCCTATCCAAAAGTCTATAACAGGTGAACTGTTTTTAGAGCTTATTTTTGGAATAATAATATCAGGAGGAGGCATGGCTATAGTTTTTAATGAAAATGCTTCTACTGGAGGAACAGATATAATAGCTAAAATTTTAAACAAGTTTTTCCATATAAATCTAGGAAAAGCTGTACTTTTAGCAGATCTAAGCATAACTGTTATGGCTGGTTTTGCTTTTGGACCTAGACTGTCTATGTTTTCTATGTTAGGGGTTATAATAAATGGATTCATAATAGATAGCATAATTGAAGGGCTTAATATGAATAAGCAAGTTACAATAATAAGTAGTAAATATGAAGAGGTAAGAAAATATATAATAGAGGAATTAGAAAAGAGTTCAACTATATACGAGGCTATAGGCGGATTTAGTGATGAAAATAAAAAGGTAATTGTTAGTATCATGGGAAGGAGGGAATTTATTAGGCTTAAAAATTTCATAAATACTATAGATCAGGATGCTTTTGTTACAGTAAATAACATATATGAGGTATTCGGAAATGGTTTTGGTAGTTTCACTCATTAATTAAAAATAAAGGAGAATATATATGAAATTTAATGATTCAAATTATGAATCTTATACTAGTAAGACTTCTTTATGTGACTGTAGCTATACTATAGAAAATATGAAAGATAATATTTTTAAAATAAGTGATATGATAGTTGAAGATAAATTAATGATTGATATATTGAAAATTGTTACAAGTTTATCAAAAGTTGACACTACTGTATTAATTTTAGGTGAAACAGGTGTAGGAAAAGAAGGATTAGCAAAATATATGCACTATAATAGCAAGAGAAAAGATAAACCTTTTATAACCATAAATTGTGGAGCCATACCTGAAAATTTAATAGAATCTGAGCTTTTTGGATATGAGGCAGGAGCCTTTACTGGTGCTAGTAAAGAAGGAAAAATAGGATTATTTCAATTAGCCCATGAGGGAACTGTATTTTTAGATGAAGTAGGAGAATTACCTTTAGAAGTTCAGGTAAAGCTTTTAAGAGTGTTACAGGAAAAACAAATAGAAAAAGTAGGAGGAATAAAAAGTACAAAAGTTGATGTTAGGGTTCTAGGTGCAACTAATAAGGATTTAAAAGATCTTGTGGAAAAAGGAGAGTTTAGAGAAGATTTATATTACAGGCTTAGTGTTTTTCCAATAGAGATACCTCCACTTAGAAAAAGAAAAGGGGACATAGTTCCTCTTGTAAAGTATTTTTCCAAAATCATAAATGAAAAATATAATTTTAAGTGTGAGTTTGAAGAAGAGGCTTTGGATTGTTTACAATGGTATGAATGGCCAGGAAATATAAGGGAACTTAAAAATATTGTAGAAAGACATATAGTAATGCAAAGAGAAGGATTTATTAGAAAAAATGATTTAAATGATTATATTTACAAGGAAGGAAATAGAGAATTAACTTTTAGTATAAATAATCTGTGTATAAAAGGGTATGGTTTAAAAGAAATAATACAAAAGATAGAGTTAGAAATAATAGATGATGCTATAGATAGGTATGGAAATATAAGAATGGCAGCAAAAGCTTTAGGTGTAGATCCATCTACTCTAATAAGAAAGAGGCAGAAATCTATCAAAGGTTAGTAATAATAAATAAAAAGTTGCAAAAAAGCAATGTGTGCAATTTTGCAGTAATATATATAATTAAGTGTTTTCAATGCTTTACGTCATACAACATGAATTTATTGTATTTTTCCAATCATAAATTCATGTTGTATGATTTTTTTTTGCTCAAAATTAACTATAAAAATATATTGTTAAAAAAATATCTAGATGCTGATGTATAAAGGATTCAGTTGTAAATTTGTGTACCATTAAAATATGAATTTACAGAGTTGGCATTAGAGTTGCTCACTATAAGTATTGAAAATAAAAAAAGGGGTGTACTAATATGGCTTTAAAAACTAGAGAAGAGTATATAGAAAGTTTAAGATTATTGAAACAAAGAGTGTATTTATTTGGTGAGTTAATAGAAAATCCTGTGGATCATCCAATTATAAGACCTTCTTTAAACTCAGTAGCAATGACTTATGAACTTGCACAAAACCCAGAATATGAAGATATAATGACTGCAACATCTAATTTAACAGGAAAAAAAATAAATAGATTTTGTCATATTCATCAAAATACTCAAGATCTTATAAATAAAGTTAAAATGCAACGTTTGTGTGGGCAAAATACTGCATCCTGTTTTCAGCGTTGTGTAGGTATGGATGCTTTCAACGCTGTTTATAGTACGACTTTTGAAATAGATAAGGCTTATGGAACAGACTATCATGATAGGTTTAAAAAATACATGATATTTGTTCAAGAAAATGACTTAGTGGTAGATGGTGCTATGACAGATCCTAAGGGAGATAGATCTTTATCACCAAGTAAACAATCAGATCCAGATTTATACCTTAGAGTGGTTGAAAGAAGAGAGGATGGAGTGATAGTAAGAGGAGCAAAAGCTCACCAAACTGGAATGGTAAATTCTCATGAAATACTTGTTATGCCAACCATAAGTATGGGACCTGATGATAAAGATTGGGCTATATCTTTTTCGGTGCCAGTAGATACAGAAGGAGTGTTTAGTATATATGGTCGTCAATCTTGTGATACTAGAAAGCTTGAAGAAAATGCAGATATAGATTTAGGGAACTCAAATTTTGGTGGTCACGAAACATTAACTATATTTGAAGATGTATTTGTACCAAATGAAAGAATCTTTTTAAATGGAGAGAGTGAATTTGCAGGCATGATGGTAGAAAGATTTGCAGGATATCATAGACAAAGCTATGGAGGATGCAAAGTTGGGGTTGGAGATGTGTTAATTGGAGCGGCGGCAGTGGCAGCAGATTATAATGGTGCTAATAAAGCTTCGCACATAAAAGATAAACTTATAGAAATGATCCACTTAAATGAAACTTTATATAGTTGCGGAATTGCTTGCTCTTGTGAAGGTTCTGAGACTAAGTCCGGAAACTATCAAATAGACTTATTGCTTGCTAATGTTTGTAAGCAAAATATAACAAGATATCCTTATGAAATTGCTAGATTAGCTGAAGATATAGCTGGAGGTCTAATGGTTACCATGCCTTCCGAAAAGGATTTTAAAGATCCAAAAATAGGACCATATGTAGAAAAGTATTTAAAGGGAGTAGCTAGCGTATCCACAGAAAATAGGATGAGAATATTAAGACTTATAGAAAATATAACTTTGGGTAGTGCAGCAGTAGGCTATAGAACAGAATCTATGCATGGGGCTGGCTCCCCACAGGCACAGAGGATTATGATTTCAAGACAAAGCAATTTAGGACAAAAGAAAGAACTTGCCAAAAACATAGCCAATATTAAAGAATAAGTTTAAATATACAAGGAGTGAAATTATGGACTGGAAAGAGATATATAATAAAAAACTAGTATCTGCGCAGGAAGCAGCCAGTAAGATAAAGTCAAGGGATAGAGTTGTTATTGGTCATGCTGTAGGTGAACCTAAAAAAGTTATAGAAGCTATGGTAAGAGATAATAAAAAATATGCCTCTGTAGAAATAGTTCATATGGTAGGTATGGGGGAGAGCACTTATGCAAAAGAAGAAATGGAAGGATACTTTAGACATAATTCTTTCTTTTTAGGGCCCTTTACAAGAGAGGCGGCATATAGTGGAAGAGCTGATTTCACACCTTGTTTCTTTTCTGAAATACCAAGGCTCTTTAGAGAGGAATATTTAAAAGTAGATGTAGCTATAATTCAAGTGAGCAATCCGGATGAACATGGATTTTGCAGTTTTGGAGTATCTAATGATTATACAAAGCCAGCAGCAGAGTGTGCAAACATAATAATAGCAGAAGTCAATCCTAATATGCCTAGAATTTTAGGAGATAACTTTATACACATTAGTGAAATTGATTACATTGTGGAAGTGGATTATCCAGTTATGGAGTTAAAACCTTCAAAAATTAGTGATGTAGAAAAAGCTATAGGAGAAAATTGTGCAACTTTAATAGAAGATGGTGCTACATTACAACTTGGAATAGGGGCAATACCTGATGCAGTACTTTTATACTTAAAGGATAAAAAAGATTTAGGCATACATTCTGAAATGATATCAGATGGCGTAGTAGAGTTAGTTGAAACTGGGGTAATAACTAATAAAAGAAAGAGCATTCATAAAGATAAAATAATAGTTACTTTTTTAATGGGAACTAAGAAGCTTTATGATTTTGCCAACAATAACTCCATGATAGAAATGCATCCTGTGGATTATGTGAATGATCCCTGTGTTATAAGCAAAAATGATAACATGATATGCATAAATTCATGTATACAAATAGATTTAATGGGTCAAGTTGCTGCAGAATCCATAGGATTAAAGCAGTTTAGTGGAGTAGGTGGACAAGTGGATTTTATAAGAGGTGCAGGTATGGCAAGTAAAGGAAAATCTATAATAGCCATTCCCTCTACAGCTTCCAATGAAAAACTTTCAAGGATAGTTCCATTTTTAGATGAAGGTGCAGCAGTTACCACTTCTAGAAATGATATTCACTATGTGGTTACAGAGTATGGAGTAGCAGAATTAAGGGGAAAAACTCTGAAAGAAAGAGCAAGGGCTCTTATAAATATAGCTCATCCTAAATTTAGATCTGAGCTTATAAATCAGTGGGAAGAGAGATTCAAAAGCAAATTTGATTACTTTATTTATTATAAGATTCATAAGTAAAAGTTATAGAGTATTCAATTTAAAACATAGAGGGGGATATGGATGTTATATATAAATGAGAGTTTTTGCAAGGGGTGTAGTCTTTGTGTGGAATCTTGCCCTAAAAAAGTATTAGAACAAGAGTTAGGAAAAGTAAGGATAGTAAATGAGGAAAATTGCATTGAATGTGGGATCTGCGAAAATATATGTCCGGATTTTGCTATTCACTTGAGGAGGGATAAACATGAGTAATATGGTTTTGATGCAAGGTAATGAAGCTTGTGTTGAAGGGGCTTTAAAAGCAGGTATGAAGTTTTATGCAGGTTATCCTATAAGTCCAGCAAGTGAAATAGCAGAGATATCTTCTGTAAAACTTCCTAAAGTTGGAGGAAAATTCATACAAATGGAAGATGAAATTGGCGGAGCAGCAGCTATGGTGGGAGCTTCTTTGGCTGGATTAAAATCTATGACTGCCACTAGTGGACCAGGTTTTTCTTTAAAGCAAGAAGTGATAGGTTATGCCTCTATGGCGGAGGTACCTTGTGTAATAGTTGATGTTATGAGGGGGGGACCAAGTACAGGACTTCCCACTTCTGTATCTCAAGGAGATGTGATGCAAAGTATATGGGGAACTCATGGAGATCACCCAGTTATAGTTATAGCGCCTACTAGTGTTTCTACTATATATGAATTAACCATTAAGGCATTTAATTATTCAGAAAAATATAGAGTGCCAGTTATTTTGTTAATGGATGAAGTTATTGCTCATATGAGAGAAAGCGTACATTTGAAAGATGATATAGAGATTATAAATAGAAAATCACCTGAAAATATAAAGGATTTTAAGGCTTATGAATTTACAGAAGATTTAATTCCACCTATGGGAGTTATAGGGAAGGGATACAAATCTCATGTAACAGGACTTAACCATGATGAATATGGTTATCCTTCAAACTCTACAGAAGTATCTCAACAGCTTATAACTAGATTATTAGATAAAATAAATAAGAATAAAAGGGATATAGTTTTGTTTCATACCGTGAATACAGAAAAATGTAATAAGCTATTGCTTTCCTTTGGATCTGTATCAAGAGTTTGCAAGGAATTAGTGTTAAATGGTGATTTAGAAGATACAGGATTATTTGTTCCATACACCTTATGGCCATTTCCAGATGAGGAATTAATGAGAATAGTAAACAACAATAATATAGAAAAAGTATATGTACCGGAATTAAATGCAGGTCAATTAATTTATGAAGTTCAAAGGATAGTTGGAAAAAAAGCGGAGGTTATAGGATTAAATAAATATTGTGGGGAGATATTTAAGCCTGAAGAAATAGTTAAGTTTGTGAGAGGAGAAAAATAATGAAAGAAGCTTTAATGGATAAATACTTAAGAAAAGAACGTCTTCCTCACATCTGGTGTGCTGGTTGTGGAAATGGAATAGTTTTAAGTGCCTTGGTAGAAGCTATAGACTCTTTAGATATAGATAAAGAAAAACTATGTGTAGTTTCAGGTATAGGATGTTCCTCTAGAGCCGCCCAATATATGAATTTTGATACTATACATACACTACATGGAAGAGCTCTTCCTTATGCTACAGGTATTAAGCTTGCAAATCCAGAGCTAACGGTGGTAGTTATAAGTGGAGATGGAGATTGTGCTGCTATAGGAGGAAATCATCTAATACATGCATGTAGAAGAAATATAGATTTAAATTTAATAGTATTTAATAACAATATATATGGAATGACAGGAGGACAATGTTCTCCAACTACGCCACTAGAGGCAAGAACAACTACTACGGAAGAGGGAAATATATCAAGAGATTTTGATATATGCAAGCTTTCGGAAGCAGCAGGTGCTACCTATGTAGCAAGAAGTACAGTGGCACATTACAATCACTTAGTAAATATGATAAAACAATCTTTTAAAAACAAAGGATTTTCTATAGTAGAAGCCTTAACACCATGTCCAGTGCAATACGGAAGAAGAAATAAACTTGGAAAACCATACAATATGGTTAAAACTTTGAAAGAGGAAGTAGCAAATAAGAAGGAGAGTAAGTTTGAAATTGGAGTTTTAAAAAGTTATAAAGAGCCAGAGTATGTGGAACAGTATCTGAAACAAGTCTTTAGGGAGGAAAAATAAAATGAATAAAAAAGAAATAATATTTACAGGATTAGGAGGACAGGGAATAGTTAAATCCGGAGTAATATTAGCAGAAGCAGCAGTTTTAGAAGGCAGGCATGTGGTTCAAACGCAAAATTATGGTCCAGAATCAAGAGGTGGATGTTGTAGGGCAGATGTAATTATAGCTGACCAAGATATATCTTATCCGAGAGTAAATAATGCAGATATAATACTGGCCTTAAGCCAGAAGGGACTAGAGAAGTTTAAAGATTGTTCTAAGCCAGAAGCTATGATTATAGCTGATGAAACCTTAGAAGTGGGAGATATTAAAAACTGTAGAAAATTCAACATAATAAAGTATACAGAAGAGATACTAAAAAATCCTCAAGCAATAAATATGCTTTGTCTTGGTATATTAGCATCTGTAACTAATTTAGTAAGCTATGATGCTTTAAAAAAGGCTATCTGTGATAATGTTCCAAAGTCTAGTATAGATAAAAATTTACTTGCTTTTCAAGCTGGAATTGATATGACGGAACAAACCTTAAAAAATTAATTTAATGCAAAGGCTTAATTATAAAATAATTAGAATCTAGGGGGAATTTATATGTCAGCTAATTTGTATATTGATGAATTAATAAAAAGAGCTAAAGAGGCTCAAAGTAAGTTTGAAGAATTTTCACAAGAAGAAGTGGATAAAGTAGTAAAAGCTATAGCACAAGTAGTTTATACCAGAGCCGAAGAACTAGCAAAAATGGCCATAGAGGAAACAGGAATGGGTGTTTATGATGATAAAGTTCTCAAAAATAAGGGGAAGTCAAAACTTATATGGAACAATTTAAAAGGAAAAAAGTCTGTAGGGGTTATAGATGAAGATAGAGAAAAGGCTCTTATAATGGTAGCTAAACCTATGGGGGTTGTGGCGGCAGTTACACCTTGTACAAACCCTATAGTTACACCTATGTGTAATGCTATGTTTGCACTAAAAGGAAGAAATGCAATTGTAATAGCTCCACACCCTAGGGCTAAAAAGTGTGCTAAATATATAGTAGAACTATTTAATGAGAATATTTCTAAATTGGGTGCACCAGAAAATTTAATTCAAGTTATAGAAGAGCCATCTATAGAACTTACATCAGAACTTATGAAATCTGTAGATGTGGTTGTTGCTACAGGTGGTATGGGTATGGTTAAGTCAGCTTATAGTAGCGGAAAGCCAGCTTATGGCGTTGGTGCAGGAAATGTTCAATGTATAATAGATAGAGAGGTAGATATAAAGGAAGTAGTACCTAAGATTATAACAGGAAGAACCTTTGATAATGGAATAATATGTTCAGGAGAGCAGAGTGTAATAGTTCCAAAGGAAAAATATACTGAAATTATAGAAGAATTTAAAGCAAATGGAACCTATTATGTAGAAGATGAGGAAACTGTAGAAAAATTTGCAAAAGTTATATTTCCAGAGGGAAGCATAAATGGCAAAATAGTGGGACAAAGTGTTCAGTTTATAGCAGAATTAGCTGAAGTAAAGGTTCCAAAAGACACAAAAGTTATAATGCTTAAGTCTAGGGGGAAAGGCCATAAGGATATATTATGTAAGGAAAAAATGTGTCCTGTAATGGTGGCTTTTGAATATGAGGACTTTGAAGAGGCGGTAGATATAGCTCAAAGTAATTTGAACGTAGAGGGAAGAGGTCATTCCTGTGCAATACATTCAAACAATAAGGAACATATAACATATGCAGGAAACAAGTTGACTATAAGTAGACTTGTAGTTAATCAACCTTCATCCACGTCAGCGGGAGGTAGCTTATATAATGGATTTGCACCAACTACAACTTTAGGTTGTGGTTCTTGGGGAAATAACAGTATATCAGAAAACTTAGATTATAAACACTTAATAAATTTATCTAGAATAGGATTTTATAATAGTGAAGCTAAAGTACCAAAGGATGAGGAAATATGGGCTTAAATATGTACTAAGTTGACATACCTTAACCAGATATGGTGTGGTGATTATATTCACTTAAATAGAACATTGGATTATAAGTAATGGTATAAAACCAGTTTTAATTTTTAAAGAAAAGAGGAACTTTAATGAAACTTTTAGAAATTAAACCAGAGATTCATCAGTTTGAAACTTGTATAGAATTTGTTAAAGAATTTAACTTAGGAGAAGGGGACTTAATATTTACCAATAGGTTTTTATATGATAGCTTTTTAAAATCTCTAGATATTAAATGCACTTATGTATTTCAAGAGGATTACAATTTAAAAGAACCTTCTGACCATATAATTGATAGTATAATAGCTGATACTAAGCCCAAGTGTTGTAAAAGAATTATAGCTTTAGGTGGAGGATCTATTATAGATATTTCAAAAATAATAGCCCTTAAAGATGTTACTAGCACTGAAAAATTATTTGAAAGAGATATAGAGGCTATAAAGGATAAGGAACTTATAATAGTACCAACCACCTGCGGAACTGGTAGTGAGGTTACTAACATATCTATAACAGAAATAAAAGCTAAACAGACTAAACTAGGTCTTGCAGTGCCAGAGCTTTACCCTGATTATGCTATACTTATACCAGAATTAGTTAAAGGGTTACCTTATGAGTTTTTTGTTTATAGCTCCATAGATGCATTAATACATGCAACAGAAGCTTTAGTTTCTCCTAAAGCTAATTTGTATACAGAAATGTTCAGTATAGAAGCTATAAAAATGATAATAATGGGATATAAAGAAATCATAAAAAAGGGAAAAGATTATAGAAAAGAGATTATAACTCAATTTTTATTAGCTAGTAATTATGCTGGTATTGCCTTTGGTAATGCAGGGGTTGGAGCAGTTCACGCTCTATCTTACCCTTTAGGAGGAAAATATCATGTACCTCATGGAGAGGCAAACTATCAATTTTTTATAGAAGTTTTTAGGTTCTATAATGAAAAAAATCCTAAGGGAAAAATAGAAAAACTAAACCAGCTATTAGCTTCTCTTTTAAATGTAAGTAAAGAAGAAGTATATCAAGAGTTAGAAAAACTTTTAGGTAATTTAATTGAAAAGAAACAACTTAGACTATATGGTATGAAGGAAGAAGATATAAATTCTTTTACAGAAAGTGTTATAAGTACACAACAAAGGTTATTGAATAATAATTATGTGGAAATGAGTAAGGAAGACATGCTAAAAATATATAAAAATTTATTTTAAAATTTTAAATATTTAAACATTTTTTTTTGGTAGCTATGAAAATTTATTAATGCTAATATAATAAATTTTTACATTTACTTAAGCAAATATGGTAAGACACTATGAAAGGTATTAATAAAAATAACTTTCATAGTGTTTTTTAGCATAAACAGAAAATATCATAGTAGGGAGGTATTGGATAAAATTCATACAAAGTTTAAAATAAAGAGAGAGAAAAATTTCTATAGAGCTACTTGACATTACAAAGTAGTAAGTGATATATTTATCATAAGCTATTATGCAATACAAAGTAGGTGATTAAATGGCTAATAATACACAGATGTTAAAAGGACTACTTGAAGGGTGTATTTTAAACATAATAGATAAAAATGAAACCTATGGTTATGAAATATGCGAAAAATTAATAGAATTCGGCTTTGAAGGTATTTCTGAGGGAAGTGTGTACCCAATATTGATAAGGTTAGAAAAGAAAAAGTTAGTATATTCTCTCATGAAAAAATCTCCTTTAGGACCCATGAGAAAATATTATTATCTTACAGAAGAGGGGAGTTATGAGTTAAAACAATTTATATTATCTTGGAATGAAATGAAAAAAAATGTTGATAGTATATTGGGGGAGAGAAATGATGTTATCAGGGATTAGATTAAGAGTAATTAGATTAAAAGAAGAGAAAAAGTTTAATGAGAAAAACTTATGGTTATATAAGAATATAACCTCTTATATTCAAAGTAGTAATTTAACCATTAATGAGAAGGAAGAAGTTCTGCAACAAATTATGGATATGATGTTACAAGCTCAATTTGAAAATAAATCCATAGATTTATTTATCGGAAAAGATTACGAAGAATTTTGTAATTCAATTATTGAGGAACTAAATAGTAGCAAAAGCAAAACTTACAAGGTATTTAACTATATACAAAAATATTTAGTAGGAATGATATTAATAGTATTTATAATGGGTATTTCTAATCTATTTAATGGGGACTCTTCAATTTTAAGCATTACTGTTGATCAATTTATACTTGCAAATGCAATAGCTTTATTTATAATGCCTGTTTTAAGAATTAGCAAACAAGGAGATACAGATATTTTTCCCTACTATCCTTTATACGGTAAAATTAAATATAAAAATACTATTATGAATAACAAAAGTATTTTGGTTCCTATTTCTATTTATATTATTGCAATATTTATGGTGAAATTTATTATAAAAAAATTTTTAGGATCAGATGTTATGGGATATAGTATTAACCTATATAATAATATTTATTTTATATTTTTAGCTTTAATTGCAGCTGGAACAATAGAAATATATAAAAAACTATGTGAAAGATGTGGTTCAAAATAGACAGTATAGTTATTTCAACTTGATGTTGTAAATAGAGAGTTATTACTGGAGGAGTAAAAATCTTGATGATACATAGATATTATAGTTGAGCTACAGCATGTAGTAACTCTTTCAATGATTTTGATAAAATATTATAAAACTAAATAATTAACAGGACTGAGGAGTCCTTTAAAAAGGCTAGTTACTGTTAAAATTAGGAGGATTTAATTATGAAAAAGACAATAGGATTTATAGGCTGCGGAAATATGGGGCTCGCTATGGTGGGAGGAATTATTAAAAGTAATATAGTTTCTCCAAGTGATATAATTGTTGCGGATTTAAACGAAAAAAGTCTAAAAGCAGCTAATGATAAATATGGAATTAATACAACTACTGATAATAGTAAGGTTGCTCAAACTTCGGATATATTAATTTTATCTGTAAAGCCAGAGTTATATCCAATAGTAATTAATCAAATAAAAAATCAGGTAAAAGAAAATGTAATAATCGTAACTATTGCAGCTGGAAAAGATATTAAAGGCACAGAAGAAATGTTTGAAAGAAAACTAAAGGTAGTTAGAGTAATGCCTAACACCCCTGCACTTGTAGGTGAAGGGATGTCTGCATTATGTCCAAATGAAATGATAACTGATGAAGAATTAAAAGATATAGTTGCTATATTTGAAAGCTTTGGTAAGGCAGAAATAGTAAAGGAGAATCTGATGGATGTTGTAACTTCTGTAAGTGGATCAGCACCAGCTTATGTTTATATGTTTATAGAAGCTATGGCAGATGCGGCAGTACTTAATGGAATGCCAAGAAATCAAGCCTATAAATTTGCAGCACAGGCTGTGCTTGGTTCTGCAAAAATGGTATTGGAAACAGGAATGCACCCAGGTGCACTTAAAGATATGGTTTGCTCTCCAGGAGGAACCACAATAGAAGCAGTAGCAACTCTTGAAGAAAAAGGGCTAAGAACAGCTGTTATTTCAGCTATGAGAAGTTGCACTAAAAAATCTATTGAAATGTCTAATTTAAAGTAAAGAATTATATTATGTATTTAAGAGCATAATTACAAAATTTCTACGTATATACTGATGAAATTTTACTATGTATATTGGCAAAGTTACACTATGTTTTACTCAGAATTGCTTAAAGAATATTGTAATAATAAGGGATCATATCAGAGCTATATTTTGATATGATCTCTTTCATTATCAAGTTATTATTAGGCTGAAATAGAGTTTGCTTATGACAAATATACTCTCCATCGGAATCTTAGGAGATGAATTTCCGTCTTAAAAAATATCAAATACCTATACATTATATAAAAATGCAAAGAAAAAAGGTATATAAGTATTTACAAAATTGATAAGGATAAGTATGCTTTATATTTATTTATATAGGAAAAGTATATATAAGTATTGGTAAAACAA
Organism: Clostridium simiarum; assembly: GCF_018919175.1. Taxonomy (GTDB): domain Bacteria; phylum Bacillota; class Clostridia; order Clostridiales; family Clostridiaceae; genus Clostridium_L; species Clostridium_L simiarum. The sequence goes on along the minus strand of NZ_JAHLQL010000001.1, from coordinate 1,472,826 downwards.
ATATTAAGATTAAGTAATATTGTTTTTCTTTATAAGTATTAATACAAACCTTTTCAGATAGTATAATTCAAATGAAAGGTATGTAAAATTTTGAAAGGAGAAAGGCATGATTACTCCAAAGGAAAGATTATTTAGTGCCATAAAAAGAAAAGATGTTGACAGACCTCCATGTATTTGTCCTGGGGGAATGATGAATATGATAATAGAAGAGGTAATGGATAAAACTAAGGTAGAGTGGCCAGAAGCTCATAGTGATCCACAGCTAATGGCAAGGCTTACCTATGGAATATATGAAAATGGTGGGTTTGAAAATGTAGGAGTACCATTTTGTATGACGGTGGAAGCTGAGGCTATGGGTGCAGAGGTTTTTTTAGGATCAAAAATCAATGAACCAAGAGTATCTAAATATCCAATAGAGTCTGCAAGGCAGTGGGAGATGCTAAATAAAATTGATTTAAGGGAAGGAAGGACAAAGGTGGTGTTAGATGCTATAGGATACTTAAAAAAAATGGATAAAAACCTACCTATAATAGGTAATCTAACAGGACCTATAAGTTTAGCCTCGTCTCTTATGGAACCTACATATTTTTATAAAGAACTTAGAAAAGATCCTAAAAAGGTTCATGACTATATGAAGTTTGTTACTGAAGAACTAATTATTTTTGGAAGGGCTCAGCTAGAAGCAGGAGCAGATATTATAGCTATATCAGATCCAGGAGGCACTGGAGAGATATTAGGACCAAAATTTTTTAAGGAGTTTGCTATTCCCTATCTTAATAAAATAGTGGACGAATTAAAGCCCTATGCAGTGGGGGGAATTATCATTCATATATGCGGTAAGCTTGAAAGTATTTATAAAGAATTAAATGAACTTCATAGTGATGTTATTAGTATAGAATCTGCCACAGCAATAAAAGAGATAGCTAAGAATATAGAAGATAAAGCTATTATGGGAAATGTAAGCACCTATGCTATAGAAAAAAATAATTCTGAATCAGTAGGAAAGCTTTCAAAGTTTTGTATTGAAAGCGGGGTTCACATTCTTGCTCCAGCTTGTGGTATAGGAGTAAGAAGTGGTCTTATTAATATACAGTCAATGGTTAATGTCTGTAAAAAGTATGAAAAGTGAGGTGCTTTTATGGCTTTTGTTACATTCAAAGATAAAGACATAACTATAAGTGTAGAAGATAGTGTAAGTGTAATGGAGTGTATAAGGGTAGCGGGTTTAAATATAGAAACTCCCTGTAACGGTAAGGGGAAGTGTGGAAAATGTAAGGTTATAGCTAAAGGTGATCTATATGAAAAGACTAAAGAGGAGGAAAGATATACCACAGAAACTTTTGAAAGACTTGCTTGCATGTCAAGAGTAAAGGGAGATGTGGAGATACAGCTTATTGACAAAAAAAATGAACTTAAAACAGTAAATGAAGGATATTCAATAACCGTTGATTTAGATAGTGAAGTAAAAAAAGTGCAGTTACCAGATATAAAGTTTGAAAGTTCTATTGCCTATGAGAAAGGTATCCCCTATAAAATTAATAGCTTAGAGGTTTATAAGAAAATAGCTTTAGCAGAAAAAAATAAAAAAGATAAACTTTATGGAGTTATATTTCAGAACTACTTAATTGATATTGTAAAGGATAGGGATTCAATACTAGGTGTTGCTATAGATATAGGAACTACAGGAATTTCAGCTTATCTTATAGATTTAGAATCAGGAAATGTAATAAATAAATCATCCTCTTTAAACCCACAGACAGAGTATGGAGGTGACGTTCTATCAAGAATAACTTATTGCAATGAAGTGGAAGATGGAATAGATGTACTAAAGAAATCTATAAGAGAAAAGATAGATGATTTAATAGAGGTTTTAATAGAAGATAAATATAAGAAAGAGGAGGTATATATTTTATCAATAGCTGCTAATACTACTATGATGCATTTATTTACAGGGGTGATCCCAAATTCATTATCAAAAGCACCTTATAGACCTATTTTTAAGGACAAGTTATTAATTAAGGCTAGTGAACTTGATATACATATAAATAAAGAAGGTAAAGTACTTCTTTTGCCATCTCTTTCTTCTTATGTAGGTGCAGACATTGTAGCTGGAATTATTGCTACAGGCTTTTATAAAAAACATAATCCTGCAGTATTCATTGATATAGGAACAAATGGGGAATTAGCGGCCATATACCAATGGGAAATTACTGCATCCTCCACAGCGGCAGGACCTGCTTTTGAAGGCATGAATATTAGCTGTGGTGGAAGGGCAGAGGAGGGAGCTATAGATTCTTTTTCTATAGATGAAGACTATAATATAGTTTATTCCATCATAGGAGAAGTACAGCCTAAAAGCATATGTGGCAGTGGTCTTATTGACATAGCAGCAGCCTTTGTTCAGAAAAAGATAATACTTAAAAGTGGAAGATTCAATAAGGAACTTCCGCTAGAGATAAGGGATAGGTTAAGAGATAAGAAATTTTATATTACAGATAATATATATGTATCCCAGGAGGATATAAGGCAGATACAGCTTGCAAAGGGAGCTATATCTTCAGGTATTACAATGATTTTAAAGGAACTTGGAACTACTATAGATAAAATTGAAGAGGTAGTTGTTGCTGGATCTTTTGGATATCATTTAAATCCAGAAAGCATAAGAACCATGGGAATAATACCTAAGGACTTTAATGGAAATATAACCTTTGTTGGAAATTCTTCTATTGAAGGGGCAAGACTTTCTTTAATTAACAAAAGCATTATAGAGAAAATGGATACTATCTCCGATAAAGTAAGGGTTATAGAGCTTTCCACTCGAGATGATTTTCAAAACTACTTTGTTAAGGCTCTAAGCTTTTAAAAAGTAAACAAAATGTAGAAGATAGGTAAACACACCTATTAAAAACATCATTCACTTTATAAAGATTTAGAGAAAATACATGAAATACCCTATTAAGAGATTAAGAGATTAAGAGATTAAGAGATTAAGAGATTAAGAGAGAATTTGATTATGAGTAATGCATTTATTTATCTGAATCTTTAAAACTTTTAAACCTATAGTTAATTTACTTCAAAACTAAATGTGGGATGAGGTGAAATAAATGATGTATCAAAGAGATTTCAAATGTGTACTAGATGATAAGGAAGAAATACCTACTGGAGTTATGGAAGAATTTAAAGTGAAGTTTCCAGAAGTACATTTTAATGAAAAAGAGATGGTGGCTTTATCAAAAGCTATAAAGGAAGCTAATAAAGAGGATTTTTGCATATTGCCCTTCTGTATGACTTTAGAAGCAGAAGCTTTAGGAGCAGTAATAAACTTAGGTGATGAAAAAATGGGGCCTAGAGTATCAGCTCATACATTTACTAATTTCGAGGATTTGAAAAAATTATCTGTAATAGATATAAATAAAGGAAGGATTGCAAAAGTCTTAAGTTCAGTAGAAATACTTAAGAGTTACGGAGAGCAAGTTATATTAAAGGTTCAAGGTCCCTTTACCATAATAAATTCTTTAATAGAACCTAGGATTTTTTATAAAGCCATAAGGAAAAATAAAGAGGAAGTAGAAAAAATTATGGGAGTTATAGAGGAAAGCATAGCTTTATTTATAGAAGAAGGAATAAAAAGAGGAGCTGATATAATATCCTATGGAGATTCAGCAGGCACTATGGATGTTTTGGGACCTAAAATGTACAAGGCATATAGTGGTAGGTATAACTATAATGTACTGAAAAGAGTTCAGGATAAAATAAATAATTCTATTATTCATATATGTGGTATCACATCTTCATCTTTAGCTAAGGCTGAATTTATAGAATCTAAAGAAGTTTTAGTACCAAAGGATATTACCTACAGTGAGGCGTTGAATTGGATTATAAAAGAAAGAAAAGATATAAAGATAATTGGACATAATTGTTTGAGAAAAGCAAATAAGAAACTTCAAAAGCCAATAGTTTGGGAAATACACTTGGGAAATACACCCCCGGGGGTGTATTTCCCAAGTAAAAAGGTGGGGGATTTATGAGTGATTTAAAAAAAGGGGAATTAATTAGAGAGAAATTAACTAAAGAGGAGTTAATTAAGAGTTTATCTGATTCTGTAGTAGAAATGGATGAGGATGAAACTATAAGTATTGCGAAGGAGTGTATAGAAAATGGTATTAGTGCCTATGAAGCTATAGATAGTGGATTAGCTCATGGAATGAATAGGGCAGGGGAGCTTTATGAGGAGGGAGAATATTATATTCCAGAGTTACTTATGTGTTCTGATGCTATGTATTCAGGATTAGAGGTATTAAAGCCCTATCTAAAAAAGAATGATGTAGAAGGAAAGCATAAAGTAGTCATTGGAGTAATTCAGGGAGATACACATGATATAGGTAAGAATTTAGTTAAAATAATGATGGAAACAGAAGGTTTTGAGGTAATAGATCTAGGCAGAGATGTCCCTCCAAGAGAATTTATAGATACTGCAAAAAAAGTAAGGGCAGATATAATAGCTATGTCTACTCTTATGACCACAACTATGGATGGTATGGGAGAGGTTATTCAGTTGCTAAAGGAAGAGGGAATTAGAGAAAATATAAAAGTAATGATAGGTGGAGGACCTATATCACAAAGATTTGCAGATGAAATAGGGGCAGATTTGTATACTACAGATGCTTCAAAGGCAGCAAAGTTTGCTAAAAAAATGATTTTAAAAGAATAAATATTTAATTATAATAATTTAGATATAATAAGGAGCATTTAATCTTAAGGTTAAATGCTCCTTATTGGATATTGTAGTGTTATATTTTTTTAGTTATGATTATTATATATGGCATAGTAATTATATAGATTAAAGATTATGATATAATTTTATAATAAAGAAAAATAACCAAAATCCATTAATAGGATTATAGAATAATTAATAATGGATATAATCATTTAAATACTAATGAAAGTTTTAAAGTTACTTAAAGGGTAGAAGATTAAAAGAGGTGCAGCTTATGATGTTTAATTTTGATGACAAAAATATTGAGAATCTAATTGGAGACATAACATATAACCGTGGACTAGACATGTATCTTAGAAACAAGGTAAGAAGAATTGACGTGTTAGAAAATTCAGAAAGGATGTTTTCTGTAATTTCCATTGTAGAGTCTGCTTATGATTTAAGGGATTATAAGGTGAATATTTTAGCAAATAGAAAAAATGGAGCCTTGTTTTCTAGCTGCACTTGTGAGGCTTTTGCAAAATATAGAAGTTGTAAACATATAGGGGCGGTACTTATAAAAATAAATAGAGAAGGGGTAGATGGGAGAAATCCTAGATATTCCCTTGGGAATTATGGTGTTGAATTATTAGATTATTATAAGGATGAATCAAAGGATAACTATGAACCTAGAAAGTTTGTGAATATGGAAGTTATACTACAAATTACTGATAATTTCTATAAACCTTATTTCATGGAGCTTAAGGTGGGGTTAGGTAGATTATATGTGGTTAAAAACTTAAGAGAGTTTATAGAAAGTATTTTTATAGATGGGAAAACTATTTATTTTGGTAAGGAGTTTCAATTTAATCCTGAAAGTCATTACTTTTCAGAAAAGGATTATGAGATTCTTTTGATGCTTAAGGAAATATACGATAGTAATGAACATGTAAATGAGAATATTTATATTAATAGAGCCATATTTTTTAGTGGTAAAAAAGCTTATTTAACAGAATCACAGCTTTTAAGACTGTTAAAGTTAAAGAGGGGAGATTATATAAGCGCAAATCTTAAAGGATATGAATTTAAAGCCATAGAGATATGCATAGGGGATATGCCTCTTAACTTTAATCTTTCTATTAAGGATGAAATGCTAAATCTAAGTCTTGAAGAAGACTTTCCAGAAGCAGTAGATAAAAAAAGTAAGATTTATATTCATAAGGATAAACTATACCTTCCTTCAGAAAATCAAATTAAGACTTTTGCTCCTATTTATAAAATTATGGAGAAAAAAAAGAGCCAAAGCATAGAGTTTCCAAAAGATAAGATTGAAGAAGTAGCCACTTATATTATTCCTAGTCTTAAATCCATAAGTGAAACTTTAATTGCAGATGAAGATTTAGGTAATATTATTAAAGAAGAACCATTAAATATTAAGTTTTACTTAGATAAAGAAGATGATTTTGTAAGTTGTGATGTAGTATTTAATTATGGGAAAATATCTTTTACATTAAAAAAACAGGATAAAAACCCGGAAGATGTTGTAATAGTAAGAAAGCTTAAAGAGGAAAATCATGCATTAAGAGTTTTAGAACACATTGGGTTTAATAGAGAGAAGGATAAGTATTATTTGAAAGAAGAAGATGATATCGTTGATTTTATCACAGAAGGCATAGAAAACATATCAAGCTTAGGTGAGGTTTATTATTCAGACAGTTTTAAAGATATTCAGGTTATTTCTTCAAAAAGCTTTAAATCTTCTATATCATTAAACAATTCAAACTTACTAGAATTTGATTTTGAAATTGAAGGTGTTGATAGAGCTGAGCTTAAAGGATTGTTTAACTCATTAAAACATCGTAGGAAATATCATAGACTTAAAAATGGGAATATACTTCCATTAAATTCAAAGGATATTAAGGATTTTAATTTTTTAATGGAAAACTTGGATATGGATATGGGTAAGCTAGCTAAGGGAAAGGTTACTTTACCAAAGTATGCTTCTCTTTATATAGATGAAAACATAAAAGAGAGTAATCTTCAGTTTATTTCAATGAATAAAGAGTTTAAAGATTTAATTCATACAATAAAGGATATTAAAGAATTAGATTATAAATTACCAGAAAATCTTACAGGAAATTTGAGGGACTATCAAAAGGTAGGATTTAAGTGGTTTAAAACCTTATCTTATTGTGGGTTTGGAGGAATACTAGGAGATGAAATGGGCCTTGGAAAAACCTTTCAGGCTATAAGCTATATTGCATCAGAAAAGGAAGAAGGAAATCTTAATAAACCAGCATTAATAGTTTGCCCTACATCTTTAGTATATAATTGGCTTAATGAATTTGAAAAGTTTGCTCCTCATATTAATGTACTTGTGATTTCAGGAAGTAAAAATGAAAGACTATGCCAAAGAGAAGAAATATTAAATCATGATGTGATTATAACCTCATATCCTCTTATAAGGAGAGATATAGATGAATATAAAGATATAGCTTTTAGCATATGTATTTTAGATGAGGCACAGCAAGTTAAAAATCCTTCTTCATTAAATGCACAGTCTGTTAAGGAGATAAATGCGCCGAAACGATTTGCCCTAACAGGAACTCCTATTGAAAACTCTTTAACAGAGCTTTGGTCTATTTTCGACTTTATTATGCCAGGATATTTAAAGACTCATGGCAGGTTTTCAAAAAAGTTTGAAGTCCCCATAGTAAAGGATAAGAACCAAACTGTGTTAAAAGAACTATTAAAACTTATAAGACCTTTTATTTTAAGAAGATTTAAAAAAGATGTAGCTCTTGAACTCCCACCTAAAATAGAGCACAAAGTAGTAGTAGATATGACTGAAGATCAGAAAAAAGTATATGCCTCTTATGTAGAATCCTTTAAAGAAGAGATGAAAGAGGAGATTAAAGAAAAAGGATTTAACAAAAGTAAAATTAAGATACTTTCTCTATTAACAAGGCTTAGACAAATTTGCTGTGATCCTTCAAGCTTTTTAGATAATTATAATGGAGATAGTGGTAAATACATTGCATTAGATGAAATATTAGAAGAAAGTCTTTTAAACGGACATAGAATTTTGCTCTTTTCACAGTTTACTACAATTTTAAATAATATAAGAAAAAGATTAGATAAATCAGGTATAGAATCCATGTATTTAGACGGATCAGTGTCTTCTAGTGAAAGAATGGAAATGGTTGATGAATTTAATCAGGGAGAAACACAGGTTTTCTTAATATCTTTAAAGGCCGGAGGGACTGGGTTAAACCTTACTGGAGCAGACTTAGTTATACACTTTGACCCTTGGTGGAATCCAGCAGTAGAAGATCAGGCTGTAGACAGGGCTCATAGAATAGGTCAAAGAAAGACTGTAGAAGTGATAAAGCTAATTACAAAAGGAACTATAGAAGAAAAAATCTATGATCTTCAGGAAAAGAAAAGAGAGATTATAGAAAGTGTCATTGATGGTGAAAATCATGAAAATGTAATTTTAAGCACTATGACAGAGGAAGATATAGAAGAATTATTTAAAAGTTAATATGACCTATGGTGATTAAAATAAAATTAAGGAGGTTAACAAATGAAAGAAATAGTATTTTGTGGAGGTTGCTTTTGGGGTGTAGAAGAATATATGTCAAGAATTAAAGGGGTATTGGAAACAAAGGTTGGCTATGCTAATGGTAACAAAGAAAACCCAACTTATGAAGAGGTTTGTGGGAAGACTACAGGCCATGCAGAAGCCTGCTTTGTTAAATATGATGAAAGCATTATAACCTTAGAGGAATTATTAAATAAATTTTGGCACATAATAGATCCTACTATAATTAATAGGCAAGGAAATGATGTAGGAAGTCAATATAGAACAGGTATATATTATCTAAAAGAAGAAGATTTAAATATCATATTAAAAAGTAAAGACAAAGAACAAGAAAAATATGAAAAACCAATAGTAACTGAAATAGAACCTCTCAAGTGCTTTTATGATGCAGAGGAATATCATCAAAGGTATTTAAAGAAAAATCCAGGAGGTTACTGTCATATAAACCTAGATTATTAACTTATAATATAAATAAAGTAAAAACAACTAACTTTTCCTTAAGTTGGTTGTTTTTTATAGCAAGCTTCTTTATTTTAGAAGGTAAATAATAAAATGCTTTTACCAATAAATAAACAGAGTTCTTGCCTTTAGGGGGTTTTTTATTCCCTCTAAAGTTTAGAAATCCTTATCCAGGGAGGTAGCCCCTCTTTATTCCCATTTTGAAGAAGATGGAAGTATTAGTGCGGGTAGTCATGGGATGAAGTTTTAATCCTATAGTTATTTAACTATGGGATTTTTATTTAAAAAGAAATAAAAGATATACTATATGTAAAATTGAAAAAATTATAATGTAGTTATAAATACAATTAAAATTTATGATGTGCTTAAATACAAATATAATAAATATATAGGAAAAAAGTAGAACATTGTTGTAAAGACTTATATAAACCATTAAAATAATATACATATTCATGATAAATTAAAATAACCGTTAGGTAATTTAATGGGAGGAAGAAGATGATAAATAATTTAAAAGTAAGATGGAAGATAATTTTATTATCCGCTTTGATGTCTATACTATGCTTGATTATTGGATTTGCAGGTTATCATTATATTTCAAAAGCTAATAAGGGTATGGAGAGTTTATATGGGGATAATTTAATTTCTGTTCAAACTATTAATGACAATAGAAATCAATCTAGAGCTATAGAAGCGGATATATATTATATAATTTTACATTCAGGGGATAAAAAAGCACAAGATGAGAGATTACAGGATATAGAAGAACGAGTAAAAGTATTTGAAGAAAACTGGGAAGAATATAAGAAAACTCCTTTAGATGATTTTGAAAAAGATAAAATTCCTACAATTGAAGCTAAACTTCAAAAATACAAGGCAGGAAGAGATGAAGTTCTAAAGCTTGCACTGGAAGGCAAGCAGCAAGAAGCATTAAATAAGTATCATGATATAGAAGATACTGCAAAAGAATTTCAAGATGATTTAAATGAATTAGCAGTATATAGTGTTAAGAATGCTAAGAATACAGTAGATTTGAATGGTAAGGAATTTAATAAATCTATAAAAATATTCGAGGTAATTATGCTAATTAGTATAGCTGTATCTATATTATTTACATGGATTATTTCAAAATCCATTTCAATTCCATTAGGAGCAGCAGTAGAATATTTAAATAAGATATCCACAGGAGATTTTTCTAAAAATATTCCAGAAGTATTTAATAAGAGAAAAGATGAAATTGGTGATATGGGAAAAGCAATGGATTTGATGAGGGAGTCTTTAAAGGAATTAGTTACAAGTGTAAAATCTCAATCTAACAGTATAGAATACATAGTTAACAATACCTTAGCAAATGTAAATGAGCTTAATATTAACATAGAGGAGGTTTCAGCAACTACAGAGCAGCTGTCAGCAGGTATGGAAGAGACTTCTGCTTCTTCAGAAGAAATGAATGCATCCTCTTTGGAAATAGAAAGGGCTGTTCAAGATATTGCTAAAAGAGCTGAAGAGGGAGCAGTTTCAGCAGGGGAAATAAGTAAAAGAGCAATTACTATAAAAAAGGATATTATGTTATCCCAAGAAAAAGCAATGGGTGTATTTAAAGATACTAAAGCTACCTTAGAAAAGGCAATTGAAAATTCAAAAGTAGTACAGCAAATAAGTATACTATCTGAATCAATTATGCAGATAACTTCTCAAACTAACCTATTAGCCTTAAATGCAGCTATAGAAGCAGCAAGGGCTGGTGAGGCAGGAAAAGGATTTTCTGTAGTGGCAGAAGAAATAAGAAAGCTGGCAGAACAATCTAAGGATACTGTAGTTGAAATACAAAACATAACAGAGAAGGTTACTGAATCAGTAAATGATCTATCCCATAGCTCTAATGATCTACTTAATTTTATGTCTGTGGATGTTTATAATGATTATCAAGATATAATAGATGTTTCAGAGACATATAATAAAGATGCAAAATTTGTGGATGAACTTGTAACAGAGTTTAGTGCTACCTCAGAAGAACTGCTTGCTTCTATTCAAGATATGTTAAAAACTATAGAACAAGTAACTAAGGCAGCCAATGAAGGAGCAGAAGGGACAACTAATATTGCTGAAACAGTAATGGATATAACCCAAAAGTCCACTGACATAATAAAAGAAGCAGAAAATTCAAAAGAAGTTGCAGATAAGCTAAAAGTAGAAGTAGATAAGTTTAAAATTTAAATAAAGTAAATTTCAATAAGTTTATTTAATAAAAAGTCTATGCCAATTAAAATGGTATAGACTTTTTAATTTTTAATAGTTCTTATAGAATAAATAGGAGAATCTATTTATATTTCTAATGCAGATGAAGTTTAGTGAAATTAATTATAAAAGATACAGTTTTTTATTTTATCATATAAGATTTAACCTAATATTATTCGGAAAATTCAAAATAGAAAATCCAATGTAGTATAATAGAGTGTATAAAACAATGAGTGTTAAGCTAATAAGAGGAGGGTAAAAAATGAAAAACTTAAAACTAGATGATTTTACAAAATATAAATTTTTATCAAATGTTAACCTATCTCCCAATGAAGATTTTGCTTGCTTTGTTGTACATGAGCCAAATACAGAGGATAATAACTATTATTCCAATTTATGGTTATATAATATTAAGGAAAATAAATATAGTAAGTTAACCTCCTTTAATAAGGAATCTAAATTTATATGGCTAGAGGATGGAGAAAACATAATATTTTCAAGTGTTAGAGATGATAAAGATAAGGAAAAATTAGAAAAGGGAGAAAAGTTTACTCAGTTTTATAAAATAAATATTTATGGTGGAGAGGCTGAAAAGTTTTTTAGGATACCATTGAATGTGGGAGCAATTAAAGAAATTAATGAAGAAAAATTTATATTTACAGCACAATATAATCCAGTGGAATTTGATTTAGAAAGTTTAAGTGAGGAAGAAAAGTCAAAGGAATTAAAAAGAAGAAAAGAAGAAAAAGACTATGAAGTAATAGATGAAATTCCATTTTGGAGTAATGGTGGCGGATTTACAAATAAGAAAAGAAATAGACTATACATCTATGATGTAAAAACTAACAAATGTGAAGCCATAACTGAAGAGTTAATGACTATAGGCGCTTTTAATTTAAATGAAGATAAATCAAAGCTAGTATTTATTGCTAATACCTTTAAAGATAGATCACCCATAACGGATAATATTTATATTTATCATGTAGAAGATAAGAATTTAGAAAAGCTAATGGAAAGTGAAGAATTTTCCTATGCTTATGCAGATTTCATAAATGAGGACAATATTATTTTACTTGGTAGTTACATGAATAGATATGGAATAAACGAAAATAATAAATTCTATAAGCTAAATTTAAAAACTAGAGAAATGAGTTGTATAACTCCAAACTTTGAAACTAGTACATGGAATTCTGTGGGATCTGATTGCAGATATGGAGGATCACCAAGTGTTAAAAGAGATGGAGAGTATTTATATTTTATAACCACAGAAGGGTACAGCTCTCATTTAAATAGGATAAGCTTAGAGGGAACCATAGAAAAGATAATAGAAGGTAATGGGTCTGTAGATAGCTATTCAGTAAAGAATGAAAAAGTACTATTTGTAGGATTAAGAGATTTAAAGCTTCAAGAATTATATATGCTAAATGAAAAAGAAGAGTTTCAAATAACTGATTTTAATGGATGGATTAATAAAGAAATAAAATTGTCAAAACCTGAAAGGTTGAACGTTCTTACAGCCCCTGAAGTCTTAATAGATGGGTGGGTGTTAAAACCTGTGGATTTTGATGAAAATAAAAAGTATCCTGCCATACTTGATATACATGGAGGGCCAAAAACCGTTTATGGAGAGGTGTTTTATCATGAAATGCAGTACTGGGCTAATGAAGGATATTTTGTATTTTTCTGTAATCCAAGAGGAAGTGATGGCAGAGGTAATGAATTCTCAGATATAAGAGGAAAGTATGGTACTATTGATTATGATGACATAATGAGATTTACTGATGAGGTTTTAAATAAGTACACCAATATAGATAAGGATAGGGTTGGAGTAACTGGCGGGTCCTATGGTGGATTTATGACTAACTGGATAATTGGACATACTGATAGATTTAAAGCAGCAGCTTCTCAAAGAAGTATATCAAACTGGATATCAAAGTTTGGAACTACAGATATAGGTTATTATTTTGTAGATGACCAACAGGGAGGAACACCATGGAATGATCCTGATAAATTATGGTGGCACTCACCACTAAGATATGCAGATAAAGCAAAAACACCAACTTTGTTTATTCACTCTGACGAGGACTATAGATGTTGGATGGCAGAGGCGCTACAAATGTTTACTGCCCTTAAATATCATGGAGTAGATTCAAGAATATGCCTCTTTAAAGGAGAAAATCACGAACTAAGTAGAAGTGGAAAGCCAAAACACAGAATAAGAAGACTTGAGGAAATAACAAATTGGTTTAAACATTATTTAAAATAAGAATAACTTATAATAGAGGTATCTGTTATTATGCAGATACCTTTTGTTCCATTGCTATGATTTAGAGAAGATTATGCATTACTTTTAGATATTTTTTGCAGTGATGTAAAAATATCATAAACATAAATTATTTTGAAACATAATATGGTATAATATATAAAAATATGTCTTTAGGGGTAGTTATGGTAAAAGTGTTTTATATTTGTTTTTTAATAGGATTAGTTTATTCTGTTTTATCTGTAATATTAGGAGGATTATTTGATATATTTAATATTGATGGAGGGTTGGATTTTAATTTTGAATTTCCTTTTGCATCTTTGATGAAACCTGCAGTAATAGCTTCTTTTTTAACAGTATTTGGGGGCATGGGACTTATAGGTACAAAGAGAGGATGGAAATATACCATTTTAATTGCAGTGGTTTTAGGAATAGTTGTAGCTTTTTCTATATGGAAGTTCGTTATAGTTAATTTAGCCAAAGCAGAAAATACTAGTTCCATAAAAAGAGAGGAGCTTATTGGAGTAGAGGCTTCTGTTATAGAAGCTATTTTAGAAGGAAAGGTAGGTTCTATAACCTATGTGGTAAATGGAAACAAATACTCATCTCCAGCTAGAAATATTAAAGGTACAAGATTAGATAAAGGGGAAAAAGTTATTATAATAGAAATTAAAGAAAGTACATTTTTCGTCATTTCTTTAAAAGAAAATCAATGAGATAATTATTAATTTCTAAAAGAAATAATATATTAAATCTAAAAAATAAAAAGGGGGAAGGTTTGTGGAAAATTATATCATGCCCATAATGATAGGAGTAATCATACTAATAGTCCTTGGAATAGTTCTTTCGATGTGGAAAAAGGTTCCTCAAGATAAAGCTATAGTAGTTACAGGACTTAAAAAGAGGGTAATATCTGGTGGTGGAGGAATAGTCATTCCCATATTAGAAAGAACAGATAAGATATCCTTAGAGAATATGAAAATTGAAGTTAGGATTGGCAATGCACTTACAGAGCAAGGAGTTGGAATTACCGCAGATGGAGTTTCAGTTATTAAGGTAAAATCTGATCATGAATCAGTACTTGCCGCTATAGAGCAATTTAATACAGGAAATGAAGAAAAAACTATAGCTATAATTAAAGATACCTCCAAGGATGTACTTGAAGGAAAATTAAGAGAAATAGTTTCTAAGATGACTGTAGAAGAAATCTACAAAGATAGAGAAATGTTTGCAGCTCGTGTTCAAGAGGTTGCAGCTATAGACTTAGATCAAATGGGATTAGAAATTAAAACCTTTACTATAAGAGACATTTCAGATGAAAATGGATACTTAAAGGCTCTAGGTAAAGGAAGAATTGCTGAAGTTAAAAGAGATGCTGATATAGCAGAGGCAGAAGCGCAAAAAGAAACTAAGATAAAAACTTCAGAAGCCTTTAGGGAAGGGGAAGCTGCTAAACTTATAGCTGAAACTTCTGTTTCCGAATCTATGAAAAACAAAGAATTAAAGGTTCAAGCTTATAGAAAAGATCAAGAAACATCTAAGGCTGTAGCTGATTTAGCTTATGAAATAGAAGCTAATAAAGTTAAAAAAGAAGTTACTGAAACAGAAATGATGGTTCAAATAATAAGAAAACAAAAGGAAATAGAACTTGCAGAGCAGGAGTCTTTAAGAAAAGAAAAAGAACTAGAAGCAACTGTAAAGAAAGAATCTGAAGCAGATAAATATCAGGCTATACAGGAAGCCCAAGCTAAAGCTGAGGCTATTAAGTTAGAAGGTGAAGCTAAAGCAGAAGCTATGAGACTAGAAGGTATGGCTAAGGTTGAAATTATTAGAGAAACAGGTAAGGCAGAAGCAGAGGCTATGATGAAAAAAGCGGAGGCCTTTAAGCAATACAATGAAGCTGCTGTACTTCAAATGGTAGTAGAAAAATTACCAGATTTAGCGAAAGCTATAGCAGAGCCCTTAGCTAAGACAGAAAAAATAGTAATCATAGATGGAGGAAAAGGGGAATCTCAGGGAGGAGCCTCAAAGGTTGCAGGGTATGTTACGGACATAATGACTAAAGTTCCAGAGACTGTAAAGGCAACTACAGGAATAGACTTATTAAGCATTCTTAAAGGAATGGGAAATAGAGAAGAATTGAATGATAAAGAAATAGAAGAAGTTAATAAAGAAGTTATTATAGAAGAGCATGGTATAGAAGAATAATGATTAAATAAGCCTGTAGATGAAACAGGCTTATTTTTATGATATTTAAAGAAACAAAAAACAAAAGGAACTTAGCCACCGGCGAAGGACAAGCTAAGTTCCATGTAATTAGCACTGTTAGTACCAACTGCTTAATTATCATAACATGAAACTTGGTTAATAGCAATAACATTTTGCCATCATTTCAATATTCTCTTTTCTATATTGTTTAATAATGAAAAATGTGTACAATTAAATAATATGAAAAATGCAGAACAAAATTATAGATAGCAATGAAATTATAATCTCTAGTAAAATGACACAAAAACAACAGGAAGAAGTATATTTAGATAATACTATAGCCTAAACCTTGATTTATAAAGGAATATAGTAGTATCATAGTATATTGTAGACAAGGGATGAAACTAAAGAATATAACATATAGTAATACTTCATAAAGGGGATGATAGAATGTCCAAAAGGTCAACGGACTTAGGTAAGGGGTCCGTAGGAAAACTTTTGTTAAAACTGGCACTTCCAGCTATTGTTGCTCAACTTGTAAATGTATTATACAACATAGTTGATAGAATTTTCATAGGTAGGATGCCAAGTGGAGATATTGCAATGGCTGGAGTAGGAATAGCTTTTCCTATTATTATGACAATATCAGCTTTTAGTGCATTGATTGGTATGGGGGGAGCTCCACTAGCTGCTATTAAAATGGGTGAAGGGGATAATGAAGGTGCAGAAAAAATAATGAGCAATAGCTTTGCTATGTTATTAATATTAGGGGCCATTTTAACTGTAGTCTTTATAATATTTAAAGAGCCTATACTATGGGCTTTTGGTGCAAGTGAAGCCACTATTGGATTTGCTATAGATTATTTAACTTTATATCTTATAGGTACTATATTTGTACAGATTGCATTAGGTATGAATCCATTTATATATACTCAAGGTTTCGCAAAAATAGGTATGGCTACAGTAATTAGCGGTGCAATTATAAATATGGTATTAGACCCTATATTTATATTTGTATTTAATATGGGGGTTAAAGGAGCAGCTTTAGCCACTATTTTAGCTCAAATAGTTTCAGCACTATGGGTTTTATACTTCCTATTAGGAAAGAAAAGTATAATTAAAATTAGAAAAAAACATTTAGTTCCAAATTTAAAAGTAGTGGCACCTATTATGGCCCTTGGTATATCACCTTTTATAATGCAATCTACGGAAAGCTTAGTGCTAATATCACTAAATAATAAGTTACAAATGTATGGTGGAGATTTGGCGGTAGGTGCTATGACTATAATGAGTAGCATTATGCAGATAGTAACCCTACCTATAATTGGATTATCTCAAGGAGCGCAGCCAATTATAAGCTATAATTTTGGAGCTAAAAACTTAGATAGAGTAAAGAAAACCTTTAAGCTATTATTTATAAATTGTATAGCTTATACAATTATTATGTGGGGATTACTTATGCTATTCCCAGAAATATTTGTGGCTATATTTAATAAGAAACCAGAACTTGTAGAAATTACATCTATGAGTATAAAGATATTCTTTGGAGGGATTTTTCTATTCGGTGCACAAATAGCTTGCCAGCAAACATTCCTTGCTCTAGGACAGGCTAAAATATCACTTATAATGGCATTATTAAGAAAAATAGTATTATTAATACCTCTTATATTTATACTTCCAATGTTTTTTGAAAATAAATTGAAGGCGGTATTGATGGCAGAGCCCATAGCAGATATATTAGCGGCTCTTACAACCATGTTATGCTTTTCTATCTTTTATAAGAAGACCTTTTTGAATAATGATAATATAAATTTTTAGACTATGCTTAATATAAATTTAGAGTATATAGGTAAGTAATTAGAGGCTTGTTTTAAAACAAGCCTCTAACTATTTTTATTTTAATTTAAAGGTTTTAGGTGCTAATCTATAAGTTAAAATTAGTGCAATTATAATATAGACAATGGTTATAATTAATACCCCTAAGGTAAAAAAGTATGAAGAGGTCTTAATTTTAAGGCACATATAGCTAAGGAAATACACTAATCCATTTATAATTTTAAATAATGGGCTTTTCACTGTCAGTTCTTTTGTATAAGGCTGTATTACATAATACATGAACAAATAATGTATTGAGAAGAAACAGGATAAACAGAGTATACATAAAAATAAAGGAATTATTCTAAAAAGCTCCATAACTGAAGCACTAGTAGCCATAATCACAGCTATAGCAATGCATAAAGTTAAAGCAGGGATTATATTAAGAATAACCACTCTTTTAAGTCTTGAGGTGAAGTTTGATAAAATAACCTTTTTATCACGATAATAGCTATACCTTAAAAGGCTTACATCACAATTATAAAACATAGCCTTAGAGATTCTTTCTCCTGTTGAAAGACTATACATTATGAATACCAACAAAGGAGTACTTCTTTTAATTGTTTCTACAAACCATACTTTTTTAGAAGGCATAAATATCACAAAGTACATGGCAATTAAAAATAAAATAACTATAGCTATAACTCTCCTTTTTATTGGATCTACCATTATTCTTCTATGACGAAGGAAAAATAATGAGTTTAAATATTCATAGCCTTGCTTTCTGTCATAAGTTTTTGTATTTAAGTCTTTCGTATTTAGTTTATTTTCATCTAATTTTACATCTACAAAGTTTAGATCCGATTTAAATGTTTCTATATTAAATAAATTATCTTTGGTTAATAAAGTTTTAGATATCGTAGTGTATTTTTTATATTTCCATATGTATATAAAGGCTAATGAGGCTAAAATGAGTGTAATAATTAATGACCAAAAATTAAATAATATACTTTGAAAATTAATAGTTAAACCTATTAAAGGTAATACATAAGCAAGAGCAAGTCCAACTATTATTAAAGAATATATAAAAAAATTATTATTTGATAGAATTTTTCCTCTTTTATCATAGATATAAAGATGCAACCATTCCCCTATAAGTCTAAAAGCAGCTAATTCAGTTATAAGCATTATAGCTTTTAGTGGGGAAAGTTCAATTCTTATTCCTATAATCATCATAGGAATAAGAAAATATATAAACTTTTCTATATTTCTATATAATATCTGTCCAAGATAGTACTCTTTTGGGTTAGATCTCATTAAGGTTATCATATTAAAGGCAGACTTATTATTAGTATCAAAAATTATTAAATTCATGAAGGAACCTAAAACAAAACTTAGAAAGAAAAATATGTGTAAAAATTCAGGTAGAATCTGTGTTTTATCCTTAGTAATTAAATAAGAAGGCAAAATAACCATTAAGCCCAAATAAAAGGCCTTTCCGAGAAATCCTCCTAACACTCCAAATATTTCACGTATAACACCTATAATTAGTTTAGCTTTGGTTTGTTTATATAGGTTTTCAGGTACTTTCTTTCCTATAAGAGGTATTCTCTTAATAGAGTATATTAAGGAATTGGCATTTTCTACAAAGGAGACTTTGAAACTATTTACAAAGGTTCTAAACATAGTTTTCCTCCTTTAAAATTTCCATGATTTTCTCTTCAAATTCAGGACTCTTTAGAAGTTCACTATCCAGTTCTTCTAAAACACCATTATTCAAAACCACTAGTTCATCACATAAGTCGGTAGCAAGCTGCAAGATGTGTGTGGAAAAAATGATAATATGATCAGTTTTTATTTTTTTAAGTAAATTTTTAATTTCAAGAGCTACAACTACATCAAAGGAGGTCAAAGGTTCATCTAACAAAATTACAGGAGGTCTGGTTATTAAAAAACAAACCATCTGTATTTTGTTTTTCATTCCATGAGAATAACCTTTTATTAGACGATATCTGTCTTCTTCATTGATTTTTATAATGTCAAAATACTCATTAATAGTTAGTAAATTTGTGATTTTATCTTTGTTAATATCAATATAGAATTTTAAAAACTCATATCCAGTTAAAAATTCTGGAAGTACAGGTTCGGAAAAAACATATCCTACCTTTGAGTAATTTATTTCCTCATTACTTTGTCCTTCTTCAAAAAGCACTACTTTGCCATGATCATAGCTAAGATCTCCGCTTATACAATTAAAAAGGGTGGTTTTTCCTGCGCCATTACGGCCTAATAATCCATAAATCTTACCTTTTTCAAATATAAAGGAGGAGTTTTTTAGCACCTTTTTTTCTCCAAAACTTTTTTCTATGTTTTCTAATATCAGCTTCATTATGTTGTCTCCCTTCAACTATTAACTGTAAATTTACAAATATAAAAACATTATTTATTGTAAACTATAGATTATTCATATAATAATTATAGCAAAATTTAAAGTATTTGTAATTAATACCATGAAAAGAGTAAATAGCTAATGAAAATTATAAGAAAAATATGATTATTAATTATCTGAATAAAAGTTTTAATAAGGAGCGCAGTATATTATTAGCAATTATAATAAAAACATTTTCCAATTTAATATTGTTAAATATAGAAAAATATGCTACACTACAGTTAGTAATGATAATCAATATCATTGGAGGGGGGTATTTATATGAAAAAAATATCAATAATATACTGGAGTGGAACAGGTAATACAGAAAAAATGGCAGAATTAATTTCAGAAGGAGCTGTTTCTTCTGACACTAAGGTGAATCTATTAAATGTTTCTTCTGCTACAATTGAAGATGTAACAGGGGCAGATGTAATCGCATTAGGTTGTTCAGCTATGGGAGATGAGGTTTTAGAAGAAGGCGAAATGGAGCCATTTGTAGAGAGTATTCAGGATAAATTAAGTGGAAAAAATGTAGCTTTATTTGGATCTTATGGCTGGGGTGATGGACAGTGGATGAGAGACTGGAAGGAAAGAATGGAGAATTCCAATGCAATCTTAATTAACGATGGGTTGATGGTAAATGGTGAGCCTGATGGCGAAGGAATAAAAGAGTGCAAAGAACTAGGTAAAAAGTTAGCAAGTTTATAATTATTAAAGTAAAACTTCAATCAATATAAAATTATTTGATTGAAGTTTTACTTTTTTAAAGGAAACTCATCCTCATATCTTCGGATGAGTACTCAAAGAGTAAGCGACGACCATCAAACTACAGGTTTGGGTATCTGCTTAACCGATTCACACAAGATCATAGATCTTGGTTCACTGCTTAAGCACTATATGCTTCTAACATCCATAGAGTTTTTTCATAATTTGCTATAAACTGAGTTAGCATATCGGCAGTTGGAACATCTTTTAGTTCTTCTGCTATTTTAAGAATGTTGTTAGAGCTATCTAACATAAGTTTGAAATCCTTAATTACTAATTCTACAGATTCTTTTGAAGATATAGCTTCACTGGATTTTTCTTCTATTGTAGCAATCTCAAGATATTCTTTCATGCTTGCAGCAGGTCTTTCACCTATAGTTAATAATCTTTCTGCCACTGCATCTAAATCTAAAGAAACTTGATTATAGAAGTTTTCAAATTGAGCATGTAGTTCAAAGAATCCTGTACCATTTACATTCCAATGATAGTTATGAAGTTTAACATATAGTATATTTAAATTTGCAAGATAAACATTTAATTCCTTAGTTAGATTTTCTTTATTCATAAAAGTACCTCCTATGTGTTTAATATTTGTAATGATTATTTATTTGTAATGATTACAATACAATAATAACTCTTAAATTAGTTATTGTCAATATATAAATGAAAAAAGCTGAGAAATTTTATTCTCAGCTTTTTTTACATAATATCAATATTTACGGGGATAGAGGAAAGCTACTTTCCTTAATGCCTATAATCTTTTAGAACAATTAGGACACGTACCTCTAAAATGAATATATTGATCCTTTACAATATAATCTTTTAGATCTTCATTAGCAATTTTACTGAAATCTAAGTTTATGTCATATAAGGTTTGACATTTATCACATTTAAAATGTGCATGGGGTTTAGGATTAAATATGTCATATCTTGCTTCGTTACCTTCTATAGTAATGACTTCTACTATTTTTTTTTCTGCAAAAAGATTTAAAGTATTATATATTGTTGTTTTAGATAAAGTGGGGATATCATCTATTAAATCATCATATATCTGACTAACAGTAGGATGATTATGATGCTCTATTATATATTCTAAAACTCTCTTTCGTTGATATGAAGGCTTAATACCGTGATCCCTTAAATAAGTATCAACATTATTTATATGCATTTTTTACATCCTTCCTATTATATTTATTACAATTTTAAATCAATTATAATTATATTATAGATAAAGAAAAAAATATATACAAGTATATAAGAATTTTATGATTTAGGAGTAAAATTTTGTATATTTCCATGGTATAATACATATAGACAATACTGATAATAACGAAAGAAGGGTTAAGACATGTCAATTGGGAAAAAGATTATAACTGTGTTTACTTCCACTATAATTTTATTAATGGTTACAGTAGCTCTATACATTTATAGGTATCATTCTAAAATAGATGCTATTATCATGAATTCTATGATGAAGGGAATAATTGTTATAGCTATAATAGCTGGTTTAATTTTTACCATATTAGCATATGGAATAGTAAAACTTATAATAGAGCCATTAAATGCTATAATAGAGCTTTTAAGAAGAACTTCAAAATTAGACCTAGAGAAGGAGTCTAGTATAAAGGTATATATGAAACGAAAAGATGAGGTTGGTAAGATTGCCAACGCTACCTATGATTTAAGAAAGGCTATGAGAAATATAATTGCTACATTATCTGAGGTTTCAAAATCTACAGAAATTAATGCGCAAAATATAAAAGAAATGTTGCAAGGTGTTGCCCTTGGAAATAATGAGACTGTAGCTACCACAGAGGAGCTTTTAGCAGGAACTGAAGAAAGTGCAGCTTTAGCAGAGGATGTTTCAAATTCGGCAGTTGAGATATTACAAAATATAGAGGTAGTTAAGACAAAAGCAGAGGAAGGCTTTAATTACTCAGAAGGCATAAAGGTAAGAGCAGAGGAAATAAGTAAGAATGCCTTAAAATCTAAGAAACAATCAGAAGATATATATATTAATGTTAAAGAAAACATGGAAAATGCTATAGAGGATTCTAATGCAGTTTATGAAATAAATCAATTAGCAGAATCTATACTAGCTATAACAGAGCAGACAAATCTTCTAGCATTAAATGCAGCTATAGAAGCAGCAAGAGCTGGGGAGTCAGGACGTGGTTTTGCTGTAGTAGCAGATGAAATAAGAAAGCTTGCAGATGAATCATCTAATACGGTAAGTAAGATTCAAGATATAGTAAAGAGAGTTAATGATGCTGTAAATAATTTGGCTAAGAGCAGCAATGAAATATTGGAGTTTGTAGATAATGATGTTGCAGGGGATTATGAAAATATGGTTGTTATAGGGGAAAACTATAATAAGGATGCAGAGGAAATGAAGAATACCATGGAAGAGTTTAAGAATATAGTGGAGGATTTAAAAAATTCTGCAGAAGGTATTAAAACTTCTATGGCAGAAGTAGCCACAACCATCCAAGAAGAAGCTAAAGGTTCAGAAATCATAGCATATAAAGCTGAAAATGTTTCCAAAAGTATAGAGGGAGTAAATTCTATATCTGAAGAAAACTTAAAAGGAGCTATGGAAATAAAAGATGTAGTTTCAAGGTTTAAGCTTTAGAGTAATAAAGTAATATTATATAGGAAAGTCATCTACATATTAGAATATTATGAATAAAACCTACGCTAAATAGTAAAATGTATTATTTAGCATAGGTTTTATTTTATTTTTACACTAATAAGTTTTTATTTTTAAAAATTAGAAAATAATACCCTTTAATTCCATAAAAAGTATGATAATATATAATATATAGAGTTAAATTTTGGGAAACATGTCTTCAAAATTATTTAACCTTAGATACCATCCTTACAACTAAAATCTGTTATAAGCAAATTCCATATTAAATTAATAATTATTTGATGAAAATTTAAATAGGTAGGTGAAGTAATATGATAAAAAAAGGCACTTGGATTGAAATTGAAGAGGTTGTTTTGACTACAGAACATAGGGCTTTAAACATACCAAAAGAAACCAAAGAAACCCCTCTTAAATGTTGGATAAGAGGATACTGTCTTAATGACTGTAATTTAGGTGAAGAAGTAGAAGTTGAAACTAATGTAGGTAGAATTGTTAAAGGAAAAGTGGTAGAGATAGAACCAGGATACTATCATAGCTATGGTAAACACGTGGCTGAAATAGATAGGATAGGAAAACAAGCAAGAGAAATAATAGGAAATATTAAATAATGTTTTTTAGGCAGAGTTAATAAGGGGGGAATATAAAAATGAATAAATACCAAGAGCTTATGGATAGAAAAAATGAAATAATGCTTGAGTCTGTGGGCATAGATTTTAATAAATATGAAGTTGGAAAGCTTTCATTTAATTATGAAGCTTTAATGAAAGATGTGGGGTATTCCTTAGAAGAAATTAGAGAAATACAAAAGGATGCAGGGGTTGGACAAACACCCTTATTGGAATTAAAAAATATTACCAAACTGGCAAGGAAATCTTCAAAGACTGGAAGAGCAGCTAGAATATTTGTAAAAGATGAAAGTTGTAATCCTTCAGGAAGTTTTAAAGATAGGAGAGCTGCTATATCTGTATATGATGCAATGAAGAGAGGATATAGTGGGGTAGCTGCAGCCACTTCAGGGAATTATGGAGCAGCAGTTGCATCACAGGCCAATATAAGAGGACTCAAATGCATAATAGCTAATGAATGTTATGATTCAAAAAAGGTGGGGCAGCCGGAGATATTAGAAAAGGGAAGAAAATGTGAAGGCTTTGGAGCAGAAGTTCTTAGACTTACTGTAGGCCCTGAATTATTTTATACCTATTTAAAAATACTTGAAGATACAGGATATTATAACGCATCATTATATTCATCTTATGGTATAGCAGGAATTGAAACCTTAGGATATGAAATAGCAAAGGAGTGCAGAGAAAGGTTAGGTAAAGAGCCAGAGGCGGTAATTATAACTCATGCAGGAGGAGGAAATGTTACTGGCACTGCAAGGGGGCTTATTAAAGAGGGAGCTTTGAATACAAAAGTAATAGGAGCTTCTGTAGATCTTTCAGGACTTCATATGGCATCAGATATAGATTTTAATAAAAAATCTTTTACAACAGGTCATACGGGTTTTGGAATTCCATTTATGACTTATCCAGATAGATCTGATGTGCCAAGAAGTGCAGCAAGGCCTTTAAGATATTTAGATAGATATGTAACAATCACTCAAGGAGAAGTATTTTGGATGACTGAAGTATTAGCTCAACTTGAAGGATTAGAAAGAGGTCCTGCTGGAAATACATCTTTAGTAGCAGCTTTTGTTATTAGTCAAGAATATGACGATGATGATGTGATAGTTGTTCAAGAAACTGAGTATACAGGAGCAGGGAAACATTTAATACCTCAACTTAATTTTGCTAAGGAAAATGGAATTAAAGTTTTCATTGGTGATCCAAAGGATCAAGTACCAGGTGAGAACATAGTAATTCCTTCACATCCAAACTTAGTTTCAGTTAAGGAAATGGATATGGAAGCTTTAAGAAATTCTTATATAAAAAATAGTATTGGAAAGTTGACAGAAAATAAGGTACAACCAGTGGATGTAGAATTTTTATCTAAAGAAACTAAGTTATCTAAAGAAATAGTATTAGAAATATTAAATAAGCATAATATTGAAATAGATTAAAGGAGGAATAGCTTATGAAGAGGGAAGATGATTTTGAGAAAAGGAGAGAGCACTTAAAGGATTTGACTAATGAAGAACTTTATGAAAGATTTTGGAGCCTTACAGAAGAAATTGTTAAACCTATGGTGGACTTAGCTTATACCCATACTTCTCCATCTATTGAGCGCTCGGTAGTTTTAAGAATGGGATTTTCAAGTCTTGAAGCCAAAGAAATAATTGAATATGGGACTAAATGGAATTTGCTTGGAAAGGGTATGGGAAATGTAATTTTAACCTATGCAAAACTTAAGGGAACAGGTTACATTAAAGCAGGAAAGGAATTAGCTAAAGGCATAGGCTGGGATATTGTTAGTGAGGATATGAAGGCAGGTGGGGATCAATGATGGAAGGTTTACAAGAAAATAAAAAACTTAATATAGAGGAAATCTTAAAAGATTTAGATAAGTATGAGCCAAAATGGAGGGGGTGGCATTGGAGGGAAGAGTATAGGGAAGGTAAGGTTGGAGAATTTGTATATGGTGAAATATCAGAATCTTTAAAAAATAGTCATCCTCTTCCTGCTGCAAGAAGTTTTGGTAATATAGATCCTCAACCAAGAGCTGTAATAACTACAGAAATTGCATCAGGAAGGTTTGAAGATGATATAAGAAGGATGAGAATGGCAGCCTGGCACGGTGCTGATCATTTAATGGTTATAAGAACAGCAGGGCAAAGCCATTTTGATGGATTGATAGAAGGAAGTCCAGAGGGAATAGGAGGAGTTCCTATTACAAGAAAAGAGGTTAGGGCAACGAGAAAAGCTATAGACTTAATAGAAGAAGAGGTAGGAAGAAAGATTAATTTCCACTCCTATGTATCTGGAGTAGCAGGTCCTGATGTAGCAGTTATGTTTGCAGAGGAGGGAGTTAATGGAGCTCATCAAGATCCACAATATAATGTGCTTTATAGAAACATAAATATGTTTAGATCTTTTGTAGATGCTGCAGTAGCAAAGCATATAATGGCATCAGTAGGAATGCTTCAAATAGATGGTGCTCATAATGCTAATGCAACTGCCATGAAAGGATATAATGTTATGCCAGAACTTATGGTACAGCATGCAATCAATTCAAAGTTTTCTGAGATTGTTGGAATAAAGCCGGAGAATATTGCCCTTTCAACTGTACCACCCACTTCAGCACCAGCTCCTTGTATGAGATATGACTTGCCTTACGCAGTAGCACTTAGACAATTTTTCAAAAAATACAAAATGAGAGCTCAAATGAATACAAAATATATAGAATCCTGTGAAAGAGAGGCTACTGTTGGGCATACACTTAATTTATTAATATCAAAATTAACCTCAGCGGATATTCAAAGTACCATAACTCCTGATGAAGGAAGAAATGTGCCATGGCATTATAATAACATTCATGCTATAAATACAGCTAAGCAAGCCTTTATATCCATGGATGGATTAATGGATATGGTAGAACTTAAAAAAACAGGCTATCTACCAGAAAAGGTAAGAGAAATTCAAGAGAGAGCAGTATTATTTCTTGAAGAAATAATAGAATCTGGTGGTTATTTTAAAGCAGTGGATTCAGGATTTTTTATAGATTCTGGTGAGTATCCAGAAAGAAATGGAGATGGCATTAGAAGAAAGATGGATGGAGGAGATGCTACTGATACTATAGTGATGAGAGAGGAGGACTACTTTGCGCCAGTTTGTGCTCAATTTGGATATAATAACATTCCAAAAGAATATAAAAAACCTTGTGAGGCTATAGAGGAGTGTACCCTATGTAATCATTCAAAAATTCAATATATTGACGAATTAGATGATAATGACAATGTGATGAAGAGAATGGAGAGAGTTAAAGAAGATGGAACTGTAGTGCCAGAGGTTCAATGGGCTAAAGATGGATATGTAAAGATAACTTTGTGCTTACCGGAAAATGAGCAAATTAGTGAAGCGGCAGCTGTGGAAATAGGTAAGAGAATGAACTTAAAAGATGTAGAAATACTTCATAAACAAGTACTTCAAAAGGCTGAAGGAACTCTTGTAGAGATTAAGGGGATATGTGACTTTACGCCTATAAGACGTGATGAATTATCTCTTCCAAAGAGAAGGAAGAATCTTTCAGATGAAGTTATGAAAGAGTATGTAAAAAAGAATCCTATAAAGGTTGTTGCTGCCACAGTTGGGGAAGATGAGCACTCTGTAGGACTAAGAGAAGTCATAGATATTAAGCATGGTGGAGTTGAAAAATTTGGTATTGAAGCAATTTATCTTGGAACATCTTGTTCTATAGAAAAGCTTGTAGATGCGGCTATAGAGTCAGAGGCTCAAGCCATATTATGTAGCACAATAATTACTCATAATGATGTTCATACAAGGAACATGAAAAAACTTAATGATCTTTGCATGGAAAAAGGGGTAAGAGATAAAATCATACTTGTTTCAGGAGGTACTCAAGTAACAGATGAAATTGCTAGAGCAAATGGTATGGATGTAGGTTTTGGAAGAGGATCAAATGGAACAGATGTAGCGTCCTTTATAATAAAAAGATTAATGGGATTGGAGGAAACAGAAGAGGACTAAAATTTAGCCTAGACTATATTAGAGAGGATGGGTTTTGTGAAGGTAGATTATTTGGTGGCTGAAATTGGAAGTACCACTACAGTAGTTACAGCTTTTAATATAATAGAAAGCAATAAGGGAAGGGTTTTTGTGGATATACCCTTTCAAGGAGAAAGTTGTACCACGGTTCTAGAAGGAGATGTAACTATTGGACTTAAAAATGCAATAAAGCAAATAGAAAAAGATATAAAAGAAGAACTTACATGGAATAGAATGTTAGCCACTAGTAGTGCAGCAGGGGGACTTAAAATAACTGTACATGGGCTTATGGAACAAATGACTGTTAGAGCAGCAAGGGAAGCAGCTTTAGGTGCCGGAGGCATAATTAAAATGGTTACTGGTGGGAAAATGAGAAAAAGTGATTTAAAAAGAATCCAGGATATAAATCCTAGTATGATAATCATAGCTGGAGGTACAGATTATGGTGAGAGAGAAACAGCACTTTATAATGCAGAACTAATAAGTGGAGAGAAGTTTAATAAACCTATAGTATATTGTGGAAATATAGAAAATAGAGAAGAGATAAAAGACATATTAAAAGGGGAAGAATTATATATAATTGATAACGTTTACCCTAACATAGATGAGCTTAATGTGGAACCTGCAAGAGCTATAATACAGAAAGCTTTTGAAAAAAATATTGTAAAAGCTCCTGGTATGAGCAAAATAAAGGAAATGGTAAATGGAAGTATAATGCCAACTCCAGGGGCCGTTATGGAAAGTGCAAAGATTTTATATGATATCCTAGGGGATTTAGTGGTTTTTGATGTGGGGGGAGCCACTACAGATGTGCACTCTGTTACAGAAGGTAGCAGTGTGATTTTAGATATACTAATGAATCCTGAGCCAAAAGCTAAAAGAACTGTAGAAGGAGATCTTGGAGTTTTTGTGAACAGTAAAAATCTAATAGAACTTATGGGCATAAGAGATCTGGGACAAGTTACTAAAGAATATATAAAACAGCATATAAAGCCTATACCTGTTGATAAAGAGGATATAAATGCCAGTATAATGTTAACAAAAAAAGCTGTAGAGGTTGCAATAGATAGACATGTAGGGATAATTAAAAGAAAATATGGTGGAGAAAGTGGATTTATAGCCTTTGGAAAGGATTTATCTCAAGTGAAATATATAATAGGAACCGGAGGGGCATTAACAAAAATTCCTGGAGGATGCGAGTTACTTTTAGGTATAAGGTATCTAAAGGATGATATCACTATGCTTCCAAGAAAGGGGGCTAAGGTGCTTTTAGATAATAACTACATTATGGCCTCTGCTGGAGTTTTAAGTAGAGAAAATAAAGAGGCAGCTAAAGCTTTGTTAATGCAGAGTTTGGCTATAAGAGAGGATATATAAAATGTTTTTAATTTTATGAAGTCAGTATGAAAAAAGGGGAGTATATTTATGAGAAAAGTCTATCCTTGCATAGAAGTGGACTTATTAAAATTAACTCATAATGTTAAAGAGATTGTATCTATGTGTAAGAAAAAGAATATAAGTGTTACCTCAGTAACTAAAGTATTTTGTGCCTATAGCCCAATTGTAGAAGCTATACTTAGAGGTGGAGTAACGGACGTTGCAGACTCTAGAATATTAAACTTAAAAAAGTTAAAACACATGAATTGTAATAAAATGCTACTAAAAATTCCAATGATAAGTGAAGTTTATGAGGTAGTTGAATATAGTGATGTTAGTTTAAAT
Organism: Clostridium simiarum; assembly: GCF_018919175.1. Lineage (GTDB taxonomy): Bacteria > Bacillota > Clostridia > Clostridiales > Clostridiaceae > Clostridium_L > Clostridium_L simiarum. The sequence goes on along the minus strand of NZ_JAHLQL010000001.1, from coordinate 1,443,314 downwards.
TCAGAGATAGACACAATAAAACATTTATCAAAGGCAGCAAAAGATTTAAACAAAACTCATAATATTATACTTATGGTAGATATAGGAGACTTAAGAGAGGGTGTATTGGTGGGAGAGGTAATAGATACTGTTAGAGAAATAATAGCCCTAGATAATATTAACTTAATTGGAATTGGCACTAATCTTACTTGCTATGGTGGAGTAATTCCTGATAGTGATAACTTAAGTAAGCTTATTAAACTTAAAGAAGAAATAAAAGATACCTTTAACTTAAACTTACCTGTTATTTCAGGAGGAAACTCTAGTAGCCTTCATATGGTTATAAATGACACCATGCCAAAAGGAATTAATCAACTAAGAATTGGGGAATCCATAGTATTAGGGAGAGAGACAGCCTATGGAGAACCAGTGCCTAATTGTTATGATGATGTTTTTATATTAAAAGGAGAGATTGTGGAATTAAAAAATAAACCAACGGTACCCACAGGTAAATTGGGGATGGATGCCTTTGGAAATAGGCCTAAGTTTGAAGATAAGGGCATAAGAAAAAGGGCTATTATAGCAGTAGGAAAACAGGATATAAGGTTAGAAGGATTGGTACCAGTAGATGATAATATAACTGTCTTTGGCGCTAGTAGTGATCACTTAATTTTAGATGTAACTGATAGTAAAAAGAACCTTAAGCTTGGAGATATTGTAGATTTTAAAATGGACTATGGATGTTTACTTTCGGTTATGACTTCCCCCTATATTGAAAAATATTACTATGAAACTACTTGCGTAGATGAATTAAGTAAAATAGAAAATTTTTAGGAGGAGTTTATTTATGAAAGAAAAGATAAGAGTGGTAATTTGGGGATTAGGTTCTATGGGAAGCGGAATTGCAAATATGATATTAGGTAAGAAGGGGTTTAAAATTGTAGGGGCCATTGATATGGATCCTAATAAAGTAGGTAAAAAACTTTATGAAATTTTAGGTGTTGAGGAAAATGAGGATAACTGCTGTATAGTTACAAAAGAGCCTTCAGAAGTTATAAAAAGGGATTTTGCAGAGGTTTGTGTTATAGCAACAGCTTCCTTTACAAGGGTTGTATTTCCTTTAATAAAAATGGCAGCAGAAGCTGGAATGGATATAGTAACCACAGCAGAAGAAATGTCATATCCAAGAGCTCAAGAACCAAAATTATCAGAGGAAATGGACAAGATAGCTAAAGAAAATAAGGTTTCAATATTAGGAACTGGTGTAAACCCAGGATTTATAATGGATTTAATGGTTATAATGCTTACAGGAGTTTGTGACAGAGTTGATAGTTTGGAAGTTTCTAGAATCAATGACTTAGCTTGTTTTGGAAAAGCAGTTATGGTAGAGCAAGGAATAGGACTTAATAAAGAGGAATTTATAAAGGGAGTTAAAGAAGATACAGTTGCAGGGCATGTAGGATTTTTAGAATCTTTTGGAATGATTGAAGAAGCTTTTGCACTTAAGTTTAATAATATTAGACAAGAGAAAGAACCAATTCTTACTAATGTACCTCGCTCAACGGATATTGTTTCTGTTAGTGCTGGAGATGTGGCTGGATGTAGACAGGTGGGGTATGCAGATTTAGGAGATAAATTATTTGTTACCATGGAACATCCACAGCAAATAAAACCAGAATTAGAACAGGTGGAAACTGGGGATTATATAAAAATTAATGGAGTTCCAGAGTTAAACTTTCAAATAAAGCCAGAGATACCAGGAGGAATTGCTACTATTGCTATATGCGTAAATATGATTCCACTGGTTATGAACTCTGAGCCAGGATTAAAAACTATGCTAGATTTACCAATTCCAAGAGCTATTATTGGAGATGTTAGAGACTTAGTAAAGGATAGAGATTAACTAGTTTTTAAAGTGAAATAGAACCTAAAAATATAGGTTCTATTTTTTATGTTATTATTTTGTTACAAAATTAGATTGATTTAGTTATAAATATTTTTTATTCTAATCTTCTACATAAAAATTCATTGGATAAGTAAGATATTCTGCTCTTGGCATTTTTTCTGTAGTATAGAATCCAGAAGGTGCCATAATAAGTTGAGGTATACGGTTTACTATAGTAGCACAAGTAAGTTCTACTGTTGCAGGACATTCTATTTTTACTGTAGTATTTGGTTCACCATGAATGGTCCAAAGATTCCTGTCCACTTCTCCTTCAGGATAAACTTTACCTATACATTGAGCTACAATAGTAGGTCCTTGGTTAGTAACTGTAGTAACTATAGCAGACATTCCAAGGGCATCTCCCGCTTTTATAGTCTTTCCTAAAGTAGATGAATAAATATCCTTGTCATGGAATATAGGAACTAGCTCTTGTTTTATTGATTTTATTGTCCAACCAAATTGTGAACATAACCATTGATTTGCATTCCACATGTAAGAAGGTAGAGAATCATTTTTAACTATCTCTTCTTCAAATTCTTCAGGAGTTAAACCAGCGCCGTGAGCTTCAGCTAAGGCTATACCATAGTCTTCAACATTATAGCTAGAAGAGCCTTCTATTTTTATAATGTTATGAGTAGCACCAGCTAAAGTACTAACAAGATTTCCCCAGAAAACATCTTGATAGCCAGAACCAGTAAGTGTACAGTTATTTTCCTTAGCAAGTTTGTCTAATTTATTAGTAATTGCAGGTGAAGTATTCCAAGGATACATAGCTTCTTCACAAGTACTTATAGCGTTGACACCATATTTAGCAGATAATTCAAAGGCATCATATACATCAGACATTAGACTTTTAACAGAAATTATACATACATCAGCATCACATTCTTTAAAAACATTTTCTGCATCACAGCGAACTGGAACGCCAAGATTAAAGCCAAGTTCAGCTATCTCACCTACATCTTTACCTACTAAATTAGGATTCATGTCTATAGCTCCTACTATTTCAGCTCCCTTCTCATAAAGGTAACGTAGAAATACTATCCCCATCTTACCGCAACCATATTGAATAACTTTAATTTTTTCCTTCATTTAAAAACTCCCCTTTCAAGATATTGTCTATAATTTAACAATACACTTTATACTAAGTAGAGAGTCAAGAACTATTTGAAATCTATAGGAATTTGAAGTTTAATAAATAAGTTTCTTTCATTATTAGAGAAGACAGGAAGCTCAGCAATTACCTCGCAAATATAGTCTCCAACTATCTTATAACCCTGATTTTCAATATGTTCAAGTAGTTTTTTTGCATAGTTTTTTTCTTCATAAAAATCATGAAAATAAATACAAGCAAAGGTTCCTGATTGGATTACCTCTATTCCTTCCTTTGGCTGAAACTCTGGAGCTATAAAGAGAAATATTTCTGTTGAATAAAAATCCTCCATAACTAGTCTGTTTTTTCTTAATATAGAACCTACATTGCAGAAGTATACCATGGGTAACTTATGTAGGAGTATATGGTTTTTAAGTTCACGGAGCATATACTCATAGTTTTCTATTCCGTTATTATATATATTGACGCCACAGTCATAGCAATATATCCTCCTCTCAGGTATATATTCTATTAAAACTACGCCTTCTTTAGGGGATGAAGTATAGCGTTTGTAGTCTTCTATGGATTTAGTTATAGCGTTTTTCTTTTGGGTAAGTGCTAATATATTTTCATCTAAAATTTTCTTTTGACATTCTAATACCTCTTGAATTAATTGCACATTATTATTATCTAAATGCTCCTTTATTTGTTTAAGATTCATACCAAATTCTTTCATATATTGAATCATATCTAGTCTTGCACATTGTTTTATATTGTAATATCTATATCCTGTAGATTCATCAACATAATAAGGTTTTAAAAGACCAATTTTGTCATATAGACGTAAGGCTTGTTCAGATATATTATTAAGTTTAGCCATTTTACCTATAGTTAATTTTTCCACAATATCCCCTCCTAATAATAAAATTATATAATGAAAACCTTATACATGCTATAAAGTTTTCGTTATATATTTATCTTTTTATATTAAGAAGTACCAATATAGTAAAGTAGACTAATTAACATAAAATAATTTATTTTTGTGATACAATATTATAGGATATAAAATATTTTAATTTACAAGAGGAGATAGACTATGGATAGTTATAAATTTGTTTTTAGGGGTAAAACCTATGAACTTTCCAAAGATAATTGCAGTTACTTGATAAATGATGAAGAAAATGAAGTAAAGGGTATAGAAATTTCTGATGTTTTAGAGCTGTTAAATCAATATGAGGGAGCTAATTTTGATTTAGAATATTATAATCAGCCCTGTGAAAAGTGTTTTTATGGAAAGGAAGAAAAGTTAAAGCATTTTAATTTTTTAGAGTATCATTTTTATGTGTTTACTAAGGAAGATAAATATATAATTAGTAACATATCTAAGGAATATGAGAATACAAGCTTTACAAGACTATTAAACCTAGGAAAAGTGGATAATAGCTATATTGTAATTATAATGGTATGTGAAAATTGTGGAGCTTACTCCATAGAAATAGAACAATGCGATATGTGATTTCAGTTTAGATTTTAATTATATAAGTTTTACTTAAGAGGAATGGAGAAGTGCTTATGTCAGATAAGAATATTGAAATGATGAAAAAAATTATTGAAGAAAAAAGATTAAAGGGTTCAAACAAACCTTCTAATCAAAGGGCAGAAAAATGTACTGGAGTATATAGAAAAGCAAGTAGAAGTAGTAAAAAAACTGGGGGATTGTTTGATAAGTAATTAGAACCTTTAGATAAACAGAGTTCTTGCCTTTAGAGAGAGTTTTTACTCCCGCTAAAGTTAGAAGTCCTTATCCAAAGATGTAGCCCATCTTTATTCCAACTTTGAAGAAGACGGGAATATTAGAAGGGGGAGGCATTGGATAAAGTCTGTAAATTCTAAAACATAATAGCTTTCTATTATGAAGTGATCCAAAGGTTCAGGTGGAGCTTACTTATAAAAAGTACTTTCTCTATCTGAACCTTTGAAAAACTTATCCAGACACTTACATTGCTTATGCCAAAGGTTTATAGAAGATGGGGGATTAGCAATGGTAGTCATGGGATAAAACTATTTATTTGCTACATAGATTTAAGAATTCTTCTATGTCTCCTTTAATTATTTCTAAAGAGCCTCTCCAAAATTCTATATCATGAATATCTATGTTCATTACTTTTGTTACCTCTGATGCATTATTTTTACCTGTCAAGGCTAATAATTTATCATATTCTTTAACAAACTCTTCTCCTTTTTTTAGATATTCAGCGTAAAGTCCCTTTGCAAATAATAAGCCGAAGGCATAAGGGAAGTTATAGAAACTATATCCTGCTGAATAATAGTGAGGTTTACAAATCCACATATATGGATGTAATAAGTTCTCATCTAAACCATCTCCATAGGCTTCTTTTTGAGCAGAAAGCATTATTTCTTTAAGTTCATCAGGGTTTAAAGCTGCTTCATCTCTCATATCAAACAATTTCTTTTCAAATAAGAATCTACTATAAATATCTACAATAACCTGTGTTGAATCCTGAAGTTCACTTTCTAATATGGTAAGGGCCTCTTCCTTTGAAGATTTTTTTAGTGCCGCTTTCTTCACTATGGTCTCACAGAAGGTAGAAGCTGTTTCAGCTATAGGCATTGGGTAATCAGAATTTAATATAGATTCACCTAATAGACAATCTCCATGGTATCCATGACCAAGTTCGTGAGCTAGGGTGATTACATCGCTAAGGTTTCCACCAAAGTTTAGCATTATTCTGCTTTGGCCTAAGGTATGCAGACCAGCACAGAAAGCACCAGCTACTTTTCCTTCTCTTGGAAGCACATCTATCCAATTACCCTCAAAGGCTTTTACTGCAAAGTCCCCTAATTTATCACTGAAGCTTCTAAAGTTTTCTTCAACAAATTTCTTTGCACCATCATAACTATAAGATTTGTTGATTTCTCCCATTGGGGCAAATAATTCATAGAAAGGAAGACCTTTCTCATAGCCTAGGATTTCAGCTTTTTTCTTTAAATATGATCTAAAATGAGGCATATATTCTTTCATGGCATTGAGCATGGCATCTAAAGCTTCCATATCCATTCTTGATTTAGCTAAGGATTCGTGAAGAGGGGATTCATAGCCTCTTAATCTTGAAGTAGTTATAACTTCACCTTTTATGCCATTAAGTGCAGCAGCTACAGGATCTTCTATTTTCTTATAGCTTTCAAGTTCAGCGTAATAAGCTGTTTTTCTGACTTCCTTATCTTTATGATGGGCTAAATTTCTAACCTCCGTAAGAGGCAATAACTTCTTTTCACCATTAAGTTCTATATCAACCATTAGTTTTGAAATTAAAGATTCCTTTAAAGTACCCCAAGCAGAGGAACCTGTAGTTTGCATTTTAGCAATTATAGATTCTTCTTTGTCACTTAAAACATGTTTACTATTTTCTTTAATTTCCTTAAGCATAAACTCATGCTCTTTAAGAAGAGCACTAGAGTCTATTATTTCTTCTAAGTTATCTATAGATCCTATAAACTTTTTATATTTTGCATTACTTTCTGCTAATTCAGCTAAAGTTTTTTCAATAACTTCTTGATTTTTTAAGGCTTCAGTATTTTTAGTATCCACTGAAATTGTTAGACTACAAAAGGAATCTAGGTTGATGATTAGATTTGAAAGGTTTATATTATCATTTATATACTTTTCAAGCACTACCTTAGTGTTTTTGCATTTTATGTCTTCATTAACTTCTGAGTTTATTCTAGAAATAAGTTCCTGTAATTCTTTTAAATCCTTTTTAAATTCAGGACTATCAAAGGAAGGGTAAAGCTCCTTTAAGCTCCATTTTAAATCCATAATATTACCTCCTATTAATTACTTATAGAAATATTATATATCATTTATTGATAATACTTCCATATAAAATTGTATTATTGTGTTAGAATAATAGAACAAACCTGATAAGTTTTATTATTGTTACAAAAATGTAAGATTTACAGTATTATTTGTAATGAAGATAAATTGAGAATCTATTTATATATTTATAAAATTAAACTAAGGAATGGATTATGAAAGTTCTCTATTTAAAATTTAAAAAGTAATTCAATAAGGAGAGGGGTTTATATGAAGAAAAAGAGAAGTTTTATCATACTATTGTTTTTGTTTGTTTTAGTTTTAACTGCTTCTACAACAAAATATTATGATAATAAATATAATATAGACAGCAATATAATAGAAAATTTAAAGTTAGAAAAACAGAACTATGTGACTATAGACAGAATGCCTAAGGACTTAAAAAGAGCTGTTATATTAATGGAGGATAAGAGATTTTATAAACACGGAGGTTATGATGTAAAGGCAATAACTAGGGCTTTAATTGCAGATATTAAAGCCAGGAAGATAGTGCAGGGAGGAAGTACTATAACCCAACAGCTGGCTAAAAATTTATTTTTATCAGAGGATCAAAGTTTAAAAAGAAAAATTGATGAGTTATTTTTATCAATTAAGTTAGAAAAAGTATATTCTAAAGAGGAAATTTTAGAGATGTATCTTAATATAATATATTATGGAGATGGAGCTTATGGGGTTCAAGAGGCTAGCAATAAATTTTTCAACAAAAATATTTGGGAGCTTTCAATAGAAGAATGTGCAATGCTAGCAGGGATACCTCAAGCACCAAGTCTATATAACCCTAAGGATAACTTAGAAAAAGCTAAGAGTAGACAAAGGTTTGTATTGAAACTTTTAGATAAAAATAAGGATATGGTTATATCAAGAGTTGTAAACATGAACTTTGTAGAGGCTTAGGATATTTTTATAGATGTTATAAAATAATCATTATTCTGCGTAGTGTACTTAACTTTATAAATTATTAGCATAGTTATTAAATTGTGTGTTAATATAGTATTGTATTGGAAATAAACAGGGTTCTTACCTTTAGAGGGAGCTTTTACTCACTCTAAAACTTAGAAATCCTTATCCAGATACGTAGCCCTATTTATTACCACTTGAAGAAGATGGGAGCATTAGAGTGGATAGTCATTGGATAAACAGTAGTGCGTTAGGGTATACAAGGAAGTGAGGTTTTTATGAAAAAGAGTTCTAAAATATTTATTGCCACAATGATAGCCATAATTTCATCATTATTTATATTTAAACCTGCCTTTGCTAATAGGTTAAATAAGAATAGTGGACAAGCAATTCCTATATTGATGTACCATTCTATTACAGAAAATGACAAAGGATTATTTAAGGTTAATAAAAATGATTTTTATGAACAAATGAAATATTTAAAAGATAATGGTTTTAACACATTATCTATGGATGAAGTTTATGATCATTTACAAAATCATAAGCCTTTTCCAGATAGATCTATAGCAATTACTTTTGACGATGGTTACAAGGATAATTATGAAAATGCTTATCCTATATTAAAAGACTTAGGTTTTAAGGCTACTATTTTTGTGGTTACAGATAATTTAAATACTGGATCTTATTACTTAAGCTCTGATGAACTTATAGAAATGGATGCTGATAATATTGATATCCAAAGTCATACTACTAATCATCCGAAATTAGACAAGCTTACAGATAGAGAGAGAGTTGAAGCTTTAAGAGACTCTAAAGAGTATATTGAGAAACTATTAAATAAAAATGTAAAATATATGGCATATCCTTATGGAAGATATAATGAAAAAGTAATAAAAGATACTATTAATACAGGATATAAGATGGCGTTGACCACTAAGCAGGGTTGGTCTAGTGGTGATGATTTGCATAGATTAAAAAGAGTTATTACTATAGGACATATGAGGATTAATCATTTTAAAAGAATGGTTAATAAATAATTAAAGAAGCAGTTTCATTTTTGTGAAACTGCTTCTTTTTCTTTAAATAATTTTAATTTAAAAGATTCTTTTCAATAATTTTTTTAACTTTATCAGGTAGAACATCTAAATCTTCCTTTGAAAGATTTTTTGTTTCTATCATAGGATGTATAAATATCTCCACATCAGCAGGTTTAATTCTATTTCCGTTTTCCTCCATAAGCTTATAGGAGCCTTTTATTGTAACTGGAACAATAGGTACCTTAGCTTTGGTAGCTAGTTTAAAGCTTCCTGCTTTGAATTCTCCTATTTTATTCCCTCTGCTTCTTGTGCCCTCAGGAAATATTACTAAAGAATGTCCATTTTTAAGAATTTTTATTCCCTCTATAATGGCTTCAGCAGATTTTTTTAAACTGCTTCTATCCATAAAAATACAATTCATATATTCCATCCAGTTTCTAAGTAAAGGTATTTTTTTCATTTCAATTTTTGCTACATACCCTTTAGGTTTATCTATGTAACTCATAAATAGTGCAATATCAAAATTCCCTTGATGGTTACTAATAAATAGTACAGGAATATCCTTTGGAATATTTTCTTCTCCATGAACCTTAACCTTTGCACCGCTCATTTTAACATGGGACATTGCCCATTTTGATGTAGTTTTGTGGATATATTCATCTCTTTCAGTTGTTTTTCCTTGCTTTTCTAAAGATTTAACCTTATACATAGCTGGAATTTTACTGATTAAACTTGTTGCAAAGTGAGTATACCAAGCTATTGTTCTGAACATAATAAACCTCCATATATACTTTAGTATATTTTGATTATAGTACAAAGCTATGTTTTGTTAAAGTATTATAAGCTAATCAAGTGAAACTTGTCCTAAGACAGTATTCATATTGATGAAAATATCCTTTTAGTTTAAAATCAGAAAAGCTTAAAAACTAATTTTAATAGAAGCTATCCTTAACTCTAATTTAAAAAAAACATTGGAGTTAAGGATAGTCATAGGGTAATAGATTTTATTTTTCACTTATATTAGGTATAGAAGAAATATTTTTTTTAGAAGTATCTATTTTAATAAAAGAAAACAAAATAGTTACTAAATAAACTAATATGTTGGCATATAAATATCTAAAATCTTGAGCTGGGGTAGCTATAAATATGGTTGCTGCATTTAGTAGTACTGGCAAAATTACAAGAATGGTTTTTGAACCATTTCGTAATATGGCTACAAAAGCAAATAATATCATAAAAAACATTTGAAAAGCTGGTTTCCAAAAGAAGTATGTCAAATCAGATTTTTGAGTTAAATTTAAAAACTTATTTCCAATTTTAGTTAGGGTATTACTTAAAATAGTCTGTTTTAAACCTAGAGAGTTTTCTGAAATCTCTCTACTACCCCAATTCACATATCCTTTAACTGACCAACCTATGGCAGTTTGAGAACCATAAGCTTTAAGAGCAATTTTAGGATTTTGAATGCAGGCACCAGCCCATAGCTTAAGAAATCCCATTTTATCTTCCATTAGCTTATCAACATTAAAATCTTTATGGAATTTTATATAGTCCACATTTCCAGGCATATAGTTTTCCGCCCATGAATTTAGAGGCATTATTTCCTCTGCCTTTTTTAATTGATCTTCTGTTAAGTAACCATTATTTTTTATAACTGCCGCAATTTGTTGTGTAGGTATTCCAAAAGCCTCACTAGAAGAGGCAGGCTCTATACCAATTATTTTATAAATAGGTCCTTTTATTAAAAGAAAAATGGCTAAAACAGAAATAAAGGTTATTACATAAGGCTTTGATTTTTTTATATTTAATATTATTAATATAGTTAAAGTTACAAATAGGGGCAATAAACCATTATGCCTAAATAAAACAACTCCAAGAGAACAAAGTATAAAATAAATAAGATTTTTTTTAGTATTTATCCATTCATTATTAGTAATAACAATGTTTATAATAAGCATTGTAAATAAAAGTATAAAGCCAGTATAGATTATATCCTTCCATAATGTTACAAACATTATGCCATTAACGGGATTCAGAGCCATGGCTAAAGTAACTAAATACAAAATCTTTTTATCTACACCAAGTTTTTCAAAACTATACATGCAATATCCAATAATTGTAGACATAATAAATACCTGTACTATAACAACCGCAGCAGGAGAATACCATATTCTCGTAATCAAATAAGTGAATAAGGTATGTACTACAGGGTTAGAATCATAATAAACACCCTTTGATATTTGAGTCCATTGATTCATTGAGTCTGCTGTCATAACCCCTGGATAAAATGAAAGTAAGTAAAAAATGCCTAATATAATAAAAGGAATAGCATAGATAAGTATTCTTTTTTTAGGTATCACTTCATGTTTCACTGGAATTTGAACCTGCAAAAGTGCTATAAAAAATATTAAAAAAGAAGTATATAATAATAAAAACATAAATAGTTTTATTGAATAATTAATAATAGTTGGATAAGGTAATAAGTAATTTACATAGGATATAAATACAAGCTTATATCCTAAGCATGATATAAAAGAAAAAATAGGTACTAACATTTTATTTTTTTTGCTTAAGCTATTAAATTTATTAGGTAATTCATCTATTATTTTATTGAAGAATATGGTCAATGGAACAATAAAAAACATAGGTATAAGTACCCGATTATTATTATTTGGATTAATGTATAAAGATAGTGTAAAACTATAAATAATACCTAAAAGTATACTTAATAAAGAATTATTAAATTTGGTATTCATTGATATATCACCTCGTAAAATTTTAATGAAAAATAACACTAAATATTAAAAAATAACATATTAAGTTATTATAAAAAGTATTATTATGGAAAAAGTGGTACATTTTAATATAACCCTTTTACATAATAACATATATTATTAAAAAAAAGTATAATTTTTAGAATTTAAAAGATTATTTTCAAAAAAAAACAAAAATACAATATTTTATAAATCTGTTAACTTATTTGTTATAACTATATGATATAATTTATATGCACATAATCATTTCAAAAAAATTACTAGTTGATAAAGACAATTTTTAAAAATAATAAGAACAAAGGAGTAAATTTTAAATGAAGGTATTGATCATTATTCCTGCCTTTAATGAAGAAAAGAATTTGGAGAAATTAGTATATGATATAAAAAAACATTGTAATTTCTGTGATATTTTAATTGTAAATGACTGTTCTAAAGATAATACGAGATTTATTAGCTTTGAGCCACCAGTTTACAAAATAGATTTAAGTTCTAATTTAGGAATTGGAGGGGCAGTTCAGACAGGATATAAATTTGCTTATTATAATAACTATGATATTGCAATACAAGTTGATGGAGATGGTCAGCATAATCCCTCATATATAGAAGCTCTTATCGAAGAGATTAATAAAGGAGCAAATCTTTGTTTGGGATCTAGATTTATAGACAAAGCAGGTTTTCAATCAACTTTTGCAAGAAGAATGGGGATAACCTATTTTTCTAAACTTATACATTTAGTTTCTAAAAAAAAGATAACAGACCCTACCTCTGGCTTTAGAGCCTGTGATAGAGCTGTTATTAAAATGTTTGCAACTAGGTATCCTACAGATTATCCAGAGCCAGAAACCTTGGTACAACTTGCCAAAAAGAAATTAAAAATTAAAGAAATACCTGTTATTATGAATGAGAGGCAAAGTGGAGTATCTTCAATAAATTTTATTAAATCCATATATTACATGATAAAAGTTTCCATGGCGATATGCTTTACCTCAATTTCAAGTAAATAATGTAATCTATAATTAACATTTTGGAGGATATTTTTTATGAATTTTCAGCTACAAATTATTCTTTTAGTTGTATCTATAAGTTTTTTTATATTTATTTCTAAAATGATAATGAGTTATAAACTACAGCTAAGATATAGTATTGTTTGGGTATTAGCAAGTTTAACATTTATATTATTTTCTATATTTCCTAAGATTTTAACTAATATATCTAAGCTCTTACATATTGAAGAGCCAGTTAATACAATTTTTCTTTTAGTTATATTTTTCTTATTAGTAATCAATTTTACTTTAACATTAACTATTTCAAAAAAATCTAGTACTATAAAGGACTTAGTTCAAGAAGTTGGAATTTTGAAACTTAAGTTTGAAGAGTTATCTAAAGAAAAATTAAAGGATTCTTAAGGCAAAGTGAAATTTGCTAATAAAAGAGTATTAGCTTTTATAGGTATTTCGTAAGATTGATTAAAGATGCAGTGATTTTATATCCAGTGACGTAGCCACTCTTTATTCCTACTTTGAAGAAGATGGGAGTATTAGAGAGGTGAGTCATCGGATAAAATCTACTGTTCTTTTTTTATGAAGTGATTCTTAGGTTCAGGTAAAATACCATTATCAATGGTAGGGATGGGATAAGTTTATTAAGTTTTAAATATATAAATAATAGAAATACAATTAATAATAAGTTTTTTGACAATAGAGAAAACTATTGATAAAATTAATAATTACGGAGTTTAGTGAAAGAGGTATAAATATGGAGATTAATTTTGAAGGTCTTAATATAAGACAAGAAATGATAAATGGACTAAGCAATTTAGGTATTAAAAAACCTACTGAAATTCAAGAAAAGATAATTCCTTTAGCTTTAGAGGGAAAGAATTTAATAGGGCAATCTGAAACAGGTACAGGAAAAACTTTAGCCTATCTTTTGCCTATAATAGAAAAAATAGATATAAATAAAAAAGAGATGCAGTGTATAATAATAGCTCCAACCCATGAGCTTTCAATGCAAATACATAATACTATTGGAGATTTAAGAAATAATTCTGGTATAGAGGTTACATCTACACCTTTAATAGGAAGTGCTAATATTACAAGACAGATAGACAAATTAAAGACTAAGCCTCATATTTTGGTAGGCTCATCTGGAAGGATATTAGATTTAATAAGGAAAAAGAAAATATCTGCTCACACTATAAAGCACATTGTTATTGATGAAGTAGATAAACTTTTAGATAAAAATAACCTTCCTTATATAAAGGATATAATAAAAAGCACTCCAAAAGATACTAGAGTTATGATGTTTTCAGCAACATTAACAGGTAAAACTTTAGATGTAGCTAAAACTTTAGTGGAAGAGTTAACTATAGTAAGAGTTAAAAATAAAAATGCTGTTAATGAAGATATAATTCACAGCTATGTAATTACTGAAAATAGAAAGAAAATAGAAACCTTAAGAAAGCTTGTACATGCATTAAATCCTAAAAGAGCCATTGTTTTTATTAATAATAGCTATGATGTAGATATTACCCTTGAAAAACTTAGGTTTCATAATATAAAGGTGGATGCAATTCATGGCAGTAATGAAAAGGAAGATAGAAAAAGAGCTTTACAAAATTTTAGAAAAGGTAGCATACAAGTATTAGTTGCTTCTGATATTGCGGCTAGAGGATTAGATATTAAGGGTATAACTCATGTTATAAATTTAGATATGCCTAAAGATCCAAAAGATTATCTTCATAGAACTGGAAGAGTGGGAAGAGCAGGAGAAACAGGAGAAGTATTTTCATTGGTAGATACTAAAGAAGAAAATCTTATAAAGAAATATGAAGAAAGCTTCAATATATCTATTACTGAAAAATATATTTATAAAGGTAAAGTTGAAAAGGGAGAAGAGTAAATAGTATTAAGGAGAATGTTTAGGGATGAATATTCAAATTTTCGGTATTAAAAAATGCTTTGATACTAAAAAGGCTGAGAGGTATTTTAAAGAGAGAAAGATTAAATATCAATTTATTGATTTGAATGAAAAGTCATTAAGTAAAGGCGAACTACAAAGCGTAAAAGCAGCTGTAGGTTTAGGGAATTTAATAAATAAAGAAAGTAAGGAATATGAAAGATTAAATCTTCAACATATTAGAAGTGACAGCACAAGGGAGGAGCTTCTTTTAAATAATCCAAAGTTATATAGGACTCCTATAGTGCGTAATGGTAAACAGGCTACAGTAGGATATGAGCCAGAACTTTGGAAGACATGGGAATGATGCAAAATTTTAGTGAGAAATATTATATAAGTAAATGAGGCTAGGCTATATATAGTAATCATAGAGTTATATAAACAGAGTTCTTACCTTTAGAAGGAGTTTTTACTCCGTCTAAAGCTTAGAAATCGTTATCCAGGGACGTAACCGCTCTTTACTCCCACTTTGAAGAAGATGGGAGTATTAGAGCGGTAGTCATCGGATAAACAGAGTTCTTACCTTTAGAAGGAGTTTTTACTCCGTCTAAAGCTTAGAAATCGTTATCCAGGGACGTAGCCGCTCTTTATTCCCACTTTGAAGAAGGTGGTAGTATTAGAGCGGTAGTCATGGGATAAAAATACAAAGTATAATTAATGTAACTTACTCTATTAAATTACGTATATAGTTTGAATAAACAAAGGAAAATCTATGGAGGAATCGAATGAATAGTTATGTTTTTTATGCAATAAATAATTTAGCAAATCATAATAAGGTATTAGATAAAATAATGATAGGATTTTCTAAGTATGGACCTTATGTATCTATGGCATTTTTGCTAGCTATATTCGTAATAGGAATATATAAAAAGAAAAGATTTCCCGTTCAATGTGCCACTGAAACTCTAATAATAACTGTACTTAGTATGATATTAAGCTTTATTTTAGGTAAAGTATTTTATGTGGACAGGCCTTTTGTTAATAATAAGGTAAATTTACTAATAGACCATAAGAGCAACGCATCCTTCCCTAGTAACCATGCTATGGGGACTATGAGTATTTCGGTAGGATTATTTTCCTATGATAATCTTATAGGTATATTTTTAACAGCTTTATCTATAATGGTTGGTATAGCTAGAATTTATGTGGGAAATCATTATCCTTTAGATGTTATTGGTGGATATATATTAGTGTTTATTATAAACTTTGTGTATAGAAGGTACTTAAGAAAGTTTATAATTGCGGACTAACAATTTAAAATATACTTACATATTAAAATAGATCTCACTATTTATTAATGAGATCTATTTTAATTTTAAAGGGGAATATTATTTTAATTAAAATATTTATTTTTATTGGTTTAATTAAGAATAAAAGTCTTTTAAGTGGCTAATAAACAGAATTCTTGGCTTCAGAGGGAGTTTTGACTACCTCTGAACCTAGAAATCCTTATCAAGGGATGTACTCTCTCCTTACTCCAACTTTTAAGAAGTTATGAGTATTAGAACGGGGAGTCATCGGATAAATTTATTAGAGGATTAATCCTTTAATTTAAAAAGATTATATTACCTTTAAAACAGATAAAATTATAAGCATTATTCCACCTAGCCAGGATAAGTCAATCTTTGATTTTTCAGCAAACTTTCTACCTAAAAAAGTTCCTGTCCATATAGAAAATATACCACAAATTAAAGATAACACTATTACTTGGAAGTAATTTATGTCACCTAAGCTGCTTCCAAATCCTACAGCTAAGGAGTCTAAAGAAAGGGCTACTGCAAGATAAAAGGCCTCTTTGGGGTCAAGAGTCTTTGAATTATTAATATCAGCCTTAGTTTCATCAGCATAAATATCTATTATAAATCTAAAATTAAATAGCTTTAAATCTACTCTCTTACTTGAATTTTTTCCTATATAATTTTTAACAAGACCTTGAAATAAGTAATATATACCTAATAGCAGTAGTATGGAAAAGCTTATTATTGATGTAATATTTCCTGGTATAAATTTTTTTACTATAGAACCAAATAAAAGTGATAAACCAAGAAAAGACGAACAAATAATATTAATAATAGTAACGGATATAAAAGGTACTTTTATTTTATTTGTTCCATAGGCAATACTAGCCACAAAAGCATCAAGAGATACTGCTAGCACTAGCAATATAGATTCTAACATAATAACACCTGCCTTTGTATCTTAGGAAAGCATTTGCTTAAATATATTCCTAGGATAAATCTATTAATATGTTATTCATTCCTTCATTAATGGTTACAATACTTTATGATCCTATTAAATGTAAAAGATAGATTTACGCTAAAAAACTTATAATAAATCCTTTGATTTATATATTGTATTAGTATTATAATGTAGACAAAAATCTTATTATAAAGGGGGAGGTAATTTGTTACAAGAACTAGTTTTAAAAAAAGCTGAAGATATAAAAGAGGAACTTATACATATAAGACGTGATATTCATGCCCATCCTGAATTTGCTCTAGAGGAGATTAGAACCTCAGAGGTAATTGCCGAAAAATTAGAGGCTATGGGATTAGAGGTACAAAGAGAAATTGGCGTCACTGGGGTTATAGGTACATTAAGAGGAACAAGTCCTGGCAAAACTATATTGTTAAGGGCTGATATGGATTGTCTAAAAATTGAAGAGGAAACGGGTTTAGAGTTTAAGTCTTTGAATAAGGGATATATGCATGCTTGTGGTCATGATGCCCATATGACCTGGCTTCTTGGCGCAGCTATGATACTTTCTGATCTTAAAGAACATATCAAAGGAAATGTAAAATTCTTATTTCAACCTGCAGAGGAAGTGGTAGGAGGAGCGGAGAGGATGATTAAAGCTGGGGCTTTAGAAAATCCTAAAGTAGATGCAGCTATAGGAGCTCATGTATGGCCATCAATTTCTTCAGGTAAAATAGGAATAAGATATGGTGAAATGATGGCAGCCCCAGATGTATTTACCATAAAAATAATAGGGAGAGGTGGCCACGGTGCGGCACCTCATACTTGTGTTGATCCAATTTCTATAGCTTGCCAAGTTTATATGGCTCTTCAAACTATAGTTAGTAGAAGAGTAGATGCAGTAGATCCTGCTGTTTTAACAGTAGGCAGATTTGAAGCTGGAAACGCCTTTAATATTATCCCAAATGAAGTTATTATGGAAGGTACCACTAGAACCTTGAATAAGGATTTAAGAGAAGCTTTACCAGGAATGATGGAGTCTATTATTAAAGGAATTACAGAATCACAGGGAGGAAGCTATGAGTTCGAATATAGATTTTGTTATCCACCGGTAATTAATGATAGCTCTATGGCAGATTTAGTTAAGGAAGCAGGTGGACTAATCCTAGGAAAGGAAAACATAGAAATAATGAAAAAGCCTGAAATGATAGGAGAGGATTTTTCTTATTTCCAAAATGAAGTTCCAGGTGTATTTATAGCTATAGGTACATTAAATGAAGAGAAGGGAATAAATAAGCCTCTTCATAATGCGTGCTTTACCATTGATGAAGATATTTTACATAAAGCATCTGCTGTATTTGCTATGAGTGCAATAAAGTTTTTAAATGAATAATGAAAATTAACATAAGGATGTCTCAGGATGGAAAGCAATCTCTATACTAAGACATCCTCTAATATTTAAAAATTTATTTATTAATATTAAAATCCTAATCCTTTAGCAATTCGTGATCCAAGTTCCTTATCTGCACTCATGAAGTGCTCAATCATTTTTTTCTGAGTGTGTTTTTCTGCGTAGCATAAAGACTCAACAATATTTGAAATTAAGTGGTCTTTATCAATTTTACTCATGGAGCGGTATCTGTCACCAGCTTGGGTATAGTCATCTGTTTTACTTATTTTCTTTCTCTCTATCTTACCTTCAACAAAAGGAGTGTAGGGAACTCCGTTTTCGGGTGCAGGTTCTGGCATACCACAACCTAGAGTGTTTGGAGAGTAATTAATACTACCTCTATTTGGAGTGAATTGCATAAAGCCATCTTGTTGATTGTTATTAACTGGGACTTTAGGGCGATTAATAGGTAACTCCAGATAGTTTGCTCCAAGGCGATATCTTTGAGTGTCACCATAGGAGAATATCCTTCCCTGAAGCAGTTTGTCATTTGAAAACTCAATACCTGGTACAATGGCAGCAGGACAAAATGCGGATTGTTCAACCTCTGCAAAGAAATTTTCAGGATTTTTGTTTAGCACCATTCTTCCTACAGGTATTAGGGGAAACTGATCCTCTGGCCAAGTTTTTGTGGCATCTAATGGATCGAAGCATTGTTTATTTTCATCTTCTAGATCCATCATTTGAACAAGAAGCTCATATTCTACAGTATTTCCACAGGCTAGGGTGTTAAATAAATCTCTACTAGCTATATCAGGATCAAGACCTGCAAGTCGCTTAGATTCCTTGCTATCTATTGACTGAACTCCTAAAACAGGTTTCCAATGGTATTTTATAAGCATGGCTTTACCATCTTTGTTAACCCACTTATATGTGTTAACACCAAAGCCTTGCATGAATCTATAGCTTTTAATTGTACCCAAGTCTGAGAATAACCAGGTTAGCATATGAGTTGCTTCTGGAGTTAGTGACATGAAGTCCCAAAACCTAGGGTTTTGAGAAGAGTCACCGGGTATGTTAGAAACTGGGTCTGGTTTTAGAGCGTGAATTAAATCAGGAAACTGTATAGCATCCCTTATGAAAAACACAGGTAAGTTATTTCCTACTATGTCGTAGTTCCCCTCCTCTGTATAGAATTTTACAGCAAAACCTCTTACATCTCTTACTGTGTCTGCAACTCCTTTAGAGCCAATAACCACAGAAAATCTTATAAATACAGGAGTTTCTTTTGATGGATCCTGTAAGAATTTAGCCTTTGTATAGGGAGCCATAGACTTATAAACCTTAAAGTATCCATGTGCCCCAGCACCTTTTGCATGAACAACTCTTTCAGGGATTCTCTCCCTATCAAAATGTGCAAGTTTTTCTAAGAAAACAATGTCTTGAAGTAGGGTTGATCCTCTTTCTCCCACAGTTAGGGAATTTTGATCATCATTAACTGGTTCACCTTGGTTTGTAGTAAGATATTCTTTTTTAAATTCTTTCACATTAATCTCCTCTCCAAAAATACTTTTGATTTAAGGATTAAAACTTAAAAAGGCTTATAAAGTACAATATGAATTTTGGAAGTGAATTGCTACTCATTAGGTAATTGTTTATGGTAGTACTTGGATATTATGTGGAGAAAAAATATAGTCTCCCTCAAAATAGAGAGAGACTGTAAATAATATTTTATTTAAATACTTACGAAAGACTATATGTGCTACATGAATTCTGAAAGGAATTTTTCTGTTTCATTAGGACTCCATTGTCTATCTACTAAAGATTTTCCTGAACTTAGTACAGGATGTAACTCTTCATAAGTGGATTTTCCTTCTTCTTTATAAATTATACCAGCTGGTATACCTTCATCTCCAAATTGGGAGGCTTTTTCAAAGGCTAAAAGCTTATTGGTTGCATCATAGGATTCATCTAGATAGTAAACTCTATCTTTATACCATTTGAAGGTATTTACCTTGTTAAAGGTTACGCAAGGTTGAAGTATATCTATTAATGCATAGCCCTTATGGTTCATAGCTGCCTTTATAATTTCAATTAGCTTAGCCTTATCTCCAGAAAAGGCTCTTGCTACAAAGGTAGCTCCTGCACTTATGGCTACAGCTAGTGGGTTTAAGGGATATATATTAACCCCTTCAAATTGCATAGAAGTTTTTTGACCTAATGCGGTGGTAGGAGAGCCTTGTCCTTTAGTTAGTCCATAAATTTGATTGTCGTGGACTAATTGAACTATATCAACATTTCTTCTTTGAGCATGTAAGAAGTGATTTCCACCTTCTCCATAGGCATCACCATCTCCACCGGTAACCACAACCTTAAGATCTTTATTAACCATTTTTATAGCTTGAGCTGGAGGAAGAGCTCTTCCGTGAAGGCCATTAAAACCGTTAGCTCTTATATAGTGAGGGGTTTTTGCAGCTTGACCTATACCAGAAACCATAACTAATTGTTCTGGTAATATTTCAAGTTCTGCAGCTGCCTGTTTTATGGCATCTAATATATTAAAATTACCGCAACCAGGGCACCATGAATTTTCATCCTTAGAGTTATAAAGTTTTATATCTAACATTTATAGCACCTCACTTTTTACTGAATTGTATATTTCTACAGGATTTAATTGTCTTCCGTCATATTTTAATATACTCTTATTCATCATTAATCCTGTTTCTTGAGCTATTAATTTAGCTAGTTGCCCTGTAAAGTTTTGTTCTACATTGATTAAAAGCTTAGCTTCTTTAGAATATTTAGTTAATAACTTTTCTGGAAGAGGATAGATATCTCCAAAACTTAATGCTCCTACTTTTAATCCATCCTTATTAAGCATATCTACAGCTTCCTTTAAGGAACCATAAGTGGATCCCCAACCTAGAAGTAATACTTCTGGGGTTTCTACTCCAAAGTATTCTGGTTCTAGAAGTTCTTCTTTTAGTAAATTTAATTTTTTCATTCTCTTTTCCATTTGTTGATTTCTTACCTCAGAAGATTCTGTTATATGGGAATCCTCTGAGTGTTCGTCACTATCCACCAATACTATTTGGCCTGGGACTTTTCCAGGAATAAGTCTTGGTGATATTCCGTTTTCAGTTAATTTATATCTCTTATACTCTTCCTCTGGAGCTAAAGCCTCTGTTCCTGATATATGTCTTTCTATATTAAGAGAATCCAAATTAAATTTAGGTACAGTAATGTTGTAATCTGCTAGATATTGATCTGTTAATAGTAGTACAACAGTTTGATATTTATCTGCTAAGTTTAATGCTCTAAAAGTTTGATAGAAAGCATCTTCAGGGTTTCTAACGGCTATAACCATTCTTGGAAACTCTCCATGAGAGGCTGTGAGTAAAAAGCTTAAATCACTTTGCTCAGTTCTAGTAGGTAGCCCTGTAGCAGGTCCTGGTCTTTGGGAATCTACTACAACTAAAGGAGTTTCTGTTATACCTGCAAGGCCTAAAGCCTCTACCATAAGAGAGAAGCCGCCTCCAGAAGAACCAGTCATAGATCTAGCTCCTGCATAAGAAGCACCAATAGCTGCGTTAATAGCTGCTATTTCATCTTCCACTTGATCTACTACTATGCCAGCTTCTACTTGTTTTTTAGAAAGGTATGTCATTATACTTGTGGCTGGAGTCATAGGATAAGCTGCATAATAGGAAAGTCCTCCAGCTAAAGCACCTAAAGCTATAGAAGTATTACCATTTATCAGCATAGAGTCTTTTAGTGTACCTTCTTTCAGTTCATATTTATTTTCAACTAATTCATAGCCTTTATTAAAGGCATCTACATTTATTGCTCTTATTTCTTCAGTGAATTTTTTACTAAAGATATCTTCTACATTTTCTTTTGAAACTCCAAAGTACTTTACTACAGCTCCAGCAGCTACAGAACCAAAGGCTCTTGTAAGTCCTGCTTCTTTAGCAATATTCATAAGAGGAAATGCCTTAACCCTATTATCCTCATGGTTTATTTTTTCATCAGCTATAATTAAGCCACTTTCTTTCAAACGAGGAAGATGTATATCTATAGTGTCTTTATCTAAAGCTACTATTAAATCTAAATCAGGATGGTGAGCCAGAATAGGTTCATCACCAAACCCTATCTGTGTGAAATTATGTCCGCCCCTAACTCTAGACATATAGTCTTTATTTGAGAAAACATAGAAGCCTTTTTTCATAAATAATCTTTCAAGGAAATCACTGATGGTATCCATACCTTGACCGGCTGTACCACCAACTAATATATTAAATTTCAATGTTAAACACCTCATTTCATAATATTTTAATAATCTGTTTATAAATTTTTTAAATACTGTTATATTACTTACAATTTAATATTAGTCTATTTTATATAATTTGTCAATAATAATTATCAATTACTAGTTATTATCAATGATATAAAAGAGAGATAAATACAAATAATTTGCGTTTATCTCTCTTTTATGTAATATACAAGCGTATTTAAATTATCCCATGACCACCCGCTCTAATACTTCCATTTCTTTAAGGTTGCATCTTATATGTTTTCAATTTGCCAGTCAATAGGTTCTTTACCTATAGATATAAGAAAATTGTTAGCCTTAGAAAAAGGTTTGCTTCCAAAGAAACCTCTATGAGCAGATAATGGACTTGGATGAACTGATTTTATTATATAATGTTTTGGGTTTGTTATTATACTCATTTTAGATTGAGCATTACTTCCCCATAATATAAAGATAATAGGATCTTCCCTATCATTTAATAAACTTATTATTCTATCAGTAAAGTACTCCCACCCCATGTTTTTATGTGAGTTTGCTTCACCTGCTCTAACAGTTAATGCAGTGTTAAGTAACATAACTCCTTGGTTAGACCATTTTTTTAAATATCCGTTATTAGGAATATAACAGCCTAAATCACTATTAAGTTCCTTATATATATTCATAAGAGAAGGAGGAGCAGGCACACCCGGTTTTACAGAAAAGCTTAAGCCATGAGCTTGATTTGGCCCATGGTATGGATCCTGACCTAATATGACTATCTTTACATTTTTATACTCTGTATAGTGCAGAGCATTAAATATATCATACATATCAGGATATATAGTTCTTGTTTTATACTCACTTATCAAAAATTTTCTAAGGTTTAGATAATAATCTTTTTTAAACTCATCTTCTAATAAATATTGCCAATCATTTTTTAATATTTGCATATAAATCACCCTAATAAATTATAACATAAAGCTTAGATTAATTATGAGAAATTCCATGAGATTTTAATAAAACTATAAAATATTTGTATTTTTTCCATATCTATAGTAAACTACCTATGGATTAAAAAATAATTATAAATATGGATATTCGTAGCAAGGTGGTAAATATTACAAAAATATTTACATAATAGAGAATTAGGTGAAAATCCTAAACGGTCCCGCCGCTGTAAAGTGGAGTAATAATTGCTAAGATCACTGTACTATTGTATGGGAAGATAAATTATTACAATGAAGCTAAGTCAGAATACCTGCCTTGTTATGTATCTTTACTTTGCGTGAGACAGGGGGGAAGATGTATTTTTATTATTAAATAGAAATTCCTGTACTTCGTGTAATAAAGTACAGGAATTTCTTATTTTATGCAGACATATGTACAAATACATTATAGAAGGAGAAGGAAAATGAAGAAAAAAAGACTTGCAATATTTTTAACTTTTATTATGATTATTAGCTGTTTGGTTGGATGTGATTCAACTAAACAAACTAATGTGCAATCTAAATCAGAGATTACTTTTACGGATATAGCGGGAAGGGAAGTTACCATTAAAAAACCAGTAAAAAGAATTATAGTAAATAATAGAAGTTTGTTTGATTCTCTTTTTGCGGTTGGTGGAGAAGAAATGGCAGATATGATTATTGCAACATCAGGTGGTACTAGAGGAATTGAGGGATTCAATAAAACTTATGGAGAAAAGTTTCCTAAATTAAAAGAGTTAGAACAAATATCAGGCGGTGGTGGTAGTGGTGGATATGATGCTGAAAAAATTATTTCATTGAAACCTGATGTGGTAATACTAATTAATCAAAAGCCTGATCAAAATCTAGAATCTTTAGATAAGGTTATAAAAGTTGGAATACCTGTAGTCTGTTTAAGCTACAACATTGAACCACTAGAAGATAGGGTAAAAAACATTGAGATTATTGGGAAAATTTTAGGGAAAGAAGAACGAGCAAAAGAAATATGTGATTTCATTACTGATAAATACGAACTAGTTAACAAGCGTTTGGAAAATATGAATACTCCTGCACCAAATGTTCATCAGCTAACATTTCATGGTGATACACCTAAATCTTTTTGGAGTTGGGCAATAATTGCAAAACATGCTGGAGGACATGATATAGCAGAGGATATACCAAGTGGAAAGCTTGAAAATGGTGGAACTATTGACAATGAGTATTTGTTAAAACGTGACCCTGATATTATAACAATGGGCGGTGACGCTTTAGGATTAGGTGGAAATGAAAAAGAAGCTCAGGCTTATCTTCAAGAAATGGTTTCAAAACAGGCAGGATGGGAAAGTCTATCGGCGGTTAAAAATAAAAGAGTATATGCTATATCTTATTCTACGGCATTAAACTTAGAAACTTTTTATGCAAATATGCAACTTGCTAAATGGTATTATCCTAAAGAATTTGAAGATATTGATCCCGATGCAACCTTAAAAGAGTTTTATGATAAATATATGGTTTTTGATTATGAGGGAATTTGGTCAACCCAACTTAAATAAAATCAAGATATGGAGGAAGGAATGATTTCAAAGGATAAAGAAGCAATAGGTATTTATAAAGATTTAATAAAGAGAAAGAAGATAATATTAGGTTTTTTGATTATTGCTATTATAGGTGTATTTTTTGCTAATATTTTAATTGGTTCCTCAGGTCTTACTATTTTAGAGGTATTCAAAACTATAGGAGGAAAAGCGCCTGATGATATAACAAGAACAATTGTATGGGAAATAAGATTACCTATAGCGCTTATGGCCATAATAGTAGGAGCCGCTCTTGCTATAGGTGGATGTGAAATGCAAACTATATTGAGAAATCCAATGGCAAGCCCCTATACATTAGGTATCTCTTCTGCTGCATCTTTTGGAGCAGCAACTGGAATGATTTTGGGAGTTAGATTTATACCGAGTTTTACAAACTTTACCATACCAATAAATGCATTTTTTTGCACTATGATTGTAGCAACTATAATGTACATATTTACTAAGAAAAAACATGTTGCAAAAGGTACAATAGTACTCTTTGGAATAGCTTTAAGTTTTATGTTTAATGCTTTAACAGCGTCATTACAATACATAGCAACGGAACAAGAGTTACAAGGGTTTATGTTTTGGTCTTTCGGAGATTTAACAAAAACAACTTGGGAAAAGTTGCTTATTACAACAATTGTATTTTCTGTATGTCTAATTGTATTTGCGAAAAATGCATGGAAATTGACAGCGTTAAGTTTAAGTGACAGTAAAGCAATAAGTTTAGGTGTAGACGTTTATAAAATAAGACGAATATCCATAGTATTAATTTCAATGCTTTCAGCTACAGCCATATGTTTTGTAGGTACAATTGGATTTATAGGATTAGTGGCACCACATTTAGCACGAATGTTAGTTGGAGAGGAACAAAGATTTTTACTTCCTATATCTGCATTACTAGGAGCTTTAATTTTATCCTTAGCATCTACCATAAGCAAAATCATTATTCCAGGTGTGATTATTCCTATAGGTATTGTCACATCTTTCATTGGAATTCCTTTTTTTCTAGTTTTAATTTTTAGAAATGGGAGGAATTACATGTGATTGAAATAAAAGATTTAAGTTTTAACTATAAAGAAAACAAGGTTTTAGACAACATTTCTTTGGAGATAAAACCAGGATTAAATGCAATTGTAGGACCAAATGCGGCAGGAAAATCTACTTTGATGAAATGTATTTTTGGATTACTAAAACCTAAAGGAGAAATTTATTATAAAGAGAAATTGCTATCAGAATACAGCCAAAGTGATATAGCGAGTTTTATGGTATATCTTCCGCAAGAAGAGGAGGGTACGCCACAATTAACAGTGCTTGAAACTGTTCTTTTAGGTAGATTACAAAATTTATCATGGAAAATAGATGATAAGGACTTAAATACTGTAATGGGTATACTTCAAGCTCTATGCATAGACAATCTATCTTCACGTTATTTAACAGAGTTAAGTGGTGGACAAAAACAGATGGTGTATATTGCTCAAACTTTAGCTAAAGATCCAGAGATATTATTGATGGACGAGCCTACTAATAATCTTGATATGCAAAAACAATTAGAATTTTGTGAATTGCTAAGGCTAATAATGGAAAAAAAGAATTTAATGATATTAGTTGTATTTCATGATTTAAATCTTGCTGCACAATATGCTGATAATATTATTATAATGGATGGAAGAGGAGGTTTACATAGTTCTGGTGCACCAAGAGATGTAATTACTGAAAAAATGCTAAAAGATGTGTATGGTATTGAAGGAAATGTACATATTGATGAGTATGAAACTCCTATAATATCTGCAAGAAAATCTATAAGAAAAGTAGAGTTTTTAATCTGATAAAAAGTTTGTAGTCATATGAAACTTTAGAACTTATAATTGAATTTGAACTATAGAAAAAGAAAAGTCCTTTATTAATTTTAAAGTTAATAAAGGACTTTAAAATTAATTACAGCATACACAATAAAAAAGGATAGACAACTTTGGGGATTTAATGGTTTAACATTTTATAAACAAAACATAATAATCTTTATAAGCTTTATAAGGTAAAGTTTCTATGTTGTTTGAGGCTTTAAGGCTCCAAAAGTTTTGACAAACAACATATCGTATGTTTTATATAGTAAATATTTGAACTAAACAGTAATTTCAAATATACACTTGTCTGAACCATCCAAGATAGACTGAACTTTTCTAACTTTTACAGAGTACCCAAAAACAGATGAGAACAGTTTTTCAAACCATCCTGCTGAACAATAGCAATAAATTTGTGACATGTCCTTAGCTTGTTTTGCAAGACCACAATAGCAAGAACTATACATACCGATTATGCTTCCATCCTTTGTATGTAGGTGTCCACCACCAATATGCTGTTCATTAAGTAATTGCAAAAAATCATCTAAATTGCTGGACTTTTTATACAACCTCTTAGCCTTATTAATGACTGAACTGGAAATGCATTGATATCCACAGGGCTTCATAACTTTTTCAGCAACAGATTCACCTTGATTTTCTTTGATTTCATCCATTATTTGTTTAACATATTTTGCTTGTTTATTAGGAGTTGCCTTCGAATCTAAAACTCCATAAATTGCTATTATATTATTATAACCATCAATACCTGTATTTGTTTTAATACTTTCAAGTATTCTGTCAACTTTATTTGCCAATGATATCACCTCCCTTTTCCGCTACTTTACCACACATAATATGACAACAGTATGTCATGTTAAATTACTTTTAGAAGATTAGTGGATTTTTGTGGATATTATAGAAGAATGATAAGGAGTCTTTTGCAAATATTACCTGTGGAGCTATGGAAATTGCATTTCTATCACTAATTAGTGGAATTATATTAGCGTAATAATTCTTACTATGGAGTGGCGCATTTTCATTTCAGAAAAATGTTGTAGGTTGATACGCTGATATACCCAGTGATATCATTTAAATAGAAGGTTAAGAAATTAGTGAAACCCATGGTAAAATAAGCGAAGTATTAATAGTCAATAAAAACAATCTAATATATATAGTTGGGGGGATTATAATGCAAATAAATACAATTCCAATAGATTTTATTATTAATATGGCCCTTGAAACTGGTGGAAAAATAGTATCAAATTTCCTTTTACATGGGTTAAAACTTAAAAATGATTCAGGTAAAAATGTAATACTAAAAGATATAAATTTTGAGCTATATGCTTCAGATATTTTAGTGAAACAAGTTACATATCAGGGAAAATCACTTGCAAATTCTATAAAAGAATTTGCAGAAAATAGTGCTTGGCTTGGTAAAGGGTTTGGGGCTAAATTATTTTTGGGTGAAGAGGGGTTTTGGAACCCTGAATGTTATACAAATTCTATAGAGATGGAACCAAATCAGGAAACAGGTATATTTAATGAATACTTCATAATAGTATACGATAAAGTTATAGATTTACTGGTGATAAAGGTTAATTATCTTAAATGTGGAAAGGAATATATACAACAGTTGAAAGTCCCGCTAGTACAATATAAAAATAAAAATCAATATATATTCCCACTTAAAGGTAACATTTCAACTTGTGGAAATTATAACACTTTGCCTGAACATCGACAACATTATTCAATGGAATTTGCTTTTGACATGGCTCAGTATAATGCAGAGCAAAAGCTATGTTACAAGGAAAATATGTGTGAAGAGGACTATATAGTTTATGGTAAGGATATACTTGCAATAGCTGATGGTGAGGTAGTAGATTGTTATCACAGTTTTAATATGACTACTTCTTGGGATTGGAATGAGAGAAAGCTACTTATAGATAAATATGGATTGGCAGCTCAGTGTGGAAATTATATAGTTTTGAAACATGCCAATGAAGAATATTCTTTTTATGGACATATGGTTAAAGATAGTCTAACTGTAAAAAATGGTGATAGAGTAAAACAGGGACAAGTTATAGGTAAAGTTGGACATACAGGATTATCTAATTGTCCTCACTTACATTTTCAACTTATGGATGGACCAGACTTCATGGCAGCTAGAGGACTACCTTGCTCTTTTTCAAATATAAGAGATGTAGCCGGCAATAAGCTTAGCTTAATACAAGAAGAAAATATAATTGTGCATGCAGAATAAAAAAATAATAAATGAGAGAAGTTTCTAAAATAGCAAAATGTTATCTGAATAAAAAACAACAGTATTTGGAAAGAAGATTAGTACGTCACGTTAAGCGGAGGATTAAATAGATCTATGAAATCAAATAAATCTTATAAGGGAAGAATACACAATAGTTAATTCTTTAAGTAGTATTTGGATTGAAAAGCAAGAATTTTATTATTACACACTTAGGAAGCGTGAATGGGAAAATAGGTTCTCTATAAAAGTAAAAGCTACCAGATAATATCTGATGGCTTTTTTGGGTATAGTAATATAGATAAAAAGATGAAGGGAGCGTGATAATATGACAGAAGAGAAAATGTATAATAAAACCAATAGATTAATAAATGAAAAATCACCATACTTACTTCAACACGCTTATAATCCAGTGGATTGGTTCCCGTGGTCTGAAGAAGCCTTTGAAAAGGCAAAAAAAGAAGATAAGCCTATATTTTTATCTATAGGTTACAGCACTTGTCACTGGTGCCATGTTATGGAGAGGGAGTCTTTTGAGGATGAAGAAGTAGCTTATTTATTAAATGCTTATTTTGTTCCTATTAAGGTAGATAGGGAGGAAAGACCAGATATTGATAGTGTGTATATGTCTGTGTGTCAAGCTATGACTGGAGCAGGAGGATGGCCTCTTAATTTGTTTTTGACACCAGATAAAAAACCTTTTTATGCAGGCACATATTTTCCTAAAAGACCTAAATATAATCAACCGGGATTGATGGAGCTTTTAGAAAATATAAATGAGGTTTGGAAGAATAATAGGGAGCATGTATTAGCTACCTCAAATCAGGTTGTAAAAAGTTTAAAAGGCTATAGTGAGGATGAAAGCGGAGAGATTCCAGAAGATATATTTAATAAGGCCTATGAAAGTTTCCTAAAATCCTTTGATCCTGTATTTGGAGGTTTTGGAAGGGCTCCAAAATTTCCTACGCCACATAATCTATCCTATCTTTTAAATTATTATAAAGTTAAAGGAGAAAATAAGGCTTTAGATATTGTAAAGACAACTTTAGATAATATGTACAAGGGAGGAATTTTTGACCATATAGGTTTTGGATTTTCTAGATATTCTGTAGATGAAAAATGGTTAGTTCCCCATTTTGAAAAAATGCTTTATGATAACGCTCTATTAGCTATAACTTATTTAGAAGCTTATGAAGTAACTAAGGGGGAACTATATAAGGAAGTGGCGGAGAAAATATTTACTTATGTATTAAGGGATATGACATCACCAGAAGGAGGATTTTATTCTGGAGAAGATGCAGATTCAGAGGGTGTGGAAGGAAAGTTTTACCTTTGGACTTGGCCAGAAATATATGAACCTTTAGAGATGGAAGAGGGAGATCTTTTTGTAAATCACTATGGTATATCTAAAACAGGTAATTTTGAAGGGTCTAATATACCTAATTTAATTGGAGAGGAATTAGAAGATATTGAACAAAAGCAGTTAAAAAATTCTTTAGAGAAAATAATAGAGAAGTTATTTAAGCATAGGGAAAAAAGAATACATCCACATAAGGATGATAAAATATTGACATCATGGAATGGACTTATGATTGCAGCCTTAGCTTATGGAGCTAGAGTACTTAATAATAATGAATATAAAACTGCGGCTCTTAAGGCTTTAGATTTTATCTTTCATAATCTAGAGAGATGTGATGGAAGATTACTTGCGAGATTTAGAAAGGGAGAATCCGCATATCTTGCCTATCTAGAGGACTACGCTTTTATTGTTTGGGCTCTTATTGAAGCTTATGAAACTACTAAAGATTATTCTCACATTGAAAAGGCCTTAGTGCTAAATGAACAGATGATAGAACTATTTTTGGATGAAGAAAAAGGCGGGTTATTTATATATGGAAAGGATAGCGAAGAACTTATTTTAAGACCAAAAGATATTTACGATGGAGCTATACCTTCAGGTAATAGTGTGGCAACTATGAATATGCTAAAACTCTATGAAATTGCAGGGGATAGAAAATTAAAAGAAAAAGCAGAACAGATATTTAGAACCTTTGGTAAATCAATAGAGGGAATACCACAGGCTCATTCAAAAATTCTTAGTGCTTTCTTATATTATAGTTTTCAGTTAAAATAAATTTATAGATATTTTAACCGTACTGTGTAGAATGTACATAGACACTCTAAGATATCTATGATTATCTAAGCTTAGAGGGGAATTATGAAAGATAAATTTATATATAAGAACGAAGAGATAGAATTTGAAATAATATATAGTAAGAGAAAAACGCTAGAAATAAGTATAGAGCCACCAGATAAAATAAGGGTTAGAGCACCTAATAGGTTGCCTAAATATAAGATTATAAATAGGTTAATTGAAAAGGGAGATTGGATATTAAAACATTTAAATTATTTTAAAACTATAGATTATAAAGAAATAAATAAAGAGTTTATTGATGGAGAGAGTTTACTATATCTTGGGAAGGAATATACCCTTAAAATATATGAAGAAAACTTAAAGAAAAAATCTGAAGTGTATATAGAAGAAGATAATATAGTTGTAAGAATTAAAGATAAAAATAAAGATAAGATAAAAAAAGTTCTACAACTATGGTATAGACAACAGGCTTTAAGCTATATAATTCAGAGTGCAGAAAAATATGAAAAGATTTTTAGCAAAAAACCAAAGGACATAGTTGTTAAAGAACAGAAAAGAAGATGGGGAAGCTGCACCTATGATAATAGATTACTT
This sequence comes from Clostridium simiarum, assembly GCF_018919175.1. Lineage (GTDB taxonomy): Bacteria > Bacillota > Clostridia > Clostridiales > Clostridiaceae > Clostridium_L > Clostridium_L simiarum. The sequence continues at coordinate 1,411,470 of NZ_JAHLQL010000001.1, read as the reverse complement.
TTTAACTGGAGATGTATAATGGCAGAGCCTAGGGCAATAGACTATGTAATCCTTCATGAGATGTGTCATATGGTTTATAAAGATCACTCTAAAAATTTTTGGAATTTGGTAAGCTCTATAATGCCTGACTACAAGGAGCAAAAACAATGGTTTAAAATAAATGGACATAAGTTAGAACTTTAGAAATTTTAAATTGTAAGAGTCTATTTTTTATTTAATTAAGGATGTTTTTGGAAAAGGATACTACATATATCTTAGTAAAGTATAGAAGGTAAAGCCTATCAAAATATCAAGTAAAAAATAATAAAATTGCAATATAAACGATTACTTTTAATTAAATAGAATTAAATTAACTTGTGTATTTATTGAATTGATTATAAAATGTATAAATACTAATTGTGAAAATTTAATTTTATATTTAAAGGTTATGATGGAGGGAGTAGTTGTAATTTATTCTTTAGAGAGCTAATGGTAGGTGGAAATTAGTGAAGATTTGCAATGAAGTTCGTTCCTAAACTACAAGCTGAAAATTATATATTAATGATTAAGCTGAGTCGTATGTCTACGTTACAGATTAGAGAGATTTAAAAATTAATTTAACTGTCAATAGGGTGGTACCACGGATAAAGTTCGTCCCTTTATCTTTGGTACCTTTTTTTATGTTTTAATAAATTTTAAAAATATAATTTGGTAATAATAATGGAAAAGTGAAAGGAGAGAGGTTATGAAGGATTTGAAAGAGAGAGAATCATTCTCATCGGGACTTGCAATATTTTTTGCTACACTAAGTTCAGCTGTAGGTCTTGGGAATATATGGAAGTTTCCTTATGTAATTGGTAGCAATGGTGGAGGAGCCTTTTTGTTTATATATCTTTTATGCATTGTTTTTGTTGGGTTACCTGTAATGATAAGCGAGTTTTATATTGGAAGAAAAACTAAGAAAAATATAATTGGCGCCATAAGAAGTATTAAAGGTGACTCTAAGTGGAAACACATGGGTACTATAGGAATTATTACTGCTTATTTAATTTTATTTTTTTATAGCTCCGTAGCTGGATGGGTGTATTCTTATGTATTTAAAGCATTAAAAGGAGAGTTTAATAATATAAATTCAGCTAGTGCAAGTTCTATTTTCACTAATACTATGATAGGACCCATAGAACCAATAGTTTGGCAGTTTATCGCAATAATTGTGGTGTCTTTGATAATATTTTTAGGGGTAGGAAAGGGAATAGAAAAATTTACAAAAACCCTTATGCCATTATTATTTATTTTAATAATTATCTGCGATATAAGAGCTGTAACTCTTCCAGGCGCAGCTGAGGGATTTAAGTTTTTATTTAAACCTGACTTTTCAAAGTTAACTAAAGATGCATTTTTGGTTGCTCTAGGATTATCCTTTTTTAAATTATCTCTTGGTATGGGAACCATGGTTACTTATAGTAGTTATTTTACAAAGGATAACAATATGATAGGTACATCTATAAAGGTAGCTTTGTCTGATACCCTAGTTTCCATATTGGCGGGAATTGCTATTTTCCCAGCAGTATTTTCCTTTGGATTAACACCAGAATCAGGACCAGGATTATTATTTTTAACTATACCATTAGTATTTTCTAAAATTCCTTTTGGAAACATATTATTAGTAGCATTTTTCTTATTAAGTTCTATAGCTGCTACTACAGCTATGATGTCTATGATGGAAGTATTAATTGCATACCATACAGAGGAAAAGTCAATGAGTAGGAAGAAAGCTGTTATTATAAATGCTTTAATTATAATGGTTGTTGGAGTTTTTGCTACTTTATCAGCTGATGGACAAAGTATTTTAGGTGGAATAAGTATTTTAGGTAAGAAAATTTTTGATATATTTGATTATGTTTCTTCAAATATTCTTATGCCTATTGGAGGATTTTTGGTAGCCATATTAGTAGCATATTATAATAAGAAAGAAAATATTGTAGATGAACTATCTAATGAGGGAACTTTAAATAATAAAAAAGTAATTAGTTTGTATTATTTTTTAATAAGATATATTTCTCCTGTACTTTTAGTTATAATATTCTTCTATTCTATAGGATTAATAAAATAAACAATTGGCACCTTTGAGGGAATAAAATTCTATGAAAACTCAAAGGTGTTTGTTTTTGTATCTTACTATTATTTGAAATATTTTTATTCTTTTCAGTTAATTTTTTTATATAGAATAATCTTTACGTATATGTTTTGCTGATTTTCTGTTATAATAAATATAACAAAAATCCATTATTAAATATAAAATAAAAAAAGAAAGGGAGATGGTAGTAATGGATGATTATCCTAGTGGGGATAATAAAAAAATAAATATGTATAATATGTTCAGCCATCTTCTAACTATTATAGTGTAAAAATTATAATGGATTGTTCTAAAGCAATTAATTATAAAATGTAGAAATTTTTACAATAATAGAGGTGATTTTTCTATATAGTAAGGAGATAGAGCTGAACTTATTTAGGAGGTTTGGCTATGAATAATTTACTATTTGGTTACTTAGATAAGGAAAGATTAGAAACATTAAGAAACAAATTTTCTGAAATGAATGTGGTAGATATAGCTCAAATGTTTGAGGAAATACCAGAAGAAAAAAAGTTAATAATTTTTAGGATATTACCAAAGGACATTGCTGCAGAGGTATTTTCCTACATGAGTCAAAAGGAGCAGCAATTCATAATTGAATCTATAACAGATAAAGAAGTTCAATCTTTGATAGAGGATTTATACTTAGATGATACTGTAGACTTTATAGAGGAGCTACCAGCTAATGTAGTTAAAAAAGTTTTGAGAAATACAGACGAACAAACAAGAAAGACAATAAATCATTTTCTAAATTATCCTGAAAATTCTGCTGGAAGTATAATGACTATAGAGTATGTAAATCTTCATAAAGAGATGACTATTAAACAAGCTATAGCTAGGATAAAAGAAATTGGGGTAGATAGGGAAACTATAGATACTTGTTATGTGACTTCTAAGGGAAGAAAGTTAGAGGGCGTAATTTTACTTAGGCAACTAATATTAAGTGAAGAAGAAGAAGTAATTGAAAATATCATGGATAAAGACCTTAAATATGTGCATACTCATGATGACCAAGAGAAAGCTGCTTCATTATTTAAAAAATATGACCTTATTACTATGCCAGTAACAGATAATGAAAATAGATTAGTAGGTATAATTACTGTAGATGATATTTTAGATATTATTGAAGAAGAAACTACAGAGGATTTCCAAAAAATGGCGGCAATGGAGCCTTCAGAGGAGGAATATTTAGAAACAAGTGTTTTTTCTTTAGCAAAGCATAGAATTGTTTGGCTTTTAGTTCTTATGATTTCGGCTACCTTTACTGGTAATATAATAAAAAGATATGAGGATGTTCTTCAAACTGTTGTAATTTTAACTGCATTTATTCCTATGCTTATGGATACTGGAGGAAATGCAGGTTCCCAATCTTCTACATTAATTATTAGAGGATTGGCTTTAGGAGAAATTAAACCAAAGGATTGGGTGAAAGTGGTATTTAAGGAGCTAAGAGTTAGTTTGTTAGTAGGAATAACCTTAGCTGTGGTAAACTTCGGAAGAATTTATTTCTTAGAAAAAGTTGACTTTTATGTATCCTTAACAGTTTGCATTACATTATTTTGTACTGTAATTATTGCAAAAGCTGTAGGTGGATTATTACCTATAGTTGCAAAAAAGCTTAAAGTAGACCCAGCTATAATGGCTAGTCCTCTTATAACTACCATAGTAGATGCATTAGTTTTAGTTTTATATTTTGCTACAGCAACAGTACTTCTTGGGATTTAAAGGTTAGATATAACTTTGGAAAGGTGGAGTTTTAGTGTTGTTCAATTATTTTATGCCCACAAAAGTTTATTTTGGAAAAAATATTTTGTGGCAGAAGAAAGAAGAGTTTAAAAACTTCGGTAAGAAAGCTTATATTGTAACAGGAATGAGATCATCAAAGGTTAATGGTTCTTTAGATGATGTTATAAAGGTATTAGAAGATAACGGCACAGAATATGTTATTTTTGATGAAGTAGAAGAAAATCCTTCTATAGAAACTATAGAAAAGGCAGCTTTAGTAGGTAAAGAAGAAAAAGTGGATTTTATAATAGGCATTGGAGGAGGGTCACCTTTAGATGCTTCTAAGGCTATTGGGATTTTTATAAATAATCCTGAAGTAAATGGTGAAAACATATTTCAGTTAAAAAATTTAAAGAGCATACCTGTAATTGCAGTTGCTACAACTTCAGGAACAGGTTCTGAAGTTACTCAATACTCTATAGTTACTGATCATAAGGAGCTTACAAAAAAGAATTTAGGACAAAGTGTTTTTCCACATATAGCCTTTTTAGATCCTTCCTATACTATGGATATGAGCTATGATGTTACAATAAGTACGGCTATAGACGCTTTTACTCATTTAGTGGAAGGTTATTTAAACAGTAACGCCAATGATTTAACAGATATAATGGCAGAAAAAGGCATAGAACTTTTTGGGCAATGTATAAAAAATTTATTAGAAAATAATATAGACTACTCTAATAGAGAAAAGCTTATGCTAGCTTCTACACTAGGAGGAATGGTTATAGCGCAAACGGGAACTTCACTTCCACACGGTATGGGATATCCTCTAACCTACTTTAAAAATGTTCCACACGGAAAAGCAAATGGAATATTATATGGAGAATACTTAAAGGTTTTTAAAGATAAGGAAAGAGTAAATAGAGTATTAAGCCTTTTAAATGTAAAAGACTTAGAAGAAATGATAGATATATTAAATAAATTAATGCAATGTGATGTAGAAATAACTGAAAAAGAGATAAAGGTTTATGCAGAAACTATGTGCTCAAATGAAGGGAAGTTAAAGAATCATCCTGAAAAGATAGGTTATGATGAAATATATAATATATATGTAAATAGTCTAATAAAGAAAATTAAATAAAGATTTTCTAACTGTTTGCTTATATGAAAATAAAACTGCTTACAATAATATTTTGTTAGCAGTTTTTGTTATAATTATTACATAATAGGTATGAAAAGAGGGGTTTTATGGAACATAAATATAATTGTCTAATATGTGGTGGAAACTTAGTTTATAAAGAAAAATCAACAGAATATAAGTGCTTTTACTGTGGAGAAACCCATGTCTCACAGGCAATATGTGAAAATGGACACTATGTCTGTGATGGATGTCATGCTAAGGGAGCCTATGACATAATACAGGAATACTGTGTTAAAAGTGAAAGTATAAGTCCATTGCATATTGCTACAGATTTAATGAGGCACCCTGCTATAAAAATGCATGGACCGGAACATCACTTTTTAGTGCCGGCGGTACTTATATCAGCTTATTATAATGCTATAGGAAAAAAGGAAGATAAAGAAGGAAAAATTAAAGAAGCTGCAAAAAGATCTAAAAATGTGTTAGGGGGTTTTTGTGGCTTTTATGGAAGCTGTGGTGCTGCTGTAGGAACAGGAATATTTATGAGTATAATTACTGGGGCTACTCCACTGTCTAAAGAGCCTTGGAAGTTCAGCAATTTTGTTACTGCTAAAAGTTTAAATGCTATAGCAGAAAATGGTGGACCTAGGTGTTGCAAAAGAGATAGTTTTTTAGCTATAGAAGAGGCTAGTAAATACCTGGCTGAAACTTTAAATGTAAATTTAGTAAATGATAAAGTAAGTTGCTCTTTCAGCCAATTTAATCCACAGTGTATAAAAGAAGAGTGTATATTTTATAGAAAATAATTATTGATTAAAGAAAAAAATAGTGTTATGATTTGGTTAACAACATAATACAACACAAGGGAGCTAGAACAAGGCTGGCTGAGAGTAAGAATCCTGATTCTTAGACCTTAAACCTGAACTGGATAATGCCAGCGTAGGAAGTGTACTATTAAATAATACAATATTTTTAGGGATAAATAGCACAGATCTTACGGATCTGTGCTTTAATTTTTTTAAAATATTCTAATAAGGGAGGATATTCAATGAAGACAAAAAAATTAACTTTTTCTGCTATGCTTATTGCTATTGGTGTACTAGGAAGTCAGCTTATTTATATACCAGTGGGAGCTTCAAAGTGTTTTCCAGTACAGCATACCATTAACGTACTTGCTGCTGTAACCTTAGGACCAGTGCATTCTATAGGAATAGCTTTTGTAATTTCCTTATTGAGAAATTTATTAGGCGTAGGTTCATTGTTAGCTTTTCCAGGTAGTATGATAGGAGCTCTATTATCAGGGATATTATTTAAGATTACTAAGAAAAAGGGTTTAGCTGTACTAGGCGAAATATTTGGTACAGGCATTTTAGGTGGGATATTAGCCTTCCCTATAGCAAAATTTGTTTTAGGCAAAGATGTGGCAGCTCTATTTTATGTTGTGCCATTTTTAATAAGTACTATAGGTGGAAGTATCATAGCCTATGCTATATTAAAAGCTTTTGATTTTAGTAAGGTTACTAAGAAAATTATGTAACATAAGATAAGAATAAAATAGTGGAGGTAAGAAAATGAGAAAAGCATTAACCATTGCAGGTTCTGATAGTTGTGGGGGAGCTGGGATTCAAGCGGATATAAAAACTTTTAGTGCTCATGGGGTTTATGGCATGAGTATTATTACTGCTGTAACAGCACAAAATACTCAAGGAGTTTTAGCAGTTCAGGATATTGAAGAGAAAATAATAAAAGCTCAAATGGATGCTATATTTAAGGATATTAATGTGGATGCATTAAAAATAGGCATGGTATCAAAAATAGAAACTATAGAAGCAATAGGAAAAAAGCTTAAGGAATATAATCCGAAGAATATAGTTTTAGATCCAGTTATGGTATCAAAGAGTGGATATTCACTTTTAAGACCTGAATCTAAAGAGGCTTTGATAAAAACTTTAATACCTCTTGCTACTATAATAACTCCAAATATTCCGGAGGCGGAGGTAATATTAAAGGCTACTAAATCTGAAATTATAGAAATAAAAACTATAGAAGATATGGAAAAGGCAGCTAAGATAATTTATAAATTAGGTTGTAAAAATGTACTTATGAAAGGTGGACATATTGAGGGTGAAGCCATAGATGTTTTATATGATGGAAGAGACTTAACACATTTTTATTCAAAGAGAATAGATGCAAAGAATACCCATGGCACAGGATGTACACTTTCTTCAGCTATAGCTTCTAACTTAGCACTTGGCTATGACATGGTGGAGTCTATAAGAAGGGCTAAGGAATATATAACAGAAGCTATTGAACAATCTTTTAGTATAGGTCATGGAGTTGGTCCAACCCATCATTTTTATAGACTTTATAAAAAGGCAGGGATAGAAGATGGAGATATGTAAAGAGTTTGGGGAACAAATTCAAAATATAAAGGATAGAAAACCTTTGGTGCATCATATTACGAATTATGTAACTGTAAATGATTGTGCAAATATAACTTTAGCTATTGGAGCTTCTCCTGTTATGGCAGATAGTGTCCATGAGGTAGAGGAGATGGTTAGCATAGCATCTTCTTTAGTATTAAATATAGGAACTATAAATGAAGAAAAACTAATATCTATGATAAAGGCAGGTAAAAAGGCAAGGGAGCTTAATATACCTGTAGTTTTAGATCCTGTAGGTGTAGGTGCTACAGCTTATAGAAAAGAAGCTGTAGATAGAATAATAAAAAATGTGCATTTAGACATAATTAGAGGGAATTTTTCTGAAATAAAGACTATCTTTGGACTCCAAGGACAAGGAAAAGGAGTAGACTCTGAAGAAATACATAGTGAGAAAGAATATATGGAAGAAGCTATATATGTAGCAAAAGAACTATCTAAAAAATTAGATTCCGCTATAGCTTTAAGTGGTGCTATTGATATTATAGCTGAGGGAGACAAAGTTGCTAAAGTATTTAATGGACATGAAATTATGACTAAGGTTACAGGAACGGGATGTATGAGTGCCTCTTTAATAGGTTCTTTTTTAGGGGCTAAGGTTGAGGCTTTTAAATCAGCAATTTTTGGTACAGCTTCCATGGGTATATCAGGAGAAATGGCATATGAAGCTTTAAAGCAGAAGGAAAATCAAGGTATTGGAACCTACAGGGTTAATATAATAGACTCTATATACAATTTAAACTATGAAAATATATGCAAAAGAGCACATATAGAAGTTGAAGGTTAAAAATTAAGGTTTAATAAGGTTTAATTTGACAATATCAATCTGTAGCACTATAAATTATCATACCCTTTACCTTATGGATATTTTAGAGTAAAATTATATTAACAAATAATTTTTAAAAATAGCTAAATGAGGTGATATGGTTGAAAATATTTGAAAGCTACAAATTGAAGGATATAGAGTTTAAGAATAGAATAGTTTTACCACCTATGTGTATGTACGGTACTGACCAAGAAGGGCTGGCAAAGATATTTCATTTTATTCACTATACAGAAAGGGCTATTGGAGGAGTAGGACTTATAATCTTAGAAGCCACAGCCGTTACACCTAATGGGAGGATAAGTAGTAAGGATTTAGGAATATGGAGTGATAACCATATAGAGACTTTAAAAACCATTGTGGAGTCAGGTCAAAAATATGGCTCTAAAATGGCAATACAATTAGCACATGCAGGAAGAAAATGTGAAGCAGAAGCAGACTATATAGTGGCTCCAAGTGCTATAGCTTTTAGTGAAAATTACAGAGAACCTAAAGAACTTTCAAAGGAAGAAATAAAAGAGTTAGTTAAAGTTTTCAAAGATGCTGCTATTAGAGCTGATAAAGCAGGTTTTGATATGATAGAACTTCATGGGGCTCATGGTTATTTAATAAATGAATTTTTATCTCCCTTAACTAATAAAAGGGAAGATGAATATGGCGGAAGTACTGAAAATAGAGTGAGATTCTTAAAGGAGATATTAGAAGAAATAAATAAGGTATGGCCTTCTAATAAGCCTATAGGTCTTAGGGTTTCTGCTTCTGATTATGCAGAGGGTGGAGTAGATATTAATGAAATGGTAAAAATAATTGATATGATAAAGGATAAGGTGGATATAATCCATGTAAGCTCAGGGGCAGTAGTACCTACGCCTATAAAGACTTACCCTGGATATCAAATTAAGTTTGCAGAAGAGATAAAACATAGGTGCAATATACCCACTATTGCAGTAGGATTAATAGAAAATCCTGATATGGTTGAAGAGATACTTCAAAATAACAGAGCAGATATGGTAGCTTTAGGCAGAGAATTATTAAGAAACCCTTATTGGGTTCTTCAAACGGCTTATGAAAAAGAAATAAACATGGAGTTTCCAGAGCAATATATAAGAGCTTTTAAGTAGTTTTTTAAAAGTATTTTTAAGTTATATATTATGTAAAAATTAAATATTATTTTACCTGAGAATTTGAGAAGGTGCATTTGAATATAAGTCAAAGGCACCTTTTTGCTATAAATTAAAACTATTATTCAATATGAAAGGGTGAAGGATATGTATGATGTAAGTATTATTGGTGCAGGAGTTGTAGGTTCTGCTATAGCAAGAGAATTATCAAAATATAATTTAAACATTTGTCTTATAGAAAAAGAAGATGATGTTACAACTGGAGCATCTAAAGCTAATAGTGGAATAGTTCATGGGGGTTATGCAGCTAAGTATGGAACCTTAAAGGGGGAGCTTTGTGCTAAAGGAAATAGTATGTATAAAGAATTAGAAGAACAATTAAATTTTGGATATAAAAACACAGGAGCTTTAGTTATTGGTTTTGATGAGAAGGATGAAAAAACCATTAAGGGTCTTTATGATAATGGAATAAAGATAGGCTGTGATGATTTAGAAATCATATATAAGGATAGGATAAAAGATATAGAACCACATATAAATGATAAAGTTAAGGTAGCTTTATATGCAAAAAGTGTAGGGGTTACCTCACCTTATGAATTTACCATAGCATTAGCAGAAAATGCTATTGAAAATGGGGTTGAATTAAAACTTGAAACAGTTGTACAGCATATTGAGAAAAAAGAAGGTTATTTTATAATAAAAACAAATAGGGAGGATATAGAAAGTAAATATGTAATAAATGCAGCGGGACTTTATAGTGATAAGGTGGCTAATATGGTGGGACTAAATGATTTTACCATAGTGCCAAGGAGAGGACAATATCTATTAATGGGAAAAGACCAAGGTCATCTTGCAAAAACAGTAATATTTCAGGTTCCTACTGAGAAGGGAAAGGGAATACTAGTAACTACTACTTATCATGGTAATTTAATGATTGGACCTAATGCGGAAGAAGTAGATGATGTAATGGATGTAGCTACAGATATAGAAACTTTAGAAAGGGTTTTGGAAACTGCAAGAATGTCTATACCAGATTTTGAAGTTAAAAGAACCCTTACAACATTTTCAGGCATAAGAGCTATAAGTAGTACAGGAGATTTTATAATAGAAGAAAGTAAGGTTAAAGGTTTTATAAATGTTGCAGGTATTGATTCACCAGGACTTACTTCGTCACCAGCTATTGCAAAACTGGTTGCTTCAATACTTAAAGACTCTGGTTTATCATTAAAGGAAAAGGAAAACTTTAACCCCTATAGAAAGCCAATAATCATAGAAAAACATAGGGATTTTGATGGTAAAATTGATGATGAAAATCCAGAAAAAAATATAATTTGTCGTTGTGAAAAGGTTACAGAATCAGAGATTATAGATGCTATGAATAGAGGAATTAAAATAAAGTCTACAGATGCTATAAAAAGAAGAACTAGAGCAGGAATGGGACAATGTCAGGGGAATTTTTGTCAAAAAAGAGTAAAGTCAATAATAGCAAGAGAAATTGGAATACCTATGGAAGAGGTAACAGTAAGAGGAAGTTCCTCTGAAATTAAGGTAGAAAGAGCTGATATAAATTTAGTTAGAAAGTTAAAATAATAGATTTTAGCTAAGGGATATTGTAAATATGTGAGTTTTATAAGATAATATAGATATCAGTGTTTAAAATATATAGTATTTAAAGTAGTATTGAGGAGAAAAAGCATGACTATTAAGAAAAAAGTTACAATATCCCTTATTATGATATTAATATTATCATCTTCCATTTGTTTTTTATTGTATAAAAGAAATTATAACTTAAAATATAAAAATATAAATTTTAAAAGTATGAAGGTTATAGATTACATAAAATCAGCAGATGAGGCTAGCAAAGGTAAGTTACAGGTTAATTGGAAACAAATGGCTGCGTTAGACGCAGTGAGATATAAAAATAATCTTTCAGAATCCACTGAAGAATCTAGATTAGATCTTGCTAATATGTTTTTAGAAGAGAATAAAGGAGAATTTAAAGTTAAAAATAGTAATTACAGGATTATATCAATGGATGAAGTTATGACAAAGCTTGAGTTTAAGGAAAAGGAAAAAGAAAGAGCAAATAAATACTTAAAAGATTTAGAGTATAGAGGACTTTTGAAAGAAGAGTTAGATAAAGATAGTGTACAAACAGACTTTATTAATAGCATTAAAGAAGGTGCCATTGAAGGGTATACTAGATACGGAATTTTTCCGTCAGTTACAATTGCACAAGCTATTTTAGAGTCAGGTTGGGGCAAGTCAGATTTAACTGTAAAAGCCAATAATCTTTTTGGAATCAAAGCAGATAAAGGTTGGAAGGGAGAGAAGGTCTCCATGAAAACCTCTGAATATAATAATCAGATTATAACAGATAACTTTAGAGTATATAAAAGTATAAATGATTCAATAACAGATCATAGAGAGTTTTTATATAACAACCCAAGATATTCTAAGGCAGGAGTTTTTCAAGCCACACATTATATAGAACAGGCTCAAGCTATAGAAAAGGGTGGATATAGTACAGTAGAGAATCATAAAGGTGAAAAAGTTTACTCTGATTTATTAATAACATTAATAAGAGATTATAATCTTCAACTAGTAGATTATGAAGTTGAAATGAAATATTTAAAAGGTGAAATACGTTAATTTGTAAAATTAAATTAATATCTATGAAATTTGTATTAAATACTATTTAAATTATATGAAATTTATTGTATCATGATATAATTATATCATGATACTTTTAATTTTGGAGGTATAACATGGAGTTTCAATTAGGAATAGATAAATATATAGTGGATAGAATAGAAGAAAATATAGTAATAGCTGAAGATAATGAAGGGAATATAATTAATATACCCTTAAAAAATTTTAAACATCCTATAAAAGAAGGGGATATTATATTTAAGGAAGGAGAAACTTATTTTAAGGACCCTGTGCTTACAGAAAATAGAAGAAAATATGTTAATGATTTTATGAAAGGTATGTGGGTAGATGAATAATGATATGACGGATAAAATTGATGATATTGGAGAGTCAAATGATAATTCACAAAATGAAAATAAATTTATGAAGTTTTTTACTGAGTGGATCTTACCTATATTTTTAGCTCTTATAATAGCAGGACTTATAAATAAATTTTTAATATTTAAAGTGTATATACCATCTGAATCTATGTTACCAACACTTAAAGTAGGGGATCAACTTTTTGTTACTAAGATATATAATACAGAAAAAATAGAAAGAGAAGATATCATAGTATTTTACTCTAATGAATTAGAGGATCTTTTAATAAAAAGGGTAATAGGATTACCAGGTGATACTGTGGAGATAAAAGATGATGGAAAGGTCTTTGTTAATGGAGAGGAACTTAAAGAAGAATATGTTAAACATCAAGATGATCGTGGAGGAAAGTTTAAGGTTCCAGAAAATAAGTTTTTTTTCTTAGGAGATAATAGAGCTAATTCTAAGGATAGTAGATGGTGGAAAGACCCATTCATAGATAAGTCTGATATAAAGGGGAAAGCTCAAGTAAGAGTATATCCTTTTGATAGGGTTGGTATGGTAAGGTAATTCTAACAATTAAAAGTTAACTATAATTAAAATTAAAAATTAATTTATAAAGAGGAATATAAGTAATTTCCGTCTAATATGAAAGGGGTTGGGATGACAATGATATCTAGAAGGATAGATGAACTAAAAGATGAGATCATAGAGTCTACAAGAGAAGTATTAATGATAAAAAGCGTTGAGGATGAACCCTCAGAAAATGCTCCTTTTGGTAAAGGTGTTTCTAAAGCCTTAGAAAAGGCTTTAGAAATAGCTAAGAATCTAGGTTTTAACACAGTAAATATGGATGGGTATGTAGGCTATGCAGAATATGGTGAAGGTGACGATTATATAGGTGTTTTAGGTCATTTAGATGTAGTTCCAGAGGGGGATGGATGGATTTATCCACCTTATGGAGCTGAAATTCATGATGGAAAAATATATGCTAGAGGAACTTTAGATGATAAAGGTCCTATGATGGCTGCACTTTTTGGATTGAAGGCTATTAAAGATAGTAATTTACCTATTTCTAAAAAGATAAGAATTATCTTTGGAACTAATGAAGAAACTGGTTCAAAAGATATGGAGTATTATATGGAACATGAAAAAGCACCCTTAGCTGGATTCACTCCTGATGCTGAGTATCCTATTATATATGCAGAAAAGGGTGGAACTGTATTTGATATTGTAAAACCTATGGTTTCTTCAGAAAATGAAGACTTTAAAGTGAATTATATTAAAGGTGGACATAGAGCCAATATGGTTCCAGATTATTGCGAGGCTTCTTTATCAGGTTTTTCTTATAAAAATTTAGAAGCCTACATAAAAGAATTTAATAAAAGAGAGGGTTTTAAAGTAGAATTAGAAGATAAACCTAAAGAAATAATTATAAAGACCTTTGGAGTTTCAGCTCATGGAAGTGTCCCACAGTTTGGTAAAAATGCTATAATGCTTATGATTGAGATATTAGCAGGATTGGAGCTTTCAAATTCCACATTAAAAGAGTTTGTAGATTTTTCTAATAAGTATATAGGTCATGAGGTTTATGGAGAGAGCTTTGGAGTAGGATTAGAAGATGAGGTTTCAGGAAAGTTATCCTTTAATGTAGGCATAATAGATTATCATGAGGATAAGCTTACTATGACTTTAAATTTAAGATATCCTGTTACCTTTAAATTAGAGGATATGACAGAGCCTTTTAATAAGAGATTAGAAGGTACTGATATAAAAATAGAAAACTTTGAACACCAAAACCCATTGTATTTTCCAGAGGACCATGATTTAATAAAGACTCTTCAAAGGGTTTACAAGGAACAAACAGGTAAAGAACCAGAGCTATTAGCTATAGGTGGTGGAACCTATGCAAAGGAAATACCTAATATAGTTGCTTTTGGACCTATATTCCCAGGAAAACCTGATTTAGATCATCAGGCTAATGAGTATATAGAAATAGAGGACTTAATTTTAAATGCTAAAATATATGGTAATGCTATATATGAGCTTGCAAAATAGACATTAGAAAGGAAGTGTAAAATAGCTTTGTTTTAAGATTTAATCTAGCTTAAGATAAAGTGGATAGGATGTTTAATGACAAGAAGTTTAAATATAGAATGTTTTATTTAGTAGGAGTAATATTCGTAGTACTGCTTATAAATTATTTCACTACAAATTTAAGTACAAAGCAAATACCTTATAATGAATTTTTAACTTTACTTCAAGAAAATAAGGTAGAAAAGGTAGTTCTTCAAAGGGATAGAATACTTATAAAGGCTAAAGAAGATACTGAATATGCAAATAAAGCTTTATATACAGGAAATCTTAGAGATCCTAATCTTGTAAATATATTAAATGATGCAAAGGTAGAATTTAATGCTGATGTACCAAATAATAGCCCTATTTTGGATATAGTATTGACTTGGGTAATTCCATTATTTATTTTTATGATGCTAGGAAGGCTTATTTTCGGAAGAATCGATAAAAAAATGGGTGGAGGAGTTATGTCCTTCGGTAAAAATACTGCAAAGTTATATGCTGAAAATGAGACAGGAAAAACCTTTAGGGATGTAGCAGGACAGGAAGAAGCTAAGGAATCCTTAGTTGAGATTGTTGATTTTCTTCATAATCCTCAAAAGTATGCAGAAATCGGAGCTAAATTACCTAAGGGGGCTTTACTTGTAGGACCTCCAGGTACAGGAAAGACTTTGCTTGCTAAAGCCGTAGCAGGGGAGGCGAAGGTTCCATTTTTTTCTATGTCTGGTTCTGACTTTGTTGAGATGTTTGTGGGAATGGGAGCATCAAGAGTTAGAGATCTTTTTAGACAGGCGGAAGAAAAAGCTCCATGTATAATATTTATTGATGAGATAGATGCTATAGGAAAAAGTAGAGATGGAGCTCTGCAGGGTAATGATGAAAGAGAACAAACTTTAAACCAATTACTTTCAGAGATGGATGGTTTCGATCCTTCTAAGGGAGTTGTAATTTTAGCAGCTACAAATAGACCAGAAGTCCTTGATAAAGCTCTTTTAAGACCAGGTAGATTTGATAGAAGAGTTATAGTAGATAGACCTGACCTTAAGGGGAGAGAGTCTATACTAAGGGTTCATGTAAAAGATGTTAAGCTAGGAGATGATGTAGATATATCTTCTTTAGCAAAAGCTACCCCAGGAGCTGTGGGAGCAGAC
Source organism: Clostridium simiarum (assembly GCF_018919175.1). GTDB lineage: Bacteria > Bacillota > Clostridia > Clostridiales > Clostridiaceae > Clostridium_L > Clostridium_L simiarum. The sequence goes on along the minus strand of NZ_JAHLQL010000001.1, from coordinate 1,395,867 downwards.
CTTGCAAACATAGTAAATGAAGCTGCTTTAGGAGCAGTAAAAAATAATAGAAAAGTAGTAATCCAAGAAGACTTAGAAGAGGCTGTAGAAGTGATAATAGCTGGTAAAGAAAAGAAGGATAGAATAATGTCCGATAAGGAAAAGAGAACAGTGGCTTTCCATGAAGTAGGTCATGCCCTTGTAGCAGCTATGCTAAATAATACAGACCCTGTTCATAAGATAACAATAGTTCCAAGAACCATGGGAGCCTTAGGCTATACCATGCAACTACCTACAGAAGAAAAATATTTAGTTTCTAAAGAAGAGATGATTGACCAAATAACAGTTATGTTAGGAGGAAGAGCTGCAGAGGAAGTAGAGTTTAATATGATATCTACAGGAGCTTCCAATGATATAGAAAGAGCTACACAAACAGCTAGAAGTATGGTTACTATTTATGGTATGACGGATAGATTTGACATGATGGCCTTAGAATCTATAAGTAATAGATATTTAGATGGTAGACCAGTTCAAAATTGTAGTGCAGAAACTGCAGCAATGATAGACAATGAAACTTTAAGTATAATAAAAACTTGCCATGAAAAGGCTATAGAGATATTAAAAGAAAATAAAGAGCTTTTAATAAAAATATCAGAATTCCTTATTGATAAAGAAACCCTTACTGGTGAAGAATTTATGAATATGATAAATGAATATAGAGAAAAAAATAATTTACCAAGGATAGGGAAAGAAGAAAATCATAAGGATACAAAGGTAGAGCCTACTGTTATAGAAGAAGAGCCTATAAAACCTATTACTGATTAAAGTTTTATAGCACTTATAAAGAGCACTTCTTTAGGATAGCCTAAAGTTAAGTGCTCTCTCTATTTAAATTAGTATTGAAATATTATAATTGTAGAAATTTATGATATAATAAAATACTATTAATACTTTGAGAAAGTTTTAGATAAGTCTTTTAAGAAAGGAGGATATAAGGAGCATTAATGCTTCTTATACTTTGATTATGGAAAGAGAAGATATAAAAAGAGAAGATAGAGAGCTTCAATTAGCTATGGAAAAAATAAAGCTAGAGGATACAAAAAAGATAATAAATGTTGAAATAATGAAATATCTAGATAAGAGAAAAAACATATCTAATTATATATTAGATTATAGAAAAAATGTAATAGAAGAGTTTAGAGATGATGAAGATAAGATAATCGAATATTTTGACCATGAAAGATATGTAAAGGAAGAAGCTTTTAAAACCATAGATAGAAGGTTAAAAGAGCTTACACAGCTAAGGGTATCACCTTATTTTGGAAAGGTAAAATTTAAAGATGATGATTATAATATGGAGGAAGAAATATACATTGGTAAGTTTGGAGTAACTCCTGATGGATATTTTGAGCCGGTTATAGTTGACTGGAGGGCTCCTGTATCCTCGTTATTTTATGCAGGTACTACAGGAAGTGCAACCTATGAATCACCTGGTGGAAAGATAAATACTGAAATAATTGGAAGAAGACAGTTTATAATAAAAAAAGGTGAGCTCCAAGGAATGTTTGATTCAGACTTAGATATAAAGGATGAGATATTACAAATAGTATTAAGTAGTAGTAGTGGAGATAAGCTTAAAGATATAATAATGACTATACAAAAAGAACAGGATATGATAATAAGAAGACCGAGAAGTGAGATAGTGGTAGTAAATGGTGTAGCAGGAAGCGGAAAGACTACAATTGCTCTGCACAGAATAGCATATCTTATGTATAATCACAGAAAACTTTTAGAAAATAAGGTTTTAATATTAGGACCTAATAATATATTTATGGAATATATATCTACGGTACTTCCAAGCTTAGGAGAGGTTTCAGTAAAACAACAAACCTTCAAAACTTTTGCAGAAAACATATTGGATTTAAAAGCAACCACTATGAATTTTAAAGACTATATTGAAGCTGTAATAAAAGAAGATGGAGATTTAATTAGTAATATAAATTATAAAAATTCAAAACAATATAGAGAGAACTTAGATAAAACTCTAGAGGATCTAAATAAAAATTATTTTTCAATAAAAGATGTGATGTTTAAAGAACAAACTATAGTAGATAAAAAGGAAATTGAAGAAATGTTTTTTACTCATTATGCTCATATGCCTCTTTTTAGAAGAAGTAAAAGAATTAAAAGAGTTTTAATCACTAGAATAAAAGATAAGAGAGATGAGTATTTTAGAGACATAGAGAAAAAATATAAACTTATTAAAGAAAGATTAACAGAAGAAGAGAAAAACCTTCAACTAAATTCCTTAGAATTTAACAGAAAAATAGAAATAAGAGAACTTATAAGAGAAGTAATGAAAGCCAAAGAAGAGCTAATTTGGCTTCATAATGAATCTGTAGAGGAGATATATGATAGATTAAATCACAATAAGCCTTTTATAGTTGACGATTTAGCTCCTATGCTATATATAAAATTAAAGCTAGAAGGTATAAAACTTGAAGATGACATAAAACATGTGGTTATAGATGAAGCTCAAGATTACAATTCTCTTCAATTTGAAGTAATAAAACATATTACAAATTGTAAATCCTTCACTATTGTGGGAGATAGCAATCAAAGGCTTGTAAATACTAAAGAAAAAGCAGCTATGACAGATTTAAATGAAATCTTTAAAGAAGATTCTATAGAGTATTTTAATTTAAATAAGAGTTATAGATCTACAGAACAGATAATGGATTATGCTAATAAATATCTAATAGAGGATAAGATAGTGCCTTTTGTAAGAGAAGGTAAGGAAGTAGAACAGAAAAGCTTTAGTAATAAAGAAGAGCTTATAGGTAAGATAAAGGATTCTTTAGAAGACTTTAAAAATAAAGATTATGAAACCATAGCTATAATATGTAGAAATGAAGAAATCATAAAGTTATTAGAAGAGCCTTTAAAGAGAGAGACTTCAATAAAAGTTATAGGGTCAGAAGATACTATATATACTGGAGGAGCTGTTTTAATACCTTCCTACTTTGCAAAGGGATTAGAATTTGATGCAGTAATTGTAGTAGATTATAAAAGCCATAGAGAAGAAGATTTAGTTAAGTATGTAATGTGTACAAGAGCCTTACATGAACTAAAAGAATTTCAAATATCTTAACAGTAGATACATTAAAGGATGAGTATATAATATCTACTCATCCTTTATTAAAATTAATACATTTACATATAGGAGGAAAATAACTAATAGATTATAGGGAAATTATAAGTTATCATTTAGGTATTATTATTCATAACATTCTATTTTTTCGATAGTTTCCTTATAAACCATATCTAACTTATCAAAATCCATACTCTCTATATAGAATTTTTCTAGCTCATTACGGATGGTTTTAACATCAGATAAAAGGTTAAGTGCTTTTCCGGAAAGTTCATAGAAAAGTTTTTGGCTGTAAGCTATTTCCGCCTTGTATTTATTCAAAAAGTTCTCATCTAAGAATTCATTCATATTTATTTCTTTTCCATTTAAACTTTTTTTATTTATTTCATTTGAGGTTAATAGGGCTATAGATAGCTCTGGAATTAATATATGCTCTATTCTAGTAGGTATAAAAGGATCATGAAAAACTTCTACATACATACCTCTTTTAAGAGCTTCCTCTCCTATATAATTTAAAATATTAGTCTTTCCAGTACCTGGACCTCCTTTTAGGATATATACCTCCTTATAATTTTTATATAAGGTATCCACAAAGGTTACTATTCCACTAGGAGTAAAGGCTGTGGCAAATAGATGTCTAACAGTACCTAGTTCACATATTGGCATAGGAAGCAATTTGTTTTTAAAGTCTTCCTTAAGTAAATTTATTTTAGAAAGATTTAAAGCGGTATTATTTAAACTACTCCAATCTTCATGAACTACTCTAGCAGCACTTAAATATTTATAAGCACGTTTAAAGCACATACTTACATCTTTGCTTATACTCATTATAAGATCCTTTTGTTCTTTTATCTTAGTTTCATCCCAGTACTTGCCTACATCTAATATTTCGTCTACAGCTCCAGGGGTTTTTGGGTCTACTACATGGGGAGCAGTTCCATCTAGCATAGCTACATTAAGCTCTTTTATTACTATACCGTCAAGAGAATCACTATCTGATGAGCAATGATGAAACTCTATGTTATAGCCCTTTTCATTAAAATACTTACCTATCTTTTTTAACATGGAGGATTTACCTGTACCAGGACCACCCTTTATACATATAATTTTATTAGCTTCCTTTTGAGATAATATATAATCAAAATATGAAAAAAAACCTTCTGAACTATTACTACCTAGAAACATATGTCTTTCTGTACCTTTCATTAAATCACACTCCTAAATTAAAAATTAATACATATATATGAATATGCATTTTATTAGGTGATTACTTATAATATTTTAAAAAAATAATAGGTATTTATTACATAGTATTAGATATTTTAATAAGTATATTACTTTAATCATATATTTTTATCTTATAAATTATAGAAGTTTTTATTTTTGAATCTTATTAAAAATTCAAAGATACTTAATGTCCGAAATATAACTTTATATGATGATTACCACTTTAAATATGAATAAGTGAAAAAATGATAAATTTCTGTTTTTTTTATATAACATTAAAGTCATTATCTATAGTTATTACACACTCATAATAAGGAGAAAGCTCTTTCACCCTCACTGAAATAATATTTTTTAATTCCTCATCACTAATTTCTTTTCCACGTTTACTAGAGTCTACTACCACATCAAATATGAGATTTTTATGTTGCCCTTCCCCTACTACTCTAAAGTCATGCATGGACTTTACAATTTCTATTTCATTTAAAATATTCTCTAGTTCCTGTTGAGTTTTTAAAATTTCTTTATCCTTTACACAAATTGGATCAGTGTGGATCACAAGATGTATATTAAGATTCTTAGAAATCTCTTTTTCAGCTTTATCTATAATTTCATGAATATAAACTATGGAAGCGTTACTAGGCACCTCTGCATGAATAGAAGCCATACATCTTCCAGGACCATAATTATGAATGATCAGATCATGTACACCGGTTATGCTGTCGTAGGATAAGACGCTATCTTTTATATTACGTACAAGTTCTTCATCTGGAGCTTCTCCTAGAAGAGGACTTAAGGTATCTTTTACTAAAGAGTATCCAGAATATAATATCATTAAGGCAACTAGTATTCCGATATATCCATCTATAGGAAAGGTTATAAAGCGGGATAATAGTAAAGAAAGTACTACAGTACTTGAGGTTACCACATCACCTAGAGCATCTATAGAAGCCGCTTTTAATGCAGAGGAATTGATGCTCTTCCCTACAAAACTATTAAACTTGCTTAACCATACCTTAAAGGATATGGAAATTAACAGTAAAACAAAAGGTAAGGTTTGGAACTTCACAGGTTCAGGATTTATTATTCTTTGGAAAGAGGATTTAATAAACTGAAAACCTACCAGCATAACCATAAAAGCTACAATAAGACCAGAGATATACTCAATCCTACCATGCCCAAAGGGATGTTCTTCATCAGCAGGCATGCTAGATAATTTGAATCCTAATATGGTAATTATGGAAGAGGCTGCATCAGATAAATTATTAAAGGCATCAGCAGTAACAGCTATACTGCCAGCAATTATTCCCACGGATAATTTAATAATGAATAAAAGTGAATTTATTATTATTCCTACTATGCCCCCAAGAAATCCATAGGAAGTTCTTACTTTTTCATTATCTGTATTTTTATAATTCTTTACGAATGTTTTTACAAGAAAATTAGATAGCATAAAAACACATCCTTACAGTTATTATCTTATCCATAATTATAACACAGAGATTAATAGGAATCTACAAGATTAGATTATCAGTTGATAATAAAGTAAGCATAACTTTTAATTAAATTGTAGATAGAAATTTTTGTGATAACATATGAATATATAAGAAATAGGGCTTGACTACTAGTGATTCCATATCAGATAATAATAGTGATTATCATTAATTATACATCTCATATCAAATGATAATGATGTGTTTGTTATTTCTAATAAGAATATTTAGTTATAAATACTATAATTTTAAATTATAAAATAAAAAATTATAAATAATATAGTTATTGACAGTTAGGAGATTTTAAAGTATAGTATTCTTTAAAATAATAAAATTTAAAAATGAATATATTCAGGTACCCTAGGGTAGAGGAGCTGTTAATTAAGAGTAATCATCAAGAGCTGGCAAGTGTAGAGGGATGATGAAAGGGATTATGGCCGAAGGAGATAAGTTGGCGGACTTGTTTCCTGGTCTTTCATAAAATATATGGAGGATTGTCATCAAGATTTTTCTTGATGGAGAGCTACAAAGGTACACCACTGTTTATCTATATAAAAAATTTTTATAGTACGCAGCAAAGGTGTCCTTTGCTGCGTACTATATTTGTATGCCCAATATTATTCTGAATATAAGCATTAAATAGTATTGGAGGTTTTTTATATGAGATTATTTGGAACAATGGAAGTAGTTAAAGATAATTTAAGCATTGGAGGAGTAGATACTACTGCTTTGGTAGAGGAGTTTGGAACCCCTTTATATGTAATAGATGAAGCTTTAGTAAGAGATAATTGCAGAAGATATTTTAATAGTTTTAAGGTTAAGGAAAGAGATAATAGAGTAGCATATGCAGGTAAGGCTTTTTTAACTATCGCTATGTGTCAAATTATAAAGGAGGAAGGTCTTAATTTAGATGTAGTATCTGGAGGAGAACTTTATACTGCATTTAAAAGTGGGTTTCCTATGGAAAGGATATATTTTCATGGAAACAATAAGACCTTTGAAGAAATAAATATGGCATTAGGTTTTGGTATAGGAAGGGTTGTAGTAGATAATATACAGGAACTTGAAATAATAAATAAAATATCTTTAAGCCTTGGAAGAGCTCAAGATATACTTTTAAGGGTTACTCCAGGAATAGAAGCTCATACTCATGAATATATAAAGACTGGTCAAATAGATTCAAAGTTTGGATTTAGTGTGTTAAATGGAAACTTAATAGAAATTATGGATATTATTAAGGAAATGAAGGGAATTAACTTTAGAGGGTTACACTGCCATATAGGCTCTCAAATATTTGAACCAGAAGCATATGAAGCTACTATAGATGTTATGACAGAGATGATAAGAGATTTAAAGAAAATCACGGGTATATCTGTTAAGGAATTAAATCTAGGTGGGGGATTTGGAATTTATTATAAAGAGGGAGATGAACCTAAGGAAATAGAGGAGTTTTCCAATATAATCATAAATAGAATGGATGAAAGATGTAGGAATTTGGATATAGAGGTTCCAAGACTTATAATAGAACCAGGTAGATCTATAGTTGGGAATGCTGGAACCACATTATACACAGTAGGATCCATAAAGGATATACCTAATGTAAGAAAATATGTATCTGTAGATGGTGGCATGACAGATAATATAAGACCTTCGCTATATAATGCAGAATATGAGTGTGTTCTAGCTAACAAGGTTACAGGTAGTTTAGATGAGCAGGTAACTATATCAGGAAAATGTTGTGAGTCTGGAGATGTGCTTTTAAGCGATGTAAAGATACCTATTGCAACACAGGGGGATGTATTAGCTGTGCTTTCTACAGGAGCTTATTGTTATGCTATGTCTAGTAATTACAACAAGATTCCTAAAGCTCCTGTGGTTTTAGTAAAAGATGGACAATCTACTCTAATATGTAAAAGGGAAACCTATGAAGATATAATAAAAAATGAGCTTTATATAAATGCAGTTTAACTGAAAAGCCTTATAAGTTAAATTGTGTTTAAAACAATAGAAAGGTTAGTGACTCTAAAATAACCCCAATTTTATATACCAAAATATATAAAAAGTGTTAAAATGGTAGTAAGAGTTCAAGAAGGGGGTAGTACCATGGAACAAAATATTAAATTAGCAAATGAATTAATAGATTTTATCTATGAAAGTCCTACAGCATTTCACGCAGTAAGTACTGTAAAGTCAGTATTATTAGGAGAAGGCTTTAATGAATTAAAGGACTCAGAAAAGTGGATGCTTGAAAAGGGTGGAAAATACTTTGTAACTAAAAATGATTCTGCTCTTATTGCTTTCATTGTAGGAAAAGGAGCTTTAGAGCAGTATGGATTTAAGCTAATAGGTGCACATACGGATTCACCTTCCTTTAGAGTAAAACCATCTCCAGAGATGACTTCAGAAAATATTTATGTAAGGTTAAATACGGAAGTTTATGGTGGCCCAATACTTAATACTTGGTTAGATAGACCTCTTGCTATAGCAGGTAGAGTTACATTAAAAGGAGAAAACCCTTTATTTCCAGATACAAAGCTTGTTAATGTTAATAAGCCAATACTTGTAATACCTAACTTAGCAATACATATGAACAGAGAAGTGAATCAAGGTGTAGAGCTAAACAGGCAAAAGGATATGCTTCCATTATTATCACTTATAAATGAAAATCTTGAAAAGGACAGATACTTATTAAATACTGTAGCTTCAGAATTATCTGTAGCTGTAGAAGATATATTAGACTTTGATTTATTCCTTTATGAGTACGAAAAAGGAAGGGTTATAGGATTAAATGAAGAATTCATATCTTCACCAAGACTAGATGATTTATCTATGGTTCATGCAGGAATAAAGGCTCTTATAAACGCAGAAGTGAACATGGCTACTAATGTTATGGTATGTTTTGATAATGAAGAGGTTGGAAGTTCAACAAAACAAGGTGCTGACTCAAATCTATTATCTGATATATTAGAAAGAATAGTTTTAAGCTTTAATGGAGGACGTGAAGATTTCTTTAGAGCTTTAGCAAGTTCGTTTATGATATCAGCGGATTTAGCTCATGCTGTACATCCAAACCAGGGAGAAAAACATGATCCCATAAATAGACCCGTTATAAATAAGGGACCAGTTATAAAGATAAGTGCAAATCAAAGTTATACATCTGACAGTAATTCTATTGCAGTTTATGAGCAAATATGTAAAAATGCTGGAGTACCAGTACAAAAGTTTGTAAATAGATCAGACTTAAGAGGTGGATCTACTATAGGACCTATATCTTCAACACATTTACACATTCGCTCAGTAGATATGGGAACACCTATACTTGCAATGCATTCTATAAGAGAACTTGGAGGAGTTGAAGACCATAATTATGTAATTAAATCCTTTGAGGAATTTTATAGAATTTAACAACAAAGAGTGTCAGGCTTATTAAAAACATAATATTAATTCAGATAATGTACCTATTAAATCTAAGAATAAACAATAATATTATAGAACTATTAACAAAATTTAATTTTGTTAATAGTTCTATTTTTTTATCTATTTATTTTTTATATTTAATAATTTTATATAAATATGGAAACACTAATGGAGCATGATAAGAGTATAAAAATAACCTAATAAAAGGAGTCTGATATTATGATATATATCTATCTAGCTATATTTGTAGCAATAGCTGCTTTATTTATGTATCCATTAAATCTAAAAAGTGATCAGGGAAGAGAGGATAATACAAGAATTAATTATAAGGAAGATAAGGAAGATAATTTTAAAAGGATGAGTTTAGAAGAATTAGTTTTAAATTTATCTGAACAGAAAATTATACCAAATAAAAAAATTAAAAAAAAGAGACTAATGCAAGTTTTAGATAGAGAATATAAAAATATAATAAGAAATTATGAAGAGTTGAAGAAAAGGGCCAAGAAAGAAAAACTACTAATTGCTTCAGGGGAATGGCTTTTAGATAATATATATATGATTGAAAAAGAATTTAAAACAGTAAAATATAACATGCCCAAAAGTTATTACAAATATTTACCTATAGTTCAGGAACAGAGTTCCTATAGAAATCTTAGGGTATACTCTATTGCAAAGGCTTTGGTTAAGTACTGTGATAATAGTATAGACAAAAGTACTGTAGAGGAATTTTTAATTGCTTATGAAAAGTATAGGCATCTCTCTATGGGGGAACTATGGTGCCTTCCTTTAATGCTAAGAATGACTTTAATAGAATCTATAAGTAAAAACTCCTTTATAGTGAATGAAATTCATAAAGAAAAAGAAAAAGGAGATATTATAGCGGATAGAATAATTACAGCTTATTCTAAAGATAGACTTAAGGAAGAATTGGATGTATTAATGAATGAAGATATCTCCTATAGTGATGCATTTATAGATAGATTGATAAGTTGGATAAAAGACAATGGATTGGATGAGGAAGAAATTTTTAAATGGATAGAAGAAAAGTATGATATATCAAAAGAAGAGATTTATCTAGCTATAAGAAGACAGAGTTTAGTTGAATCTAATCTTCAAATATCTATGGGTAATGCTATAGGTTCTTTAAGAAATATAGATGCTACAGATTGGAAAAAGGCTTTTGAAGATATGAGCTATGTAGAAAAGATACTTTCTAAAGATCCTTTAGGTATATATAAAACCATGGACTTTAATTCACGTGATTATTATAGACATAAGCTAGAGAAGTTTGCAAGGATAGTTAAATGCGAAGAAAGTTTAGTGGCAGAGAAGGTTCTCCAGTGTTCTATAGATAGTAAAAGTTTATTTGATAAGGGTGAGATCAAAGAAGAATATAAATGTCATGTAGGATATTACTTAATTGATGAGGGAGTTATAGATCTTAAAAACTCTCTTAACTATAAGGATAGCTTTAGTGAAAAATTAAAGTTATTTACAAATAAATATAAGTTTTCACTTTATAGTTCTACTATTATATTAGTTGTGCTGCTTTTTCAGTATTTAATTTTAAGTAGTATATTTAGAAGGGATCCTAATATTCAAAGTTATAAATATGTATTAGGATTTATATTGATGATTATTCCTTTAAGTGAAATTGTTATATCAATTTTTAATTGGAGTATAAGTAAGCTTATGCCGCCAAGATTTGTTCCTAAGATAGAGTTTAAGGAAGATATCCCAAACAATTGTAAGACTATGGTAGTAATACCTACTTTAATAAATAATGAAAGTAGGGCAAAGCATCTAATAGATGACTTAGAGATTTATTATTTGGCCAATAGGCATAAAGGATTGTATTTTGCTATATTAGGAGATTTTAAGGATGGAAAAAATAAAGAAGAACAAGGTGATGAATCAATAATAAATACTACGTTAAAAGAGATAAAAAAATTAAACGAAAAGTATTCACAGGGAGAAGACATATTTTATTTCTTTAATAGATATAGACAGTACAATGAAAAAGAGGGCATCTGGTTAGGCTGGGAGAGAAAAAGAGGAAAACTCATGGAGTTTAATTATCTAATAAGAGGAGACAAGAACACTAGTTATAATGTAATAAGTGGAGATATTAATAAACTCCAAGATATAAAATATATAATAACATTAGATGCAGATACAAAGTTACCTATAGGAACAGCCAAGGGACTTATTGGAGCTATGGCTCATATATTAAATAAACCTAATATTGATAGAACCTTAAAAAAGGTAGTAAGAGGTTATGGATTGATGCAACCAAGAGTTACGGTGAGCATAGAAGCTGCAAGTAAAACCTTTTTCTCAAAGCTCTTTTCTGGTGAAACGGGAATAGATACATATACAACTGCAGTATCTGATGTATATCAAGATATCTTTGGAGAGGGTATATTCACAGGAAAAGGAATTTATGATGTAGATGTGTTTAACCAAATGCTACAATATGCTATTCCAGAAAATTCAGTATTAAGTCACGACCTTTTAGAAGGAAGTTATGTAAGATGTGCATTAATTACAGATTTACAATTAGTAGATGGATATCCCGCATACTACAATTCTAGCATCTTAAGATTACATAGGTGGGTTAGAGGAGATTGGCAACTTCTACCTTGGTTATATAAAAAATCTCCTATTAATTCATTATCAAAGTGGAAGATACTTGACAATTTAAGGAGAAGTCTATTAACTCCATCTATTATACTTTTACTATTATATGCTTTAACTTTGGCACCTTTAAGCTTTAATACATTTACCTTAGTAGGCTTTATTGCTATGATTTGTCCTATTTTATTTCATATAACTGATATTGTAATAACACCAATAAAGGGAATAGGGATCTCAGGAACTTTAAATTCCTTTAAAAAAACATTAGAACAGGTGATTTTAATATTTTCATTTATCCCCTACCAAGCTTATATGATGATGGATGCTATTTTAAGAACTTTATATAGGTTATTTATCAGTAAGAAAAATCTTCTTCAATGGCAGACAGCAGCAGATGTAGAAGCAAGAGCCGGAAAGAGGATAAGGGACTATATAAAATCCATGATAATGGGAAGCTTTATAGGTATATTAATAGGTTATCTAGCTTTTGTAAATAGCAGGGAGGCCTTTTATACTTATTTGCCTATAACTATTCTTTGGGTGATAAGCCCAATAATAGCTTATTACATTAGTAAAGAAAATGTTGATTATAGAGAAAGAATATCTAGTGATGAAGAGCTAATTCTAAGAAATATATCAAGAAGAACTTGGGCATATTTTGAAGACTTTATAAATGAGGAGAGTAGCTGGTTAGCACCAGATAACTATCAAGAAGATCCACTAAAGGGAGTGGCTCAAAGAACTTCCCCTACTAATATAGCTATGGCATTTACATCTAATCTATCAGCCTATGACTTAGGATATATAGGTATAGAAGAACTAATGGGGAGAATGGATAAGTCTTTAAATGCTATAAGAGATTTAGAAAAATATCATGGACATCTTTATAATTGGTATGATTCTACAAATGGTAAACCCCTATATCCTAAATATGTTTCCACAGTAGATAGTGGAAATTTAGTTGCCTATCTATGGATGGTACCAGAGGCTATTAAGGAATATTGTAAAAAAACACTAATAAATGAAGAGGCAATAAAGGGCCTTCAAGATACAGTAAGGCTTGTAAAAGAAGAACTACCTGATAAAGATATTTATTTTAAGGAGGATATTGTAAGTTATAACTCTATAGAAGAATATAAGAATACCCTTAATGTTATAAGAAATAATTGTATTGATATAGAGAAAAAAGAAAAGGAATCCTATTATTGGAACACTAAATTAAAATCCATGGTAAATAAAAGACTTAAAGAGCTTCAAAACCTATTACCTTGGTTAGATAATGCCATTATAAATGGAGGAGATTTTAATAAGAAATTGATGGATACAGTAATGAATAGTCCATTAGAGCAATTACCAGAGCTACTAGAAAAATTAAAAAATGCAGAAGGATGTTCCTTTGAATGTGAAAATCTTATTGAAAATAGTATTAAACAAATTAATAGACTATTAAGCAGGATGAAAAATTTATGTTTAAAGTGCGATAAATTAGTTAAGGATACAGATTTTAAAGTTGTATACAATAAGGAAAGAGGAATATTTTATATTGGATATAACTTAGAAGATAAAAAGCATAGTGATTCTTATTATGATTTATTAACTTCAGAGGCCAGGGTAGCTAGTTATATTGCAATTGCTAAGGGAGATATAGACGCTGATCATTGGTTTAAACTAGGAAGATCTGTAACAAAGATTGAAAGAAATAAGGCATTAGTATCTTGGAGTGGAACGATGTTTGAATATTTAATGCCACTACTTATGATGAAGGTTTACCCAGATACTTTATGGGAGGAAACTTATGAGTCTGTGGTTAAGGCACAGAAAAATTATGGGGATAATCATAAAATTCCTTGGGGTATATCTGAATCTGCCTATTTTCATTTTGACTCAGAGCAAAACTTTCAATATAAAGCTTTTGGGGTACCACAAATTGGGCTTAAAAGAGGATTAGAAGAAGAAATGGTTATATCACCTTATGCTACAGTTATGGCACTTATGGTGGATATAAAGTCTTCAATTCATAATATAAAATCCCTGTTAAATATTGGAATGCTAGGCAGATATGGACTATACGAAGCTATTGATTATACAACAGAAAGAGTACCTAAGGGAAAGAAAAATGCCATAATAAAATCCTATATGGTACACCATCAAGGAATGAGTTTTATGGCTTTAGATAATGTGCTTAACAAAGATATATTCCAAAAAAGGTTTCATAATATTAAGGAGGTAAAATCTGTAGAACTTTTATTACAAGAAAAACCTGTAAACAGGATAATCTATGGAAGACGAGATGATTTTTCACCTATAGATAAAACTAATTATGAAAAAAATATAATAATTAGAAGATATAATAATCCAAATACTGAGTTCCCAGAGATTCAGATATTGTCTAATGGAAGTTATTCTTTAATGGTTACTAATGATGGTAGTGGTTATGGAAAGAAAGAAGATATTATGCTATATAGGTGGAGAGAGGATCCTACAACTTCTTTTGGAGGACATTACTTTTATATCAAAAACTTAAATTCTAATGAGTTTTGGAGTGCAACCTATGAGCCTTGTAAGTATCAAGGAGAAGATTATGAGGCTATATTTTCCTTAGACAAAGTTCAATACAAACGACGTGATGGAAATATTACTACCAAATTAGATATTACTGTATCTAAAGATGATAATACAGAAATAAGAGAGCTAACTATAACTAATAATAGTAGCAGTACTAGGTATATAGAAATAACAAGCTATATGGAAGTAGCCTTATCTAAATATGTTTCAGATATAGCACACCCAACTTTCAGTAACTTATTTATAAACACGGAATATATAGAAGAGGACCAATGTCTTATAGCTAGTAGAAGACCTAGAAAAAAGGGAGAAGTAAACCATTATGTAATGAGCAAGGTTATTGTACGTGGAGAAACTGTGGGACCTATGCAATACGAAACAAATAGACTTAATTTTATAGGAAGAAACAGAAGTCTTTCAAATCCTTCAGTTATGGATAATGAAGCTCCTTTAAAAAATACTGTAGGTTATGTTCTAGACCCTATATTAAGTCTAAGAAGAGTCATTAAGCTTAAAAAGGGTGATAGTGCTCAGATAGCATTTGTTACCTCTATAGCAGAAAGCAAGGAAGAACTTTTAGAGATTTCAGAGAGATATAATAGCTTAAGAACTATAGATAGCGTTTTTCAAGTTTCAAACAATCAAGTTAGAGCTGAACTAAAACAGATGGGAATAAAGTCAAATCAAGCAAATCTATATGAGGTTTTAGCTTCTAAAATAATATTTATAAATCCTTCCAAAAGAGAAAGAGAGAAGTATTTAAAAAATATAATTAGAAGTCAAAAAAATTTATGGAGCTATGATATATCTGGAGATTATCCTATAGTTTTAGTTAAAATCAGTGATGAAGATGGCTTTGACTTAGTAAGGCAAGTTCTTAAGGCTTATAAATACTTAAATAAAAAAGGAATAGAATTTGACTGTGTAATCATTAATGAAGAACCAGTCTCTTATGATGAACCAATACAAAAAGAAATTTATGACATTGTGAGAAATTTAGGACTTAGTTATAAAGAAGGAAAGAGGTCAGGAATATTTATTAAAAGCAAATCTAATATGGAAGAAGAAGATATTAATCTTATTATGGCCATTGCTAGATTTGTATTTTATGAAGAAAAGGGCAACTTTACATCTCAGATAATGGAAAACCATAAAGAGGAGGATAGTGCTGTTAAATTAAACAATATTCAATATGATTCAAAGGAAAGGGCAATAAATTTCATTAGAAATTATAATTATAAGGATAATGAAAGTGTTATACCTAACATAGTATCCTATGATTCCCTTGACAAAGGGTGGAATAGGGAATTAGAAGGTAATAAACCTCTTAAATGGTTAAAGGTAGGGTTTGATTCAGAGTTTAGTGCTGAAATTAGTAAAAATTATAGAATAAATAGAGAGTCAAACTTAAATGTAAATAAGTTTTTTGATACATCAAACTTACTGTTTTTTAATGGTATTGGGGGATTTCATCCAGAAAGCAATGCTTATGTGATATGTCTAAGAAATTATAATAATACACCAGCACCGTGGATAAATGTTATGGCAAACCAAAGTTTTGGATCCTATGTTTCAGAAAGTGGGTCTTCACATACTTGGAATAAAAATAGTAGAGAAAATAAAATAACTCCTTGGAACAATGATGCTGTAATAGATTCTATGGGAGAAGCTTTGTTTTTAAGAGATGATGATACTGGTGATTTTTGGAGCATAAGTCCAAAACCGGTAAGAGATGAAGGTGAATATATAATAGAACATGGCTTTGGTTATAGTAAGTTTTCTCATGTAGCTTATAATATCCAAGGAGAGGCAACCATGTTTGTAGATATAAATGAACCTATTAAGTATCAGATAATAACAGTTAAAAATCAAAGCACTGAAACTAGAAATCTTTCTGTAATATACTATGCTAGAATGGTTTTAGGTACATCACCAGAGGAGAGCTGTAACTATGTATATACTCAAATAGATGAGGAGTTTATTTGGGCAAGAAATCCTTATAGTGAGCATTTTGGAAACCTAAAGACCTTTTTAAAAATAACAGGAGGGACAGATTTAAGCTTTACAGGAAATAGAAGGGAGTTTATAGGGAAGGGTGGAGCATTAGAATATCCTTTAGCTATAAAAAAGCAAGGACTTTCTAATATGGCAGGAGCAGGTTTTGATCCTTGCCTTTCACAATGTACCCAAATTACATTAAATCCTGGAGAAGAAAAGAAACTAGTAGTATTTTTAGGAGAGTATGAAGATATTCATAATATAAGAACTATTTTAAAAACCATGGAAGATATAAAAGCTGTAGAAGATAAATTGCATCAAGTTAAAAGCTATTGGGAGGAGATTTTAGGAAAGATTAAAGTAGAAACTCCTGATAAGAGTATGGATATAATGTTAAATGGATGGCTTATGTATCAGACTTTATGTTGCAGATATTGGGCGAGAACTGCTTTTTATCAATCAGGAGGAGCCTACGGTTTTAGAGATCAGCTTCAGGACTCCATGTCTATAGGCTTGTTAGATAAGAATATAACAAGAGAGCAGATATTAAGAAGTGCAGGTAGACAATACTTAGAGGGAGATGTACAACATTGGTGGCATCCTGTGATAAACAGTGGTATACGTACTAGATTTAGTGATGATCTATTGTGGCTACCCTTTGTAACTGCAGATTATATAAATCATACTGGAGATATTTCTATTTTAGATGAAAGAATACCTTATTTAAAGGATGAGCCTTTAAAGGATGGTGAAGATGAAAGATATAATGTGGTTACTAGTTGTGACAAGGATGGAACTATATATGAGCACTGTTTAAAAGCCATAGATAGAGGTTTGAACTTTGGACCACATAACATACCTCTAATGGGAAGTGGTGATTGGAATGATGGTTTTAGTACTGTGGGAAATAAGGGTACAGGTGAAAGCGTATGGCTTGGATGGTTCTTATATAATATACTAGATAATTTTATTGAAATATGTGCTATTAAAAAAGATGACACTACTAAAAAGAAATATGAAGAATCTAAAGTTTTTATAAGAGAAAATTTAGAAAAGAATGCTTGGGATGGAGGTTGGTATAGAAGAGCTTATTTTGATGATGGAACTCCACTTGGCTCTATAGAAAATAGGGAATGTCGAATAGACTCCATATCTCAAAGCTGGGCTATAATTTCAGGGGCTTCGGATTTAAATAGAGCTGAAAAGGCAATGGAAGCAGTGGAAAAAAATCTTATAAGGGAAGATAAGGGAATGATAGTTTTACTATCACCTCCTTTTAATAATTCTAATTTAGAACCTGGATACATCAAAGGATATGTACCGGGAGTTAGAGAAAATGGAGGACAATATACTCATGCTGCTGTTTGGGTTATAATGGCTATGGCTAAATTAGGATACAGTCATAATGCGTGGAGATTGTTCAATATGATAAACCCAATAAATCATTCTTCATCTATAATGTCTGCAGAAACTTATAAAACAGAGCCTTATGTAATGGCAGCAGACGTATACTCTTTAGAACCTTATGAAGGTAGAGGCGGTTGGAGTTGGTATACTGGAGCGGCAGGATGGATGTATAAAGTAGCCATAGAAAATATATTAGGATTAAAGATAATTAAAGGAGAAGGATTCACTGTTGTACCTTGTATTCCACAAGAATGGAATGAATATAAAATAACCTATAAAAGGGAAAAAGAAGTTTATAATATTCATATATTAAGAGGGGAAGAAAAAAAATTATTAATTGATGATATGGTAGTGCCAGAAGGTTTTATAAACTTTAAAGAGGGAGAACATAATATTAAGGTTTATATATAAGATAAAAGCTACCCTATATTTTGTAAAATATAGGGTAGCTAAAACATTAAATGATAAGCAAGCTAAAGAGCGGTGGTTATATGGGTTAAGATGATGGAACTGTAAAGTTTGATAAATAAAATCATAATAAAGGTTAATCATAATACTAATATTTCTTATCTTTAAAATACAGCTTAAACATAATTTATCCAAGAATTAAGCTATAATTTTATTAAGGTTAATAGAAAAATAAGTGATATTTTATTTATCAAGTTCAGAATCGTTATCTTCACCTAATATGTCCTTAAATCCATTGTAAGTATAATTAAATTCTACATTAGCTATATTATTAGAAACTATAGGATCCTGTACTGGATCTGGAAGCTTTGAGCAACTGTCTTTATTTTTTTCGGAACAAGACTTTAACTCCCTAGGTGCTTGCTCTAAATAGTCTCTCTGATGGGGACCATAAGTTATTTTATTTTTATCATTCATTTCATATCACCTCTATATTTATTATGTGGAGTATTTTTTAAAAGATAATATAAAAAGTATGTTATTAGTGAATAAAAAAGGAACAAAGAGTAAAAATTATATAAATATTAAAAATTTTCTTTGAGTGAACTTGGATTGGAATGTAGTATGATATATAATTGAATTATGCATAGCTTAATTTTAAAAATTTAAGGAGGAATATAAATGGCAAAATTACATGAAATTTACAAATGTGAAGTCTGTGGAAATATAGTAGAGGTTGTACATCCATCAGGAGGAACTCTAGTATGTTGTAATCAGCCAATGAGGCTTTTAGAAGAAAATACTGTAGATGCTGCAAAAGAAAAACATGTACCTGCAGTTGAAAAAGATGGAGATATGGTAACTGTTAAGATTGGAGCTGTTGAACATCCAATGGAAGAAAAACACTATATAGAGTGGATAGAAGTTATAACTGAAAATAAAGTATATAGAAAATACTTAAAACCAGGTGAAAAACCAGAAGCAACCTTTAAGGTATGTGGAGAAATAATATCTGTAAGAGAATACTGTAATATCCATGGATTATGGAAAGCTTAAAATTATATAACAATTAAAAATACCTTCAAGAACACTGTTCTTGAAGGTATTTCCTATTTAAATTCATTAGTTTTTTCACTAAATCTAATCTGTAGTCTTACCCACATCAGATAGAATAAGGTCTTTATTGTGCTCTAGAGCCCAGTTTATACCCCATTCATTTTGGAATATAAGTATGTTTCTATCTTTTAAGTCTACAACTTTTTTTGTATCACTAGTTAGATTTAGAGTATTCATATCTAAGCCTTTATTTTCAATCCATCTAACATATCTGTAAGCTAATCTATCCATTTTTATATCTACATTATACTCGTTTTTAAGTCTGTATTCTAATACTTCAAATTGAAGCACTCCAACCACACCTACTATAATTTCTTCCATACCTATGAAAAGTTCTTTAAACACCTGTATAGCACCTTCTTGAGCTATCTGAGTTATACCTTTTACGAATTGCTTTCTTTTCATGGAATCCACAGGTCTAACCCTTGCAAAGAACTCTGGGGCAAAGGTTGGTATACCTTCAAACTTGAATTTATTATCTGCCTTACAAAGAGTATCTCCTATGCTAAATATACCTGGATCAAAGACTCCTATTATATCTCCAGAAAAGGCTTCATCAATTATCTCTCTATCTTGAGCTAAGAACTGTTGAGGCTGAGATAATTTTATCTTGTTATTGCCCTGCATATGAAATACTTCCATACCTTTTTTAAACTGTCCGGAGCATATTCTCATAAAGGCAATTCTATCCCTATGAGCTGGATTCATATTTGCTTGTATTTTAAACACAAAAGCAGAAAAACTCTCTCCGAAAGAGTCTATTTCACCTATGTTTGATTGTCTTGAAATAGGTGGCGTAGTTAATTCTAAAAAGTTTTTAAGGAATGGTTCTACACCAAAATTAGTAAGAGCACTTCCAAAAAATACAGGAGATAATTCACCTTTTCTAACCTTTTCTATATCAAATTCATCTCCAGCAATATCTAATAGTTCAATATCCTCTATTAGTTTATTGTGAAGAGCTTCTCCTAAAAGGTCATTAAACACAGTATCTTCTATACTTCCTTTTACAGATTCTACTTGATTTTGACCATGATTGCCTCCACCAAAGACCTGAATAGTGTTAGAATCTCTTTCGTAAACACCTTTAAATTCATGTCCTGAGCCTATAGGCCAGTTCATAGGATAGGACTTTATGCCAAGTTCATTTTCTATATCCTCTAGTAGTTCAAAAGGATCTCTTGTTTCTCTATCCATTTTATTTATAAAAGTAAATATAGGAATACCTCTTAGGGCGCAAACATGGAATAGCTTTTTAGTTTGTTCTTCTACACCTCTTGCTCCATCAATAACCATTACTGCGCTATCAGCAGCCATTAAAGTTCTATATGTATCTTCACTAAAATCCTGGTGTCCAGGGGTATCTAATATATTTATACAATATCCATCGTAGTCAAATTGCATTACAGATGAAGTAACAGAAATACCTCTTTGCTTTTCTATTTCCATCCAGTCAGAAGTTGCGTGTTTTGCAGCCTTTCTAGCTTTAACAGAACCTGCAAGCCTTATGGCTCCTCCGTATAACAGTAGTTTTTCTGTAAGAGTAGTTTTACCAGCATCGGGGTGAGAGATTATGGCAAAGGTTCTCCTCTTTTCTATTTCTTTTCTAAGATCCACTATAAAATCCTCCTTATGTTTTCAAGGATTAAACCCCATTCCACTTTGGAAATGGGGCTTTAATTCTAAACATAGTAATTATAACAGTTAAAAAGAAAATTTTCAATAATAGTAATTTTTAAGATTTATGAAAATTAAATTTTGTTTTAATGTTAAACTATAGCATGTAATTATAGAATAGTGAAAATCCATAGATAAAAGAAATGATACTATGGATAGTTTTTATGTTACTATGAATTATAGCAAGATAATAGGGATTAGTATAAGAGATGTTGGAGGGAGAGTTTACTTATGGAGAATTATCCTAAAGGATTTGAAGAGTTCAGTGAGGCACGTAGAAACGGATTTATAAAAGTTAAGGAATTGAAGGATCAGGGTAAAAAGGTAGTAGGTACATTTTGCACATTTACTCCAGTAGAAATAATATTTGCAGCAGGGGCTATACCGGTATCTTTATGTGGGATGAGTGGAGAGCCTATAGAAGATGCAGAGATAGATCTACCACAAAATTTATGTCCTCTTATAAAATCAAGTTATGGTTTTGCAGTTACAGAAACCTGTCCTTATACATATTTTTCTGACTTAATAGTAGGTGAAACTACCTGTGATGGCAAAAAGAAGATGTATGAATATTTAGGAGAAATAAAAAATGTACATGTAATGCAGCTTCCACAAAATTTAGATAGAAAAGATTCCTTTACACTCTGGAAAAATGAAATAATATATCTTAAGGAAAAAATAGAGGAAGATTTTGGGGTTATTATTACAGAAGAGAATATAAAAAAGGCCATAAGAGATAGAAATAAAGAAAGACTTTTGCTTCAAGAATTTTATGCTCTTTCAAAGCTTTCTCCTCCACCTATAAGTGGATATGAAATGCATAAAGTTTTAGATGGAGTTTCCTTTACTTTAGATAAAAATGAACAAAACAAAAAAATTAGAGAAATGATAGATGATATAAAGAGTAAGTATGAAAATGGAGAAAGAAGGATATCTAAAACTGCATCAAGGATACTTATTACAGGATGTCCTATAGGTGGAGTAGCAGATAAGGTGATAAAATCTATAGAAGAAAATAATGCAGTTGTAGTATGTTATGAAAATTGCTCAGGAGTTAAGGAAAAGAGCAGACTTGTAGATGAAGATATGGAACCTATAGATGCCCTTGCAGAAAAATATTTAAACATAGGTTGTTCTGTTATGTCTCCAAATACTAATAGAATAAATTTATTAAATGAACTTATTGATGAATATAAAATTGATGGGGTTATAGAGGTTGTTCTTCAGGCTTGTCACACCTATGCTGTAGAAACTAAAAAAATTAAAGAGTTTGTTACAAAGGAAAAAGGTATTCCTTATATGTCTTTAGAAACAAGTTATTCACAATCAGATATTGGACAAGTAAAAACAAGAATATCAGCCTTTATAGAAATGTTATAAGTTATCAATATAAGACACAAGAGTATTTTATAGTTATATCTCTTGTGTCTTTAATATTAAAAAATATTATCTAGGAATTAAACCTATTTTCTTTTGCATCTTTCTTAAAGTTTTCATGGCTACATAATTTGCTTTATCGGCTCCTTTTTTATATATTTCCTCTAAATAAGTTTTATCATTCATAAGGTCTCTAACTTTGTTTTGAATAGGCTCTAATTCAGAAACTATAGAGTCAGCTACGTCTCTTTTAAGTTCTGCATAGCCTAAGCCTTCGTAGCTTTTTACTATATCTTCAGCAGGAACTCCTTTTATTGAGCTTAATATATTTATTAAGTTCTTTACACCAGGTTGATCATCAGTATAATTAACTACACCGATACTGTCTGTAACAGCTCTACTAACCTTTTTTCTTATAACTTCAGGAGGATCCATTATTAATATATATCCATTTGGATTTTCTTCAGATTTAGACATTTTCTTACTAGGATCTTGTAAGTCCATTATTTTAGCTCCGAAAGTAGGTATATAAGCGTCTGGTACGGTAAAAGTAGGGCTGTAGACTCTATTAAATCTTTCTGCTATGTCTCTTGAAAGCTCTAAATGTTGCTTTTGATCGATTCCTACTGGAACTAAATCCGCGTTATATAAAAGTATATCCGCTGCCATAAGTACTGGATAGGTAAACAAACCAGCACCTATAGATTCTCCATACTTTTGAGATTTGTCTTTAAATTGTGTCATTCTCCCAAGCTCTCCCATATAGCTATTACAGTTTAATAACCATGAAGCTTCTGAGTGAGCTGATACATGAGATTGTATAAATAATGTGTTTTTTTCAGGAACTATTCCAGAGGCTATATATATTGATAAAATCTCTAAGGTTCTTCTTCTAAGCTCCTTAGGTTCTTGTTTTACAGTTATAGCATGCAAATCTACTACACAAAAATAGCAATCATACTCTTCTTGAAGATTTACCCAGTTTTTTATAGCTCCTAAGTAATTTCCTAATGTAAGATCTCCAGAAGGTTTTACACCACTAAAGATAATTTTTTTTCTTTCTTCCATAAGTTACACTCCTTTAAAAAATTATAAATAAAAAAACGCTCTATGAAAATCATAGGGCGTTTATATTCACGCGGTACCACCTAATTTAAGGACAAAGTCCTCATCTATTAAGATACTATCATATCCTACCTTTGTAACGTAAGGTAAACGGCTTAAAGTACTAAAATTTCATCTAAGCACATCCAAGACCCATTGGGCTTAATCATGATTGCTGTATTTACACCATCAACAGCTCTCTGTAAATCTGTTTTTAAGCTTACTTACTTCTTTTTAACGTTTTAAATTATATTACTTTATAATTATTCAATAAAATTTATTCTGTGATTTAATTATATACTATAATTATCTATTATACACCATTTTTTCTTCCAAATAAAGCATCTACTACAAAGATTATAGCAGCTAATAATAGTAATAGATGTATTAAGCTTCCTCCTACCCTAAATATAAGACCTATTAGCCAAAATAAAATTACTAGACCACCTATCCATCTTAATATTGTCATAGTATCACTCCTTTAAATCTTTGTTAATAGATTTATCTATAATTTTATTATTTCACAATTCTTTATCTAATATTCAAATTGCTAATAATTTACTGAGTAATAAAGTGTATCCATACATTTTATTTTTTAGGTTTTAAACTATATAATTTAAAGTAGTAGACATTAAGTAATTGGAAGATTCAGATGAGATTTTCTCATAAAGATGTCTATCTTTAACTGAAACTTATAAGAATTTATCTACAGGAAGGGTAGTCATGGCATAAAATTTATAATTTATATTAAGGAGGAGTATTAAGTGGAAAAGAATAATGAATTATCAAAGAGGAATATTAAGATTCAAGACTTAGTGTATATGTCTCTTATGTCTGCACTTACTCTTTTAGCTGCCTCATTTATAACTATACCTTCATATAATGGAGTAATACACATTGGGGATAGTATAGTATTTATATCAGTAGTTGTGCTAGGTAGAAAAAAGGGTGCTATATCTTCAGCCCTTGGAATGTTCTTATTTGATATACTTCATGGATATACTTATTGGGCACCATTTACACTGATTATAAAGGGAATTATGGCCTTAATAGCGGGGTATTTATGGGAAAAGGGTGAAAGTAAATCGATTATTCAGGGGGGGGTGGCTTTTTCTATGTCAGGCTTATTTATGATATTAGCCTACTTTTTATCAGGTGCATTAATAAAGCTATTGTTTTCAGGAAAAGCTATTACATTTACACAGGCGCTTATAGTATCCTCCTATGATATATTTGGAAATGTGCTTCAAGTGGTAGTAGGAATAATTATCGCTATGCCTATAATAAAAGGAATAGAAGCTTACAGAAAATCCTAAACATCTATGGTAAGAATCTTAATTGCATATAATGTTAAAATAAAAAAAGGACTAATCTGAATATCAGATTAGTCCTAAACATACGAGAAAATAATATCCTAATATCTTCTTTCTCTAGAGTTTTTTTCAGCCTTTCTTGCTTTTCTGCACTCAGGGCATCTTACTGGATCGTTTTCAAATCCTTTTTCTTTAAAAAACTCTTGTTCTCCTACTGTAAATACGAATTCTTTTCCGCAGTCTTTACAAACTATGTTCTTGTCTTCCATTTTACAAACCTCCTTGTGATCATAGGGTTAATTTACAGATAACTTCTTCCCATGATCTAAGGAAGGGAAATTACCTTATTAAATTAGGACCCAATAATTATAGAGCAAAGCTCATAGGAATATTATATCATATAGCACTAATATTTCAATAAAAAATTAAGGCTTTGACCTAATTTTATATAGGGTAAAAGCTACTATAGGTACTAATAAATAATTGAATAAACATATGTATAAATAGTGGTTTAGTAGTTGGAATAATTTATAATTATTCTTTGTAATAAAATAGCATGTGATATATATGATAACTATAACTATGTAAGAAAAATACTTACTTATTCGTGTTTCAAAAAGCTGTTCGATTACATAACAAAAAGTTTTAAAAGTCAATAAAAATTTTATAAACCACCCGCCGATTATTTCCATCAATATAAGAAAATCGCCGCTCTCAATAAATCTCCAAAAGCTAACTCTCTGAGTTTGAATAAGTTTAGGATAAAATATATTGGTATCTCTTAGAGGACCAAAGGTAGCAACTAACCCCATTATTGAAAATATTTCTATTATACTTGTTATAATCAAAGCTATTATAGTGTATTTTTTTAATTTTTTATTATCTTCTACGCTAGATATGTAGGGCAAGGTTATTGCTATGCTAGCATAAGCAGAGACTATTTTAATTATACTTAATATAAAATCCTTGGTTATGCCGTTTTGCATTATAGGAAGTAAAAGTTTATAAGATTTATATTTTTCAACCAATATTTCCGCTAACACTCCCGATAAAAGCATAAGTCCTAAGGCTATTATAGTTACTATTAAGATGCTTCTCATATCTTTTCTTACTATATATAAGCTTGGAATTATTAGTATTAATCCTATATACCAAGGAGGGGATTCTATGAATATATTAGCATGAATTGCACTTATTTCTATAGACATAGATTCTATTGAACTTAGTAATAGGTTTAAAGCATAAAAAAATAAAAGTATACATCCTAAGTATTTTCCGAAGGCTTTTTTATAAATTCCTTTTATACTAATGGAAACATCATAATTATATATAGAAATTATGTAATTATAATAAATATAAAAGATAATGGAAGCTATTATTGTAGCAATCCAAACATCCCTTCCATTGTGGGCTGCAAATACTGAGGGGTAGGTTTTTAGTGACATAATAGCTGTTCCAAATATTAAAAACATAAAATGTTTTGCAGATATTTTATTCATAGTTCACCTCAATAATAATAGTTACTTATTATTATTAACAAGATTAGGTATATTAAACTAAAAGATGATAATAATAATTTTAGGTGATGATATGAGTATTTATTTATATATAAAAGAACAACTAGACGGAAATATAGATATTAAGTTTAGACATATAAAAAGTGCATTGGGAAACACAATAGTCGTATTTATTGACGACTTAAGCGATAAAAATTTTATAAGTGAACATATAATTGAACCTATAAGAAAAAATAAAGAAAATATAAGTATCAATAATATTGAAAACATAGTAGATTCAAATACCTTTGAAAAGGTAAAGGATCAAAATGATGCTCTTTATCATATCCTATCAGGGGATGTGGTTATTATATTTGATGAGCTAGACATTGCTTTTTATTGTGATTCAAAAATGTACGCTAAAAGAGGGATAAATATACCCATAACTGAATCCGTAATAAAAGGACCTAGAGAAGGATTTTCAGAAACCCTGGTGGATAATATATGTCTTTTAAGAAAAAGGTTAAAAACCCAAGAACTTAGAGTAGAGCCTTCAATATTAGGAAGTAAATCTAAAACTTCAGTGGTACTAATTTATGTTAGGGGCATAGCTGATGAAAGGCTTGTAAATTATATAAAAGGAAAAATGCAAGAAATAGATGATGACTTTATATTGGACACATCATATATTGAAGAAAAACTAAAACATAATCACACATTATTTGACACTATAGGATATAGTGAAAAACCAGATGGAGTAATAGCTAAAATCATGGAAGGTAGAGTGGCAATATTGGTAGATGGAAGCCCTTTTGCACTTACAGCTCCACATTTTTTTGTGGAAAATTTCCAAACTCAGGATGATTACTATTCTAATAGGTATTACAGTAACGTTATGAGAGTTTTAAGATATATAGCGCTATTTATAGCTACTTTTTTGCCTGGATTATATCTTTCAATTGTTACATACCACTTTTCCTTAATACCCTCAGTTTTTGTATTTAGATTAGCAGTATCTAGGGCAGGAGTACCTTTTCCTACAGTAATTGAAGTAATTATGATGATGATATTTTTTCAATTAATAAAAGAGGCTGGTATAAGATTACCACAGCCGATAGGTCAAGCTATGAGTATTGTGGGAGCTTTAATCTTAGGAGATGCTGCAGTGGGGGCCGGTCTAGCTTCACAGATTACCATACTTATTGTAGCTATAAGTACTATATCCTATTTTTTAATTCCTAATATATATGGGGCCATATCTGTTTGGTCTATGGGATTGGTGATTTGTGGTTCTCTTTTAGGGTTACCAGGATTTTATATGGGATTTTTTGTGCTTATAAGTCATTTAGCTTCTTTAACAAGCTGTGGATACCCTTATTTATTTCCCTTTGGAACTGTAAGAACTTTAAAATTTAAAGATACTTTTTATAGAAAACCATTAAGTGAAATATCTAATAATATATTTTTCAAGGATGATGTAAATGATAAATAGAAAATTAATAGTAAAAAATATTGTTAAAGTCCTTATTTTTATTTTATTATCTTCAAGTTTATGTGGATGCTTTAATTATAGGGATGTTAATAGAGTGGCCTTTGTTACAGCTATTTTATTTGATGTAGATAAAGATAAAAATATAATAATATATCTGGAAGCCTTTAAGCCTTTTAGAAGTGCATCTAGTGCCTCAGAAAAAGGACAAAGATTGCTTTTTAAAGGGATTGGTAAAACAATATTTGAAGCTTCCAGGAATATTAACTTAAAGTCCTCTTTTATAATTAATTATACTCAAAATAGAGCTTTAATATTTACTAAAAATGCTGCGGAGTTTGGTATAGATAAATATATAGATCTTCTAGAGAGGGATCAGGAATTTTTAGTAAGACCTTATCTTTATATATATACAGGAGAGCCAGAGGAACTTATGAATCTTAAGATAGAAGCAGAGGAGTATATAGGAATATTTTTGAATGATTTAATTCAAAATGTAGGAGTATCTTCAAGAGCTGTAAATATAACTTTAGCAGAATATCTTTTAAAAAGAACTTTGCCTAGCAAAACTACTGTATTAACAACTATAGATATAGATCATGAAGGTTTATCAAAGGTAATTCAAATAAATGGAGGGGCAATCATAAAGGATGATAAATTAGTTGAGATTATGTCAAGAGATCAAGGTCAGGCATATAATTTTTTAAATAACACTGTGAAAAGAGGGACTTTAGAGATAACAAATCCTGATGAGCCAGATAATTATATAACCTTGGAGATATTAAAAAGTAAGACAAAGAGCAAAATAGAGTTTGAGGGAGAAAGAATTAAGTTAAAAAAAGATATAAAGATAAAGGTAAGTATTGGGGAAGTGCAAGGTGAGTTAAAAGTGGATTCAGAAAAATTAAGTAAAATAAAAGAAAATTCGGAATATAATATAGCTAAATACAGTAAGATGGTTTTTGAAGGATTTAAAAATAAGAATATAGATATATTTGAAGTAAAACAGGAATTAAGTAGAAAATATCCTAAGATAGAAATACCTGATAATTATATGTATTTAACAGATATAGATATAAATGTAGAGGTTTTTGTGGAAGGATCTAATAGTATATTAAATTCACTTTGATATATTCACTTTATTATTTAGATATTTAAAAAAGTAGTAGTTGATTATATATTAGAAATATTTTAAACTATATTTATTACCATATATAAGAAAAGGGGTAGAGAAGTATGGCAAATAGTTATTCTTTTGATATAGTATCACAGGTTGATATGCAAGAAGTAGATAACGCTATAAATCAAACTTTGAAAGAAATAAGTCAAAGATATGATTTTAAAGGTAGTAAATCAACAGTTGAACTTGGTAAAGATGAGATAAAAATAATTTCTGATGATGAATTTAAACTAAAGTCTGTAATAGAAATATTAAAATCTAAGTTTATAAAAAGAGGTATATCTCCAAAGGCTTTAGATTTTCAAAAGATGGAGGATTCTAGTTTAAGTACAGTAAGACAAACAGCAAAAATAGTTAATGGGATTTCCAAAGAAAAGGCAAAGACCATAGCTAATGAAATTAAGGTTAGCAAGATAAAGGTTCAAACGCAAATACTTGATGACCAATTAAGAGTTACAGGGAAAAATAAGGATGATTTGCAAGCGGTAATAGCTCTTTTAAAAGGAAAAGATTTTGATTTAGAGCTTCAATTCACTAACTATAGGTAAGTATTGTTATGAAATCCTAGTTTAGGGGAAGATAAGAAATGGATAGTTATAAGGAAAAGTATGAAAGGGTATTGGAAGAATTTGAAACTTATCAGAATTTTGCAGAAACACAGATACAACTTCTCAGTGAGAAAAATATACAATTAGAAAAGAACATGGATGCTCTTGTAAATATTGTAGAGATAAGTAAGTATATAAACTCATATTTAAGTGATGAAAATCTCATACCTATGATAAATGATATGATAATAGGCATATTAGGAGTAACATATTCATCTGTTTATTTAAAAGTAAATGGAGAGATGGTTATGAAAGCTAGTAATATTCAAGATTCCTCATTAATACTTATGGAAAATAAGTATATTAAAAGAATCGAAAATGGTAAGCCTTTTATATTAAACTGTAAAGAGCCACTTTTTCAGACAGAAGATAGAATAGATTTACATTCCATAATAGGAGTGCCTATACAACTTAGAGATAAATTCATAGGTTATATAATATTAGAACATACCCTATGGAACTTTTTTGGCTATGACCACATAAAATTTATATCCTCTATAGCAAATCAAATTGCTATAGCAATTGAAAATAGTTTTCTTTATAAAGAGATACAGGAACAACTTAAAAGGGATCCGCTACTTGGAATATATACAAGAAAATATTTTATTGATTTTGTAGAGAAAAAAATAAATAAATCAAAAAAAGATATCTTCGCCATTGTCATGATAGACTTAGATGATTTTAAAAATATAAATGATCGTTTTGGACATCAATTTGGAGATACAGTTCTTTTAAACACGGTAGAACTTATAAAAGATAATTTAAATCCAAAGGATATGGTGGCTAGATATGGGGGAGAGGAAATTGTATTATATATTGAAGAGGCAGAAAACTCTAAAGCTGTTTATGAGAAGATAGACTCTATAAGAAAAAATATAAAGGATAATAAAGTGGACTTAAGGCAAAATAACTATAAAATAACAGCAACCTTTGGAATATCTTATTACCCTAAAGATGGAAGAGATGTAAACAAACTGCTTCAAGTAGCAGATGAGTTATTATATGAAGGAAAAAGATCAGGCAAAAATAAAGTTTTAGTTAATATATAGATAAGGGAGGAACTTTTCTTGAAAGAGATGGGATTCTCCCTTTTTATTTATTCAAACTATTTCATCTACAATACAATTTAGTTTTTCTATAATATACTTTACTGTAGGTATAGTATATTATAGGTAAATTAGGAGAAAATATATATGGATAGGAAAAAATTAATAATTCTATTAAAAACAAATTAAAAAACAAGTTTTTTAATAAAGGATAGAGGAAAAAATTTTTAATTATTTATCAAGAAATAGATTATTTTAAATAACATGTAAATAAATTATTAAGTTTAAAAGCAATATTGAAAAAATATTCTGAATATTATATAATCGTATTAACAGGATATTTTTCACCTGAAATATAATGAAGGGGTGGTTAAAATGATACATGTGTTTTGTAGTGAAAGAGGTACAGGAAAAACTAAGGCTTTAATAGAACGAGCAAACAATAAAGCAGAAGAAGCAAAAGGAACTGTCATATATATAGATGATGATAGAAGGCCTATGTTTGATTTGGATTCTAGAATCAGAATGATCACTACTGAAGATTTTAAATTAAAAGATTATGATGAACTGTATGGTTTTTTGTGCGGCATACTTTCAGAGGACTATGATATAGAAACTATCTTTATTGATGGATTGTGTAATGTTGTCTCTGGAAATTTAGAAGATGCGGCACATTTGTTTTTAAAGATGGAAAAACTAGCTCACAATTATAAGTTGGAGTTTTATATAAATATTAATGGTCAATGCGCTGCTATGCCAGAATTTATTAAAAAATATGTAGCTTAAGTTTAAAAAGCTTATTTTACAGTTAACAAACTGTTAAAGATAAATCCTTTGCAAAATAAACCGATTAAAAAATTAAGTTTTTTAATCGGTTTATTTTTCACCATATAAATCAGTAAATTGCAAAAGATTTTAATATTTTAAATAAGCTTTAAGAAGAGTTTAACTGTTGCGGCTATTAGAATATATGTGATAGAATATTTCTTAATGGATATAATGGAAAGAAAGGTAGGCAGAGTTATAAGATGACAAGTGTTTTTGATTCATTATTAGAAAGAGGATACATAAAACAAATGACCCATGAAGAGGAGATAAAGGAGCTATTAAAAAAGGAACCAGTAACCTTTTACATAGGATTTGACCCTACAGCAGATAGTTTACATGTGGGTCACTTTATTGCACTTATGTTTATGGCACATATGCAAAAGGCAGGACATAGACCAATAGCTTTATTAGGTGGCGGAACTGCCATGATAGGAGATCCTTCAGGAAAAACTGACATGAGAAAAATGCTTACAAAAGAAGAAATAGAGCATAATGTTCAAAGTATTAAAAAACAAATGGAAAGATTTATAGATTTTTCAGAGGGAAAGGCTATATTAGTTAATAATGCAGAATGGCTTTTAAATTTAAATTATGTTGAGTTTATAAGAGATATAGGTGTACATTTTTCAGTAAATAGAATGCTTACAGCAGAATGTTTTAAACAAAGATTAGAAAAAGGATTGTCTTTCTTAGAATTTAACTATATGCTAATGCAAGGCTATGACTTTTTAGAGCTTAACAAAAGATATGGATGCTCTATGCAGTTAGGTGGAGATGATCAATGGTCTAATATGATAGCTGGAGTTGAGCTTATAAGAAGAAAGGAAAGAAAATCAGCCTTTGCTATGACATGCTCACTTCTTACAAATAGTGAAGGAAAGAAAATGGGTAAAACAGAAAATGGAGCTTTATGGCTTGATAGTGAAAAGACTTCACCTTATGATTTTTATCAATACTGGAGAAATATAGACGATGCAGATGTGGAAAAATGTTTATGCTTATTGACTTTCTTACCTATGGATGAAGTAAGAAGATTATCTAATCTTCAAGGAGCAGAAATAAATGAAGCTAAAAAGGTTTTAGCATATGAAGTTACTAAATTAGTTCATGGAGAAGAGGAAGCTACTAAAGCTAAGAACGCAGCAGAGGCTCTTTTTGGTGGCGGAGGAAACATGGAAAATGTTCCTACAGTTACTATAAGCAAAGAAGAGTTAAATTCTACTTTAGTAGAGATATTAGTTAATAAGGGAATACTTCCTTCTAAGGGAGAGGCTAGAAGATTAATTCAACAAAATGGATTATCTTTAAATGATGAAAAAATTACGGATACGTTAGTCACACTAAAGGAAGAAGATTTTAAAGATGGAATAGCTCTAGTTAGAAGAGGAAAGAAAAATTATCATAAGATAATAATACAGTAATTAAAAATATATTTATTAAGTATTAAGGTTAAGAAACAATTTTAAACTACTCTTTCAAAAAAGAGTAGTTTTTTATATTTATTTAAGCTAAAGTTTAAGATTCTTTCCATTGAAAGTTTAAATATTATTAATAAGGATTTCTTACATATAATATCTATAAGTAAAGTGAGTTGTTCATGTTCAGAAATTCTATTTTTATACGATAATATAGTAATAATTATGAAATTTAACTCTGGAGGATGAAGCTATGCAAAATATAATTAATGTAAATAATCCTTACGGAAGTACCAATAAAAAATTTACATCAAAGCTAACTTTTCAAACAGGAGAGAAGTTTTCAGCAAGAGTGATAGGAACTGGAGATTCTAAGAAAGAGGTTTCTTTAAGATTAATAGATGGTTGGCAATTTAGTGCTGAAGTAGAAGGGGATATTGATCTAGACTACAGAGGTATAAAAAGATTTGTTGTAGAAGGATTTGAAGATGGTAAACTTAAGATAAAGGCTTTAAAAGGAGAAGGTGCTTCTGAAGATAATATTGCGAGTTCTATTAACTCTATATTAGAAGAGAACGGATTATCAGAGGAAGATGGAGCTCTTTTAATTAAAATGCTAAAGCATAATATAGATTTAAATAAGGAGAACATTTCAAAAATAAAAAATTTAGTAGATTTTAAAGAAAAGATATTATCTGATCCGCAAAAAGAGTCGGCTTTTATAGCTAAATATTTAAATAGTAAATCTATAGATATAAATAGTACTGAAGGAAAGAAGATTGAAAAAGTATTAAAAGAATTTTTTAATGAGCTTAAGGATATATCCATAGATGATTTGCTTTTTATTATAGAAAATGATATCCCACTAGATAAAGAAAGTATTCAAAGTTTTAAAAATATGTTCAAAGGAGATAGTGACCTTTATGCTCTATTAAAAAACATAGATGAAATGTTAGAAGAAAGTAATAATAGTAAAGAGGTTCCAACAATTCTTGAGGAAGTTCAAGAAGTAAAGATAGAAGAACTAGAAGTACCAAAAGCAGAAGTTATAGAAAGGGGAACTCTTGATGAGAAAAAAGTAGAAGATATCTTATCTCAAGGTATAAAAGATGTACTAAAAATGGATATGAATATTAATAAGGATTCTTTGTCTGATTTAACTTCTGTATTAAATAGGTATACAAAAAATAACTTGCTAAATAATTTAGATGAATTTTGTAAAATAGGAAAAATAAATATAGATGATATGTTGGAATATATCGCAAAAGGGGAATTTAATGTACAGGATTTTGAAAATCTTTTTTTACTTGTGGATATAGGAGAACAACAGATTTCTAATTATAAAGATCAACTAAAGCTTGAAATAAAAAATATGTTTCCTCAAGAGCTTATCTTAACGGAAAATGAAATAAATAATCTAACTGCTTTTATGGAAGAAAAAACTGAAGCACAATCTCTTACAAATTTCAAAAAGGTTTTATCAAATGTGTCGGAAGATATGTCTAAAAGCATATCAATTTTAGATAATTTAAGTGAAGAAAGTATAGCTAAGATTTTGAATATTCAAAGTAAGGAAGGGCTAAGCTCTAATGCAACTGTAAAATTTTTAATGGAATTTGTGAAGGATGCAAAAAAACATGATGGGTTAAATATGTTAAAAGAAAATTTAGGAGAAGTTTTAAATTCAACTGTGGTAGAAAATAGTGAAACCCTTTTAGGAGTAGAAAGTTCTAAAGATAAAAGCTTAATTCAAGAAAAAGTAGCTAATACTATATCTAATGAACTATTAAAAGAGGGTGCAGAGGCAGTAAAAAATCAAATAAATATAAAAACTGAAGATATGAAAAATATAATTAAAAGTATATTAAATAAATCCTTAGAGGGGAAAGATAATATTAATAATATATTATCAATTATAAGAGATAATATAAGTGATTTCAAAGTATTTAATACAATTTCAAATCAATACTATTATATGAACTTACCTATATCATTAAATTATAGCGAGTATCCTTGTAAGATAATCATAAAAGATAAGCGAGAAGAGGGTAAAAAAATTGATTCAAAGGATGTTAAGATGGTAGTCACTGTAAAGACTCAGTTTTTAGGAGAAGTGGATGGATTTATAAAAGTAAAAAATAATTTTATGAATTTAGAGATAAAATCTCATGAGAAATTTACGGATATATTAAACAAGAAAAAACAAGTTTTAGTGGAGTCTTTAGAAGGATTAGGGTACCAGTGCGAAATTAAAGTTTCTAAAAAGCAGGTTGTTTCTGATATAATAAATTGCAGAGAATTTTTCAATGATAGTGATTTTACAGCTTTAAATGTTATGGTTTAAAAATTTAAAACATTAAGTTTAGCTCTTAAGGTGGTGGTTTAACTGTGAAAAAAAGAAGGAAAGCAGCTGCTATTAAGTATGAAAGTTCCTATGATGCTCCTGTTGTTACAGCTAGAGGTATGGGGCAGATAGCAGATAAAATATTAGAAAAAGCAGAGGAAAATGATGTCCCTGTAGTTTACAATAAAGAATTGGCTGACTTATTAAATAATGTTGATGTAGGTGACTATGTACCTTCAGAGCTTTATGAAGCTGTAGCAGAGATAATAGCTTATGTTGCTGATATAGATAAACTTGTGGGAGAAAGGTGAGTGAGAAATGGCCTTATATGCTATATCTGATCTACATCTTGCCTTAAGTGGTGATAAGCCAATGGATGTGTTTGGAGATCAGTGGTTTAAACACGATGAAAAAATAAAAAATAATTGGTTAAATAAAATTACAAAAGAGGATACAGTACTTATTGCAGGGGATATATCTTGGTCTATGACTATGGAGGAAAGCTTAAAAGAACTGCAATGGATAAGTGAACTACCTGGCAGAAAAATATTTATTAAGGGAAATCATGACTATTGGTGGACTAGTATTACAAAGCTTAATTCTATGTTTCAGAATATGAACTTTATACAGAATAATTTTTTTAATTATGAGGATTGGGCTATTTGTGGCACTAGAGGATGGAACTGCCCAGGAGGAGATAATTATACAAGTCATGATGAAAAAATATATAAAAGAGAGGTTATAAGACTTAAATTATCTTTAGATATGGCTGTTAAAAAGGGATACAAGAAGATAATAGTGATGATTCATTATCCTCCTACAAATGAAAGATTTGAAGAATCTGAATTTACCAAGATATTTAAAGAATATGGGGTATCTAAGGTTATATATGGCCATTTGCATGGACCTGCTTTAAATAGGGTTTTAAATGGATATAAAGATGGTATAGAATATATAATGACATCCTGTGATTATATAGATTTTAACCCTGTAACAATTTTATAATAAAATATTATTTCAGGTAGGCGCTTTGCCTACCTGATTTTTATATGAGTTAAAGCAAGGAATTATGGGTACTTCTTAAGGTGATTTTAAGTACTTAATTGTGCTTTTTATATTAAAGGTTTATTTTAAATAAGTCTCTTTTGTACATGAAAATTCAGCAATAACATGAGTTAAATAGCTCTTTGGAACAGAGTATAATGGTATTAAGTAAAGGTTATTTAGATAACCAGGGAGGTTTAAATCATGGGTAGTACGGGCATTAGAGATGCTCAAGATAGTGACAGTAGTATTATGGCTGAATTAATTTATAGTACTGAGAACGAACCAGAGCAAATATGGGGAGGTAAGAGTAAAGAAGAAAATCTAAATATAATAAAAGATCTTATTAGAAATCATAATTCAAGGTATAGTTCAAGCTATTCTAAAATTGCTGAGCATAATGGAGAAGTGGTAGGTGTACTTGTAACAATACCATATAATGAATTAGAATATAGTAATATAAAAACTGATTTAGCCATATTAAAAAATCTTAGAGGGTTTAAAAGAAAAGTGGGTTTTTTATTAAATGAACTGAAGTTTTCTGTTATTAAAGAGTGCAACAAGGGAGATCTTTATATAGCTAATATAGCTGTAGATAATAAAGCTAGAGGTTTAGGTATTGGAAAGATATTAATGGAAGAGGCAGAATTACTTGCAAAAGAAAATAATTACTCCAGATGTACCCTTTTAGCAAAGGACGAATATGTAGCAAAATTTTATAGAAAAATTAATTATAGATTAGTTTATGATAGAAATATATTTGGTAATAGAATAATAAAAATGGCTAAAGTACTATAGTTTTTAAATTAACTTTTTTATAACAAATTAAGGTAATCACTAATTAAATGGTGTTTAAAAGACTATTTCTTAAAAGGGAATAGTCTTTTATTGTATTTAAAAATATTGACATTAATATCAATATATCGTAATATATAAATATAACGATATAACAGGAGATGTGGTAAATGGACAATAATTATAAGAGGTTTCAAGATACAGCAGAATTACTAAAAGTTATGGCTCACCCTGTAAGGTTATGCATTTTAAGAGGTCTTATTAAAAGCGGTGAGTGTAATGTTACATCTATGCAGGATTGTCTTGAAATACCTCAGTCTACTATTTCACAGCATTTGCAGAAACTTAAATCCGCAGGATTAGTGGAAGGAGAAAGAAGGGGACTTGAGATTATTTATAAGATTAAGGATCCTAGAGTTAAGCTATTGATAGAAATTTTGGTTGAAGAAGAAAAGTAAGCTTAAATAATAAATTATTTTGATTTTATCCGCTGGCTGACCGTTCTAATACTCTATCTTCTTCAAAGTGGGAGTAAAGATCGGTTACAGCTTTGGATAATGATTTATAAGCTTCAGGAAGAGTTAAAACTCTCTTTGAAGTTAAGAGCTCTGTTTAATGAAATAGAAAATAATTATAAATTAGGAGGGTATGTATGGGACGTAAAGTATTAATTGTTGGTGGAGTGGCAGGAGGAGCTTCTACTGCTGCAAGGCTTAGAAGATTAGATGAAAGTCTTGAAATCATAATGTTTGAAAGAGATGAGTATATTTCTTTTGCTAATTGTGGATTGCCATATTATATAGGGGAGACCATAAAGGAGAGAGAAAAGTTACTAGTACAAACCCCAGAAGCTATGAAATCTAGATTCAATATAGATGTAAGGGTTAATAGTGAAGTGATAGATATAGATACTAAAGAAAAAACTTTAAAGATTAATAGCAAGGAAAAAGGGATTTACGAAGAAACTTATGACTATTTACTTCTTTCACCAGGAGCTAAACCTTTAAGACCAAGTATTGAGGGGATAAACAGCAAAAAGATATTTACACTTAGAAATATACCAGATACAGATAAAATAAAGGCTTATGTAGATGAAAATCAAAGTGGTAGTGCTGTGGTTATCGGTGGAGGATATATAGGAGTGGAAATGGCTGAAAACCTTAAGGAAAGAGGATTAGATGTTACATTAGTAGAAGCTGCTCCTCATATATTAGCTCCTTTTGATTCTGATATGGTTGTAATGGCAGAAAAAGAATTAGAAGATAACGGAGTTTCATTAATTCTTGGAGATGGTGTTAAAGATTTTAAAGAGGAAAGGAATAAGATATCAGTAAATTTAAATAGTGGTAAAGAGTTAAAAGCTGATATGGCTATATTAGCTATAGGAGTTTCGCCAGATGTCTCTTTTTTAAAGAATTCTGGTATTAATTTTGGAGATAAAGGTCATATAATAGTTGATGATCATATGAAAACAAATGTAGAGGGTATATACGCTGTAGGAGACGCTGTACTTATCAAAGATTTTATAAACGAAAATCCTTCAGCTATTCCTCTAGCAGGACCTGCCAATAGGCAAGGCAGAATTGCTGCAGATAATATATGTGGTATAAATTCTACCTATAAAGGAACACTTGGAACTTCCATAATTAAAGTATTCGGACTTACTGCTACTAGCACTGGAAATAATGAAAGAACATTAAAGAGATTAGAAATTCCTTATAAGGTTATCTATGCTCATCCGAATTCTCATGCAGCTTACTATCCAGGTGCTGTTCAAATGTCTATTAAACTTATATTTAATGAAGATGGTAAAATATTAGGTTCTCAAATATTAGGCTATGATGGAGTAGATAAGACTATTGATGTAATAGCTACGGTAATAAAATTAAAAGGTACAGTAAAGGATTTAACGGAACTTGAATTAGCTTATGCACCACCATATTCTTCTGCTAAATCACCGGCTAATATGGCGGGATTTATAGCAGAAAATGTTTTAGAGGGAAGAGTAGATACAATTAATTTAGAAGAACTTGAAGAGTTTACTGAAAATGAAAAGATATTATTAGATGTAAGGGATGAAGTAGAAGTAGATAACGGAAGTATAGATAAAGCTATAAATATTCCTGTTAATTCCTTGCGAAGCAGAATTAATGAATTAGACAAGGATAAAGAAATCTGGGTTTATTGTCAAGTAGGGCTTAGGGGTTATATAGCATCAAGAATATTATCTCAAAATGGATTTAAAGTTAAGAATTTAACTGGAGGTTATAAGAGTAAAAAGGCTTCAGAGTTTAAACCCTCAGAAATAGATAATTTTAATGCTACAAGTAAAGAAAATAATTCAAATAATAATACTTCAGAGATAGAGTTTCATAAAGAAGTAGACGCCTGCGGTTTATGTTGTCCTGGTCCATTAATGACTGTAAAAAGTAGTATGGATCAACTAAAGGAAGGAGAAATATTAAAGATTAAGGCTTCTGATCCAGGTTTTTATGAGGATATAAAATCCTGGTGTAATACTACAGGAAATCAACTCTTAAATGTAAATAAGGAGGCTGGAATAATAATAGCCTTAGTAAAAAAAAACTCTAACAATGATGAGATAAAGAGAGAATGTACCATGACAAGCTCTCGGGTTCAATCTAAAGATGGAAAAACTATGGTGGTTTTTAGTGGGGATTTAGATAAGGCTATAGCATCTTTTATTATAGCTAATGGAGCAGCTTCTATGGGGAAAAAGGTAACAATGTTCTTTACCTTTTGGGGAATAAATATTTTAAGAAAAGGTGAAAAGGTAACTGTAGTTAAAGGTTTTATGGAAAAAATGTTTGGATTTATGATGCCAAGAGGTACTAAAAAGCTTAAATTATCAAATATGAATATGGCTGGTATGGGTCCAAAGATGATAAGAAAAATAATGAAGGACAAGAATGTATCATCTCTTGAAGAATTAATAACAGCAGCTATAAACAGTGGAGTAGAAATTGTAGCTTGCCAAATGTCTATGGATCTTTTAGGCTTGAAGAAAGAAGAGTTAATAGATGGAGTTAAAATAGGAGGGGTTGGATACTATTTAGGAGAAGCAGAAGATTCTAATGTTAATTTATTTATATAAGTAAATAAAAAATAGCTAGTAGTCTACACTAGCTATTTTTTAAAACAGATATTTAAGTATAAATAAACTATACATAATTAGGGTATCTTTTTAATAGACAGCTATTTAGTAAAGGATGACTCTATATTATGTATTCCTTCATTAATAGTTTGTATAGCTGTATTCTGTGCTTCTATGGTAGCTGCAATCTCCTCAGAAAGAGAAGAGTTTTCTTCAGATAAAGAGGATATTTCATCAATAGAAGATATTATTATATCCTTCTTTTCAGAAGCATTTGTAAGATGAACTATACATTGGTCTATTTCTTCTACAGATTCATTTAATTCACTTTTAATTGTTATAAAAGTATTTTTAGTTTGGCTTATGGTAGCTTGTTGGCTACTTAATGCACTATTTCCGCTAGCCATTGCAGAAGATGTGTTTAAAATATCTACTTTTATTTCTTCTAAAATTTTGGTGATATTTTGAACCGCTATCTTTGAGTTTTCTGCAAGTTTTCTAACTTCTCCTGCAACTACGGAAAATCCTTTTCCAGCTTCGCCTGCTCTAGCAGCTTCTATGGCTGCATTAAGTGCTAAAAGGTTCGTTTGACTGGCTATTTGACTTATGGAGTCTGTGATTAAGTTTACAGACTCTAATTTTGATACCAGATCACTAACCGTAGAGTTTGAAACACTAAGAGCCTCTTGAAGCTCATCGAAAGAAGAGTCAAGAGAATTAATGCTCTCTAGTCCTTCATCAGCCTTTTTATCACTATCCATAACCTTGATTTGAACATTAACTACATTCATGGCTAGATTTTCCATATCATTTCTAAAATCTTGTAATATTTCAGTAGCTTGAGATAAATCTTTACTCTGAGCCATGTTACTAGAGGACATTTGATGAATAGAAGAATTTATATCTGAAGATGTAGCAACTACATATTCCATATTACCCTTTAATGCAGAGATTTCTTCTATTATATGTACCTTATCATCGTTTATAATTTTTTCATTTTCTGGTTGGATACTGTAATCATGTTGGCTATTTTCAATAGGAGTAGATACGCCAATTTCTTTTTTGTGTTCAGTGTTTTTTTTGCTAAAAAAAGCCATAGTTAACCTCCTTATATGTATCAACCTTACATTTATATAACAAATTTAATTATATCATATTTTTACTTAAAATTCATTTATTATGCAAATTTAACTAAATTATTTAAATAAAAAGGAAAAAATACCCTTTTTATGCTTGGATTCTAAAGTAGCATTTTTTTCTAAATCTTCTGTCTCTGATTTTGCTCCAGTAGAAGATTTTATAATATCTCTTTGATCCCTTGCCAGGTCTTTAATTTTCTGTGGCACTGAAGGAGTAGTTATTACCTTGCTAAACCATAGTAAGGACTGCTCATAATTTTCTGTTCTTCTATTTAATTCACCTATGAGATACATAGTTGTATATCTATGCATACCATATATAGGAAAATCCTCATTGTAATAGGCTTGATTAAAGCCTTCAAGTGCCTTTTTCATAAAGATATTTTCCTGATTGGAGTTTTCAATTAGCCTATACATCCAAGCTAACTTTAAGCAGTTCATAGCTTTAGAGCTGGCCTTAGACTCCATAACTACATAGTTTAAAAGAGAGAGTTTATAGCGTTCTATGGCTATATTTATATCATAAGTATCAGGATAAACCTTTCCAGTCCACTTAGTAGATATACTCTCTTTTATCATTTTTATTTGATAATTTTTTATTTTTTCAAAGTCTACTTTCATGGCGGCATAACCGCAAACATTGCATAGCCAAACATCATAAAAGTAAGGGTTGATGTTATCATGTCTTAGAAAAAAGTCAGAATCTTTTTTTATTACCCTAGGTGCAGAGATTTTTACTGCCCTGGCCTTAAAACTATTTCCACATACAGGGCATGTTATTTCTTTGTTGTATAGCATAGAAAGTTGCTTTTCAGTATCATCTAGATTTTTAATCTGCTTTTTAGTTTCACTAGTTTCTTTTTTAAATATTTCTATACCATTTATGTTGTCGAAACCTAATGATTCAAGACCTGAAAAGATTTCTTCATTATTTTTGTTAGAATCAGTCATGTTTACACCCCATATGAATTAAATGTTGTTTATAATAAAATAATAGTAAAGTTTTTGGTTTAACCTGGAACCCTTTATTCTACTTAAAGCCTAAATATCATTATCCATTTATATATCTAATATTATATTTGTAGAAGATTGGAGTATTATGACATATAATCATTGGATAAATAATATAATTATAGCATATATAAGTAAGAATATAAAAGGAAGTATGAAAAATCTTAATTTTTGTAGAAAATTATATAATACTAGTTTTTTAGTTATTTAAAATATATGCTATTATAAACTTAAGAGATTTTTGTTATAATGTAATCAATAAAAGTAATTAAAGTGTTTAGAAGGTGAGGCTATGGCTATAAAAGAATGGAAGTCTTTTTTAACTCCATATGAACAGGCAGTTGAGGAGTTAAAAGTAAAGTTTAGAAGTATAAGAAAAGAATATAGAAGAAAAAATGAATATTCACCAATAGAGTTTGTAACAGGAAGGGTTAAAGAAATATCTAGTATACTAGAAAAGGCTAGCAAATTTGATATTCCTTTAGATAGACTTCAATATGAAATAGAAGATATAGCTGGTATCAGAGTAATGTGCCAGTTTGTTGATGATATAGAGAAAGTTGTGGAGCTAATAAGAGAAAGAAAAGATATGCAAATAATGTATGAAAAGGATTATGTGACTAATGTTAAAGAAAGTGGTTATAGAAGCTATCATATAATAATAAAATATCCAGTGAATATGGCTGAGGGCCAAAAGGAAATATTAGCTGAGTTTCAAATAAGAACTCTTGCCATGAACTTCTGGGCTACTATAGAGCATTCTTTAAATTATAAGTATAAGCAGGAAATACCAGAAGAAATAAGAGGTAAACTAAAAAATGCAGCAGATTCAGCATTTCAATTAGACCAACAAATGCTAGAAATAAAAGATGAAATAAAGGATGCTCAAAAACTATTTGAAGTAAAGTCTGATATAATATCAAGCATAATAAATAACATACTTACACTGATTTCTTTAGGCAAAATAGCAGAGTCTAGTAGGTATCAAATTCAATTAAATAAGCTAGTAGAAGAGGGAGAAGTGTGGGAACTCAACAATCTTCTTTTTTCAATAAAAAGGGATGTTGATAAGTTTAAAGAGTTATAAGTAACTTAAAAGTAGTATTTTAAAATTAAGCATATATTATCATGAGAATAAAAAGTAATATTGAAAATGCAAGGGGATTTATTTAAATAAATCCCTTTATTAATGGTGCACAATTTAATGATATATGATATAATTACTATCAAATAATAATTACTGTTTATTAAAAATATTATTATTTCCAAATGGAGTTCATCCAATAAGAATGAGATTTCTAAAGTTTAAGTATAAAAAACTTAATTATAACTATTACAGCTATAGTTATGGTTAAATAATAAAAGTTAGTTAAAGGAGAATAGGTAATGTCAAAAGAAGAATTAGAATTAA
The DNA here is from genome assembly GCF_018919175.1 of Clostridium simiarum. Taxonomy (GTDB): domain Bacteria; phylum Bacillota; class Clostridia; order Clostridiales; family Clostridiaceae; genus Clostridium_L; species Clostridium_L simiarum. Next base: position 1,352,080 of record NZ_JAHLQL010000001.1, on the reverse strand, counting down.
AATTAATTTATGAAAATCCTTTTCACATTAAGAATATAGAAAGTCCTAGTTTAGAGATGCAGCTTATTGCTGTTAAAAAAAATGGCAGTACAATTCAGTATATAAAAAATCCCTCAATAGAGGTTCAAAAGGAAGCAATAAAGTCTAATGCTTATGCTATAGAATATATAATAGACCCTAAGGAAGAAATACAAATATTGGCTGTGAAAAGTTCTTGGAATGCTTTAAGATATATAAAAAATTCTACAGATAAAGTTAAAAGTGAAGCAGTAGGAGCTAAAGGATGGGCTATACAGTTTATTAAAAAACCATCAGAAGAAATACAAATTATGGCGGTAAAAAAAGATTATGATGCTATAAGATATATAGAAGATCCTAGTGAAGAGGTTCAACTAGCAGCAGTTAATAATTATTGGGCAGCTATTAAATATATAAAAGACCCCTCTATAAGTGCTCAAAGAGCTGCAATAGCACAAAGTGAAGAGGCCATCACGTATATAGATATTTATGAAGAAAATAAAATTAAAACTTTTCTACAAGCAAATATAAATATCTTAAAATACATTTATGAAGATGTGGCAGAGGAATTAGTGGATGAGGTTTTAATGGATAAATTTAAGGATGAAAATATAGATGAAAAGTATGTTAGAGACTTTTTAAATTTAGAAATATTAGATATGGATAAGATAGAATTTATCTATAATTATGGAAGTAAGAGAGCAAAACAAATTTTAATTGATTATAAACTAGCAATATAAATTCAAGTAGGTAATCATAATAGAAAGGAAGTATTTTTGTGAAATTTTCTGATGCCTTATTAACAGTAGATTTAGTATTAAGAAGTGAAGCGGTTCCTCTAATCATCGGAGAAAGTGGTATAGGAAAAACTTCTTTAGTTAAAAAGTTAAGTCTTCAAAAGGGAGATTATTTAGTAACCATAGATGCCAATCTTTTAAAAGAAGGAGAGATAGGCGGACTTCCTACAGTAGAAGATTATGAGGTTTTTGAAGGAAGTAATGCAGGAAAGAAAAAGAGAACCATATATGCAGTGCATACAAAATTAGTAGATATTGACGAAGCAATAAAAGAAGATGAAAATAGAAAAGTTATACTATTTATAGATGAGATAAATAGGTGTGAGCACAGTGTTCAGCAGGAACTTATGAATTTGATATTAAATAGAGAGATAAACGGATATAGCCTTCCAAAGAATGTTGAAGTAATTGCCGCTATGAATCCATCAAATAAATATGACTCCTTTGAAAATAGTGAATATCAAGTAGTAGATATGGATCCAGCTCAAGAAGATAGATTTGTATGGATAGAAATGGATTCCGATGCAAATGAGTGGATAAAATGGGGTATGAGTAAGGATGGAAATATACATGAACATATATTGGAGTTTATTTCTACCTTTCCACAATATCTGCACACACCAGATTCCATGGATACCATAAAAGCTACACCAAGAAGTTGGGAAAGAATTTCAAAGGCTTATAGAATATTTTTAGAGGTTAAAGACACCTATCCTTCTAATATATTCTATAATGTGGTAAAGGGAAATGTAGGTTCAGCTATAGCACAGGATTTTATATCCTTTATAAAAAACTATAAGGCTTCTTCTATAAAACCACAAGATATATTTGTAAGTGAGGTAATAAGTCAGGATATAAAAGACAGAGTAAAAAGGGAGAGTCATTCTAAACTTTATATTATAGGAAAAAATGTATTAATGTACTTATATGAAAGTTCCCATAGTGAAAAAGAAATATCCTTGTTTTCAAGATATTTAAAATTATATCCAATGGATTTAAGAATGGGAATAATGAAAGAAATAAGGGAAGAGTATAAAGAGAATCTTTATAAAGAGTTTTTGGATAATGAAGATTTTATTGAGTTATTCTTTTCTTGCTTTCTTTGGAGATGATATGGATGGGAAGTAGATCAATAGAAACTTTAAGGGTAGATCTTCTTAAAAGACTTGCAAAGTTTTATACAGGTAATAAAGAAGAAGATAAGATCATTATGGTTAAAAACTTTGGAGACGAATTTAAAAGAGATTTTAATGAGTTATTAGAAAGATGTATACTTTCCCTAATGGAGGGAGAGGATAACTTTTTCGGACTTTTTATGATTCAAACTAAGAGAGAAATAAGTTTTGACATAGAATGGCCCATAAGTACAGAGATAGATATATCAGGTTTTAAGATGTATTTTAACCCTTGGAAGTTTTTAAATTGTAGCTTTGAAGAAATGAAATCTCTTATAAAACACGAAATATACCATATTATGTATGGGCATCATGTTAGAGCTAAAGATTTGTATAATAAGTATGGTAGAACTCCTGTAAATCTTGCTATGGATATATCTGTGAATCAATTTATAAAAGGATTACCTAGTTGGGCAGCAAAGCTTGATAATATAGCCTTAGAATTTAACGTGGAGCTTAGAGAAGACTCTACAATGGAAACCTATGCTAAAGAAATATATGAAGCTATACAGAAAATCATGAGAGAAGCTCCAGATAAAAAGATTAACTTAAAGGAATTAGAAGATTTCGATTTAGAAAGTCTTCATAATTCATGGGAAAATCCTGCCCAAAGCATAAATAAGGAGGATATGAAGGAACTTGTAAAAAACACTGCAAGAAATGCTCATAAGGGTAAGTCGCCTAGAGGGCTAGAGGAAATTTTGGCTGCTTTAAATAAGGTTCCAGAAATTAGTTGGGTAGATTATCTTAAGAAAATAATAAGATCAATGCCTTCAGGTCACAGAAAAACTATTACTAGAAAGGATAGAAGGCAACCCAATAGATTAGAATTAAGAGGAACATTAAGAGATAATATATCAGAAATACTAGTAGCAATAGATATAAGCGGAAGTATTACAGATAAAGAAATAGAGCAGATATTTACAGAGATATTTGGAATAATTAAAAATAAAGAGGTACGAGTTACCGTAATAGAATGTGATGATAAGGTTAGAAGAGTATATAAATTAAATTCTAAAAAGGATTTAAAACCTAGGTTAGATAAAAAAGGTGGTACTGCTTTTTCGCCAGTTTTTGAATATATAAATAAAAAGTCACTTAGAAATTCACTTCTTATATATTTTACAGATGGACTTGGGGAAGAAGAATTAAGGGTTAAGCCTATTAATTATAAAACTCTTTGGATTTTAACAGGTAAGGGAGAAAGGTTATCTTTAAAAAAGTCTTATGGGGAAATAAAAAGATTAAAAGCTAAAGGCCAGTATGAAGCGGACAATACTTATGGATTAAAGGTTATGAGAGAAATGCTTCATGACTGGGCTAGATAAAACACTGAAAATATATTAAAAAAGATTATTAATATGTTTAAAATAAATCCCATAAAAAATAAAGAATAGAAGGTGTAAAATCACTTTTCTATTCTTTATTTTGTTTATATGTTATTTATAAATATTAGTGGCAACCACCGCTACAACCTGAGCAACCACCGTCACCTAAATCCTTTATAGGTTCAAGCATCAAGCCTCTACCATTTTCAGCAGAGGAAGTTATCATAAACCCATGGAAATCTTCTACAAGAGATTTCTCTATAAGGAAAGTAACATCCTTTACTTTTTCAACTATATCTGTATCCTTTTGTTCATCCAGAACAATATTAAATGAAGGGCCACTTCATCCCATACCAGCTAGATTAATCCTTATAGTATATTCAGGAAGATTATTTTGATCTAGAAGTTCTTTAAACTCGTCATAAGCTACGTCACTTATTTTAATAACATTCATGTATATCCCTCTTTTCTTAAATAAGTCATATCTAAATAGATAACTAATTTTTGCACTATACTGGTTAAGCAAACTCAGGTAATAGCAAAGCAGCATTAATACCCATACTTTATTGCTTACTTTAAAAATTCTAAGACTTTTTTACCAAGGATTTATTTTATAATGTTTAACTAATAGCATAACTTAGTTTATCCTAATATCCTTACAGATATTAAGTAACTAAATGGTTTATAAACTAATTATAATATAGAGATGGTATTATGTATAGTGATAGGTATATATTTAACTATAGATAAAACAAATACTATATAAATTATTTTATAATAATAGCTATTTAACTTTAAAGATTAGAAAAATATTTCTATAACCATACAAAAAAGAATTTTTAAATAAAAATAAAGGAAATGTATTAAAGATCATACATTTCCTTTATAATTAAATTAAATTTTTAGACTTACAAAAAACTTTATATCATTACCATGGCACTCCGCCCAAATGTTTCCTTCGTGTAGTTCTACGATGCTTTTAGAGATGGCCAGGCCTAAACCACTACCTCCCTCAGAGCTACTCCGTGACTTTTCAACTCTATAAAATCTGTCAAAAACTTTATTTAGATCAGAATCTGAAAAGGAATCACCTTTGTTAGAAATGCAAAGAATAGCCTCACTATCTTCTTTATATAATTTAATATAAACGGTGCTAGGCTTATAACTATATTTTATTGCATTCATTAATAGATTTTCAAAAACTCGAACCATCTTATCACCATCTATATTTACTAGTATTTTGCTAGGTTCTATATCTTTATGAAGTATAATTTCATTCTCTTCTGCTACTGGAACAAGTTCATATATAAGTTGTTCAATAAGTTCATTAAAAGATACATTTTTTTTATTTAAAGGGATACCTTTATTAGATAACTTAGTATATTCAAATAAATCTTCTATTAAAATTTTTAGTTTTTGTGATTTATTAAAAGCTATATCTAAATAATCTTTCATTTGATCTTCATCTTCGTACTTACCGTCCTTTAAAAGACCTAGATAGCCCATTATAGAGGTAAGGGGAGTTTTTAAATCATGGGATACATTGGTTATAAGTTCACTTTTTGTATTTTCAGCTTTAGTGGTTTCCTCTATTTTATTTTTTAGCTCCTTTTCCATATAGTTTATGTTTTGGGCTAACTTAGATAATTCATCGTATCCTTTTATATCTATATTGTAATCTAAGTTACCGGTGGATATTTGTATAAGTCCATGAGATATTTCCTCAATATATTTTACTTTTTTTCTAGTTAACAATAAAAATAATAAAATAAAAGCAATAAGGGCTAATATTATACCTAAAATTGAAAATCTAGTGCCATAGTGATATTGATTATGTTCCGTAGGAGATGGAACAGCACTTAATATTAAATAACCATTAGAATCCTTAAATTTCAAAGGATATATGCTGTAAAAAAGGTTTTTATCATAAGAGTTTTTTCTATATTCCATAGAAGTTCTCATAATGTTTTCAATGCTTAACTTAGAAGCTACAAAATCCTCTTTAGAATAAATTATATTTCCATCTAAGTCCGTTATTACTATGTTTATACCTTTATCACGAGTATAAGAATTTTCTATGATTAAATTTTTTATTTCATCTTTATCATTTATACTTAAATTTTTAGTTTCTATATAATTGCCTAAATCTAAAGTATTAGAATCTATTCTAGTAATTCCTTCAGAGTAAGAGGTATAAGTATTCATAGAATTAGACTTAATATAAGAAGTTTGGAATATACCTAGTATTAATCCACATAAAGTGAGACATATAGCAATTACAACTAGAAGTTGAAGTCTAAGCTGCTCTTTTATAGATTTTCTTACAAATGCATAAAATTTTTTAACCCTATTTTTAATAGAGGGTATTCTATTCTTCAATTTTGTATCCAACCCCCCAAACAGTTTTTAAATATCTAGGCTTTCTAGGGTTAACTTCTATTTTTTCTCTTATTTTTCTTATATGTACCATCACTGTATTATTAGATTCCATGTAATCCTCGCCCCATACTCTTTCATAGATTTTTTCTATGCTAAATACCCTGTTCTTATTTTCTGCTAGGAGCTCTAGAATTTTAAATTCCATAGGTGTTAGTTTAATTTCTTCTTTTCCTACAGTAACTTTATAATTAGTTGAATCTATTACTAGATCATCTATTTCAATTACACCTTCCTTTACAAAATTTTGAGGGATATTTAATTTTTTATATCTTCTAAGCTGTGATTTCACTCTCGCAATAAGCTCTAAGGGGTTAAAGGGTTTGCAAACATAATCATCAGCACCGGTAGTAAGACCTATAATCTTGTCCATGTCTTCCGTTTTAGCAGATAACATTATAATAGGAATATTTTTTTCTTCTCTGATTTTTATGCAGGTTTCTATGCCGTCCAACTTAGGCATCATTACATCCAATATTATTAAATCTATCTTTTTGTTCTTAAGAATTTCTAGAGCTTTTATTCCATTTTCTGCTTTAATAGTTTCATAGCCCTCATTTTTCATGTAAATGCCTACTAAATCTCTTATTTCTTTTTCATCATCTACAATTAATATATATTCTTTATCCACTAAAAAGGCTCCCTTCATATAACATCTTATATAATAATATATCAAAAAAATGAGTAAAAACACATGTTAAGAAAATATTAAGAATTTTTTAAGGACTTTTAAAGAGGTTTATTAGGATATTCTTAAGTATTCCTCTATATAATTAATTCATAGATTAAAATAAGTTTCTAAGGGAGAGTATTATGGAGGGTGTAACATTTTTAAAGCAATATATTTTAAATTGGAGAACTGTAGGAGCTATATTTCCAAGTTCTAAAAAACTGGCTTGTAAGATGGTAGATAATATAGATTTTGAAAATGCAAAGTGTATAATCGAATATGGACCTGGTACAGGAGTATTTACTGAAGAATTAATAAGAAGGAAATATTCTAGTACTAAGCTATTTATAATTGAGTATAATTATGAATTTTATAATATGTTAAAAGAAAAATATAGTAAGGTAGAAAATCTTTATATAATCAATGATTCTGCGGAGAATATAGAGGAGTATTTGAAGAAAGAAGGCATAGAAAATGTAGATTATATAGTTTCAGGATTACCTTTTGCAAGCCTTAAAAAGGAGATGTCTGAAAATATACTAAATAAAAGTAAAGATATATTAAAAGTTCATGGAAAATTTATTACCTTCCAATATACCTTGTTTAAAAGAAACTTTATAAATAGATTTTTTAACAACATAAATATAGATAAAGTTATGATAAATATGCCACCGGCCTATGTTTTTATATGTGAAAATTAAAAAAGACGACTTAGTCGTCTTTTTATTATTTAACTACTATATTTACAAGACGGCCTTTTATAACTATGACTTTTACTACGGTTTTGCCTTCTATAAATACTTTTATCTCTTCGTTATTTAGAGCTTCTTCTTTAATAGCATCTTCAGTGAGTCCAGATGGTATATTTATTCTAGATTTTATTTTTCCATTAATTTGTATAGCTATTTCAACTTCATCTTTTATTAAAGCGTTACTGTCAAATTCAGGCCATTTTTGGTTAAATACTGAGTAACTATTATCATTAGATTCTGATTTATATAGTAAGTTCCATTGTTCTTCAGCAAAGTGAGGAGCAAATGGAGCAACAAGTTTTATAAAATCTGTTAGTGTAGCTTTAAGCAATTCTAAATTCTTTTCTTCTTCATTCATATATTTAGATAAAGCATTTGTTAATTCCATAAGTCTTGCTATAGCTGTATTAAATTGAAGTATTTCAGAATCAGAGGTAACATTTTTTATAGCAAAATGTCTCCAGTAGTTTAATTCCTTTTCATTTTTGTCCATGGTAGATTTATTGGACTTATTATCTTCAATGGCTTCTCTTGCTGAATCAAGAACTCTTTCCATCCTGTCAACAAATCTTGCTACAGATTTTATTCCATCATCGCTCCAAGCGCCACCTTCAACATAAGCAAAACCAAACATTAGGTACATTCTAAATACATCAGATCCATGTTGACTTATATATTCATCAGGAGAAATAGTATTCCCCTTGGATTTACTCATTTTTTGACCATCAGGACCAAGTATTAATCCTTGATGAGTTAATGAAGTAAATGGTTCATCAAAGTTTAAATATCCCATGTCTCTTAAAGCCTTAGTTATAAACCTAGAGTAAAGAAGGTGCATGCAAGCATGTTCAGGGCCACCTACATATTTATCCACAGGTAACATTTTATTTATTTTTTCTATATCAAAGGCTTTTTCACTATTGTTAGCATCGGCATATCTTAAATAATACCAAGAGGAGCACACAAAGGTATCTAAAGTATCTGCTTCTCGTTTTGCTGGTTTACCACATTTAGGACATGTTGTGTTTATAAAACTCTCTGATTTAGCTAGTGGAGACTTTCCATCTGGTGTAAACTCTACATCATAAGGTAATACTACCGGAAGTTGGTCCTCTGGAACAGGTACAGTACCACAATGTTCACAATGAATTATAGGTATTGGAGCCCCCCAGTATCTTTGCCTTGATACAAGCCAATCTCTTAATCTGTAATTTGTTTTTTCTGAGCCAAGTCCTAAGGATTCTAACTTTTTAACCACAGCTTTTTTACCTTCTTCTGAGGTTAATCCATTAAATTCATCACTGTTTATCATAGTACCATATTCAGTATAAGGAAGTTCCTCTCCACCCTCTATAACTCTTTCAATAGGAAGGTTATATTTTGTTGCAAAAGCAAAGTCTCTTTCGTCATGAGCAGGAACAGCCATAACAGCACCAGTACCGTAAGTTGAAAGTACATAGTCCCCAATCCATATAGGGATTTCTCTTCCATTTATAGGATTTATAGCATAGGAGCCAGTAAATACTCCTGTTTTTTCTCTAGTTATAGATTGTCTTTCAATATCAGATTGTTTTTTGGATTCAGCTTTGTAAGATTCAACTTCTTCCTTGTGATTAGCTGAAGTTAATACGTCTACTAGAGGATTTTCAGGTGCAAGAACTACATAGGATACTCCAAATAAGGTATCTACTCTGGTGGTAAATACATCAAAGCTTAAGTCAGAATCCTTTACCTTAAAGGTAACCTCAGCACCAGTGGATTTGCCTATCCAGTGTTTTTGCATTGATTTAGTCTTTTCAGGCCAATCAAGAGAGTCTATTTTCTCTAATAATTCATCTGCATAATCAGTTATTTTTAAAAACCATTGAGTTAAGTCTTTTTTTGTAACCTCAGTGTCACATCTTTCACAAGCACCATCAAGGACTTGCTCATTAGCTAGAACTGTATTACAGCTAGGGCACCAATTTACAGGAGCCTTTTTTCTATATGCTAAACCTTTTTCATAAAGTTTTAAAAAAAGCCATTGAGTCCATTTGTAGTAATCAGTATTACAAGTTACTATTTCGTGATCCCAATCAAACATAGCTCCCATAGCCTTAAGTTGCTGTTCCATAGTTTTTATGTTCTGTACTGTGGAATCCTTAGGATGGATACCTGTTTTTATGGCAAAGTTTTCTGCTGGTAATCCAAAGGCATCAAATCCCATAGGCTGGAACACATTATATCCTTGCATTCTTTTCATTCTTGCCCAAGAATCTACAGGACCATAGTTAAACCAGTGACCAGCATGTAACTTACTTCCTGAAGGGTATGAGAACATTTCTAATACATATAATTTTTTATCCAAATTATTTTCGTCAAACTTATATAACTTAGTTTCTTCCCATTTCTTTTGCCATTTTTCATCTACTGAAGTATTGTATTTAGCCATTAAACTTCCTCCTTATAAAAAATAAAAATTATTTTACTAACTTAATGTTTAAAAGTTATAGTTAATTTTAGAATATATAATTTAAAAGAATAAAAAAAGCTCTCATCTCTTATAAAGAGACGAAAGCATATTCCGCGGTACCACTCTGATTAGGCTATAATAAAATAACCTCTCTTAAAAAGATAAGGGATTTACCCTGCTTGCATTTCCTCAAGCTAGCTCCTAGGCGAGTTCATAAAAGTTTATCACTGTTTTTCACCAACCAACAGCTCTCTTTGGACTAAACTTAATACTAATATTCCTAATCATTGCATCTTTGTTTAATTATAAATGATATTATAAATCATTGTATATAATAGGTCAAGAGATATTTATACTCTTTTATGTTCCCAAGTTCCCTTTTTATAGAAGACATACACTACTATAACTTCAACTATATTAGCTATTAAAAAAGTTGACCATATATAATTCATAGGTAGCTTAAGTACTCGAACCATTATAGCAATAAGTGGAATTTGTACCCCCCATCTTGAAATAAGACTAGATAACATAAAAGGAGTATTATGCCCAGAACCTGAAAATACTGATCCAAGTCCCATAGAAACTCCAGAAGCTATTAAGGCTGGCGTCATAATTTTAATCATCGGTATACCAATATCTATAACAGCAGGGTCTTTAATGAATGATTTCATAATAAAAGAAGGGAATAAGAATGCCATTATAGTTAATAAACACATCAAAGATATATTTATTAAGGTGCTATATTTAACAGTTTCCTTAGCCCTACTTATATTTTCAGCACCAAGGCACTGGCCTACTATGGAACTACTACCTATGGCAAATCCAAGTAAGGGCATAAAGGCAAAGTTAAAAAGCTTATTACCTATACCAATAGCAGCTAAAGCATTGGTACCATAATCTGAAACAAAGTATATAGTTATCATTCCGGAAAATTGTCTAAATAGCATTTCAACTCCAGAAGGAAGACCTATAGTTAAAAGTTTTTTATCAATTTCTAAGTCTAATTTAAATATGTTTTTTATTTTGATTTTTATTTTTCCTTTACCAGAGATTAGAATATAAAATCCAATAATAAAGGCTACTACAGTGGATATTACAGTAGCAATTCCTGCACCTAGCACTCCAAGGTTAAGCCCTGGTATAGATGTGCCTGGTATAGTTTCAAACATAAATATAGGATCTAATACTACATTTAAAATTGAAGATACAATCATTATCTTCATAGGAGTCTTAGCATCTCCAAGGCATCTTAAAGCTGTGTTTACAGTGTAGGATGAAAACATTATAGGTAAGAAAAATATTCTTATATACCCATATTGTAGGGCAGATTGAATTACATTTGTATCCTTAGAAAAAATATTTAATAAAGGTTTTATGGTTAATAACATTATAATTGCGGCAATTACTGCAACTAGAGCTTTAAAAATTAGAGTTTGCTCAATTGCTAGACTAGTTTTATTTTGGTCCTTAGAGCCATAGCTTTGAGATATCAAAGAGATGGAACTAGTACCGATAATTTCATTTAAAATATCTACCATCCAAAATATAGTAGAAAAAAGAGTAACTCCTGCTACGGCAGAAGAAGAAATTCTACCAATCCATATAATATCCACTATATCGTATACGGATTGTAGTAGGAAGCCAAGCATAGTAGGTATAGACATTTTTAATAGATTTCTTTTTAAGTCACCTGTAAGCAAATCATTAGTATCTGTAGTCATGATGTAATATCCCCCTTAAATTCTTTGTACCCCCTAAGTAGTTAAGTATATTTTAACATGGAAGAGAATTTAATAAAATGTTAAATATGGAAAATTAATAATTAGATATATTATATTCCAGAAGGAGATTTTGGTGATATACCCTTTTCATTTAATATATCATAAATAGTTTTTGAAGAGGTATCTTCCATGGTGTAACCTAAAAGTTCTACTACTTCCTTTAACTCTTCTTCAGTAGAAGTTTCAACTTCTATGTAAGGAAAAGGACAAAAGGATTCATCGTTTATATCTATTTCAATTAAAGAATTTTTATATTTATAGCTTTCTCTATACTTTTTTATAGAACCTATAAGCTCTAGGCCTAAAGATTGAAATAACTTAATAGCCTCATCACCATCATTTACTTCTATTTCAACTTCTTCCATTACCTTAAATTTATCTTGGCTTATCATTTTTTTAGTGGTCATATAATATTTAACTTTATTATTTAATAAGTCCTCCACAGATCTCACCCTTGCATATCCCTTTTTTGATAGAAGACTTTTATTTGGAAAATCAAATATATTATTTATTTGGTTTTCGCATTTAACTTTTTCTAAATTAAGAGAATTTATTTTGGCTCTTATACTCCCTAAATCAATGTCTATAATTTTTGTTTCAAGTTCTTTCATGATTTAGCTCCTTTCATTTATATTTAAACTGTATTATAATATGATATAATATTTCATTGTAAATATCTATGATTATAGGAGGGGAATTGATGGATAATTTTTATGAACAACTAGTAACCTCTGAAAAGAGTCTTACTTATAAAGTAGCTAATGTCATGGTTTATGGACTTGGCGTACTGGCATTTTTAAGTTTATTATTTAGACAGATTTTTTTGGCTATAATATTAATAGCTGTAGCAGTAGGATTGTTTTTTTTGAAGAAAAATCTTTTTGTTGAATATGAATATGCATTTACCAATGGAGAGATAGATATTGATAAAATACTAGAAATGAAGAAAAGAAAAAGGGTATTAACCTTTCAGATAAAAGATGTTGAGATACTGGCTAAAGAGAGCAGTGATGAGATAAATAACTTTAGTAATAAGCCAAATAAGGTTTTGGATTTATATCCTACAAACTATAATGGAGAGTTATTTGTAGCAGTTTTAAATAAAGGGGCAGAGAAGGTTATGCTTAGATTTGTTCCAGATGAAAAGTTTTTAAGCTTAAGCTTTAAATATAACCCTAAAGCCGTTAAAAAGAATAAATAAAGATTTTATGAAAATACTAGGTTGGTGAAGACATGGAATATATTAATGATATACATATAAACGAAGCTATAATACATGTGTTAGATAATAATGGTGAGGAACCCTTACTTAACTCTTTTACTTTAGATTTAGATGAAGAGATATATAAATTCTTGCTAAAACACATGGATAAGCTTTTAAAAGATGAGGAACTTAAATATGCATTTTTTAACTCAGGAAGAAATATTGTTAAAGAAGCGGCACAGGAATATTTAAATGGAGAAAACGATATAGTTACTGTATCTAAAGACATTGCAAATCAGCTTTTTACTCTTATGAACTCTAATGGTAACATTCCATCCTGTGATCTTATTGTGGTGTCCATATCTACAGAACATAGTCCAATGCTTGCTATATTAAAGATGGATTATGTAAAAAATTACGTACATAAAATAGATTTTGTTGAAGATAACATAGGAATAAATATTGTATCTCAAACTACAGGATTACCTTCTAGTGGACAAAAGATACAAAAGTGTGCCTTTATTAAACCTATAAGAGAGGAGGATAAGTTCCATCTTATGGTTATAGATAAACAAAGCAAGTCAAAAGAAAAAGAAGAATATGGCTCTAATTATTTTATTTCTAATTATTTGGGATGTACTCTTATTGATAATGAGAGAGATATGACTAAAAATTTGGTGAAGGTAACAGAAAACTGGACTAGAAATAATGTAAAAGAGGATGCGTATAGGGCTGAAAACATAAGAACTACCATAAAAAAGAAACTTAGAGAAGATGACATAATTGATATTGAGGAACTTTCTACAGATCTCTTTAAAGAAGAGCCTTTGGCAAAAGAGAATTTTATTCAATTTGCAGAAGCTCACGGTTTAGATAAAAAGGTTCCTATAGATAAAGAGTGGGTAGAGAAAAAGCTTAAAAGAATAAGGCTTAAAATAGATAAAGATATTGATCTTTACATTAATGAAGAGGCTTATCATGATCAAGATAGATTTGAAATAAAAAGAAATGGCGATGGAAGCATAAACATGATAATTAAACATGTGATTAATTATATAGAAAAGTAACAAATAAAAAGTGCAATCCTTAATTTGGATTGCACTTTTATATATGAGTTATTTATTCATACTGTCAACAGAACCTAAAACAAATTCTATTTTATCTTCTACTACTTTTTGTACAGCGCTTCTTCCAGCACCTAAGTATTTTCTTGGGTCAAATTCTTTTGGATCTTCTCCAAAAGTTTTTCTTATAGCAGCAGTCATCGCAAGTCTTAAATCTGTGTCCATGTTAATTTTGCAAACAGCCATAGAAGATGCTTTTCTTAACATATCTACAGGAATTCCTTTTGCTCCTGCTATGTTTCCACCAAACTTATTGCAAGTTGCAACAGCTTCAGCATCTACAGCGGAAGCGCCGTGAAGAACTATTGGGAAACCAGGTAATTTATTTTGAATTTCTTCTAATATGTCAAATCTTAATTTAGCTTCTCCGGCAAATTTAAATGCACCATGGCTTGTTCCTATTGCTATTGCTAAGGAATCCACACCAGTTCTTTTAACGAAGTCAACAGCTTGCTCTGGATCAGTATATACATGAACATCACTTTTAACGTCATCTTCAACTCCCGCTAAAACTCCTAACTCAGCTTCAACAACTACTCCATGAGCGTGTGCATATTCAACTACTTCTTTGGTTTTTCTAACATTTTCTTCATATTCAAAGTGAGAACCATCAAACATAACAGAAGTAAATCCACTAGCTATTGCAAGCTTTACAGCATCTAGATCTGGACCATGATCTAAATGAAGTGCAGCATCTACTCCAGTTTCTTTAATAGATGCATCTACCATAGCCTTTAAATATTCTGGTCCAGCATATTTAAGTGCTCCAGTTGAGCATTGAAGTATTACAGCAGAGTTTTTAGCCTTAGCAGCTCTCATTACCCCTTGAACTATTTCCATATTGTTAATATTGAAGGCTCCTATTGAATATTTACCTTCGTAAGCTTTTTTAAACATTTCTTTAGTAGTAACTAATGCCATAAAAAAAACCACCTTTCATTAATCGTATAAATATCAGCTATTTTTGATATAATATTTAAGGGACTCCATTAGTCCCGCTGGGACTTAATTTATATAAGTATATTATATAGCAATTGAAAAGAATTTTCCATACTTAAATTATAAACTATTTGTATAATTTATAATAGGAAAAAACCTTAAAGTATATTTTGAATATTAATCTTTTGAAGCTCCTGTACGTGATTTAAGTAAAATTTTATTACATGAAGGCTGGCTAAAGACTCTTCTTTACTTTCACCTTTTATGTATTGTGTAAGCTTATACAGTTCATTAGATATGTTATCTAATTCCTCGTGATCGATAAAGATAGATATTAGTTTTGAGTTCTTTTGAATATCATCAAGAAATTTTAAGCTATCTTCATAGGAGTTATCCCAATTTTCGTTGGATATGCTCTCTTCAAGTTTATCACAAGTGTCACGGAGAGAATCACAAGTTTTATTTAAATAATTTATAGAAAAAATCATAGCTAAAATCATAATTATAAATAAAGAAAAAGATATAATTACATTTCTCATAATAGATTAACTCCCTTCATCCATTAGTTGATAAAAAAATTCACCCTTTGAGTCCATAAGAGCTATAAATACATCTTTTTCAGATTTTATATTATTTTTATCTAAGAGGCTTTTAATCCACTTTTCGTCTTTTTTATAATAATTAAGACCTTCTTTTTTAATTTCTCCATTACAAATTAAGACTATGGGAAGAGTTACATCGGAATCTTTTATATTTAAGTCTTGTTTTTTTACGTTATCAAATTGAGATTTGCTTATTACGGACATTTGTCCATCAGTTTCAATAAGGGCATAGGCAATTTCACTAATATCTAAGAATCCTTTTATTCTAAGCTCCTCTAAAAGATCATTTATACTAAGTCTTTGGGTTTTTAATTCTTCAATATTTATTTTGCCATTTTTTATTAATATGCTAGGATTACCGTCAATAATGCTTCTAAATTTATCGCTTTTTAGCTGCATTTCTGAAAGTACAATCTGAAGCACTAAAAGAGTTATTATGGGAATTATTCCATGAATTATAGGAAGTCTAGTATCTTGCATAGGTAAGGCAGCAAGTTCTGATACCATTATAGTTATGACTAATTCAAAGGGTTGTAATTCCCCAATTTGCCTTTTACCCATAAGTCGCATGGTTAATACTACAAAAAGATATAAGATAATTGTTCTAAAAAGTACTATAAACATTTTCAATCCTCCTTATAATTATATATTCTCAAAAAGGCTATAAATTATGAGGGTTTTATAACAAATTTATTTTTAATGAAGTATAATAATATTGATTAGATAAAACACTAAAAATAAAGCTAAAGGAGAGTCAATATATGCAGAAAATGAAATTATTTTTTATTGATGGAAAAGAGGCTTTAGTAGAAAGAGGGACTTTATTAAAGGATATAATTGATAATTATGGATTAGATAAAAAAAGAGAAGCCTTACTAGTTAAAATAGACAAGGATTATTTTGAACTTACTGCGCCTTTGAAGAAGGAAGGTAAGTTTGAAATAGTAAAGTTAGATAATTCTATGGGGGTCAAAGCTTATGCTAGGAGCCTTCAGTTTGTACTTATAAAAGCAGTATATGACCTGTTTCCAGAATCTAAAATAACTATAGAACATTCTCTAAGTAAAGGTATATTTGGAGAAATCCATAAAGAACGAGCTTTGGATGAAAAGGATATAGAAAACATTAAAAATAGAATGAAAGGGATAATAGAGAAGGATTTTCCTATAAAAAAGATTTCTGTAACTAAGGAAAAGGCTGTAGAAATATTTAAGTCCTATGGAATGGATGATAAGCTAAGACTTCTTAGTCATATAGATAATGAAGAGGTAAAGATCTATGATATAGATGGAAGATATGATTATTTTTATGGACCTATGGTTTACTCTACAGGGGTACTTGAAAAATTTGACTTAATTTATTATGAGCCAGGATTTATTTTAAGATTTCCAGAGGAGAAAAATCCAAGTTCTATACCGGAGTTTGTAGAACATAAAAAACTTGCAAAGATCTTTTATGAAACAGAGCAATGGCTTAATATTCTAGAAGTAGGAGATGTGGGGGCTTTAAATGATAAAGTAGAAAATAACAATATATTTGAACTTATAAGAGTAGCAGAAGCCCTACATGAAAAAAAGATAGCTTATATAGCTGATACTATAAATGAAAAAAAGGAAGTAAAGATAGTTCTTATTGCAGGACCTTCTTCTTCTGGTAAGACCACCTTTGCTAGAAGGCTTGCCATACAGCTAAAAGTAAACGGTTATATGCCCATTGCCATATCCCTTGATGACTATTTTGTGGATAGGGAGTCTACACCTAAAGATGAGTATGGTGAATATGATTTTGAGTCTATAGAAGCTTTAGATTTAGCTTTGTTCAATCAACATCTTAATGAGCTTTTGAAAGGAAAAGAAGTAAGTGTTCCTACCTTTAATTTTAAAGAGGGTAAAAGAGAGTGGCTTGGCAACAAGATAAAAATGCCCGAGAATGGCATATTAATAATAGAAGGTATTCATGGTTTAAACAATAGGCTTACAGAATCCATAGCGTCACAAAATAAATTTAAAATATATATAAGTGCTCTTACACAATTAAATATCGACAATCACAATAGAATTGCAACTACAGATGTCAGGATGATAAGAAGAATTGTAAGAGATTTTCTATCAAGAGGTTACGGTGGAGAAAGTACACTTTCCATGTGGCCTTCTATAAGAAGAGGGGAAGAAAGGAATATATTTGTATTTCAAGAAGAAGCAGATGTAATGTTTAATTCTACCTTAGTATATGAATTATGTGTTCTTAAAAAATATGCTCTTGCAGAACTTTCAAAGATACCGTATGATAGTGCTGTGTACTATGAAGCATGGAGGCTTAGGAGCTTTTTAAATTTCTTTAAAGAGGTAGATGCAGACATGGTACCAGAGAACTCTATTTTAAGAGAATTTATTGGGGGAAGTTGCTTTTATAAATATTAATAACAAGCTTAAAACTATATTTTTATAATGGTAAAATCTTAGAGGGAAAAGGTGGTTGTATGAAAAAGTTTGGAGTCTTCGATATACTAGGGCCAGTAATGATAGGTCCTTCTAGTTCTCATACTGCAGGGGCTGCTAGATTAGGAAAAATAGCAGGAATAATATCAGGTTCTGAAATAAAGAAAGTGGAGTTTTTACTACATGGATCCTTTGCAAAAACCTATAAAGGTCATGGTACGGATAGGGCATTAGTTGCTGGAATAATGGGGATGGACCCAGATGATGAAAGGCTTAGAGAATCATTACAAATAGCAAAGGATAAGGGAATAGAAATAGAATTCAAAGAAGCTGATTTAGGTGATGTTCACCCTAATACAGTTAAATTTCTTATAACACTTATGGATGATAGTATGGTTACTGTTATGGGTTCGTCCATAGGAGGAGGAAGTATAAGTATATTAGGTGTGGATGAAGAAGAGGTTGAATTTACTGGAGAGTATCCAACTCTTATAGTTAAACATATTGATGTTCCTGGAATTATTTCTAAAGTAACTTCATTAATTTATGAAGAGGGTATAAATATCGCTTTTATGAGAGTTTTTAGAAGTACAAAAGGTTCCAGTGCTATTATGATATTTGAAACAGATAATGTCATTACTAAAAGAGGGGTAGAAAGGATAAAATCTATGGCTAATGTTACAAGCATTAGAGCAATTAACCCAGTAAGGGAAGGTGTATAAAGTGTTTGCAAGTACAGGAAAAGAATTGTTAAATATATGTAAAGAGGAAAATATTAGTTTAAGTGAATATGCCATAAGATATGAAATGCAAAAGTCAGAGGTGGATAGGGAAACACTGATGAAAAAGATGATAAGAAATCTTAAAGTTATGGAAGAGTCTGCATCTTACGGGTTAAATAATAAAACTAAATCTGTTAGTGGATTAATAGGTGGAGATGCTTTTAAGATGAATGAATATGCATTGAATGGACAGTCTTTAACTGGAAACATAATGGTAAAGGCTATGGCTAGAGCTTTATCCTGTTCAGAGGTTAATGCTTCTATGGGTAGAATAATAGCAGCACCTACAGCTGGATCTTGTGGAATATTACCTTCTGTTATAATTACTGCAGGTGAAGCTCTAAATAAAAGTGAAGAAGAGATGGTTATGGGATTATTTGCATCATCAGCAGTAGGACTTATAATCGCACATAATGCTACACTTTCAGGAGCAGAAGGGGGATGCCAAGCAGAGTGTGGATCAGCAGCAGCTATGGGAGCAGCTGCAGTGGTTGAGATGATGGGAGGAACCCCAGAGATGAGTTTAAATGCTGCTGCTATTGTAATAAAGAATATATTGGGATTGGTATGTGATCCTATTGCAGGATTAGTGGAGGTTCCTTGTGCAAAGAGAAATGCAGCAGGTGCTGTAAGCGCCCTTACTACAGCGGATTTAGTTATGGCTGGAGTAACCAGCAAGATTCCTTTTGATGATACAGTGTTGGCTATGTATAAGGTTGGAAAAAGCTTACCTTGTGAGTTAAGAGAAACAGCCTTAGGGGGATTAGCCATTACACCTACAGGAATAGAGCTAAAAAAACAAATTCTTGGTGAATAGTATAGGGATTTTTAAGTATAGTTTTAAAATATAACAAAAAGTACTCTCTTGAATAATTTGATGAAGAGAGTACTTTTTTAATATTATAATATTAAGCTATAATAAGTAATTAACATAAATTATAATTAATATATTTATTGTGATAGCATTGTAAAACAGGTGATATATTGGGAGATAAGCGTTTAATTGAAAGTCACTATTGGGATATGAATAATTTGGTTGATGTACTTTGCAGACTGGTAACCTCCTATAGAGCGGTGGTTGGTGGAGCTGCAGAGTTAAATGGTGTAGCTTTAGCAGACAAAAGGCATGTGAAGGAAGCATTAAAAACAGCTGATGAGATAAATGAATTAATTAGAGATGTTATTGATACTTTAGAGGAATGTGAAGATTGTTACCTTTGTTACTGTAGAATAAGGGCTGGAGTTATTAAAAGTAGGCTTGATGCCCAATATATATTGGGGGAAATAGATGAGGAGTTTGGGGATTTAAAAAAAAATCTAAAATCCATAGACATAAATAAGCTATATACTCATAAAGGGAAGCATAAAAAAGTTAAAAGGAAAGAAAATATCTCTAAGGGTAATGATGAAGAGGAGGAAGACTCTTCTGAGGAAGATAATGGGGATTCTAAGGATGATAAAACTCCTCCTTTAAATAAGGAGGAGTAATTGGCCACTAAAAATTATACTTTTTTTATTTTTATATTGCTTATCATTAAATAAGATAAGATACTCAGTAGTATTATGGGTAATAAAAAATTATCTCTACTATTTAAGGTTAACAGGCCTAATAGGGCAATTATACATCCAGCAGCAGTAATAGGTATACCTAAAAAGAAGCCAGCAAACTCCATAGAATTAAATTTAGCTAACCTGTAGGAACCACAGATTGGAAAAAGTAATAATAGAGCATAGCCTAAAATACCTAGCCTAGAAAGGTTATACATATTATAGACCAAGAGAGAAGGAGCTACACCAAAGGATACCAAATCTGATAAAGAATCTAATTGCTTTCCAAGGTCACTAGATACATTTAACATTCGAGCCACTTTTCCATCATATCTATCCACTAAAGCTGCAAAGATTATGAAAAGACAAGACATCTTATAATTGCCACGAAAATTCATTAATAAAGACATTATGCCAAAACCTAAATTTGTAAAAGTAAACAAATTAGGTAAAAAACTCTTTTTCATTTAAAATCCTCTCCTAATAATCTTATATAAATACCTTAATAATTATAGCTTACTTTCATATATTTGGCTATTCTTTTATTATGTAAAAAGTTAACTTATAACTAATATTAAAATTCTTTTAGAAAAAACAAGATGTGGTTGAATAATTTAGTGTTATCGACAGTATATATATTAAATGTTATAATTTAAATATAATTTTTCGAAAAATAACTGGAGGGTTTTGTTCATGAAAAATGTAAAATTTATATATAATCCTTTCTCGGGAGAGAATGCTATATTAAGTGATCTTGACACAGTAATAAAAACTCACCAAAAGGAAGGGTATACAGTAGTTCCTTATAGAATAAGTTATGACATAGAGATGGAACGAGCTTTTGATGATTTAGATGAAAATTATGAATACATAATAATAGCAGGAGGAGATGGAACAGTAGATACAGTGGTAAATTGTATGAAACAAAAAGGGATAGATTTACCTATTGCTATACTACCTGTAGGAACAGCAAATGATTTTGCAAAATTCATAGGAATGCCTGAAAATGTTGAAGAAGCATGTAATAGGATATTAAATAGTACGCCTAAGCCTTTGGACATAGGAAAAATTAATAATAAATATTTTATAAATGTGGCTAGTACAGGTTTGTTTACAGATGTATCTCAAAAAACTGATGTGAATCTTAAAAATACTATAGGTAAGCTTGCTTATTACCTTAAAGGCATAGAACAATTACCTAGTTTTAGAAAGTTAAATATAAAGGTAGATTCAAAAGAGATACAATTTCATGGAGACATGTATCTTATGTTAGTGTTCAATGGCCAGACTGCTGGAAATTTTAATTTAGCTTATAAATCTGAAATAGATGATGGGCTTTTAGATGTTATAATAATAAAAGCAGTGCCTTTAAAAGAATTACTACCTCTTTTTATAAAAATTATAAGAGGAGAGCATCTAGAGGGACAAAATTCCCTTATATACTTTAAGAGTAACAAGATAAGCATAGAATGCTATGAAGATATAGTTACAGATATAGATGGGGAAAGAGGACCAGATTTTCCTTTAGAGATAGAGTGTGTTCATAATGGAATTAAAGTCTTAGGAATAAATTCTTAAAGAAATTAATAAATATAAGTAGCAATATTTTAGGAGTTTTTATATGGTAAAACTGTACATTTATATACTTTTATTGTTACTTTCACTTTATTGTTGTGTGAGTTCTTTTTATATAACAATAAATTACTCTCCAGTGAAGATAAAAATATTTTCTTCTTTGGTGTTATTAGCCCTAATTGGAAGGTATTTTTCTCTCATAATATTTTATATATCTCAAAATATTAAATATCTTTATTATTTTAAACCTATTTTAAACATTAATTTCATTTCTATACCTTTAATATACATTTTATGTATATTCGTTTTCATGAGGAGAGATAAGGCAAGGTTCGAGAAGGTTTTTCTTATAACGGTCATACTACTGGTTGTATATGTATTTATTATGATGAAATTTACTTTGGTTATACAGATAGATAATATCTTTGGATATGTATTTTCTATTATAGATGAGGTATATATATATTATGGCTATATAATTTTTAGTGGTGTTTTAAGTTGTTTTATTATAATAAATAAGGATAAGCCTCATGTTAATAAAAAATCTATGACAATGCTGCTTTTTATAGTGTTATTTGCCATAGTAGAAAATATTTTATATACTTTCGGTAGAGAAATTGTATGTTATAGCATAGTATCTGAGGTCTTAGCTTTGATAGCTATGAATTTAGCATTAAAGACTTTTAAAAAGGTATGATGAACTGAAAGGGTGTAGATAAAAGAATTTTATCTACACTCTTAATTTTTAAGTATTTTTACTTTAAGCAATCTTTAGTTTTTTCTTTTATGTTTTTTATAAGAGTTTTTCCTATTGACATTTTGGGGTTGGGTCCAATCAATTAAACAGTTTTTTCCCTTGCCAATAAGATCTTCTCTATGAGTTGTTGTTAAGGCTTCTCTAACTAATTGATAATTCTCTGGTTTTGCAAATTGTAACAAGGCTCTTTGCATATTTTTCTCTTTCATATCTTTTGGTACATATACCGTCTCACCTGTAAGAGGATCTATTCCAGTATAATATATGGCTGTAGATAGACTGCCTGGAGTAGGATAAAAGTCTTGAACTTGCTCTGGGGTATAGCCCATATCCTTTATGTAGAGAGCTAACTCAATAGCTGCATTAAGATCACTACCAGGGTGACTAGACATTAGATAAGGAACAAGGTATTGATTTTTATTTATTTTCTTATTAATAGAAAAATATGTATCCACAAATCGGTTATAAACTTCTTTTGTTGGCTTTCCCATGTACTTTAAAACCTTATTACTTACATGTTCTGGGGCTACTTTTAACTGTCCGCTTATATGATGTTTACATAATTCCTCAAAAAACTCTCTGTCCTTATCATAAATCAAGTAATCATATCTTATACCTGAACGTATAAATACTTTTTTTATGCCAGGTAAGGTCCTAACTTTTCTTAAAAGCTGTAAATACTCTTTATGACTTACAATTAAGTTTTTACAGGGTTTAGGAAACATACATTGTTTATTTTTGCAAGTTCCATGTTCTAGTTGTAATTTACAGGATTTGTGTCTAAAGTTTGCTGTAGGACCACCTATATCATGGATATATCCTTTAAATCCATCTAGGTTGGTAAGAAGTTTAGCTTCATTCACAATAGAGTCTTGACTTCTATTTTGAATCATTCTACCTTGATGAAAGGTAAGTGCACAAAAAGAGCAAGAACCATAACATCCTCTATGGCTAGTAATGGAAAATTCAACTTCTTTTATTGCGGGAATACCTCCCTTGGATTCATAAATAGGGTGATATTTTCTTGTATAAGGTAAGTTATAGGAAGCATCCATCTCTTCTACAGTTAAAGGATATTGTGGAGGATTTTGAACTACGTATTTATCACCATGAGCCTGAATTATAGTTTTACCTCTTATAGGATCTTGTTCATAACTTTCTAATTTAAAACTTTCTCCATAAGCCTTCTTGTTAGATGCTACCTCTTCAAAAGAAGGAACCTCTACAAAGTTTTCTAAATTACCTACATCTTTAGAAAGGTATATAGTACCACGTACATTAGATATATTCTTAATATCCATTCCATATCTTAATAAATTAGCCACTTCTAACACTGTTTTTTCGCCCATTCCATAGATTAAAAGATCAGCTTTAGAGTCTAAAAGGATGCTCCTCCTAACCTTATCGTCCCAATAATCATAGTGAGCAAATCTTCTAAGGCTTGCTTCAATTCCACCGATGATTACAGGCACATCCTTAAAAGATTCCTTAATTCTATTTGTGTATACTATTACAGCTCTATCAGGTCTTTGACCACCAAGTCCACCAGGGGAATACAGGTCATCTCTTCTTTTTTTCTTACTTACAGTATAATGGTTTACCATTGAATCTATATTACCAGAGTTTACCAGAAAGGCGTATTTAGGTCTGCCCAGCTTTTTAAAATCCTCTGAATTATGCCAATTAGGCTGGGCTATTATACCAACATTAAAACCGTCTGACTCTAAAGTTCGTGCTATTATAGCAGTACCAAAGGAAGGGTGATCTACATAAGCATCTCCAGAAACTATTATAAAATCTAACTGCTTTATACCTCTATTTTGCATATCCTCTTTGCATATGGGCAAAAAGTCTTTTCCTAATTTCATATAAAATATAACTCCAATCTTAATGTTTATTTATGATCTATAAAAACATAGATTTATATTATCATAACAGTAGAAAAATATAAAGAATTAAGGAGATTTCTTTTTTGATTACCATAAATTTATTGAATTATAAGGATTTTTAACCATCTATAGTAAAGGAATAATTTAAAATATATAAGATTTTTTAAATTATCCCCTATAAAAATGTATTAATTTCTCTATTATGAACCAAAATAACCTTAAGAGAAAGGAGGAGGTTACTTTGGTTAAAAAAGCATTTAGAGTTAGATATCTAATATTGTATCTAATAATAATTTTATGTACATATTTTGTTTCTTCTATGTTTTTACCCATAAATTATAAGGAAGCAAGAGCTGTTACCTATAAATATGGTTCCAGAGGAGGAACAGTAACGGAGATTCAAAGTAGATTAAAAAGGTGGGGATATTATGATGGATCTGTAGATGGTATTTATGGCTATCAAACATATACAGCAGTTAGAAAGTTTCAAGGAAAGAATGGCTTAGCTGTGGATGGAGTGGTAGGTACTAATACCTTAGCTGCACTAGGCATAAACCAAACAGATAGTACTGCGGCTAATAATTCCTCTAAAACCTATAATAATCAAGATGTTATGCTTTTAGCTAGGTTAATAAATGGAGAAGCTAGAGGAGAACCTTACGAAGGCCAAGTTGCTGTAGGTGCAGTGGTACTAAATAGAACAAGAGATCCTGAATTCCCCTCTACTGTGGCAGGAGTGATTTATCAACCAGGGGCTTTTACAGCTATAGTTGATGGGCAAATTAATGCAAATTTAGAACAAAACTCTATAAATGCTGCAAGAGACGCACTAAATGGATGGGATCCTTCTGGAGGAGCTATTTATTATTTTAATCCTGCTAAAACTACCAATAAGTGGATTTGGTCGAGACCTTTAATAAAGGTAATAGGTAAACATAGATTTTGTAGTTAATAAAGTTAAATTTATGTTAATAGAGGTTGACAAATTTAAAATCAGTAATATAATAATAATATAATTCATATCAGAATACTCTGAAATACGTTGAAGAAGGAAAGTAACATATATAAAGGTTACAGAGAGGGAAATATGGTGAGAGTTTCCTACTGGAGTCTATGCGAAGTGCCCTTTGGAGTAGAAACCTGAAATTGTAGTACGGTTTTTTCGGGAGCGCCCGTTACAGTGATAGAGCATACTAATAGTGCTCGAATGGAGTGAGATTCTAGATCTAATTAGAGTGGAACAGCGAAGTAATCTTCGTCTCTAACCAGGGGCGAAGTTTTTTTATATAAAAAAATAAATTTTAAACAATTAAATATGGTAAAATTTATAAGTGAAGTTTAAAAGCATATTTAATTTGTTAAAAACAATAAGGAGGAATAGTAAATGATATTTAATAATGTTTTAGAAATGATAGGTAATACACCTTTGTTAAAGTTAGAAAATTTAATGAAAGAAAATGAAGGAGAGATTTATTTAAAATTAGAAAAATACAATCCAGCAGGTAGTGTAAAGGATAGGGCAGCCTTAGGGATGATAGAAAAAGCGGAAGAGACTGGAGCATTAAAGGCAGGAGATGTAATTGTAGAACCAACCAGTGGAAATACAGGTATAGCTTTAGCTATGATAGGAAATTTAAAAGGATATAAGGTTATAATTGTTATGCCAGATACTATGAGTGTGGAGAGAAGAAATATAATAAAGGCTTATGGTGCAGAACTTATACTAACAGATGGAACAAAGGGTATGAAGGGAGCTATAAGCAAAGCACAAGAAATTGTACAGGGAAAACAGGGATATTTTATTCCACAGCAATTTTTAAATATAGCAAACCCTGAAAAACATTATAAAACTACTGCAGAAGAAATATTAAAAGAAGTTCCAGACATAGATATTTTCGTTGCAGGAGTAGGTACAGGAGGGACTATATCAGGAGTAGGAAGAAGACTTAAAGAATTAAAAAGTGATATAAAGATAATAGCTGTAGAGCCAGAAAAATCACCAGTTTTATCTGGGGGAGAACCTGGACCTCATAAAATTCAGGGCATAGGAGCTGGATTTATTCCAGATATATATGATGGAACAGTAGTAGATGAAATAATAAAAGTAAAAGATGAAGAGGCTTTTGAAGCAGCAAGATTAGTAGCTTCAAAGGAAGGTATGTTAATAGGTATTTCCTCAGGAGCTAATGTAGTTGCTTCATTAAAGCTAGCAAAGGAATACGGAAAACAAGTAAAAATAGTTACAGTGGCACCAGATGGAGGAGAAAAGTATCTTTCTATGGGACTGTATGAATAATTAAAAAATGAGGTGTAGCCATGTTTAAGGATATAAAGTATGATATAAAAAATATAATGAAGAATGATCCAGCGGCTAGAAGTTTTATAGAAGTATTACTTCTATATCCCTCCATACACGTTTTAATTTATTATAGAATAGCACATTTTTTCTATAGTAAAAAAGTGTTTTTTATGGCTAGACTTGTATCTCAGCTGGGAAGATTTTTAACTGGTATAGAGATACATCCTGGAGCAAAAATTGGTAGGGGACTTTTTATAGATCACGGTATGGGTGTAGTTATAGGAGAAACTGCAGAGGTAGGAGAGAATGTAACAATATATCATGGAGTTACTCTTGGCGGAACAGGAAAAGAAGTAGGTAAGAGACATCCTACTATTGGAGATAATGTTATAATAGGAACTGGAGCAAAGGTATTAGGGCCTATATTTGTAGGTAACGGAGCTAAAATAGGTGCTAATGCAGTGGTGTTAAAGGATGTTCCTTCACAAGCTACTGCGGTCGGAATTCCTGCTAAAATACTAAATGTAAAAAAACCTGCAACTATAATAGAAATTAAGGATTATAAAGGAATGAAGAGATCTATATTTAATGAAATGGTAATTTAAGAGGTTGGATTATGGAAAATAGAAGCATACTTGAAAATTATATAAAATCCTTAGGACTAGATACTTTCGGGTTTACACCATTAAGAAAATTTGAAGAACTAAAACCCTTGTTAGAGTATAGGAAAATGAAAGGGTTAGAAAATGAATTTGAAGAACAGGATATAGAAAAAAGGATAGATCCTTTTTTATACATGGAAGAAGGAAAAGTTATAATATCTATAGCTTTTCCTTATCTTTATAGCCATGAATTTAAAGAAGGAGAAGGTTTTTCAAAGTATACTCAGGGTCTTGATTACCATAGAGTAGTTAAATCTTATTTAGATAAAATAGTATTGTTTTTACAGGAAAAGGGATATAATGCCGTTGATTTTGTAGATAGCAATAGACTTCCCGAAAGATATATAGCTTATATGGCTGGACTTGGATTTATAGGTAAAAACAATATGCTCATAACTAAAAAATATGGATCCTTTGTATTCTTAGGAGAAATAATAACGGATATGGATATAGAAATAGAACCTAACAATAGAAGTTTTAATTCTATAAAGGAGTATGAGAGCTGCGGAAGCTGTAGTATATGTTTAAAACAGTGTCCTACTAAGGCTATTAATGGTCCTAAAAGGAATCCCAACATTTGCTTATCCTATATTACTCAAAAAAAACAAATAGATGATAAATGGTTTAAGCTTTTAGGGGGAAGAATCTTTGGCTGTGATTCCTGCCAAAAGCTCTGTCCATACAATGAAAGGGCTGAAATTTCAAACATAAGAGAATTTAAACCTTTAGACTTTATGCAGAATATAAATACTGAAAAAATTATATATATAAGTAATAAGGAATTTAAAGAAACTTTTAAAAATACCTCTGCTTCTTGGAGAGGTAAGAGCCTACTTCAAAGAAATGCCCTTATAAGATCAGTTGTTTTTGAAGATAATAAAGACATAGATATGAAAAGTATAAACTCGCCTTATGTTAAAGACTATGGGATTAGACTTTTAAAAAGGTAAAAAGTATAATATACTGTATATAGAATTTCAGTATATTATACTTTTGTAAAGTTAAACTTAGTCTAGATGGAGTGTTAAATATAATACTCATTGGATAAATGTAGAAAGGTAGAGAATGTTATGATATCACCAACTTTGGCTAAATTAATTTCAAAAATGCCTAAAAGCGTAGTTAACTTTTTTTCTAAAAAGGTAATGGACTATTACATTAATAAATATGCCCATATGGAGGTTAATGGTTTTGAAAACATTAAAGATGCAAATAAGCCTATTTTATTTATTGGAAATCATTTAAGCAATTCTGATGGACTTATACTAAATAAAATTTTAAAAGATTATGATGTAACCTTTGTAGCAGGAGCTAAATTATCTAATGATCCTATTACAAGTATGGGGATAAATATAGTAAAGACTATAACTATAAAGCCTAATACTGCAGATAAAGAAGCATTAACTAAGGTTATAAATACATTGAAAAGTGGTAACAATGTGCTTATATTTCCAGAGGGCACTAGAAGTAGAACTGGAAGTATGATAGAGGCTAAAAGAGGGGTTGTACTTATAGCAAGACTTACAAAAGCTACAATTATACCTATAGGTATTAGTGGTACAGAGAAACTTTTGCCCATAAATAAAGATGGAAATATGTCAGGAGAAAATTTTTACCATGCTAAAGTTAAGGTAAATATTGGCGAGGCTATAGGAGTACCTCCTAAGGAAAAAGAAGAGGATAAGCATCAATATGAAGATAGAGTTTTAAATCACATGATGAGATCTATATCAGCATTACTACCAGAGGAATATAGAGGTGTTTATAAATAATGAAAAATAAAAGTTTAAAGATAATTGAACTACTTAAGATGGAATATCCGGATGCAAAATGTGAACTAGACTATGGTACCCCATTCCAGCTTTTAGTAGCTACCATATTATCTGCTCAAACTACAGATAAAAAAGTTAATCAGGTTACAGATCAGCTCTTTAAAGAATATCCTACAGTAGATGATTTTTTAAAACTTTCACAGGAAGAATTGGAGCAGAAAATTAAAATCATAGGTTTATATAGAAATAAGGCAAAAAATATATTAACTATGTGCAGACAGCTTAAAGAAAACTTCAATGGAGAGGTTCCAAACACTATGGAAGATATAATCTCTCTTAGAGGAGCAGGAAGAAAAACCGCTAACGTGGTTTTATCAAATGCCTTTGGTGTTCCAGCTATTGCTGTAGACACCCATGTGTTTAGAGTAGCGAATAGAATAGGATTGGCTCATGCAGAAGATGTTTTAAAGACAGAAAAGCAGCTTCAGGAGGCTATACCAAAAGATCTATGGTCCTTAGCTCATCATTTAATTATATTTCATGGAAGGAGATGCTGCTTTGCTCGAAAACCTGAATGTGAAAGATGTGTTATTAATGTTTATTGCCATTATTATGGTGACATAGTGGAAGAAAAATAGTATTATTGTAATAAAACATTATATTTTAGATATAAGGGTATAATAATTTGGAGGTGACTTTATATGAAAAACTCGTTAAAAACTATACTAATAATATTAGCTGTAATATTGGTTATTACAATTCCTCTAGTTGGTTCTTACAATGGGATGGTAACTTTAGATCAGCAGGTGAAAACTGCAGAATCTAATATAGATACTCAGCTTCAAAGAAGATCAGACCTTATCCCTAATGTGGTAGAAACCGTGAAAGGATATGCATCTCAAGAAAAAGAGATATTTATTCAAGTTGCAGAGTCAAGAGCAAAGCTTGCAGGAGCAACTACCACAGAACAAAAGGCTGAAGCTGATAAAAACCTAACTACAGCTTTAGGAAGATTGCTTGTAATCGCTGAAAATTATCCACAGCTTAAGTCAGATCAGGCTTTTAGGGATCTTACAGTACAACTTGAAGGTACAGAAAACAGAATATCTGTTGCAAGACAGAATTTTAATGAAGCTGCTACACAGTACAATACGTCAATTAAAAAATTCCCTAAAAATATAGTAGCTGGGGTATTTGGATTCAAGGAAAAACCATATTTTAAAGCAGATGAGGCAGCAAAAGAGGTTCCAAAGGTAGATTTCAAAGAGAAGAAATAATCCTTAAGGAGAATAAATATGAAAAAATTGTTTAAAAGAAATATACTCCTTTCTTTTATTCTTTTGCTATTTTTAGCTATATCTATACCTGTAAGTGCTGCAGAAAAATATCCAGAACCTACAAATCTTAAATATGTAAATGACTATTCTAATGTTATAGATAAAGATACCAAAGAATTTATAATTTCTTTGGGAAAAGAGCTAGAAGATAAGACAGGAGCTCAATTAGTAGTAGTAACAATAGATAATCTAAATGGAAAAGATATAAGGGATTATGGATATGGATTATTTTCTAAATGGGGAATAGGACAAAAATCCAAGAATAATGGACTTCTTGTTTTAGTTGCCGTAAAGGATAGAAAGTACTCAGTGGAAGTTGGTAAGGGTCTAGAAGGGGCTGTAACAGATGTGGGTTCTGCTAGGATAATGGATGATATAGCAAAACCAAGCTTTAAAGAAGAAAAGTTTGCTAAAGGAGTAAAGGATGTTTATGCTATATTTGCTGCATCTGTAGCAAAGGAATATGATGCTACTTTAGAAAATAATGTTAAGGTTCCATTAGATAAAATAAAACAAGCTTCAGATAAAAAATCCTCTTCTAATAGCTCA
Source organism: Clostridium simiarum (assembly GCF_018919175.1). Classification (GTDB taxonomy): domain Bacteria; phylum Bacillota; class Clostridia; order Clostridiales; family Clostridiaceae; genus Clostridium_L; species Clostridium_L simiarum. The sequence goes on along the minus strand of NZ_JAHLQL010000001.1, from coordinate 1,321,194 downwards.
GGCTTTCCAGGCGGAGCTATAGCGTTTTTCTTCATATTGCTTATTATATTAGGAAGCATGGGAGGTAAAAATAATAGAAGAGGTCCAGGTGGTAGAAGAGGACGAGGAAGATATAGAAGAGGTATTTATATACCACCCTATATAGGATCAGGAGGCTTTGGAAGTAGTGATAATAGTGGAAGTAGTGGTGGAGGAATAGATTTAGGTGGCTTCGGAGGAGGTAGTTCCAGCGGAGGTGGCTCTTCAGGAGGCTGGTAAAACTTTAATTAGGTAAAATAACTTAATATAGTGTTTTAACTAAATCAGATTTTCTTCAAAAATTATTAATAATAAAGTGAAAAGAGCTTAGAATTTATATTAATTTATTCTAAGCTCTTTTTATAGTTACTCTCTGTTTTTAAGTATTTCTGACATATCTACTTTAAATAGTTTTTTCTTTGATATAGAGGATGCTAATTTATATACTGTTATGATGAGAAAGAATCCTATAAAAGTGTATTTTGTCTCCAGCACTATAGGGAAACTTATATTTATATCTTTAGTGGCAGAGGACATTATCTTTTCCAATGAGGTTATAATTAAAGGTATAGAAATAATATATCCCATTATAACAAGTAAAATATTAGAGTTTAAAATTAATGAAGCCAGTTCATTTTTATGATATCCTAATATTTCCATTAGAGATATATTTAATTTGTTTTCTTCTATGGTTAAAGAGGAAATTATATATACTATGATTAAAGCTATAATAAAGGATATAAAAGACATAGCACCGATGGAATATTTTAAAGGTTCAAGGGCTAAATTAAAGGAAGACTTTATTTCTTCTATATTAGTAATTTTAAATATATTATATTGTCCTTTCAGATCACCTTTATTTATAGGTTCTAAAGCTCTTATTCCCATAAAACTTCCTTTCTCGTAATTGAGTAAGGCGTTAAACTCATCTAAAGGTACTATTATAAAGTCTCCGATATAAATCGGTGAAATATTATCTACTTTAAATTCATAGTATTTTGAATCTAATTTGTTTTTAATATTTATAGAATCACCTTTGGAGATTTTTAATTTATCTGCTAGAGATTTTGTAATGGTAGTTCCTTTAATAGGGAGCTTTGATCCATTTAAGTCTCTAAGATTAATATAATCAGATGAGGGGTCTATGCCCAATAAGGTTAAGGAATTTTTCCCTTCCTCACCATAGGAAAATGGAGCTAGAGAATACTTATCTTTAGAATTTATGAGGTTGAAGGAATCTTTATTTTGTATACTAGAAAATAAATAATCGTATTTAAAGCTATATACATTTTCGTAGTTATCTTGTAGGAAATAATCTATGGAGTTTTTCGAAGAAAATCCTAGTAATAATAACATGGAAGCTACAGCTATGCCAAAAATGAGTAACAGGTTTCTTGAAAAACCATTCATAGTTTCTCTTATTCGAAATTTATTGTTAAACCTAAGTTTATTAAGCTTTAGCTTCCTATCTAAAAAAGATATCTTATCTTTAGAAATATTGCCTTTTATAAGATCAAGAGGAGTATGTTTTAAAGCTAGATTTAAAACTAATAGGGTGGTTGACATAAGCATAACCAGAGGAAAAGCAAAACTAATAAATACATATTTTAAGTCAAAAATTATATGATCAAAGGGAATGTTAAAGTAGGATATAAAAAACTTTATCATTGGGTTTAGTAAAAGAATACCTAGTAATAGGCCTAAAATGCTGCCTAAGACACCTATTATTATTGAGAAGTTTAAATAGTGTTTAATTATTTCATTTTTTCTATAACCTAAGGCCATTAGGGTTCCCATACTTCCATATTCTTTTTTTATCATTCTCCACAGTATCATGTCTACTAAAAAAATAGTAAGCAATAATATTGATAAAGGAAGGGTGAAGCTGATATCTTTTATACTTTTAATCTTAGCGTCAACAAAGGTTATTCTTCCATTATCCCGAGAACTTATCCAATTTAATATTTTATTATTTGAGTTTAGATATTCCTTAAAAGACTCTTCATTGTTGCTATTAAGTTTAAGGCTATAAAACATTTGTTTATTATCTAAGCTATTAAAATCTTCCCTAGATATTATAGCTATACCAAAATTTTTAGCATCAGACATAAGATCTGTTTCATTTTTAATAGGATAAACGTAATCAGGAAGAGATATAAAACCTTTTATTTTAAAATCCATGTTGTTTATAAGTAATTTATTGTCTAATGATAAATTATGTGCTTTAGCATAATATGGGTCTAAGTTTATTTCCCCCATGGTGGAAAGTTTATCTCCCTCTATAACAGCGGGTTTATTTATTTTAGAGGATAATGGGAAAATTCTTAAGGTAATGCCTTCGTTATTGATATAATCTGAATAAAATCTCTCTTCTATAATCAAATCAAAGTTTCTCTCTATATCTTCTAGATTTTCTAGGGGTTTTTCTACAATAAAATTAGCATCTTCTTGAACATAGGATTCTTTAAATTTATTGTTAGTATAGTCCATGTTAAAGAATAAAAGATTGAAGAGAAAAAACATCATAGAACATAGGGAAATCAATATTATAGAACCCATATACTGTGATTTGTTTTCCATAAGGGTTCTTCTAATTTTTTTATTTATTATCATAATAAAACCTCCATAGTGATATTACCATTGAATTTCTCTTGGATCTAAAGGAGTAGCATTTATGATGCTTTCATATATTTCTCCGTCTCTTAATTTAAATACTCTATTAGCCATGTTAGCTATAGCGTTATTATGAGTAATTATAATTATAGTTGTGTTATATTTTGTGTTTATGAATTTTATTAAGTTTAATATTTCTTTTGAGGTATTATAATCTAAAGCTCCTGTTAATTCGTCACATAAAAGAAGAGAGGGATTTTTAATTATTGCCCTGGCAATGGATACTCTTTGCTGTTCTCCGCCACTTAATTCTCTTGGAAATCGGTTCCTCTTATCTTTCATAGATATTGCTTTTAACATTTCATCTAAGTCTAAAGGATTTTTGCTTATGTTAGAACATACCTCTATGTTTTCTTCTACATTTAGATTAGATATAAGATTATAAAATTGAAAAATAAAGCCTACATTTTTTCGTCTATAATCTGTTAGTTCTTTTTTACTTAGAGAAGTTATTTCTTTATCCTCAAGATTTACATAGCCTGAATCAGCTTTATCTATTCCCCCTATAATATTAAGAAGAGTAGATTTTCCAGAACCAGAAGGACCTAAGATAACAGCTATGTCACCTTTTTCTATTTCTAGATTTATTCCTTTTAGTACATAAGTTTCACTTTGGCCAGTTTTATAAGATTTCTTAAGATCTTTAACGGTTAAAAACATGTTATCCCTCCTATTTTTTTATACCTGATTTTAAAAGTTCAATCATATCCTTTATTAAAGATTCATAGTCCTTAAAGGTAGTATCATATATAAGTTTTTTTTGAGACTTTGCCATGAGGAGCATTTCCTCTTTAAACTTTACTGTTACCCCTTCAAAAAATAGTAACATAGATTCATCACTTATATCTTGTCTAAGTACGCCCATATCCTTATTAGCTTTTATAAGTTCTAATAAAAAATCTCTAGAGGATTTTAGTATATAATCTAGAGCGGGAAGATTTTTAGGTGCTAAATTTGCATAGTAAATGTTTTGTAAAAATTCTATTATATAAGGTTCCTTTTTTAAAATAGGCCATGAACTTTCAAAGGCAGCATAGATATATTCAAATATATTTATGCTTTTATCTTTAACCAAAGGGGCTTTTGTGTACTCCATAGAAATTTCTATGGATTTTTTTATAGAGTCCATGTAAAGCTCCTCTTTATTTTCAAAGTATTGATACATACTACCTTTAGATACACCGGCGTTTTTTGCTATTATGCCTATGTTGCCATTGTGATAGCCTTTTTTTGCAAATTCTTTTATAGACTCTCTTAAAATATGATCTTGTTTTTCTAATGGTAAATTTAAAAATGTTTCTTTTGCCATTTTGTTAACTCCTTTGTGACTTGTTGGTCATATGACTTTATAGTCATATCATATCACTAAGATTTAAAAAAATAAATAGGTTTTAAAAATTTATTATGATAAAATATATTTAAAAAATTTATTAGATGAAGCTAAATTTGATTTTTAGTTTTTAAAGGAGGGAGTAGTATGATTCTTATTAAGAATGGAAAGATAATTGATCCTTTATCAAAACTCCAGAATTATATGGATATTTTAATTCAGGGAGAAAAAATAGTAAAAATAGAAGAACACATAGAGGAAAAAGATGAGTTTACTGTGATTAATGCAGAAGATTGCATAGTAGCCCCAGGATTAATTGATATACACGTCCATTTTAGAGATCCAGGATTTACTTACAAAGAAGATATATATTCAGGAGCAGAATCAGCAGCTAAAGGTGGTTATACTACGGTAATATGTATGGCTAATACAGATCCTATAGTAGATAACATTGAAACTTTAGAATATATATTAAACAAGGGAAAAAAGGCAAAAATTGAGGTTTTACAAGTAGCAACTATAACGGAAGGTTTAAAAGGAGAAAAACTTACTCCAATGGAAGAGTTAAAAAAAGCTGGAGCTGTAGGATTTTCTGATGATGGAAAACCTATTATGAATGCGAAGGTTGTAATGGAAGCTATGACTAAGGCTAAGGCACTTAATATGCCTTTAAGTTTTCATGAAGAAGATAGTAGCTTGATTAAGGAAAATGGAGTAAACATGGGTGAGGTAGCAAAACATTTTAATTTATCAGGCTCACCAAGGGAGGCAGAAGAAGTTTTAGTGGCAAGAGATGCAGTACTTGCTATTTCTACAGGAGCAAAAACAAACATACAGCATATAAGCTCAAAACTTTCCGTGGAAATAATAAAATGGGCTAAAAATATGGGAGCTAATATTGTAGGTGAGGTTACACCTCATCATTTCAGTTTAACAGAAAAAAGCTTATTAGAGCACAAAGGAAATGCTAAAATGAATCCACCTTTAAGAGAAGAAGAGGATAGAATAGCTTTAATCCAAGGGTTAAAGGACGGGGTTTTAGAGATAATAGCTACAGATCACGCTCCTCATTCTAATGAAGAGAAGAGTAAGGAGTTAAATAGTGTACCTAGTGGAATTGTAGGACTAGAAACAGCTTTGGCATTAGGAATTACTAATTTAGTAAGAACTGGACACTTGAGTTATATAAAATTACTTGAAAAAATGACTATAAATCCAGCTAAGTTTTATGGATTAGACAGAGGATACATAAAGGAAGGTCATAGAGCTGATATAGTAATATTTAATCCAGAGGAAAAATGGAAAGTTGAGGAGTTCTTATCTAAATCATCTAACTCACCATTTTTAGGAAAAGAGTTTTATGGAAAAATTAAGAATACTATTTACAAAGGACAGGTGGTTTATTCAAGTAACAAGCAGTAAAATGCTTTATACCATAGGAGATATATTTAATGTTTACACCATAAAATGTAACAGTTAGATATAAAAAAAACATGTATTCTTTAAGCTAATTGTAAATAATGAATAAATTTTTAAAATTGTATTGTTAATTATTATAGTTAAGTGATATAATAATAAAGGATTTATACTTTAGTCAACTGTATTAATCTGATCTAAGCCTCTTTAAAGACTTGTATTTTTACAAGTCTTTCTTTGATTATAAAAAATCTCATAATTACAGTCCAAATTATTTTGTTTACATAGAATTTATTTTTAAGTTCTTTCATTAAAATTTGTTTTTATATATAATTATATCTGGACATTAAATATTATAAGTTAAATGGCTTATAATAAACTGAAGTTAAAATATTATAAATAGAATTATACTGAGCTTATGGAGGGTTACAATGAAGATTGGTGTTATAATGGGAGGTATTTCTTCAGAAAGAGAAATATCCCTTAGAACAGGAAAAGAAATAGCTGATAATTTGGATTCACAAAAATATGAAGTTAAAGAGATTATAATAAATACTAAAGAGGAACTTATAGATAAGGTAAGGGATATAGATTTTGCTTTAATAGCTCTTCATGGAAAGTTTGGAGAAGACGGAACAGTTCAATCTGTACTTACAACTTTAAATATACCTTATTCTGGATGCGATGCCTTAAGTAGCGCAATATGTATGGACAAGGATATGACTAAAAAGATATTACGTTACGCTGATATAAGAATAGCAGAGTGGATTAATGTAAAATCTTTAGAAGAAATTGATTATGAAGAAGTAGAAAAGCTAGGATATCCTTTAGTAGTAAAACCTAACAATGGTGGTTCTAGTGTTGCTACAAATCTAGTGGAGCGTAAAGAAGATTTAAAAGTGGCTGTAGAACAGGCTTTGAAATATGATAAAGAAGTAATGATAGAAGAGTACATAAAAGGAGATGAGATTACCTGCTGTATGCTAAACGGAAAAATGTTACCTGTATTAGCTATAAAACCAAAGTCTCACTTTTTTGATTTTACTTCAAAATATCAAGATGGTGGCGCAGATGAATTTATAGTTCAATTAAATGAAGATCTTCACAAAGAAGTAGAGGATATGGCTGTTAGATGCTGGAGGGAGTTAAAGTGTAGTGTTTACTCTAGGGTAGATATGATAGTGAAAGAAGGGGTGCCTTATGTGTTAGAGATTAATACATTACCTGGAATGACTAAAAATAGTCTGTTTCCTAAAAGTGCAGCAGGAGTTAATATGAAATTTCCTGAGCTTTTAGAAAATATAATACAATATTCCCTAAAAGAAAGAGCTTAATATCAAGTAGTGTTATAATTGTACTCATGGCACAAATAGAGTTTTTGCATTTATATTTTAGAATTTACATACAAAAAAAGAGGAGTTATCCTCTTTTTTTGTATTTTTTTATTTAAACATACTATATTTAATAATTAAGTCTAAAGTGGCCATTAGAGCATCAAAATGAGTTCTTTCATAGGCATGGGAGGCAAATACTCCAGGTCCTATAAGGGCAGCTCTAACATCCCAACCAGCTCCTAAAGCTGCTGATGCGTCAGATCCATAGAATGGATATATGTCTAATTTGTATTCTATATTATTTTTTTTACATACATTTACTAAAGTTTTTCTTAGGTCATAATCATAAGGACCAGAAGAATCTTTTGCGCATATGCATACTGCATATTCAGAAGAATTTTGACCAGGGCCTGGAGCTCCCATATCTACAGCTATGAATTCCTTTGTATTTTCCGGTATAGCTGCTTTTGCCCCATGACCAACTTCCTCATAAGTGCTTATAAAAAAGTTTGTAGTATATAGAGGTTTTATATTATTTTTAATCATTAACTCTATTGCGTGAAGTAGAACTGCTACACTGGCTTTATCATCTAAATATCTACTTTTTATATAGCCTTTTTCTGTAAAGGTAGTTCTAGTATCAAGACATATGAAGTCTCCTATGTTTATTCCAAGGGCTTCTGTTTCAGATTTAGAGCTTACTCTCTCATCTAATATAACCTCCATGTTTTCAGGAATTCTTTTAAGATCTCTAGCCTCATCTCCGCTGATATGAACGGAAGGTTTTATAGTTTGTACAGTTCCTGTATAACTTTTTCCCTCTAAGGTTTCTACTACACAGTTTTCTCCATCTATGGAAGTCATCATGTATCCACCTACAGGAATTAAACATAAGGCTCCGTTAGATTTTATCTCTTTAACCATTGCTCCTAAAGTATCCACATGGGCTGAAAAGGTTCTTTGATAAGAACTATCATCACCTTCTATTGTAACTATTAAAGCACCCTTGTTAGTCTCTGTAAATTTAGCGTTTAAATTAGTTAGTTCTTCCTTTATATACTTCATTATATTATTTGTATATCCTGTAGGGCTTGAAATTGTCAAAAGCTTTTCTAGATAGTATTTTAATTTGTTTTCATCATAGGAAATTGACATAATATCACTCCTTTAATTTATAATTTATCTACAATATAAATTTTAACATAAATTTCATAAAAAATTAAACATTTTATATAAATTAACGTATAATAGAATGTGGGGTTATTACAAATGGTGAATTTATATATGATATAAACTATCATATAATAAATATTATTAATCTGTAAAATCTATATTAAACTAACACTATTTATAGTATAATATTTATGCGGATAGAAAGGAGAGAGTAAATGCGAAACTCTAAGGCAAAGAAGAATGACAAAAAGAAAAAAACTATTATAATTATATCCTCTCTATTATTGGCAGTTTTATTTGGCATCTCGGTTTATATGGGGTATATTTATAAATATGTTTCTAGTTGGAATAATTATATTTATACAGGTATAAAGGTAGAATCTTTAGATTTATCTGGAAAAACTAAAGAAGAAGCTACTTCCATGCTTAAAGAAAAGTATGGAGAAGCTATATTAAATAAAAAGTTATCCGTTAAAGTATTTGATAAGGTATATGACATGGATTACTCTAAGCTTAACTCTCAATACAATATAGAGGAAGTTGTAGAAGAAGCTTTTAATTATGGAAAAGATAATCAAATGTTATCTAAGTATAAATTAATAAAAAAACAAAGCGGAAAAGAAATAGCACTAAATTTTACTTATGATCCAGCTTATATTGATGAATTTATAGCCAACATTGCTTCTGAAAACAATAGTAATGCTACTAATGCAAAATTAACCATGGTGTCTAGTGGAAAGTTTCAAGTATCAGAGGGTAAAAATGGTTATGCCTTGGATGAAGAGAAGCTTAAAAATGATATAATATCAAATATTAATGGTAAAGTTGAAGAAGAAGTAGTAGTGGAAGCTAAGGTGGATGAAACAAAACCTACAGTAACTGCAGAGGAGTTAAATAAGGTTAATTCAAAGATAGCTACATTTTCAACTAATTATGCACATAATTCTACTAATGAAAGAGCCGTTAATGTAGAACTATCAACTAAAGCAATAAATGGAACAGTACTTATGCCAGGAGAGGTGTTTAGTTATAATGATATAGTTGGTGAAAGAACTAGGGAAAGAGGATATAAGGATGCCCCTGTAATAGTAGGAAATAAGGTTGAGGATGACTTAGGTGGAGGGATTTGCCAGGTGTCTAGTACTTTATATCAAGCGGTTTTAAGAACAGGATTAAAGTCTGTAGAGAGATATAACCATTCATTAGGTACAAGTTATCTTTCATTAGGCCTTGACGCTACAGTGGCATATGGATCCTTAGATTATAAATTTAAAAATACCTTTGATTTTCCTATATATATAGAGGGAATTACTACTCCAAACAGGATGTTATACTTTAATATATATGGTAACAGTGCATCTACAGGAAGAACTTATGAAATGGTAACTGAGGTTTATGAGCATATAAAGGCACCAGTTAAAACTATACAAGATCCAAACTTACCTGAAGGACAGACTGTTGTAGAGAAAAATGGGGTAGATGGATCTAAGGTGAAGGTATATAGAAAAACTTATGAAAATAATGTGCTAATAGACACAGAATTTTTATCTAATGATGTTTATAAAGCTATAGACGGAATAGTTAGAGTAGGCACAAAAAAATGATATAGTCTAGTTTAAAAGGAGAGTTTATGAAATGAGAATTTTGTACAAACTCTCCTTTTATTAGGTTATTTAAGATAGTTTAATCAAAGGTTTTATTTATTTGTTTTATTATGGTATAATTATTTGAGAAAATTTAGAATTGTTCGTGAAAGGAGGAAGCAGTTTTTGCGTTAATGTATGAGAGAAGTAGAAATTATAACTAAGATTGCAGATAACATAGAAAAGGTCATATTAGGTAAAAGAGAAGAGATAATAAATATTTTAAAGGCTGTTATAGCTAATGGGCATGTACTTATAGAAGATGTACCTGGTGTAGGTAAGACTACTTTAGTAAAAGCTTTAGCTAACTCATTAAATTTAACCTATAGTCGTATTCAATTTACACCAGACCTTTTACCTTCAGATATAATAGGGATTTCTATTTACAATCAAAAGGATATGAACTTTGAATTTAAGAAAGGACCTATATTCTCAAATATAGTTTTAGCTGATGAGATAAATAGAACTTCTCCTAAAACTCAATCAGCTCTTTTAGAAGTTATGGAAGAGCATCAAGTATCAGAAGGAAATAATACTTATAAATTAGAGGAACCTTTTTTTGTTTTGGCAACTGAAAATCCAATAGAACATGAGGGGACATTTTCTTTGCCAGAGGCGCAATTAGATAGGTTTATGATGATGGTAAGATTAGGATATCCTTCTAAAAAAAGTGAAAAAGATATTTTAAGACTCTATAGGGAAAAGGATCCTCTTGAAGATATAGGGTGTGCTGTAAGCAAGGAGGAATTATTATATCTTCAAAAACGAGTTAGAGAAGTTAAGGTTAATGAAGCGCTTATTGATTATATGGCTGACATTTCAGAAGCTACAAGAAACTCCAATTATTTAAACCTTGGAGTTAGTACAAGAGCAATGTTAGCTCTTCAAAGAATAGCTCAGGCCACTGCATTAATAAAAGGAAGAGATTATGTAATACCAGAGGATATAAGAGAAAATGTGGTATTGGTTTTATCACATAGAGTTATATTATCATCTGTTGCAAAGGCTAATGGATATAATAAAGAAAAGATGATTTGGGATATAGTTAAGAACGTTGAAGTACCAAGGGTGAATTCATGATGGCTATAAATTATAAATTTCTCATTATAGCCATTTTAAGTTACATATACGCCTATCTACAGGGAGGTTTATTAGCTTATAGTATATTTTATATATTCTTGTTTATGATTGTTATAGCTATTATAAGCACCTTATCCTATTACCTCTTTACAGATGTTAATTTAGAATTAAATAACAATGTATTTTATTGTGGCAACAATGAGAAAGTCAGTCTTAATGTTTATAATAAAGGCATGTTTAATATACCCTACATAATGATTAGGGGAGAGTTATTTTCTATGTTAGATAGTAGGTATGAAGGAGAGGCCATGAGCTTAAGATTCTTTCAGAACTTAAATTATGAGTATCATATAACATTTAGAAAAAGAGGAATTTATAATATTAATGATTTTAAGGTTAATACTTCAGACCTATTTAATTTTATAAACATTGAAAAGAAGATAAAAAATAGAAATTCCATAAAAGTTTATCCTAGAATATACGATTTAGATGAAAGTATATCATCAAGTAACGAATTTTCTGAAAATCCATTCTTAAACAAGGGTTTTTTAGAAGATATATATTCCGTTAAAGAAATGAGAGAATATAGAGATGGGGATAGCTTAAAGAGGATTAATTGGAAAGTAAGTGCTAAATTAAATAAGCTATTTGTAAAGAGTTATGAGGTATTATCTTATCAAGAAGTAATAATATTACTAGATATGAATAAGGATGTTTATGAAATTGATAAAGATGGATTGTATGAAGAGAGTTTAATTGATATGTGCGTTTCTATAGTAAATTATATTTCCAATAAGGGGTTTCGAGTTAAGCTTCATATAAATTCTAAAATGGAAAAATTCATTGAGGTAAATAATAAAGATGATTTTAATAAAGTCATGGAGTTTTTTGTAGAAAATAAAAGTGATGGAGTTAAGAGCTATGATACTTTTATAAAAACAAAAGCAAGGGAATCACGTGGTAATACCATGATACTTATAACCTCTAATATAACAGAATCTTTATTAAAATCTATAGAGGGTTTAAAAGGAGATGGACAGAATATAGCACTTTTTTACTTAGGTAAAGTTGAGAGAAAAGATAGGATAGAATATTTAAGCAAATTAGGTGTTATATTATTTGATATTTGTAGTCTAGCAAAATGGGATTAAGATGGGGTTTTAAAGGTATAGGTAAGATTATATATCTTTATGAATACTAAGGGCACAATACAATTACCATAAAGTTAGGTGGTAAAAATATGAAGTTGAAAAATAATAAGTGGATGGCTTTCGTAGTTTATTTAAATATGGTTTTCTTTTTTAGATTGATGAGAAGTAGTTATGATATTATAAGCTTTAACTACACTTATGTTACAGTGGTATTTATATTTACTTTTGTCTTTTACTATATATATGAAGAATTTTTAATATATAAAAAATATAAAGCCTTGATTCTAATATTGATAATTATAATAGGATCAATTTTTATGTTTTTAAAAAGAGAAGAAGTAATTATCTTTTTTAAGGAGACAATTGAAAATGTATCCTCCATAAATAGTAATTTAGCTGAGGGGAAGGGTACGAATTTTTATCAATTTAAAAATATTATTCTTTTGTTACTTCCGGTTTTTTCTATAATAACTTTTTTCCTTTATTCTAAAGGATTTACTAAGTTTTTATTAGTTATAAATACTTTGGCTATGTTATTTTTTTGGTATTTAGACTATGAAAGAGCAATGGAAGGGAACTTGTTTTATTATGCTTTAATTTGTGTTATTGGATTTTCAGCAGAATCAAATTTAAGGAATATGAAAAAGATAAATATGCATAATATTAGACCTAATATAAAAAAGGGTAATATATTAAGCCAGGTTATATTTTACGGTATTTTAATTGGTATGACGATTAAAATTACACCTACTGAAGTAAAAGGAAAATATGAGGAAATATTAATAGAGAGGGTTAGAGATATTATAACAGTAGAGGATAAGGAAGGAAAATTCTCTGGCAAGAGATATGGGTTGAGTGTATCTGGATACAATGATAGCGATAAAACCTTAGGTGGAAAAATAACCTTAGACAATAAGTCGGTTATGAAAGTAAAGGCTAATAAAAGCTATCACTTAAAGGGGAGTGTAAAAGATATTTATACAGGGAGTTCTTGGACCACTATAACTAATGATTCTAGGGATAGTCTGAATACCAGTACAAATAAATATCTATATCGATATGAAGAAGTTAAAAAGGATGAACTATATATAAAACCAGAAGGAATTAAGAGCAGTACCATATTTACTCCAATTTATACATTAAGTATAAATCTACAAGATGATAGAGAGATTTATAAAAATGAAGATACTGATATCTATGTGGCATCTAAACCCTTATATCAAGGATATAAAATAGATTTTATAGAAGAGGAAAGGGTAGTTGAATTATTACCAAAAGTAAATACATATTATGGAGATATTAATTTAGATAGGTATACTCAGCTACCGCCTACTGTAACGGATAGAACTAAAAAGCTGGTATACGATATAGTAAAAGATACTAAAGATCCTTTGGAAAAATCAAAAAAAATAAGAGAGTACTTAGAGAAGAATTATAGCTATTCATTAGAGGTTTCAGAGGTACCAGAAGAAAGTGATTTTGTAGACTATTTTCTCTTTGAAGAGAAAAAGGGATATTGTGTGTATTTTGCTACTGCTACTACAGTAATGAATAGGATAGCGGGAATTCCAGCTAGATATGTAGAGGGCTTTAAAATGCCTAATGAAAAATATGATAGTGATTTTTACATGATTACTAACAAAGATGCTCATGCATGGAGTGAGATACTAGTAGACGCACCTAATATGATTTGGAGTATAAATGATGCTGCACCTACCGCTCGTGAATATGAAATTTCCTTAATAAGACCAATTATTCCAAGTAGAAATAATCAAAACCCAGATGAAGAATTTATGCAAAAGCCTAATAAAAAGGCAGTTGATGAAATAGAGGATAGCCATAATAAAAATACTAATGAAAATACATTTTTTAATATTTACAACATATTTAAGATAATTTCTATAATATTAATAATACTATATGTGATTATTAAAATAAGTATGGAAAAGTGGAGAAAGAATATTATATTGAATGGAAAAAGCTATAAGTTTTCATATTTTTACTTAGAAAGAAGACTTAAGACTATAAAAATTAAAAGGGAATTAACAGAAACAGAAGGAGACTTTGTAAAAAGAATCAATGATATTGAACTTAGAAATATGTGTTCAGATCTTGTAGAAAACTTATATAAAGAATATTATGGCGGCTATAATCCAGATGCTTTCTCTTGGAATGAATTTTATTTTACTTTAGAAAAATATTTAAAAACACAGGGTAAAATAAAATATTATTTATTCAAATATATTCTACCTTATAGAATTAAGACTACTCCTTAAGTAAAGGGGTAGTTTCATTTTATTTAAATTTTGATATAATGAGATAATGTAGGTAGAAACTATTAATTTCAATAAATAATTACAAAATTTAATATATTAATCTTATTATTAGAAAAAAAGGATGAAATAAACAGGAGGGTATACAATGAAATATAAAATGTTATGTACAGATATGGATGGTACTTTGTTAAATAGTAATAAAGACATAAGCGATAGAACAAAGGAAGCTATAAAAAAGGCTCATGAAAAGGGAGTACATATAGTTGTAAGTACAGGGAGGATGTTTAATTCTGCCAATTATTATGCAGACATGTTACATATCAAAGCCCCTATAATTTCAGCTAATGGTGCATTTATAAGAGAAAAAGATAAGAATGATGTAATATACAAAAATGTGCTAGGAAAAGATAAATGTAATAGTCTATTAAAGGTGTTACAAAAACATAAGGTTCATGCGCATTTCCACACTCCTAATGCTATGTTTTCTGATAAAATGGTATTTTCTGCGAAAATATATTCAGACATGAATAGCTATTTACCAGAGGATAATAAAATAGATATACATATTGTAGAGAAAGATTGGGAACAGATTTTTGAAAAGTATGAGGATTCTATAGTAAAATGTATAGCTATTGATGAAGATGTAGAAAAAATAAAAAATGTTAAATCAGAAATAATGAAAATGTCAGGAATTGAAGTGGTAAGTTCTTATGAAAATAATTGTGAGATAATGACAGAAGGGGTTTCAAAAGGAAGAGGAGTAGAAATTCTTGCAGGATATTATGGTTTGAACCCAGAGGAAATAATCTGTATCGGTGATAACGAAAATGATTTATCTATGATAAAAGTTGCAGGACTAGGTATAGCTATGGGAAATGCTCCAGAGGATATAAAAAAGCAAGCTGATTATGTAACAGATAACAATGATAGTGATGGCGTAGCAAAGGCAATAGAGAAATTCATATTAAATTCATGATATTTTAATAAAATTATGAATAAGAATCAAGTATAATATTTATTATGGTATCTTTACATAGTTATAAAGTTTTAATATTTTGTAGTATAAAAATCAATTGGATAAATTGGAGGTAATTAATTTGAATTTAAATATAGTATTATATCAACCAGAGATACCTCAAAATACAGGTAATATTGCTAGAACTTGTGTATTAACAAATTCTAAGCTACATTTAATAAAACCTTTAGGATTTAGTTTAGATGAAAAACATTTGAAAAGAGCTGGATTGGACTACTGGCCTTTTTTAGATATTGAAATTCATGAAAGTTATGAAGATCTTAGAGAAAAATATAAAGATAGCACTTTTTATTTTTCTACCACAAAGGGAAGCAATTTTTATCATGAGGTAGAATTTAAACAAGGTGATTTTATAGTATTTGGGAGAGAATCTTCAGGGCTTCCAGATTACATAAGGGATAGCGATCCAAAGAGATGTATAAGGGTACCTATGATAAATACCAGCACTAGGTCGCTAAATCTTTCAAATACTGTGGCTATAATGACTTATGAAGCACTTAGACAATTTAGTTTTCCTACTATGAAGTAAAGGGGATTTGGAGAGGAAATGGAAAAAATAAAGATAATAACGGACAGCACTGCAGATCTGCCGAGATCCATTATAGAAAAGTATGAAATTGAAGTACTGCCATTAACTATCAACTTTGGTGAAAAAACCTATGTCGATGGTATAGATATTAATTTTAAATCTTTATTAGAAAAGATAGAAGAAGGAGAGGGGTTTCCTCATACATCTCAAGTAATACCTCAAAGGTTCATAGAATGTTATAAGAGATATTTAGATGAGGGATATAAGATAATATCTCTTCATTTATCATCTAAAATGAGTGGAACATATCAGTCTGCTTGTATAGCTAAAGAAACTTTGGATAGCGAAGAAATAGTAGTTATCGATGGACAAAGTGTTACCTCTGGATTAGGCCTTTTAGTTATAAAAGCTTGTATTTTAGTAGAAGAAGGAAAAAACATATTTGATATAAAAGAAGATATAATAAATACAATTCCTCATGTGAAAAGTGTCCTAGCTTTTGACTGCCTAGAACATTTAGTTAAAGGAGGAAGGCTTTCAAAAACTGCGGGAGTTATTGGAAATATATTAGGTATTAAACCCATACTTGCAGTAAAAGATGGCGAGATGGCTGTAGAAGATAAAGTTAGAGGCAGTAAAAAAGCACTAAAATATATATTAGAGCATTTAGAAAACGTGCAGTTAGATGAAAAAGTTCCTATGATATTATTAAATGCAGAAAATGAAGATATTATAGAGGTTTTGAGAGAAAAACTCATAAAAGAAAAGTATAATTTTGTTGAAGCAGAGGTTGGATGTACTGTAGGGACACATTCTGGTCCTAGAGCTTGTGGAGTATTTTTTATAGAAAAATATTAATTAAATCACAATAATAGATAGGTTTTTAACAATCTATACGATTTCATAATAGTAGCTATAAGTAAATGCAATAGCACATATACCAAATAATGATGGAAATTTTTCTTTTTATGTTGTATAATTAAGGTGAAAAAAATAACAAGTAAATATTAAAAGTGGATGATATTTTCGGGAGATAACCTTATGTTTTAGAAGGTAGCCGAAGGAATAAGTAATATAGCCCATATATTATGAATCTCTCAGGCAAAAGAACCGAAAGTTGACACATCTCTGGAAAGCGAAAGCACCGAAGGAGTAATTCTCTCAGGTACAAGGACAGAGGAAAAGGGCTTAAAGGGCTTCTTTCTTCTGTCTTTTTTTAACGAAAAAATTATTGAAAGATTTTGAAAAAAGCATAAAATCTTTCAAGATAAAAACAATATAATTTTTAGATTTCAAACCTAACTAAGGAAGGAATAGATATGATTATTGAAAGGTTTATAGTTATAACAAACAATGCTTTAAGTAAAGAAAAGCTTGAACAAGAATATACAGTAGAATTCATAAATGAAGAATCTTTGAAGGTGTTATATAAGGTAAGAGACTACATACACTTAGGTCATAAATTATTAACTCATCCATTGATGAGTAGTATAAAGCCTAATGAAACACCATACAGAACAGTATTGGTTTCAAAAGATAAGTTAAGTACTTTAGATATGGATTCTTTGAATATCATTGAAAACGCTATCAACACCACGAAGAAATTTCTTAGAGATTTTAAAACACCTAATTGGTCAGAGAGTATTTTAAGTGACTTTCAATTAATAGATTATGATTTAATATATCACGCTATAAATTAAACATAATTTAGGATATAATATACTCACAAAATAAATTAGCTCAAAAATTGTTGAAATATTAATTTAATTTACGTAAGGAGGAACTTATATGGCTCATATCTATGATACTATCATAATTGGGGGAGGCCCAGCAGGGCTGTCAGCAGGATTATATGCTGCAAGATCAAAAATGAAGACTCTTTTAATAGAAAGAGGTAAGTTTGGAGGACAAACAGCAACTACAGAAGAATTAGAAAACTATCCAGGGTCTATGGAAAATTGTACAGGACCAGGTTTAGTTGAAAGGATGAGAAAACAAGCAGAAGAATTTGGTACTGAGTTTGTAAAAGATGAAGTTTTAGAAGTTGAATTAGATGGAAAAGTAAAAAAAATAATTTGTAAAAAAGAAACTTATGAAGCTAAAACTATCATAATAGCAACAGGAGCTTATCCAAGACTTTCAGGTTTTAAAAATGAAATAGAGTTAAGAGGAAGAGGAGTTTCCTATTGTGCAACTTGTGATGCTGACTTTTTTACAGAGTTAGATGTTGCAGTTATAGGAGGAGGAGATTCTGCTATAGATGAGGCTATATATTTAACTAAATTTGCAGACAGTGTAACTATAATACACAGAAGACAAGGATTTAGAGCAGCTAAAACTTCCTTAGAGAAGGCTCAAAAGAATCCTAAAATTAAGTTTATACTAGACACTGTAGTTGAAGAAGCTAAAGGTGATGAAATACTTGAAGGTTTAGTACTTAAAAATGTAAACACTGGTGAAATAAGTGAACTTAAGGTAGATGGATGTTTCGTATTCGTAGGATATTTACCAATAACTGAATTATTCAAAGATAAGATTAAGTTGAATGATAGAGGAGACATCATAACTGATGAAGAAATGAGATGTGATGTTCCAGGAGTATTTGCTGCTGGAGATGTAAGGGAAAAGACTTTAAGACAAGTTGTAACAGCAGCTGCTGATGGAGCTATAGCTGCAACTACAGCAGAAAAATACATTGAAGCTAATTTTGCTGAATAAGGATAATTTAAATATATCCACAAATAATAAAATGGAGGGATTTACAAATGTTAGAATTAAATAAGGATAATTTTGAAGCTGAAGTGACTCAGTACACAGAAAAACCTGTATTTGTTGATTTCTGGGGGGATAAGTGTGAAATATGTAAGGAACTTATGCCTGGAGTTCATGCTTTAGAAGAAAAATATGGTGATAAAATAAAGTTTGCTAGCTTGAACATAGGTGGTTCTAGAAGACTTGCTATAGCTCAAAGAGTTTTAGGATTACCAACAATGATAATATATAAAAATGGTGAAAGAGCAGAAACAATTACTCCAGATAAAATCAGCACTATTGATGATGTTGAAAACTTCATCAAAGGAGTATATGAAACTCTATAGTATATAAGGTTCAGACCAAGATTGCTATGGATGAATTCATAGTAATCTTGGATGATATAAGAATATTTAGGAGGTGAACGCTTTGCGTCTAGAAGTTGGAAATATATTTATAAAAGATATCCAATTTGGGCCAGAGACAAAAGTTCAAAATGGGGTACTTTATGTAAACAAAGAGGAATTATTAAAAGAAGTATCTGGTGATGAAAGAATTCACAGTATTGATTTTGATATTGCAAGACCAGGTGAAGAAGTAAGAATAATTCCTGTTAAAGACGTAATTGAACCTAGAGTAAAAGTTGAAGGTAAGGGTGGAATATTCCCTGGATTCATCAGCAAAGTTGATACTGTAGGATCAGGAAAAACTCATGTCTTAAAAGGTGCAGCTGTAGTTACTACTGGAAAAATAGTTGGATTCCAAGAAGGAATCATTGACATGACAGGTGAGGGAGCTAGATATACTCCATTCTCAAAAACTAATAACTTAGTTATAATAGTTGAACCTAAAGAGGGAGTTCCTCAACATGATCACGAAGAAGCAGTAAGAATGATAGGATTTAAGGCAGCTACATACCTAGGAAAAGCAGGAAAAGATGTGGAGCCAGATGAAGTTAAAACTTTTGAAACTTTACCACTGTTAGAGCAAGTTAAACAATATCCAGACCTACCAAAGGTTGTATATGTTTATATGCTTCAAACTCAAGGCTTACTTCATGACACTTATGTTTATGGAGTGGATGCTAAGAAGATAATACCAACATTTATTTATCCAACAGAAGTCTTTGATGGCGCTATAGTGAGTGGAAACTGTGTTTCAGCTTGTGATAAAAACCCAAGTTATGTTCACTTAAATCATCCAATAATAGAAGACTTATACGAAAGACATGGAAAAGATTACAACTTCTTAGGGTGTATAATAACTAACGAAAACGTATACCTTGCAGATAAAGAAAGATCATCAAATATGACTGCAAAATTAGCTGAATTTTTAGGTGCTGATGCGGTAATAATATCAGAAGAAGGATTTGGTAATCCAGATGCTGACTTAGTTATGAACTGCAATAAAATCACAGAAAAAGGAATAAAGACAGTACTTCTTACTGATGAATATGCAGGACAAGATGGAAGTTCACAATCACTTGCAGACTCAACTCCAAAGGGTGATGCTGTAGTTACAGGTGGAAATGCTAATGAAGTTATAACATTACCTCCAATGAAGAGAGTAATAGGTCATCCAGAAGTTGCAAATATAATAGCTGGAGGATACTTAGGAAGTTTAAGAGAAGATGGCTCTATAAATGCAGAAATTCAAGTTGTAACTGGAGCTACTTCAGAAGTTGGATTTAACTACTTAACAGCTAAGGGATACTAAAATTTAGGAAATCATAAAATACTTTAATTAACTGGTTTTGAAAGGAAGGATAGTATGTTAGAAGGAAAAAAAGTTATTGCTATAGGCGATAGAGATGGAATACCAGGCCCAGCTATAGAGGCTTGTGTAAAATCAGCAGGAGCAGAGGTAATATTTGCTTCAACAGAATGCTTTGTTTGAACAGCCGCAGGTGCTATGGATCTGGAGATCCAACAAAGAGTAAAAGACCTTACTGAAAAGCATGGTCCAGAAAATGTAGTAGTTGTAATAGGTGGAGCAGAAGCAGAAGCTTCAGGACTTTCAGCAGAAACAGTTGCTGCTGGAGACCCAACATTTGCAGGTCCTCTAGCAGGTGTTGCATTAGGACTTGGTGTTTATCATATGGTAGAACCTGAAGTTAAAGATGAGTGTGATGCTACAATATATGATGAACAATGTGGAATGATGGAAATGGTTTTAGATGTTGATGCTATCATAGAGGAAGTTAAAAACGTAAGAGATGAATTTTCTCAATACAATAAATAAGATAAATAAAAAACTCCATGAAGGGGGGAAATAGTTTTGATACGTGTAGTACATTACATTAACCAATTTTACGCTGGAATAGGTGGAGAAGAAAAAGCAGATATAACACCAGAAGCTAGAGAGGGATTTGTTGGTCCTGGAATGGGACTTAATGGATTGTTCAAGGGAGAAGCTACTATAGTAGGAACTATAATATGCGGAGACTCATATTTCAATGAGAATATGGAAGAGGCTGAAGCTGAAATAATAGAAATGGTGAAGAAATTTGAACCAGATCTATTTATAGCAGGACCAGCATTTAATGCTGGAAGATATGGGGTTGCTTGCGGAGCTATAGCAAAGGCAGTGGAGGAAAAATTAAATATACCAGTGCTTACAGCTATGTACCCAGAAAACCCAGGAGCAGATATGTATAAAAAACAATTATACATTGTTGAAACAAGAAACAGTGCAGTTGGTATGAGACAAGCGCTTCCAGCTATAGCTAAATTAGCTTTAAAGCTTGCAAAGGGTGAGGAAATATTATTACCATCAGAAGAGGGATATATTGAAAGAGGTATCAGAAAGAATTACTTTGCTGATAAGAGAGGCTCTAAGAGAGCAGTTGATTTATTAGTTAAAAAACTTAAAGGTGAAGAATTCGTTACTGAGTTTAAAATGCCTGTGTTTGATAGGGTAGATGCATTACCTCCTATAGCTGACATAACTAAATCAAAGGTTGCTATAGTTACATCTGGAGGAACAGTTCCAAAAGGAAACCCAGATCATATAGAATCTTCAAGTGCTTCCAAATATGGCGAGTATGACATAGAAGGAGTAATGGATTTAACAAAAGAAACTTATGAAACAGCACATGGTGGATATGATCCAACTTATGCTAATGATGATTCTGATAGAGTAATTCCTGTAGATGTTTTAAGAAATATGGAAAAGGAAGGAAAAATCGGATCACTTCATAGATATTTTTATTCTACAGTTGGTAATGGAACAGCGGTTGCTTCTTCAAAGAAATTTGGTGAAGAAATAGCTAAAAAATTAATTGCTGACGGAGTAGATGCAGTTATATTAACTTCTACTTGAGGAACTTGTACACGTTGCGGTGCAACGCTAGTTAAAGAAATTGAAAGAGCTGGATTACCAGTAGTTCATATGTGTACAGTAGTTCCTATATCTCTAACAGTTGGTGCTAATAGAATAGTTCCAACCATAGCTATACCACACCCATTAGGAAATCCAGCATTGGAGCCTAAGGATGAGTATGAATTGAGATATAAATTGGTGGAAAGAGCATTAGAAGCTCTTGAAACACCAGTGGAAGGCCAAAAGGTATTCGAAGTATAAGAGAATCCTTAAAAATTATAGGAGCAAGTCTTTAGGGCTTGCCCCTATAAAATTAATAATTAAGAGTTAAGAATGGGGATTGTGAAGTTATGTCCTAATTCTTAATTGTTAATTTTCATAATCTTTTAAATAATGAGGGAGGTTTTATACATGGATTTTCCGGTAATAAAAAAAGCATCTTATATTTTAGTTAATGCACCAGATATGGTAATACATAATGGTACAACACAAACCCTTGAAAGAGAAACACATCCAGATTCAGAATACTTATTAAAAATTAAAGATAATTTAAGAACTTTTGAAGAAGTAGTAGGTTATGCGCCAAATCAGACTTATATTGGAAACATGACTCCAGAAGAATTAGCAACAAGACCTAGACCATGGTACAATGAAAAAATTGAAAATGCTGATAGATATGGTAAGTTTGGCGAAATAATGCCTCAAGATGAGTTTTATGGATTAATAAAACTTTCAGATGTATTTGATCTAGTGTTATTAGAGAAATCATTTACTGAAAAAATAAGAGAAAAATTCAACAACCATCCTGTATTAAAAATTAAAGCTAATGATCTAAAAGAAGGCGTTGAAATAGAGGATATTAAGAAACTTGTAGATAATGGAGTGGCAGAAGGATTATATGAAGGTAAAGAACTTGTAGGTTGTATTAAAAGAGCTCATGAGTTCGATAAAAATTTAACTGCTCATATAATTGTTGAAAACCTAGCAGTTAAAGCTTCAGGAGTTTTAGCTTTAATGCACCTTATGAAAGATTGTGACGTTAAAACTGAAGAAGTTGAATATATAATTGAATGTTCTGAAGAAGCTATAGGAGATATGAACCAAAGAGGTGGAGGAAATATAGCTAAAGGACTAGGAGAAGTAGCTGGATTTACAGGTGCTACAGGATCAGATATGAGAGGATTCTGTGCAGGACCTACTCATGCTTTAATAACTGCTGCTGCTTTAGTAAAATCAGGAGTATATAAAAATGTTGCAGTAGTAGGAGGCGGTTCTACAGCTAAATTAGGTATGAATGGAAGAGATCATATCAAAAAAGGACTTCCAGTTCTAGAAGACTGCTTAGGTGGATTTGCAGTATTAGTAAGTGGAAATGATGGAGTAAATCCAATTCTTAGAACTGATATAGTAGGAAGACATACAATTGGACATGGAGCTTCACCACAAGCAGTTTTAGAAGCACTTGTGTTAGAACCACTTGAGCATGCAGGATTAAAAATAACTGATATAGATAAGTTTGCTCCAGAGATGCAAACACCAGACTTAACTGAATCAGCAGGAGCTGGAGATGTACCTACTCAAAACTATAAGATGATAGGTGCTCTAGCAGTTAAAAAGGGTCAATTGGATAGAAAAGAGCTTCCAAGCTTTGTAACTAAACATGGATATCCAGGATACGCTCCAACTCAAGGTCATATTCCATCAGGAGTGCCTATAATAGGTCATGCTAGAGAGCATATGCTTAATGATAACATGAATAAGTTTATGGTAGTAGGAAAAGGAAGCTTGTTCCTAGGAAGAATGACTAACTTATTTGATGGAGTATCTATAGTAGTTGAAAAGAATACTGGCGTTAAAGCTGAAGCAGAGGGAATTTCAAAAGAAGAAGTTAAAGCTATGGTAGCTGATGCAATGAAAGATTTTGCAGCTTACTTAATGAATAATTAAGGGGCGTGAGTATAATGGAACAATTAAATGTAAAAAATATGATAGCTGATGTGTTTAATGACATAGCAGAAGGAATAAAAAGTGGAAGCTTTAAAGAGAAGGTTAAAATAGGTCTTACTACTTTTGGTAGCGAACATGGCATAGAAGAAATGGTAAAGGCTGCAGAATTAGCAAAATCAAGATACAATGACTTTGAAATAGTACTTATTGGACCTAAAGTAGAAGGAGATTTTACTATAGTAGAAGTTAAGGATGCTGAAGAAGGTCATAAAAAAATGGTTGAACTATTAGAGTCAGGACAGATTCAAGGCGCTGTAACACAACATTTCGACTTTCCTATAGGTGTGTCTACAGTAGGAAAAGTATCAACTCCAGCAACAGGTAGAGATTTAATATTAGCCACTACTACAGGCACCACATCTACAAATAGAGTAGAAGGAATGGTTATAAACGCTATTTCAGGTATATCTGTAGCAAAGTCTTTAGGTATTAAAAATCCTAAGGTGGGTATATTAAACATAGATGGTGCAAGGCAAGTTGAACGTATATTAAAGGAATTAAAAGATAAAGGATATGGATTTGAATTTGCAGAATCTTTAAGAGCTGATGGTGGTTCAGTTATGAGAGGAAATGATCTTCTAACTGCAACTCCTGATGTTATGGTTTGTGACTCATTGACAGGTAATCTTTTAGTAAAGATATTTTCTTCCTTTACAACTGGAGGAAACTATGAAACTGTTGGTGCAGGATATGGACCAGGAGTAGGTGAAGGATACACAAAACTTGTTAACATAGTTTCAAGAGCATCTGGAGCACCACTTATTTGCGAAGCCTTAAGATACTGTGCTACTTGTGCAGAAAATAAATTAATGGAAGTTGCAAAAGATGAATTTAATAGAGCTAATGAAGTTGGATTAAAGGATATAATAGCAAAAAATACTAAGGAAAAGGTTAAAACTACTGAAGAGGATATAAAAGTTCCGCCTAAGAAAGTTGTTACTTATTCTATTGCAGGAATAGATATATTGGAACTTGAAGATGCTTGTAAAGCTCTTTGGAAAGAAGGAATATATTCAGAAAGTGGTATGGGATGCACTGGACCTATCGTTCTTGTAAATGAGGAAGAGGGAACCAAGGCAGAGGAAGTATTATCAAAAACAGGCTTTAAGTCATAAAATATTAAATAATTTCGCTGTAGTTTAATTCTAGGATTAAGCTACAGCGAAAAATTATAGTTTTTAAATTTTTCAGTATTCCATTTGTAAAAATACTATGATATAATGTAAGGGCGACATAGGTAAAAATGGGTACTATAGTCTTTAAAAAAATTCTTATTGCATAGTTTTGTATAATGCTATAATATATATGTAAGCGGTTTAATATTTAAAAACTATGTAAACGTATAATTATATGTACTATTTATTAACTCAGTTCATATAAATATAATAAAGTTAAAGATTAGTTAATTTTTAACTACAAATTAAGAAGGATTTTTTAGAGATTTATAGAATTTATATGTTGCTGAGGAAGTATAAAAATTTAGGAGGGAATTACTATGAATAAGAAAAGATTAGTTGCTGCTCTAGCATCAGTTGCAGTAGTAGCTACATTATTCGCGGGTTGCGCTGGAAAAAGTGCTGAGGGGGATAAAAAACCAGCTGTAGATACAGGCGCAAAGAAAATTAAAGTTGGATTAGTTACTGATGAAGGAGGAGTTAACGATGGTTCCTTCAATGAGTCTGCTAGTAGAGGTATAGAACAAGCAACTAAAGATTTAGGAATTCAAAAGCTAAATGCTATAGAATCAAAACAACAAGATAACTACGAACCAAATTTAAAGACTATGTCAAATCAAGCTGATTTAATAGTTGGATGTGGATTCATGATGGAGCAAGCTATGAGTAATGTGTCAAAGCAAGTTTCAGATAAAAAATTCTTAATAGTAGACACTATTGTTAAAAATCCTAATGTTTCATCCGTAACATTTAAGGAGCATGAAGGTTCATTCTTAGCAGGAGTTATAGCTGGTAAGATGACTAAGACAAACAAAATAGGATTTGTTGGAGGAAAAGAAGGAGACGTTATTAATAGATTTGAAGTTGGATTTGCAGCAGGAGTTATGTCTGTTAATCCAGAAGCAGGAAAATTATTAATGCCTACAGATGAAAAGACTCCAGGACAAAATGTTAAATATATAGACTCTTTTACTGACCAAGGTAAAGGCTATGAAGCTGCAAAACTTTTATACAATGGTGGAGCTGATATAATTTATCATGCTGCTGGTGGATCAGGACTTGGAGTTTTTAAAGCTGCAAAAGATATGAATAAATTTGCAATCGGTGTTGACTCAGACCAAGCAGTTACACCTACTGCAAAAGACTATAAAGATATTATCATATTCTCAATGGAAAAGAAGGTTGATGTTGCAGTTATAGATACAATCAAAGACATTCAAGCTGACAAATTTAAAGGTGGAGAACATAAGATATTAGGAATTAAAGAAGGTGCAGTAGGAATAGCTCCAACTATTCATCCATCAGTTCCAAAAGATGCTCTTGAATTAGCTAAAAAAGCTGAACAAGAAATAAAAGATGGTAAGATAGTTGTTCCTGGAATAAGAAAAGATGCTTTAGAATTTAAAGCTCCAGAGCTTAAGTAATTTAAAACATAATAGACTAGATGCCCCGCATCTAGTCTTTTTCAAATAAATAGGGAGGAGAAAACTTCATGGGAAAAGTTATTGAGATGAAAGGAATAACTAAGGTTTTCCCTGGTGTCATTGCTAATGAAAACGTTGATTTTGATTTAGAAAAAGGCGAAATACATGTTTTGTTAGGGGAAAATGGCGCAGGAAAAACTACATTAATGAATGTTCTTTATGGATTATATCAACAAGAAGCTGGAGATATACTAGTAAAGGGGAATAAAGTAACTATTAAAAACCCAAAGGAAGCTATAAATCTTGGTATAGGAATGGTTCACCAACATTTTATGTTGGTTCATAATTTTACAGTAGCTCAAAACATGATATTGGGTAACGAACCCAAAAAAGGATTTAATATAGATATTAATAAAGCTATAGAGGATACTAAAGCGCTTTCACAAAAATATGGCTTCAATATAAACCCGGAATCCGTTATAGAAGACATGACTGTGGGTCAGCAACAAAAAGTGGAAATATTAAAGGCTCTTTACAGAGGAGCAGAGATACTTATTCTAGATGAACCTACAGCAGTGCTTACTCCACAAGAAATTGATGAATTAGGAGTAATCCTAAAAAATC
This sequence comes from Clostridium simiarum, assembly GCF_018919175.1. Taxonomy (GTDB): domain Bacteria; phylum Bacillota; class Clostridia; order Clostridiales; family Clostridiaceae; genus Clostridium_L; species Clostridium_L simiarum. Next base: position 1,294,233 of record NZ_JAHLQL010000001.1, on the reverse strand, counting down.
TTGTGAAAGAAGGAAAATCTATCATACTTATAACTCATAAACTAAAAGAAGTTATGAGCATGAGTGATAGGGTAACTATAATTCGTAGAGGTAAGTTAATAGGGGTTGTAGAAACTAAGGGAACAAACATTGATGAGTTAGCTGAAATGATGGTGGGTAGAAAAGTAAATCTCATGGTAGAAAAAGCTAATAATAAGCTTGGAGAAAGTGTTTTAAATATAGAAAACCTTCAAGTCTTAGACCACCGTAAAATCCCAGCAGTAAAAGGTGTAAATCTAGAGGTTAGAAGAGGCGAGATACTGGCTATAGCAGGTGTTGATGGTAACGGGCAGTCAGAACTTATAGAGGCAATTACAGGGCTTAGAAAACCTATTGGTGGAAAAATTGTGTTAAACGGAAAAGATATAACAGGAAAAAGCCCAAGAGAAGCTATAGAAGCAGGTCTTGGACATATAGCGGAAGATAGACATAAAAGAGGATTAGTTTTAAAATATTCTTTAGTAGAAAACTCAATACTTGGAATACATTATAAAAAACCTTTTGCAAATGGAATTATGATGAATTATAAAGAAGTTAGAGAGCATGCGAAAAAGTTAATTAAAAACTATGACGTTAGAACACCTAATGAAGATGTATTCGCTTCTTCACTATCTGGTGGTAATCAACAAAAGATAGTTATAGCAAGAGAAATCGAAAAGAACCCAGAGTTACTTATAGCAGCTCAACCTACAAGAGGTCTAGATGTTGGTGCTATAGAATATATACACAAAAGATTAGTTGAAGAAAGAGATAATAATAGAGCGGTGCTTTTAGTATCCTTAGAACTAGATGAGGTGCTTTCTCTTGCAGATAGAATAGCTGTTATATATGATGGTCAAATAGTTGATATATTAGATGTTAAAGATGCTACAGAACAAAAACTTGGTATTTTAATGGCTGGAGGTACCTTGAAGAAAGAAGCAGAGGGAGGGGAGAAACATGAGTAAATCTAAAAAAGATAAGATAGCCCTACCGGGATTTTTAAAAGATTTTTCTATTTCAATTTTTTCAATAGTTGTTGCTTTATTTATATCTGTGTTTTTTGTAATGATAGCTTTAAATGAAGGGTTTGGAGAGTCAGCTAAGACGCTGTTTTCATCAATTTGGGCTGGTAGCTTTGGAGAAAGATCTCAATTTATAGAGACATTAGTATTTACTACCCCTTTAATATTTACTGGACTTGCCCATGCCATAGCCTTTAAAACAGGTTTATTTAATATAGGGGTTGAAGGACAGTTTATTATAGGTATGATGACAGCAACTATGATAGGTCTTATACCTGGAATACCAAAGGTTCTACATATAGTATTGGTATTAATTGGAGGTATGGCATCGGGTGCTTTATGGGCTGCTATACCAGGCTATTTAAAGGCTAAAATTGGAACTAATGAAGTTGTTAATACTATAATGATGAACTTCATAGCTATGCACTTATCAAACTACTTTACTATGGGGATATTCCATAAACCAGATAGTGCTTCAACTTATCCAATTAAGGAAACAGCTCATCTTACAAGATTTTTAGGGGAAAACTATAGGTTGAGCACTGGTCTATTTATTGCATTGATATTAGCAGTTCTTGTTTATGTTCTATTTTGGAAAACTACCATAGGATACGAAATTCGTGCTGTAGGATTAAACGCCTTTGCAGCAGAGTATGGTGGAATAAGTATAAAGAAAAACATAGTATTAGCTATGGCTATTTCAGGAGCTGTAGCAGGTCTTGGTGGTGCTATTCATATAGCTGGGGTTCAACTTCAATCTGTTCAACTATTTGGATTCCCTAACTTTGGGTTTGATGGTATAGCCGTGGCTTTAGTAGCTAAGAGTAATCCTATAGGGGTTATATTCTCAGCATTATTATTTGGAGCTTTAAACTTAAGCTCAGGTACATTAATGCTTTATGGAATACCAAAGACTATATCTACCCTAGTACAAGGTATAGTTATACTATTTATAGCGGCAGAATATGTGTTTAAGTGGATGTCACAGAAGAAAAAGAAGGAGGCGATTATAAATGAATAGTCCATTGACTTTAGCAATTGTTGGTATAATCTCTGCTACCTTAAGACTAGCAACGCCTCTTATATTTGCAAGTTTAGGTGGAGTTTTTTCTGAGAAATCAGGAGTAGTTAACATAGGATTAGAAGGAATAATGACTGCAGGAGCATTCTTTGCAGTATTAGGTTCATATCTTACTGGAAGTCCATGGATAGGTATAATCTTTGCTATACTTGGAGGAGCTTTATTTGCTGCGTTACATGCTTATTTAAGTATTCATCTAATGGCAGATCAGGTTGTATCAGGTGTTGGTATCAATGTATTTTCAGCAGCTTTTGTGAGTTACTTAGTTTATAAGTTCTTCGGTACACCATCACAAACTAGTGTAGTAACTTCTCTACCATACCCTTCAGCAATGTTCGCTAAGATTCCTTTAATAGGACCTATCTTAGCAGAGTTAAACTGGTTTGTGTGGGTAGCTATAATACTAGTATTTGTATCACAATATATATTATATAAAACTCCTTTAGGTTTAAGAATTAGGGCTGTAGGAGAACATCCAAAGGCAGCGGATACTTTAGGGATAAATGTTTATAAAATTCGTTACTTCTCTGTTATTCTTTCTGGAGTTCTAGGTGGACTTGGAGGAGCTACACTTTCTATAGGTATAATGAATTTATACAGAGAGAACATGGTAAGTGGTAGAGGATTTATAGCTCTTGCAGCTATGATATTTGGTAACTGGAAACCTAAAAATGCGATGCTTGCATGTTTATTATTCGGATTTGCTGAAACATTACAGTTATACGCTAAAGGTTTTGGTTGGAAGATACCAGGAGAGTTCTATGCGGCTTTCCCTTACCTATTAACAATGATAATGCTTGCAGGATTTGTAGGAAAGACTCAAGCTCCATTAGCTGATGGGGTTCCTTACAAAAAAGGCGAGAGATAATATATGTGTAATTAGAGGACTCTAGAGAGTTCTCTTTTTTTATGCTATAAGTACCTACTGCGATGATTTTTAAAGAAATTTTGTCTTGATATCTTAAGATTAGTAAGGAGTATAATGAAATCATAGATATAGTAATTGTCATCTTAATAACTTTAGATGAGCAAGCTAATATAGAAAAGAAATATGAGAATAAAGTGAAAATCTTATGAAAAAAATATGAAAATAGATTTTGCATTAATAGGAAGCAGACTGTTATCATTTACAAATAACTAAAAAATGATATAATTAACAATAACTAAATTGATAGTAGGGTGAGCATGAAATATGAAAATTGATTTTAATTTAAATTTAACCCAAGAGCAAAAGTTAATAATGACTCAACAGATGCAACTTTCTGTGAAATTATTACAGATGTCTAGTTATGATCTGCAAGAATATATAGACAAGGAATTTCAAGAAAACCCAGTATTAGAAGCAGCTTATGAGGAGAAAAAAGAAGAAGAAGTAAAAGATAGAATAGACTATAAAGAGCTTGTAAAATATTTAGAATTTGATAATTATGGATCTCAAAGTTATGGGAGCTATAATAATGATGATGATGAAGTATCACCCTTTAATTTTATATCAAATAAAACATCCCTAAAGCAGTATTTACATGAACAAATTTTAGAACTGAATGAGAATGATTACATAAAATCTATTTGTGAATATATAATAGAAAGTTTAGATGGTAGAGGATATTTACCCATATCCATTGAGGATATATCAAAAGAGATTAAAATAAGTATAGAACTTGCAGAAAAAGCATTAAAGATAATTCAAAGTTTAGATCCCGATGGAATAGGTGCTAGAAATATAAAAGAGTGTCTTAAAATTCAAATACAGAAAAAAGAGTTAGGCAATGACAAGATATTGGATATAATAGATAATCATTTAGAGGACTTAGCAGAAAATAGATATCAAAACATTGCAAAGGAACTAAACATAACAGCCAAAGAGGCACAATACTATGGAGATAAGATAAAAACTTTAGAGCCAAAACCATCGAGAGGATTTTTTACTGGAGAAGAAGTAAGGTATGTAGTGCCTGATGCTTATATTCGAAAGATTGATGGTGAATACCATATAATAATGAATGATAGTTTACTACCTAGGCTATCTATAAATAATGTATATAAGGATATATTAAAAGAAGAAAAAGATAAATTTGCGGTGGATTTTGTAAAAGATAAGATAAATAGTGCAATGTTTTTAATTAAAAGTGTAGAACAAAGAAAAAGTACAATATATAGAGTTCTTGAAAAGATTATAGAACTTCAATATGATTATTTTGAATTTGGAGCTGAGTACTTAAAACCTATGACCTTGAAAGAAATAGCAGAAAGCTTAAGTATGCATGAGTCAACTATAAGTAGAGCTATAAGAGATAAGTATGTATACACAAGCAAAGGTACAATAAAGATAAAGGATTTATTTACAACAGGTATATATAGTAATAATGAGGGAGAGGATATTTCTGTTATAAACATTAAAAATCAAATTAAAAAATTAATTGATGAAGAAAATAAAAAGAAACCCCTTTCAGATCAGATTATCTGTGATGAATTAAATAAAATGAATATGAATATTTCTCGTCGGACTGTGGCAAAATACAGAGAGGAACTAGGAATAAAGTCATCTAGTAAGAGAAAAAGATTTTAATACATCTTTTTATGTAGTGATTTTAAACTTTATTATTAAAAGCATTAGAGTATTAATCTTTTTAAATGTATGATAAAGTTCTATTGTTTTTATCTGATGACTAACCGCTTTAATACTCCCATCTTATTCAAAGTGGCAATAAAGAGCGGCTACGTCCCTGGATAAGGATCTCTAAGCTTTAGAGAGAGTAAAAACTCCTTCAAAAGGCAAGAACTCTGTTTATCTGTAGCACCATTGGACGGTTATCTAGAGGCTTTGTTTTAAAATAATATGCTTTAAAACAGAGCCTTTTTTTTCCAAAAAGAGAAAACTTGATGAATTTCCACAGAATTTAACACAATGTTAACAAATTTTTATAAAAGCCTATTTAAAAGTTAAGAAAAATAATTTATAATAATAAGTGTGGGACGTAAAATTATCAACTGGGACACTTAATGACCAAAGGAGTGTTTTTCTTGGAAGAAATTCTTAAGTTACAACAAAAGATAGTTCCGGAATTAATTGAGCTTTTAGAAAAGCGATATAATATTTTGAGAACTATATACTATAATCAACCTATTGGCAGAAGGATATTAGCTAATCAACTAGATTTAGGGGAGAGAGTAGTAAGGACTGAGATAAATTTTTTGAAATCTCAAAATCTTATTGATATAAACACACCGGGAATGACAGTGACAGAGGAAGGGGAAGAGATAATAGATAAACTTAAAAGTTTCATACATGAAATTAAAGGATTATCTGAAATCGAAAGTATTATAAAAACTACCCTTGGTTTAAAAAATGTCATAATAGTTCCAGGAGATATGGATGAAGATAAAACTGTAATTAAAGAGATTGGAAGAGCAGCAGCTAACTTTTTAAAGGTTACATTAAAAAGTGGGCACACCATAGCTCTTACAGGTGGCAGTACAATAAAGGAAGTCATAGATAACTTCCCTAAAATGAATAACATAGAGGAGGTATTAGTAGTTCCGGCCAGAGGTGGAATGGGAAGAAATGTGGAGACACAGGCTAATACACTAGCAGCTAATTTATCTAAAAAGACAAATGGATCCTACAAGATGCTTCATGTGCCAGATAATATAAGTGATAGGATATTAGACAGTATATTAAATGAAAGAGACATAAAAGATGTGTTAGATAGCATAAAAAATGCAGATGTTTTAATATACGGAATTGGAAAAGCTGAAGAGATGGCAGTAAAAAGAGGAATGGACCCTGAGAAGGTAGAGAACATTGTAGATAAGGGTGCAGTAGGAGAAGCTTTTGGCTGTTACTTTGATAAAAAAGGTAGTCTTGTATGCTCAACCTCATCTGTAGGTGTTACTTTAAGTGATACTAAGAGAATACCAATTCGTATAGCTGTAGCTGGTGGTGCTAGCAAGGCTGATGCTATTATTTCTACAGAGTTTGGAAATGATAACAGTACACTTATTACAGATGAAGGTGCAGCTAGAGGTCTTATGGAAATAATAAAAAAAGAGCTATAAAACTATTTGTATACTTTTTAATAGGTCCAAAGGATTTTAACTTGGGTATATAAATATTTATAATAAACTAATTAAAGTAAAAATTAGGAGGAGATTTTAAATGGTTAAAGTTGGAATAAACGGTTTTGGTAGAATAGGAAGAAACGTTTTCAAGGCGTTATTAGCTAATTATGGAAGTGAATTAGAAGTGGTTGCAATCAACGACTTAACTGATTCTAAAACATTAGCTCATCTTTTAAAATATGACTCATTATTTGGAAGATATGACAAGTCAGTAGAAGCAAAAGAAAGTTCAATAGTAGTTGATGGAAAAGAAATAAAAATATTTGCTGAAAGAGATCCTAAGAATATTCCTTGGGCTTCAGTAGGAGCTGAAATAATTATAGAATCTACTGGATTCTTCACAGATGCTGAAAAAGCTAAAGCTCATATGGATCAAGAAGGAGTTAAAAAAATCCTTATATCAGCACCAGCTAAAAATGAAGATATAACAATAGTTATGGGAGTTAATGATGAAAAATATGATGCAAAAAATCATCATATTATATCAAACGCATCTTGTACAACAAACTGCTTAGCTCCATTTGCTAAAGTTTTACATGAAAAATTCGGTATAAAGAAAGGTCTTATGACAACTGTTCACTCATACACAAATGACCAAAAGATATTAGATGCTCCTCATAGTGATTTAAGAAGAGCAAGAGCAGCAGCGGAGTCAATGATACCAACTACAACAGGAGCTGCTAAAGCAGTTGCACTTGTATTACCAGAATTAAAAGGAAAATTAAATGGATTCTCATTAAGAGTTCCAACTCCAACTGTTTCTTGCACAGACTTAGTTGTTGAAGTAGAAAAGAATACAACAGTTGAAGAAGTAAACGCTGCATTAAAAGAAGCTGCAGATACTTATATGAAAGGTATCCTTGGATATGAAGAAGAACCACTAGTATCTATGGATTACAGAGGAGATGTTAGATCTTCAATAGTAGACGCTCAATCAACAATGGTTATAGAAGGAAATATGGTTAAAGTTATTTCTTGGTATGACAATGAGTGGGGATATTCAAATAGATTAGCAGACTTAGCTTCAAAGGTTGCAAAGAGCTTATAATTTTAAGTTTCATATGTAAATAAAAAATAATAGCTTTAATAGGCTTAATAAAGGTCTGGTTTTGTAGTTAATTAAGCTATAAGACCAGACTCTTTTAAGCAGATAGTAAAATCTATAATTGTAAAAAGAGGTGAAGGCTATGCAATTTAATAAAAAAACTATAGAAGATATAGAGGTAAAAGGTAAAAGAGTTTTAGTAAGATGCGACTTCAACGTGCCACTTCAAGATGGAGTTATAACAGATGAAAATAGATTAGTAGGAGCTATGCCTACAATTAAATATTTAATGGAAAATGGGGCTAAGGTTATACTTTGTTCCCACCTTGGAAAAGCTAAAGGACCAGATCCATCAAAAACTTTAGCACCAGTAGCAAAGAGATTAGGTGAAATGCTTCAGAAGGAAGTAATATTTGCTGCAGATGATGAAGTTGTAGGAGAAAATGCTAAAAGGGCTGTATCTGAAATGAAAGAAGGAGATGTAGTTCTTCTTGAAAATACAAGATTTAGACCTGAGGAAGGCAAAAACGAAGATAGTTTTTCAAAGGATTTAGCATCTCTTGCAGATGTATATGTAAATGATGCTTTTGGAACTGCTCATAGGGCTCACTGCTCTACAGTGGGAGTTACTAAATTCATTGACACAGCAGTGTGTGGATACTTAATTCAAAAAGAATTAAAATTCTTAGGAAATGCTGTAGAAAATCCAGAAAGACCATTTGTAGCAATACTTGGAGGAGCTAAGGTTTCTGATAAGATAAATGTTATAAACAATCTATTAGAAAAAGTAGATACTTTAATAATAGGTGGAGGAATGGCATATACTTTCCTAAAATCTCAAGGATATGAAATAGGAACTTCACTACTTGAAGCAGATAAAGTAGATTATGCAAAAGAAATGATAGAAAAAGCTAAGACTAAAGGAGTTAAACTACTACTTCCTTTAGATTTTGTAATGGCAGATAGATTTGCAGCAGAGGCAACACCTGTAGTTACAGAAGATCAGAACATAGCTAAAGATTATATGGGACTAGATATAGGACCTAAAACCGCTAAATTATTCTCAGATGAAGTTAAAGGAGCAAAAACTGTAATTTGGAATGGACCAATGGGAGTTTTTGAGTTTGAAAACTTTGCAAAGGGAACATTAGCAGTGGCAAAGGCAATGTCAGAGGCAAATGCTACTACTATAATTGGTGGAGGAGACTCTGCAGCTGCGGTTAATATATTAGGCTATGGAGATAAGATGACTCATATATCTACAGGTGGAGGAGCCTCCCTAGAGTTCTTAGAAGGAAAAGAATTACCAGGAATAGTTGCTTTAAACGATAAATAGTGAAAAATTACAAACTATTTTAAAAAATTAGGGGAAAGAAAGAGGTGTTTTTAGTGAGAAAGCCGATTATAGCTGGAAACTGGAAGATGCATTATACAGTAGATGAAGCGGTAAAAACTATAGAAGAATTAAAACCTTTAGTTAAAGATGCTAGTTGTGACGTAGTGGTTTGTGTACCTTTTATATCATTAGATGCTGTACTTAAAGCGGCTAAAGGAACTAATATAAAGGTTGGAGCTCAAAACATGCACTTTGAAGAAAAGGGAGCTTTCACAGGAGAGGTTGCTCCAGGTATGTTAGAAGCTATGGGAGTAGACTATGTTGTTATAGGACATAGCGAAAGAAGACAATACTTCAATGAAACAGATGAAACTGTAAATAAAAAGTTAAAAGCTGCATTTGCTCATAACTTAATTCCAATACTATGCGTTGGAGAATCCTTAGGAGAAAGAGAAGCCAACATAACTAATGAAATCATTGGTGCACAAATTAAGCTTGATCTTATGGGACTCACAAAAGAGCAAGTGGAGAAAATAGTAATAGCTTATGAGCCAATTTGGGCTATAGGCACAGGAAAAACTGCTACAGCAGATCAAGCAAATGAAACTATAGCTGCAATAAGATCCGTTGTAGAAGGTTTGTACGGAAAAGAAGTATCAGACAAGGTTAGAATTCAGTATGGTGGTTCTGTTAAACCATCTACCATAAAAGAGCAAATGGAAAAATCTGATATAGATGGAGCTTTAGTAGGTGGAGCTAGCTTAGTTGCATCAGATTTTGCAGGTATAGTTAACTATTAATATATTCCTTTTAGTGGGTCACATATAACTCTATTCCTAAGACTGTAGGATATAATTAATTGTATAAAATTTTATAGGCTATTGTCTTAGGTGTACATAAATAGTATAATAATTAATAGATAATGATTATTAATTAACTCTTTTTTATTTTAAAATTAGGAAGAGAATAAACATATTTTTGGAGGAATATATTATGGCTAAAAAACCTGTAATGTTAATGATATTAGATGGCTTTGGTTTAAGTGATAAAGTGGAAGGTAATGCTGTATTAGCAGCAAATAAACCAAATTTTGATAGAGCTTGGAGTAACTATCCGCACACTAATTTATATGCTAGTGGACTTGATGTTGGATTACCAGCAGGACAAATGGGAAATTCAGAGGTTGGTCACTTAAATATCGGTGCTGGTAGAATAATATATCAAGAACTTACCAGAATAACAAAAGAAATAGAAGAAGGAAACTTCTTTAAAAACGAAGCTTTAAACCTTGCTATGGATAAAGCTAAAGAAAATAATAGTGCATTGCACCTTTTGGGATTACTATCTAATGGTGGAGTACACTCCCATATAGATCATCTTAAAGCTTTAATTAAGATGGCTAAGGACAAAGGATTAAACAAAGTATATGTTCATGCTTTTACCGATGGTAGAGATGTTCCACCTTCATCAGGAATTGATTTTGTAGCTGACATTGAAAAATATATGAGTGAAATAGGTGTAGGTAGACTAGCTACAGTAAGTGGAAGATACTATGCTATGGATAGAGATAATAGATGGGAAAGAGTTCAACTAGCATACAATGCTATGGTACTTGGAGAAGGTGAAAGAGCTACTTCAGGAGTAGAATGTATGCAAAGATCTTATAACGATAATAAAACAGATGAATTCGTAGTACCTTGTGTTATAGAAGAAGATGGTAAAGCATTAGGAAAAATAAGTAATAATGACTCAGTAATATTCTTTAACTTTAGACCAGATAGAGCAAGAGAAATAACTAGAGCAATAAATGATAAAGAGTTCCAAGGCTTCAAAAGGGAAGCTTTAAACTTAAATTATATAACTATGACTCAATACGATAAAACCCTTGAAGGAGTAGAAGTAGCTTACAAACCAGAATCCTATACTAATACTATTGGAGAATATGTAAGCAGTATGGGCAAAAAGCAACTAAGAATAGCTGAAACAGAAAAATATGCTCACGTTACTTTCTTCTTTAATGGGGGAGTGGAAGCTCCAAATGAAGGCGAAGATAGGGTTTTAGTAGCATCACCTAAGGTGGCTACTTATGATTTAAAACCTGAGATGAGTGCCTATGAAGTAACTGAAAAGTTAATAGAAAGGTTAGACTCAGATCAATATGATATGGTAATATTAAACTTCGCAAATCCAGATATGGTTGGCCATACTGGGGTATTTGAAGCCGCTAAAAAAGCTATTGAAGTTATAGATGAATGTTTAGGAAAAATAGTAGATAAGATATTAGAAAAAGATGGGGCAGTGTTTATAACAGCAGACCATGGAAATTCAGAGCAGATGATAGATTACTCCACTGGTAAGCCTATGACAGCTCATACTTCTAACAAGGTTCCTTTCCTATATGTAGCAAATAATGCTACAGCATTAAAGGAAGAAGGAAGATTATCTGATATAGCACCAACTATGTTAGAGGTTATGGGACTTAAAGCTCCAATAGAAATGACAGGAGTATCTTTAATTAAATAATTAGCCAATTTTGCTATATTTATGGTAATATAATCTCTGAGTATTATATACTATACTTAAAGCAATAATATAAATGAAAAACATTTATAAGATAATGAGGAGGTATAAACCAAATGAAAAATTATGTTGAAATAGTAGATGTTTACGCTAGACAAATATTAGACTCAAGATGTTTCCCAACTGTAGAGGTGGAAGTAACTCTTGAAGATGGAACAGTAGGAGTAGCAGCAGTACCATCAGGAGCATCCACAGGAATATTTGAAGCAGTGGAATTAAGAGACGGAGACAAAGAAAAATACAATGGTAAAGGTGTTCTAAAAGCTGTTGAAAATGTAAATGAAGCAATAGCTTCAGAATTAGTAGGAATGAATGTATTTGATCAAGTATCCATAGATAATCTTATGATAGAATTAGATGGAACAGACAACAAAGGTAACTTTGGTGCAAATGCTATGCTTGGAGTATCTTTAGCAGTAGCAAAGGCAGCAGCTAACTACTTAGGACTTCCTTTATATCAATACATCGGAGGAGTAAATGCAAAAGTTCTTCCAGTACCAATGATGAACATAATAAATGGAGGAAAACACGCTGATAACAACGTTGACCTTCAAGAATTTATGATAATGCCAGTAGGAGCTACTTGCTTTAGTGAAGCATTAAGAATGTGTGCAGAAGTTTACCATTCATTAAAATCTTTACTAAAATCTAAAGGCTATGATACTGGTGTAGGTGATGAAGGTGGATTCGCTCCAAACCTAAAATCTAACGAAGAAGCAATTACAGTTATAATAGAAGCTATAGAGAAAGCTGGATACAAACCAGGACAAGACATGTTTATAGCTCTTGACCCAGCTTCATCAGAAATATTTGAAGATGGAAAATATAACTTAAAGGGAGAAGGAAGAGTTCTTACTCCAGAAGAAATGGCTAACTACTATGTAGAATTAGCAAATAAATACCCAATCATATCTATCGAAGATGGTATGGCAGAAGAAGATTGGGAAGGATGGAAGCTTTTAACTGAAAAGTTAGGAGATAAAGTTCAATTAGTAGGAGACGATTTATTCGTAACTAACACTAAGAGATTAAATATGGGTATTGAAAGAGAAGTTGCTAACTCAATACTTATAAAATTAAACCAAATAGGAACATTAACTGAAACTTTAAATGCAATTGAAACTGCTCAAAGAGCTGGATATACTGCAGTTGTTTCTCATAGATCAGGAGAAACTGAAGATACTACAATAGCAGACCTTGTTGTTGCAGTAAATGCAGGACAAATCAAAACTGGAGCACCAGCTAGAAGTGAAAGAGTTGCTAAATACAACCAATTATTAAGAATAGAAGAAGAATTAGCTGATATGGCAGAATATAGAGGAAGAAAAGCTTTCTATAACATAAAAAACAAATAATTTAAAGGAAAGTTTTCATTAGATTATATTCATTTATTAAAACTACTCCTGTAAAAGGAGTAGTTTTATTTTAAGTTTTTATAAATAATATATGGATTTTTTTGTTTCTTAATCTTTAAAAAAGTTGTAAAGTGAATTATAATATGCTAGAATGTTTTTATGTATATTGCATATAAAGGTAATATATTTTGGGAGGTACTGGTATAATGCGAAATTTTTTAGTAGTTTTAGAATTTATATTAGCATTAGGACTCATGGTAGTGGTTTTAATGCAACCTAGTAAAGCTGATGGATTAAAAGGATTTATAACTGGAGGATCGGAAACATTTTTTAGTAAAAATAAATCTAGAACAAAAGAAGCGGTACTATCAAGACTTACTGTTATAACGGCTATATTACTTGCCTTAAACATATTGGCATTAAATATAGTTAAGTAATTATCATAGCTAGAATTTAGTATAAAGAAAATCTTTAAATTATATAACTAAATAATGTTATAAATTTTGTATTTATAGTAAAATATATACACTTTGTTTATAGCATTATTTGCTGCTTATCATGCTATGGACTTTAAGGGGATAGTATGCCTTTAATCAATGCCGGTTATGATGTATGCAGCTTTTTTTATTGATGTTATATTTATAAATTAATCTTAATTTCAAAGGGAGTACTGCTTACTCCAATTGAATTTTAGGTGGATTTTCTATGGGCGAGCTACAGTGTTATCCTTCTTTTATAAGGGGGACATTACTTAAGTAGCAGGAGAGGAATTACATATTTTCCGAAGGGGGTTATTTTTATTTCTATTTTAAAGGTAGGGGGAATAATTGGCTTTTAGAATGGGGATAATTAACAAATATAAAATTAATTTATTTTAGGAGGTTTTTCTATGAACTCTATTTACATTTATTTGGCGGCCGCCAGCGGAATTTTAGCACTTATTTTTGCTTTTATACTAGCCAGCGGGATATCTAAACAAAGTGCCGGAAACGATAGAATGAAAGAAATTTCTGGCTATATACACGAAGGGGCTATGGCTTTTTTGAATAGAGAATATAGATATCTTGCTGTATTTGTAGTCATTGTTGGAGTAATTATAGCAGCATTTATAGGCTGGGAAACGGCAATATGTTTTGTTGTTGGAGCTATTTTTTCTATATTAGCAGGTTATTTTGGAATGATAGTTGCAACCAAAGCAAATGTTAGAACAGCAGAAGCTGCAAGACATGGTCAGAGTCAAGCTTTAAAAATCGCTTTCTCAGGTGGAGCAGTAATGGGAATGAGCGTAGTTGGTCTTGGAATATTAGGACTTAGTATTTTATTTTTAATTTTTGATGGAAATCCAACTTACCTTACAGGATTTGGCCTTGGGGCCAGTTCTATAGCTTTATTTGCTCGTGTTGGTGGAGGTATATATACAAAGGCTGCAGACGTTGGAGCAGATTTAGTAGGAAAAGTTGAAGCTGGAATACCAGAAGATGATCCAAGAAATCCAGCAGTTATAGCTGATAATGTGGGTGATAATGTTGGAGACGTAGCTGGTATGGGAGCAGACTTATTTGAGTCTTATGTAGGTTCTATAATATCTGCAATAACTTTAGGAGCTGCCTTGTTCCCAAAGGGTCAAGGAGTTTTATATCCTATAATATTGGTATCAATTGGTATAGTTGCTTCCATAATAGGAGCTGGTATAGCTAGAAATAGTAAAAATTCTAACCCTCAAAAAGCTTTAAATACAGGAACTTATATAGGTGGAATTTTAGTTATTATATGCTCTGCTGTATTAAGTAAATCAGTATTTGGAAACTTTAAGGCTTTCTTTGCAGTGGCAGCAGGATTAGTAGTAGGTATGCTTATTGGTAAGATTACTGAAGTTTATACATCTTCAGATTACAAATCCGTTAAAGTAATAAGTGATCAGTCTCAAACAGGACCAGCTACTACTATAATTTCAGGATTGGCTGTAGGTATGAAATCTACTATGTGGCCAATAATACTTATAGTAATAGGAATATTGGTATCTTATTTTGTTATGGGTGGAGCTTCAAATGCTACTATGGGTCTTTATGGTATAGCATTATCTGCTGTAGGTATGTTATCTATAACAGGTTTAACTGTAGCAGTAGATGCTTATGGACCAATAGCGGACAATGCTGGTGGTATAGCTGAAATGGCACATTTACCAGCTTCAGTTAGAGAAATAACAGATAAACTAGATTCTGTTGGAAATACTACTGCAGCTATAGGAAAAGGATTTGCTATAGGATCAGCAGCGTTAACAGCTTTAGCTTTATTTGCATCCTATGCTCAAGCAGTAAATCTTAGTACCATAGATTTATTAAACCCTGCAACATTAGCAGGAATACTAATAGGCGGAATGTTACCATTCTTATTTGGTGCCCTTACTATGGAGTCTGTTGGTAAGGCTGCAAATGAAATGGTAGAAGAGGTAAGAAGACAATTTAAAGAAATACCAGGAATCATGGAAGAAGAAACTAAACCGGATTATGCAAGATGCGTTGAGATATCAACTGCAGCAGCATTAAAAGAGATGATCCTTCCAGGAATACTTGCTATAGCTATTCCAATAGCAGTAGGAATACTATTAGGTGCAGAAGCCTTAGGAGGACTAATAGGTGGTTCTGTAGTTACAGGAGTTCTAGTAGCTATACTTATGGCAAATGCAGGTGGGGCTTGGGATAATGCTAAAAAGTATATAGAAAGTGGAGTACATGGCGGTAAAGGAAGTTATGCTCATAAGGCTGCTGTAGTTGGAGATACAGTAGGTGACCCATTTAAAGACACTTCTGGACCATCAATGAATATATTAATAAAACTTATGACTATAGTTTCATTAGTTTTCGCTCCAGTTATATTAAAATACGGCGGAGTATTATTAAATTTATTTAAATAAATAGAAGATTCAATAGACTACTATTTTGTTATAGTAGTCTATTTTTACTTTTTTTTAAGAAAAGTATATTTAAGAGGAAAAATCAATAAGATTCCACTTAATAAAAATATAAGAGAAAAATTATTAATTACCATTTTATGATATAATAAAGTATAATATTATTTACGTTCAGGGAAGAAAATTTAGGATTTTAGAGATTAAAATTAATAGTAATATGAGCTGTAATCATTATTTCAAGGATTTTAGCATTAATATTATTAATTATGGCAAAAATATAATAAAATATAGTTTTATATAATTCTAATAGGGTATTAGTTTATATAAATTTTTATAAGGAGTGATTGGATGAATATTAAAGAAACTATAATTAGTTTCATGAGAGAAAAAGCATATAAACCTATGGATGTTCATGATTTAGCTGCGGTTTTTGATATAAACAAAGGTGAATATAAAGACTTTAAAAAGATGATAAAGATTATGGAAAAAGAAGGTCTAATAGTAAGAACTAATGCAGATAAGTTTGGGCTAACTGAAAAGATGGGATTAGTTTCAGGAAAACTCCAAGCCCATCAAAAGGGATTTGGGTTTGTTATACCAGATGAAGAGGGAGTAAAGGATGTATTTATTCCTAGTTCTTTTATGAATGGTGCTATGCATGGAGATAAAGTAGTAGCAAAAATAATAAGAGAAGATTTTGGTGGAAGAAAAAGAGAAGGAGAAATAATAAGAATTACAGAAAGAGTAAATAAGACTATTATTGGTGTTTACGAAAATAGCAAAAACTTTGGATTTGTTGTGCCAGAAGATAAAAGAATACATTATGATGTATTTATATCTAAAACCGATAAAAATGGAGCTAAAGACGATGATGTGGTAATAGTTGAAATTACAGAATGGCCAGGACAAAGAAGAAACCCTGAAGGAGTAGTTGTAGAAGTATTAGGTAAAAAAGGTGATAAGGGCCTTGATATATTAACTATAATTAAAAAACATGGATTACCAGAGGAATTTCCAGAGAAGGTAGAAAGATTTGCAGCAGCAATAGAAGAAGATATACCTAGTAGCGAATATGCTAGAAGGAAAGACTTAAGATCTGTTAGAATGGTAACCATAGATGGAGAAGATGCAAAGGATCTAGATGATGCTGTATCCATAGAAAGGCTAGAGGATGGAAACTTTGAGCTGGGAGTACATATAGCGGATGTATCTCACTATGTTAGAGAAAAAAATCCTTTAGATAAGGAGGCTTTAAATAGGGCAACTTCAGTTTATTTAATAGATAGAGTTATACCTATGCTACCTAAAAAGCTTTCTAATGGTATTTGTTCATTAAATCCTAAGGTAGATAGGCTTGCTTTAAGTTGCTTTATGGTAATAGATAGAACTGGTAAAGTTCTTGAACATGATATAATGGAAAGTGTAATAAAAACCAGTGAAAGAATGACTTATACAGATGTAACTAAGATACTAAAGGATAATGATAAAGAGCTAATAGAAAAATATGATTATCTTTATGATGACTTTAAGGCTATGGAAGAGCTTTGTAATATATTAAATAAAAAGAGGTTAGGTAGAGGGGCTATCGATTTTGACTTTGATGAATCTAAGATAATATTAGATAAAATGGGTAAACCTGTGGATATAAAGCCTTATGATAGAGAAATAGCTAATAGAATAATAGAAGAATTCATGCTAGTATGTAATGAGACCATTGCAGAGCATATGTATTGGGCTAATATTCCTTTTGTATATAGAATTCACGAAAATCCAGATGAGGAAAAATTACAAAAATTTAGTGAATTTGTATATAACTTAGGATACTTTTTAAAGTTTAATAATGATGTGCATCCAAGGATGTTACAGGAAATATTAGAAAAAGTAAAAGGAAAGAAAGAAGAAACTGTAGTAAGTACATTATTACTACGATCCATGATGCAAGCTAAATATGCTCCAGATTGCGTAGGGCACTTTGGTCTTGCCGCTAGATACTACTGCCACTTTACATCTCCAATAAGAAGATATCCAGATCTTATGATACATAGAATAATTAAAGAATACATTAATGGAAATCTGGATTCAGAAAGAGCTTCAAAGCTTACAGGCATAGTAGACTATGCAGCAAAGCAATCCTCAGAAATGGAAAGAATAGCTGAAGAGGCTGAAAGAGAAGTAGACGACATGAAAAAAGCTGAATATATGAGTGAGAAAATTGGGGAAGAATTCGAAGGAATTATATCCTCAGTTACTACTTTTGGATTCTTCGTACAGCTTCCTAATACGGTAGAGGGCTTGATTCATATAAGTAGCTTAGATGATGATTATTATGTATATGATGAAAGACATCTTACCCTTATGGGCGAGAGGACAAAGAATATATTCAGATTAGGTGATTCTGTAAAAATAAAAGTATCAAGGGTAGACTTAGCAAACCACGATATTTATTTTGATCTTATAAAAGAAGACTTAGAAGAAGAGGATGAATCTAATATAACTAAAAATATAAACTATATGGATGATGAAGATGAAGATTTAGGTAGTTTAGTAGAGGATGTTAAGAAGGAATACTTTAGGGAATAATTAAAAATCAAGAGTGAAGTTAAAGGTTAGTCATGAAGAAGTTAGAAGGTTTTTCTTTCATTTCTTTTGGAAAATTAAAATCAATGAAAAGAGAAGAAGTAAAAAAACTAAAAGGTAATCACAAGATTTTAAAGGCTTTTAAGTTATCTCAAATTGCTAACTCTTCACTCTTAAATAAAATAACTATATTAGGGGAAAAAGATGGATAGATACACGCTTATAACTGGGGCTACTTATGGTATAGGTTATGAACTAGCGTCTGTATTTGCTAAAAATGGTCATAATTTATATTTAGTATCAAGGAGCTTAGAGAGACTTCAACATATAAAAACTACCTTTGAAAAAGAATATGAAGTAAAAATAGCTATATGTGCCTTAGACCTTTCCTTAGAGAAGAGTGTAGAGGAACTTTATGATAATATAAAGAAAGAAGATATAATTATAGAAAATATAGTTAATAATGCAGGTTTTGGAAGCTTTGGCACCTTTCATGAAGTGGATAAGCATAAGGATCTTAATATGATAGATTTAAATGTAAGATCTCTAACTCATATATTAAAATTATTTATACCAGAGCTTATTAAAAATTCAGGGGGAGGTATTATGAATGTGGCATCCACAGCTGCCTTTCAATCAGGACCTCTTATGTCAGTTTATTATGCTACCAAGGCCTATGTTTTATCCTTGTCTAGAGCTTTAAAGATAGAGCTTAAACCTTACAACATAAAGGTAGTTACATTATGCCCAGGACCTACAGATACAAATTTTCAAAGCCTAGCTCAGGTTAAAAAGGCTGAAATTGCAAAGAAATCTATGATGAATGCAAAAGAAGTAGCTGTAGAAGGCTACAAAGGATTTCTCAAAGGTAAGGAAGTTATAATACCAGGATTTAAAAATAAATTTTTGGTTTATTCTTCATATTTATTGCCTAGGAAATTAATTCATCATATAATATTGAAAGTAAATAAAGGATAGAACCTTCTATTAATTAATAAGGAAAAGATAATGAAATATTATATTAATAATTAAATACACAATAAAAAGATTATAATTCATAATTAAATTGAGGTGAGATTAATGGCTAAAAGTAAAGGAGAAAAAGTTTTAGCAGAAAATAGAAAAGCAAGGCATGATTATTTTATAGAAGAGGGCTTTGAAGCTGGAATAGAATTAGTAGGTACAGAAGTTAAATCTATAAGAAATGGAAGAGCAAATTTAAAGGATAGCTATGCAGAGGTTAGAAATGGAGAAATCTTTGTAAGAAATATGCATATAAGTCCCTATGAACAAGGTAACATATTTAATGTAGATCCTTTAAGAGATAGAAAGCTTTTGCTTCATAAAAGTGAAATATATAGATTAGCAGCTCTTTCAGCTCAAGATGGCTACACTTTAGTTCCACTATCTTTATATTTAAAAAATGGTAGAGTAAAACTAAACTTAGGAGTAGCTAAGGGTAAAAAGAACTATGATAAAAGAGATGCTATGTTAGAAAAGGCACATAAAAGAGATATAGAAAGAGAAATGAAAGAAAAGTACAGATAAATATAGAGTGAAATTCAATCACAACAAACAGTAAATCTGTTAAAAATAATAAGCATAGATAATTAAAGCACCATGTTTCTAAGGTTGCATAACCTATAATATGAAAAGTATTATTAAGGAGGGAATACATGGATATTGCATTGACGTCTATGCACTATATTTATTTACTCTTTATCATAGTAAT
Source organism: Clostridium simiarum (assembly GCF_018919175.1). Taxonomy (GTDB): domain Bacteria; phylum Bacillota; class Clostridia; order Clostridiales; family Clostridiaceae; genus Clostridium_L; species Clostridium_L simiarum. The sequence goes on along the minus strand of NZ_JAHLQL010000001.1, from coordinate 1,274,451 downwards.
TATTGTTGCTATGATAAAAAAATTAGATATATCTTTTTTATGTATATTAGGAGTGTTTGTACTGGCATTGATTGGGACAGGCTCTCTGCATCAATCTGTAATGGGGGTATTTAACAGCTTTATTTACGCTACAAAAGAATTGATGCCAACCATATTTATAATATCTATAATATCGGCCATGAGTAATGTGTTAATGGCCTCTGGAATAAATGAAGAACTCATTGCACCCTTTGGAGGCCTAATGAAAAATTATTATCTATCATATTGGATAATAGGTATATTAATGATGATAATATCTTGGTTTTTTTGGCCTTCTCCAGCAGTAGCTCTAGTTGGAGCCATATTTCTACCTATAGCTAAAAGAGCTGGACTTCCTGCTATGGGAGTTGCAGTTTCCATGAATTTATTTGGTCATGGGATAGCTTTATCCAGCGACTATATAATTCAAGCAGCCCCTAAGATTACAGCAGATGCAGCAGGGATAGATCCTTCTGTGGTAATAAAGTCTAGTGTACCTTTAGTTATAGTTATGGGGGTTGTAACTACTGTTACTGCATTTATCTTACTAAGAAGAGATATAAAAAGTGGGGTATTGTCAGAGAAGGATGAAGGCGAAAAAAATACAGGAATAAATAAAGAATACCAAATAAAATTATCACCTAAACTAAGAAAATTATTTGCTTTAATGATACTTATATTATTTGCATCAGATATAGTAGCCATGTATATATTTAAACTCCAAGGAGGAGATGCTACATCTCTAATTGGAGGAACAGCAGTATTTATACTTTGTATAATATCAATAGTATCTTACAAAGCAAAATCCTTAGACAAAATAACTTATCATCTTATAGAAGGATTACATTTTGGTTTTAAAATATTTGGTGTGGTTATACCCATAGCAGCCTTCTTTTACTTAGGGGACATGGCTATAGTAGAAGTATTGGGAAAAGTTTTACCAGAAGGTTCACAGGGTATAGTTAATGATTTAGGATTTGCACTTGCAAATGCAGTTCCTCTTAATTCCTTTTTAGCCTCAGGAACCATGACTTTAGTTGGAGCTATAACAGGACTAGATGGCTCAGGTTTTTCTGGAATGTCCCTAGTAGGTTCTGTAGCAAATTTATTTGCCTCTGCCGTTGGACGGGGCATAGGAACTTTAACAGCCTTAGGACAAATTTCTGCAATTTGGGTAGGGGGCGGCACAGTAATACCCTGGGCACTTATACCTGTTGCAGCTATATGTGATGTGGATGCCTTTGAAATAGCAAAGAGAAATATGAAACCAGTAATAATAGGACTTGTAGTGACAACCATAGTTGCTATGCTTATTATGTGAAATATTGGTGATACTCCTTAAAGAGGAAGAGATATCTCCTAAAGTTGGAGATGATAGAATCCTTGAGATTAAGTGATTTAGAATTCTTATGCTGGCATAACAGAGGTTACATGTCTTTAGATAAGAGCTTCTAAACCTCAGATGGACAGGAGTATTACTTCTAAGAAAGTTCCGCTTGAAATAGAGAATCCATTGATAACTAGAATTTTAAAAGGAATAAGAAGAATTCATGAGGTGTTCAAAAGTTAATTTGAACACCTCATGAATTTACTTTGAGATGTAAATCTTAATGTAAATAAAGATAATGAGATTTTAATTTTTATGAGTTAAAATCTAATAAAACAAGAATTGGATTTTTAGCAAATTCGTAAATAATAAATCCAAGAAAGCTTAATTAGAAGAAAAACATATATAATAATATAAAGAATGTAAATTTATAATTTAAAAACCTATTGCTAAAGAAGAATAAGTGATGTATTATAGAAGTTGTCGGAGATATGTAAAACATATTGACTTAAGATAAAATGCTTGATATAATATAGATTCATATCCATGTAAAATTAAAATTTAATAGTTTATCTAAAGCACTCTTAACCAAGTGCCATGTTATAACATGGGGGCGTAATGGTTTCGACGGGGGTAAGAGAAGTTAGAGAAGCGAGTGGAGGGAACTCTGGGCCCGCCTTAAAAAACTAGGGATTAAAGATAAACGCAGAAGATAATTTTGCATTAGCAGCTTAATATAGCTGTTCGTTCTACCCGGGAGTCCTACGGCCTGGGATAGGGCGCCGATTAGTAGGGAACCGCGCCTAGGAAAGCTTTGACCTAGGAACGGAAATTATGAAGCTACTGAAATGAAGAGCCTGTCTGTCGGCGATTCATGGAGGGAATGTTAAAAGATAGACTGCACTCGGAGATGCTCGGCGGATCTACTTTCGGACAGGGGTTCGATTCATAAATAGAGTCGCCTTATGGAGTGATCCATAAGTGAAAACTTGGCTTTATCGGTGAAGCCGTAACACTGAAAGGTGACGGTAACGCCGAGTGGTATGTGAAGAAATTCAACAGCCGTGTATCGACTCATAGGCTTCTAAACTAACTCATAGGGGTTAGCAGGAAGTACTAGGATGGAAGCTACAAACTATATTATGGCTTTCATAATACGCCAAGAGGCTTAGTAATATTAAGTCTAAGACATAGTCAGTGCTATTAGAGATAATAGGGAACATGTCCCCTCGCCTCCACCAAAGAAAACCCACCACAGAAATGTGGTGGGTTTTTCAATGTTTTTAAATATATTGAATAGTTAGTTACCATTAATCTCAAAGTACCATTAAAGATGATATAATCAATATAAGGAAGAATTAGAATGGTTTAATGTACAAAGATAAAAAGTATATTAATGAGAGGTTAAAATGAGTGATATATTTATTTCATCAAGTGTTATACGAAAGCTTAAGTAAGAATTAAACACATTAAATGAAGAGTACATAAATTTATATGGAAAAATGAAATTAAATATAGAAGGTTAAAGAAGTTAACATTAATAATTAAGAGTAAAAATAAAGGTGAAGAAATAGATATTGGAGAAATAGAAGGAGTCTTAGAAGAAGAACTAGCAAAGTTTTATCAAGATTTAGATGAGTTGCGTGATAACTTAAAGAGCTATGGAGAGTTTTTAGAACTTCCAAGATTAAAAGGAGAAGAAATAAAAAAGCTTAAAGAAATATTTAGAAATTTAGCTAAAATACTGTATTCAGATTTAAGTAAAGATTTAGATGAAAAATCATGGAGCTGTGGATTAAAGTTAAAGAAGCTTATGAAAATAATGATTTAATAATTCTTGAAGGAATAGTAAAACATAATGACTTAAAAGAAGATATTAAGTTAATCTCTATAGAAGAAAATATAAGCAAATTAAAGAAAAAATTAATGAACTAAAAAATTTTATAGATAAAGAAGAAAACAAATTTTGTTTAAATATAAAAGAACTTATAAATGATAATGAGTATATTAAAGATAAAAAACAGGATATAACTAATGATATACATTAATATGAAAGAATGATTTTGAGGTTGAAAAGAGTATTGGTGAGTTATTAAAGGAGAAGAGCTATGGATAAATCAATAACAAGCTATAGTTATGGATGAGAATTTTAACTTAGAAATTTTAGAGATTGCAACGTACACTAATATTATACACAAAGGTTACTATAGGGCCTAATGGAGGTTTAAAGTGAAGATAATTAAAAGTGGAAAGAAGAAGTTTCTTATAATAAGTATAATCCTAATAATGCTTACAGCATTATTTTTCCCAACATGGACTCCAAAGATAAAAGGTGATAATAGTATAAGTTTATTGAAGCAAGTTAAAATAAATGGCAGTAATCACCAGGTTATGATAAGAGGTAAAGATAAAAAAAATCAAATTTTACTGTTTGTTCATGGTGGGCCTGGATGTTCTGAGATACCTTATGTAACTAAATATCAGGATCTATTAGAAGAGGATTTTACTATAGTTCATTATGATCAAAGAGCAAGTGGGAAGTCATATCATTTCTTTGAGAATTATTCTAATCTTTCGTCAGAGCTTTTGGTGACGGATTTATTAGCTATGACAAAGTATGTATCAGATTTATTAGGAAAAGATAAAGTAATACTGATTGGACATTCTTTTGGAACGTACATAGGTTTACAAGCAGTTAGTAAAGTTCCAGAAATGTATAGTGCTTATATTGGTATTGGACAAGTTTCAGATTCAATTGACAGTGAGTTAGATAGCTTAAATTATTGTATTAGTAAAGCAGAAAAAGCTAGGAATACTTATGATGCTAAAAAATTAGAAAAGCTAAGAGAAGACATAGAGAAGAGGGAAGTACTAACACCACGTAAATATATTAGGAAGTATGGTGGAGCTTTTAGGCTAATTAATGATAATGATGATTATGTTAAAGGATTTTTATTTGGAAGTGAATATAATTTATTAGACGTTATTAGGTATAGTTTAGGGGTAAACTATTCACAAAAGACTTTATTAAAAGAACAATTTGAAAAACCTTTGCCAGGTATTGTTAAAAGCATTAAGATACCTTGCTATTTTATAATGGGAGAATATGATTATATGACTAGTACAAAGGCAGCAAAGAGTTATTTTAACAATCTTGATGCTGATAAAAAGGAATTCATTATATATGAAAATTCGGCTCACTATCCACAATTTGAAGAAAAAGAAAAGTTTGCAAAGTGGATGAAAGGGCTGTGAGAATTTTATGAAATTAAATATATAATAGATATCTTAAACTTGTTATTTCTAGGTTTTGATAGATTGACATATTATTCCATTTTTGAAGCTACCTTCACTTTTTTACTTGTGTTATTGTAATATTTTTCTGGTGTTAAATAATCGTTAGAAGCATGTATCCTTTGCCTGTGACAAAATATCTCAATATATTCAAACACTGCTGCACAGGCTTTTTGGCGTGTTTTAAAGTGTTTATCATAAAGTCATTCACATTTCATCTTCCCCAAAAAGGATTCCGTAGGAGCATTGTCCCAGCAGTTTCCTTTGGATTAAAATGTCCACTACCAGGGAAAGGAGCTTGTAGTGATTGTTTATATTTCTTTACCCAGCCTTGCATAGTTGTTGCCTTTATTCCTAATTCTGATGCTACCTTTGATACTGGTTCACCAGTTTTCTCTATCCTCTTTACTGCTTGTACTATAGTGTTTGTTCACTTAAATTATTCCCTTCACTTTTAGTATAACTAGAGTTCCTCGTGGCTACCAAAGTGGGTAATGGAATATGTTTTATCTAGTTAATTTCTTTATTATATTTTCAAGATTTGGATACATATTCAAAAGTTCTGTTAGCTCAAATAACTCAAAATCATCAAAAGTAAATGCAGGTGACACCATACATCCAACTAAAGCAAACCCATCATTGTTCATAGAAGAACCAAATATATATCCCTTAGGAACTAAAATTTGGGGAACTTCTCCTTTTTCTATATCTAAGCCTAATTGCTTAGTTATAAGCTCACCCTCTGGTGTTATCATATATATAGTCAGAGCTTGACCATCGTGGTAATACCACATCTCATCAGAAGTTAATCTGTGAAAATGAGACACCTCTCCAGTTTTAAGTAAGAAATATATGCTACTAAATAATTTTTTATCTTCTTTAAAGAAATCTTCTGATATTACTGATTCTTTGAAGTATCCTCCTTCCAGATGTGGTATCATGTCTAATTTTTCTATATAATATTGTGCTGATTTCATGTTGTACCTCCTAAGTATAATAAATATATTATATCAAAAATTTAATGATTTGTAGAAATAATAGAAATTGATGTAACACTTAGGGAAATGTGGGCAAAATTTAATCCTGGGTATTATTGATGTAAATCTATTCCAACATAAAACTCCTAAAACCCATCAAAAGCATATTGATTTTTAGTCAGTATCCTTTTTATTTTATATATTAAATAATTAAATTGGAGAATAAGGTAATAAGATTAAAATGTAAGAATTCATTAAGAATTTGAAATAAATATATTAAAAATTAATTTGTATTATAGAATTATGGGGGTGTAGTGATGTGGAAAAAGAAAATTAAGCAAAAAAAGATGCAGTTTACTTTGATAGCTATTATTTTAATGGTAGCTTCATCTATATTTGCAATATCCATGAGTTTTACAAGCACAGTTTCAAAATATACCAGTGATTATTATGCAGGAGAAAATATAAAGGATATTGTAGTCCAAACATATAATGATGATGTTATTTCAAAAGTTGAAAGTTTTATTATGGAAAAAGAAACTAATGAAAAAGATATTAGAAAAACAAAGGGGTTAATGGTAGACAGACAAGTGTTTTTAGGGGATAAAAACCTTGATTTGGGCATGGCAAATTTAATAATTTATGAGGGGATGAAAGCTCACCCATGGGATGTAGTAATAACAGAAGGTGAAAAAGCAATTATTCCAAGCAAAGGTACTGTTTGGGTTTCTAACCTTTTATCTGATTCTAAAAATTTAAAAATAGGAGATAAGTTAAAGATAAAAGATGGTGATGAATATAAATATTTAACTATATCAGCATTAGTAAATGACTCATTAGTTCCAAGTTCTGTTATGGGGTATAACAATTTATATGTAAATAGTAATGATTATGGAGATTTTAATGAACTTATTAAATCTCAATATATTGGTTATAATTCATCTAAAGAAGGGAACGATGCAACATCTGACTTAGTTTCTTATGTAGGTGATTCTGTTGATGGAGTTATATACGACAAGTGGATTACTATATTTGCAGCAAATGCTGGAAGTCAAATTACAAGTGCAGTAGGATTAAGTACAGCTATATTAATATTTATTGTATCTATTGTAATAATAAGATTTGTACTGTGGAATAACATTTTAAAGGAGTATAAATCTATAGGTATATATAAATCATTAGGATTTACTTCAAAACAAATACGTAATATATATTTAAAAAGCTTTGGGATAGTAGGAATATTTGCAATAACTTTTGGAAGTTTCTTTAGCATTTGGCTTGTTAATTATTTAGTAGAGATATCTATTAAATATATTGGAATATATAAGGGTGGTATAAATAACTTTAACTTTATAGTTTTAACAATAATATTAATGAGTTTTGTTTTAATATCTAATATTTATCTTTTACTCAGAAGAATAAATAAAATAAAGCCAGTTGAGGCCTTCAGAATAGGAGTAACTTCATCTAAAGAGAAATTTAAGAAATCAATTATTAAAGATGCTTTATCACCAATGTCCATGGCTATAAATGATATTTTTAAATATAAAAAACAAAGCTTAATTATAGTAACTGTATTATCTCTTGTAATATATCTTTCAGTATTTTTAGTTAGCGTGAATTACTCAATGGTTAATATGAAAGACAATACATGGAATATATTTGGATTACTTCAGGGAGATTTTACCTTAGATTTTCCAAGTGGAGAGGCGTCATATGATGAAGCTTTAGAAGAGGTTAAGCGTGACCCAAGAGTCTTAGGAGTGAGGGAATGTTCATTTGATGTAGGAAAGGTCGTTTATATAGATGTATCAAGATACAATATAAAAAATGCACAAATTATTACTTATTTATACGATAATTATGATAATAACCAGGGATTTAATGTATCCATTGCAAAAGGAAGAAATCCTAAAAATAAAAATGAAATTGCATTGTCAGCACAAATTCTAAAAGATGCAAATTTAGATATTGGTGATTATATAGATATGAAAATATTAGGGGAAGAAACGTCATTACTTATTACTGGTAGCTATGTAGGTATAATGTCGAATAATTACAATATGAGGATGACTTTAGATGCAGTGCCTAAGGAAATTAGAAAAAACCTTAATAACTTAAATATCAATATTACTTTAAAATATAAAGATGATTATGAAGTATTTAAAAATGAATATAAGGATAAATATGAAGTATGCTCTATAGATATATGTCCAAGTGTCGTTGTTACAACAAGTAAGTCAATTATTGAGATAGTTATACCAGTTACAACAATTATTCTTTTAGGGATAATATTATTTAGCATTCTAAATATAGTAAATCTTATAATTATGAACAATACTGATAATAGAAGAAATAATGCAATTATGAAATCTCTAGGATTTTCAAATAGTTATATTTTGAAGAGAACTTTATATAGAATTATGTTGCTTACAGGTATTTCATCTTTAATTGGATTTATTTTGAATGCTACTATGTCTAAAATTGTATTTAAGGCCGCAATGATGGGAATAGATAGTTTAATCATTCCAGATGGTAAAGTTATAAGCACAATAGTATTTATTGAAATATTAACTATTGGTGCAACAATAATATCAATGTTTAGTATAAGAAAAATATCTACAGTGGAACTTATGGAAGAGTAGGGGGAGAAGAGATGGAAAGTATTATCAAGGCAAATGGATTATGTAAATCCTTTATTTTAGGAAAAACATCAAATAATGTATTAAAAAATATTAACTTAGATATATATGAAAGCGATTTTACCGTAATAATGGGTAGTTCAGGTTCTGGAAAATCCACATTGTTATATTCTATTAGTACTATGGATAAGCCAAGTGCAGGTAGCGTTGAACTTTTAGGAAAAGATATAACCAATATAGGTGAAAAAGAAGCTACCAGTATTAGAAATAAAGATATATCCTTTGTTTTTCAAAGTATAAATTTACTTTATGATTTAACTATAAGAGAAAATGTTACTTATTGTGGTTATCTAAACAATAAGGATAAGAAGAATATAAACAAAAAAACAGATGAACTATTAAATAAGTTAGAACTAAAAGATATAGAAAATAAATATCCTTCAGAAATATCAGGAGGACAACAGCAAAGGGTTGCAATTGCTAGAGCATTAATAAACAATCCTAAGATAATTTTCGGTGATGAACCAACGGGAGCACTTAATTCCTCAACAGGAGCTAAGGTACTAGATATACTTACTGAATTAAATGAAGAGGGACAATCCATAGTGATGGTAACCCATGATTTAAAGGCAGCTTCAAGAGCAAGTAGATTGATTTATTTGAAGGATGGAAGAATTGATGGAGATTTATCTCTTGGAAAATACAATGAAAAAGATTCAGATAGTAGAGAAAAAAAGATATTTGAATTTATAAAAAGTAGGGGTTGGTAAAATAATGATATAATTAAAGTGGGGGTGAGTAAAATGGGTGATAAAATTTTAGTCATTGAAGATGATAATGATTTAGGAAACTTAATAAAAGACTATTTAGAAATAGATGGATTTCAAGTGTTAATAGCTAATGATGGCTTAAAAGGAGTAAACTTAGCCAATGATCCTATGATAAAGCTCATTATTTTAGATATTATGCTCCCACTTTTAGATGGTGTTGAAGTTTGTAAAAGAATAAGGAGAATATCCAAAATGCCAATACTTATGCTATCGGCTAAAAGTGGAGAGATGGATAAGATACTAGCATTAGGAGTAGGGGCAGATGACTATATGACAAAGCCATTTTCTCCAATGGAATTAGTAGCAAGGGTGAAAGCTCATATAAGAAGGTATACTTCATTTTCCAGTGATATACCATCAGATGTAAAACAATTTGGTGATTTAATAGTAGATTCTAAGGCATATAAGGCTATATTATATAATCAGGAAGTACCACTGACTTCTAAGGAATTTCAAATATTAGATTTTTTCACATCTAATCCTTCTCAAGTATTTTCAAAATCTCAGATATATGAAAGTGTATGGGGGTACAGTGAGTATATGGATGAAAATACCATAGCTGTGTACGTTAAAAGATTAAGAGAGAAACTTGGAGAATACGGTGAAAGATCAATAAAGACAATATGGGGAGTAGGATATAAGTGGGAGATAGCAGAGTAAGAGATAATTACCTTAGTAAAAAAATTAGTATATTCACAGGACTAATATGTCTACTTATTTTATTATCAGTGATATATTCTCTTCTGATTTTAAAAGAAGATATTAAAAAAGAAGATAAGTCTAACCTATTAAGAATAGAAACGTCAAATCAAAGAGCATTGATCAAAGAAATGTTTAAGGAAGATAACTATTACATGGAAAGTGATTTTTACGATTATGGAGTTATAAACTTAAAAGGAGAGGTTATCTTTTCTTCTATAAGTGATTTTAACAAAGAAGAGAAGATAAATCTTGAAAATGAAATAGGTTATGATAATGCCTTTGACAATAGAAAGAATGGATTAATTAGATACAGTACTCCTTTAGTTAATAATGGTTTTCAAGAAGGTATTATAATTATAGATTTACCGCAGAATGTGTTAAATAGCGGAAATAAAAATGAAAAATTTCTACCTCTGTGGATACTTTTATTTTTAATAGGAGTATTAGCTTTTATGATAAATAGATTTGTAAAAATAGATATAATAAAACCAATTAAGGAGCTCCATAAAAGCGCAAAAACCATATTAAATGGAAGCTATAAGTGTAAAGTAAACTATGATTACCATGGGGAAGTTGGAGAGTTTTGTCATGATTTTGAAGCTATGAGAGGTGAAATAATAAACTCAAAAGAAAAGGAAGAGAAGCTTAAAAGAAATGAAAAAGAATTATTAGCCTGTATTTCACACGACTTAAAAACTCCTCTTTCATCCATTTCAGGATATGTTGAAGGAATAAGAGATAGAATTGTAAAGGATGAAGAAGGTATAAAAAGATATTCAAACATTATATTGAAGAAATCTAAGGAACTTTCAAAATTAATAGATGATATATTAGAACAGTCAAAAACAGAGTTAAATGAAATGTCAATTGAAAGAAAAGAAATATACTCTGATGATTATCTAATGGAGGTTTTAGGGGATTTGTCTATTGATGTAGCTACTCATAATATGAGGCTAACTGTTAAGGGAGAAATACCGAGAGCGTTAATTTTCATAGATACAATAAGAATAAATCAAGTTATAAATAATATCATTGCAAATTCAATAAAATACTCTAGGGCAGGAGAAAGTATTGAAATTTGGTTAGATGATGATATTGATAAAATTACTGTAAATATTAAGGATTTTGGTAGTGGGATTAGCATAGGTGATATACCATTTGTCTTTAATAAGTTTTATAGAGGTGAAAAGTATAGGAATACTAATATATCAGGTTCAGGACTTGGTCTTTCTATATCTAAGTATATAGTAGAGAGCCATGGAGGGAATATAAAGTGCTCATCTGCTTTAGAATCTGGAACTACTATTAGTTTTACCATACCTAAGATGTAGATAATGAAGCTAGAACTACATAAATATTAAAAATGAAGTAAATTAACTTTATAATTAAATATTGTATATTATTACTTGCTATTTTCTTGTATACTTTAATTAGAAATTGTAGATTATGCAGGGAATTTTAAAGAAAGTTAAAAAAATAGATATAAGAAAAAAACACAGTTAAGCTTAATAAAATGTGCAAAAAATATGATACTAGGTACATGTATTCACAATATAGTGTAAAAGCGTCAGTATTGTTTTATTAATGGGGGGATAAAAATGAATATTTATTTAAAAGATATTGATGAATCAAATTGGGAAAAATGTATTTCGTTAACTACCAATAAGGATGGTCAACATTTTATTATTGAGGAATTTGTTGCTTCAAATGCTGTTTCTATTGCTCAATCAAAAGTTGAAAAAGGCTGGATTACAAAGGCAGTATATGCTGAAGATACTATGGTTGGATTTACAATGTATGGATACTGCTACGAAGACAACATTTATGAAATATGCAGACTTATGATAGACTACAAATATCAAGGAAAGGGATATGGGAGGGCAGCACTTAGAAATGTTATAGAAGAAATGAAAAACTTAAAAGATTGCAATGAAATTTTCCTATCCTTTGAACCAGAAAATCACATTGGACAAAAATTATATGAAAGTTTTGGATTTAAAGACACAGGTAATACTGTTGAAGGTGAATTATTATATAGTTTAAGTTTAAAGTAGTATATAACTTTCTTAAAGTATAAATTTAGAAAATTACACATAAATCATGTCAGTACCGTTATGACCTTAAAAGAAAAATTTCAAGTTAAGGGTGAAGTATATATGAAGCTTGATAATATATTATAAGAAAAGTTGAGTTTTACGGTAGGGATTTTCATAAATGTTTATATTTTAGAAAAAGGGATATAATTACCCATCACCTATGTGTAGGAGAATATTTTAGAAAGATATAATTAAACCCCTGGACCTAATAAAAGTCGAGGGGTTTCAGCTTATTCTTTTAATACTTTTATGATGGTAAGAATTTAATTAAACTAACTTTCGTTAGCACTGCCTGATTCCTAGTTCCAGGACTATTAACCATATGCCATGCAGTGTATTGTTCAGCATAAAGATTATCAGCGGACATGCAGTCAACGGGAACAATAACATTAGAGCCACGAAAAGCAGCACTAGTAGCTGTATGGAGCACTGCACCATTGGCAGCATAACCAGTAATTATGACAGTTTTAATACCTTTTTTCTGTAATATTTCTTCTAGATTGGTTTTATAGAATTTATCTACGCTTGATTTCACAATGGGATCATTGGGCAAAGGTGCTAGCTGCTTGAAAATATCCATAGGATTTCCTCTAGGTATAAGACTATAGACAACTAGCATGTGGTTTTTTCTAGCTTTAGCCAATAAATTATAAATATTAGGAATAGAGCCTATACAGCGAGGACTTTTACATATGGAGTTTTCCATATCCAATATTAATAGGGCACTGGTTTTGGGATCAACTGCTACTGATTTCAACTCAGGTGAAGGAGGGGGAGAGACGGTATTCCATTTGTCTATGATTGTTTGATCTGTTACCTCAGCTGTTATGTGCCTGGGGTAGAAGTATCTACTATAGTTAAGAATTCTATTGCTAAAACATTCAAAACATCCGCCATAAATAGGGCAAAAATATATCACATTCATCCTCCTAATATGTTTTTATATGATTATATAATATGTAATAGATAAGAGAGGGTGTTAAAAAGATTTGCTCAAGGAAGATGGGAGAGTGGGTAATATAAGAATTGTCCAAATTCATGAAATATATTCTAGTACTAAGCTAAAAGATTTCAAGGCTAAATAAGTAATATATGTATAAGAATTGAATTTTATTTTTAATTTACTTTTATTTGTGTATAATTAAATAAGAAATTAATAAATAATAAATGAAGTAACTGTTAAGGAAAAGGATATTGTAATTAAAAAATTAGATGGTATAGATAACACTAACTACTTAGATTATGTTGATAAAAATCCAATTATTGCAACGAAAAATGAACAAGAAAAGGATTTTACTAGATTTTATAAAACTGTTTTTAACACCTTATGCTGTGGCAGATGTTTCTTGTTATGATAATTTAATAAAGTCTTTAAAAAATAATTCTAAATGTTAAATTAGTATATAACAATTAATAGTTAGTAGAATTTTTAAATTCGATGTATATATTTTAATAGCATCTTCTTTAAAAAGTTGTAAATCTTCTTTTGATGAATATGACATTATACAAAATAATACGAATAATTTAAAAAAGCAGTTACATTAACTGGTTTAAGGCGCGTAATAGTGTATAATAGGAGATAGATTTATAGTTGTAAAAAAAGTAGAAGATTTTAATGAAAATATATTAATAGTATCTCATGGATTTTTTTAATAACATTAATTGATGAATTGCAACTATTAGGTTTTAAAGGTGACATACCTAAAAAAATGCAAAATGGATATTTGTATATACTTAAAAATGATAAGGAAAGATATTAATATAAACAAGAATTTTCAAAACAGAAAAGGAGGGTAATTATGATTCAATACAGATTTGACACACAGTTGTTAATTGATGGAAAAAATCTTTCGGAAGATGAAATTAACGAATATATCACAAAAAACATTGAAGGAGATTGTTTACTTGCAGTTGGGGATGAGGAATTGATAAAAATACATTTTCACACAAATACTCCATGGAAAGTGCTTGAATATTGTTCTTCATTAGGTGATATTTATGATATTGTTATAGAAGATATGGAACGACAAGCCAATGGACTTCAAGGTTAAATAATTTTAAGATAAATGTATAATATGTATGAGGTGTTATAATTTTTGTCCTAATAAAGGCTATACAAATGACGAATAAAACAAAAAATATAGTTAAGTAAATTTTCTAGAAAGAAGTGCTAATCTTGCGAGGATGGAGCACTTTTTTCTTTGCTTTTAACTTCTATATCAAGACCAAGAAATTTAATCTTAACTTTTAAATGATGTATAAAAAGATTATGTTTTAGAATTAACCTAATTACATGAATGACTGATATATACTTTATAAAGGTATCAAAAAAAATCTGGGAAATGCAACAGAAAAAATGAATCGGAATTAGATATGGATTTTACATATAAAGGTAGTATTGAAGATTTTCACAATAAAATAGTTTGAATAGTTCAAAAAATCTGAAACATACTATATAATTAAAGCAAGTGCTAAAATTACCAAATATTGTTTTGGAGCACAAATCCTATGATAATGAAAGGATTGAGGAATTTTATGAATAAGACAAGCTATACTTCAATTGAGGAGCTAATACAGATGCCATGGATTCAATCAATAAGTATTGGTAAGGGAGGAAAGGTTGTTTCATATGTTAAAAGGACTTCTGATTTGGCTGAAAATGCATACAGAAATCATGTATGGGTTTATGAAATAGATGGGCAAAAGCATTATCCAATTACAACAGGCAAATCTGAAAGCAGTAGCCCTGCATGGGCTCCAGATAAGAACTATCTAGCCTATATTGCAGAGATGGGTGAAAAAGAAAAGCTTAGAAAGCAAATTATTTTGAAAACCTTTGACGAGTTCAATGGAATTCAGATTACAAACTCTGCGGAAGGTGTAAACAACTTTATCTGGTCCCCTGACGGTAAGGGAATATACTATACCACTACGGAAGCTGATTCAGAGGAGTTAAAAAGGCGTAAAGAGACTTATGGAGAATTTGAATATGTTGATAAAGAATATAAGAATGATTATTTATGCTATGTAGGAATAGAGGAGGCAATTGAATCATTTAAAGAACTAAGTAATAAGAAAAAAGGTGAAAATGAAGGAACAAAGGATGTTGAAGTGGCAATAACAGATCCTAGGGATTTTAGCATAAAGGGTTTTAATATATCAACCGATGGGAAGAAAGCTGTACTTATATGTACTCCAACAGGGGACATAAGAGATAGAGAAACAAAGGTGTATCTATTGGATATCTCCACTAAGAAGTTTAGAGAACTCAATATTACTGGAAGCTTTAGTTCAAATATTTCATTCTCTCCAGATGGAAACAGGATTGTATTTGCTAAAACTCCAAGAGAGCCAGAATATTACAAATGGAAGGTTGATGAAGATGTTGTTTTAGAAGTATATGATATTGAAAAAGAAGAAACCACAATGAGATTATCTAAATTGGATAGAAGCGTTATACCTATTAAATGGACAAGCAAAGGAATCCTTGTAACTTGGCAGGATCGAGCAAACTATCGAATTGGAATGGTTTCTGAAAATGGTGAAATCTCTTCAATCTATAGCAAGGGTGAATGTTATATAGCTGAGGCAGATAGTACCTCCGACGGTGAAAATATAGCTTATATTAAAATAGAAAAAAATAAGGCGGCTGAAGTTTATTTAAATGCAGTAAAAATAACCAATGAAAGCAGGGTATACGAGAACAAACTATTGAGTAAAAAAGAACTTCTAATCTGGAGCACCAAGGATGGTCTTGAGATAGAAGGGGTTTTATCAAAGCCCTATGATTATGATTCTAATAAAAAGTATCCGCTTTTGGTAGTTATACATGGTGGACCAACCTGGGCATCATTCCCCATCCATAATATGAATAGACTTTATCCAATTGAACAGTTTATAGAAAAGGGTTTTATTGTTCTTGAGCCAAATTATAGGGGAAGCTCAGGCTATGGGAGCAAGTTCTTGACCGAGAATTTTAGAATGCTTGGGGTAGGAGATTATGAGGATGTTATTTCAGGAGTAGATAACCTAATAGAAAAGGGCATAATAGACAGCAAGAGGGTTGGCGTAATGGGTTGGAGCCAAGGAGGATACATCTCAGCCTTCTGCGCAACCTTTAGCAATCGATTCAAAGCAATCTCTGTAGGAGCAGGAATAAGTAACTGGATTACGTACTATGTAAATACGGACATAACAACCTTTACTAGATCATATCTAGGAGCGACGCCATGGAACGATCCAGAAATATATGCAAAAACCTCTCCTATGACCTATATAAAAACTGCTTGTACACCAACCCTTATCCAACATGGTGATAATGATAAGAGAGTGCCTGTTCCAAACGCATATGAACTCTACAGAGGACTACAAGACTTAGAAGTGGAAAGTGAACTTGTAGTATTTAAGGGAATGGAGCACAGTCCACATAAACCAGGACTTCATAAAGCAATAATGGAACAAAATCTTGAGTGGTTTGTAAAACATGTTTAATAAGAACAGAAATTATTTTTATAGAGGCTTATATGATGTTTTAACTATTAGTGAAAGAATTATTAGCTACAAAGATTTTAAAATAATTATAGATAATTTAGAAGAGAGCTTTGAAGATTATAAAAAATAAACTTAACAAGAATGAAGGAGAGAGTTTGAAATAGTGGATTTCCTCCACCATGTTTCGCTTCCACCAGTGAAAAACACGACAGTTTGTCGTGTTTTTTATAGAAAAAATTTTTAATAATATAGGAATTTTTGTGATTTTATAAGAATTACACAAGAAGAGGTTGCAAGAAAATAATATAAAAAATTATATCCTAACTTCAATATTATAGTATAATATTTGTTGGAATATAAACATAGCATACTTTGGAGAAGAGGAACATAAAGAGATGACAATAGAATTAGAAAAATACTACAATAAATTTTGTGAGGACAAAAGATTAACGAGAAGATATGGACAAGTTGAATATATCACTTCCATGAAGTATATTCATGAGTATCTAGAAAATAATGAGGAGGCAAAAATCTTAGATGTTGGTGCAGGAACAGGGAGATACTCTGTACAATTAGCCAATGAAGGATATGATGTTACTGCAATTGAACTTGTGAAGCATAATCTAGGAATTTTAAAATCAAAAGGAAGTACAGTAAAAGCAAAGCAGGGAACAGCATTAGATTTATCAAGATTTTCAGAAAATACTTTTGACATGACCTTGGTATTTGGCCCAATGTATCATTTATATAAGTTTGAGGATAAAGTAAAGGCCCTACAAGAGGCAAAAAGAGTAACGAAAGTTGGAGGCGTCATCTTAGTAGCATACTGTATGAATGAATATAGTGTATTAACATATGGTTTTAAGGAAAATAATATTCGTGCATGTATTGATAATGGGAAACTTAGTGATGATTTTCATGTTATATCGGAACCAAAAGATTTATATGATTATGTAAGGATTGAAGATATTAATAAGTTAAATGATGAATCAAGACTTCAAAGAATAAAATTAATTGCAGCAGATGGACCAGCTAATTATATGAGACCTATTTTGAATGCTATGGATGAAGAGACATTTCAACTTTTTATTAAGTATCATTTTTCTACCTGTGAAAGACCAGATTTGTTGGGAGCAAGCGCGCATACATTAGATATTTTGAGAAAGTAATATATAAAGAATTAAGAGAGAAATCAATTTTTAAATTATTTAAATTGCATTATAACAAATGTAACTAATAAATATGGGGGAATTGAGATGGTTTATTTAATATTAATAGGGATAATATTGTTTTCATATACAATCTTAGAATCCATAGTTAAAAAGATATTTCCATCCTTAGGAAAAGATCAGTTATGGGCAAATGTAGGCTATTATTCTTGGGGATTAGTATTATTAATTATTTATTTAATAATTAGACCTATGGATTATATAACCAAGATTCCTATAAATAATATCCTAGGTATTAGTTTTATAATCTCTTTTTCTGTAGTTACAATTTTTATATGTATTAAAGATCCAAATGTTTATTACCCAAGAAAAAATAATAAATTAAAATGCTTCCATTATGGAGTAATACAACCTATTTTAGAAGAAGTGGCTTTTCGTGGCTTGATTTTACCAATGACAATTTATTTATCAGGAAATAACACCAGTTTAATTATATTGTTAAATTCATTTATTTTTATGTTTTTTCATTTGAATTATTGGTCTCTTGAAAAGAAACACAAAAAGCTGTTTATTAATTTTTTTATGCTTGGATTATTCTTTAATTATATAGCTATTGGAACCCAATCTATTTTTTATGGAGTTTTATGCCACATAATAGTGAATGGGGGAAATACGCTTTATAGAAATTGGGTAAATAGAAAATGAATTTGTAGGTAGTGGGATTATCGTGAGAAGTGAAAAAGAGATGTTTGATCTAATTTTCAATGTTGCAAATAAGGATAATGGAGTTAGAGTTGTTTATATGAATTGTTCTAGGCAAATCCTAATGTAAAAAAGGATATAGTGATGGATATTATCCTTATTATTAGGATTAGATAAAGCAAATAATATATGTGAATTAATAGTTGATTTTATGATATTAGATTGTGAGGATTAATAAATGGATAGAAAAATAAAAAAAGGTTTTATAATAATATTTTTAATAACGTTATCTTTTAATATAGTTGCCTGTAGCAAGTCATTGCCTAAAGAGACAAAAGGGAATGATTCTATTATTAATGTTAAATCAGAAGACGAAGAAATGAATTTAATAATTGAACAAGCAAGAGAAACTATAGATGAATTTTTAAAAGAATTAAATGATCCAGATACAAAAGGAATTGATTTTGCTGTAAAATATCCTTTTGATACAGACCCAGGAAGTAAGTCATCTAAAGAACATATATGGATTGTGAATATAGAGAGAAATAATGATAAGTACCATGGAATTATATCAAATGACCCGTTTTATATAAAAAATATGAAAATGGGAGACAAAGTTGAATTTGATGTAAATAAAATTTCTGATTGGAAGTATGTAAAGGATGGATTTTTAGTTGGAGGCAAATCAATAGTATATTTTTACAATCAGATGTCAGAAAAAGAAAAAAAGAACTTTGAGAAAGAAGCTGGGTTTAAAATAAAGGGTAAATAAATACCAATTATATGTATATATATTATTTGAGAAACTGCATAAAAATCCTTCTAAGGATTTGGTCAATATAGGAAAAGGTTTCTATAATATGTTACTTTTAAAGAGTGATGAGGAGCTTATTAAAGCAGACTTCTCTAGGAAAGAAGTATTTCAGGGATTAAGGGATATAGAAAAATTTATTTATAAGTTTTAAGAGAAACATGTGTCGAAAATACGTTCGTATAATATAGAAATTTATGGTTAAGCTATTAATATAGCTTAATAATTGCTATAATTATAGTTGGAGGATGATTTTATTATGGATGAAAAAGTGTTTTCTTTAATGGAAAAGATGTATGCTGAAATATTAAATCTAAAAGAGGGTCAAGGAACATTAGAGCATGGTCAAAGAAAGCTTGAGGAAGATATAAGAAGATTGGGTGTTAAAATAGATGGGGATATCACTCCTAAGATTTCAGCACTTTATGATGATAGAATAGTTATTCATGAGAAGTTAAATGAGGTGGATGGGAAGATAGATGATCTACAGGTAAAAGTAAATAATTTATCCTTGGAAACCTTAATGAATAGTAATAAGATTATTGAATGGGATAAGAAATTAAAAAGAACTAATTTATAAGACATAATTATATAAATACAGCAGTGAAAATTGTGATAAAAGCTGATAGGTTATTCCCTATCAGCTTTGCGTTTTTGAAGCGTTGTCTTAACTATTTCTGCTGGGCTACCTATTCTTAATGAAGGTTCTAAGGTTTCGTAGCCAGAAGTAATTAGTACATTAAAGTTATTTTTTATATAACTATAATGGTCTTCATAAATACCTTTAGTTATAAGATTAAAAGGAACAAGTTGACCTTTATGAGTATGCTCTGATACTTGTAAATCAATATTTGATTATAGACTTTTATAGAATTGTGACAAGGAAACCACCCTTGCTTTCCACGGTGCTAATTGACATTCTTAACCTTTAGGTTTAAATACCATAGCAGAAATAAACCCAAAGATTATTGCTGCAGAAACTCCTGCACTTACTGTCTTTAAAACACCGGTAAATATTCCTATAAAGCCTGTTTGCTCAGCTTCAGTTATAGCTGCTGTTACAAGAGTATTTCCAAAACTACTTATAGGCACAAATGCACCTGCACCTGCAAATTTTATCAAAGGATTGTATAGACCAAGACCACCTAATATTGCACCAATTACAACTAGTGTACAAGTTGTGTGTGCAGGAGTAATCTCTAAAGTATCCATCATAAGTTGCCCAATAACACAAATTAAACCACCTATTATAAATGCAAAAATAAATTTTTCCATAACTTAAATAACACCTTCTTTTTTACATTTCTATAGAAACAGCATGTGCAACGCTAGGTATGCTTTCTTTTTGCTGAAAGGATACAGGAGACATTAAGGCGCCTGTTGCAACAATTAGTATTTTCTTTAATTCTCCTTTACGCATACGATTAAGTAAATGTCCATAAGTTACAACAGCAGAGCAACCGCACCCACTGCCACCTGAAAAGCTTGGTTGATCTTTTTTATATATTAAAAGTCCACAATCTGTAAATAGATGTTTTGGCATATTTACACCGTGTTTTTCCAATAAAGCATTGGCAAGATCATGACCAACTTTTCCTAAATCTCCAGTAGCAATAAGATCATAATGGGAAGCATCAATATTCAAATCCCTAAAATGAGCTTCAATGGTATCTACAGCTGCCGGTGCCATAGCTGCACCAACGTTATAAGGATCTGAAATCCCCATATCTACTACTCTTCCTATGGTAGCAGAGGTTACTTTAGGGCCATTTCCATTTTGACCAAGAATAGCAGCTCCAGCTCCAGTTACTGTCCACTGAGCAGTAGGAGGTCTTTGAACACCATATTCTGTTGGATATCTAAATTGTTTTTCAGCAGCTGCATTATGACTACTTGCAGAGGCTAAAACATATTTTGCTGCTTTACTTTCTATTAATTGAGCTGCTAATGATAAACTTTCCATGGAGCTAGAGCAAGCACCAAAGATTCCTAAAAAAGGTATTTCTAAAGTTCTTGCAGCAAAGCTACTGGATATAATTTGATTCATTAAGTCTCCGCTTAAAAAAAAGTTAATATCTTCTTTTCTTAAATTTGATTTTTGTATTGCTCTTTCACAAGCATGCTCAAGTAAAACTCTTTCTGCTTTTTCATAACTATCTTGTCCAAGCCATAAGTCTTCATGAAGTATATCAAAGTCATCAGCTAAAGCACCGTTACCTTCAAAAGGACCACCAACAGCTGCAGAAGCTAATATTGTAGGTTTAGAATTAAAAATCCAGGATTGATGTCCTTTAAGCATTTACATCACCCCCAACCATTTTATTGTCATTTTTATTGTAGCAACTACAAAAGCAGAAAAAACTCCATAAACAATAATGGCACCTGCAAGCCTGAACATATTTCCAGCCACTCCAAGTACAAATCCTTCACTTTTATGTTCAATTGAAGCAGAAGCTATAGAGTTTGCAAAGCCTGTAATAGGAACAGCAGATCCACATCCAGCCCATTGACTAAGGTGATCATAAATCCCAAGACCAGTAAATAAAGCTGCAAAAAATATTAAAACTACGGAAGTAGGACCTACTGAGGTATTTTCATCAAAATTAAAATAGTTAATAAAAATCCACTGTAGCCCTTGACCAATTGTACATATAGAACCACCTACTAGAAAGGCCCTAATACAATTGGTTAAAATAGGTCTTTTAGGTTCTATACTATTTACTAATTCATCATATTGCTGCTGAGTTGTAGTCATTTTCTTCTTTTTCATATTTGACATTTATATCACCCTCTAACATAATAAATATGGTTCTAATTTTTTCATAACTTTTTCTAATTTTTTAGCATTTTGTGAGTACATAGCTTTTGCATTTTCATTATCACAGTCTAAAGAAAATGACATAAGATCTGCCTGACTTTTTTGAATACTAGCATATAGCATTTCTTTAATCTGTGTTTTAGGGACTTGTATCATATCATCAAAAAGATCTATATATAAATCTCCAGAAGAATCCACTTGACCAAGAAAAACATTTTCAAGGGAAACCCCTTTCACTTCTAGTTGGGTAGTAAGCCATCCTCTATTTAATCCAGCATTGGTAAGACCTTCATTTAATATATTTCCATCTAAAATAACTGTTTGTGGTTCAGTTTTAGGTGATACTTGTTTTCCTAAATCATGTGGGGTAATAGGTTTCTTATCAGCTTTTAAGCTAACATTTATGTCGCCGGTTGTTTCCATTACAGCAAACTCAACATCTGCTAAGTTAAATGCTTTTTGGGAACGCATTTCTTGCAGGAATTCTTGACCTGTAATTCTCTCTTTAGATAAGTTATCTTCCATTATTTTGCCGTTTTTAACTAATACTCTTTCTTTACCATGTAGTAAGTTGTAAATTGATTTACTTCTCATAGAAGCGAAATCTAAGATAATAGGCATAAGAGCCCAAACAGCTAGTGCAATTAGTCCAAAGTAAATATTATCAATTATATTTAAAGAAATTAAAGTAATTATAATAGCAATGACGGCATAAGAAATAAAATCAAAGGGAGTAGCTCTAGATAAGGTTTTCTTTTTCATATATTTTGTTATAACTATTGCTAAAAAAAATAAAACTATTGAATTAAATAATATTATTAACCAAGAATTCATATTCCACCTCACTTAGTCGCCTTTGTATTGGGGTTCTTCAAACTCCATGGCTCCTATTCTTTTTTCTAAATCTGTTTTAATTTCACTTATTTCTTTGGATGCCTCATTATAAATAGCTCTAGATTTTTTATCACGTTCTTGTAATGAATACATTTTTAAAGTGGCCTCAGCCCCCTTTAATGTAGCCAATGTTTGTTTTACCTTTGAAATCGCAGTCATATAAAAGTCTCCTTTATATTTATTAAATTACTTTAAAGTTACTTTAACCAATAAGTTTAATTTTAATTCATTTGTTAATATGAATATTTATTTGAATTATTAAAGGTAAATTACTAAGGTTTGATAAGTTATGATTAGATTTTAAATGGAATACATTTCATTATAAGCAGACTGAATATTAAAATTTATTATGAACAAAATATAGTTGCAATAAAAAATTATAAAGGAGGGATTTTTATGCCAACAGGAACTAAACTTGAAACAGCTTTAGCTAGTGCGAAAGGATTAGCTGCTGATATGAAGACATTTTCTTTAGATACAGATAATCAAGAAGCACAGCAAATGTTTAATCAACTTTCAAATACAATGGAAGGTGTACAACAAACTCTTCAATCAAGACTTGACTTTGTAAAACAAGAAGAACCTCAATATAATAAATAATTAATATACTCTCGTATCTAGTTAAATTTATATTTTATAGATATGGGAGTATATTAATATATAATATAATTTTCAGTTATTTTAAGATTATTAAACTATGACAAATTGTAATAATAAATTGAAGTAATTTCTATACACTATCCTTTAGCTTTATTGTGTGTACAGGATATATTCTTCGGTTTCTTATATTTTACCAAGTATTTCTAATTGATTGTAAAGTAGCTTGGTATTAATAAACTTGTATTTTTATGATAATATTATTATAAACTTATTAATAGATAAAATTATTGAAGAAAACTTAAGAGGAGACAAAAATGAACTATCGGGAAAATATTAAGAATTCAAAAAGAATAATTATAAAAATCGGTACATCAACCTTAACCTATGACAATGGAAACATAAACTTAACAAGAATTGAAAAAATAGTCATGTCAATAGCTGATTTAATAAATAGTGGTAAAGAAGTAATTCTTGTAACATCTGGATCTATAGGTGTTGGAGTAAGTAAAATGAACTTAAAGGAAAGACCAAAAACTATTAGAGAAAAGCAGGCAGCAGCATCTGTGGGACAAGTAGAACTTATGAATATTTATAGCAAATTATTTGGAGAATATGGCTATTCAGTAGGTCAAATACTTTTAACAAGAGACATTATAGAATGTGAAAGAAGTAGAAATAATGTTGCAAACACTTTTGAAACCTTGCTAGAAAGAAAGATAATTCCAATAGTAAATGAAAATGATAGTGTATCTATAGATGAAATTGAAAATATATCTAGGTTTGGAGATAATGACAATCTAGCAGCAATAGTTTCTACTATTGTGGATGCAAATCTTTTAATAATACTATCAGATATCGATGGTTTTTATGACTCTAATCCAAGAACAAATAAGGATGCAAAGCTTATAAAAGAAGTGAAATCTATAACTGAAGAAGTGAAAAGTTTTGCAGAAGGTGCAGGAAGTAATTTAGGTACAGGTGGCATGGAAACTAAATTACATGCAGCAAAGATTGTAACTGATAATGGAACAAATATGATATTAGCAAATGGAAAGAACCCAAGTAAACTTATTGACATATTAAATGGAGATGATGTAGGAACTTTATTTCTCGGAAAAGCAAGATAACAAAACATAAAGGGAGTAATTTTAGATGGAAGAGTTAATTTTAAAAGGTAAAAAAGTAAAAGAAGCTGCGTACATATTATCAAATATTTCAACAAATGAAAAGAACAAAGCTTTAAATGAAATGTCAAAAGCATTATTAGAAAATGCTAGTGAAATAATATTAGCAAATAAAATTGACATAGAAAATGCGAAAAGCAAGGGAACATCAGAAGCAATAATAGATAGATTACTTTTAAATGAAGATAGAATCAAAGGAATGAGTGGAGGCTTAACACAAGTAGCAGGATTAGAAGACCCTGTAGGTGAAGTAAGTTCAATAGTAACTAGACCAAATGGACTACAAATGGGAAAAAAAAGAGTGCCTCTAGGAGTAATAGGAATAATATATGAGGCAAGACCAAATGTTACTTGTGATGCAGTAGGGCTATGCTTAAAATCAAGTAATGCAACAATATTAAGAGGTGGAAGTGAAGCCATAAATTCCAATAAAAAAATAGTACAAGTATTAAAAAAAGCCTTAGAAAAAACTCAGTTACCAGTAGATTGCATCCAATTAATAGAAGATACAAGTAGAGAAACTGTTAAAAATATGATGAAGCTAAATGAATATATAGATGTACTAATACCAAGAGGAGGAGCTGGACTAATAAAATCAGTAGTAGAAAATGCCACGGTTCCAGTAATAGAAACTGGAACAGGAAACTGTCATGTTTATGTTGATAAAAATAGTGATTTAGAAATGGCAAAACAAATAGTTATAAATGCAAAAACTACTAGACCAGCAGTTTGCAACTCTGAGGAAAAATTACTTGTTCAAGGAGATATAGCAAAAGAATTTATTCCAGTAATAGTAGATGAGTTAAGACAAAGAAAAGTAGAAGTTAGAGGAGATAAAAAATCTATAGAAATAGTAAATGACATAATACTATCAGATGAAGAGGACTATTATAAAGAATATTTAGATTATATAATTTGTATAAAGGTAGTAAAAGATATAGATGAAGCTATAAGTCATATAAATAAATATGGCTCAGGACACTCTGAAGCTATAGTAACAAATGATTATCAAAATGCTCAAAAATTTCATCAACAAGTAGATGCAGCAGCAGTTTATGTAAATGCTTCTACTAGATTTACTGATGGAGAGGAATTCGGCTTTGGAGCAGAAATAGGTATAAGTACCCAAAAACTACATGCAAGAGGTCCCATGGGACTTAAAGAGCTTACTACTAATAAGTATATAATATTTGGAAATGGTCAAATAAGATAATAACTAAGAAATGAGCCAAAGGGAGTGAAATTATTTTGATTCACTCCTTTTCCCGTTATAAATATGGCAAGTTAGATTTGCAAAGAATCTTTAATTATTTAATAATAAATTATTTTATAAAAGTTATTTAAAGTCATCTGTAAATAATTGGACAAATTGAAAAGTGATTGTGAAAAATCATACCTATAGTATTCAAATTAATCTTCGATATATAAAGTGTAATTAATAAATGAGAGGTAATTATTATGGGGTCAATTAAAATTAATAAAACAATCTCCTATCCAATAAATTCAACTGTTAATGAACATAAAATTAAAGACAACAATAAGAATATAGAGAAAAATTCCAATGATGAAGCTTATAAGGAGACAAATGATTCAGTTATATCAAAGAATGCTGCAATAGGTTACGAGTTTTTGAGTCGTATTGAAGCTTCAGTTAGAGAGGTTAACAAAGTCAATTTCATAGAAAAATATGCTTCAGAATACGAAAAAATTAAAGGTGAAA
The DNA here is from genome assembly GCF_018919175.1 of Clostridium simiarum. Lineage (GTDB taxonomy): Bacteria > Bacillota > Clostridia > Clostridiales > Clostridiaceae > Clostridium_L > Clostridium_L simiarum. Next base: position 1,248,176 of record NZ_JAHLQL010000001.1, on the reverse strand, counting down.
TTGCTTCTGGCAAGTATGGAAAGGATACAAAAAAATATATGAGATTGCTAGATAATGCATTTAAAGACTCATTGGAAAATGCTGCTAATATCCTAACAAAAACATTAGAAAAAACAAATGTCAAAGATAGTAGAATAAAGTTTTCAGGAGCAAATTTAATTAAATATCAAAAGCATCATGATATAGCCACAGGAATTGCTTGGATACTTAGAGCAGAGAATAAAAGAATTTCACAGGAAATAGAGATCTATAGGAAGAAAAAAAATCACAGAAAGGTAACTTCCCTAAGTCAATTAAGAAATACTTATAACCGTATCATAAACAATGTTTCTGATATAGCAACTAAGATAAGAAGTGATATTGATGATAATTATAATGAAGATAAACAGGGTTCTAAGCTTTAGAGGTAATTTTTACTCCCTCTAAAGCTTAGAAATCTTTATCTGAAGACGTAGGTTCTTTATTCCCACTTTGAAGAAGATAGGAGTATTAGAGCGAAGTCATCGGATAAAGTTAAAGAATGATTTAAAAAGCTTTTAAATAGCTTAAGATTTTTTATAATTAGTCCCTGGAATATAAATAAAGTGTAAATAAGCAAGGAATAATAGGTATATGGTAAAATAATCAAACTGCATACTCCTTAAATTAGGGGGAGCATACTTTTACTTAAATCATATTCAATGGGTATTAGTATTACCTTATTATTCAAACACAATGAAACTTACTAATACATAAAGACTCTATTGGAGAAATTCCATAGAGTCTTTTTATTCCTATTTGTAAGGAAGTTTATAATTACACAAGGAGAGCTTTACCGTAAATAGCGGAGGTTTTATGTAGAAGGTTAATGTAAACCATCCTATTGGAATGGTTTCTGAAAATGGTGAAATCTCTTCAATCTATAGCAAGGGTGAATGTTATATATCTGAGACAGATAGTTTATATAATATCTATTAATTTTTAGTTGCAATTAGATTACTGAAATAATTACAGAAGGTGTTAATAGATTTGATTCACAGAGAAAAGTTCAACGTTTAATAGATAAGAAGATTGAACCACTAATTGAAGAGATATTATGTTAAAATGATTATATAATAAAGATATTACTCTAATACATAACAATATATTAAGTTTATGTACATACTTTAAGTTATAAGCTTTTATTAAGAAGAAGAAAATTTGCTGATATAAATCAGTTGTTATCTAGACAAAATAGATTAATGCTTGATCAAATATACACCAAATTCTTTAGATGATTTAATAAGAGCGGATGGAATGGTATTTAGTAGTTAAGTGAAAGTCAATGGGGGGAAATATGATGTCTAATTTTTCTTTTTTAAATAAGAAATGGCCAATATTAGCCAAGCTAGGAACACAAGCAGAAAGTTATCTTCATACAGATAATAATGCATCTATGTTAAAAATGCGTATGTTTGGAGAAAAAATAATAGATCATATGCTAGCAGCCTTGAAAATTGAGGTTGATAGATTTGTAACTCAAGATGATAAAATTAAACTTTTAAGAAATACAGGAATAAATGGAGCCATTCCAGACCTATTTGATATAGTAAGACGTTATGGTAATAAGGCAAATCATGAAGGTTATGAAAATAAAAAAGTTGCACTAGAATGTTTAGTTTCTATGTATAAAGTAGCTACATGGTTTTATATTAAGGTAACAAAAGATACTTCTATAAAACCATTAACATATAAAACTCCAAAGCCAGTGATAACTAAAGAACCGGTATATAATATTGAAGAATATGCTAAGGAAAAGGACAAAATAAAAGAAGGGCACACTAAAGAAGTAAGTTCAATTAAAGAAGAAGTAAAAGTATCAGTTGAAACTGAAGCAGATAGAATTATAGAAAAGGAAGTTGAAAAGACCTTAGAGCTTAATGAAGCAGAAACTAGAAAGAAGCTTATAGACCTAATGTTAAAGGATGCAGGCTGGGATATTAATAACAAAGAACTAGTTAAGTTAGAACTCCCACTAGAAAATCATAAAGAGGATGGTAAAAAAGGTTTTGTTGATTATGTTTTATTTGATAAAAAGGGTAAGCCTATTGCAGTAGTAGAAGCTAAAAAGACATCAGTTGATTCTATTATAGGCAGACAACAAGCAGTAGAATATGCTAATACTATTGAAAGAGATTATAAAGTTCGCCCAATAGTGTTTTATACTAATGGTTATGAAATCTATATGTGGGATGATAAGCATAGTCAACCAAGACAAATTTGGGGATTCTATACTTTAGAAGACTTAGAGGAGTTATTCTTTAAACATAAGTATAAGAAAGACTTAAATAAAGTTGAGATAGATAAAAATATTGCAGGTAGACCATATCAAATAGAAGGAATCAAAAGGGTATATGAAAGATATTCTAATGGGCATAGAAAAGCTCTTTTAGTAATGGCAACTGGAACAGGAAAGACAAGAACTGTTATTGCATTAACTAAAGGTATGATGGAAGCAAATTGTGCTAAGAGAGTATTGTTCTTAGCTGATAGAGATGAACTTGTTAGACAAGCTAAAGAGGACAAGAATAGCTTTAAAACCTTTATGCCAGAGCAAATATCATGTAGATTTACAGGAAAAAATTCTGATAATAGAGAAGCAACATTGTATTTCTCAACTTATCAAACAATGATAAATTACTATAGTAAATTTAGTGTTGGTTTCTTTGATTTAATAATATGTGATGAATCCCATAGAAGTATCTATAAAACTTATAGGGACATATTAGAGTATTTTGATGCAAATATTATAGGGTTAACAGCTACTCCTATAGATTTCATAGAGCGTAATACATTTGATTTATTTAACTGCGAAACAGAGGACCCAACATTTAATTTTTCAATAGATCAAGCTTGGAGTCATATTCCACCATACCTTATTGAACCAAGAGTAATTGATGCTACTACTGACTTTTTAAGAAAAGGAATAAAGTATAGCCAAATGACAGAAGAACAAAGAAGGCAGGTTGATGATGAAGGACATGATGGTGATGAAATTGAATATGATAAAAAAGAGTTAGAAAAGAAAATAACAAATAAGGATACCAATAGATTTATATTAAAATCTTTAATGGATAAAGGTATTAAGGTTGGAGATCACTTAGGTAAAACCATCATATTTGCTAAAAATAAAAATCATGCGAACCTATTAGATTCATTATTTAATGAAATGTATCCTCAATATAATGGAAAAATGACCGCTGTTATTTATTCTGACATTATTGAAAAAGAAAGACTCATAGAAAACTTTAAAAATGAAGAATTTCCACGAATAGCAATATCTGTAGATTTATTAGATACCGGAATAGATGTACCTGAAATAGTTAATCTAGTATTTGCAAAGCCTATTTATTCAAAGGTTAAGTTTTGGCAAATGATAGGAAGAGGAACAAGAAGATGTGATAATTTATTTGATGGCGGAGTAGATAAAACAGAGTTTGCTATATTTGATTGCTACAAAAACTTTGAGTTCTTTGAACTGAATCCAAAAGGATTTATTCCAAAGCCACAAAAAACCTCTATGCAGGTAAGATTTGAGCTTATGTGTAAGCTTTTAGAAATATATAAGTCAAAGAATGAAGAAAACATATGTAATGACTTTGCAGAAAAGTTAAAAGCAAATATTGAAGAGTTACCATCAGAGAGTATAGAAATAAAGAAGAATAGAAAGAAAATAGATCAGGTTAAAAAGGAAGAGTATTGGAGTCGTTTAAGTGAAGATTTCATTAAAAAGTTAAAATTAGAAATAGCACCACTAATACAATGGATTGAAGCTAAAGATAATTTAGATGCTATATTGTTTGATAACTCAATTTATAGAATACTTCAAAGTTTTGAGGCTGATGATAAAGATTCATTAGTTAGAGAAATCAATGCTACTATGGAAAAGCTAGCAAGACTAAAAATAAATATAAATCAGTTTGATAGAAAAAGAGAACTTGTAAAATCTTTATTAGAGCCATCAGGATGGGATAATCTAAAGTTTGAAAAACTAGAACAGATAAGAAGAGACTTAAGAGATTTAATGAAATATAAAGGAGCTACAGCAGGAACTTTTGTGGTAATGGATATAAAGGATACTGGTGAAGCAATAAAGGAAATTAGTGCTGGCTCAGTTCTTTATGGGGCTAATATGGAACCATATGAAAAGAGAGTAAAATCAGCCATTGAAGAGAAGTTAAATGACCAGTTAGTGATTCATAAAATTAAAAAAGGTGAAAAGCTTTCACAAACTGAAATTGACGGTATATATTCAATATTTGGTGAAGATTTTGTTTATAGTATAGATGAACTTTCAAGTAAAACAGATATAGATAAAGAAGATATAGTTGGTATTATAAGAAAGTTTATTGGTGTTGATGAGATAGAATTAAACAAAATGTTTGAAGAATTTATTCAGAAGCATCATAATAAAATGAATGCTACACAGATTAAAACTTTAGAAATAATTAAGAATGATATTGCTAAAAATAAAGGTATATCAGTTGCGGCATTGTTTGGAGCACCATATACATCATTTAATCCTAATGGAGTTGATGGTATATTTGGAAGAATGGCCGATGATGTTTTTGATTTGATAGCACCTTTTAAAGTAAGTGTTATATCTTAAAGTTAGGGAGGACGACAAACGTGTTAAGTGCAGAAATTAAGAGTAAAATTGATAAACTATGGAATAACTTCTGGTCAGGGGGAATATCTAACCCACTAACTGTAATAGAGCAGATATCATATCTTTTATTTATAAAGAGATTAGACGATATAGATAATGCTAATGAAAAAAGAGCTAATAGAATAGGAAGGTCATATAACTCTATGTTTTCAGATGAGTTAATGAAGTGGAGTGAGTTCAAACATTTGGATGTAAATGAAATGTTTGATGTTGTATCACAAAAGGTTTTTCCATTCATAAAGAATATGGGAGGAGAAGAATCAAGCTTTACAGCTGAAATGAAGGATGCAGTATTTATGATACCTAAGCCGTCATTACTTCAAGAGTCAGTTAGACTTATAGATGGAATAAACATGGATGATGTAGATACTAAGGGAGATTTATATGAGTATCTTTTATCAAAACTTTCAACATCAGGAGTAAATGGTCAGTTTAGAACACCAAGACACATAATAAGAATGATGGTTGAACTTATGGATCCCAGTAGTGAGGATAAAATATGCGACCCAGCATGTGGGACAGCTGGATTCTTAATTAATGCATTAGAATACATATTAGAAAAATATACAAAACCAGAAAGTATATTTACTGATGAAGAAGGTAATCTTCAAAATAGAATTGGAGATATGATGAGCAATGAGGAGTGGGATCATTTTAGAACTGAAATGTTCTATGGATTTGATTTTGACCCATCAATGGTTAGAATAGCTTCAATGAACCTTATGCTTCATAGCATTGATAATCCTAATGTGAGACAAATGGATACAATGTCAAAAGCATATGAAGAAGAAAATAAATATACTTTGGTGCTAGCAAATCCACCTTTTAAAGGAAGTATAGATGCTGGAGATATAAACCCATCTTTAACTAAGGGAGCTAAGACAACCAAGACTGAGCTTTTATTTATGAAGCTTATAAATAGAATATTAGACTTAGGAGGAAGATGTGCTGTTATAGTACCAGATGGAGTTCTATTTGGATCAACTAAGGCCCATAAGGATATAAGACAAAGTTTGGTAGAGGAAAATGCACTAGAAGGTGTAATATCAATGCCGTCAGGAGTATTCAAACCATATGCAGGAGTATCAACAGCGATTCTTTTATTCACAAAAGGGGGAGAAACAAATAAAGTATGGTTCTATGATATGCAAAGTGATGGCTACTCACTAGATGATAAAAGAAATAAGCTTGATAATAATGGGGATATTCCAGATATAATAGAAAAATGGAGAGCAATAAAGAAAGATAATACACTAGAGCCAGTTAAAGAGGATAAGTGGTTCTGGGTAAAAAAAGAAGAGATAGCTAAAAGTGGCTATGATCTTTCTATTAATAAGTATAAGAAAATAGAGTATGAGGAAGTTGTGTATGATGAACCAAGTGTTATTTTGGGAAGAATTGAATCTTTAGAGGAAGAGATAACTCAAGGATTAAAAGATTTAAAAGGAATGCTTGAGGTGTAAAATGATAAAATTAGGAAGTTATATAGAGTTAGTATCAGGGAGAGATTTGACAAAGTCTCAGTATAATGACAAGAAAAAAGGTATTCCATATATTATGGGTGCAAGCAATATGATTGATGGAATATTGAATATTGAAAGGTGGACACAAGAGCCCACTGTAATTGGAAAAAAGGACGACTTAATAATTTCAGTAAAGGGAACTGTTGGAGAATTATTAATTTTAGAAGAAAATGAAGTGCATTTAAGTAGACAGGTTATGGCAATAAGATCTAAAAGTGGTTATGAATTTAAGTTTATATTTTACTATTTAAAATATTATTTAGATAGATTAAAAGAAAAAGCAAAGGGAATGATTCCAGGAATAACAAGAGAAGATATTTTAGGTGCTGAGTTTATTGAGATGAACAAGGATAAACAACAAAAAATAATAAAGATATTAGATAGTGCACAAACATTAATTGATAAGAGAAAAGATCAAATAGAAGAATTAGATGAGTTAGTTAAATCGAGATTTATCGAGATGTTTGGTGACCCAGTTTCAAATCCCAGCGGCTGGAATAAATGTATATTGCAAGAATGTTGTTCTAAAATAACTGATGGTACTCATGATACTCCTCAACGCTTATCTGAAGGTAAATTATTAATAACAGGTAAGAATATAAGAAGAGATAAAATTGATTTAACTGATATCGAATATGTATCTGAAGAAGACCATGAAATAATTTATAAAAGATGTAATCCAGAATACGGAGATGTGTTATATACAAACATAGGCGTTAACTATGGAACCGCTGTAATCAATAGTTTAGATTATGAATTTAGTATGAAGAATGTTGCTTTATTAAAACCGGATAAAAGTAAAATTAATGGCATTTACTTGTGGCATTATCTAAACTTATGTAGAAATTTTATTTTAGAAGAAAATAAGACTGGTGGAGCACAAACATTTATGAGTTTAGCTACAATAAAAAAATTAAATGTAGTTATTCCATCATTAGAACTTCAAAATCAATTCGCAGCTTTCGTTAAACAAGTCGACAAATTGAAATTTGAAATGCAAGAGAGTTTAAAAGAATTAGAGAACAATTTTAATTCATTGATGCAAAAAGCATTTAATGGAGAATTATTTAGCTAAAATTGATTTATCTAAGAAAGACATAACATAAACAACATTTTTATCTTTCAGGTGGATTGGAAAAACTACAATATAAATAAAATGTTATTTATAAGTTTGGATGAGAGGTGAGGAATAGTGGATAATAATAAATTAATTAGAACCTTAGATGCAATAAGTTATGAAACGAAATTAGGGAAGAATCTAAAGAATACGCTTAGAAAAGTAGACAAGGAAGTTTTAATAGAAGAACTTAATGACTATAGGTTATTTTTAAAGAAAAGAAGAAGGTTATTAGATGACTACACATATAGAATCAAATCTCTACAATCCATAAAGCTTAAATATGATAGATATTACCCAAGTAAAGAAATAGGTTCATGTTTCAATGATATATTAGGAATTAGGGTTATAGTTGAAACTTACAATATAGTTTTAAGTAATGATAATATAAAACACGTAGATATGACAAATGGCAAGAAAAACGATGATGGATATAGAGGGTATCATATTTATTATAAGAAAAGCAATTACCATTATCCGATAGAAATACAATTTTTCACCAAAAGAGATTATATATTTAATATGTGGCTTCACAAATATATATATAAATATAAGGATAATACTATAGGAGTAAAATTAAAAGAGTTATATGATAATGGTATTATAAGCAATGAAGAGGATTTTAAGGAGGTATTGAAAAATGTATTATATATTAGTTAAAAAATTCGATTCCATAGGATCATTAGTTTATGGTTCAAATGATTCTAAAGAGGTAGATATGATAGATGATTTATTAAATTATAAATTAGAAGGAAAGGATAAGCAGGTTGTTTTATTATCTAATTTAGAAATGTGGAAGGAATATGAACCTTTCAATATAGTAAATAATGTTGGGGAGTTTATTGATAGAGCTATTTTGAATTAATTTTACAATAGCATTTAAATTTATGAATTCAATTTAAAGAATACGCTAAAGGCGCGTATTTAGTACTTTAGTAGATTTCTTAAGAGGTTAGCAATGCAAAATTTAAGCCAAATGCAGAAGAAGCTTTAAATTTAAACAATAGGGCAAAACAAGTTATAAAAAAAGTAGAAGATGAATTAAGCATTGCTAAAAATTTAGATTATACAATAAAAGTTATGAAAAAAAGATAATAAACTTGTCAATAATACTACAATCAAAATGTTAAAAGAGAGGTAGATTGTAGTGGAAAAGCTTATTGTTGAAATTGAACAGGAAATGGTAAAGTTACTTAATAATATGCAAATGGAAGAGCTTCATAAAGTTTTATTGAGAAGGCTACAGGGGGTAGATTTTATAGATGAAGCCAGCAACAAAAATTTAGCTAATGAGGAAGTAAATTATTGCAACATATTTATTTGTGCAAAGCGAGTAGAAGGATGCTCAGAAAAATCTATTAAATATTATAAATCAACCATAGAAAATATGTTAAAAGCCTTAGACAAACCAGTTAAGCATATTACAACAGAGGACTTAAGAGAATACTTAGCGGGATATCATAAAAGAAGTAATTGTAGCAAGGTCACTGTTGATAATGTTAGAAGGATCCTATCCACATTCTTTTCGTGGCTTGAGGATGAAAATTATGTTTTAAAGAGTCCAGTAAGACGGATTCATAAAATAAGAACTGGAAAAATCGTGAAAGAAACATATACAGATGAGCATTTAGAAATAATGCGCGATAATTGTAAAGAAATACGTGACCTTGCAATTATAGATTTGTTAAACTCTACTGGAATACGTGTTGGAGAATTAGTAAAGTTAAATATTGATGATATAGATTTTAATGAGAGAGAATGTATTGTTGAAGGAAAAGGTGATAAACAAAGAAGGGTTTATTTTGATGCTAGAACCAAAATACATTTGCAAAATTATCTTAATAGTAGAGTCGATGATAATAGAGCATTATTTGTATCACTAATAGAACCGCATAATAGGTTAAATATTAGTGGAGTTGAAATTAGAATGAGAGCTTTGGGAAAAAAGCTTAATATTAACAAGTTACATCCTCATAAATTTAGAAGAACACTTGCAACAAGAGCCATTGATAAGGGAATGCCTATAGAACAGGTACAACACCTTTTAGGACATCAAAAGATAGATACAACTCTTCAATATGCAATGGTAAATCAAAATAATGTTAAGATTTCTCATAGGAAGTATATTGGATAGTTTTTTATAAATTGTAATTAACAAAGTCAAATCGAGATTTATCGAGATGTTTGGAAATCCTATAGAAAAAAGATTTATAGGAAAAACATTACCAGAAATAATTACTGAAGATAAATATGCACTGAAAAGAGGTCCATTTGGAGGCTCATTAAAAAAAGATGACTTTATACAAAAAGGATATTTAGTATATGAGCAACGTCATGCTATACATAATGATTTTGAGTATGCTAAGTATTTTATAAGTAAAGAAAAATATGATGAAATGATTATGTTTAAGGTAGATCCAAAAGACTTACTTGTAAGTTGTTCAGGGGTTACACTTGGTAGAATATCGGAAGTACCAGAAGGAGCTAAAAAAGGAATTATAAATCAAGCGTTATTAAAAATAACTTTAGATCAAAATATTATGAACAATATCTATTTTATGCAGTTATTCAGAAATGAACAAATTCAAGATAAACTATTTGGATTTAGTAGAGGAAGCGGAATACCTAATTTTCCATCCATGAATGAAGTAAAATCTATGGAGTTCTTATGTCCACCAATAGAACTTCAAAACCAATTCGCCGACTTCGTCAACCAAGTCGACAAATTGAAATTTAATTAAGTAGTAGAGTGGGAGTAATAAAAACTCCCTATAGTTTAATTATGTCTGAAATTCTCAATATATTTTGTATATTTGGGACTATACCGTTTATCTGTCTCCATCATTGAAACCAAAGAACCGCCTATAGGTGGAAATTCATTTAATAATAAAGTTTCTAGAAGAGTTTTAGTTTAGAGTTATGCCTATTTTGGTGGATATTAGAAGCCATGCCTCGCCTCTAATATTTAAACCCACGAAAATCTAAAATTTAGATTTCTGTGGGTTGCTTTAGTTTACGAAGATTTATTTATTAATATTTTAATTGAATATGGTGAATATGAGTGTATTGGTTATGGTAAAATTAAAAATATAATTGATGATTATTTTAAATCATAATAAATGGTGAAATTATAATAAAGTATATTTATTAAGAAGTGGTGTTATACATGGAGAAAGATTTACCAAAATTTAAATATCATCCAGATCCAATTAAAACAGGAGCATTTTCAACTAATAAAAGCCTAGGATATTTTATGCCAAATCAAATGAATGAGTTTAGGTATAAAGATTTAGTATTTATAATGAATACTGCAAGATATAAGGGGGAAAGAGTGTGAATCCATTGGAAAGAAAACAAAAATCTATAGAAATATTAAAAGCTAATAAAGTTCCATATATGGAAGGACTTCCAGTTATTGAGGATGTAAATGAAATAGAGGTGCGAAGTGCAGAAGAAATAGCTAAACGTGCTATTGCTTGTTTAATCTCCATTCAAGTAGCTTGTGATATTAATAGCGGAGAAAATATTGAAGAATCCAAAGATTTTTTCAAAGGTTTTTTAGAGAAGTATGGGGTAAAAGAAGAATTAACAGAAGCTGAGAAGAAAATTATATTTGGTAATCCAGAAAAGCAAGATATAATTAATATGGCATGGAAATATGAAGCCTATTGGACACTTATTTGGGCACTAGGAATTGTAGATAAACTAGAATATCCTTCTCAAGTATGTGATTGTGACTTTGCTATTCATGCAGTAGCAGACTGTGAACATTTTAATGATTTTATGAAAAAAGTTAAATTAAAAAGTATAGAGGAAATATTAGAAGAGGCGGATTTAATTTATCGTTATAACTGGGCTTGTGTAGAGGCTAGAATACATGGGGGAAATCCGCCAGAAGGTTTAGATTCAGGAGTCGTATTTGAACGTCATTGGGGATTAAACTGGCTAATTGGAAAAGGTACATATAATGCTAATTGGGATAGTGTCTCAACAGATACTTAATAAATTAGAATATGAAATTATTTAATTATGATTCAATAATATGGATAATGGGCATTTCATCACGATACAGTATATTATGGAAATCCATCAATTTCAGAAAAGGACTTAGTGATTTAATTAAATTAGCATCAATAAGAAAATAGTGATAGATATAAATATGCAAGATATATTATATGCTTAGGGTTATATAGGAGAAGCAGTGTGATAGATAAAACTAAGTTTATGCTAATGATGGATTTTAAAGGTCATGTATCGACTTTACTATAGAATCCACCAAGATATATTAATACAGTAGATGTATTAATATATCTTTTTTATTTAGGAAAATTAAAATAATAAATAGTGTGCTAGGAGAAGATTATTACGGATTTAGATGAAAACACTCAGTATAATAGACAGTTAAAAAATAAATTAGTAATATTCGTTAGAGTTTAAAAAATTGCATATTAACATCCTTTCTTGAATAGGTGCAAAAAATAGGGTATACTAGTTGTTACAAATTAATTAATAATAATTATCATTTTCTTTAAGACTATAAAGGCTGATTTGAAAAAAGAGTTGGTTATAATGAGGAATTTTATTTTAGTAGGATATTCAAAAAAGTTCGGAGTTTCTCCAGATAAATTAAAGAAGGGATAAAGAAAGATGAAAGGAACGATTTTAACAAGAACAGTATTAAAAAGAGAAATATTTATTTATTTACCGGAAGGATATGATACCTCAAATAAAAGATATCCTGTAGTTTATGCTCATGATGGAGATAAATTTAAAGGGTTTTTAACAAAAATAATTGATGATATAGAAGAGGGATTTTCAAAGGGACTATTAGAAGAGCATATAATAGTTGGAATTACCCCTATTGATAGGTTAAATGAATATACACCCTGGTTTTCAAAGTCACAGCATGAAAGATTCCATGATTTTGAAGGACAAGCAGATAAATATCTAAGATTTTTATTAAAGGATTTACAAGGCTATATTGAAAATGAATTTAAAGTAAGTACAAATAAGAAAGATAGAAAGATTATGGGACATTCTCTTGGAGGGTTAGTTTCTTTATATTCAATTTATAAAAATAACAATTATGGTAAAATTGCAAGTATATGTGCATCTCAATGGTATGAGAGATGGATTAATTTTATAGGTGAAGAAAATATAGTAAATGATGATTTTAAACTTATAATAATTGCTGGTAAAAAGGAAGGTCACAATAAAGTTACTATTCAAAGATATATGCCAAAGTTTTCTGAACAATCTTATGAAATATTCAAGAGGCGAATAGGAGAAGAAAATGTAAAAATGATTTGGGATGATTATGATCATCACGAAAATATGTTAAATAGAAATAAAGTTGCATTAGAGTTCTTATTAAGTAAAAATTAATAAAACATAAAATGAGTCTTTTATAAAGAGAGGTTTAAAATAGTATATATTTATAAATTTTATATTTGTTTAAAAAACTTACATTATGCTACAGTAATTACCGAGCAATTTCAGAAACTACATGAAAATTTTACCATATAGTGCTATAATGTATTTAAATATAAGTTGCAATAGCAAGAGTGAAAGTAGGTTGTAAATATTATAGAAATTTGCTGTTCATTCAAAGAAAATATAAAATTAATGAATAATTTATGGGGAGATAGCATTGAAATGGGTATAGAGTTTAGTCTAGTTGATTATTTAAATGATGGCGTTGAGAATATTGTGAAGGGTGCAATTAAGGCATCCTTTCAGAATCCAAAAGAAACAACATTCATTATGAGATATATTTTAGAAAGCAAAAAAGCTGCTAAAAAAAGAAAAGCTTTTGAAGATAAAGGACAGCATATTCCACCCTTCCTAATCTCCAGTATCACTAGTAACTGTAATCTCTTTTGTAAAGGTTGCTATGCTAGAGCAAATAATTCCTGTAGTGAAAAGTCTAACAAAAAACAAATGACTAATGCTCAATGGGAAGATATATTTAAACAAGGGAAAGAACTTGGGATTTCTTTCATATTGCTAGCTGGTGGGGAACCTTTAATGAGGAAAGATGTTATAGAAAAAGCTTCTCAAATTAAAGAAATTATTTTTCCTATATTCACAAATGGTACTATGATTGATGAAGAATATATTAAGCTTTTCGATTCTAATAGAAATCTTGTACCTGTGATTAGTATTGAAGGTGATGAGAACAAAACTGATACTAGACGTGGTAAAGGGATCTATGAACTTCTCATAAATAAAATGGATTCCCTTAAATCTAAAGGTATATTATATGGAGTTTCTATAACTGTTACATCTGAAAACATATATACTGTAACAAGGAAAGACTTTATATCAGAGTTATATAAAAGAGGCTGCAAGGTAGTAATTTTTGTGGAATATGTACCAGTAGATGCTTCAACTAAAGCTTTGGCACCAACAGATAAGGAACGTAGTTATCTTGAAAATGAACAAGCATTTCTACGAAAAAGCTATGAAGATATGATTTTTATTTCTTTTCCAGGAGATGAAAAACATTCTGGAGGATGTCTTGCTGCTGGCAGAGGCTTCTTCCACATTAACACAGATGGAGGCGTAGAACCATGTCCATTTTCACCTTTTTCTGATACAAATCTAAAAGATTCTAGTTTACTAGATGCATTACAATCACCATTATTTAAAAAATTAAGTGCAACAGAAATGCTTCTGGGTGAACATAAGGGTGGCTGTGTATTGTTTGAAAAAGAAGAAGAAGTAAAAAAACTTTTATTATGAAACGTTTAGTAACACTATATAAGATCTGCTTTATTTAGTATAGTAACGCTTATTCTTCACCGAAAAATTTATGAAATTCTTATTAGCCTAATTGCTAATATTGTCTTTGGAAGGAAAAATCTGTTGACAACAAGAATAATAGATTATATACTTGAATAAAATTATAGTTATATTAAAAGGAGATTTAAAGAAATGATTTTATTTGTTCTTAACTAAATTATTAAAAGTAAATAATTTGAAATGCTTAAAAAGTTCTAAGATAGAGCTTTATTTAACTATGCGTTTTAAGAACAATATCATCTATTAAACTCTTTTATATAAAAACAAAATAACTATAAATACACACATATAAAACTATATGTTTATTTATCTTACAATTAAAATAGGGATAAATATATATATTGTGTATTAAGTTTAATTTGAATATAATAAAAGATCTTTATATAAATAAAATCCCCATGGATGATATTGTTCATCTGTGGGGATTTTTTAGTTTTATATTAAGAAAGGTGGAGTGTTTTATGGTCTTAACAAAGGTTACAGAAAGAATTTATTTTCTTGAAAATGATAAAGAAACAGATAGACCATTACTTGGATACGTTAAAGGAGATAAATATTCTTTAATGGTGGATGCAGGAAACTCAAGAAATCATGTTGAAAAGTTTAATGACTCTATAGAAAAATCAAACTTAAGATTACCGGATTATGTGGCTATTACTCATTGGCATTGGGATCATACTTATGGAATGAATGCAGTTACTGGAAAAACAATAGCATGTGAAATAACTAATGAAAGATTAAAAGTTATGTCCAAATGGCAATGGACGGAAGAAGCAATGAGTAAGCGTCTTTTAACTGGAGAGGATATTGAATTTGCAGATATTAATATTCGTAAAGAGTATAAAGTTCTTCAAGATATAAAAGTTATACCTGCTGATATAGTATTTAAAAATGATTTAGAAATAAATTTAGGAGGATTAGTGGTTATTTTAAAAAATGTTATTGCTCCTCATTCAGAAGATTCTGTTATAGTTTATGTACCTGAAGAAAAGGTAGTATTTATAGGAGATGCTTACAGTATAGATTTTTATGATAACTACAAGTATGATTCGGTTAAATTACAAAATTTTATAAAGATGTTAGAGAGTTTAGAGTTTGATACTTGTTTCTTAGGACACTCCTCACCTCTAAAAAAGACAGAGATTATTGAGTGTTTAAAATCAGAATATAAAAAAATCTCTACAAATAATGATGGAAAAAAGATAAGTAAATAATAAAGAGAGGATGGAATTTATGTAGGTGGGTATATAACGAAAGAAAAATAATATAGTTAAAGTCATTTGTTATATATCTGTGATTAAGAAGAAATAAAAGTAAGTAAAAATAAAAAATAGATTTAATTGTAAAGGAGATAAGATATATGAATAAATTTGGACCGAATCCAAATAGTATTTATCCTAATGAAAATATAAAGAGCATTTGCTATATAAAAAATGTTATTAAAAATCCTAATATTCAGGTTGGAGATTACACTTATTATGATGATATAAATGGAGCAGAAAAGTTCGAAGAACATGTTACACATCATTATGAATTTATAGGTGATAAACTTATTATAGGAAAATTTTGTGCTATTGCAAAAGGCATAGAATTTGTAATGAATGGTGCAAATCATAGAATGAATTCTGTAACAACTTATCCTTTTAATATTATGGGGAATGGATGGGAAAGAACTATACCAACCCTTGAAGACTTACCTCTAAAAGGTGATACTGTGGTTGGTAATGATGTATGGATTGGACAGAATGTTACAGTAATGCCTGGTGTGCATATTGGAGATGGAGCAGTTATTGCTGCTAATTCTGTAGTGACAAAAGATGTTCCTCCATATCATATTGCTGGAGGTAATCCATGTAAAATTATAAAAAAGAGATTTGATGATGAATTGATTGATTATTTATTAAAATTAAAATGGTGGGATTGGACTGAAGAAAAGATTTTCAAAAATCTTGAAGTGCTTTGCAGCTCAGATTTAGATAAAATTAAGTCTATAAAGTAACTTTTTAAAGTGTGTATAATTTTTCATAGTAGAAATTGAGGATACTCCATATGGTTTATGTTATTAACTCTTACTATTGAGATAAAAGAAAATCATGTTTATTAAGTAATAAATATAGAAAGGAATAAATTTTATGTATAAGGAGGTAGAAATGAAACAATATATTTTTTAAAAAGCTTCGGCTTTCCATATGTTGAGGCTATAAAAGATGGATTATATGTTGGTAAAAAGCGTGAAAAAATAATATAAAAATTTATTTGAAAGGTCTATAACTATGAAATTTGATGAATTATATGATATTGCAAAAAACACATTAAACCCTAGAGAACTTTCTAAAAACTCTTATGCTGGTTCTGTTGCAGCAGCTATTTTGAGTGAAAGTGGAAAAGTTTATACTGGGGTATGCATAGATACACCTTGTTCTATGGGGTTTTGTGCAGAACATGCGGCTATTGCAGCTATGATTACAGCAGGAGAAAATAGAATAACAAAAGTAATTGCAGTTTATGAAGATGGAACAATAATTCCACCCTGTGGAAGATGTAGAGAATTTATTTGCCAAATCCATGATGAAAACTACAAATGTGAGGTAATGATAAAAAAAGATCATATACTTACTATTAATGATTTGTTACCTCATCGATGGGAATAGGATTAGTTAAGAATTTAAATTAAACGAAAATAGTAAAGAAAGGAGTCAATGATTTATGAGAAAATTTATTATTAACGCATAGCAAAGGCTATTGTGTTAATAACATAATTAAGAAAATAGCCTTTGTTTAATCCTAAGTAAAAGAGTTAAATTTAGGAGGAACAAAATGTGCTATATTAAGGCTGAAGATATATTTCCAAAAGAGATAATTGATTTAATCCATCAGTATGTTGATGGAGAATATATATATATTCCTAAAAAACAGAATAATAAAAAGAAATGGGGGGAGGCAACTAATACCAGAAAAGAAATTGAAATAAGAAATGCAGCTATTTATGAGGATTATAATAGAGGTATGGATAAAGAGCATCTTGCTACCAAGTACTTTTTATCAAGAAAAAGTATAGACAGAATTATTTTACAGCAAAAAAGAAAATGATTAATTTAATGAGCCATAGATTAGTTTTATATAGTTTATGGCTTAAGATTAAATCCACAAGATGTAATAACTACAGAACAAATAGAGGGTATCAATTTATATTTATGTTATAATAAAGAACAATAAATTAAAAGGGGGGATGCATATGTTAATAAATTTAATCAGATTTATTGAATTAAGCTCCGAGCAAAGACTGTAATATAAATCAAAACATGACTTGCAAGGGGTTTTATATAAAAATTTAAATAAGTGTTTTGTGCAGTTTTTGCTTAATTATTTACCCCAAAAGTAAATAGGAGTAGATAAAGTGAAATATAAAAAAGCACAAGATGTATTACCTAAAGATATTCTTGAATTAATTCAAGAATACATGGATGGTGGTTATTTATATATACCAAGAAAGTTTGAAAACAAGAGATCTTGGGGTGAATCAAGTGGTTCAAAGCTTGAGATAAGAGGAAGAAATATAGAGATATATAATAAATATAAAGAAGGTATGTCAGTTAAAGAACTTGCTGAAGAATATTATCTATCTCAAAGTAGTATAAGAAGAATAATATGCCAATATAATACATAAAAAAATGGATACTTAGTCTGAGGCTAAGTATCCACTTTTTTATATAAAGAGAATTGCAATTTTCATTTGTGCTCAAAGTCTTTACAGAGGCATTTTCAAACGTGCAATAAGCAAAGAGTGTATGATAAAATTAGATTAAATTATAAAACATTATATAAAAAAGCTTAAGCTGATTTTTTATATAATGATCTTAATAAAAGTAGATAGTATTTAAAAATAACAAATTTAATTCTAAAAATTGCTATAAAATTAATAAAGTGAGGTATAAGTAAATGATGAATAAACAGAATGTTGAAAAAATTAAAAGGATGAACCCTGCAAATATTCCGTCTCCTGTGGGAAAATATAGTCATATAACAAAGATACCAAAGGATGCTGAGATTTTTGTGACTTCAGGCCAAATAGGTGTGGGTATAGATAACAATATTCCTGAATCGATTAATGATCAAGTGGAAAATACCTTTAAAAATATTGCTAATCTATTAGCATCTCAACAATTATCCGCCGATAATGTAATTAAAGTTAATATTTGGGCAACTGAAGAAATTGATTGGAATTACTTAGATGGTAAGTGGGAGTCATTGTTTGGTACAGAATATCCTTCAATGACTATTGCATATATAAGTGCATTGGGCTTACCTGAATTAAAAATAGAAATAGAATTATGGATTGCAAAATAATCAGCTTAATAAGCCATAAACTAGTTTTATATAGTTTATGGCTCATTTTTATTTAGTAAAAGTTATTAAGGTTGTATCATAAAAAATACTAGGATAAGATATAAGAATATAATGCAAATAAGGGAAAGGAAAAATTAAAAATGGATGAAAATTTATTAATTAATAATAAAATATATACTTATAAGTGTAATTACAAGGATGATTTGGCATTAAGAAATAGTTTTAATAGTTTAACAGAAAAAACCTATGGTTTTAACTTTAAACAATGGTATGAAGATGGTTATTGGAAAGATAAGTATATACCATATTCTTTGTTAGATGGAGATAAAGTAGTATCTAATGTTTCAGTAAATATCATGGATTTCTTGATTTTAGGAGAGGAAAAGAGATTTGTACAAATTGGAACAGTTATGACAGATGAGGAGTATAGAGGACAAGGCCTAAGTAGAGCACTTATGGAGGTAGTATTAAAAGAATGGGAGGATAAATGTGATCTTATTTATCTTTTTGCTAATGATA
Organism: Clostridium simiarum; assembly: GCF_018919175.1. GTDB lineage: Bacteria > Bacillota > Clostridia > Clostridiales > Clostridiaceae > Clostridium_L > Clostridium_L simiarum. The sequence continues at coordinate 1,229,179 of NZ_JAHLQL010000001.1, read as the reverse complement.
GCGTTCTCGATTTCTACCCAAAGTTTGGCTTTGAAAAGTGTAATGAATATAAATACTTTGTGAAAAGAATTGGGGAGAAGAAGTCAGAGAACATAAGAAAGATGAGTATGGACAGTGATAAGGATAGGAAATTTGTTTACGATATAATTTGTAATGCAATACCTATATCAAAGGTGTCTATGAAAAATAATGCATCTCTTATAATGTTTTATTGTACATATTTTATGAAGGAGAGCATTTATTATATTGAAGACTATAATGCTGTGGTTATCTGTGACTTCAATGAAGATGTTTTATATGTACAAGATGTGTTTACCACAAAAGAAGTAAATTTAGATAAAATTATTAATTCAATAATGAATGAGAAAACTAAGAAGGTGATTTTAGGCTTTACCCCAAATAATATTTCTTCTTATGAAAAAACTTTGGTAAATGAAGAGGATACTACTCTTTTTATTAAGATTGGAAAAGACAATCCCTTTAAAACAGAAGATTTAATGTTCCCTGTATTGTCTCATGCATAATGATAAATAAATGTATGCGAGTTGCTGTAATGGCTTAATTTGAAATAAAATACATTATGTGCTATAATTAAAAAGTTATGTCGTAAATTTAGGAAAGTAGTTTTAATGTGCAGAATTAAGGGGGACAAAATTAAAATGAAAAAGAAATTAAAAATTTGTGTTATTAGCTGCCTGGCTATACTTTTATTAGCTGGTTGTGGAACAAAAGTAAAAGAGCCTACAGAAAGTAGAGTTGACGGGGAAAATTATACATTTACTGGTGAAGAATTTAAGAATTATTTTAATGATACAATTGGAAATAACACAAAAATTAAAGAATTTAAAGGTAAGAAATTAGAGACTCAGAGTGTAGGTGTAGTAAAAGCAAAGTCAACAAAAGATGATGATGTGTATTTTTATATAGAATCTCTAGATAAATGTATGGTTAGTGCTAAATCTCATGAGGAAAATGGCAAACTTACGGAAGTTTCCATTAAATTCCGAGGAGGAACGGAAGAAAATAACGGGTCTCTTACAAAAACTACCTTTAGCAAAGGTGAAGTTAAAGATTTTAAAAAATATGCAAATGCTGTATTTGATGTATGTGAGCCAAATGTAGAAACAAAAAAATTTGAAGAATTTTTTGATAAGTGCTTTACAGGTAACATAGTTCCAACTAGAGAAGAAGAAATTGGAGATTTAAAGATCTCTTTAGATTCAAGGTCGGGGCTAGAAATGAAATTTAAATCCAAAACACAAAAATAGAATTATGTGATTTTGAATAAAGTATACACCAAGCATCGTAAAGGATATACAATTATTCCATATATAAGTAAAATGTATTAAATGGTAAAAAATACATAACTGTGTTTATTAATATGATTTAAAAAGAAAAAAACATAGATGCAAAATTGAAGAAGTTTAAGATTATGGATAGGCTTTAAAGTAAGTCTATCTTATTTTTTAGAAAAACTTTAAGTTGATATATAAACTAAACTTGGTAAGGGTCCAAAAGATGAATATAAAAAAGAAAAGTCTATTGAAATAGCATTAAATAATATAAGTTGAAGGGGGATTTGATATGGAACTGCAGACTATTACACTTCGAAAGGGATGAATGATACCAGTATCCCCCATTCAACTATTAAATTGTACTAAAAATTATAATATAGAATTTATGATAATTTTATAATTTGTTTATATTTAATTGTGTAGGATTCTTATGTGCCTTTCATATGCTAGCCACTATTTTTAATGTTTGAATTATATAGAAAGCTTGGATCAATTTCCATTGAATTAACATTTTGACCTTTCTTAGTTGGTGCCTTTATGGGTTCTTTTATTGTAAATTTGTACTTGTAGCCCTCAATGTTATATCCTCTATTAGTATCTACATTATTCATTGAAAAATCTTTATCTATAAACATCACATTTTTCCCATCAATTTCACCTACAAATGCTTGAGTGTATATATTGTCGTTAAAAGTTTGTCCATTTAGTTCTTCTTTTGCACGAAAATCAAATTTACCATTATCATCAACGTTGACATAAACATTAAGAGGTATAATACTTTTTACATATATAGAATGCAATGCGCCATAATTACTTTCTTTAAATTCTTTTAATGTCTTTGAAACTTTAAGCTTTCTGCCATTACGTATCTCAAAAGATTCATTATATTTTCGTAACCTTTCAACTTCTTCTGGTGAGCAATCTATATATAGTCCATTTGTCCAGGTTTTGAGTTAACAAAATTTTTTCGAATTCATTTTTAAGCCCTGCAAGTTCGCCAGCTCTTTTAGTTGCCTTACGTTGGGCATCATTAAAATAAGCAGGGACGCTTATAACTGCCTCCATAACTTCTTCACCTATATATTTTTCTGTATCTTCTTTTATAGAAGCTAAACTGTTTGTGGTTCCTAAATCTATTCCAATAATAGCCATAGTAATCTCCTCTCTAATTTCTTAAGAAAACCTCCTTGTTAATAGTTGCTTCTCGCTTCCACTTAAACACAAGGAGGTTTGCTTTTTTATATTAATATAACAGAAATGTAATGTTAATGAAATATAGTTCAATTGATACCCTAAATGGAATTGTATAGAATAAATTACATGAGATGAAGTTAAAAACATTAGTTAATATAAGAAAAAGGGGAGAGTTGTAAGTGAAAAACATATTAAGTGTAGAAAAAATTGAAAAGTATTATGGTAGTAAAGATAATGTTACAAAGGCTATAGATAATATCACTTTTAAAGTAGATCAGGGGGAATTTGTTGGTATAATGGGACCGTCGGGAAGTGGTAAAACGACATTACTTAACTGTATATCAACTATTGATAATGTTACTACAGGGAAAATAATAATAAATAATAATGATATTACTAGGTTAAAGTCAAAATCATTAGATAAGTTCAGACAAAACGAATTAGGCTTTATATTTCAAGACTTTAATCTATTAGACACCCTTACAGCCTATGAGAATATTGCCTTAGCATTAACAATAAAAGGGGAGAAAAGTTCAGAAATAGATGGAAAAATAAAATCAGTAGCTAAGTATTTAGAAATAGGAGAAGTATTAAATAAATATCCTTATCAGATGTCAGGAGGGCAAAAACAAAGAGTTGCTTCGGCTAGAGCAATAGTAACTAATCCATCTTTAGTACTTGCTGATGAACCAACAGGGGCGTTAGATTCAAAATCTGCCAGATTATTACTTGAAAGATTTGAAAGTCTAAACAAAGATTTGAATACTACGATACTTATGGTTACTCATGATTCTTTTACAGCAAGTTATGCTCATAGAATACTTTTTATTAAAGATGGAAAAATCTTTAGTGAGTTAGTAAGAGGAAATGATACTAGAAAAGAATTCTTTAATAAAATTATAGAAGTTATAACTCTCCTTGGAGGTGATGATAACAATGTATTTTAAGATAGCTGCACAAAATATAAAAAAGAGTTATAAAGATTATACTATATATTTTTTAACACTAATATTAGCTGTTTGTATATTTTATAGCTTTAATTCTATAGATTCACAAAAGGCACTTATTGATATGAAATCTTCAAGTGCAGATTATATATCAAGATTAACTGAAATTATGTCTGGTGTGTCAGTATTTGTATCAATAATATTAGGTAGTTTAATATTATACGCAAATAATTTTTTAATAAAGAAGCGTAAGAAAGAATTAGGAATATATATGACTTTAGGTATGGGAAAAAGAAAAATATCTAGAATTTTAGTAACAGAGACCTTTATAGTTGGAGCTATATCTTTAATTGCCGGTCTTATATTAGGAATGGGAACATCGCAGGCTTTATCTGCTTTTACATTAAAGTTATTTGAATCTTCCATGAAGGAATATAGATTTAGTATTTCAACAGGGGCTATAGGTAAGACTATATTATACTTTGGAATAATGTTTTTACTTGTTATGATATTTAATGTATTTGTTATTTCTAAATACAAAATAATTGATTTACTAACAGCAGGTAGAAAAAATGAGGATATAAAATTTAAAAATCCATTTATATATTTAGTATCATTTGTTCTATGTGTAGCATCACTTGGGTTTGCATATAAATCTATATTAAAGATAGGTCTGGATTTAAGAGATCCTATGTTTAAGTCATTAATAGTCCTCTCGATAGTAGGTACAGTATTATTCTTTTTTAGTTTATCTGGGGTCATACTATATATAGTAAATAAAAATAAGAAAGTATACTTTAAGAGATTAAATATATTTGTAGTAAAACAAATATATAGTAAAGTTAATACAAATTTTATGTCAATGTCAGTAATATGTTTAATGTTATTTATTACAATACTTGTATTATCTACAGGAATAAGTATTAAGAAAGGTTTTGAATTAGGGCTTGAAAAAGTGACACCTTTTGATGCTAGTATAGCAGTAGAGAATAATAGTGAAAAAGACAATTTAGAAGATGTATTAGATAAAATTAACTTTAAGGTAAGTGAAAATGAAAAATATGCAACTTACAATAAATATATTTCAGATATAAAAGCAGGCGATTTATTATCAACTACAGATGAAGATTATGAGGATATTAATGCATACTTTGTTAAAATATCTGATTATAATAAAATGTTAGAATTAAGAGGTAAAAAAGAAATAAGTTTAAGCAATGATGAAGTTTTACTTATGTCCAGCTATAATGAGGTGGTTAAGCCAGTTAATGAAAAACTAAAAACTAGTAAGAAAGTTAGTATTAAAGGAAAAGAGTATTTAGTGAAAAATGATGAAATAATAGAGGAAAATCTTGAAACCTATTTTATGGCAAACAATAGCTTAACAATAGTTATAAATGATGAATTTTTGTGTAATTACAGTGAAATTAGCAAATCGGTACTTAATGTAATGTATTCAGATAAAAATAGAGAAGAAAATAATAAAAAATATAGCAAAATAAATGAGGACTATTTAAGTGGTAAGTATAAGAGTTTAAATATTGCATATATTGCTTCTTTTTCAAAGGATAAAATTCATTATGATAAAAATGGAGTAACAACATCAGTATTATTTATAGGAATATATTTAGGACTAGTATTTTTAATAACTAGCATGGCTGTATTAGCGCTTCAACAATTATCAGAGGCTAGTGATAGTATAGAAAGATATAAAGCTTTAAAGAGAATTGGTGCAAACAAAAAAATGATAGACAAAACAATCTTCATTCAAACCTTGATATATTTCAGCCTTCCAGTGATGCTTGCATTAATTCATTCAATTATTGGTGTTATAATAGTTAATAAAGAGATAAGCATGTTTAATCAAATAGATATTAGATTTTCAGCTTTAATAACAGCTTTATTATTTATCCTAGTTTATGTGGGATATTTCTATACAACATATACAGGATATAAAAACATAGTAAAAAATAATATTTAATCTTATAATAATTATTAAGGTTATTAAATTTTGTTTCCCAAAGTTTGATAGCCTTATATTCTATGTTAGGGAGGTAAAGTGAGTAATGAAAAAAATTCTTATTATTGAAGATGATGAAGTTATAAGAGAAGAATTACAGAATTTTTTAAAAAAGTATGGATATGAAGTAAATGTACCTGTAGAGTTTAATAATATAATACAATATGTTGAAAATGAGAATGCAAACCTTATATTACTAGACATAAACCTTCCAGAGTTTGATGGTTATTATATATGTAGAGAAATACGCAAAACATCAGATGTTCCAATTATAATAGTTACAAGCAGAGATAGTGAAGTAGATGAATTAATTAGTATGAATTTAGGGGCAGATGATTTTATAACAAAGCCTTATAATACAGAAATATTATTAGCAAGGATAACAAATATATTAAAAAGAACATATGGAAACTTAAAAACGAATAATATATTAAATTACAAAGATTTTAACTTAAATCTTTCAAATGCAACGGTTATTTATAGAGATCAATCCTTGGAGTTAACTAAAAATGAGGTTAAGATACTTTCGTACCTAATAAATAATAGGGGGAATATAGTAAAAAGAGATTCACTTATGGAATACTTGTGGAAAGCAGATTATTTTGTAGATGACAGCACTTTAACTGTTAATATTAATAGATTAAGAAAAAAACTTGAAGAGATAGGTATAGAAAACCCAATAGAAACAAGAAGAGGATTAGGTTATATAATGCCATGAATATAGGGGAATTTATTAAAGGTAAAATGATTATAGTAATATCTAACCTGCTAATATTTATTGTATTAGCAGCTATATTGATTATTGCTAATGTTAATTTCATTATAGTTTTATTTGTGTTTTGCATTTGGTTTTTGCCATTAATTTCATACATGACTTTAGAATTCATAAAATGTAAAAGTTATTATGGTGAAATTAATAGCATATTAGAAAGCTTAGATAAGAAATATCTACTTCCAGAGGTAATAAAGGAAACAAGCTTTATTCACGGAGAAAAACTTAATTATATACTTAAAGAAGTAAGCAGAGATATGCATGAGAATGTAAAATATTATAAAGATATGCAGACAGATTATAGAGAATATATAGAGACCTGGGTGCATGAAATTAAAACACCAATAGCTTCTACAAAGTTAATAATTGCAAATAATGAAAATGAAGTAACTAATAAAATAGACTTCCAGCTAGATAGAATTGAGAGGTTTGTAGAACAGGTGCTGTATTATTCTAGAAGTAATAATGTTAGTAAAGACTATATTATAAAACAAATTAACCTTGATAATGTAGTAAGAAATGTAGTCAAAAGAAATTATAGGGATTTTATTCATAAGAAAATAAAATTAAATATAAAAGATATTAATGAAGTTGTATATAGCGATGGAAAGTGGGCTGAATTTATTATTAATCAGATAATAGGAAATTCTATAAAATATTCAAGTAGTGAAGAACCAATGATAAATATATATTCAGTTAAGAAAGCTAATTCAGTAATGTTAATTATAGATGATAATGGGGTAGGTATAATTGATAAAGATATAAATAGAGTCTTTGAAAAAGGCTTCACTGGTGAGAATGGAAGGAGATTTAGCAAAAGTACAGGAATGGGTTTGTATATATGTGAAAAGCTCTGTTCAAAATTAGGATTGAAAATTACTATTGACTCTGAGATTAATAAGGGAACTAAGGTTACATTAATATTTCCTTTGTCAGCTATGGCAATTTTTACAGAGGATTAAAGACATATTAATGATGGAGGAAATAACACACTTAAACCCTGAAGTTAAATAGTTTAAAAACTTAACTTAGTATTGTCAGGATGAACCTTATCTGTATAGAAGTAAAATTAAAAGAAATCAGTAAGATATTAAAAAATAAGTCAATGATATTACTAAGTATCATTGACTTATTTTTTAAATTAACTCAGAACTAATGAAAAGGCTCCTATACATATTATTATAAATAATAAAATTTTAGGTAGGCAATATGAGAGTAATTACATCATATTAAATTAATATGCAGAGTTAATCTATTCAATGGTCTAAAATTCATTTATGGAGCTTAACATTTTTAATAATAATTTAATGTTTACAAATTAAAGCGAAAAATGCGAGGAAAGAAATTATATGATAGAGTATGCTTATATCAAGGAGGTAACGTAATGGAATGGTTTAAAAATTTGAGTAAAGCTATTGATTATATAGAACAGAATTTAGATGGTGATATTTCATATGAAGAAGCAGCAAAAATTGCTTGTTGTGCAACTAATTATTTTCAGCGTATGTTTGCTTATGTGACTGGTATAACATTAGTTGAATATATAGGACGAAGAAGAATGACACAAGCGGCTTTTGAATTACAGATAAAAAATGCTAAAGTTTTAGATATTGCGATGAAATATGGGTATACTTCGCCAACAGCATTCAATCGCGCATTTCAAAGTGTACATGGAATTACTCCTGCTGCGGCAAAATCACAAGGATGCCAGCTTCGTGCATATCCCCCTATTAAATTCTCCATTCAAATACAAGGAGGTAGTGAAATGCCATATAGGATTGAAGAAAAAGCTCCAATGAGAATCGTTGGTGTCCGTATTCCGTTAACACAGGATATGGATAAAAACTACAAATTAATTCCATTGTTTTGGAAACGAACAAAGCAAAGTGAAATATTTCACCAAATTTTAAATCTGGCTAGTGCATCAGAAAAAAGAGTCTTTGGAATTTCAATTTATAATGCAAGTGATGAAGTTTATTACTATATTGCTACTGTAACAGATAAACCTGTGCCAGAAGGAATGTATGAATATGAAATCCTTGCATCAACTTGGGCTGTTTTTGAGAGTAATGGCCCGTTCAAGGAATCCATACAAACTATATACAAACGTTTTTTTACAGAGTGGCTTCCATTTTCAGGTTACCAATATGCAGAAATTGCAGATGTTGAAGTCTATCCAGTTTATAATGAGGGAGCAGTTAGTGGTTATGCAGAAATATGGATGAGTATAAAAAAAGAAAAGGAGAATTAATGAAGTGGAATATAAAGTGGAAATTAGAGAAATAGAATCTATCAGAGTAGCATTTATGAGGTATAAGGGAGCTCTAATAGAAGCAAATAAGGTGTTTCCTAATGTATTCAAATCAATTCGAGGAAAAGCAAATGGGGCACCATTTTTCAACTACATCACAATGAATCCTAAAACTAAGTTTGGAGAAATTGAATTATGTGTACCTACTTCAATGACTCCAAGTGGAAATGGTATAGAAGTAAAAGAACTATCAAGAGTAAAAGCTTTATGTGTTACCCATAAGGGATCTTATGAATCGATGTTCCAGCATATGAAGTAATTGGTGCTTATGTAGAAGAAAATAGGATTAAATTGAAATGATCATTCCGTGAAGTGTTTATAAAAGGTCCTGGTATGTTTATAAAGGGTAATCAGGAGAAATATATTACAGAAATAATATTCCCTATTGAGGAGGAATAATATGGAAGCAATATATGTAAAAAACATTGTTAAACGTTATAAGAATGGTGTTGAAGCCTTAAATGGACTTTCACTAACAGTTAAGAAAGGGGAGATATTTTCACTTCTTGGTCAGAATGGTGCTGGAAAATCAACTTTAATCAATATCCTTACAACATATCTTGAGCCAACTTCGGGTACTGCAAAAATTTTAGGTAATGATATTTATACTGAAACTGATGCTGTAAGAAGAAATATTGCATGTGTAGCTCAAAAAACATCAATTGATACTTATCTATCATTAAAAGAAAATATGATATTACAAAGTAAATTATATAAAATACCAAAAGAAGAAGCAGAAGTGCGTATGAAAATATTGATTTCCTGTTTTGCATTGGAAAGATATCTGCAATATCCTGTTTCATCCTATTCAGGAGGCGTGAAAAGACGACTGGATATTGCTTTGAATCTTATGTCAAATCCACAGATATTGTTTTTAGATGAGCCAACTGTTGGTATGGACATTCAATCCCTTATGGTTATGTGGAATATGATGAAAAAGATTAGAGACGAATTAGGAACCACGATTTTTCTTACCACACATTATCTTGAAGAAGCAGATGATTTAAGTGATACCATTTGCATTATGAGAAATGGAAAAGAGGTAGTACAGGGAACGCCAACTGAATTACGAGAACTAATCAAAAATAACATGTTGAATATTCGCTTTGCTAATAAAAGTGAGGCTATAAGTTGCTTTACAGAGCTTAGTGAAGCAAGGAATGATATTAAGTTATTCCTTCGTGAGGAAAAGATTTTAGTTCATTCAAAACAAAGTATAGAAGATCTACAAGCAATTAGTCAGTGGTTATTTGAGCGAAAAATAAAATTTGAAGGTATTGAAATAGTTCAACCAACATTGGAGGATGTATTCTTAAGATTAACAGAAGTAAATGAATTGGAGGAAATAGTATGAGTGTTATGACTCTTTTATGGCGCAATGTGAAGTGGCGCTTTCACAATAAATTTACAGTGCTAATTACAATTTTACAGCCAATGCTTTGGCTTATCTTATATAGTGCAGTTGCCAGTCAGGCCATGAGGGGAATAGGCATAGATAATTATACTACTTTTATTTTACCAGGGTTAATGGTATTAGTAAGCTTTGGTGCATGTAGCAGCAGTGGAATAATGAACTATCTAATGAAAGCTGATGGAAGTTTCTATCGTATCTTGATAGCTCCAGTAAGTAGGAAGTCAATAGTATTTGGACAAGTTCTTGAACCGGTTTTATGTACATTTCTAAAAGTCGGAATTATGTGCATTGTAAGTTTGTTCTTCTCTGTAAGAATCCAAATGAACCTTCTTGGATTTCTGATTATTATATTAATTATTTTTCTAAATGCGTTATGCTTATCTTCTTTGACCTATGCAATCAGTTTATCTCTTCCTAATGAGGTAATATATGAAACAACTATGAATGCTATAGTATTGCCAGTATTCTTTTTAAGTACAGCGCTATTTCCATCAGATACATTAACTGGTGGGCTTTCAGTAGCTGTAAACTTAAATCCATTTACACATGTAATTAATTTGTTACGCACATTGATGATGGAAGGTAATGTTGAAGCCTTACAACTCTTTGGAGTATTAGTTATGCTTATTGTAATGAGTGGAATAAGTTTTTTATGGGCTTTATCAAGACTAAAGAAAGAGACAAGTATTTGATAGATAAAAATATAATTTAATTGTAAAATTTGCAAAAACTCATTTAATGCTATTTAACCTTATATTTTTGAAGCGAAGTTTTTTAAAAGTGCTACATTCTAAAAATTAACTTATGGTTAATTTTATTCCTTTATATTTAATAAATGTTCAATTGTAGAAGTAGGTGAAATTAGATAGAATAGACTCAAAGAAATATTTCTTTAGTAGCAAGTTTGGAGATGATAAAATGCCGATGAATATAATTATTCAAGAAAAAAGGAAAGAGATTGGATTAACTCAAGAGCAAATTGGAGAATATCTTGGCGTGTCTACTCCTGCCGTGAACAAGTGGGAAAAAGGATATACTTACCCCGATATTTCTTTGTTGCCCGCACTTGCACGGTTACTCAAAGTTGATTTGAATACGTTACTTTGTTTTAATGAAGGGTTAACAGAACAAGAAATAGGTCACTTTATCAATGAAGTAGGAGCTACAATTAGTAAAAATGGTTTTGAGGCAGGCTTTACTATGAGTATGGGAAAAATACGGGAATATCCAAACTGTGATATGCTTATCAATTCAATTGCATTACTTTTGGATGGTGCTCTTCTAATGTATGGATCAAACATTGACGATAAAGAACCCTATAAAAAACAAATTACAGCTTTGTATGAGCGGGTGGCTAAAAGCGATAATGACCAAATTAGGGATAAAGCAATTTATATGCTGGCATCTAAACATCTTGCTTGTATGGAGTATGAGAAGGCACAGGAAATGTTAGACTTATTGCCAGAAAGAACTGCTTTAGACAAGACACAGCTTCAAGCTAGCCTTTTCATCAAACAGAATAAACTTGATGAAGCTGCTATGCTACTAGAACGTAAATTGCTCAATGTAGTCACTGAGGTGGAGATGATTTTGATGAGTTTGGCTGAAATTGAGATAAAAGAAGGAGACAGCAAGAATTCTTCTTATTTGGCAGAACTTTCTCAGAAGGTCACAAATTTGTTTGAACTTGGGGATATGAATGCCCTTGCTACACCGCTCCATATTGCTATTTTACAAAAAAATGTTGAGGACAGTATTTCACTTTTGAAATCTTATTTTTTGGCAACTTTTACACCGTGGGACCTTAGTAAATCCTCTCTGTACCGCCATATAGCAGTAAAATTGAAAATAGCAAAAATAGTAAAAGAAGAGGTAGTAAAAGAAAAGCAGGAGAACTTAGGAAAACAAGTGCCACTAACGTTGATTTCTGAGCTTGAAAATAGTCCTGAATACATGTTTCTCCATTCGAATGCAGAATTTCAACAGTTGATTGAAGAGTATCGCACCAAATTTTGAGAACTAAATTCCAATTTATATTGAAAAAATTCCATTAATATAATCTTAGAAAAAGTATGATAGAAACTTGAATTTGAAATATTATTAAATATATTGTATATGGGAAGTATAAATTTTTTTACTTACAATAAGTAGAAGCGTACCATAAGCAACGGCGTACTTTTTATAGCTTGATAGCATTTGCACTGCCACAGGTAGTATATATTTATGAAAGTGTAATTTTCAGAAAGAAGAGAGTGTCATAGGTTAATGCATAAAAATCCTATATACACTCCTTCTAAAATTAATTAAATGGGCATTGTAAAGGTATCTTTTCTCCTATCTAATAAATTCTTCAGTTTAATTCTTAAATTTATCATCCAATCAGGTTCGTTGTTCCATTTTTCTTCTACAGAGCGAAGTATACGGACATATCCATATAAATTAACATATCGTCTGAAGATAGGCAATAATTTAAGCATTTCATCAGAAATGGCATACTCTAAGCGGTAACCCTTAATAAACTCATTTACCGAAGGTTCTACTTGTTCTTCTGGCATATCCTCCTTTATGCTATCTAATGATTGCTCGATATCCAATGCATACCAATGATACATCGCATCATCAAAATCTATAGGATTATAGATTTTGGTGATTTCATTATAAAATATGTTGTCAGGTTCAAAGTCATAATGGATAAGTCCAAAGTTTTCTTTTGTAGTTGGTAGTTTTGAAAAATAAGCTTTAAGTATAGATAGCTCACTTTTAGCAGCAGTTTCATCTGGAAAAGTTGATAATACATCTTCCATCCAGCACGCTGTTTCTTCCCAGTCATTACGGTTATTATTTACTGGGCAAAATTCACTGCTTAGTTTATGCAATTTTCCTAAAGTCCTACCTAAACCGAAGATTAAATCCTTTGTCAAAGGCATTTCTGATATTTGTTTACCAGATGCTTTTTTAAATGCAACAGCACAGAATGTCCCCCAAGGTGTGTCTACTACTTCAAGTTCATTGCCAGCTTTAGATAAAATAGTGTCTACGGCAGGATAGCCATTACTTCTCAGATAACTCAGGAATTCAAGTTCAGCAAGTATTTTTTCCTTGGGTTTTTCTTCAGTAGGTGTAAATCTAAGAAAAAAGTATTACATTGATTCTTACAACAATAAACTGCATTTGATGAAATTCTATAATACTTTAAAAGATTAGGGTCATCATAATCATACTCCCAATTTTTAAGTATCATATGAGCTAAATCTTTATTATCAAACAAATATTTTAATTTTAGCATTCAACTTAACCTCTTTTCGTATTTCTTTTATTAAGTTTATTTATTCTGTTATTATAATAGGATTTTTTGTTATCCTTTAGAGTTTTAAGTTCTTTCAATTGGCTTTTGTAGCTGTTAAATCTTTCAATACTTAATGTTCCATCTTCAATAGCTTTTTTAACTGCACAGCCAACTTCTTTATCATGTTTACAGTTTCTATATTTACATTGGTCTACCAAGGAGTAGATATCTTGAAAGCTTTCCGAAAGTATATCTTCATCAGCCCATAACTGCAGCTCCCTAACACCTGGAGTATCAATAACTGAGCAGCCTGAACTATGTTGTAAAAGCTGGCTACTTGTGGTAGTGTGTGTGCCTTTACCATTAGAACTGCTTATAGTATTTGTTTTTTGTATTTCATCACCAAAAAGGTAATTAATAATTGTTGATTTGCCTACACCAGAAGAACCAAGAAATACTACAGTCTTACCACAGCATAAATATTTATCAAAGATATTCATATTGATATTATTTAAAACACTTATGGAATGTATAGCTATCCCTTTTGCAATAGTATTTATTTTTTCTATATAATCAGGGATGTTATCGCAAAGGTCACATTTATTTAACAGTATAACAGGTGTAGCTCCGCTACTAAGAACTAAGGTAATATATCTTTCAATTCGACCTATATTAAAATTATCATCAAGCCCACTTACAATAAATGCAATATCTATATTTGAACCTATAATTTGTTCTTCTATATTTCCTCCAATCAGTATACCGTTTTTCATCTTTCTTCCGCCTGATATAGCAAGTTTACGAGCAAAGTAGCTTTTTCTTGGTAATATTGCATATAGAATAGCTTCAGTATCATTAATGGTTTTAATTGCAACCCAGTCACCAACTGCAGGATAATCTTTTTTCACATCTGCATTATACATAAATTTTCCGCTTAGTCTACTATTAAAGTCACCTTTTTCTGAACGAACAATATAGTTGCCTTTATGTTGAGTTATGACTCTTGCGGCTAAGAACTCTCTATCTAAATAGGGCTCAAAATTGTTTTGAAAATATGTGTTCCATCCTAACTTTTCTAAACTCATAAAATCTCCTTTTCTGTAGTAAGCTAAATTTTAGCTTACCTAAATTTTAAAGCTTAATCTGAGTTTGAAATAAAGTTATATGAAGTTCTGAATGAATTAGCATTATCTTAAATTCATTTGTTAAAGTTATTTATATAAAAAAGTATATAAAAATACCACAGCAAGATTAACCTACTGTGGTATACCTAATATTTGGACATAAAAAATACACGCTAACCTGTACCGTGAATTCTAATACTAACTATTAAGGCTGAAAGGTTAAATCAAAGTTGTTCAAAAGGCACAACAAATAAAGAGTATACTAAGTACTCGTAAAAAATCCTTTTGAACCTATATGCAATTATTTTAAAATCACCTCATATAACTTTTGCATAAAAAAATTCACTCCTTTCGCCTAAAATTAACTATTAAGCTTTAACCATAATATACCATGTGATTATTAAGAATACAATACTTAATTTTAATATTAAATTCAAATTTCAATAGTAAAATTAAACTAAGGGTAATTTGGAAAATAATACAAGTGTATCTTATAATCACGTATTTTATAAACACATAGGTCTTAGTAATATGGGCACAGTTATAATGGTTAGCTTAAATACTAATATAATTCCATGTAATATATCTTTTGTCTTAAAGGTATAATAATTAATATTTTTCTGCAGTAAATATAATGTCATAGCCCATTAAAGAAATGATGCTATAGATGTATATTCCAATAATGTGATATGGATTTAAGTGCCACTTATTATATTTTTAATTGTGTGTCAAGTTATCAAAAAGAAAATTAATACCGCTACATATGCACTTCAATACTATCAAATAATTTCAAAATAAAAAAAGAGAGGTCACATTAAAAATTTTACTTATTCATGCGACAACTCTATTAATAAATACTGACTATTATGGAAATAATTAAACGTACATTATTAATCTAAATTGATGATTTTATTGCATATAGATACAGGAACATGCCTATGGCTAATTGAGATTAAAATTTTGTTATTTTCTATTACATATTTATCAATATTTTCAACAACTTCTTTTTCTAATTCTTTATCAAGTGAAGAAGTTGCTTCATCTAAAATAAGTACATCGAAGCATTTTGCTAACGCTCTGCTGATACAAATTCGTTGTTTCTGACCTCCAGAAATATTTTTTCCACCTTCAAGTAGCAAATGGTTCAATGCTTTTTCAAAGCCTTTAACAAAAACATCAGTCTGGGAAATAGTCATTGATTCAAGTAGATGAATTGAGTCTTGCTGATCGAACAAAATATTTTCCTTTACAGTTCCATCAAAAATGAAAAGATTTTGTTCAACTAAAGACACATTCTCATAAATAGAGGTCTTTGCAATATCTCTAATTGAGATGCCATTTATAAGAATTTCCCCAGTATAGCCTTCGTAAACTTTTAACATTAATTGAATAAGAGTACTTTTTCCCTTTCCGCTAGGACCTACAATTGCAACTTTATCTCCTTTTTCAATCTTGAAGTTTAAATTATTAAGTACTTTATCTTTTTTATCATACGAAAACGAGACATTTTTAAACTCAATTGACGTTATTTCATCAATTGCCATTTTCTTTTTTTCCTCTTCAGTTTCCTTTATATACTCTGGATCCTCTAAAAATTCAGTAACACGGTCGCTCATACCAAGTGTAGTTTGTACACCAATGAACCAATCAGACAAATTTGCCATTGGTTCATAGATATAATTCAAATAGGCATAGAAACCTATTAAGCTTCCGATTTTCAAAGAGCCTTTACTAATTAACATGCTTCCCACTAATAGAATGGCAATAGGAAGCATGCTTTGAATCATATCTGTCGTTCCATAACTAACTGCCTGAAAGAAAAGATTTTTATTTACAAAGTTGATATACTGATTAAGTACGTTTTGAAATTTATGGGTAAAATAGTTCTCTTTCTTAAATATCTTAATGGTATAAATACCACTTATATCCTCTTGAAGATTCCCTGTAACTTTTGAGAATTCCTCTCTTTCCTTTAGGCTGTTTTCCCTTAAGTGCTTATTAATGAGGTTAAAAAGGAGACAATATATTGGAGCAGTAACAAGAACAATCAATGTCAATCGTATATTAAGTAATGCCATAAGTACAAATACAGCTAAAAGCCGTATGATATTGATAAGTAACATTGGAATACCAATTGCTATATGTTCTGCAACAGACGTTACATCATACAGAATTTTAGATAGAATATCTCCTGATTTGTTTTCTTTAAAATAAACAAGTTTCTTATTTATAGTAGCCTTAAACATCTCTAATCGTATGTGGTTAATAAATTTTACACGAAATCTATGCCATACATAATTCTGCGCAGTATTTAAAAGAGAAGCAACGAAGGAAACAATTCCAATGAATATTCCCGTTCTTGTAATTACTGATAAAGTTTTTCCGTCTTGAATCTGATTGATAAATAATGCCATCAGATATGGTGTTAAAATCGATACCAACATTCCAATCAAACATAATGATGCCATAAATATTTGCTGTCTGATGTAAGGACCTATAAACCTATATAGTTTTATATACTTTTTAATCATAACTTATTCCTCTATTATTGAAATAAATTGATTTGCATGTAAAAAATTTATTAGTTCCTCAACATCTTCTTTAGTGACATTATTAATTTTAGCATATTGATTTAAATCTTCATTAGTACATGATTTTTTATCTATAATCTTTTCAAAAATTTGAATTGAGATTTTATCTAGAGAAATAGTTTCAAAAGTTTTAGTATTAAATAAATAAAAGCAATCAACTTTTTCTGCAATTCTTGTAGGATAATCTATACTTTTTATGTTAACCATAATATCATTCCTTTCTCAAAAATATATTTTATTAGGATAATTCATTTTTTTCTATCATCTCAAAATACACATCACAATTGCTTATATGATATGGAACTTTCAAATCGTTTAAAATTAAGAAGCAAGGAAAACATTCTTTTTTAAAATGACTACATTTGTTACATGGTTCATATTTTGTTTCATACTCATTGCCTTCAACTTTTTGGAATGGTATATTAAAGTCATTTTCTGCCCAGATATCAAAAAACGCATTTTTATTGAGATTGAACCTTTCTTCATTAACACCATTTAAATTTACTGATAAATATCTATCACAAGGATAAATATATCCCAAATTATTCATAAAGGCAAAAGACATACCTGCAGAGCATCCGTGGTACACATCTGGAAAAGGTAACCCAAGCACTTTAGCACAGTAATCTTGGGCCATAGGTCTAACGAATTTAGGTATTATAGTAATTTCATCTTTAACAAGTTGATATTTTTTTGCTATATTTTCTACTAATTTAAGCTCTTCTTTTGGATTTAATGAAATATTTAAATTTTCAGCATTTCCCTGTACTATTAATTGTAATAAGTCTAATTCATTGACACCTAATTGTATAGAAAAATCAATCATGTCAATAATATAATCATAATTTGTTTTGCTGACAACAGTGTTAACTATAATTTTTAAATCATTTAAATGATGAGTATTTTTAAAATCAATGATAGATTTTAAATTGTTTATTGTTCTATCAAATACGTTTTTTCCCCTAATAAAATCGTTAATTTCAGCATTTGGCCCTTCTAAACTTACTACAAGGTTTTTAAAATTTTTATTTAATAGAAGTTCTCTATTTTTATTAACATTAAAATCAATACAGTTTGTGTTAAATCCAAAGTCTATATCTTTCTGATTCAAGTAGGTACATATCTCTGGTAAGTCTTTTCTACAAGTAGGTTCCCCACCTAAGAAATGGATGTAATCAATCTTCACACTAGAAGAAATCTTATCAATAATATTAAGTATTTCATTAGTTTCTAGTTCATTACTTTTATTACTTAACAATTTTCCATTAATACAATGTGAACAATACAAGTTGCACTTATATGTAATATCCCATTTAATATTTAACCCCATTATTTCATTACCTCACATTCTTAAATATAATTCCGTAAAAAATTTATTTTTTATTTACTTTGGTTTAATACTTCACAAAAATAAGTTTTGATAGCTATCGAGCTTAAAAAGAACTATATTTATTACAGTTCTATAATACTCTCTAAATCTACAGTTTTTAAAAATCTCATAGTATGCTTTTGTACATAGTTATAAAAATATATATAAAATTGAAGACTATGTAAATACCGATTTATCGTTAAGTTTCATGCATAAATGAGTAAATGTAAGTATTAAAAACTTAAATTTTAATACTTACATTTTTCGTAATAAGTTATTGTTCTAAGCTACAAGCATTGCTACCACCGCCACATGCATTGCTACCCATTGCAATTATTGATGATAACTTTACTTTTCTGAAAGAAAGTTTATTTTGTTTCATTGTTTTCACCCCCTCCTAAAAATCCAAAATAAGATACTATACAACTCATAAATGTATAGATTAGTATTTACTATCTGTCGAATTACAAGTCAAATTATACCATAGATATATTTTCAATTCAATACATTTAGTAGATAAAAATCAAAAAAATGTATAAAAAGTAAAATGTATTATTTACACAAGATTTAGTGATGTCAGTTTATAAAACATTAAGCAGAAACTATTTTGAAATAATTTGATGTTGCAAATTTAAATGATATAAGTTACAATTTTGTAATAAAAATAAGAAGATGCCTAAACATAGAAGGTTAGGTTCTTATGCCATATGTAATTATATAAAAAAATTACTAATTAAATGGATCAGCTGGACTAAAAATGAAACGTAGTACAGCATTCAACAGTATCTACATATTATCAACAACTTTTACTTCAGCAATTAATTTTAATGCTGAAGCTTTTTTATACAAAATTTTAATTTTTAGTTGCTTTTTTCATCATAAAACACAATTTATTATGTGAAAGTACTTTTTAGTAATTATTTTAAACCTATATTTACAATAAATAGTTTGTACCATTGAAAATGGGAAATAATGCAAGTCTTTCATCGAAAATAGCATACTCTAAGCGGCAACCTTTAATAAGTCCATTTACCGAAGGTTCTACTTGTTCTTCTATGATATCTAATGATTGCTCGATATCCAATGCATACCAATGATACATATAGTTCTGTGATTTCATTATAAAATATGTTGTCAGGTTCAAAGTCATAATGGATAAGTCCAAAGTTTTTTTGTAGTTGGTAGTTTTAAAAAATAAGCTTTAAGTATAGATAACTCACTTTTAACAGCAGTTTCATCTGGAAAAGTTGATAATACATCGTCTATCCAGCACTCTGTTTCTTCCCAGTCATTACGGTTATTATTTACTGGGCTAAATTCACTGCTTAGTTTATGCAATTTTCCTAAAGCTTTATCTAAACCGAAGATTAAATCCTTTGTCAAAGGCATTTCTGATATTTGTTTACCAGATACTTTTTTTAATGCAACAGCATAGGATATTCCCCAAGGTGTGTCTAGTACTTCAAGTTCATTGCCAGCTTTAGATAAAATGGTGTCTACGGCAGGATAACCATTGAGGTAAATTTACTATCAAACAAGTATTTTAATTTTAACATCCAACTTAACCTTTTTTCATATTTCTTTTATTAAATTTATTTATTCTGTTATTATAATAGGATTTTTTGTTATCCCTTAGAGTTTTAAGTTCTTTCAATTGGCTTTTGTAGCTATTAAATCTTTCAATACTTAATCTTCTATCCTCAATAGCTTCTTTAACTGCAAGCCAACTTCTTTATCATGTTTACAGTCTCTATATTTACATTGGTCTGACAAGGAATAGATATATTGAAAGCTTTCTGAAAGAATATCTTCATCAGTCCATAACTTCAGTTCTCTAATACCTGGAGTACCAATAACTGTGCAACCTGAGCTATGCTGTAAAAGCTGCCTACTTGTGCTAGTATGCGTACCTTTGCCATTAAAACTGCTTATAGCGTTCGTTTTGTTGTATTTTATCGCCAAAAAGGTAATTAATAATTGTAGATTTGCCTACACCATAAGAATCAAGAAATACTACGGTCTTATTTTAAAATTTAATAAGATACAATTTAGTAATTATTTAATTAAAAATAGAATTTTTAGCCTTGACTCTACCCTTACAGGAGAAAGTATTCTTTAAATGTAGTTAATATTTTCAAAAGAAAGAGGGGAAAATTTATGAGAAATATAATTTCTGTAGAAAATCTTAAAAAGAGTTACAAGTCTAAAATAGCAGTAGACAACCTTTGCTTTAGTGTTAAAAAGGGAGAATTCTTCGGATTATTAGGTCATAACGGAGCAGGTAAATCAACAACCATAGACTGTATTTTAGGGTTGAAAAATTTTGAAAGTGGAACAGTAAGAATCCTAGATATGGACCCAAAGAAATCAAGAAAAAGACTATTCGAAAAGGTAGGAGTTCAACTTCAATCATCAGTATATCAAAATAAAGTGAAGGTTTGGGAGCTTTGTGAAGAAATATCTGTTTTATATAAAGAAGCAGATGATTATAAAAGATTACTAAAGGAGTTTTCATTAGAGAAAATCGAGAATAATTATGTATCAACCTTGTCTGGCGGAGAAAAGCAAAAACTAGCAATATTACTAGCTTTACTTCCAAAGCCAGAAGTGGTTTTCTTAGATGAATTAACTACAGGTTTAGATGCAGAAGCAAGAAGAGGAGTTTGGAAGAAACTTAGTGAGTTAAAGAAAGAAAACATAACTATTTTGCTTACATCCCATTATATGGATGAAGTTGAAGAGTTATGTGATAAAATATGTATTATAAAGAATGGTAAAGAAGTAATTAGTGGAACTGTAGAAGAGGTTATTTCCTCCAGTCCATATACAAGATTAGAAGATGCTTATTTATGGTATATGGAAAAGGAGGAAGTATAAAATGAAAAGATTTTTAACATTATTAAAGATAGAAGGAAAATTAGCTTTAAGAGGAATTGATGGAGTATTTTTTGGCGTAATTATGCCAGTTGGAATTGCCTTATTACTAGGAATGATATGTGGTAATAAACCGGCTTTCGAAGGAGCAACGCACACTTATCTTCAAGAAAATGTACCTGCTATAATTACAGTAGGAATATGTGCAACTGCATTTATGGGTATACCCCTTGGTATTGCAGATTATAGAGATAAAAAAATATTAAAGCATTATTTTGTTACACCAGTTAGTCCTTCAATAATATTGTTTGTTCAAGTAGCTATAAATATGATAACAGCAATTGTGTCGAGCTTAGCAGTTTTTATTACAATGAAAATATTTTTTGGATATGAAATGACAGGTTCAATAGTTAATTTTATATTTGCTTATTTTTTAGTAATGGCATCAATGTATGGATTTGGAATGTTAATAGCAAGTGTGTGTAACAATGTAAAGGCTGCAAATTTAGTTTGTACAATAGTCTACTTTCCAATGTTATTTTTATCAGGAGCAACAATTCCTTTTTCAATATTACCGGATGGCTTACAAAAATTATCGAACATATTGCCTCTAACTCAAGGA
This sequence comes from Clostridium simiarum, assembly GCF_018919175.1. Classification (GTDB taxonomy): domain Bacteria; phylum Bacillota; class Clostridia; order Clostridiales; family Clostridiaceae; genus Clostridium_L; species Clostridium_L simiarum. The sequence goes on along the minus strand of NZ_JAHLQL010000001.1, from coordinate 1,207,360 downwards.
ATAAAATTGTTAAAGGGATATGCATTAGGAATAGAGACAAATTTAACAATACCACTGTTAGTAATGCTAATTTCAATAGTTACAACAGTAATATTTTCAATAAAATTATTTAAATGGGAGTAAAGGAGTCTTAATATTATGGAAAATCAATATAAATGTGATAAAAAGATGAAAACAGCCTTATATAAAATAGGATTATTTTCTCAAATGAATAAAGTTACTATTAAAACTCTTAGGCATTATGATGAAATAGGACTTTTAAAGCCAGCCTATATTGATGAATTTACAGGCTATAGATATTACGCATCAGAACAGTTACCAATGTTGCATGAAATTTTAGCTTTAAGGCAAATGGGATTTTCTTTAAATGAAATAGCAAAAGTACAAGAGGGGGTATCAGTAGAATCAGTATTAATTAAAAAGAAAACGGAGTTATTAAAAAAAATTTCAGAAGAAACAATGAAACTGTCGCAAGTAGAACATTATCTTCATAATAGAAATGAGTGCTCAAATTATAATGTTATATTAAAGGAATTACCTGAAGTAATAGTTGCTTCAATGAGGACAATAATACCAGACTATAATTCCTTGTTTGGTATTATTCCACCCATGGAAAGAGAGATGGAAAGATTAGGATGCGTTTGTGCAATCCCAGAATATTGCTTCAACATATATCATGATGGTGAATACAAGGAAAAAGATGTAGATGTAGAAGTTTGTGAAGTAGTAACAGAAATGAAAGAAAGCTCTGATATGATTAAGTTTAAGAAGATTGAAAAAATAGAAACTGCTGCATGTGTACTTCATAAAGGTAGCTATAGTGATTTTCCTAAAGCATATGCTGCATTACTTAAGTGGATTGAGGAAAATGGCTTTGAGTTAATTGATAATCCAAGGGAATCCTATATTGATGGCATATGGAACAAAGATTCAATAGATGATTGGCTAACAGAAATACAATTTCCAGTAAGAAGTATGGAATAAGTTTATAATTAGGTTATGTATTTATATTGATAGATGAGACTTTGAGCTACGGACAGTTAAAATCTATAGGATATATCACTAAGAGTTAAAGGAGAATAAAACCTTCAAAACTCAGTAGCCATACTACTATAGAATCTTAAAATTGTAACTTGGATATTATACTATAATTATTTAGAATAAATATAAGGATATTAAGTGAAAAAACCCCTCCACAATACAAAAATGAGTTGTGGAGGTTTTTATATATATTTAATTTTAATCATCATATAGTTTCATTACTTCAGAGGCTTTTGCTTTAATTTCATCAATAGCTTCAATAGGTTTAATTATTCTTATATTTTTACCATATGTAAAAGCAAATTCAATACCTTGCCAAATGCTATCAAAATTTATATCTAAATAAAGTTCGTTATCTTTTATAACTTTATTATTTATAGTTATAAAGTTTCTTTCTTGTATATGATTTAGGATAGAAGGATTAACTTTAAAGGTAAAAGTATATTTAGGAATTAAAGATTTAAAATTACTTGTAGATGACTTCCAATGAGCTTCTAAGTTGAAATCCTTTGGTCTTTTAAAATGTTCATCTGTAAAAAGGACACTTTCTATAGAACTTACCTTATAGGTTTTAATAATTTCAGAGTTTATGCCAATTAAATACCAAGTACCTCTTTTACAGACTAATCCTAAGGGATTCAACACTACTTCCTTTGTTTCATTTATTTTTCTATATATTATTTTTAGTACTTTAGAGTTCCAAATAGCATTTTGTAATACAGAAATAATATCTTTACTTACATTAGTAGGGTTTTTACCCCAAGTATGCATATCTATATAAATATAATTTTGAATATTTTTAATTTCTTTAATTTGATAAGGAGAGGAGTTGCCTAAGAGTTTAAGTACTGTAGAGTCTTTAAGTTTTTTAATTCCCAAGTCCTCTAAAATTTTATCGCCAGTTGGGAGAAATAAAGAGTAAATCTCATCATTATTTATTCCATTTAAAGAAGTTTTATAATCTCCTAAAAGTTCTATTCCACCATTTGTTCCTCTATCACTAAATACAGGTATTCCAAGCCCACTTAAGGATTCAACATCTCTATAAATAGTTCTAACAGAAACTTCTAATCTCTCAGATAACTCTTTAGCTGTTAACTTTTTATGCATTTGTAACAACATTAATATAGAAATTAATCGATCTGCTTTCATAATAAATATCTCCATTTCAATATGACATAAGGTGTCAACTATTATAAGCTATAATATATTTTGTATCAAGTAAAAAACTCTGAATATAAAAAATTCTACTGACAAATAATTAATATATTTAAAAGTATAAGAAAGTGAGGGAAAAGATATGGAGAGAAAAATAATACTAAATTTAGCAATAAGCATTGACGGATATATAGCATCAGAAGATGGTGGGTTTGATTGGATAGTTGGAGATGGCGATGATAAATTAGATACTGAAAATAAATGGGATTATGATGAGTTTTTAAAGGGTGTAGATGTTGTAGTTATGGGAAAAAACTGTTATGACCAAAACTTTTATAATGAGTTTAGTGATAAAAAAGTGTATGTAGCCACATCACAAGAATTGCAAGATCATGACAATATACAGTTTATAAATGGTGATATATGTAAAGTAATAGAAGAAGAAAGAAAAAAAGATGGTAAAGACATATTCTTATTTGGAGGAGGAGGTCTTGTTGACAACTTCATTAAAAATGACATCATTGATGAATATATAATTGGAATAATTCCTACAATATTAGGTAAAGGTAGACCTTTATTTTTAGGGAATAATCCTAAAATAGATTTACATTTAGATCAGTATATTATGGATAAGGGTGTTGTAATATTAAGATATTCAAAAAGGTAAGAGATGTAAACGAAGATGTTTGTAGTTTATAGAAAACCTCAGATATTAGGGAATAGTTTAAAATATTTGAAATTTTAAATATTTATTGTTATAATTTTTATTACAGGGTATAATACTAATTGAAAGATTATAATTAAGGAAAAGGAGGTCGCAAGTATATGATAAATATTGCAAATTTAACTATAAAATTAACAGTAACTAAAAATACAATATTAAATGGAATTAAAAATAGCGACCCGATGGGCTTTAATTGTAATACAATAATCTATAGTTAAGTTATTATTATGATTATAAGTGTCACGGGCAAAATAAAAGTTCCGTGACTTTTTATATTATATATCAGTTTTTAAAAGTGATATACATCTGTAATTTAAATACATAGAAAAAAGGTCATGGATTAACCATGATCTTTTTTCTTTTTGATAGAAAGGCGGTGAGAATTATGAAAAGGTATGAAGAAATAGGCGTTGCAACCATCTAACAAGCTCATTTGATGGTTAAAAATCCAACAACCTAGGTTTTTAGCCATTTTAAATTAGGTATCTTAAAATTTAGATACTTAAAAGGGTTATAAAATCATCAAATGAGCGATAGGAGAGGGTTAAAATGTTATTACAATTAAATAATATAGGAAAAAGCTTTAATGGAGAAACTTTAATTTCAAATATAAATTTAAAGATTGAAGAGGCAGAAAAAATAGGCTTAATAGGAGTTAATGGTGCAGGTAAGTCTACACTATTAAAAATTATCTATGGAGATATCTCACAAGATGAAGGAGAAATAATAAAATCTAAAGGAAAAACCTTTGCTTATTTAAAGCAAGATAGCGGTTTGAATTTAGAAAACTCTATTAAAGAGGAGATGCTTTCTGTATTTAAGGAACTTTTAAATGCAGAAAGAGAATTAAGACAATTAGAAAAGCTTATGTCCTCACAAGAAGTTATTGAGGATTATGAAAAATTAGAAAAAGTTATGAAGAAATATTCGTCTAAAACTGATTATTTTGTTATGCAAGGTGGATATGAAATAGAAGCGAAGATTAATACTATATTAAATGGAATTGGGTTTAAAAATTTTGATTTAAATATTAAAGTTTCAAAGCTAAGTGGGGGACAAAAAACAAAACTTTCCTTAGCAAAAATACTTTTAAATGAGCCTGATTTATTAATGTTAGATGAGCCCACAAACCATCTTGATTTAGAAGCTTTAAATTGGTTAGAAGGCTATTTAAAAAGTTATAAAGGTGCAGTTTTAATAGTTTCTCATGATAGATATTTTTTAGATTCTACAGTTTCAGTTATATACGAAATAGAAAGAGGCAAATCTAAAAGATATACTGGTAACTATTCAAAGTATGTTTCTCTTAAAGCGGAGGAAAAAGAACTCCATGTAAAAAATTATGAAAGGCAACAGGAGGAAATAGAAAGACTTCAAACTTTTGTTGATAAAAATATAGTAAGAGCGACTTCTGCTAAGGCTGCTAAAAGTAAGAGAAAAGCTATAGAGAGAATGGAAAAAATAGACAAACCCTTAGGAGAATTAAAAAAGGTTAATATAAACTTTCAAATTAAAAACAAATCCTATAAAGAAGTGCTACAACTTAAAGAAGGTGTTTTATCTGTAGGTGAAGGAGAAAATAGAAAAATACTCACTAAAGATTTAAGCTTTGATCTTACAAGAGGAGATAGAGTGGCGTTAATAGGGCCTAATGGAGTAGGTAAAACTTCACTATTAAAGGCCTTAATAGGAGATTTAAGGTTAGAATATGGTTCAATTAATTGGGGAAAAGATATCCATATAGGTTATTATGATCAGGAACATGAAAAGTTAAATTCTAATAATACTATATTAGAAGAAATTTGGGAGGACTTTCCTACTATAAAAGAAAGTAAAATACGAGGAGTATTAGGTAGATTTTTATTTTCTGGTGAAGACGTATTTAAGAAAATAGGAGATTTAAGTGGTGGAGAAAAATCAAGAGTAGCACTATCTAAACTTATGCTTGTAGAGGCAAATATGCTACTTTTAGATGAACCTACAAACCATTTAGACCTGCAGAGCAAAGAAGTATTAGAATCTGCTTTAAAGGACTATGAAGGTACAATTTTATTTATATCTCATGATAGATATTTTATAAATAAAATTGGAAACAAAGTGATGGAACTTACAAAAGAGGGAATGAAGTGTATTAAGGGGAACTATGATGATTATTTATTAAATAATAGAAAACCTACGTTATTTATTTAATAAGATGAGAGAGTATTAGTTTAAGGCGGTTCTACACCGTCTTAAATTAATTATTTTAATATGCTATTAAATTATGTATTATGTAATAGTTTGTGGAAGATGGCTGCAAATTAAAATTATATTTATTAGATGGCCTATTAATTTAGTGGGTTTTACCTATTTTATATTAATAAATTCTTCATAAAACCTTTCTTTATCCTCAAGTATCTTCTGTTTCTAGCTATGAAAGCCATATAAGTATAGTTAGTTTTACAATAGATCACAATTAATAAGGAATTATTGAAAGTTATATAAATAAAATGTAATATAAAAGTGGGATGAGGATATGAATTCTTACATTTTTAAATAAAAGGTGGGTAACATCAGATAAATTAGGTGCTGGAGGAGAAAATTATTTTAATACAGATAATAATGAATCAATGGTTAAAATAAGGAGAAGTTAGTATGAAATATAAAATATATATTGTAGAAGATGATTTATCAATAAGTACCTTGTTACAAGAATATATAGATAAGTATGGTTTTGAGGTAAAAGTAGTAGAAAACTTTGATGAAATAATCATAGAATTTAATGAGTATAATCCAGACTTGGTGTTGTTAGATGTTAATTTACCTAAATTTGACGGATTTTATTGGTGTAGAAAGATAAGACAACAATCAAAGATTCCTATAATATTTATATCTGCAAGAGATAGTGGAATGGATCAGGTTATGGCTTTAGAGAGTGGAGCAGATGACTATATAACGAAACCATTTTATTTTGATGTTGTTATTGCAAAGATAAAAAGTCATATAAGAAGAGCCTTTGGAGATTATGCACCTAAGGTAGAGGAAAGAATAGTTGAAGTTCAAAGTCTAAAGTTCTATCCAGAAAGGTTAGAAGTAGAATTTAATGGTGAAAAATTAATTATCACTAAAAGGGAAGGTATCTTATTGGAGTGCCTTATGAAAAAATACCCTAAAGTCGTCAGTAGGGATTTTCTTTTAGAAAAAATATGGGATGATTTAGAGTTTGTTGAGGAAAATACTTTAAGTGTAAATATTAGCAGAGTAAGAAAAAGGCTGCAAGTACTAGGCATAGATAAAGGAATAGAAACTATAAGGGGAGCAGGTTATAGATTAAACAAAACCTGGTAGTATGGAGTTTATGAAATTGTTTTTAAAGGATAATAAAGGTTATATTTTTATATATTTATTAAGTTTAGCTCTTACTATTACATATACTAATATCATGGGATTTATTGAATTTAGCGAAATTATTTATATATTGATGTTTAATACATTTATTCTAATGTGCTTTTTAGCTTTTAGGTATTATAAAAATAAAGAATTATACAGATTATTAGGAAATGGATTCACTTGTTTAAAGGATGCTTTCTTGCAACTTGGCACTTCGGATTTAAGTGAAAGTATTTCTGAAATATTAAAGGAGCAACATAATTTATATGAATCTGAAATACAAAAATGTAACAAAGTTCACAATGAACATCTAACTTTTATTAATCAGTGGGTACATCAAATGAAAACACCTCTTTCTGTAATACAGCTGCAACTTCAAGAGTATGAAGGAGAAGAAAAGGTTGTAAGTATAGAAGAAGAGGTTAATAAATTAAATAAAGGTTTAAATATGGCACTGCATTTTGCAAGAATAGATTCTTTTCAAAAAGATTTTTTGGTACAACGGGTTTTTCTAAGGAGTTTAGTTCTTCATACAGTAAATGAAGAAAAGAAGATTTTTATAAAAAATAGAATAATTCCTAGAGTAGAAATAGATGAGGCTATTGAAGTATATAGTGATGTAAAGTGGATGAAGTTTGTATTAGATCAACTTATTATTAATGCTTTAAAGTATTCAAAGGGCAAGGGAAAAGAATTAATTATGAAAGCTTATAAGGATGGAGAGGAAGTTACACTAAGCATTGTAGATGAGGGAATAGGAATACCGAATAAAGATATTAAAAGGGTATTTGATCCATTCTTTACTGGAGAAAATGGACGTAAGTTTGGAGAATCTACGGGGATGGGGTTGTATATAACCAAAGAGGTATGCAAGAAATTAGGCCATGACATAGATATAGAATCTACTGTTAATGAAGGCACAAAGGTTACAATAAGATTTAAAATAAAAGTATAATTAATAGCAAATGGATAGTTAAACTATTTATTTGCTATTTTTATTTAAACCTGGAAATCTTACACACATGTCATACTCCTGTAAGCTTTGTAGATAGCACCTTATACCTTACTATTATAAACTATATACAATAATTAGTTTGTAAGGAGTGATAAGGTATGGATATAATATTTTTATTAAAAGCCATTATAATAGCAATAGTAGAAGGAGTAACTGAATTTATTCCCGTATCTTCTACGGGACACATGATATTAGTTGGATGGGCAATTGGCTTTGAAGGCGAATTTGCAAAGATGTTTGAAGTTGTGATTCAACTTGGAGCAATAATGGCAGTTGTTATTTTGTATTGGAAGAAGATTAAAGAAAGTGTAATAGAATTTTTCAAATTTATATTTACTAAAGGAAGAGAGGGGAAGACAGGCTTTAGATTTGGGATAAATGTTATTATTGCATCTATTCCAATGGGAGTTGCAGGAGTGTTATTATACCATAAAATAAAATCAAAGTTTATACCAGAAGCTGTCATAGTAGGGTTTATAGTTGGTGGAGTATTACTTTTAATAATAGAAAAAATATTTAGATATAAGAATAATAAAGTAGAAAGCATAGATAGCATAACTTTTATACAATCATTTAAGATTGGTTTATTGCAACTTCTTGCTATGTGGCCAGGAATGTCAAGAAGTGCTTCTACAATAATGGGTGGATGGATTGCAGGACTATCCACACCAATAGCAGCAGAATTTTCATTTTTTTTAGCTATTCCAGCTATGATAGGGGCAACAGCTAAGGATTTATTTGAATTTGATTATTCTATAATGACATTAACATTATGGATTGCATTAATAGTAGGATTTATGGTGGCTTTTATAGTATCTTTAATAGTTATAAAAAAATTTATTGATTATCTAAAAAAGAAACCAATGAAGGTGTTTGCAGTATATAGAATAATGGCAGGGGTTTTACTCGGAGTATTAGTATTAACTAAGGTTATTACTTTAACAACATAGAAAGGATAGGAAAAATGAAGATTTTAGAGGTTAATAATTTAAGTAAGGTATATGGTAACAAGGTAATATTTAATGCTTTGGATAATGTAAGTTTTACTATAGAACAAGGGGAATTTGTAGGAATAATGGGGCCATCAGGAAGTGGTAAGACAACCTTATTAAATATGGTTTCAACAGTAGATAAACCAACATCAGGAGAAATAAAAATAAAGGATAAGAATCCTTTGAGTCTTAAGGGGGATGAGTTAGCTTTATTTAGAAGGAGAGAGTTGGGATTTGTATTTCAAGATTTCAATTTGTTAGATACTTTAACTGTTGGTGAAAATATAGTGCTTCCACTTACTTTAGATGGAACACCATTAAAAGAACAAGATTATGAACTTAATAGAATATCAAATATACTTGGAATAGAGGATCTAATTAATAAGAGAACTTTCGAAATATCAGGGGGACAATCTCAAAGAGTTGCAATTGCAAGAGCCTTGATACATAATCCAACTTTACTATTGGCTGATGAACCAACGGGTAACTTAGATTCAAAATCCGCTAAAACTGTAATGGAGTTATTTAAAAAGATAAATAAGGAGGAAAAGGTAACTACAATGATGGTAACCCACGATCCATTATCAGCAAGTTATTGTAATAGAATTCTATTTATAAAAGATGGAACTATATATAATGAAATTTATAAGGGACATAGCAGACAACAGTTTTATCAGGAGATTATAGATGTACTTGCACTACTAGGAGGGGGAAACTAATGAATTTTAGAGAGTTTGCAAGTAAAAACGTACATAGAAATATAAAAGCATATTTTGCATATTTTTTTAGTAGTAGCATATCAGCGGCGTTGTTATTCTCTTTTACTATGATTATATTCCATCCAGATTTTGTGAAAGTTGATTTACCTCAGTACCTAATAAAAGCACTTAATGTGACAACAATAATTGCATACTTATTTTTATTTTTCTTTGTATTCTATTCAGTAAGTGTTTTTTTAAAAAGTAGATATAAAGAATTTGGAATACTTTATATTATAGGAGCATCAAGAAAACAGATACAAAGGATGATAAGCATTGAAAATATAATAATTAGTTCAGTGTCTGCCATAGTAGGTATAATAGTAGGAATAGTTTTTTCTAAGATACTTTTAGCAGCTAGTGGAAAGCTATTAGGGTTTAATGCACTTGGATTTTATATGCCAGTTAAAGCTATGATTATTACCTTCGTTGCATTTGTGATGATAGGAATAGTAATTTCAATATTTTGTTCATTTATCATAAAAGAAGATATGGTTTTGAAATTACTTAAAGGAACTAAAAAACCAAAAGCTGAACCAAAAGCATCTAGTATTCTTGTGATTATATGTATAACATTATTAACGGTAGGGTATTATTTATCAATTACATCAAGTACAAAAACATTAACTAATAGAATAATACCTGTAACATTAATGGTTGTGGTAGCTACATATTTGTTATTTTCTCAATTAAGTGTGTTTACAATTAAGCTACTTAAAAAAAATAGAAATTTGTATATGAAAAAAACTACAGTACTATGGGTGTCAAATTTATTATATAAAATAAAAGATAATACAAGAATGTTTTTTTTAATTACAATAACCTCAACAATTGCCCTTACATCAATAGGATCAGTATATGCCTACTGGAGAGATAAAGAAGATCAGATAAATAGAGATTTTCCGCAAGCATTTTTCCTGTCTGATATTTATGATAATAAAAGTAAAGTTGATTCTAAAGCTGGTTTTATAGAAGACTCATTGATAAATCAAGGAATAGAGTATAATAAGATTAATGAGGAGCTAAAGTTTGTTATTCCAGATGGTGGTAAGGATAACGTAGTTATAATTAAAGAAGATATCTATAAAAAATTAATATCAATGCTATCCCTAAATGCTAATTTTTCAAAGGAAGATGAGAGTTTAATAAGTAATCATAAAGTTAAAAATATTGTTTTAGATAATGTAGAAATAGAAGTTGTTTTAAAGAGTGATAGAGGATTAATTCCAACATTTTATGGAGAGGTGTATGTGGTTAAAAATGATATATATGAAAAGATAACTGGGGTTAGAGGATATTTTGGTGCATTTAATGTAGAAAACTATCAAGATACATTGAACATATGTAATGACTACTATAACAACTTTGGATATGAGAAAGAAGATAAATACCATAATAACTTGTTAAAATCTCGTATACTAAGATCTACTAAGGTAGCTTATGGAGTAATTTTGTTTAGTGCCATATTTATAGGACTTATCTTCTTTGTAACAACAGGAAGTTTCTTATATAATAAGTGCTACATGGATGTTATAGAGGACAAAAAGAAATATAGACAGTTAAATAAAATAGGTTTAACTTATAAAGAAATAAAGAGGGTATTAAATATTGAGATAGGAGTATTGTTTTTGCTCCCTTATATAATTGCTGTTATACATTTTTTCTTTGCCATTAGTTCATTAAGATATGCTTTTAAACTTGAGATAAAGGTAGCAGCATTTAGGGTTATAGTTATTATGTTAATTGCACAAATAATATATTTCCTTATTATAAAAAAACGTTATCTGTTAGAAATTAAAAAAAGTTTGATATAATTTATTTGAAAGTAAGATTAAAAGCTTAAGTTCTTATGATTTATTGTAATACTACTTAATCATAAGAACATACTTTTGAAATAAAGTTTTAAAATTTCAAACAGGGGGTATTGATAATGAAAAGGCTATTAGTGGTTATTGACTATCAACACGACTTTGTAGATGGGACGCTAGGCTTTGAAAAGGCTAAAACATTAGAAGAACCTATTTATAATAAGGTTAATGAGTACTTAAAAAATGGTGATAGGGTTTTATTTACCTATGATACTCATTATGAAAATTACTTAGAAACTAGAGAGGGTAAAAATCTACCAGTTTTACATTGTAGAAAAGATACTAAAGGTCATGAGTTATATGGAAAAATAAAAGATTTTAAAATAGCAGAAAATACGTTACATTATAATAAAGAAGGTTTTGGAATATCTCCAGAGAATATGATTAAATTATCTGGTGAAATAGGAGAAGATATTAAGGAAATTGAACTGGTAGGAGTGGTTACAAACATGTGCGTAATAAGCAATGTAGTCCTTTTTCAATCACAATATAGAAATACAAGTATTATAGTTGATGGAAGTCTTTGTGCTAGTTTTGATGATAAACTACATGAAAAGGCATTAGATATAATTGAATCTCTACAAGTAAAAGTAATCAATAGGGATTTATAGATAATGATAGATATTGCATAAATTAAAGTAAAGGATTTTAATATGAGAATAAATAAACTTCTTAGTAATTTTGGTTTTTGTTCAAGAAGGGAAACCAATAGACTTATTGAGGAAAATAGAATAACAGTAAATGGAGAGTTTTGCAAACCAGGACAGTGGGTAGAAAAGGAGGATATTATCCTTATTGATAACAAACCTATACTAATGAAAGATAAAGTTTATATTGCATTAAATAAGCCAGAAGGAATTACATGTACTGCAGCGAAAGAAGTAAAGGATAATATAATTAGTTTTATGAATTATCCAGAATATATTTTTCCTGTTGGAAGATTAGATAAGGAATCCCAAGGGTTAATCTTAATGACAAACGATGGAGAGTTAGCCAATAAGATTTTAGAATCAGAAAATAAATATGAGAAAGAGTACCTAGTAACTGTTAATAAGCCCTTTGATGATTTTTTTATGAAGGGAATGAGTGAAGGAGTAGAAATTTGTGGAACTCGAACAAGGCCTTGTAAAATCAGTAGGGTTAGTGAAGATACTTTTCGAATTATTCTTACCCAGGGACTTAATAAACAGATTAGAAGAATGACTAAGGCTTTTGGATATACAGTTTTATATCTTCAGCGTATTCGAATTGTTAATATAGAAATTCAAGGCATAGATATTGGCAAATGGCGTAATCTTACAGAAAAAGAAGTAATGGAATTAAGAGATATAACTAAAGCATAAATACTTACTCTAATATAAAATTAAAATTTATTCTATAACTATGGCTGCATAGATTTTATAGGAAACTTATCTTCATAGCTTTAGATGAGTACTGGAGGGGTAAGGGACTAAACATCAAGCCATATGTTTAGTCCCTGGTTAACAGGTTTACCCAAGATAATAGATAGTGGGTCTCTACTTAACAAGCTACAATGAAACTGTAGCTTGGGTACTTGATTAAAAGGTTTACACAAAATCGTAGATTTAGAATATCAAGGGGGAGTTCAAATGGGATGTAAAGACCGTATTATAATAAAAACTAAAAAATCAAAATCTATCATGGAATATTTAAAGAAAAATGAAATAGTTAATTTAAATATAATAGGAATAATAGAAAATGAATCAGAGGCTGAAATATATGTAGATAATGAAGACGTACCTAATGGTGTACTTGTAAGACATGGGTATTTTAACTACTTGTATACAGAAGATGATAATTTTTTAGATAAAGTTCTAGAGGAGTTATTTAAAGACAATTTCTATGGATTTTCAGGACTATATAGGCCAATTGCTGAAAAGATAAAAAGAAGATATTTAGTTACATGGGAAAATAGATGTTCACTTTATTATCTTCCAAAAGAAAATTTGGATTTAAGTCTTATAAAAAATCCAGTTAGATCTATTGATATAGAGGATAGCGAAACGGTAGATGATTTCTATACCTATAGAGATTCAGAAAGTATTGAAAAAATAAAGAAAGATATATTATATAGACCTTCATCAGCAGTATATGTTAATGGTAGCATAGCTTCATGGGTTCTTACTCATAATGATAATTCTATAGGGATAATGTATACAAAGAAGGAATATAGGAAAAAAGGTTATGCAGTGGATGTTACCATAGATATTGCATCAAAAATCATAAAATCAGGAAAGATACCTTTTCTTCAAATAGTTGAAAGTAACAATATGTCCACAGGACTTGCAGCAAAGTGCGGTTTTGAAAGTCATGGATATGCAGACTGGTTTGGCGTAATTGTAGGAACACCACAGCCTATTATAGATATAAATAATAAGATTAAAAGTAATCACCTTGATACCATTGAGGGTTTTACTTATTTAAAAGATGAAAAACTTAACTGTATGTACCTTGCACCCCATGGTTTTAAGGAAAAATATGAAGAAATCCAAGGATTTACTCTAGAAAAAGTCATTGGTAGTGAAGGGATAGACCTATGGTGTGAAGTTTTAATAAGTTCTCTTAATATAGATGAAAATGAAAAAAGTTCTTTTAAAAATATAGTTTATAAGGCTGTTTCAAAGGTAGAAAACAGATACAATTTATACATTGGAATATTAAATGGAAGGCCAGTATCTGCTATAGCACTACTTAAATATGAAACTGATATTATAGGGTTATATTTTGCGGCAGTTATTCCAGAGATAAGAGGAAGGGGAGTTGGAAGAGCCACAATTATTGAAGCAATAAAGATAGGGATAAAAAATCATGATGTAGAATTTGTACTACTTCAAAGCCCAGAGCGATACGGTAAGATATTTGAGGATATTGGATTCATACACAGTCATTATATTTAGGGAAAGGCTAGAATTTAATAGAGGGTTAAAAATTTTGTATAAGATTAGGTGGGATGATAATGGGGAAGATTGCATTTGTAGGTGGGTTATTAATAGATGGTAATGGTGAGGAGCCTATAGAAAACTCACTAGTACTTATTGAAGATAAGAAAATTCAATATGCAGGATCTATGATGGAAGTTGGAGAGGATTATAAGAAAATAGATATTGTAGGTAAAACTATTATGCCTGGTTTGATTGATACTCATCTTCATTTTAGCGGAAATAGAACTGATGATGATAATGAATGGGTTCTTGAGCCTGTGATACAAAAGACCATTGTTGCCGTAGCCCAAGCACGTGAAGCTCTTGAGCATGGACTAACCTCCGTTGGGGAAATTTCACGGTCAGGTATACATATTCGTAACATGATCGAAGAAGGAATTATACCTGGACCTCGCGTAGTTGCAGCAGGATTAGGATTTTGTAGGACAGCAGGGCATGGAGATTCTCATAGATTACCATTAGAATATAATGATGCTTCTCATCCGTGGGCTCAGCGTGTAGATGGTCCTTGGGAACTTCGCAGGGCAGTTAGAAGAAGACTTAGAGAAAATCCAGATGCTATTAAAATTTGGTCCACAGGAGGAGGCATTTGGAGGCACGATGCTAAGGCTGATTTGCATTACACCATGGAGGAAATTCAAGCTGTGGTAGATGAATGTAATATGGTAAGATCACCAGTATGGTCTCATGCAGAAGGTTACGAGGGGGCACTTAACTCCTGCAAGGCAGGGGTGTCTGCAATTATTCATGGACAAGAATTAAATGAGGAATGTCTAAATATAATGAAGGAAAAAGATATAAGCTTTTGTCCAACCCTTCAGTTCTTTTATGAATGGTTTACTGTATATGAGCCACCATACAGAAAGGTTCACGATAATTATCCAGGAAAAACCACTGCAGAAAAGGAACTTAATCGTATAATAAGTAATCTGCAAAATGCTAATGAAAAAGGTATTAGAATAACCGTTGGATCAGATTCTTTTTGTAGTAGCTTAACTCCCTATGGTAAATATGCTATTACAGAGATGTATACCCTTAATAAGGCAGGATTAACGGAAATGGAAACAATTCTAGCTGCAACTAAAAATGGGGCTGAAATGCTTAAAATAGATAACATTACTGGTACTTTAGAGAAAGATAAGTTTGCAGATTTAATTGTTCTTAATGGAAATCCGTTAGAGGATATTCATAATGTGGACAGTGATAAAATGGAGATCATTATGAAAGAGGGAAGCTTTGTAAAAAAATAATGGTTAAATATTATATAGAGTAATTAGTTATATAACAGGTTGATTTACTAAGATTTTTAGAAGTAACTATAAAATTATGTCATAGTATAATTTAACTATAACACTACTAAAAGTCTTAATTATTAAAAAAGTCATAGTTTTAAATTATGGCTTTTTATTTTGGAAAAAATTTTAAAGAGGTTATAATAAACATAGTTCTTTGCTTTAGATTGAGAGCAGCTTACATAAACAGCTCCACCTGAAACCAAGAATTACTTGATAAATATAATGTTAATGTAAATCTTTACTTTAAACAAAAAGAAAGGTTTTAGTAGCATGGATAATAGTTTCAGCAATTATTTTTATCTACACATATAATAAAAGGGGATTAGATAAATAAAGATATGGCTTTTTATTAAATAATCCTTGATTTGAAAACTAATCTAATGAGATATGGATGTTAAATAATATTAATTTTAAAAGCTAAATAGATAAGATCTTACACAATAGTGTGAGGTCTTATCTATTTAGTGTCTTCAGATGAAGTTTTTTATAAGGAAATGCATCTCCTTATGAAGTTTATAAGAATTTATAGTAGGGTCATAGATAATTAATACAACACTGTAAATTAGGTTTTAGCACCGTGTGCCTAGCTTTAAATGGAATTTTACTTTACCCAAAAAACTCTGGGCTTTTCACATAATCTGAACGTACCGCTTTCTGTATTATGGTAAGGCTGATCTTCTCGCTAGCCATATCAAAAGTACAAGGAAATTGAGATCTGCAATCTTCACATTGTAAATATTGTTTTAAATTAACATGCTCCCTGTTATCAAATAGATATGGTAGAAATTCTTCATTACTTTTTATATCTTTTTCATTAAACTTATAAGTATATAAATATGTGGATTCATGCTTAAGCAAAAAGTTTTTACTATTACAAATTGGACATTTTAATGATTCATCTATATTCAACTTATATCTTCCTTTCTAATTCATACTTTATTTGTAGTGTTTCCTTTATTTTGTAATTATATTCGAAAAAATAGTATTAAGGTGGGTAGTGGCAAAAAAATAAGTAAATTATGTATCATGTGTATTTCATGCCATTATAGAGAAAGATGAAAAACCTTTATTTTAATAATATAAGTAGAAGTAAACAAATATGAATTATTAACTTGAAAAATCTTTTTAATTTATTTAGAGCAACTGCAAACAAAACGTATGTTTGTATATTTTATTTATTTGTGTCAAAAATACTAATGATAAAGTATAGAAAGGTTTGATATGATGCAGTATACTTATATTAATGAAAATTATTTTATTAAGGAAGCTACTTCTATGTGTGAAGGCTTTCTTTTAAAGCCTAAGAATGATTTTGTTTTTAAAAGGATTTTTGGTGATGCTAAAAAAAACTATTACAATCAATATTCTTGATTTTGATTGTTTAAATACTGATAAATACCATAGTATTTTTCATTTATGGGAAGATGAAGAAAGATTTAAGCTTACAGATGTTATGGAAATACACTTTATAGAGCTAAACAAGCTAAATAAGATTAATACTTCTGATAATCTTTCCCAATGGATGAATTTTATTAAAGGTGATTCAAAGGAGGTTGTGGAAAAAATGGCAAAGGTTAATCCGGATATTGAAAAAGCTTTTGATATTCTAAGGACAATGAGTCAAGATAAGGAAACAAGGGCTCTTTACCTTTCAAGAGAAATGGCTCTTCACGACGAGGCAACAAGATTGGCTGAAGCAATTGAGGAAGGCCTTGAAAGGGGAAAAACTGAAGGCAGAGCTAAAGGGATAATTGAAGGCAGAACTGAAATTTTAATAAAACAGTTACAAAAGAAGTTTAAGGATTTACCAAAGAACGTTGAAGAGGGTATTAAAAAGCTTCCGGAGAATAGACTTGATCTTTTGGCAATGGATATTTTTGAATTAATAACTATTGATGATATTTACAAATATTTATAAATACTTATTCAAGCCTTCATATAGTTAAGGGAGAATAGCTTTATTTTAAAGTTATTCTCCTTTAATTTTCATATTTACACGTAAGCAATCTTTTACCTTATTAATGCTAAGTCGTAGATGGAAATATATAATATGACATATATACGTCATATATGCTTTGATATTATAGATATAAGAAAATGAATATAAGGAGGGGGAATATGGATTATATTCCTGCAAAAACAATAATTTCGCAGTACAGTAAGGAAAATTCATGGTTTGGCATCAATTATAATATGAATATTTACAAGGGTTGCTCCCATGGATGTATTTACTGTGATTCTAGAAGTGAGTGTTATGGAATAGATAATTTTCATAGGGTAAGGGTAAAGGAAAATGCAATACAGCTTATTAGAGAAGAATTAAAGAGTAAAAGAAGGACTGGAGTTGTTGGAACAGGGGCAATGAGTGATCCTTATAATCCTTTTGAAAAGGAATTAATGTTAACTAGAAAGGCTTTGGAACAAATCAATGAACTTAACTTTGGAATAGCCATAGCAACTAAAAGTAACCTCATAACAAGAGATATAGATATATTAAAGAGAATTAAAGAGCATTCACCAGTAATTGTAAAAATCACAATTACTACTTTTAATGATGAACTATGCAAAAAAGTTGAGCCTAACGTTTGTGTATCTTCTGAAAGATTTGATGCTATAAAAAAGCTTTCTGACAATGGTATATTTGTAGGAGTATTACTTATGCCTATTTTACCTTTTATTAATGATGATGAGGAGAATATTATAAACATAATAAGAAAGGCACATGAATCTGGTGCAAAGTTTATATTAGCCTATGGTATGGGAGTAACTCTTAGACAAAATCAAAGGGATTATTTTTATAACCAATTAATGAACTTATTTCCAGATGAAAATCTAGTTGAAAAATATAGAACTTCCTTTGGAAATAAATATGCATGTTCTTCTATTAAGTCAAAAAGGCTTTGGAAAATATTTAAAGATGAATGTGAAAGACTTGGGATACTTTATAAAATGCAGGATATAGTGTCAGATTATAAGAGAGAGTATGATGATAAACAAATAAGTTGGTTTTAATATATAAAAATTATTAATTGGATTCATAAGATTTGCTAATAATCTTTTATAAATTTCATGGTATAATTAAGTTAATTTATATTAGTAATACAAATCATGATGAAAAGATAGAAACTCCTTTTATAATTTAAAAGAGGTATGAGACTAATAGCAAATCACTGATTTGGAATAGAAATTATTTAAGTAAAATGGTGGTATTTGATATGAATGATAATATAAGTATATTGGTTGTAGAGGATGATGCAGATATAAATAGTCTGCTATGCAAAATATTAAGTAGGCAGGGTTATAATGTAAAGGAAGCCTATTCAGGTTCTGAAGCTAAAATGTGTCTTGAAAAGTATGATTTTGAACTGGTTTTACTTGATTTAATGCTTCCGGGAGTAACAGGAGAGAGGCTTATTTCGGATATAAGAAAAATTAAAACCATGCCTATTATAGTTATTTCTGCGAAGCCTGGACAAAATATAAAAATAGAAGTATTAAGGCTTGGTGCAGATGACTTTGTATCTAAGCCTTTTGATACAAATGAAGTTTTAGCAAGAGTTGAAGCCCAGTTAAGACGTTATACAGTATTCTCTAAAGGTAATAAGCAACAAAGTGTTCTGGGGTACAAGGATTTGATTTTAAACCGTGAAACAATGGAAGTTACAGTTAATGGAGAGCTTATATCTCTTACATCAAGAGAATTTACGATACTAGAACTTTTGATGGCTCATCCAAACAAGGTTTTTACAAAGGCAAACTTATTTGAACATGTTTGGAATGAGGACTTTTTTGGTGATGATAATACAGTAAATGTTCACATAAGCAACCTTCGTTCAAAATTAGCTAAAATTAATCCTGATATAGAATACATACATACAGTGTGGGGTATTGGATATAAAATCAGCGATAAATAGGCTTTTAACCTTAAGGCAGTCTTGCCATAGTAAATGTATGATAAAACTTAAGACTTTCTTAAGGTTTTCTTTAAGGTATCTTGTTAATTATATTTTAATATATAGTTATACAAGAAAGGGGAGGTTGATTTAAGTGGCCGATATAATACTTAAAACTAAAAATATAACTAAAAAGTATCATAATCATCTAGCTGTAAATAATGTTAATATAAAGGTAAAGCAGGGAGATATTTATGGACTTGTTGGTAAAAATGGAGCGGGGAAAACAACGTTACTTAGAATGGTAAGTGGACTTACAATGCCTTCAAGTGGAGAGATTGATTTATTTAGTGAGACATCACAAAGTGGATTAAATAAATCCAGAAGGAGAACTGGATGTATAATTGAAACTCCAAGTTTTTTTCCTTATTTATCTGCAAGAAAGAACCTTGAACATTATAGAATACAAAGAGGTATTGCAGAAAAAGAATATGTAGACGAGATAATAAAAGTTGTAGGACTTCAGGAGGCTGGTAATAAAAAATTTAAAAACTTTTCTCTTGGTATGAAACAACGTTTAGGCCTAGCACTGGCTTTAATGGCAAGTCCAGATTTACTTATTTTAGATGAACCTATAAATGGGCTTGATCCTACAGGAATTGTTGAATTTAGGGAAATTTTGCTAAAACTTAATAGAGAAAGAAATACTACAATAATTATATCCAGTCATATATTAGGTGAACTTTCTCAAATGGCAACTAACTATGGATTTATTCATAATGGTAATCTTATAGAAGAAATATCCTCAAAGGATTTAGAAGAAAAATGTAAGCGCTGTTTATCTATTAAAGTAAAAAACATTGAAAAAGCTACTGTAGTAATTGAAAAAGAGCTTAAATGTAGTAAATATGAGGTGTTAAATGGAAATGAGATTAGATTATATGAACATATAGACACTCCTGAAATAGTAGCCAAGGCTCTTGTAAGTAATGAGGTTATGTTATCTTCCATGAATCAAGTTGGCGCAAATTTAGAGAATTATTTCATCGATTTGATTGGAGGTGTACATAATGCTTAATTATATAAAAGCTGAACTTTACAGAAATTTTAACAGAACATATTTTTGGGCATATACAGGTGGTATAGCTATCTTAACCTTAATAATGAATATACTTATTAAAATAAGTAGTGTGGGACAGTCTATGAATTTAGTAGTCTTGATTCAAGCATCTGCTCAGATGCTTATGGTACCAGTGTTTTTAGTAGTGTCTATAGTTGAAATGGTTACAGCAGAGGAACAAAAAAATCTTACTTTCAAAAATGTGCTATCCTTTGGGCTTTCAAGAAACAAATTCGTATTATCAAAAATAATTGCAGCAGTTATTCTTTCATTAATATCGGCAATTATTATATTAACAGTGTTTTTTGGAAGTGGTACAATTTTGCTTGGAGTTGGAGAAGGTTTTTCTGCAAGTCTTGTAAGTGATTTTATGGGAAGAATGTTAGTATCAACTATACTATGGATTGCATGTATATCAGTAGGTACTTTCTTAGCTCTTACTATTAAAAACAATACTATTTTTGGTTTAGTTTATGCAACAGTATTTCTTGTAGGAAAGAAGTTAATAGGTTTACTTTCATTACTTGTTTCTAATAAATTTGAATATGTTCAAAAGATACTTATTACAACCCAATTAGATAAATTAAAAATGGAATTAACAAGTTCTAATATGACTTTTGCCGCATTAGTAGGAGTTGCATACATAATAGTATTTACAGCTTTAACTATGATGTATATCAAAAATAAAGAGATTAAATAAACAAGGAAGGGTGACAATTAATGCAAGAGTTAATTATTATTTTTCTTATAATTATATCAGGTATATTTGCCACCCTTTATATTTTATTATGTAAAGAGATTCAGAGCATAACTGATCAATTGAGGAAAAGTAATACAGTTAAAACTAACTCAAAAATATTACTTTTATCATCAAATAAAAGAACAAAGGATCTGACTTTAGAAATAAATAAAGCTTTAGAGGCAAAGCAGAAAACAGAAGTTGAATATAAGAAGATAGACTTGGAACTTAAGCAAGCTATTTCAAATGTATCTCATGATTTACGAACCCCTCTTACATCAATAATGGGATATATTCAGCTTATGGAAGATGATAGCTTGTCTCAAGATGAAAAGAAGCAATATATTGATATAATAAAAAGGAGAACAAAATCACTCCAAAATTTGATATGCAGCTTTTATGATTTATCAAGACTTGAGGGAAAAGAGTATAGATTGGAACTTAAATCACTAAATTTATATAATATAATATGTGATATGATGGCTTCATTTTATAATGATTTTTTAAGTAAAGGGATAGAGCCTATTGTCAATATAGATGAAAAAGTTTCTTTAGTTATTGCTGATGAAAGTGCAGTTAGGCGCATAATTTCAAATTTGATACAAAACATGCTTAAATATGGTGAAAATTTTATAGCCATATTTTTAAAAGAGGAAGAGGATCATATAATCATGACCTTTACAAATGATGCATCTTATTTAAGTGAAGATGATGTAAAGCATTTATTCCAACGCTTTTTTACAAGAGATCGAACTAGAAGTGGAAAAAGTACTGGGCTTGGACTTGCTATAACTAAGCAACTAGTCGAGCAAATGGGTCATGAAATCTTTGCAGAACTATTAGAAGATAAACTTAGTATAATAATAAAATGGAAAATATAGATATAACCATAGAAGTATTAAAATATAACTTTTGGGTTATATCTTTTTTATATGAGTTAATATTAAGGTAATTTATATTTTTAAAATAATCTGAAATTTTTGTTGCATTTTATAAAGTTACGGTATATAATGGTTATGTAGTAAATAAGTACTATAAATTAGAAGAAGGAGGTCGTGAACATGTTAAGGAATAAAAGATTTCCACTAGGCAATATTGATCTTTCAGTACAATTTAATAGATTATACATGCACGATCTTGGAATACATTTTTAATTTTGTTTTTTTATTAATGTGTATAAGCCATAGGTTGTGTACCTATGGCTTTTTTATACGAATTTTTAAGGGTATATATGTAAAAAAAGATATATACTGTTAAAAACTTTATCCTTAGTCAATATCTGTAGATCAGAAGTACTCCATACTTTGTATGCAGATACTGAGTCTTTGGATAAGATTTAAAATTCTTAGCTTAGAAGAAAGTAGTTTTGTTAACTAAACTTCATCTTAAGTTAAGAACCAGTTTATGCGTATAGAGCCGTAGAATATCATATTCTTCGGTTTTTTATTTTATAAAAATATAAAAGGAGTGGTAAATGTGATTAAAAATTATGTTAAAGAAAAAATTAAAGGCTGGGATTCTACTTTTTACACCTGAGTTAAGGAAATTTCACTAGCACAATATAGGGGGGATTATTTTGAAGAAACTTTTAAAGTTAATTAAAGGAAATAGATTATTATATACTGCAGCAATACTTTCTATAGCAATGTCAACATTTTTAGCAATGTTAGAACCCATGATTATAAAAACAACAATAGATTCTATTATTGGGAACAGTCCTTTAAGTGCGCCACCATTTATTGAAAGACTGATAGAATTTGTAGGTGGAAAAGGGGTACTTGCAAGAAACTTATGGATATGCTCTTTGATCCTTGTAGCATTAACCAGCATAAGAGGTATTTTCTTGTTTTTAAGAGGAAAGCTTTCATCTAAGGCTGCTGAAAACATTGCAAGGAATATAAGAGTAAGGCTTTATGATCACATTCAGAACTTACCATACTCATATCATGTAAATTCAGAATCTGGTGATTTAATACAACGTTGTACATCAGATGTGGATACAGTTAGAAGGTTCTTTGCAGTGCAACTTGTAGATATAGGAAGAGCAATCTTTATAGTGACTTTTGCCGTTATAATGATGCTATCACTAAACAAAAAAATGACACTGATTGCTATGGTAGTAGTACCATTTATATTCGTATTCTCTTATGTGTTCTTTAAAAAGATTAAGCATAATTTTGAAAAGGCTGACACACAAGAGGGGGCTCTAACTTCCGTACTTCAAGAAAATTTAAATGGTGTTAGGGTAGTAAAAGCTTTTGGAAGACAGACTTTTGAAATTGAAAAATATGAAAAACAAAATGGTAAATATAGGGATTTAAATTTCAAGTTAATTAAACTACTTTCTAATTATTGGTCAATATCAGACTTGCTTTGTATGACTCAAATTGGTTTAGTTTTAATTGCAGGTATATATTATGCCAATAAAGGTGAGATAAGCCTTGGTACTTTAGTTGTATTTAACACTTACGAGGGAATGTTATTGTGGCCTGTAAGACAGCTTGGAAGAATTCTTTCAGACATGGGAAAGATGACTGTTTCTCTTGGAAGAATTACAAATATTCTTGAAATACCAGTAGAACAGGAACATGGTAAAGCTTTAAAGCCTGATATTAAAGGAGAAATAACTTTTGAAAATGTAAGCTTTGAATATGAAAAGGATAGTAATGTTCTTAATAATTTGAGCTTTAATGTGAAAAAAGGTGAAACTATAGCAATAGTTGGACCTACTGGATCAGGTAAATCTTCTCTAGTTCATCTTTTATTAAGACTTTATGACTATAACAGTGGTTCTATAAAGATAGATGGTATAGAACTTAAGGATATTGAAAGAAAATGGATAAGAAACAATATAGGAATAGTACTTCAAGAACCTTTCCTTTACTCAAGAACTATAAAAGAAAACATTATGATAGCTAAATTAGACTCTAATGATAGAGAAATTGAAAGTGCAGCTACTGCAGCAGCAGTACATGAAGTTATAACTTCCTTTGAAAAGGGTTATGACACCATAGTTGGAGAAAAGGGAGTTACTCTATCTGGAGGACAAAGGCAAAGGGTTGCAATAGCAAGAACACTTATAAAAAATATGCCTATATTAATATTTGACGACTCCTTAAGTGCAGTAGATGCAGAAACAGATAGGGTAATTAGAGAAGAGTTAAAAAAGAAAAGTACAGATAATACTACATTCATAATCTCTCATAGAATCTCAACAGTTATGGATGCAGATAAAATTATAGTTTTAAATCAAGGGGAAATTGAAAGTATAGGTACTCATAATCAGCTTATAGGCAAAGAGGGTATCTATAAGAGAATATGGGAAATACAAAATTCATTGGATACCTTTGACGAAGAAGAAAAGAAGGCTTGCAATGGGTAAAAGGGGGATTGTTTAATGGCTAGAATAGATGAAAATAAAGCAACAGAAAAAATAGATATAGGTATTTGGCGAAAACTTTTTAAATATCTTTCAGAATTTAAAAAAGGACTTATATTTTTAGCCTTTCTAATGGTTGGAGTAGCTGGGGTGGACGCTGTAATGCCACTACTTACTCGATATGCCATTGATAATTTTATTGTAGAGAAAAGTTCAGAAGGACTTAAAACATTTGCAATAATTTATTTTTCTGTAATTGCTTTTCAAGCGCTAAATGTAAAATTATTTATAATGCAAGCAGGTAAAATTGAAACCTATCTTGCTTATCATATAAGAAATCTTGGATTTAAAAGGCTTCAACAGCTATCCTTTTCTTATTACGATAATTCTTCAGTAGGATGGCTTATGGCAAGAATGACCTCAGATGTGACAAGGCTTAGTGAAATCATATCTTGGGGATTAATAGATATGGTATGGGCACTAGCTATGATGATTGCTTTTATAGGAATAATGCTTTATAACAACGTAAAGCTAACCCTTATAAGTATGAGTGTAGTACCTCCACTATTTATTATAGGAATGTATTTTCAAAAGAAAATTTTAAAGTCCTATAGAAGTGTAAGAAAATTAAATTCTCAATTAACAGCAGATTTTAGTGAAGAAATATCTGGAGCTAAAACTACAAAAACTCTTGTTAGAGAAGAAGAAAATCTAAAAGAGTTTAAAGAGGATGCAGCTAAAATGAGAAATTCCTCTGTAAAAGCAGCTATGTTCTCTGCCCTATTTCTTCCTATTGTTTTGTCCATGGGAAGTATAGGAACAGGTTTTGCATTATGGTTTGGAGGAAAAAGTGTTATTTCTGAAACTTTATCCTATGGTACTTTTATAATGTTTATCTCATATACTATACAGTTTTTCGATCCTGTAAGCCAGCTAGCAGGAACTCTTGCAGAACTGCAAAATGCGCAGGCATCAGCAGAAAGAATAATATCTCTTATAGAAACTGAGCCAGATATATGGGACAGGGAAGATGTAATAAAAAAATATGGAGACTTGTTTCATGGTAAAAAAGAAAACTGGGAAAAAATTCATGGAGATATTGAATTCAAAAATGTATGTTTTGCTTATAAAAATGGAGAAAAAGTTCTTGAAAACTTTAATTTAAAGGTAAAACAAGGTGAAACCATAGCCCTTGTTGGAGAAACAGGCTCTGGAAAAAGCACTATAGTAAACCTGCTTTGTAGATTCTATGAACCTACAAGTGGAGAAATATTAATTGATGGAAAAGACTATAGAGAAAGATCAATATTATGGCTTCAGTCCAATATAGGATATGTGCTTCAGAGTCCACATCTTTTTAGTGGAACTGTTAAAGACAATATCACCTATGGAAAACTTGAGGCGACAAATGAGGAAATTGAAAGAGCAGCAAAGCTTGTAAATGCTCATAGCTTTATAATGAAAATGGAAAAAGGATATGACTCAGAAGTTGGAGAAGGTGGAGGAAACCTTTCTACAGGAGAAAAACAACTTATTTCCTTTGCAAGAGCAATAGTTGCAAATCCAGCTCTCTTTGTTCTAGATGAAGCTACTTCCTCTATAGATACAGAAACAGAAAGAATGATACAAAATGCTATAGAAAAGGTTCTTTCAAATAGAACAAGTTTTGTAGTAGCTCACAGACTTTCCACTATAGTTTCAGCAGATAAAATTCTTGTTATAAGAAAAGGAAAAATTACTGAAGCTGGAACCCACAGAGAGCTTATAAAGAAAAAAGGTTATTACTATAATCTTTATACAAATCAACTTCTTGAGGAAAAAGAAATGGAAAGTAAGACTGTTGTTTCCTAAAAATAAGAAGGGTATTCACTTAAAAAAGGTGAATACCCTTTATTAAGTTAGCCTATAAAGTTTATATTTGGAAAAATGAGCTTACTCCTATGAACATATGTGAATAGGAGTTTCATTTTAGTATTTTAGGTGTAACTTTTTCTAAGTACATACGAATAAGTAGTGTATGCAATTTGATTTAAGTATTTTTTTAAAAAGTAACTAAAGTAAATATAAAGATATTATGTTTATAACTTAAAGAACTTTACGTAAGGCAAGGGGGGGAGATAGTGGAGGAAGACTTGATATTAATGAAAAACTTTAAAGCTGGAGATAAAGAAAGCTTTGAAAGACTTGTTATTAAGTATAGGGAAAATGCTATAAATTTTTGTCAAAGCTTTGTACATGATTATCATATATCAGAAGATATTGCACAGGATAGTTTTACTTATATTTATGTTTATAAAGAAAGATATAATGAAAAATACGCTTTTAAGACTTATCTGTTTACAATATTAAGAAACAAAAGTATTGATTATATAAGAAAAAATCATGATATAACTTTAAATAAAATTCCTGAAAGTATTTTTCCAAAGGAAACTGAGGACATTGTATTACAAAAAGAAGAGCAGGCACTGATTAAAGAAAAGATTAATGAATTAAATAACGATTATAAAACCATTATCTATTTAATAGATTTTCAAGAATTTAGCTATAAGGATGCAGCTAAAATTATGGGGAAGAACTTAATGCAGATTAAAATCTTAATATATAGGGCAAGACAGAGATTAAAAGTTTTGATTAAAGAGGAGGGGTAAGTATTGAAGGAGATGTCAAAAGAAGATAAGGAATTTTTAGAGGGTATTTGGTCAAAAGCAAGATACTTAGAATATTTAAAAGCTGAAGAAGAGCTGGTAAAGGAAAACTGTAGAAGACTTAGAAAGAGGAGGATAAAGTCTTTTATAACTTCAATACTAATTTCTATGTTACTTGGTTTTGTAATGGAAATTACAAAGTTCAATATTGGAGTCCTATGGCTTTTATCTATAATTATACTTTCAATGGCATGCTTTTATGAGAATAGAGAGGAGAGAATTGAAATATGAATATTACAATAGAAAATTTAAAAAAGCTTTATGGTAACAAAGAAGTGCTTAAGGGTATTAATTTAAATATTGAAGAAGGAATGTTTGGGCTTTTAGGTCCTAATGGAGCAGGGAAAACTACTTTAATGAGAATACTTACCACTTTAATACCTAAAAGTGAAGGACATATAAAGATAGATAATATAGATATAACTAATAAGAAGGAAGTAAGAGAGATAATAGGGTATTTGCCCCAAGATTTTTCTATTTATCAATCCATGTCTGTATATGAAGCTTTAGATTATTTAGCTCTTTTATCAGGTATTACAAATAAAGCCCTAAGAAAAGAAAGAATAGGATATTTACTTGAAAAAGTAAACCTTGAAAATCACCTTAATACCAAGGTTAAAGCTTTGTCTGGTGGAATGAAAAGAAGGCTAGGTATTGCACAAGCTATACTTCATAATCCTAAGATCATAATCGTAGATGAACCAACAGCAGGATTAGACCCTGAGGAAAGAATAAGATTTCGTAATCTTTTAAGAGACTTTTCGGAAAATAGAATTGTTATTTTATCTACTCACATAGTAGAAGATGTTGAGTTTACTTGTGAGAATTTAGCTATTTTAAATGAAGGAAGACTTCTATATACAGGTAAGGTTAAGAGTCTTTTAGAAAAGGCAGAAGGATATGTTTGGACAGCTAATATTAATAGGGATGAACTTGATAGGGTAAGAAATAAATATCAGATAATATCTACAGTTTCAGAAGGAGATTTAATAAAACTAAGATTTATATCAGAAGAAAAACCTTTTGATAAGGCGGAAAGTGTTAAACCATCTATTGAAGATGCTTATATGAAGCTTATGAAGGAGGTATAGTTTATGTTTTGGAATCTACTTAAAAAGGAATTTAAATATATATTTAAGGATATTACTTTATATATTTTTATAGTAGTTGTTGGACTTTTTTATTTTACGCAATTTTCATCGTCAAAGACTACAGAGGATTTTAAGCCTATACCTCCAAGTGAACTAAAAGAAAAGCTGAGTTCAGGAATATACAAGGGGTACGGATACAAGGATATAACAGATCCTAAAAAAGAAATTAGAGAAGTTTATATGAATTTATATAGAGATTATGAAGAAGGATATATACTTAAGGAAAGATTATTACTAAATACACAGGTAAATCTAGATGATAATCAAAAACAATATCTCAAGGAAGCCATGGAAAAAATAGCGCCAGAGGAATACTTAAATAATAATGATGAAGGATTAATAAAGGTATCTTATGAAGAGTATTTAAATATTGTGAGAGATTTAGATAAAAAGTTAGGTGGATCAACAAATTATAGCGATAAAAAGAGGCTTATAGGACTTAGTGAACCTAAAACCTATGAAGATGCTGTTAAGGATTATAAAGATCTTTTAGAAAAAGACAAGGTAACTAATGCTGCTGCAAGAGAATTTTCAGATTACATGGGAATTACAGCCGGATTTTTTCCAGTGTTTTTAGCTGCCTTTATACTTATGAAAGATAAAAGAAGCAAAATGCAAGAATTAATTTGTAGTAGAAGTGTTTCTTCATATACTTATATATTGTCTAAGTATGCTGCTTTATGTGTAGCTTTACTAATACCATATCTTCTCTTTGCAACTCATGCTACTGTAATTTTTTATAACATAGGGAAGTTTAATAATTATGATATTAGTATACTAGCATTTTATAAATTTACCCTTTGGTGGATAGCACCAACCATATTTTTTACAATTGCTTTAGGTATGTTAATTTCAGTTATTTTTAATAATGGAATAATAGCCATACCTGTGCAATTTATACTATGGATTAATTCTATAAAAACTTTAGGGGGAGATTACTCTTTAAGTAAATTTGTTATTAGGTTTAACACTTTTGGAGATTATTCAAATTATATTAAATGGAGTAGTAGCATAGCTAATAATAGGATATTTTATATGATAGTTTCTGTTGTATTAATTTTAATTACATCACTTATATGGTCAAAGAAAAGAGGTGCTGTAGGTGAACACATTAAATAGTATAGATAAAGTGGGATATAATAATAAAAGTAAACTTGATTTAATAACAGCATATTTAAGTATTTTAAAGTATAATTTTAAGTTGATTCTAAATTTGAATCTTTTAGCTGCAATAGGGTTTATTATATTAATATTAACAGTATCTAGTCTTAAATTACTAGATTACAAAACCTTAGCTAAAATTGGAGAGATGTATATATCAATAATAGGTATAATATTAATGCCCTATTTAGTAAATATGGAAAATAAGCATAATATTAAGGAAGTAATATATAGTAGAAAAACGAGCCATGCTAAAACAATTTTAAGGCGTATTATTATGGTAATGATTTTAATGTTTTTAATGATAGCCAGTGTAATGGTATTAGCTAAAATTCAAGGAAGTAGTTTTGAGTTTTGGGAAATTACCTTTGGAACATGGATATCTGCCACTTTTCTAGGTATGATTGGCATTACTATAGTAAATTTAATTGATAATATTTCTGCAGCATATTTGATTTCCTTTAGTTATTATTTCATGGAGTACGTAACTAAGGGTAAATATACTAAAGATTTATATCTTTTTAGCTTAACCAAGGGAAGCTTTGTAAGAGGAAAGTATCTATTATTATTTATTATATTGATTATGGTGATATTTAACTTGCTTATTGTTAAAAAGAAAAGCTGATTTCTCCTCATGAAATATAAGTCATTCTAAAGCTTTGGCCTAATTAAGTGAAACTTTGACTTTTAGTATTAATAAAATAAAAAGATGTTAGCGTTAATATTTCTTTAACATAAGCCAAGGATATTAAATATATCCTTGGCTTATGTTATAATTTTTATACTGCACTAAAATATTATTAATATTTTAGCCTCTCACGAAGCCACTGATGCCTGTATCGGTGGTAATTCACATATAGAAAAAATAAATAGTAAGGTGAGTGTAAGAAATGGATGATTTAAAAAAAGCAATTAATGAGATAATGCAAGAGGATATTATAAAAGTGGTTTTGAGTAATAAGATGAATAAAGATATTAAATATAATAAAATAACATTTGTATTAAAAGATAATAATAAAAAACAATATTATCAAATAGAAAAATATACTGATAAACAAGTTTTTCATGAAAATATTGATGTAGATATTTTAGAAGAAAAACTATTAGAATGTTTGGAGGAAAATTATAAACAGGTCTCTGCTTGGTCTGATATACATACATTTGATTTGAAGATATCTAAAAAAGGTAAAGTTTTTTTAGGGAAAAAGAAGAGCGATAATACACAACTTGTAAATACAAGTCATAATAAAGAAAAAAATTATATTCTAAAAGAGGGAATGATTATAGAACCTCTTATAGATTTAGGGATTTTTACAAAAGAGGGTAAGGTAATTAAGTCAAAATATGATAAGTATAAGCAAATAAATAGGTTTATAGAAATTATAGATGATGAGATTAAGAAAAATGATTTTAAGGAACTTACAATTTTAGATTTTGGATGTGGGAAATCTTATTTAACCTTTATACTATATTATTATTTTATGGAGATTAAAAAAATCAATATAAAAATGATAGGATTAGATCTTAAAGAAGATGTTATTAAAAAGTGTAATGACATAGCTAAATTATATAATTATGAAAATTTACACTTTGAAGTTGGGGATATAAATGGATTTAAATATAATAATAAAGTTGATATGGTAATTACACTACATGCCTGTGATACAGCAACGGATTATGCTTTATATAACGCAATAAAGTGGAATAGTAAAATGATTTTTTCTGTTCCTTGTTGTCAACATGAGTTTAATGAGCAAATGAAATCTGAATCATTATCTATATTGACAAG
Source organism: Clostridium simiarum (assembly GCF_018919175.1). GTDB lineage: Bacteria > Bacillota > Clostridia > Clostridiales > Clostridiaceae > Clostridium_L > Clostridium_L simiarum. Next base: position 1,176,240 of record NZ_JAHLQL010000001.1, on the reverse strand, counting down.
GTATGGAATAGTACAAGAAAGAGTTGCAGCACTTATGACAGATTCTGTTAGAGCTAATTTACTAGAATATTTAGGCTATAAAACTCAACTTTTAGAATTTATAGATATATCACACTCACCTAAAAATATATTAATTAGAGCATCGAAAGCTAATATATCTAATGATAAAAGGCAAAAAGCTTTAGATGAAGTTAAAGATTTAATTAAACAGTTTAATTTTAATCCAACGCTATTTAATCTGCTAAAACAAGATAATTTAATTGAATAGTATTAGCCTCTAAAAACTATCTTTTAAAATTTATTATATAGCGAAAAGTATATGTAAAGAATCAAAATAAAAGTAATTTAAATATTAATAAAGAAGCCAATGATATTAAAACTATCATTGGCTTTGTTACAAAGTAATCAAAAAACATTAGAAATAAAATAAACATATATTTATTTAAAATTAAATTTACTAATTATTGATGCACTTTCTCTTTATTATTAATTTCAAATAATGCGTCAAAAAATAAGTTAGCCTGATCTAACATTGTCATATGTCCAGCATTAGGTATTAAATAAAATTTTTTATAGGGGGTATCAATTCTATTAAAGTATTTTTCAGCAATAACATATGGTGTTTGCCAGTCATTCCCACCTAAAATATAATAAATTGGAACCTTGTATTTTGTAATATTGTCCACAAAAGGTTATAAAAATATAATTATGCATAATGAAAAAAGTTGATATGAAAATTTTAAGTTGAAAGAACATTAAACCATATTATTCTGACTAAGGATACAATAGTAATTTATAATGTAACAAATTTGAAAAAACATTTAGGAAAAAACATTTATAATTGTTTATTCTATTGTATTAATGTTAACTAACGCTTATTATTTTATTAAGAGTTAACTTGAAGAAAAGTATAGGGGATATCACGGTTTACTCCCTTTTTAAAATTGGAGGGGTATTATGTATACAGATAAAATATCAATAAAAGAGACTGATGAGAATGAACTACTAAATGTAATGAATCTATGGAATAATGGAGAGGTAATGTTTTATGTTGGATTTCCAAATGGTTTAAATGTTACTATGGAAAAATTAAAAGGGTGGTTAAATGGAGTTAATCAAAATGAAATGTGCCGTCATTTTAGTATTTACGCTGAAAATGTTGGCTATTGTGGCGAGACATTTTACTCAATTGATTTGGAACACGATTTAGCAACACTTGATATAAAATTGCTTCCTGCCGCACAGGGAAAAGGCATTGCAGAGTATGCACTAAGGTATACAATCAGTCAAGTATTTGAAAATAACTTAGCAACGAAGGGTTATGTTGACCCTAATCCTCAAAATAAAAAGGCATGGAAACTTTATGAGAAACTCGGATTCGTGAGTAAAGAAAGACCTAAATACCTTGAAGAGGGTGAGACATACTTAGAGATAACAAAGAATATATGGATTAAATAAATACATTAGTATAATCTACAGCAACTTAACTTATGCTTACCCTTCTTAATATTCATTAAGAAGAGTAAGCATATATTTTAAAGTTATTTTCAGGCTATGGTTTAGAAAATAGTCTACGGTTGGAGGGCCTTGTATGGAAAAGTATTTTAGGATGATGAGAAATTGATAAGTATACCTGAGAAGTGTGGATTCCAGTAAAAAGAAAGTAAATTTGGGGGCAATTAATGAATATTGAAATATGTAATTCAGAAGAAGATAAACATGGTAATAGCAAAGAAAATATTTTTTTGGCTTTCGGTGATAACGGAAACTATTTAGGAAGTGCCTTTACATATCCAACAATAAATTATCATCAAGTATATGAAACACCTTATCTCATTTTTATAAGTATAAATATTGGTGACAATATGGATAAGCCATTGAGTGATGAAGTTAGGAAAAAGCTATTTGATAAAGTACTTTTAAGAGCTAAAGAGCTTCGGAGGCAAAGACCAGACTTAAAAGCTAGAATATACTCTGGATTTGAATATAATAAGAATACTCTTGATTTTTATACTAAAAATGGTTTTAAGGAAGATTACAGTATTATAATGGAGGCTGTCATTCCAAAAAGTTTTGAATATATATTGCCTGAAAAAGTAAAAGTAGTAGATTGGAAAATTAACTCGGAACAGGATTTTATGAAATACAAAGCAATGTATGATGAAATTTTTGTAACACCATTAGATATGGAGGTATTTAAAGAACAAGAAAATCAAAAGCATTTTAAAAATCTAGCTTTTTTAATAGATGGCGATCTGCAGGGAGGATGCACCTTTTTTGAAAAAGATGGTTTTGCTTATGTGGAAACAATATTTGTTTTACCAGAAAAACGAGGAAAAGGATTATCAAAAATTATAATAAATTATATGTTTGATTATTTCATATCAAATGGATTGAATAAAACAAAGCTTGAGGTATGGCAATTAAACAAACGGGCAGTAGAACTTTATAAATCATTTAATTATATTGAAGTGAAAAAAAACTTAATGTTTCCAGGGATAACCCTTTAATCAAAATTACAAGAAGCTATTTATTACTAAATAATAAATTATAAGAATAGCTATATAGGGCATTGATAAAATAGCTTTATATAGCTATTCTTATAAAAAATAAAATAGAAATTTGAGTTTAAAATTCTGATGAGTATATTGTATATGGAGAAGCCCCCGTTACTTATGATACGCTGAACCGGTGCGGCTGAGCAAGGTTGTGTAATTTAAATGGTGAAAATCTATTCTGAAAAGATTAAGTTAACTACAAAAAAATGTTATAATTGACAGTAGATGGGGTAATGTTAATATATAGTTTAAATGTAAGACAAATAGTAATTTGTTAAGGGGAGTATGGTAACTATAGTGGCAGAACTAGAGCATGCTAAGACAATAACTAATATAAAAAAGAGAGGATAAAGACTATGGAATATGAAATTATACATTTACCAAAAGAGAAATGGAAGGGAACTATAATTCCAATAAAGTATAAAACAGATAAATATTATGATGTTTGTGTAAATAAAATAGATAAAGGGTTTACTATTGAGATAGAAAAGAAAGATTTTACAGAGCCAGTAACTCATACACCAGAAGAGTATGAGTTTCCAGATAAGTTATATGAAGATCACTGGGAGAATGCTTATGCTTGGGGAGTGTTAGTTAATGATGAATTAGTTGCTGCAATTGAAACTGATCAAGAATTATGGTCTAATCGCCTAAGAATTACAGAACTTTGGGTAGCAGAAAAATATCAAAAGCAAGGAATAGGTCATGCATTAATTGAAATGGCAAAGGAACAAGCAAGAAGAGAACGTCGTCGAGCTATTATACTAGAAACACAATCTTGTAACGTTAATGCAGTAGATTTTTATCAGCATGAAGGCTTTAGCTTGATTGGTATGGATACTTGCTGTTACAAGAACAATGATTTACAAAGAAAAGAAGTAAGGTTAGAATTTGGATGGTTTCCAGAAGAAAAGAGAAGATTAAATCATAAAGAAATAGACGTTAGAATGGAAACAAAGGATGATTGGTACAATGTAGAGTTAATGACACAGCATGCATTTTGGAATAAACATCATCTTGGATGTGACGAACATTACCTTGTGCATAAATTACGTCAAGATAAAGACTATCTTCCAGAGCTAAGCAGAATAGCAGTAAAGGATGGAGAGGTAATAGGATGTATAATGTATTCAAAGGCACGAGTTGTTGATGGTGCAGATACACATGAAATTATAACCTTTGGACCTCTTTGCGTAGAGCCTAAATGGCAAGGATGTGGAGTTGGTGAGCTGTTATTAAGGGAAACAATGAACTTAGCTAAAAATAAAGGGTATAAAGGTATTGTAATTTTTGGAGAACCAGATTATTATCCTCGAATAGGATTTAAAACATGCGACAATTTTAATATTACAACTGCTGATGGTAAAAACTTTGACGCATTTATGGGAATTGAATTAGCAGAAGATAGTATGAAAGGCATAAAAGGAAAATTCTATGAATCGAAAGTTTTTGAAAATCTCCCAAAGGAAGAAGTGGAAGAATATAATAAAAAATTTCCACAACTACAAAAATTAAGATTTCCAGGACAGTGGGATTAATTAGGAAATAAACAATGGACAGTTGACAATGAACAATTATATTAATTTTCATCCATGGTTGTGACACAGGCGGAATGGTAAATTAATTAGATATTAAACTATGATGAGTAAAAATAATGTAGACTCCACGTGCATTTCATGTGGTGGAATTATAAAAAAGGAAAATTATTTAGGAGGTAGTATTTATTACTGTGAGAATTGTCAGTTAATTTAACTGAAATGATGATAATTTGTTTGCTATAATATTAGTAATTAATTTAATTGAGGTTCTTATATCTACAACTACTAAGGGGGTAATCATTGCAGAACATATTTGATAAAGGATTAAGAGTCTACATTATACCTGCTGCGGAGAACCGTACCATAAGTAAGTCTCCAAATTTTATATTTGGTTAGGCGAACTTACTCCTTTGAGCAAATGTGAGAAGGAGTTTCCTATAATCAAATGCGAATTTTACCAAGTTTGGATAAATATAAAAGTAAAAGTATTGAAAAAAATTAAAAATTTATATATAATGAAATTATACTAAAATATAAACATGAAAAATATAAATGTAAAGGTGTTGTAAATATGCGCAAAGAGGTAATTTTTAATTAAATTAACTGAATAAGGATTATTTTAAAAAGTATATGAAAAAATCTTGAATGACTCAAGGTTTATTTGTGTAATCTAAAAATAATCAGTATTATAATGAGCATGTTACATCTTTATTTGCAGAATAGGAAAACTGTGTTCTAAACACGGTATTTTTATGCCTATTTTTGCTACATTTATAGATATGGTATAAGATTTTAATTTGAATAGCTTAATCATAAGTTATATAATTAAAGTTTTATATTTTATGTTTATATTTAGGTTATATGATTATGAGGCTGTAAGTGAATTATGTTCATTTACAGCTTTTTTGTGTTTAGGGAGATTATTTTGATGATTTATATATTTAAATATGAAGATTATGAAGAACAAACAAATTTTTTAAGAAATACTAGGATGGTGATGATTAATGGTTAATAAACTTTCAGCATATAAAATTTATTTATTATTTTCAGCTATTACAGCAATGTGTTTTTTATTAGTAGCTACAGTTATGATAGTGTATCACATTGAAAAGGTTCATTTAAATCCACTTCAGCTTATACTTGTTGGAACTACTTTAGAAGTAGCATGCTTTATATTTGAAATTCCTACAAGCATAGTTGCAGATATGTACAGTCGCAAACGATCTACTGTTATTGGAATAGTACTAGGCACTGTAATAGCTAATTTCTCTGTAAGACTGCCTATAGTTAGTGGAGTTTTATTTATAATTCTTGCATTATTTTTAGGGGTATATATTGTTTCTATGATAATGGATAAAGAAGTGGCTGATAGAGTTGGAGGTGGTGATTATGAAGAAAATAATTAATATAGGAATCGTAGCACACGTGGATGCAGGAAAAACAACTATAACAGAAAACTTATTATATCATAGTGGAGCTATAAAATCAGTTGGAAGAGTTGATTTAGGCAATACACAGACGGATTCTATGGAGCTTGAGCGTAAGAGAGGAATTACTATTAAATCCTCAACCATATCTTTTAATTGGAATAATGTTAAGGTGAATATTGTTGATACTCCAGGACATGTAGATTTTATTTCGGAAGTTGAACGTTCATTAAGTGTCTTAGATGGAGCAATACTAGTTATATCAGGAGTAGAGGGGATTCAGTCACAAACAAGAATATTATTTAACATATTAAAGGAGTTAAACATTCCAACAATGATTTTTGTAAATAAGCTAGATAGAATTGGGGCAAATTTCAATAAAGTATTTGAAGATATAAAGAAGAACATGTCCAATAAAGTAGTTAGATTACAAGAAGTATATGATGCAGGAAGCAAAGCTGTCTATATAAAAAATCTATTTGATATATGCATGATAAATGATGGTGCTATTAATGTTTTATCAGACTTAGATGAAGCATTTTTAGAAAAATATGTTGGTGGAATAGAACCTGATAAAGAAGAAATACAAGAAAAGCTTTCATTATATGCAAGAGAAGGAAGTCTATATCCAGTATTTTGCGGTGCTGCAGCAATTGGACTTGGAGTTGAAGATTTATTAGATGGAATTTGTAGTTATTTCCCATTTGCAGGTGATTATTGTGAAAGTGATTTATCTGGGGTGGTGTTTAAAATCGAAAGAACAAGTAAAAATGAAAAGAAGGTTTATGTAAGATTATTTGGAGGAAAAATATCTGTAAGAGATAAAATTCAAATACCTAATAAGGATATGGCAGAAAAAGTAAGGAAAATTAATAGGTTAGAAAATGGGAGAATTATTGAAGCACAGAGTATAGAAGCAGGGGATATAGGTATTTTATATGGACTTACAAGTTTCCAAGTGGGAGATGTTATTGGAATTCCAAATAATAAAATTAAAAATATATCTATAGCTAAACCAGCGTTAAAAACAACAATTTCTGCAATTGATAAAGAAAAAAATCCAGAGCTATTTAAAGCATTAACATTACTTTCAGAGGAAGATCCACTGCTAGAATTAGAGATGAATGGCATGGATAAAGAAATTTATGTCAACTTATTCGGTGAAGTTCAAATGGAAATACTAAGTTCTATGTTAGATGATTTATATGGAATGAAAGTAGAGTTTTCGAATATTCAGACTATCTATAAGGAAACACCTAAAGGTCTTGGAACGTCAATAATGCATATGCAGGAAGACTTAAATCCATTTTGGGCAACAGTGGGTTTAAAAATAGAACCAGCAGGGAGAGGCCAGGGTCTTAGGTATATTTCTAATGTTTCAGTAGGGTCATTGCCAAAATCTTTTCAAAATGCAATTGAAGAAGCAGTTATTAAGACAAGCAAACAAGGATTATTTGGATGGGAGGTTACAGATGTAAAAGTCACTCTTATCCTTGGCGAATTTTCTAGTCCAGTCAGCACTCCAGCAGATTTTAGAAATGTGACACCTATGGTATTCATGGAAGCATTATATGAAGCACAAACTGTTTTATTAGAGCCATTACATGAGTTTGAGTTAATAATTCCTCAAAATGTTTTAAGTAAAGCGATTTGGGATTTAGAAACTATGAGGGCAACCTTTGATAATCCTATTGCTATAGAGGATGAATTCTCAATAAAGGGATTAATTCCAGTAGAAAATTCAAAAGAATATAAAATGAAAATAACTTCATATACAGAAGGTAGGGGAATATTTGTGACAAAATTTTATGGGTATAAGGAAGTTCCAGCTGAATTTGCAAAAGCACGTCAAAAAACAACTTATGATCCATTGAATAAAAAAGAGTATTTGCTTCATAAATTAAACGCAATTAGAAATTAAATTTAAGTAGATAAGTTATATTTTTATACAGAAAAGATGAAATAAAATAATTAGAATAATTTAAAGAGATTGCTACACAAGTATACTTAGTGTAGCAATCTCTTATTTTTCTTCAATTTAATTTCATTTTAACCCCTAATGTTTAATAGGTATAAGGGTAGATGTACGGATAAACAACATTAGATTTAATATAAGAATATATAAATTAACTGGCTCTATATTTTTATTTGCTTCATATCCATACTCATAAATTATCACAAATAGTTTTTAGATCCTCAATATAATGCAAAAGTGTTATAGAGTATTCCTTGAGTTTTTCAGGATTTTTTTCATATCCTTGTAGCAATGTATATTGTCTTTTATAATATTCCATCAATTTTTGAAAATTAGATGAATAGCTGCTTATCTCTTGAATCCTCTCATTAATAACTACGTATTGAATGTGTTGCATAATTTCAAGAAACTGGTCAGCGGAATATCCTACTGTTTTCTTAAAATCACGCAATACCCATTGGCGTTCAAAAATATTTCTTTTCATCCAACCAGAATATTGTTCTTTATAAACTTTTACTACATTCAGAACAATTGGAATAATGTTTTGATAATCATTGCTTTTAGTGTTTTCTTTACTATCTAATTTTAGCAATAAACCAGAATCAGACAAAACCTGTATAGCACCAATTTCTTGACCGTCATATCTATCAGCCATTAAAACTGATATAGCAAATCCGGTGCCAGCCTCTTCAACTCCAAGTATGTGATTTCCATTCATTTCATAAAATTCTTGTGTTGTTATTCCCATATGAGATGACACTATCTCTATTCCCTTCATTGCCGTTTCTGTTTTAACGAGTCCCGGACCGATAGTATATACTTTTATGTTTGTACTTTCCAATTCTCCATATAGAGTATTAGACAATTCTACCTGTGCTGTTTTAAATACTTCATATGCTCCCATAAAAGGGGCAGCACCAGATGATGAAACAAAAACAATTGTTCCAGAATTTTTTTGTTTCATGAGTGGTAAAACTAATTGTGTTAATAGTAATGGGGCTTTGAAATTAACTGCATAACTCTTGTTCCATACATCAATAGAAACTTCTTCTACTGTTCCCATAGCAGTTATGGTGGCATTATTAAATAGAACATCTATGCCACCATATTTATCTTTCACATGAGAAACCAGAGCATATATCTGATTTTCATCGGATAAATCAATTTCATAAAATTCTACAGAGTTTTTACCAAATATACTATCTAAAGTGCTTTGTGCGTATAATATTTTTCCTTTATCTATTTCAGCCACAATAACCTTTGCACCCATATAAACCAATGTTTTTGTAGTTTCAAAACCTATCCCACCTCCTGCACCAGTTAAAAGTATAACTTTATCTTCCAATCTATTTTTAAAGGATATATTTTTTTCTATAAGCATTATAATCTCCTTTTATTATCTTTATACATAGACTACATATAATCAATGTAGTTTATAATTTAATTGTTAGATTCTTTTAAGTTATACGTATTTCTCTGTTATTATGGCTTATTTTATATTCGCTTCATAATGCTCTTCATTAAGCCTCACTACTTCAAGTTCTTTTTTATTCTCATTCAATTTCAATGCTAAACTTTGAATTCCAAAGAATTCTGTGAAAGTATGACTCCCAATGATAAGATTTATCCCTTTAAACTTAGCATATTGAATGGTATACAAATTACATTCACCTGTAATGTATACATCACACTTATTTTCAACTGCTTCCTTAAGGCAAGTTGTTGACCCTCCATTACCACAGACTAAGCCCACTCGCTTCACCTTTTTGTCATTAAACCGCCAAAATTTAACTGGTTCTTCAAGTAGATTTTCAATATTTTTTACTAATTCATTAAATTCAATTTCTTCATCATATTCTGCGATTCTACCAAAATATAACCCTTCCCATTGGTGGGTTCTTTTAACATTTTCTAAATTCAATTTTTTTAATAAACTATCATTTGTTCCAAAGTTACAGTCATCAAGTGGCAAGTGATTATAGTAGTGACTTATACCATACTCTGCTAGTTTTTCTATGCATGCCTCTTTTAATCCATATATTTCATTCCATGCATCGTGGTGTGTCACCATCATATCAACTCCATGAATTCTTGCTTCCTCTATAGTTTCAAGGGTTAGGTTAACACAGTATCCTAATTTTTTAACTTTTTTACCTGCATGGTATGTAATCCCAGATTCACTAGAATAGATTTCCTTACTTGCTACATTAAAAAGTTCATTAATTCTTTCAACAATATGTGAAACATCCATATACTTACCTCCTGAAATTCATCATGTTTTGCCTTCAATTCTCATTATTATCTTGGTTATAATCAATTTATTTGTATTACATCATAATACAAAGGAATGTTGTCCTTATTATATCATGAAAAAATTAACAAGTCATATTTTTACAATTAAATGTACAAAGACAATCATCAGGCAGTACTATTTTGCTTAGTCTCTAGTTCTATTATATCCTCAATATTAATCCTACCATTTTATAACCATAGTAATAGATTAAGTAAGCCAAGTGATTGTCACTTGGCTTGAAGTTCTAAAAATATCATTTTAGTGGATAATTTATTAAAAGTATCATTGGCTTATGTTATAATTTTTGAGTAAGGATATAGTAAAAAATCTATTTGGTTAATATAAAATAGGAGAAGGGAACCTACAAAGTAAATTTTATAATGTCATAGTTTAGAATTTCAATTATTAATATAGAGAAAAATTAAATTAGTAATATGGAAAGGTGATGAAGATGAAAGTATTGGTGAGTGCCTGCATTACAGGATGTAACTGTAAATATAATGGTGGGAACAATTTAAATCCCAAAGTTGTAGAATTTCTAAAGGATAAAGAAATAATTGAAATTTGTCCTGAAATGTTAGTAGGAATGAGTATTCCAAGGGCTTCTGCTGAAATAGTAGATGGATGTGTTACTGAATGTAATGGTAGAAATGTTCATAGAGAATATGAAAAAGGTGTTGAATTAGCATTGGGGAAGATAAAAGATGAAAATATTGATTTAGCAATTCTACAGTCAAGAAGTCCTACTTGTGGAGTTAATAAAATATATGATGGAAGTTTTAATGGAAAATTAATTAAAGGCAATGGACTATTTGCTAAAGCATTAATTGAGAAGGGTTATAAAGTAATTGATTCAGAAGATGTTTGATAAATTCTAGTTTGCAGTTTAATGAAATGAAAATTTTAAAATAAAAAACTATAGATGTTTATTTTTTATAAAATATAAATGTAAATTTAATATTGACTCTCACATGGTGTTAGGCATTATTCTAAAGATGTCATTCGAATGGCAGTAATTTATAGGAGTTGATTTTATGTTCAAGATTGGAGACTTTTCTAAGTTGACCAGAGTATCTGTCCGTATGCTCAGGTATTATGATGAAGTTGGACTTTTTAAGCCTGCTAAAATCGATGATTTCACAGGATATAGATATTATTCGGCAAAACAGATTTCAGATATTAACTTAATAGTATCATTGAGAGATATGGGTTTTAATGTAGCTGATATAGCAGTACTTATGAAGGAAAAGTCTGAGAAAAAGCTAGAAGGTATTTTAAAAGTCAAAAGTAAAGAAATTAAGAATAGTATAAGAGCTGAGGAAATAAGACTTGAAAAAATCAACTCTGCCATTAAGGATATGAAAAAGGAGAGGGTTAATATGAGTTACAATGTTACATTAAAATCAATACCTAGTTATAAGGTTATTTCTTTGAGGGATACTATACCAGCTTATAATGCAGAAGGTATGCTTTGGGAAAGGTTAAGTGAATACCTAGAGAGGAAAAGTATTCCTTCCAATGACATGGCTTATGCTACCTATCACGATGAGGGATATAAGGCAGGTGGAGTTGATGTAGAGGTAGTAATGGGCGTTGACAAACTTATGAAGAATGAAAATGAGTTTGTATTCAAGGAAACTAAAGTAGTAGAGCAGGCGGCTAGCATATTAGTTCCAGGAGATTATTCTAATTTAGCACCAGCATATAATTTTTTAGGAAATTGGATTGAGGAAAATGGATATAGTATAGCTGGAAATCCACGTCAAGTTGCTATAAAAGGACCTTGGAATGAAAGGAATACAGAAGATTATTTGAGCGAAATACAGATACCAGTAAAAAAATAAAAATAGAACATGGGAAAACCTCATTTGTAAGTAAGGTTCAGAGTGTCGACAAAGTCGACACTCTGAAATCAGAGGTAGATATTTACTTCTGATTTTTTACTTACTTAAAAAAATTTTTTTCTACTCTATATTCAAATCTTTAAACATAGCATATGGAGAAGGGTTGTAGCCATGACTAAAGAAAAATGGTGTGTTTTTAGTATCGCTACTTAAATCAATAAGATTATTTTTAAGGAAATCATAAATATTAAAGTTTATTGATTTTCCAGAGAAACGACCCACTATCTTACCATTTTTAACGTGATAGCCAGTACCTATATTGCCTGTTAGTTCACCATTTATTAAATTTCCCATGAAGAATCCTATAACATCATCTATTATAATTCCATCTTTCATATCTCTAATCATATCTTTAAAAAGCACTGTTCCTGGTTTTATGTGAAGATTAGTTACATATGGATTAGGCTCAGCAGTAAAGTCAGGGTTAGGAAAGAAGCTTCCTAATTTATATCCATTACCAGTGGGCTCAACATTCAACTTTTTTGCTGTTTTTAATGAATGAAGGAAACCTTTAAGGTTACCATGAGAGATAATTTCATTCCTTTGGCTTGGAGTACCTTCATCATCAAAGGGAGTTGTATTAAAGGCACCTATTTTAGTACCTTCATCAACTATTGTAAACTTCTCATCAAAGATTTGAGTTCCAACCTTATTAGTTAAAGGAGATATTCCATCAGTAACACTTTTACCGCTCACTGCAAGCATAAGAGGAATTAATGTGCAATTTAAAAATTTTGGAGTAAATATTACAGGGCGAATACCTGACTCAGGACTCACAATGTTTTGAGATAGCTTAAGTTCATCCAATATAGAAGCAATGGAGCTATCTATATCATAATTTGAATTCAATAAAAACTCTGTGTTATAGCAGTTTAAAAAGTTATTATCCTTTATGAAGTTACATCCAGCAGTGAACCCAAGGGTATCTTTTCTATACTCCTTTGATAAACCCTTTGTATTGGCGATTTTAACAATGTTACTATTTATTTCAAACTCAGCAAAAGCTTTAACATTTGGGAATTCTTTTGTTATTTCAGAAATTATTTTTCTTCCATCTTCAATAAGCTTCTCATCACTTAATTTTAAAATATCATTTTCAGGAATAGAAATCTCAGTTTCACTATTTTTATTTATAAAGTCGAATTCAGCTGGAGATGAAAATGGATTTATTTCTAAACAGTTTTGGAGAAGATCATCAAATTTATTAATGTCATTAGAAGTTGAAAAAGACAGTTTATCATCCTTTATCATTCTAAGTGCAACACCAGTAGATTGTTTTTCTGATGAACCTTTTAGAAGGTTATTTTCAAAGCCTATTGATTTTGAATAAGATTCCTTATAGAAAATTTCACCATCAGTAGCACCCTTAGAAACTATTTTATTTAGTAACTCTTTCATTATTTAGCACCTCCAATAACCACATTTTTAATTCTTATTCTAGGACCACCCATACTAACTGGTAATGGGAATTGAGCACCTTTGCCACAGCCGCCACCACCATCTCTAGAAGTATCCTCATTTCCTATCATATCAATGTTTTTAAGAGTTTCAAAAACATTTCCAGCAAGATTTATATCACGAACCAACTCACATACTTTACCATCTCTTATCATATATCCATAACTAGCTGAGAAGGTAAAGTTATCACCATTAGTTTGTCCACCGTTACTTTCAAAGGCAAGTATACCCTTTGAAATTCCTTGAAGCATCTCTTCAAATGTAGAAGTTCCACTTTGAACAACTGTGTTTCTCATTCTTGGAATTGGAGGATGCATGTAATTTATAGCACGACCATTTCCGGTTATCCTTTCATTCATTTTACCAGCAGTTTCTCTTGAATGAAGTCTTCCAACTAGTTTACCTTCTTTAATTAAGTAAGTTTTCTCTGTTTTAACACCCTCATCATCATATTTTAAATAACCTCTTTTCCCTTCATCAAAACCACAATCATAGATATTAAGGATAGGAAGTCCGAACTCTTTACCAAGAACCATTATATCGGCAAGCTCCTTATCTTCATAAACATTATCACCTTCACTTAAATGTCCAAAAGCTTCATGTACAAATACTCCCGTTAAGTCAGAATCTGTAATAACTGTATAAGTTCCAGCTTTAACCTTAGGTGCAGTAAGTAAATCAACTGCTATTTGACTTTTTTCTCTTATTTCTTTTTGTAAATTAAGAATAGAGTTAAAATCATTTGAAGAACCAAAACCAATATGAGTAGATTGTGAATTATCATCCTCTTTTGCAGTGATAGAAACTCTACCACCTAAGTCCATTTTTTCTTGACATATATATGACCCTTCTGAGCTAATAAAAGTTAGTTTTGAAAAAGTCTCGCTATAACGGGCTGATACAGCTGTTATTTTCTTATGATAGTTAAGAGCTATATCACTATATTCTTTTAATAGATTAATTTTTTCTTCAAGAGGAACTTTTCTTGGATCATTTATTAAACTCAATAGAACTGAATCCTCTACTACTGGAGCAGGGGCAAGGATACTTTCATCATTGCCAGTTAATTTAGCTTGTTTAATTGCAGACTCTGCAAAGGCATTAAGGTTGTCTATATCATTAAAGGAAATAACACCCCAAGCGCCTTTATAAAGAGCCCTAATATTTCCACCTGTTGCATTAGACTTTTTTAGCGAACTTAGTTTTCCATTTGTAAATTCTATAGTTGTTGTAGTTGAGTCTTCAAGCCTTATGTCCATGTAGTCGCATTGAGATTTGTATCTTTCAATGCATACCAATAATTTATTTCTCATAATAACACCCCTTCATCATTAAATTTACATCATAATATATATAATTCATAAAATTTTATATATTATGAATATTTTACTACAGATCAATTATACAAATCAATAAAAGGATTTAAGTTTGATTTAAATCTCTAATAGATAATGGACACAATATAAGTGAAGTGTAATAACTTTGCTTTTATTTTTGTGAAATATTTTGTATATATGTGCTAAAATAAAATCATTAATAAAGGTGATGGAGGACTTAAAATGGATTGTATATTTTGTAATTATAATAAATCAGAAATCATAGCAGAAAACAAATTAGCTTATGCTATATTAGATAAGCATCCAGTAAACGAAGGTCATGCATTGATCGTCCCTAAAAGGCATTTTCAAAGCTTTTTTGAAGCTTCAGAGGAAGAGGTAAAGGCTATTTATAGCTTATTACATGAAGTAAAGGAAATGTTTGATGTACAATACGAGCCACAAGGTTATAATGTAGGAGCAAATGTAGGCTATCACGCAGGACAAACTATAATGCATCTTGATATACATTTGATACCTAGATATAGAAATGATGTAGATGATCCTAGAGGTGGCATTAGAAATATTAAATCACCGCTAGTTAGGTATGATGGGTAAGAGCTAAGGACACTATGGAAATTGAAAGAAAAATAAAGATTTGGAAGAATACATTGATATTTTCCAGCTAGAAAATCCTTATGAATATTATATGCATGGCTATGATATACCTTTTGACAATAACTATATCAATCTACGGCTGAATAGTTACGAGTTTTCATATATTGACACAAAATAGTAAATAAGGAATAATAAAAGTATATATTTGGGGAAATTTCATTTAAAATTGATTAAATATTGACTTTGTTTTTAGCTTATAGGGGGATATAGGAATTTATGAGAAATATTTTAATAGTTGAGGATGATAAAAGCCAAAGAGAAGTTTTAAAAAAGATGTTGCAAGAGGTAGATGAAGGTTTAAATATATATGAGGCTAGCAATAAAATTGAAGCTATTAATATCTACAGTAATGTATCCATAGATATTTTTTGTATAGATGTTCACTTGGGCGATTCCTCTGGCATAGATTTAGCTTTAGACATTAGAAAAATAAAGAGGTATGAGTTTAGCTGGATGGTGTTTATCACAACAAATGTTCAATATATGCTTAAGGCTTTTAAAGAAATTCATTGTTATGATTATATTTTAAAGCCTTATGAAAAGGAAGATATAGTTAATCTTACGAAAAAGCTTATATCCAGTGCATATATGGGTAATGCAGTGGCAAATGAAAGAAAATCTACGGTATTTGAGATTAGAAAGGGCATTAACGTAAAAATATATGTAGATGAAATCATCTTTATTGAAACAAATATTAGGATATGCACTATACACACTAAGAAAAGAAAGTATGAGATAAAAGGATTATCTTTAAAAAGTGCAGTAGAATTAATTAATCATAAAGGTATTATACAATGCCATAAGTCCTTTGCAGTAAATATCGATGAAGTAAGGAAAGTTGAAGGTATTTCAAGTAAAGTATATGAGATTTATTTTGAGGATTATCAGGAAAAAGCATTTTTGGGGTATAAATTTAAAAACATATTCATGGAAAGATTTATTTAAACTTTAGAAAAGACAGAATATCAATTTAAAAATTGAATTGATATTAAAGGGGGCATAGACAATTGAATATGATAAAGGAATTTATTGTTACATTTATTGAATTAAGCGCTTTTATGGTTTTATGGCAAAAGTTTGCATTGAAGAAAGAAATACCTTTATTTAAAAAACTATTTATAATAGCAGTTAATTCATTTGTTATGGCTGTAACTAGTGGCATGGGATTATATTGGAATATGGGGTTAAGTTATTTGGTTCTCATATTTTCAATTAGCTACTTAAGTAATAATAAATTAATTTCAAACTTACTAGAAATTTTCTCTATTGTTATTGTTACAATCATACTACAATTAATAATTATGTTTGTTATGAATTTTTTAAATTTAAATAAGAACTTTGATTTGTTTACATATAATGTTATCCTTAACTCTATAATACTAATAATAACATTATATATATATTATATTGATCAACATAAAATTAATATTAAAATGATAGATTCTAAAATAGGATATTGTTTTATACTTAATTTTGCTTCTTATTTAGTAATTTTAAAGGTACTTTGGGATTATGACAAAAATATTATTTTAAATAACATAATAAAGATATTATTCATTCAAGCTATATTACTTATTTTAAATATAATTTTATACTACTACATAATAAAGATAAATGAAGAAAAAAAGGCTATGCTAATTCAAAGCACATACACACCTATTATCAAAAAGATTATAGAAGAAATAAGGGGAAAACAACATGAATTCAAAAATCATTTAAATACTATAAGTGGAATAGTGCAGGTAGCAAAGGATAATGAGCTACGAGTAAATTTAAAAGAGTATATAAGGTCAATAGATTATTGCAATAACACTGAAGATATTATATATATTAATAATCCTATTTTAGGAGCAATAATATATAGCAAGGTCTGTGAAGCTAAAAATAATAATATTAAATTTTCGTACCACATAAATAATGATTTAAATAAATTTAGCATTAAGGAATATGAGCTTTCAGAGATACTAAACAACCTTTTAACTAATGCCTTCGAAGCAGCTCAAGGTGATAAGGAGGTTATATTAAATATATTAAGTGAAGATGATAAAAATATTATAGAAGTTAAAAATAAAGGAGAAATAAAAGAAGAGGAGATTTCAAAATTATTTAAGAGAGGATTTTCAACTAAAGATAATAAGAGTAGAGGGTACGGTTTATATAACGTAAAAAGAATAGTTGAACTAAATAGAGGAACTGTTCAACTATTTCTTGAGGAGGAAAGTATTGTTTTTAAGGTGTTACTTTAATAAGCTTTTAGGTGGTTCGGGTTCACCTGCTAAAAAAAAGGAAGCTGAGCTGGATATAATTTGTGATATAGCTACTAATGATAAGCCTAACATATGAACCAACGCATTTTTTTTCTTTTTCATTAGAATACCCCTTTCTTTTTTGGAATTAATTGTGACACTTCTAATAAAATTGTTGAAAAACCACAATTCAAATAACTTATGTCCTTTATATATAATAATAAAATACATAGCCATGATATAGTAAAGAAGATGGATAAAAACTTTAGAATCTGTCTTCTTTTTTTACTTTTAATAGGTCTCTTTTTATTTGGATAAGGTGATCTAAATAAAATTACAAGAATACTTAACAACGCAATTACATAGTAAAATACCATATTTAGTTTAGGTAAAAAACCAGAAAGTAAAGAAGTTGGCAAGAAAAACAGTATTGAAAAAAATAAGCAGCTTATTGTTGTGCTACAATGATAACCACCTGCAAATATTCTAATAGAAAATAAAATCATCATTGAAAATAAAAAATAATCCAATTTTCCAATAATAAAAAATATAGCAATCAATATAACGGTTTTAAACAATTCATTAAAAATAGCTTGCAATGAATAGGTTATCTTTTCTAAGTCTGAGATAGATTTAATATCACTATTATTCTCTATATAATAAGTTATTTTACATGCCAATTTATTTATCATTAATAGTTCATCCTTTATAATATTACAAGTAAAATAGCACAAAACACCAATATATACTAGACAAAAAGCATGAAAAGGAAAAAAACAAGCATAAACGGAAATATACACAAAAAACTTCCGTTTATGTAGAAAAATAGACGTTTTATGTTTAATGCATTGAATAGTTTGAAAATTTAAACAGAATGAAGATATAGATTGATTTTAAAGCAATAAAAAAAGAGGGTATACAAAAGGAGAGAAGATAGTGGGGTATAAAAAATATCTAGTTAAACAACATGATATGACAGACTGTGCAGCAGCATGTCTTGTTACGATTTGTATGTATTATAAAAAAGAAGTTACAATCACAAAATTAAGGGATATACTTGGCACTGACATTAAGGGGACAACCTTAAAGGGACTAGAGGATGGAGCTAAGAGATTAGGATTTGATACAAGAGCAATTAGGGTAGACAAAGAAGGATTTAAAAGTAAATATACTTTCCCAGCTATTGCTCATGTAGTTACCGATGAAGGGCTAAGCCATTTTGTAGTTATACATAAGGTTAAAAAAGATAAGGTTACAATTTTAGATCCAGCAAAGGGAGTAGAAAAAAAGGAAGTTGATGAATTTTTTAAAAGCTTTGACGGGATTATTCTTTTAATGATTCCTAATAATGAATTTTCGCCTGGGAAGAATAAAAGTGGCAGTATTTTATCTAAATTTGTAAGTTTGCTTTTACCGCAAAAGGCGCTATTTATTTATAGTATTATAGCATCTATAATACTTACATTTTTAGGAATAGCATCTTCTTTCTTTAATAAAATACTTATGGATGAAATACTTCCCTATGGATTAAAAAATCAGCTTAAGATATTTGTTATAGGATTTTTGGCTTTAGGGGTCACTCAGATTATTTTATCAGCAGTAAGGCAGCATATGCTGTTATATTTGTCTCAAAAAATAGATATACCTTTACTTTTAGGATATTTCAAGCATGTATATAAATTACCGATGCAGTTTTTCACTACAAGAAAAGTAGGAGACATACTTACAAGATTTAGTGATTCCTTTACAATTAAAAATATTCTTACCTCTGTCTCCTTATCCCTCATAATAGATGTTATATTAGCAACTGTTTCAGCAGTAATTTTATATATAATGAATACCACATTATTTGTTGTAATATTGGCACTTACGATTATAAGTGCAGTATTAATATATATATTTAAAGAGCCTTATAAAAAAATTAACTTAAAGCAAATGGAAGCGGGAGCAAGGCTTAACAGTAATATCATAGAAAGTTTAAAAGGTATAGAGACCCTGAAGGTATTAGCAGCAGAAGATAAAACCATAGAAAAGCTTGAAACGGAATATATAAAGAACCTAAAAATTGCCTTTAAAGAAGGCGTTCTGTCAAATATTCAAGGGTCCATATCTTCAGGGGTATCCACTATAGGAGATCTAATTCTTATGTATATAGGAGCAACTTTGGTTATAGATGGCAAGACAACTTTAGGAAGTCTTATGGCATTTACTTCATTATCTCAGTATTTTATGGGACCTATAGGGAGGCTTATTGGACTTCAACTGAGCATACAGGAAGCAAGTATATCTTTAAAAAGAATTTCTGAGATATATGAAGTTGAAAGAGAACAGTTAGAAGAAGATAAGGTAAAAATAGAAAGTATTGATGGAGGTATAGAGCTTGAAAATATAACCTTTAGGTATGGAAGCAGGTCACCAGTACTTAAAGATGTAACCATAAAAATACCTAAGGGTAAGAAGGTTGCTTTAGTTGGTGAGTCTGGTAGTGGAAAGACAACTATATCCAAACTGTTATTAAAGTACTATTCCCCGGAGGAAGGAAAAATAAAAATTTCCGGCTATGATATTGGAGAGTTAGATATTTATGATTTGAGAAAAGCCATAGCCTATGTACCTCAAAATGTAGAACTTTTCTCTGGATCTATTAAAGAAAACCTACTTTTAGGTAAAAGTGGGGCTAATTATGAGGAAATAAAAAGTACTTGTGAGAATGCTAGTTGTAACTCTTTTATAGAGAAGTTACCTGCAAAGTACGATACTTTCCTAGATGAAGCTGGTGGGGGCTTGTCTGGTGGAGAGAGGCAAAGGCTGGCTCTTGCAAGGGCATTACTCAAGAAATCAAAATTCTTAATCTTAGATGAAGCTACTAGCAATCTGGATTTTATCAGTGAAGCAAAGATTTATGATACCTTGTTTGTTAAAGGTAAAGATTTAACTATGCTTATAATAGCTCATAGATTATCTACCATTAGAAACTGCGATATTATATACGTTATGGATCAGGGAAGGGTAGTAGAGGAAGGAGATCATGATACCTTATTAAAGAAAAAGGGATATTATTATAAGTTATATGTAAGTCAAGTTGGCGAAATAGAGCCTAAAAATATTGAGGAGATAAGCGGGAATATAGAAGACATAAACAGTGAGCAGTATAAAGTTGAAGTAGAGGAAGGAGAAGAATATGAATACAATTGAAAAAATAATTGTTAAGGACAATAAGATTCTAAAATTAAATAATGTACTTATTAGAGAATTAGCAGAAAGTGAATTTATGAACATAAATAAAATAGCTTATATGATGGATAGTTATGCAAAATCTAAAGGAAATGCTATAGTTGGGCCGATGATAAATTACTCTGCAGCTAAGGTAGATGAAAGTGGAAAAGTTAAAATTATACTAAAATTAATGGTTCAGCTTAAAAATCCAATACATAATGTTGAAGTGCCCTATGAATTTGAAAATCAAATTAGAATTACAAATTGTCTATTCGCAAGATTTAATGAAAAAGAAGAAAACCTTCAATTTGCGTACTCAAAGCTCCAATTGCATGCCTTTGAAAAGGATGTAAAGCTTAAGGGAGATAGTTATACAGTGTTTGTTGAAAATAAGGATGGAAAGATTGTAGCAGATGTATTTATGGAGGTAAAGAAGGGAGATTTAGATATTGAGAGTTTATAGTTTAAATGAAATAACAGATAGTAAACTCCTTTATGATAAAAGACCTCCGAGGTTTATGAGATATATAATTTTGATTGTGCTGGCACTTATTACAGGCTTTCTTGTGTGGAGCACAAAATCAGTAAAGACTTTTATGGTTAAAGGTCAAGGTCTTGTAACTACAGAAAAGAAGAGCAATGTAATGGCAAAGGTATCAGGAGAAATCAAGGAGTCCTATGTTCAGGAAGGAAAAGAGGTAAAGGAAGGAGATTTACTTTTAGTATTTAACTCTCCAGAGTCTAAGTATCAACTTCAGCAAGCAGAAGGACAAATTGAAATTTTTGATAAGAGAATTGAGCTTTTAAAAAGAGCTGAAAATGAAGCTATCAAAGGCATAAATACCTTTGACAAGAGCAATGAAGATGAAAAAGAATTTTACAACAAGCTGGTAAATAGCTATACAAAAATGAAAGAATTTAAAGTAGATGAAGAGGCATTAAAAAAGCAGAATTATTCAGAGGAACAAATAAATCAGTATAAAGATCAAATGAAGATTAAAAAGGATCAAATATATTACGAAACAATAATATCCTTTAGCAATGAGAGAAAACAGCTTGAAATGGAAAAAAGTAAATTAGAGACTCAAAGAGAGACGGTCTCTCAATCTACAGACGAGTACAAGCTTTATGCTCCTACCAGTGGAAAAATTCATCTAAATACTCCGCTAAAAAAAGGTATGGTATTACAAGGAGGAACTTTACTAGGAACTATATCTACTGCTAATGAAAATATGATAGTAGAAACACTTATTCTAAGCACTGATAGACCAAGAATACATGAAGATGATGAGGTTTCAGTTGCAGTGGGAGGTTTAAATCAAGCAGAATATGGAACCTTAAAAGGAAAAGTATTAGCAATAGATGAAGATGCAACAATAGATAACCAAAAAGGAAATGTATTTTTTAAGGTTAAAGTAAAACCAGAAAAGGATTATTTAGAAGATAAAAAGGGAGAAAAGGTAAATCTAACTCTAGGGATGGTAACAGAAATAAGAGTTAAATATGAAAAGATAACCTATATGAAATACTTCATAGAACAAATAGGAATTAAGTTTGATTAAAAAAGTTATTGGAAGTAGATATGGTTATATTAAGTGGCTGCAGATACTAAAAAACTATAAATACTTTTGATATATACATTAAAAAATAAGATGGTAAAAATGGGAGGAATTTAAAAATGGGTACAATGACTTTAACAATGCCAAGTAATTATGTTGAGATTGAAAGAGATGAGATGGAGTATGTAGATGGAGGGTCATGTGAGTTAGCTATGGACAGAGCTTACCTTAATAAACCTGTTTGCACACTTAAGGCATGGGAGTTAAAGAGGTCTGGAGCTGTTAAAGGAATGACAGCAAGCCAAATAGAACAAGAAATATATGCACATGCAGTATGTTATTATCTCGCATCTGAAGTCAGATGGATTCCTGGAACTAGTTGGATAATTAATCATGGTAATCCAATAAACCTTGATGATGGTGGCGATTCGCAGACTCGTCAGGCTATTTATGCTACAATATGGGCAACATTTTAATTCAGTAGATATTATTAAATTGTTAGAGAGTATTTTTTAGTAAAATTATATGGTTGCTATACCTTTTAGTTATTATTAGGTGGAGCAACCATTAGCATTATTTGTAATATGTTAAAATTCGCCTTGTACTTGTATCTGTACAGGATAATATTTCTATTTACTATTTTTTAAGTGATTTCTTTCAAATGCTTTCCTAGTTGGATTTCCTGATTTTGCATTAAAATCTATTGGGAGATATTTCTTATCGATTATGTTTTCATAGTCAATGTCGGAAAAATAATTACAAAATTTAATTTCAACATAGATTAATTTCTTATTTTCTTTATCAGTTAAAGCATAAATATAACCATAATCATCAGCATAAACTGAACATAATGGATAATTAAATCCACTTGCGCTATATATAAGATAGTCTTCAGATGACTTTATCTTTGATAGCCGCTCTATTTCTTTCGTATAGTCTTCATCATTACATGAATATACAAGATATGATACATAATTTTTATCAAATGGATTATAGTAATAATAACAGAAATTTTCCACCTTGGATGAATTCGGAATACTATATGGAAATATATAATTATTGTGTTTTCCATCTTGTCCAAAATATTTACTGTAATCCGAAATATTTGTAGTTTTATCCTTTTCCGTCCATGTTCCACAACCATTACAAATGAAAATGGCTATAATTATTTGAAAAATTAATAGTATCTTTTTCATTTATTCCACTTCCTTTTTAATTTTATAATTAGATTTATCCATCAGGCATTCTTTACCAAAATCACTTTAAGTAAATAGCTCTTATATAATTTGTTTAAAAGGTAACACAAAACATCAATATATGCTAGTCAAAAAGCATGAAAGGGAAAAAATAAGCATAAACGGAAGTAAATTAAAGTGCATCTTCTTTTTATGCTCAAAAATAGTCCTTTCATGCTTTTGGTATTGAATAGGCTCAGAATTTAAATAGAATAAAAGTATAAAAATAATTATGCAGGATGGGGTAAGTTGAAGGCACAGGAATTTATAAGTACCTTCTTTACAATGGTACAAGAAAATATTATGAGAGTTATTGTTAATCAGATATAATAAGTATATAAAGAAGTAAAAAAACAAAGTATTAACTATATTTTAAGGAGGTGATCAAGAATGAAAAGAAAAATACAAATGTTAGTTAGCTTAAATATAACAGGGTATTTATATATGATATTTTTGGTATTTCAAATTGATAATGGTAAATTTAACTACTACACAAATGTATATAAATTTATATTAGGCAATATCCCATATATATTCATTGTTTTAACATCATTTATTCTAGCAAACGATAGATTTACTGAATTGAAAAAAGTTATGTTAGCGTCTTATATAGACTGGATTTTTAGAATAGTTGCTTTTCAATCAGCAATATACTATAGCGATAAATATAAAAATATCCAGTTATCAGTAATTATACTTTCACTATTTTTTATAATAAATGTGTTGACAGAATTATTTATTATGAAAAAGCTAGATAGGGACAAGGATAAAGTCAGCTTTTCAGAAAAAGAAGAAATATCATATGAAGACAAATGTAACCTGAAACATATGGTAAAGGCAGTCAATTTAGGGATGATACAATATATATTATTTTGCGCATTAGGATTGTTAGTTCCGATAAATGCTAATATGGAAGGGGCTACTCTTTGGTTTATTCCTGTACTTCTATCTATTTTTATATTTTTAAACTTTGTTAATAAGATGAAGGAAATTTACAAAGGGTATTGCATATACAAGGAAGAAACAAAAAAAATATATGTGAGAGATATGACAACAGCAGCTATAGCATATGGTATATGTTTAATTGCTAGCTTTATTAAAATTAGTCAAAGTACTTATAACTACGTGTTTTTACTTGGAGTATTGATTATGATACAACCTTTTAATAATTTACGAAAAGTTTCATTAAAAATATCTAAAGTTAAGAAAAATTTAGATATAGAAACAATACATTATTTCATGACTAGAGATGAAGAATAGGTAAATTTGTAGTGCGGCTACTGCAATAATAAAAGTAATTTTCATAACATTTTCGTTGGTAGGTATACTTTATACAATTATGACTCTTTTACAAGTTACCAATAGAGAGATTCAAGCAATAATATTAGGACTTACAAGACAGGTATTTTCTATTGTTTCCAATTGTTTTTCAAAATAGACATGGGTATTACACCTGTATTTTCTATTTTTTTAGCCATGCCGCTAGCAGATATTATTTCTACAGCAGTGGCGCTAATACTATTTAAAAGTAAAAGGTAACCTGTACCTAAAATTAAAACATTTTGTTTATATGTGGTAAAATAAAATTATTAAATAAAGTTTTAAGAAGGTAAGTAATATGAAGGTATATAACAAATTAGTAAGAAATAAAATTCCACAGGTAATAGAAGCAGAGGGTAAAAAGTATGACATAAAAACAGCATCAAAAGAGGAGCATTTAGAATTATTAGAGAAAAAGCTTCATGAAGAAGTAGCGGAATTTATAGAAGATAAAGATACAAAAGGCAAGAACCTAGAAGAGCTTGCAGATGTAATGGAAGTGCTGTTTGGTTTGGCTAAAAACTTGGGATATAGCGAAGAAGAATTGATGAAAAAAAGAGATGAGAAGAAAAAAGAAAGAGGAGGCTTTGATGAGGGGATTGTGCTAGAACGGGTGTATTAAATAGAAATTACATATAGATAGATTTTGATAGAAATTGATTTAAAGGAGTAAATATGGATGTAGAATTATTTGAGCAAACAAGTTTATTAAACAATAAAGAAATTTGTTATGATTTACCGAATGGCGGGGAAATAGATTCAAGAGTTTTTTCAAGAGATATTGATGATGAAAACGTTGTAGCAAGTTATAAGATGTATTAGTTACTTGGAATACTAGATGAAGTAAGTTCAGGGAAAATGTAATAAAATATGAGGCATTTTTTTATATATGTAGTAATAAGAGAAATAAAGATTTGGAAGAATACATTGATATTTTGCAGCTAGGAAATCCTTATGGATATTATATAAATTCAAATAAAAATGATTTTAGCTCAAACTTAAAACAAAATATAGCACCACTTTTCAAATAGCAGTAAATCAAGGGTTTAATGTGGTGAATAAATTGTAAATGAAATGAAGAAAAGTTTTTTAAGAAAAGAGAATGGTGCCAAAATAGATTTAAAAGATATTATTGAAAAAACTATTGATAAATTATTAGTATTTCATATGGTGAAGATTGGAGAAAAGATATGTTAGAACCTAAAAGAGATTGGAAGGCATTTGAGTCTATAGAAGAAGAGTTAGAAAAATTAAGAGAGTGGAAGCTTATATCCTCAAAGTCTACTGAAGTAAAACAATTTTATTATAAAGGTGTATATACGAACAAGCCTGTAGAATGTAAGGTGGCAGGATTTGTTGATAATAATGAGATTGTATTATATGTTAATGGAGGATTACATAGTATTCATCCTGATTATTTTTTAGATATGCAAAAAAAAGGTTTTTCTAAAGATATTTCAGCTGAAGAAAAGGATTTAAAGGAGATACCAAAAAAAGAAAGAGTAAATAAAAAAGAAAAATTAATAATAGTGGATATAGAAACCCCATTTAGTTTTTCACCTAAAGATGGAATAAGAGAAGTAGCAGCTATAGTTGTAGAAGACTATGAGATTGTAGACGAATTACATTTAGCTATTATTAATAATGAAGATGAGTATAAAAAAGGATATGGTTCGGGATTAGATAACATAGAAGAAAATGAAAAGCTAAGAGAAGAATTTAGAAATCTAATTTTAAAATATAAGTATCCAATAGTAGCGCATAATGCTAGTTTTGAAAGAAGCTTTTTAAGTTATTGGGATTGGGTAGATCAAGATCAAACATTCTATTGCAGTATGAATACAATAAAAACAATAGAAAAATTAGATAGCTATAAATTAAAAGATTTATTAAACCATTATAATATAAAAGATGATCAAAAGCATACTGCAATGCAAGATGTACTTGATCTATTAGAATTATTAAAAAAATTAAAACCTAAAAAATGGAGTAAATTAGGAAGTAGTAGCAATAATGGTACAATAAAAAGAAATTATGTAATGGATAAGAAAAAACGGGAAGAAGATAAAGCAAGATTAGAACTGGCTAAAGAAAATATTATTGAAAATATATTAGAAAATAAAAGTATAGTGTTTACAGGAGACACTTTAAAAAGTAGAGTAAAGATTTCTGAGCTTGCCATACAATATGGTGGTATTGTAAAAAGTAGCGTAAGTAAAAAAACAGATATATTAGTGGTAGGTGAAAATCCAGGTAGTAAGTTAACAAAGGCACAAGAGTTAGGAATACAAATATTGTCTGAAGATGAGTTTTTAAAGTTAATAAATAAAGATTAAGTTAAATTGGAAAATTGATGTAATATATATTTTTCATGAAATAATATTATGTGAGAGAAAGGCTAATAGAATGGTGGTTAGGTACGCCTTGCCACCACCAATGAAACCCTCGACTAATCTGATTAGTCCAGGGTTTTACCGTTTTTTAAGGAAGTTTAGAATTATAAAAGGTGAACCGTACATAGTAAATGAAATTTATAGCCACAAATATTGCTATAAACTACATAGGTTATCTTTAAAGTTTAAAACATAGTATTATAAAAAAATGAAAGATTTACAATATATGTTATGATAGAGGAAAAAATTAACTTTCAAGCCATAGAGAAATAGGAATTTGTAAGATTGATAAATCATTAAACATAATCTATTTTATTTAATTTACAATCCATAACAACGAGAAGTATTTTCATTTAACGCTTATAAAACAATAAGTTACTCTCATTTTAATAGAAAATGACTTTTGAAA
This sequence comes from Clostridium simiarum, assembly GCF_018919175.1. Taxonomy (GTDB): domain Bacteria; phylum Bacillota; class Clostridia; order Clostridiales; family Clostridiaceae; genus Clostridium_L; species Clostridium_L simiarum. The sequence goes on along the minus strand of NZ_JAHLQL010000001.1, from coordinate 1,148,715 downwards.
ATGGGCTTCTTAAGCGATTGACAGGAGAATTTATAAATGCTACGATTTTAAAAGTTAGACTAGCCTTACATTTATATATAACGCAGGTGCTAGCGTTATTGGATTAATATAAGATGTTTATAAGGGAGAGATATAAAATGAAAAAATTATTGGCATTATTTTGTGCAATATTTATCACTACTTTAATTTTAGTTGGTTGTTCTTCAGCTAAGGATACTACTAAAAAAGAAGAAGCTGTTCGCACTGTAAGTACTGTAAGAGGAGATGTTAAGGTTCCGGCTAATCCCAAAAGAGTTATTGCTACATATGGAATGGGTGATGTTTTGGCTTTAGGAGTTAAACCAGTAGCTACCTATGATGCAAAAGGTAGGGCGTATGAAAAAGAGGTAGAGGGTTTACCAGTATGGGAAAAGTTTGAGCCAGAAGAGATAATGAAATATGAGCCAGACCTTATTCTTGTTATAAGTGAAGAAAAGATTAATGAATTCTCTAAGATTGCTCCTACGGTTTATATTCCTTTTACTACTCTTAATATGGAGGAGAGAATAACCTTTTTAGGAGAGGTTTTAAATAAAAAAGAAGAGGCAGCAACGGTATTGTCTAATTTTAAGGAAAAGGTAAATAATGCAAAGAAACAATTGGATTCTAAAAATATTATGGATAAGAAATTCAGCATTTTTGAAAGCAATCAAAGTGGAGGAGTTTGGGTGTATGGTGATAAATGGGGACGTGGAGGTGACCTAATTTACAGTCAATTAGGATTCAAAGCACCAGAGGTTATACAAAATGAAATTATTGGTAAAGACCAGCATCGAGAGGTTTCTCTTGAAACAATTAAGGATTATGCTGGAGATTATATAATATTTAGTGGAGAGATTGGGAAACTAGCCAGTAATCCAGTTTGGCAGTCAATTCCCGCAGTTAAAGAAGGACATGTTATACCAATTGATTTTGACTTATTTTATGATATAGATATTTATTCATCTAATGTACAGTTAGATTATATTATGAATAAATTACTAGAAGGTTAGTAAGAAAGAGTGGGCTGTCCCACTGAGGAGAATACATACACTATATTGTTTTGCAAATTTAGAATTAGCATAATATAGTGTAGTATTTATTCTTAGTGGACAGCTTCAATTTTTTTATTTATAAGTTAAAAGATTTTCTAAAATTACTAGGAGTAATTCCATGGACATCTTTAAAGGCAGCAGCAAATTTGGCTGGGTTTTTATAGCCACATAGTTCAGATATATTACGAATACTTAGATGATCAGCAGATAAGAGCTGCATTGCTCTTTTCATGGTTTCTCTACGAATATATTTATAAAGAGGAATTCCATAATGGTTTTTAAAGGATTCACGAAGTTTACTTTCGCTCATTCCAGCTATTCTGCATAGTTCAATTGTATCTGGAAGATTTAAAATATTTTCATCAATTTTGGTTTTAACTTTATAAATCTTTTGCTCATTTTCCCAAGTAACATAGTGACGGCGGCTACTTCTTCCTTTAGGTATATCAGGGAAATTTCTAGCCATTGCAGATAAAAGATGTAAAGTCATACCCTCAAAAGCAAGTAAAGGCATGTCTGCATTTCTTACAGCCCATCTAATTTGCTCTAAAATAAGCATTATATCAGGGGTGTTGTAGTGTTGTGTTTTCCAAAGCTTCGCATCCTCAACACTGATTTTAGGTGCATTAGTACGTTCTTTAAGAAAAGGTTTTATAAAATCATCAAAAATTAAAACACTAGTAAAACAATAGTGTACGTCTTTTGAGAAAGTAAAAGTAAATTGTTTTTGAGGGTTAATAATTAGATGAGTGATTGGAGAAAGAACTTGTCTTTTTTTTCCTTGTTGTGAATAGACTATTTCTCCACAGTCAACACAAAAAATTATCATAAAAGGTTTACTTGAATTTATTGTATGTACTAGCTGTTCACTTGGAGTAAGCCAAGCACTTGAAACAAATAAACCTTTAGATGGGTTTACTTCTGAAATCCATCCATTTGACCAATGAGGGGGAAAATCATAAATCTGCCCATTACCATAATGCCTTTTAACAAGATTATATTTATCCGCTAAAGCATTCCAAGAAGAATCTATATATTCATCCATAAAACTCTACACCTGCCTTTTCTTTGATTTAAAGTAAGAATATTATAGCATCATTTGAGAATGAATTTCAATAAAAACATAATCTATTTTATTTAATTTACAATCCATAACAACGATAAGCATTTTCATTTAACTATTATAAAACAATAAGTTACTCTCTTTTTAATAGAAAATGACTTCTGAAAATGGGCTTCTTAAGCGATTGACAGAAGAATTTATAAATGCTACGATTTTAAAAGTTAGACTAGTCTTACATTTGTATATAACGTAGATGTTAGCGTTATTGGATTAATATAAGTTATTTATAAGGGAGAGGTATAAAATGAAAAAATTATTGTCATTATTTTGTGCAATGCTTATGACTACTATGATTTTTGCTGGCTGCTCTTCGTCTAAAAATGCAGAAAAAGAAGAAGCAACTATGCGTACCATATCTACTGCAAAAGGGGATATTGAAGTTCCTGTTAATCCTAAGCGTGTTATCGCTAATTGGTATGTTGGAGATGTTATTGCTTTAGGGTTAAATTTAGTTGGATATAATGCTTGGGCTCAAGAAAGTATGCCTTTTTATGATACTCTTAAAGTTTCTACAAAAATTGAAAAGTGGGAGCCGGAAGATGTGATGAATTTAGAACCAGATCTTATAATTACATATGACGAGGCAGACTTTGATAAATTCAGCAAAATAGCTCCAGTTCTTGTTATCCAAGAAGGAGATATGGATTCTGTTCAGCGTATAAAAACCATAGGAGAAGCTACAGGACGTAAGAGTGAAGCCGAGAAGGCGGTTTCTAACTTTGAAGAAAAACTTGCAGAGGCCAAGAAAACTCTTAAAGGTGATACATTTTCAGGTAAAACTTTCAGCATCTTGGAAGATTGGGGAGCTACTGGTGAGTGGAGTGGCATATATTATGAAACAGGCTCTAGAGGTGGTACTTTAGTATATGAATATCTTGGACTTAAATATCCAGACAAGCTTAAACAGCTTATAGAAAAATCAGGAGAAGGACGTGGACATATAAGTTATGAAGTAGCCAATGAGTATTTTGGAGATTATATACTATGGTGTAGACAGGAAGGTAAGGAATCCGATTATGCAAAAACAGATATTTGGAAGAGTATCCCTGCAGTTAAAGAGGGAAGGGTTATAGAAATTCCAGCAAAGTATCAAGGACTTTTCTTTTACTCTGATATCTTAAGTCTTACTGAACAACTTGACTATATGGTTAATGCAATAAATTCATTAGCTAAATAATTCTAATTAAGAAAGGAAAATAAATATGCAAGATACCTATAATAAAAAGCGACAATTAGGGGCTTTGAATTTTACAATCTACATGATTGCAGGGGTGGTTTTGCTGGTGATTATGTCAGCGGCATCAATTTCTTTTGGTGCTGCTGATATGGATTTGTCTACGGCTTGGGGAGCCATTTTTAATTTTGACTCTTCTTTAACTGAACACCAGATTATTCAAACTCTAAGGCTTCCTCGTATAGCAGCTAATATAATTGTTGGTTCAAGCCTTTCCATATGTGGTGCTATAATGCAGGGAACCACAAGAAATCCTCTTGCTGATTCTGGACTTATGGGTATAAGTAGTGGTGCTTCTTTTGCAATAGCTTTTTGTATGGCATTTTTACCTGGTGGAAGTTATGGACAGATGATGCTTTTTGCATTTATTGGTGCAGCTGTTACTACAGGTATGACTTATTTTATTGCGTCTATTGGCAGAGGAGGCATGAAACCACAGAGACTTGTTTTAGCAGGTATTTCTATATCAATGTTATTTGGTGCTTTTAGCCAATATCTTTCTATTAAATATAGACTTGGGCATGCTTTAGCTTATTGGACTGCTGGAGGAACAGCAGGTGCTAAATGGAGTGAACTTGCTATAGTTTTCCCATTCTTTATTATTGGTATAATTACAGCTCTTATTATATCACCTTCAATTACTCTTTTAAATCTTGGAGATGATGCAGCTATAGGTCTTGGGCTTAATACTAAGGGAGTTAAAGGCATATCTACTATAGTTGTTTTAATACTTACAGGACTTTCTGTAATTGTTGTAGGTCCTGTTGGGTTTGTAGGATTAATAGTACCACACATAGTTCGCTATCTTATAGGGGTAGATTATAGATACATTATTCCAGCTGCAGGATTATATGGAGCACTATTAACTGTATCAGCAGATCTAGTTGGAAGGCTTATTAATAAGCCTTATGAAACTCCCATTGGAATTATTTTTGCTGTAATAGGGGTTCCGTATTTTCTTTATCTTACAAGAGTACAAAGGAGGGAATTCGAATGAAGAAAAAGGGCTATTCAGTTTCACGTGGCTTAACTATTATTTTGGTACTTACCATTGTACTGTTAGTTGTGGCAGTAATAAGCGTGAACTCAGGTAAAATGAATCTCTCTCCTTCAGAAGTTTTTAATGTCCTTATTGGAAAAGGTACAGCTAAACAAAATCTTATAGTATATGATTTTCGTCTTCCTCGTATTGTATTAACTATTCTTATAGGTATTGGTATGGGAACAGCTGGATGTGTAATGCAGAGTTTACTTCGCAATGATATGGCTAGTCCTGGAACTTTGGGAATAAGTTCTGGTTCTGGGTTGTTTGTATTATTGTTTATAGTTGTTTTTAAGGTAGATAGTTTATCTTCAGCTATTGCTCTCCCCCTTCTAGCTTTTATAGGTGGAATGACAGCAGCAGTGCTTATATTTTTACTTTCCTATAAAAGAGGAAAAAATATATCACCTACAGGATTAATTTTGACAGGAGTGGCGGTTGGAAGCGGATATAGTGCTGTTACTATGATGCTTACTTTAAAGCTAGATGAAAAACAGATGGATTTTGTTCAAAGATGGAATGCAGGAAGTCTTTGGGGAGACAATTGGACATATATTTCTATTCTTGCACCTTGGATATTGATTCTATTTTTATATGTACTTTATAAATCACGTACTTTGAATACTTTAAATCTTGGTAATGAAACTGCAACAGGATTAGGAGTAGCAGTAAAGAGAGAATTCATAGGTCTAGCTATAGCAGCTGTTGCTCTATCGTCAGGCAGTGTGGCCTTAGGTGGAAACTTCTTTTTTGTTGGAATGATTTCTCCACATATGGCAAGGAAGTTTGTAGGCTCAAATCATAAATTATTGATTCCTACCGCATCTTTAGTAGGCTCAATAATTATTCTATTATCAGACACTATTACTAGAACTATAAGTCTTGGAACCGATATTCCTACAGGAATTATTATTACTGTATTAACTACACCTTACTTCTTATACTTATTAATAAAGTCAAATTAAGGAGGTTTGTATGAAAAGTATTGAAACTAAAAATTTAGATATAGCTTATGATGATACTCTCATTGTAAAGGAATTAAATATGCAGATACCAAAGGGAAAGATAACTTCTATTATAGGAGCAAATGGCTGCGGAAAATCAACTATTTTGAAAGCGATTGGACGTATATTAAAGCCTAAGAAGGGTGTAGTACATCTAAGTGGACAAGATATAAGTAGATTACCTACAAAAGAAATAGCTAAAAAGATGGCAATACTTCCTCAAACTCCTACTGCACCAAATGGACTTACTGTAGGTGAGTTAGTTGCATATGGACGTTTCCCTCATCAAAAAGGTTTTGGAAATCTCACAGAGGAAGATAAAAGAATTGTTAAATGGGCTTTAGATGCAACTAAGTTAAGTGAGTTTGAGAGAAGAGAAATTGATGCTTTATCAGGAGGGCAAAGACAAAGAGTTTGGATTGCTATGGCTCTAGCGCAGCAAACTGATTTAATTTTATTAGATGAACCTACTACTTACCTTGATCTTGCTCATCAATTAGAGGTTTTAAAACTTTTATACGAGCTTAACCGTAATCAACAGTGTACTATTGTTATGGTACTTCATGATTTAAATCTTGCTGCAAGATTTTCTGACTATATTATTGCTATTGAAAAAGGCGCTATCATAAAACATGGAGCTCCTGAGGAAGTTATGACTCCAGAGGTGCTTAGAAAAACCTTTAATATCAATGCTGATGTTGTTATTGAACCTAAGAGTAATCGTCCAGTATGTATTACCTATGATATTGTAGATAAAAATGAGGATTTAGAGTTGAAGGAAAAGGAGGCAGTGGGCATATGAAAACTACCTTACGTATTTTTATGGGAGCTAAAAAATATTGGACTTATTTAATATTAGCATTAATAGCTGTTATTATTTCTACCATAGCAGGATTTTATAATCCTTGGGCTCTAAGAGAACTTACAAGTATAGCAACAGAAGGAAGCGGTGATTTTGGGGCTCAATCTTTACGAATAGGATTGATGCTCTTAGTTGCAACTGTACTTCAATCAGCTGGAAGTTCTATTTCAGGATATTTAAACCATCATGCAGCTTTGCATTATGTTGCAGATATGAGAACAGAGCTTTACTCTAAGCTTCAACATATGGGGCTTAAGTATTTTAATAAAAGCCGTACAGGAGATTTAACTAGCAGAGTTATTAATGACGTTATGGAGGTAGAGATTCTTTTAGCTCACGTAATTCCTGATTTTGTTGTTAATATATTGACTTTCGTAGGTGTTGGGATATTATTATTTTCTATTAATGTAAAGTTGGCTTTTTTAAGCCTTATTACTATTCCTTTTCTTATTGGAATCACTCTTTGGCAGAGTAAATATCTTTCACCTATATGGAAGCAGAATTCTATGGTTAGGGGAGAACTTTCTGGTACTGTTCAAGATAATTTTTCTGGAATTAAAGAAATACAGATATTTAATCAGCAGGAAAGAGAAGAAAAAAGAATTAAGAACCTTTCTATGAAACATAGTAAAGCATACTTAAAGGCAAGCTTCTTTTTTGAAACCACTTTTCCCCTTCTTGCATTTTTCACGGCGCTAGGTTCTGTTATAGTTATAATATTTGGTGGATTTATGGTTTCAAGAGGAGAAGTTAACATTGGAGACATTGTGGGATTTTCTATGTATCTTGGTATGTTTTATGGACCTATAAAAAGTTTTTCAAGACTTATGGAAATGTCAGGTAATGCACTTGCAGGGTGCAGGCGTGTCTTTGAGGTTATGGATGAAGTTCCAGATGTTAAAGAGAAAGTTAATGCAAAGAAAATGTCTAAGGTTAAAGGAGAAGTTGAGTTTAAGGAAGTTTCTTTCTCCTACAATGATGAAATAAATGTTTTGCAAAATGTAAATTTAAAAGTAAATCCAGGAGAAACTGTGGCTTTTGTTGGGGCAACTGGAGTTGGGAAAACAACAATAGCTAGTCTTTTAAATCGTTTTTATGATCCTCAAAATGGAAGCATTTTAATTGATGGAATAGATATTAAAGATGTAACTTTAAAGAGTCTTAGAGATAATATAAGCATGGTTTTACAGGACACCTTCTTATTTAACGGAACAATTTATGAAAACATTGTTTATGGTTGGAAAGAAGCTACTAGAGAGCAGGTTCTTGATGCATCAAAGGCAGCTAATGCTCATGGTTTTATTGAAAATTTAGAAGATGGTTATGATACCATAATAGGCGAGCGTGGAGTACGTCTTTCAGGAGGACAGAAACAGAGAGTTTCCATAGCTAGAGCAATCCTTAGAAATTCACCTATTCTTATTTTAGATGAAGCCACATCAGCTCTTGATACAAAAACAGAGAAAGAAATCCAAGCTGCATTAGATGAAATTTCAAAAGACCGAACAACTATAGTAATTGCCCATAGATTATCAACTATCCGTAATGCAGATAAAATTGTAGTTCTAGAAGGAACAGGCATTAAAGAAACGGGAACCCATGATGAGTTAATTCGTTATGGAGGAACTTATGCTATGCTCTATAGAAGTCAGGTATCTTAAATGTAAAAAAATTAACGACTTAAAATGGCAAAAGCAATTTTGAGTCGTTGATTTTTTTATTTATTATCATGTTCTGAAAGAAATTTTTGCATAGCATAAACAGAATCTGAGCTAATAACGTGTTCTATAGCGCAAGCATCTTCATCTGCAATGGAACTATCGATGTTTAGAATTTTTATAAAGAAATCTTTAATAATGTGATGCTTTTTAGATGTAGATCTAGCTATTTCTAAGCCTAAAGGAGTTAAAAATATTTCCTTGTATCTTTCATTGGTTACAAGTCCCTTTTCAGCTAAAGTTACCATAGCCCTATTAGTGCTGGCTTTAGTTACTCCAAGCTTTTCTGCTATACGAGTCATTTTAACTCCTTTACCTTCTTCTGATAATTCATAGATGGCTTCTAAATAATTTTCCATTACAAAAGTAAGTTTTTCCATATAAATCTCCTGTGATTTTTAAAGTTGATTTTATTAACTCTACATTAATAAAAAGTCTTTTTATAATAATAACATATTTTAAATGGAGTTCCAAGAATAGAGATGTTAATATATTGATACAAAAATACATTAAAATTATTTCCCAATTTAATCCAACCCTTCTTTTACTGAAAAATTTAAGTTCGGATTACTTGTTTTCAACCTTAGTAATCGACGTTATGGAGCACCAAAGATACAACAAGCTCTAGCTGCAGAAGGTGTAAAAATAAGTGTAAATAGAAATATGGATTAATATATATGCGCCTAAAATTTTCACTCATTCATTTAGTAGTAAAGGTTGCCTTTATGATAATGCCTCTATTGAGTCTTTTCATGCCTCACTAAAAAAGGAGGAGGTAAACCTAGTAATATATTATGACTTTAATGCTGCCAGCTTAGCAATCTTTGAGTACATAGAATATTGGTATAATAGAAAAAGAATCCATAGTAGCATTGGCTATATAATTCCTCAAAAATGCGAAGAGTTGGCCAGGCTATCTGCATAAAAAGTTCGATTATCTATGTCTACTATATTGATATAAATCCAAAAGACCCGTTTACGGGTAATCCTGACTTTTGGTAAGTTATTTATATTAATTTTATGCTTAGATTTTTTTGAAATATTAACTAAACTAAAAAGATGGACAACCGATTTTGAGAGCACCTTTAAAAATATGATTAAAAATAGTTTTGATGTCAATAATTATAGAGAGTAAATTATGAAAGGTGCGATATTGTGAAGGATAAAAAATTACCCTTAGGTATTAGGATGGCTGAAACCATTTCTAATACAAACCATAGAAATAATATTAAGGAGTCTGAAGATAATGACTTAATGGAATTTAAACAATCATTATTAAAAATAAATAAAATTTTAGATAATAATAATTTTATACAAACGCTTGAAAATAATAAAGAGATACGTACTAGTTTAAAAGAAATAATAATAAAATCTGTTAACATATTAGCTTAAGAAGTAATGAAGTAATAAGGTAATATTATATATAATTGCCTCATATAGTTGAATTAAGGTGTGAGGTGATGATACTTGGGGACAGATCTATTTAAATATATATTCGATGAATCTAAAAAAGATGGTTGTAAAGGTGTAATTTCAGTAATTATCAAAATAGCAGTTTTTTTTATATGTTTAAGTCCAGTATTTGTATATTTTTTATTATATCAAACAATAGTAGTTAGGGAGTATAATATATTTATATCTTCAACTTTAATTTTAGGTTGTGGGAGTTTATTATTCTTTTTAATATTTTCTTCCGCTAAAACTTTTTCATTTATCTTACTTTTAAAGAAAATTAAAAGTAAAAGCAATTTAAGTATCGAAGAGAAAGAACATTATTATTTTAAAAAGAGTTTCATCATCACAACAATATTTCAAGGGATATTATCACTACTTATAATAATTAGTTATTATTATAACAATCCTTCTAATTTAGTTATTAAGCAATTTAATGAATTAATTTTTGTAATTATAGCAATTATTACATTTATTATAGTATCTTTTATTTTATGGATTATATTTTTGTTAAAATATATTAAAAGCCTTGAAAAAGAAAATGATATGTTAAAAATCGGGAGAGATATGAAAAATGATAAATGACATATTAACACCCTTAGAAAATTATAAACTAATATAATATTAAATGAAAAGATTATAATTTTAATGCGGTATTCTAAAATTAATTTGAATTTGAATTTTTAAAAAGAATGATAGATATAAAAGTTTATGAAATAACGTCTAAAAAGTAATGAAAAGCTAAACAAAACTATTGTTTATGGAAATAAACATGTACTTATATAGAATAGAGTAAAAGAAATAGCAAGTACCTTTATGCAAGAATGGCTTAAATATAGGGACAAGCTCAAAGAAAGAAAATCAGAGTTAAAATTTAAGTAAGTTCAATTAAAGTAAATCAAATAGTAATTTGTGAGGTAATGATATGTCATTAAATGAATATAAAAATGAAGTTAGAGAATTTTTAATTAGAATGGATTCTTTAAATGGGGATAATCATCAAAAAATAACTTGGTTAAATGAGGAATTTGAGTTATTAAAAAAGGCTGTAAATGCTTCGGAAAAAGATAAGATTGAACATCAACTATATGACATGCTATATTTAATGTTTGAAATGGCCGCTGATAATAATTTTGATTTAGATAAGGAATGGCAAAAAGGAAGAAAAAGAAAGCAAGAAAAATACTTAAAATTAAAAAAATAAATCTCTATTTAAGGTTGAGTAATATAAATAGTAATTTAAGTGATACTCTAAATCTTCGATTTAGTCAGTAGAACTTACACCTACGAACAGAGTGAGTATAGTGTTTCCTTCGAATGAGTAAGTTCATTTATCCAAATATAAAATTGGGGGACTCACTTAAATTTCAATTTGAAAGGAGGATTTCAAATGAACATTGCTCTTTGGATTGCTATAGGTGCCGCTATTTTAGGGGCTTTTGTTACTATTAGTAACAAAAATAAAAAGGAGAAAAATAACAAGGAATGAATTCTAAATTTGCCTGATTGAGCAAAACTAACATGATGTGCAGTTTACTTAATGAATATTTTTCTAAATTTGTGATATTATCTGTATTGGAGATGTAGATAATATCTATAGTTATTAACTTACCATTATACATATAACACCATCCCCTCTAAAGCTCTCATTTATTTTAGGGCTTTTTTCATAAACTCTTTGAATTTTCTACTTTCGCAAAGCTTTCACTAGATATTCACTTAAATTATATTATAGTTATCTTATTAGGAATATAGCTAATTATGGGGTAATTAACATGCTACTAAATATAGAACAGAAAAAAAGTAATTTACGCAAAGCTTTAGGGCACAGTCTTGCAAAAGGAGCAGCTGATTCTGGAAGACTATTGTTGCTGTAAATAGAATTCCATCTTAGTAGGCTATATTTGAACTTATTGAGCTTTACAATAAATGTTTAAGAAAACAGGGACTTATAGATTTCTGTGATAAGTCTATGAGTGCATTAATTCAGGCTAATAAGTAGCTTATTATAAAATATACTCTTATTAATAATAGATAAAAGCTAAGACTTTACAATGAAAAGACCTATTCAAGCATAATGTTTGTAGAGAATAACGCTCAGAACATTTATCCTAAAGCAAGGGTTATTAAGGTAATAAGAATTGCCAGTATAGGTTTTGATATGACTAGTATTATCAGCGCTAAACATAGTAAAGTTAAAAGTAAAAAATTTGCCAATATTTATTTTACAGTAATATTCTGCTATAATATTGAAGTGCTAGTAGTATTAGGAGGTATTTTATGTATTTTGTTAGAGTATGTTATAAGTCTTATAAGGGAAGTGTACGTGCAAATATTCTTTCACTCCTAGGGGGTGTCTTTAAAGGATTTTTATACATTTGTTTAGCAACAGCTATCATGTCATTAGGAGCTATTCCAACAGCTATAAATCCTAATTATAGTGAACATATTAAAATTTTTATTCCAGCGGTTATAATAATAGGGTTAATTTTCTTCATAATTGGTGGATTAATGCAAAAAAGGGCTGAAAAAGTAGGTAAAATAGACTTTAAAAATAAAATAAAAAATGATTTTGAGTTTACTAAAATAATGGCAAAAGAAGATCCACATCGTAAAGAGTGGTATATGAGTCAAAATCCAGAATATGCAAACTACGTATTATCGAGAAAAGAAAAATTAGAACAAACATTAGAAAATTTGGGACAAGATAAAGCTACAAACATATGGCGTAATGTAATAGGCATATGTTTACTTATAGTATTTTTTGTTGGTGGCTTTTATCTTTTGAGTAGGTTATAGATAAAATCTAAAGAATTGTATCTATAAATATAATATTCAAAATGTGAATCCAAGAAGTTTTATTTTGATAATCAACTTAGAAATAAAAATATTATGTTTTGATACTAATCTAATCGTATAAATATATATATATTGCTAAGGAATTTTATATAATTGTAAGCGAGGAGAAATTTTATGAAATTTGAATGGATTAATGAATATTGTCTCTCAAAAAAAGGAGTAGAAAAAGACTTTAAGATAGAATGGCAAGCAACGAGATACCTTATTGGAGGAAAAATCTTCGCTATGCAAGGTGGGGATAAAGATAAAAAAAAGATTATTACCCTAAAATGTGAACCTTCATTTGGACAATTTTTAAGAGAGCAAAATCAATATATTGTAGCAGGATATTATATGAACAAAGAACATTGGAACTCAGTATATTTAGATGGTGATGTGTCTGATGACATTTTAAAACAGATGATAGACATGTCATATGAACTAGTATTAAATTCTTTAAGCAAAAAAATGCAAAGAGAAATTTTGGGAAAAGATAAAATTGATTGAGTCAACAGGGTGAAGTTTATTTTAATATAGCCCTTGACAAAATTCTATTCATTTACTATATTAAAAAAAAGGCAATGAAAAGAGCAGTAGTTATTTTGGAAACTTACAGAAAGTTCCTATTTGTGAGATGGAGCAGTGGAAAATTTAACGAAACAAGTCTTGGAGCTGCATACGGATCTTATTTTATTAATAAGTGATGCTATGACGTTTGTTCACGTTACAGAACTAGGGTATAATTTTGTACTTGATAAGGTTAGTATGGTGACATATTAATAAAATAGGGTGGCAACGCGGTATAATTCGCCCCTACAAATTATTGTAGGAGGTGTTTTTTTTACGTTTTTTTATGTGAAAAAGGAATTATATTTTAAGGAGTGTACGTTATGAAAGAGATAAAAATAGAAAGACCTATATTTCCTAAAAAAACTGTTATAACTGCAGGTATGCCCTATGGTAATAAAGAGCTACATTTTGGTCATATAGGCGGTGTGTTTGTCCATGCTGATACTTTTGCAAGATTTTTAAGAGATAGAATTGGAAATGAAAATGTTATATTTGTATCAGGAACAGATTGCTACGGATCGCCTATTTCAGCAAGCTATTTAAAACTTGTAGAAGAGGATCAATATGAAGGCTCTATACAAGATTATGTTCGTAAAAATCATGAAAAGCAAAAAGAAGTATTAAGTAAATATGAAATGAGTCTAAATTTATATGCAGCTTCTGCATTAGATAGAGCTGGTGAAGTGCACAAAGAAGTATCAAAAGAAATATTCAATAAGCTATATGAAGATGGCTATTTAGTAAAGCTATCTTCACCACAGTTTTATGACTCTGATTTTAAAGTACTATTAAACGGTCGACAAGTAGTTGGTAAATGTCCTATTGAAGGATGTAATTCAGATAAAGCTTATGCAGATGAATGTGCTTTGGGGCATCAATATATGCCAAATGAATTGATTGAGCCAAAGAGTGCTTTATCGGGAAAAACACCTGAATTAAGAGATGTGACAAATTGGTATTTTAAACTAGAAGAGTATAATAACACTCTAATTGAAAAAGTAAATTATTTAAGAGACAACTCTAATTGGCGTAAAAATTTATTGAATACCATTGAAGAATTTTTAAAGCCACCAGTTATTTATGTAAAACGTAAGCAATTAGAAGGTATTATAAATCTAGAAGAAAAACTACCAAAACACACAGTTATTGATGAACAAAAAAACCTTCTGTTACTTTCGTATTTGAAAATCTACAAGATAGGGATAGTGCAAGAGAAATATTTGATGATCTCGGAATTCGTTTTAGAACTGGTAAAACATTAGTGCCTTTTAGATTATCAGGAAATGTTCAATGGGGTATGGAAATACCTGAAAAGGAAGAACTTAAAAACTTAACTTTTTGGGTTTGGCCTGAATCTTTATGGGCACCTATTTCTTTCACTAAAACTTATCTTGAATCTATAGGTAAAAATCCTGATGAATGGACAGAGTGGTGGCATTCTAAAGATGCAAAGGTATATCAATTTATTGGGGAAGACAATATCTATTTTTACGGAATTGCTGAAATGGCGTTGTTTATGGCTTTATCAGGTATTAATAGTGAAGATAAATTGGACTTTGAGAATATTAATCTTCCTCACTTAATTGCAAATAATCATCTGCTATTTATGGATAGAAAGGCAAGCAGTAGCAGTACTATAAAGCCACCTATGGCAGGGGAATTACTAGAACATTATACTGCGGAGCAATTACGTATGCATTTCTTAAGCTTAGGACTTTCAAAGAAAAGCGTTAGTTTTGTACCACAAGCATTTATGAATGAAGAAGATAAACAAGGTCCAGATACAGTTTTAAAAGATGGTAATTTATTGACCAACGTATTTAATAGGCTTCTTCGCTCCTGTTTTTACACTGCACAGAAGTATTTTGATAGTACAATACCAGTAGGTGAAATTAGTAGTAATATCATAGAAGAATCAAAGGAAGCCATCCTCACCTATGAAAGGCATATGTATAATCACGAATTTCACAGCGTAATTTATGTTTTAGATAGCTATATTCGTAATATGAATAAGTATTGGGTAAATAATATGAAACTTGCAGATACCAAGGGTGATAGTGCTCTTCGTAAACAAGTGCTAATAGATGCATTTCATGTTGCAAGAACTGCTATTACTTTAATTCATCCTATTGCACCAAATAGCTGTGAAATGGTAAGAGAATATCTAAATGCAGATGAGAAACTTTGGAGTTGGGATTATATCTTTGAACCAATATACACATTTATAGGAGATACACCTACACATAAATTAAAGTACTTAGAGCCACGTGTGGATTTCTTTGAAAAACACCAATCACAAATTCCTTTTTAGTACAGCTTAGGACGAGTTTCCATTAATTTTCCGGCAAATTACAACATCTGTCATAATATAATCAAGCTTTTTTAACTAAAATGGAGTAGAATTAATAGAACAGTAAATTTTGAGAGGAAGAAATGAAAGGTTTAAAAGTGTATTTATATTATGAGATCAGATAGACTTTTATCAATTTTAATAATAATTTCTCAAAAGGGTTTAGTAACAGGAAGAGAACTAGCTGAACATTTTGAGGTGTCCTTAAGAACAATATATCGTGATATAGAAAAAATAAGTGAAGCAGGAGTCCCTATAGCAGCTACTGGTGGAAAAGGCGGGGGCTATTATATTATGGAAAACTATAATCTAAATAACCTATTCTTTAATAAAAAAGAAATTGAGCCTTTGATTGCTGTAATGGATAATTTAAAGTTTTTATTTGGCAGCAACCCACAATTTAATGATATAGTACTTAAGTTTGAAACCTTGCGCAATAGTGAAAAGAAAGAATATGATAAGCTTAGTATTGATATGTCTCATTTCAGTATGGAGCAGGAACTTAGAGAGTACTTATTCTTGATTAATAAAGCAATTGAAGATAATAAGATATTGGAATTTGAATATATAAATAGAAAGATGGAATGTTCAGAGAGAATAGTGGAACCAATTCAGATAGAATTTGCTGGAGGACAGTGGTATATTATTGCCTTTTGCAGGATAAGAAAAGACTATAGAAGATTTAAACTTGTTAGAGTAAGAAACATGAGGATAGGTGAAAGTTTTATAAAAAGTGAAATTTCAAAAGAGGAAATAGAAAAAATATTTAGTGAAGGTTATGAAAAAAATAGTATTCTAGTCACATTAAAATTTTCTAGTAAAATAGGAGAGCAACTAAGTGAGTATTTTTCAAAGGATAAAATTAAACTTTCAGAAAAGGGAACATATATAGTTGAAGATTTCTTTCCTAGGGATGAAGGATTGAAGAAATTTATTTTAGGCTTTGGTAATGACTGTGAAGTAATAGCTCCGGAGAAATTAAGAAATGAAATGAAGAAATATATAAATAAAATATATAATAGATACAATGACTGACATATAGGTGTCAGTCATTGTGCTATATAATGAAAAAATAGAGCTTTAAATAAAATATAAAGGAGAATCTAGTGTACTCGCTTGTACACTAGATATAAAAGAAAGAAGGTTATAAAATGAATGTATGTATTTTTTATTATGATGGTTTTTGTGAATTTGAAATTGTATTAGCAGCTGCAGAGTTTTCTTCACAAAATGTGATTACGGTAGCTTTAGAAAATAAAATATATATAAGTGAAGAAAAACAAAAATTTGTACCGGATAAAACAATTGAGGAACTTAATCCTGATGAAGTTGATTTGTTTATAATACCTGGAGGTAAACCAGGTTACCTTTATGAAAATTCTATTCTTAAGAATTTTATTAAAGATATGAATAAAAATAAGAAAATTATTGCAGGAATCTGTGGAGGAACAAAGCTATTAGCAGCTTATGGCATACTAGATAATAAAAGGTGTACAGGAGACAGCAGTGGGTTAAAAATTGATGCTGACTACATAGATTTATTCAGAAATTCAATAGTATTGGAAGAGGATGTTGTAGTAGACGGAAATATAATAACTTCAACAGGACAAGCGTTTATAGAGTTTGCAATTAAGTTAGGGACGGTTATGAACATTTATAAAGATAAGGACGAAATTGAAAAAAATTATAAGTGGTATAAAAATATTAAAGAGTAGCTATTATAAAATTCAATGTGCTGATGTAGTCATAGTTCAACATAAGACTATTATGTAAAATAACCTTATGTTGAACAATTTACTGTACTTAAGTAAGAGCACAAATCATAGGTTTACAGTGGGAATGATTCTATACTTGCGTGCACATAACAATAATTTTATATGGTGTGGTTTGGGCTGGTATACTCTTTGTTGTAGCACCATATATAACAATTAAATTTCGGTTTTCAAGGTTTCCAGTAAAACTTTGATTATTTTCTAATACTATTTTAGTAGAGGAAGCTATGTTTAATTTTAACATACCATCGCTACTTACCAGCTGCCTGTTAAAATAATCTACTTTCACATTTTGATTTTGTGTATTTCTTGTCATAACAATGGCTTGTAATTGTGGTGGGAAAATTAAAGGAACGGGTGCACTTGCATCAAAAAAACCAGTTACTGTATCTCCTACTTTCACCGTTACATGATCTACAAAGTAAGTACATGGTCTCACCACGAAATTTACCATACTTCCATCTCTACCAGTTACAGACATTAATTTATTACATCCTACTTTTTCTACATTTTCTGTCCAAAAATCATCAATTGCTATAATAGTACCAGAATAAGCTTGAAAAATTGCCATTTTAGTCCTCCACATATATTTTTATATTATAGTATATGCTTAAAGCCATTAAGTTGACCTTACCATAAATATATTGGACATTCCTTAAAAATGTGATATTACTGAATTGGAGTTGTAATATGGGAAGTGAAGGAGTTATTATTAATGCAACCTTTGTAATTATTGCATACTTCTTATTTCAAGGTACATTTTATTATCTTACTAAGAGAAAGTACATTAATGATGTAATAAAAAGTCTGAAAGTATAAAATTAAAATTTTTTGAGCACTTGAATAAAAAAGGACCATTAGCCTTAAAAATTACTTAGGCAGTGGTGCTTTTTTATTTTAAGATGAATTCATATAATGAAAATATGTTAAGAGTTAAACAAGTACTAAGGAGTGTTGATAAATGAAAATTGGAGTAATAATGGGAGGGGTATCCTCAGAAAGAGACATATCTTTAAGATCAGGAGAAGAAGTATTAAAAAATTTAAATATAGAAAAGTATAAGGAAGTAATACCAATAGTAATAAATTCTAAAAGTGAAGTTGTAGAAAAGGTTAAAGGAATTGATTTTGCTTTTATAGCCTTGCATGGCAAGTTTGGCGAGGATGGAACAATTCAAGGATTACTTGAAGCTTTGGGGATTCCTTATAGTGGATGTGGAGTGTTAGCTAGTGCTGTTTGCATGAATAAAGCATTAACTAAAAGGATTATTCAAAGTGTTGGAGTAAATACGGCTCCTTGGATTACAGTTAAATCTGTTGATGAAATTAATTATGATAAAATAAGGGAGTTTGATTATCCTGTATTTATAAAACCTAATAATGGAGGATCTAGTGTGGCAACTTTCTTTGTAAAGAATGAAGGTGATGTAGAGCCAGCAGTAAGAGAGGGATTAAAATATGATAATGAAGTTATTATAGAAAAATATATTAAAGGAGAGGAGATTTTCTCTTTTGTTTTAAATGGAGAGGTGTTTCCAACTGTAGCTATAAGACTTAAAAATAGTGAGTTCTTTGATTATTCATCTAAATATGATGTGGATGGAGCAGAGGAGAGGGCTGTAATTTTAGAAGAAGATTTGCAAAGGGAAGTAAATAGAATCTCAAAGGAAATTTGGAATGTTTTGGGGTGTAGGAGCTATTGTAGAATTGATATCATAGTAAGTAATGGGATACCGTATGTATTAGAGGTAAATACATTGCCAGGAATGACTAGTTCAAGTCTTATTCCTAAAAGCTCAAAAGCAAGAGGCATAGAATTCAGTGAGTTATTAGATAAAATAATTGAGTATTCCCTCCATTAAAGACTATAATATTTATTCTCTAATCAAGGGCAGAAGAACTTATTCAAGAGGCATTCACTCTTGATAAGTTCTTTTAAAGTCAATAATATGTACTGTTTGCAATATTATTGTTATTGTTGTATTAATAGTAATTTGTAAAAGTCAGGGAAATACATATAAAAAACTAATTGGTTATCAAAAGGGTTAAGGAAATCTAAAATATACATTGTTCTAAAACATAACCTAATTTAAAAATTCTATTTTTAAATCTATAAGATTCTACTACTGCTTATTATTTTTAAAAATTTTGATTTTATTAATAAAAACAAAAAGAAAAACAATGATGATTATACCAATAAGCCATTTAAAAAAACTTGGAATATTAGTGTCTTTTAATAAGTAACGCCATATTTGAGAAAAAATAAATCCTATAACAAAAAACAATAAATTATCTAATTTCTTTTTCAATTATTTTCACCTCTACAATATTATAAAAACCGCAAAGAGATTTGAAGACATTTCTTTCATAACATTCCTTTTGGTTAGAGCAAGACCTTGCTTTCTATATTAATTATACTTCATAATAAGTAAGGTTTGTCCATGTTTTAAGCAACTTTATAAAAATTGTATTATAATATGGATTGTTGTATAATATAGGAATTGCATTTCATTCATGAAAGGATAGGTAAAGATAAAATGTATATTATAATTGTGGGAGCAGGGAAGGTTGGATATACTTTAGCCAAACATTTATCCAAAGAGGGAAATGATGTTACGGTTATTGATAAGAATCCAGAGGCACTTAAAAGAGCCATGGATAACCTAGACGTAATGTGTATTAAAGGCAACGGTACAAGAGTAAATGTTCTTCAGGAAGCTGAGGTAAGAATTGCAGATGTAATGATTGCAGTTACTAATAGTGATGAGAGGAATGCCCTTTGTTGTTTAGCTGCGAAAAAACTTGGAGCAAAGCATACCATTGCAAGGATTAGAGATCCTGAGTATGCTGAGGAGCTTTCAATGCTAAAGGAAGAGCTAGAGCTTGATATGATCATTAATCCAGAAAGGGAAGCAGCAACGGAAATTGCACAGTTAATAAAATTTCCATCTGTATCTAGTATAGAAAACTTTGCCAATGGTAAAGCGGATTTAGTTAGCTTTAGACTTGGAGAAGGGGATCTTATAGTTGGAAAGTCTATATCTGATATTAATTTGAAAAAATGCTCTGTATTATTTTGTGCAGTTGAAAGAGATGATAGGGTATTAATACCTACTGGAGATTTTGTGCTCCAAAGTAATGACAAAGTGTATGTAATAGGGGATCATCCTAATATAATATTATTTTTACAGTATTTAGGTAAATATCAAAAGAGAATTAAAAGTGTAATGATAATAGGTGGAGGAAGGATAAGCTATTATCTTTCAAAGCTGATTAATAAATTTGGAGCTAGAATAAAGATAATAGAGAAAAATTATAATAAGTGTCAGGAGTTAAATGAACTATTACCAGAGGCAATTATTATAAATGGAGATGGAACAGAGGAGGAGCTTTTAGAATCAGAGAACTTAAATGAAACTGACGCATTTATAGCTTTAACTGATAGAGATGAAGAAAATATTGTTTCATCGCTTTTTGCTTTAAATGCCAATGTACATAATGTTATCACTAAGATAACTAGGGTAAATTACAATAACATAGTAAAAAAGGTTGGAGTTGAAAGTGTTATAAGTCCTAAAATGCTTACAGCTAATAAAATAATAAAATATGTAAGAGGACTTAAGAATAAAGAAGGAAACTTTATTGAAAACTTATATAAAATAGTGGGAGAAAAGGCTGAGGCCCTAGAGTTTTCGGCTAATGCAACTACTAGATGTGTAAATATACCTTTAAAGGATATAAAAATTAAAAAAGGGGTATTAATTGCAGCTATAGTTAGAAATCATAATATAATAATTCCTGGAGGAAATGATACTATTAAGGCTAATGATAATGTAATTATAGTAACAGATAGAGATAATGTAATGGGCATAAATGATATACTTCTTGAGGGAGGCCTTTAGTATGAATTACCTAATAGTATTTAAGGTACTAGGGAATGTTATAAAATACGAAGCTTTAGTTATGATATTACCTCTTATTGCATCTTTATTTTATGGTGGAGAGGATGCTTATAGTTTTATTATAACTATTATAATAATGCTGATTGTGGGAATATCAATGTCACTCATAAAGCCTAAGAAAAACACCTTCTATGCTAAGGAAGGTTTTTTATCTGTGGCTATTTGTTGGGTAGTTATATCCTTATTTGGAGCCCTTCCATTCTATATAAGTGGAGCGATACCTTCTTTTGTAGATTGCATATTTGAGACAGTATCGGGGTTTACCACAACAGGAGCTACTATTTTACAAGAGGTACAGTCCCTTCCTAAGGGAATATTATTTTGGAGAAGTTTTACTCATTGGATAGGTGGTATGGGAGTTTTAATATTTACATTAGCTTTAATGCCTTCTGTAGGTGGACATACTATACATTTATTAAAGGCAGAAAGCCCAGGACCAACTCCAGGAAAGGTTGTTCCTAGAATAAAACAAACAGCTAAGATAATGTATTTAATATATTTTGTAATGACCATAATTCAAATAGTATTACTTTTATTTGCAGGTATGAATCTATATGATGCTCTTGTTCATGCCTTTGGTACAGCTGGTACTGGAGGGTTTTCTAATATGAATAGTAGCGTAGGGGCATATAATAATGTTTATGTAGAAGTTATAATAACTGTGTTTATGTTACTTTTTGGGGTTAACTTTACTGTGTATTTCCAGCTTATCACAGGAAATGTAAAACAAGCCTTTAAAAATGAAGAAGTAAGATACTATTTTTTAATGGTGCTCTTAGCCATGGTAATAATTGCATTTAACATTAGAGGATTAAATGGGAATTCTTTAGGGGAATCTTTTAGGCAGTCTTCTTTCCAAGTTGCCTCTATTGTAACAACAACAGGTTATGCTACAACTAATTTTGATCTTTGGCCAACCCTTAGTAAATCAATTTTAGCATTACTAATGCTTACAGGATGCTGTGCAGGTTCCACAGGTGGAGGGATTAAAACTGTTCGTATAGTGCTTTTATTTAAAGCTATAAAAAGGGAGATAACTAAGATAATTCATCCGAGAATGGTTAATTCAGTAAAGCTTGATGGTAAAGTAGTAGATGATGAAACTATATCTCAGGTAGGATTATTTATATTTGCATATGTTGTCCTTATTGTAATAGCAGTGATTATAGTGTCTATAGATGGAATGGATCTAGAAACTACAATCACTTCAGTGTTTGCAACTATAGGTAATATAGGACCTGGATTTAAGGTGGTAGGGCCTATGGGGAATTTCAGTAGTTTTTCACCATTAAGTAAAATAGTATTTTCATTTTGTATGTTAGCAGGAAGACTTGAGATATATCCAATGTTAATTATGTTAAGACCTTCAAGATGGAAAAACTCATAAAAATTAATACTTATTATGAATTTAGATGAATTTTTAAATTGACAAAATATTCTTAAAGTAATATAATAAAAAGTGTAAAAATTTTCATTATGAGATTAGCATTTTTTATGAAAGGAGATGTTTTTAGTGAATACAAATATAAAGGTGATTGTAGTCTAAAAATAAATATGGGCAAAAACGTGGCCTTAGGGGTAGTATACCCTTTGTTTGTGTTATGTTTTTGCAGTAATTAATAACCTTTCATAATATACTGCCTATTAAGGATAAGTAACAGATTAAAATATCTGTTTTTGTGACCCGTAGATAGCAGCCAAATTTAAAAGGCTATTGTCTACGGGATTTTTATGCCCATTTTTAGTAATGAAAAATATATATTGAAGGGAGAGATGTTGTATGAATAGATTAAGAGATAGATTTAAAAATTATTATGACAATATGGAGGAATTAGATGAATAATAAAAAAATTGAAAGCTATGGATATACAGAATTTTATCAAAGTCAAATAGAAACGCTTAGTTTAAACTATAAAGATTTAATGCCGGCAAGGATTATAGAAGTTCATAAGGAACAATATAAGATTGTAACAGAGTTTGGGGAAAAAACTGCTAAATTGAAGGGTTCTTTATTTTATAATGGTGAGATTAATAATGTATACCCTGCTGTAGGGGATTTTGTTTTAGTAAAAGGAAATCCTTATGGGGAAGATATAATCTATAAGGTTCTAGAGAGAAAAAGTAAATTTTCACGAATGGATTCGTTTTATGAAACAGAGCAGGTGGTGGCAACTAACTTTGATTACGTTTTTATTATGACATCCCTTAATCATGATTTTAATATTAAGAGGATAGAAAGATATTTAACGGCGGCTTCTCAAAGTGGAGCCATAGCTGTAATTATCTTAACAAAGGTAGATTTATGTAGTAACCCTAATGAATATGTAGAAAAAATTGAGGAATTAGATTTAGAGATTCCAGTATTTGCAGTAAGTTCACGTACGGGAGAAGGTCTTGATGAACTTAAAAATTATATTAAGCCTTTTGAAACTATTGTATTTCTTGGTTCCTCTGGTGTAGGTAAGTCATCGCTTGTAAATGCTATTGCAGGTGATGAGATTATGAAGGTTAATGATATAAGAGAAGATGACAGTAAGGGGCGTCATACCACAACTCATAGACAACTTATTATGCTTCAAAATGGAACAATGATAATTGATACTCCTGGAATGAGGGAGCTTGGTATGTGGGATGTATCAGAAGGTCTTAATACAACTTTTGCTGACATTGAAGAATTTATAAGTAGGTGTAAGTTTGGAGACTGTACTCATAAAGGGGAGCCAGGATGTGCTATAAAAAAGGCTCTGGAAGATGGAAAGCTTTCAAAGGAAAGGTGGGAAAACTATATAAAGCTTGAAAAGGAAGCGAAATTTGCAAAATTAAAGGAAGGCATAAAAAATAAAACCCAATATAAGAAAGGTACAAAAAAGAAATATAAAAAAGAACAGTTAGATTTGGTTGAAGATAGTTGGTCACATTGAGAGGTTTCAAAGGACACCAAATTAAATAAAAGTATAATTGCAAGGGAAATGAGGAAAAGAGGAAATTTAAAAGCAAGGAGCACTATAGAAAATAATAGGAATAGGAAATAGAATATAGTAGAAGCATAAAGTACCATAAGATAGTAAACACTAAATCTATTAGTAGAATTACTTTAAAAAGTAATTAATACACAAAGGAAAGGATAGATTTTAGTGGAAAATTCAATGTTTTGTTATCAATGTGAACAAACAGCAGGTGGAAAGGGTTGTACAAAGAGTGGAGTTTGCGGAAAAACACCAGAAATTGCTGGGTTACAAGATTTACTGGTGTATCAGTTAAAAGGAATTTCATGTTATGCAAAACCCTTGATTGAACAGGGAAAAATGATAGATAAAAAAATAGTCGAGTTTGTAGAAAATAGCTTATTTACAACATTAACCAATGTGAATTTTGATGCAGAATTCCATGTAAATTTGCTTAAAGAATCTCAAAAGATAAAGGAGGGGTTAAGAGGTGAAGCGCCAGTAGGAGTATATTCAGAGGTGGCAGCATATAATTTAAGTGATACAAAAGAATCCATGTTAAAAGATGCTGTGAAAGCGGGAATAATGTATAATCAAAGTCTTGATGCGGATATTCGGTCATTAAGGTCAACGGTATTATACGGATTAAAAGGAATAAGTGCTTATGGTCACCAAGCCAGATTTTTAGGCTATAATAGTGATCAATTAGATAATTTTTATTTTATAGGCTTAGAAGCTACAACCAATGATAACTTAACTCTTGAAGATATGATACGCATGACCATGAGAACGGGAGATATGAGTGTGGAGGTAATGAAAGTTTTGGATCAAGCAAATACTACTACCTACAAAAATCCTTCACCACATACAGTTAATGTTAATATTAAAAAAGGTCCATTTATAATAGTATCAGGACATGACTTAAGAGATTTAGAGATGCTTTTACAACAAACAGAAGGTAAGGGAATAAATATTTATACTCATGGAGAAATGCTGCCAGCACATGGTTATCCAGGGCTAAAAAAATATGAACATCTAGTAGGTAATTTTGGAGGGGCTTGGCAGGATCAGCAGAAACAATTTGATGGCATACCTGGATGTATTTTAATGACTACAAATTGTTTGATGAGACCAAGAGAAACCTATAAGGACAGAATTTTTACTACCAGTGTTGTTGGATGGGATGGAGTGAAATATATACCAAAATCGGAGGATGGAACTAAAGATTTTAGTGAAATAATAAATAAAGCATTGGAGTTAGGTGGATTTAAAGAAGATGAAGAGGTTCATGAGATATTGGTAGGATTTGGACATCATTCAACCTTATCTAATGCAGAAACTATTGTAAATGCAGTGAAGGAAGGAAAAATAAGGCATTTCTTCTTAATAGGAGGATGTGATGGAGCAAGACCTGGAAGAAACTATTATACTGATTTTGCTACAATGGTTCCTGAAGATTGTGTAATACTTACTTTAGCCTGTGGCAAATATAGATTTAATAAATTAGACTTTGGGACAGTGGCAGGATTACCAAGACTTTTAGATGTAGGACAGTGTAATGATGCTTATTCAGCAGTTAGAATAGCTACTGCACTTGCAGATGCTTTTGAAACAGGTGTAAATTCATTGCCACTAACTATAGTACTTTCCTGGTATGAACAAAAGGCTGTAGCGGATTTATTAGCCTTATTGTCTCTTGGAATAAAGGGTATGTATCTTGGACCAACTCTGCCTGCCTTTATATCTCCAAATGTATTACAATACCTAGTGGATACCTTTGATATAAGACCTATAAGTACACCAGAGGATGATTTAAAAACCGCCTTAAAACAAACAAATTAGATTATGTTAAAAGATAAACAGTATTTATTCAGTAAGCTTTTCGTTTATATTTCTTCAGCAATTAATAACCTTCAATGGTAGTACTATTATTGAATTTAAGTAACAATAGAAATATATATATTTTATATGCGCAGATAGTAGTTAGATTTAAAAGGCTACTATCTGCCTTATTTTTATAATTATTAGTTTAGGGAATAAAAATAAAAGGGTTGTTACATAAGGATTTCATGCTTATGATAAAGAAGAGTAATGAGGAATTAAAGATTTTAAAGTAGTTATATCTTATGTTACTTTAAGAAGAGGAGTTAAGATCAATAATGTAGGTATGGAGGGGAGTATGAAAAATAGGGATATCGATTGTGTAGGAGATATTTGTCCAGTTCCGCTTATAAAGGCAAAGATTAATTATAAAAAGATAAGCAAAGGAGAAAGTATTACTATAGTTACTGATCATAGTTGTTCTGGACAAAGTATAAAGGAAGCTTTTAAGCCTACGGATGCTTCTATAAAAATAGAAGAAGAAGAGGGGATTTGGTACATTACCATTACTAAAGGATAAGCTAATTATAAGGAGAAACCTTTTGTGTTTTCAACAAAAGGTTTCTCTTCCATATTTTTTAATGTAGCTTATAAAGTCCTTTATATGAGGCTTTGATGCCACTTTTTTTTGATAAATCATACTTATTTTACAAGGGGTACATTGTTCTATTATAGTTGCTTTTTGCATTACCTTTGAATGGATTTCGTTTTTTACAGAAGTATAAGGAACTATAGAAACACCATGATTAGCTATGACAGAAGCTTTTATAGACTCAATGGACTCCAGTTCCATTTCGATATTTATATGCTTTATGTTTTTTATAGATATTAGAGCATTAATTAATTCCCTAGATGTTGTACCCTCTGATGGAAGTATTAGTGGAAGACTACATATTTCTTCAAGACTCAAAGAATTCTTTTGGATAGTTCTTTCATTAGAATATATAAATACTAAGTCATTATTACATATTCTAAAGCACTCAAGTCCTTTTATATCCACATCACCGTCGATAAAACCTATATCATAACTTAAATCTAGCACATCATTTATGACTTTTTTACTATCTTCGATTTTAAGGTCAAATTTTATATCATTTTTATTCTTTTTATAAAGATAAAGAGTGCAAGGGATTAAGTATTGACCCACTGTACTGCAAGAACTTATTTTTATATTTGATAAATTTGAACTTTTACAATTTACTAATTCCTTTAACATATTCTCATATATATTTATTAGGGTTTCTGCATAACTTTCTACTATTTCTCCCTCTTCAGTTAGCTCAATGCCCTTATTACTTCTTATCATAAGCTGAGAATCTAGCATTTTTTCTAAGGTTTGTAATTGTTGGCTTAAAGCTGATTGAGTCATATGTAAACTTGAGGCTGCTTTAGATATATTGCTATGATTAATTACTTCTAAAAAAGAAATTAAATAATTTATATTCATGAAATCCACACCTCTCATTGTTATTTTTTAAACTAATTATATAATTATTATACTATATTTTCTAAATATAGATATATTAATATAATAAAAGTTTATACTATATCAGAAAAACTAATGATTTTTCCTAATATATGTGTGCTAGAATGAAGTTGTAAAGGTTATGAAATAGAAAAGTTAGTTAATTAACAAACAAATAGGGGGTGAAATAATGACAGAAATGAAGACTTCAATGAGAAGTTCTGTACCAAGAAAACCAAAAAAGAAAAAAGTAAATCAAATACCCTTTGGAGTTGCTTTGTTTTTAGGAATCATAGGAGTAGGTTTTTTCTTAGGAAATAATAACCCAAGAGCAGCATTAATGTGGGGGTTTGGTGTATCTGCAGGTTTTACTCTTCAAAGATCTAGATTTTGTTTTACTGCATCTTTAAGAGATCCTGTACTTACAGGAGGAACATCTCTAACTAAAGCAGTTATAATTGCTATAGCTGTTGCCAGTGTTGGATTTATATCAATTCAATATGGTGCTTCTGTTAAGGGAGGCCCAATACCAGGTAATATATCACCAGTAGGAGTTCATATAGCTATTGGAGCCATAATGTTTGGTATAGGCGCAGTAATCGCTGGAGGTTGTGCCTCTGGAACTCTAATGAGGGTTGGAGAAGGTTTTTTAATGCAGATGCTTGCCTTTGTATTTTTTATTATAGGTTCCTTATGGGGAGCAAAAGACTTTGGATGGTGGGCAAAAAAGTTTATGCCAGAAAAGGGTGTTTTCCTACCAGATGTGTTAGGGTGGGCACCAGCAATTGCAATTCAATTTGCTGTGTTATTAGCACTATATATTTTGGCAGATTGGTTTGGTAACAGAAAGTCAAAGGAAATTTAATTTAAATTTAATTAAATAATTATTTTAGGGAGGAATTAATAATGGCAGAAAAGAGATTAGATTGTTTAGGAGAGGCTTGTCCAGTACCATTAATAAAAACTCAAAAACAAATGGGTACTATGTCCGTAGGAGATTTACTAGTAATAGATATAGATCATAGTTGTGCAATGAAAAATATACCAGAATGGGCAAGAAAAGAAGGCCATAATGTGGAAATTGAAGAAGTAGATGATGGTCAATGGGAGATATTTATAGAGAAGACTAAGTAATCCCTAGAAATTAAAAAAGGGGGGAGATCCATTGGAAATTAAGAATAATCCATATTATAAAAAACTTTTAAAAGAACCATGGACCTATGTAACGGGAGCTGTGATTTTAGGATTATTAAATATAGGGATGTTCGCGTCTACAGGAAAAGCTTGGGGAGTAACTACGCCTTTATCTTATTGGGGAGCTTGGATTTACAAGTTCTTCGGAGGAAATCCTGAAAATTGGTATTACTTCCAACAAAAATCTCATGCAGCAGCATTAAGCGGTGGATTTATAAATGATATGCATTCTATATCTAATGTAGGTATTATAATAGGAGCATTTCTAGCTACTTTATTAGCATCACAGTTTAAAATTAAAAAGATCAAGTCTTTAAAGCAGGTTATTGCTGCGGTGCTTGGAGGACTACTTATGGGTTACGGCGCTAGAATATCCTTTGGTTGTAATATAGGCGCGCTTTTTAGTGGAATAGCTTCTATGTCACTACATGGTTGGATGTATTGGATATTTATATTTATTGGAGCTTGGATAGGTAGCAAGCTTTTAGTTAAATATTTTATGTAACATTTTAATTTATAATATATTTGTATTTTTATATGAGGTGGCTGGTAAAAAGGCCACCTTATACATTAAAATTTTAAAAATTAACCTAATAATTTTAGCTTTATTTATATAATATTTTTAAAATCACTTAATAAATAGTACTTTTCATAGTAGGAGGTAGGGTATGGAAAAGAAACATGAATATTATGATGTAATTATTATAGGTGGAGGAGCCGCAGGATTAACTTCAGCTATATATTGCGGAAGAGCTCAGCTTAAAACCTTGTTAATTGAAAAATCTCTTGTAGGTGGACTTGCTACTTATACTAGTGAGATAGCTAATTACCCTGGGTTTCCAGAAGACATTTCTGGTACAGAATTGATGAATTTATTTCACAAGCAAGCAAAGAAATTTGGAGTTGACTTTAAACTTACTGACGTTAAAAATGTTAACTTAGAGGGAAAGGATAAATTAGTAGAAACCTTTAGGATAGTATATCACGCTAAAACTGTAATTTTATCTACTGGTGGTAAACCAAGACTTACAAAAGGGTTAAATGAAGAAAATTTCCTATATGATAAGGGCATTTCCTTCTGTGCTACCTGCGATGCAGCATATTATACAGGAAAAACTGTTATGATTATAGGTAGTGGAGATGCAGCTATTGAAGAGGGAATGTTTTTAACTAAGTTTGCAGATAAGGTAATAGTTTCAGTTATTCATGATGAGGGAATCATGGATGCTAACAAGATAGCACAAGCACAAGCCCTTAAAAATCCTAAGATGGAATTTATATGGAACTCTATGGTACATTCCTTTGAGGGAGAAGAGAGATTAAACAAGGTAGTACTTAAAAATGTTAAGACTGGTGAATTGATTGAAACCAAGGTAGATGGATGCTTTTTATTTATTGGGTATGTACCTAATACAGAAATATTTAAAGGACAAATTGATATAAACCATCAAGGTTTTATTAAGACAAATGAAAATATGGAAACAAATATAGAAGGAGTCTTTGCTGTAGGCGATGTAAGAGATAAGTTTTTAAAGCAGGTAGCCACAGCAGTAGGGGATGGAGCTATTGCAGGAGTAGGTGCAGAAAAGTATATTGCAGAATCTGAAATATTTGAAGAAGAGATAATGCAAAAGGAAAAATTAGGACTAATATACCTATGGTCCCCTATTGATGAAAAAAGCAGAGAATTATTAAAAATCATCGAAGAAGTAGAAGGAGAGATGGATAACATTCTTAAAGTAAATAAGATAGATGTATACAAAAATTCAAGCTTGGCTTCTAGGTTAGGAACTGTAGAAGCGCCTTCTGTAATTTTTACAAAAGATGGTGAAGTAGTTTTAAAAGAGAAGAATATAACTAAAGAAAATATTATAGATGCGCTAAATAAAATTGGAGCTTAGAGATCTAGAGGTTAGTATATTTGCTTAGTTTTATCTTTCTTTAGACCTTTAGGCATTGATATTACTAATGTTTTTCATAAGAAAATTAAGAAGTAATAATTAATAATTATAAGAGAATCAAATCTATTTATGATATAAGATATAATTTGTTAAAGCTTAAGAAAGAGATATCCTTAATTTGGGATATCTCTTTCTTAAGCTTTTATATAGCTATTCTTAGTTTTAGTTAGAAATCCTTTAATAGAAATGTTTTTCTAATTGAAATTAGGAAAAACTTAAAAGAGTAGCACCGCAAAACAAATGCAAAAAAGTTTTAGTATATGCAACATGTATAGGAATTTTGTGCTATGATGTTAGTTAACAAATAAAATTAAGCTATAAAACTATCGTAATAGCAATCTGAATCTATAATATCTTTTGTACAGTAAAATTTAGTAAGGCAATTTACAAAATCCTCTTTAGACATACCAGATTTTTCAGCTAAATTATTCACCTCATTTAGTATTTCTTCAGAAATTTTAATCATATTATTACCCATAAAACATACCCCCAAAACTTTTAAATATGATATATAATATCCTAGAGTTTAAAGATATATTGTATATCACATTTACTTATTATATATAAATAGTATACTATATTGATATCCAAAATGCTATACTTTTTAAGCTTTATATGGAAAAAATAATAAAATTATTATAATTAAAACATTACATATAAAATATTTAGAATATATTATATACACATAAGATTTTTTGAGAATTTAACTTGTAGTTAAGTCTTTAAGCTTTATTTCAGTTATTTTTTATATTAAATTATGTGATTTTGTAACTTACCAAAGAAATTGATAATAATAAATAAAAAACCATTGATTATTCTCTTAATATTTGTAAAATCAATCCCCCTATCTCATTGAAATACTTTCATAAGACAGGGGGATTTAATTTACATAAATAGAGTTCTTGCATTTAGAGGGATATTTTACATAAATCCTCAATAAAGAAATTTTTAATTATTCATAACCTTTATCTATATATAAGGTACCATCACTTTCTAGTTCTGCATAAAAAACATCTTCAATGTTTTTTACATTAAATGATTTTAATTGGTCTTCTAGCCACTGATAGCTTAAATTTCTTTCTTTTAAATTATGTTCAACTATTTTACCATCAACAATTATATCAGTTGGCATAAGTTGATTTTGAGAAGTAGGAATTTGCATATCTGATTTAGTAACACCTAAATGGTCTTCTTTTTTTAGGACACTTAAGCTGCCGTTTGTTTCTAAGATAGCATAGTCAACTTCTGTAATGGAGAATATATTTTGTGCTCTTAGCATCATGGATAAATCGCCCATATCTAATTTAGTGGATGTAATTGCCTCTTTTAAAAGTTTACCTTTTCTTATTACCATAGTGGGCTGCCCATTGATAACATTTCTAACCTTCAAAAATTTTAAATTAATATATTCAGATAAGACTGCTAAAGCACACCACCATATTAAACCTATAAATTCATCTATAAAAGGTTCATTACTCATGCTAATAATATTAGCAGAAACAGAGCCTATAGTTATTCCCGTAATATAATTAAAAAATGTCATTTGACTCATTTGTTGCTTACCTAAAAACCTAGTTAAAATTAGCAATGATAGAAAGGCTAAAGTGGTTCTAAGAAGTAGTTGTAGAATATTCGTATCACCTAAATGCATAATTTCATCTCACCTCCATAATCTAGTATTTGCATTTATATGCAAATAGATACATTTTAAGCATAGACTAATTTATAGAAGCTTTAATAGTAAAAAGTAAGGTGAGAAGGTTAGGATTTTCCGTAGTTTTTATAGGTAATAACTTGGATATGTGTTCTTTATTTGTAACATTTAATTATTTATGAAAGAGTACATTGACATACATAGTAATATTCGTTACACTATACTTGTGAGGTGAATAATATGAAAGAGAGTAGTATTAGTAGCGACTTAATTAGAGGTAATATTGATACAATAATACTTCGAATTCTGTGTCAGGGCGATAATTATGGGTATGAGATAATAAAATCAATTTCAAAAAACAGTAATGGTAAGTACGAGTTAAAAGAACCTTCATTATATACAAGCTTAAAAAGGTTAGAATCTCAAAAATTAATAGAATCTTATTGGGGTAACGAAAGTCAAGGTGGTAGGCGTAAATATTATAAGGTTACATCCAGAGGTATTGAAACTTATAAAAGTAATCTTGCGGCTTGGAAGATTGCTAGAGAATTAATTGACCAACTTATTGAAGAATAGGAGGAGTATTTATGAATAGCTTAAAAGAATATGTTGATAATTTATTTGTAGGTTACGAAGATAGTAAAGAGACTATGGAATTAAAAGATGAAATTTTAAGTAATCTTGAAGCTAAAGTTAATGATCTTACATCAAAGGGTATGAACTACAATGAAGCTTTAAAAGTTTCCAAAGAAAGTATTAAAAGCGTGGATTATTTAATTGATGGCAATAAAAAAATATATTTTAATAGATACAAAATTGAATTTATACAAGTAGCATTACTATATTCTATAATAGCATGGATAATAACTATACCTCTCAGGATTATATTCATGGGAACTATGATTAATTCTTTTCTACTTGTTGTTTCGGTTATATTATGTATAATTTTCTTAGTTTTAAATTCTAAAAAGAGAAGTAGTTATATGGATAAAGTAACTATATACAATATTAAATCTATATTGAGATACAAAAAGCTTGGCTGGATATTTTGGTGGATGTTTATTTTAGTTTCTACACTTAGTAAAGTAGCAATAGAATTTGGAAGCAATATTTGGTTTTCAAGATCTATTACTATATCAGGACCCTATCAATTTGCAGTCTTAGTATTACGCTATGCATTGCCATTTATCTCAATAATAATACCATTGCTTTTAAATAAATCCTCAAAGCTTATTCTAAAATATGAGGCAGGTGATTTAAGTGAAAGCTAGAAATAAAATTATTATATTTTTAATTGTTTTTGGAATTAGTTTATTTGGAATAGTTGAAGGAGTTATTAAACCTAAAATGGATAAAAGTAATAAGCAATATTTAGAAAATCAACAAGATCCATTATTCCATGACATAGAAAGTGTATTGAAATATAAAAATAAATATATGGGTGATGCATCTAATATATCTAACCTATTTTATACATTACCCTTAAGTGATAGTGAAACGAAATTCGAACTTTTCCCGGATGAATTAAGAGCAGAGGTAAATTATAGGACAACTGTTTTGGACATTGGGGAAGAGAAGGTTAAGAAGTCGTTAATTTATAACTCTACAGTTGCATTTGCTTTAATAGATAATCTTGAGGCAATGAGCTTTAGTTTTACTGGAGAATCTTATAAAGTTTTACGTAAAGACGTTGAAAAATGGTACGAGGCTGAGTTGTCGTCTTTAACTGAAAAGGATACTTGGAATAAGTTGGTTCAAAATAAACTTAGCGATAATGAATATGTAAGGGAATTTGAAAGAACTATATTGAAGAAAGAATAGTATCAATTGATTATAAGGTTTAATTGGAGAGACTTATAAGGTACACTCTCTCCATAATGGCCTTAGAAGATTATTAGTTCCCTTTAAAAAGTGTTAATAATGATATGGGTATAGTAAAGGCTATGAGAAAATAAAACTCATAGCTTTTGGGGATTATAAGATACTTTATTTATAGTAGTAAGGCGGTGATTAGGATGAATTTAAAACAATTGGTGGATATAGTTTTGGCTAAAAGTTCAAAGTGGATGAAGAATGAAGGTCATAAGCTTTATAAAAATGGTCTAGTATCAAGGGTGAAAAGTAAAAAAATAGATAATGTATACAATATATATGGAAAGGTTAAAGAGGAAAATAAAGCTGAAGAACATAGTACTCATATAAGGGTAAACATGTCTAAAGGTAAGTTGGAACAAACTATATGTAGCTGTGAAGAATTCAGTGAAAATTCTATTTATAACAAGGCTTTTATGTGTAGGCATCTTGTGGCTACAACTTATAGGTTTTATGATCTAGCTACTAAAAAGATTGAGGCTAAAAGCCCCAAGGAAGAGAAATATTATGATGTGGGAGATATAATATTAAAACAGTTAAACAATTATAGACATTCAAAAGAAAAGGTTAAAATGGAAATAAAGCTAATACATATACCTAATTCTTCATCAAATTATTATGAGGTTGAGATTAAAATAGGTAAAGATAATATGTATGTAATAAATAGTTTAGAAGATTTTGTAGAAGCAAGAATTAAAGGTACATCACTTTTTATTAGTAATGAATTTATATACGATCCTAAGGTTAATTATTTTTCAGAGGAAGATGAAAAAATAGCAAAATTTGTTGAAGAGTATATATTAATAAAAAAGGAATTTTTAGGGGGGAATTTAAATTCATCTTTTCAATTAGTTAATGGAAGGAAATTTAGGATATTAAATAATAGCCTAAGAAGATTTTTAGAAATTCTTCATAATAAAAAAATTAGTTTTAAATATGATTATATAGAATATAGCACTAGAATATTATGCGAAGATTTACCTGTTTTTTTTACACTTAAAGAAGAAGGAAATAAATTTGTTTTAACTACTAAAGATAAGTTTCCAATTCCACTTGATGAGAAGGGTGAGGTTTATTTATATAATAGAGAACTATACTTACCATCTAAAATTCAAAGTGAATTATATAGGCCTTTTTATAATGAATTAAAAGATGATGGGAAAATAACTTTTAGTAAAAATGCTGAGGTTTTTCAAGAATTAATAGCAATACTAAATATGATTTCTCAGGAAATAAATTTTGATGTATCAGTGAGAGATTTTGCAACAAATCTTCTACTACCAAAATTTTATTTCTATAAAGAATTAGAAAAGATTTTTTGTGAAGCTAAGTTAACTTATGGAGATGAAGAAATAGATATTATTAAAGATTCAAAGAAAAAACAGGCTCTTATTAGGGACTTTAAAAAAGAAGAAAAAATAGAAATGGAACTAGAAAAGCTTAAATTTATAAAAAGAGAGGATAGGTTCGTATTTACTGGAGAGGATGAAGATATTTATAATCTTTTAACAAAAGGATTTAAAAGTCTTAAAAGCATTGGGGAAGTAATCCTTCTAGAATCTTTCAATGACATTAAGTTATATGATTCATCCTCCATAGAATCTTCCATTACAGAAGGTGAAAAAGGCACTTTTAATTTTAATTATAATATTGGAAGAGTTCCTAAAGAAGAGTTTAATCATATATTTATGACTTTCAAGAGTGGCAAGAGTTTTTACAAGACAAAAGATAATAGCTTTATTGACTTAGAGGATGATGGGATTGGTAATTTTCTAAATCTTTTAGATGGACTCAATTATAATAGTGACGTAAATGGTGAAGCTATGAAGATTGATAAAAACAAAGGGTTTTATATTGAAAGTCTTATAGAGAATAAGGGATTATCTTTTATTAGAGGAAAAGAGCTTTTAAAGGAGATTTCTGGTAGAATTAGGGACATAGATAAGATAGACTATGAATTGCCAAAGGGGCTTAAGGCCACTCTTAGAGATTATCAAGTAACAGGATATAAATGGTTTAAATCCTTAAGTTACATGAATTTTGGTGGTATATTAGCAGATGAAATGGGACTTGGAAAAACTGTACAGACTATAAGCTTTTTATTGTCTGAAAAGGGAGCTAATAGTCTTATAGTTACACCGACCTCTTTAATTTACAACTGGAAGGATGAATTTGAAAACTTTGCTCCAGAACTAAGGATTGGAATCATTCATGGTAACAAGAAAGATAGGATGAAGGTTTTTGAAGATAAAGAAAAATATGATGTTATTTTAACTACCTACGGAACCTTAAAAAATGATTTTCAACTATATAAAAAAATAAGCTTTGATTATTGCATAATAGATGAGGGTCAAAACATTAAGAATCCTTTAGCGCAAAGTACAGGTATAGTTAAACAGATAGATGCAAGGGGAAAGTTTGCTTTAACAGGGACTCCTATTGAAAACAACTTAATGGAACTTTGGTCCATATTTGATTTTATTATGCCTGGATACTTATATAATAAAGAAAAATTTGAAGATAGGTTTATAAATGAAGGGTATGAGAATATAGAGGAGCTAAAGACTTTAATCCGTCCATTTATTTTAAGAAGAGAAAAAGAGGATGTACTTAAAGAGTTACCAGAAAAGATAGAAAAGAAATTTTTGGTGGAAATGACTTCTAGACAAAATCAAATATATAAGGCATACATGAAAGAGATTAGAGAGAAACTTAAAAATAATAAAGAAGATAAGATTACAGTTTTCTCTTATCTCACTAAGTTAAGACAGCTATGTCTAGATCCAGCTCTTATAATTGATAATTATTCAGGTGGAAGTGGAAAGCTTAAGATAGCAATGACTCTGGTAGAGGAAGGAATAAAGGAAGGAAAAAAGATTTTATTGTTTTCTCAATTTACTTCTATGTTAAAAAACATTTCATATCTTTTAGAGGAGGCTCATATAGACTATCTATATTTAGATGGAAAAGTGAAGGCTAGTGATAGAATTAAACTGGTTAAGGATTTTAATGAAAGTTCTAATATAAACGTATTTTTAATATCTCTAAAGGCAGGAGGAACAGGTTTAAATTTAACCTCAGCTAATTTAGTTATACACTTTGATCCTTGGTGGAATCCAGCTGTAGAGGATCAAGCAACAGATAGAGCTCATAGAATTGGGCAAAAAAATTTGGTGCAGGTAATAAAGCTAGTATCTCAAGGAACTATTGAAGAAAAAATTATTAAATTACAAGAGGATAAGAAGGAGCTCATAAATAATATTATGAATGGAGATCTAAGAAATGGGCAGTTATTAAACTCATTAACACAAGAAGAAATAATGGACTTATTTAATTAAGAATAATGTATAAGTAAAACTAGGTTTTTTAACAAAATTATTAATTTATAAGGTATCTATTATATTTTCAACCAAATTTATTACATATTATGCCGTATTACATTATAATTACAGTATAATATTTATATAAAGCAAAAAATAAATTTAATCATATTGTAAAATTTATAGAGAAATATAATATTAAAGAACCTAGGAGGAGTGTTATGAAAATACTTTGTGGAACAACTAATCCTGCAAAGCTAGAATTCATGAGAGACATGCTTTGTGGCTTAGATATAGAGATTATAGGGTTAAATGATATGAAGTTAACAATAGATCCAATTGACGAAAATGGTAATAATCCTATGGATAATGCTAAAATTAAGGCTTTAGCATATTATAAGGCAGCTAAAATACCTGTATTTTCTTGTGATTCAGGTCTATACATAGATGGTTTAGAAAATGAAAATCAGCCAGGAGTTTATGTTAGAAGAGTTAAAGGAAAAGTATTAAATGATGAAGAGATGATAGAATATTACACTGGTGTAGCTTCCAAATTAGGAGGAAAGGCTAAGGGTAAGTATAAAAATGCAATATGCCTTGTGATTGATGAAAAAAATATTTTTGAATATGATGGTGATGATATAGCATCAGGAAGTTTTCTAATAGCATCTAAGGCTCATAATAAGAGGAATATTGGATTTCCACTAGATTCTATTTCTTTAGATATAGAAACCGGCAAGTATTGTATGGATATGGAATGTCACGAAAAACAAAAGGATGAAAATAGAATGAAGAAGGCATATAGAGCGTTTTTTAGTAGCGCTATTTTAAAATAAAGGAAATTAATCAACCAGAAGATAAAAATAATAAATTATCATATTAACCACTCTACTACTTTTTTAGAACCCTATATCTAAGCTAAGAAAGGGTAGAGTATTGCCTATAATAAAACTCCACGTAAACTTAAGGATTACTTTATAACACCACATAGTAAACATATGTTGCTTACTATTAACAAGATACTTATATAAGGAGTTGTATACATGAATTATGTAGAAGAATTAAGAAAAATAGTTGGTCACAGACCACTTATTTTGGTAGGTTCAGTAGTTTTAATTATAGATGAAAAGAAAAGAATACTATTACAAAAGAGAAAAACAACACATTATGGTGCATGGGGTTTACCAGGGGGATTAATGGAACTTGGAGAATCAACAGAGGAGACAGCCAAGAGAGAAATTTTTGAGGAAACCGGATTAACAGTTGGAAAGTTAAATCTTATAGATGTATTTTCCGGGGCAGATAACTTTTTAAAGCTTTCTAATGGGGATGAGTTTTATTCTGTTACTATAGCATATTACACAGAAAATATAAGTGGAGATATTAAGATGGACGAGATGGAATCTTTGGAACTTAAATTTATTAGCTTGGATGAACTTCCTAAAAATATGGTAAAGAGCCATAGAAAAATTATAGATAGTTTTTTAAGTAAAAGGAGGGTTTAATAATATGAAGATTTATATTAGTGCAGATATTGAGGGCATAACAGGTGTTACAAGTTGGAGTGAAACGGAAAAGGGTCACGGTGACTTTGAAGATTTTGCAAAACAAATGACAAGAGAGGTAAAAGCAGCTTGTGAGGGGGCTTTTGAAACAGGTGCTACAGAAGTTTATGTGAAAGATGCACATGATAGTGCAACAAATATTGATATTAATGAACTACCGGAATATGTCATGCTACAGCGTGGGTGGGCAGGAGATCCTATGTGTATGGTAAGTGGATTGGATAGTAGTTTCGATGCTGCTTTATTTATTGGCTACCACTCAAGAGCGGGAAGTGGAGATAGCCCCTTAGCTCATACACTTGATACGAGTATAGATTATATAAAAATTAACGGAATGTATGCAAGTGAATTTTTAATTAATGCTTATTCTGCTGCCCTGCATGGCGTACCAGTAGTTTTTGTAAGTGGAGATAAAGGGCTTACAAAAGAAGTGCAAGAAGTTAATTCCAAGATTGCTACACTTTCTGTAAAAGAAGGAATAGGAAAAAGCACTGTAAGCATGCATCCTAAAAAATCTATTAATGAGATAAAATCTATAGTAAAAGCTACATTAAAATCAGATTACACTTTGTGTCAAATTACCTTGCCAGAAACCTTTCATGTAGAAGTGGCCTATAAAGAACATGAAATGGCTTATAGAAATTCATTTTACCCAGGAGTCAATCTTATTACTCCTAAATCTATTTCTTATAGTACTGATAATTATTATGAAGTGCTGAGGATGTTTCATTTTCTTACATAAGTAAGGGTGAGATGTACTATATGTATATCTTCACATAGTAAAATAGTTTAGTTTATGATTCCATATATAAATTCCTTTAATAAAGTATTAGGGATAGCTTTGAATCCGTATAAAGCTATCCCTAAAATCCATTTTAATAAACTGTATTTTCAAAATCAAGTTGCTGTTAACTAATCCTTTAGAATATGAGAGAATTTAAGAAATAAGCAGGATTTGGTGGAATTTTAAAAGCCACCTGAAACGTAGAAATCTCTATAAATCCATCTTTCTATCCATAAGATAAGAATTAAAAATAAATAACCCTATAACTAAAACTACATAAAAAATTGCAGAAGCAATATTTATATACAAATAAGGTGTAAGAACATTATTTGATGTAGTAATATTAACATAGCCTGAGTTTAAATCTACCATATTTATAATTTTACCTGTGGGCAACTCTAGTCCCTGTGGAAATGACTTTATTAGTAATAGATTTAAAAATCCAACTGCTGAATTTAATAAGATAAATATTACAAAGCTTATGCCACCTAACCTTCTATTTCTAAGAGCTACCTTACTTAAGGTTATAGCTAGAAATATAGAAAGAATTAAATATACTATTCCCATAAAAATGGAAATCAAAAGCACACTATCAAATAAATTTATTGATAAACTTACAGATGCATCAAAACCTTTTATAAATATAATCGCTACAAAAGATAAACAACCTATCCCTATTATTACTAGCCATATAAAGCTTAATAGAAACTTACCCCATAGAATACTCCTTCCCTTTAAAGGAAGGGTAAAGGTTAAATATCCTCTATCCTCTGAAAAATCTTGTTTATATAAATGAATAACATATATAAAAGTTGTCAAGATTGCTCCAATGCAAGTTAGTATAGCCAATGATGAAATTCCAACATTACTCCAAACACCTATCCTACTGTATAAAATAGGACACCATAAGATCATAAGTATTAATAAGCCTAAAGGGAGTTTATAGCTTCCTTTTAATTCGTATTTTAGATATTTAAACATATTATACACCCCAATCAAATTTCTATATTATATTTACAAGATGGATTATTCACCAAAGACCTCTCTATAAAGTTCATCTATAGACTTACCTCTTTTTTCTCTA
Source organism: Clostridium simiarum (assembly GCF_018919175.1). Lineage (GTDB taxonomy): Bacteria > Bacillota > Clostridia > Clostridiales > Clostridiaceae > Clostridium_L > Clostridium_L simiarum. Next base: position 1,107,991 of record NZ_JAHLQL010000001.1, on the reverse strand, counting down.
AGTTCTTCAGCATTTCCTGAAAGAATTATTTTTCCTTCAGATATAAAGGATACTTGGTCAAAAATTCTTTCAATATCACGTACAAGGTGAGTGGTAATAATCATAGAACTATTTTTATTATAATTATTGATTATAGCATCTAAAATCTTTTCTCTTGCTACGGGATCAACTCCAGCTATAGGCTCATCTAGTACATAAAGCTTTGCTTTTCTTGAAAGAACAAGAGTAAGATTAAGTTTTTCGCTCATTCCCTTTGATAGAGATGTAACCTTGGCATTTTTATCAAGTTTCATAAAATCTAGAAGCTCATAGGCCTTTACTTCATCAAAGTCTTTATAAAAGTCTTTTAAAAGCTGTATTGAGTCACTTACCTTCATCCATTTATATAGATAGTTTTTGTCTGGAAGATAAGAAATTATAGATTTTGTAGCTACCCCTGGTCTATGTCCATTTATTAAAATATCACCGCTAGACTGTCTTAAGATCCCTGTTAAGATTTTAATAAAAGTTGTTTTACCACTACCATTTGGACCTAATAAACCTAAAACTTGTCCTTGGGGTATCTCTAGGCTTAAACCATCTAGAGCCTTTTTAGTAAAATAAGATTTACTTAAGTTTTTAACTTCAACGATATTCTCCATATTATTCTTCCCCCTTATTAGTTTCTTCTGAAACTATATTTATTATATCCTTACCCTTAAAGCCCAAGTCTTTCATTTCTCTTAAAAATCTATCAATAACTTCTTTGGCCATATCTTTTTTTAGGGTAAATATAGCATCCTTATTTTCTGTAACAAAGGTTCCAGTACCTCTTTGAGTGTATGTTAATCCTTCTCTTTCAAGTTCTTGGTAACTTCTTTGAATAGTATTAGGATTAACTTTTAATTCTGAAGATAAATCTCTTACAGATGGCAATTTATCACCTCCACAGATTTCACCTAAAATTATTTTTTTCTTGATGTAATTAATAATCTGAGTATAGATTGGAAGTTTATCATCAAATATAAAGTCCAAAATCACACCTCCATTTTATAAGTTTTATAAGTTAAAGTATATTGAAAATCCTACTTCTATAAAACACATGAATGTACTAGTGTTATATTTACATAGTACACTCATACATTAATACTGTCAATGAAAAATTCAAAATTTATGGAAATAATTTTTGTAGAAGTACTTTTTACAATAGTTAGCTAAAAAAATAATTAGAATCAATTCTGTATTTTTAAGAAAATAGATAAAAGTCCATAGAAACTTAATAATTAAGTAGAGACGTAAGAGCAGTATTTATAAAATGCATGAAAGTTATTTTTAAACTTAGGAAAAATATTGTAGAAATTAATGAAAGATTAATGAATACACTTTTAAAGCTAGTGGCTGTGCCGATAATAGAGAATATAAAAGATAAGAACTTAGAAACAGAAAAAATAGTGGAAATAATAAGAGGAATACCTTATTAAAAAATAATAAGGATAATTTTAATATGGTAGAGGTTAAGTGACAAATTTTAAAAAGAAGTTTTATAAGTGTATTATTATGTAGTTCTGTAATCTTTAAAATAAAGAGAACTTTCTAATAATAGATTAAGCTATTAACTTTACATGACATAATACGATAATATACTTACAATAAATTCAGGTTAAAGTTATTTAGAAAGGAGAGATTTAAATGTTTAAGTCTAAAAGTGTCAGAAGAACAACATTGTTCATAATGCTTCCACCAATAATAATTTCTATGATAGTACTAACATTATTGGGCTATCAAGTTTCAAGAAATATAATAAACAATCAGATAGAAGACAAAATGAAGGCACAAATGAATGGAACTATAGAAAATATTGAAAAGTCATTAAGTAAAAATAAAAAGATAGCTGAAACTTTATCAAAAACTATTGAATTTTCAGCAGATGTTTTGCAAAAAAATAATTATGAGGAGTTTGTAAAAAGTTTTGTTTCTTTAAATGAAGAGACTTATGGTGTAGGTATATGGTTTGAGCCTTACAAATATAAACAAGATACGAAGTTTTTTGGTCCCTATGCCTTTAGAGATAATGGTAAGGTTATTTATACAGATGACTATAGTAATGAAGAAGCTAACTATGTAAAAAATGATTGGTACAAAATTGCTATAAGTACGGATAAGAGTGCAGTATGGTCAGAGCCTTATATTGATGAGGTAACCAAAATATCCATGGTAACAACTACATCACCTTTTTATGATGGAACGGGGAAACTATTAGGAGTTACCACTGCTGACATAGATTTGACGAGCCTTCAAAACATGATAAAAAATATAAAGGTTGGAGAAACTGGAAGGGCCTTTTTAGTAGATAAAGATGGAACATATTTAGCAGATATAGATAGTAATAAACTTATGAAGGTAAAAATTACTGAGGATAATGGTTCAGGCCTTATAGACATAAGTGTTGATTTATTACAAAATAAGAAGGGAAATAAAATCTATAATGATGTTAATGGAAAAAATAAGATATTATATTCTGAGGTTCCAGAAACAGGTTGGATAGTAGCAATTACAATTCCAGAAAAAGAGTTATATGAACCAATAAAGTCACTTATGCTAAAGATGGTGGTTACATGTTTAATTGCACTAATTTTAGTTATAACTATGATAATTCTTTATGCTAAATATATAACCGGTTCCATAAGTAAGGTCAATGATCTTGTAGTTACCATATCAGAAGGAGATTTAACTAAGAGTCTGGCAGTAAAATCTAAAGATGAGTTAGGGCAAATGGGGCATAGACTAAATAGTATGATAGAAAGGCTTAAAAGAATAATCTCAAGTATATCAGAAGGATTAGAACAAGTGGTAGCTACTTCTGAAGAACTTACAGCAAGTGCGGATCAAACTGGAGAAGCGGCAGAAAATATAGCTAATTCTATAGAGCAAGTGGCTTCAGGAAGCGATAGGCAGGCAAATATATCACTAGAAGCTACTAGGGCTGCAGAAGAAGTATATGGTAGTATAGAAAAGGTTTCTGATAGTTTGGATTTAGCAGTTGAAAGTTCAAAAGAGGCATTCAATAAAGCAAACCAAGGAAATGAAGTTGTAAGTCATGCAATTAGCAAAATGAGAATTATAAATGAAAAGGTTGATTTTTCTGCTAAACTTATAAATGAATTAAGTGAAGACTCTATAAAGATAGCTAGCATAGTAGATATGATTAAATCTATAGCAGAAAAAACCAACTTGTTAGCACTTAATGCTGCCATAGAAGCTGCAAGAGCAGGAGAACAAGGAAAAGGATTTGCGGTAGTTGCAGAAGAAGTAAGAAAATTGGCAGAGCAATCATCAAGTGCCACTGAAAATATTAGTGGTCTTTTAGGGGGAATAGAAAATAAAATACAAGAAGCTGTAAAGTCTATGAATGATGGAAATGAATCTAGCAAAGAAGGAATAGAATCTATTGAAAATACAGGAGTAGCCTTTGAACATATACTAAAGGATGTAGATAGGGTTAATGGACAGATAAATGATATAGCAAGTGTGATGATAAACATAAAAGATAATACTCAAACTATGGTGAAATCTATAGATAATATTTCTGATATAAGTACAGAGTCAGCTAGTGACACGCAAACTGTAGCTGCTTCAGCTGAAGAACAGGCAGCTCTTATGAGAGAAGTTTCAAATGCAGCAAAGGATTTATCAACTATGGCTTTTGAACTTCAAAATGAAATAAATATGTTTAAAATGTAATAAAACAAAGCTATATATATAAATATAAGAAAAAGCACTTCAACATGAAGTGCTTTTTCTTATTAAATAACAGTTATAAATATTTGAACCTATATGGATTTGAAAAGTGTATCTGTAATTTTAATTTAAGGGTATTAAAGATACTCAAATTTTAATAAATTGTAAAATATGCTAAAAATCAGTTGATATTAATCCTGTAATAAAATAGAATTAGCTCATGGTTCATTTTTTGAACGCAAGTGGGGTGGCAAAAAATAAATAACCAAACCATTTTAAAAGCTATGGGAATAAATATTAAAAGTAAAGGGTGAGGGGTATGAAAAAGGTATATGTTGCAATGAGTGCTGATTTAATTCATCATGGGCATTTAAATGTAATTGAAACAGCAAGAAATTTAGGGGAAGTTATAGTTGGCTTACATACAGATGAAGTAATATCTGAGTATTGGAGAAACCCATTTTTAGATTATGAAGAAAGAAAAAAGATAATAGAAAATATTAAAGGAGTATCAAAGGTTATTCCTCAAGATACATTAGATCAAGTTCCGAACCTATTAAGAGAAAGACCTGATTATGTGGTACATGGTGATGATTGGAAGGAAGGATTACAGAAAAACCTAAGGGATAGGGTAATAAATACATTAGCTGAATGGCAAGGAGAACTTATAGAGATTAAGTATACAGAAGGAGTCTCTATATCTAAGCTAGATAATGCTATAAGTCAATTAGGGACAACTCCTCAAGTAAGAATGAAGAAGTTAAGAAAACTTCTATCTACCAAAGGTTATGCTAGAATCATGGAAGCTCATAATGGATTAACTGGACTTATAGTAGAAAAAACTAAAATAGAACAAAATGGTAAGATAAAAGAGTTTGATGGAATGTGGATAAGCTCCTTATGTGATTCTACTGCAAAAGGAAAACCTGATATTGAGCTTGTAGATCTCACTTCTAGATTAAATACAATTAATGATATCTTAGAAGTAACTACTAAGCCTATAATCTTAGATGGTGACACTGGGGGAAAAATTGAACATTTTATATATACAGTGAAAACTTTAGAAAGGTTGGGAGTATCCGCTATAATCATTGAAGATAAGGTTGGATTAAAGAAAAACTCCCTTTTTGGAACAGATGTTGCTCAAAGTCAGGATTCTATTGCTCATTTTTGTGAAAAAATACAAGCAGGAAAAAAAGCAAGAGTTACAAATGATTTTATGATAATAGCTAGAATTGAAAGCTTGATACTAAATGCTGGTATGGAAGATGCCATAGATAGAGCAAAAGCCTATATAGAAGCAGGAGCTGATGGAATAATGATTCATAGTAAACATAAAGATGGAAGTGAAATATTAGAATTCTGTTCACTATATAAAGGTTTAGATAAAAAAGTTCCTTTAGTAGTTGTACCTACATCTTATGCTCACATATCTGAAAGAGAATTGAAGGACGCTGGAGCTAGTATAATAATATATGCAAACCATCTTATAAGAAGTGCCTATCCAGCTATGATGAAAACTGCTAAAAGTATATTAGAGCATGAGAGAGCTTTAGAAACTAATGAATATTGTATGCCAATAAAAGAAATTTTAACTTTAATTCCTGGAGGAAAGTAAAAATGATAGATACTGAGAAGTTTTGTATGAGGTTAAAAGAGAAGGAAATAGACTTTTTTGCAGGGGTACCAGATTCTTTACTAAAGGATTTTTGTTCATACATTAAAGATAATATAGACTGTAAAAAGAATATAATTGCGGCTAATGAAGGTAATGCTATAGCTATATCATCAGGCTATCATTTATCTACAGGAAAAATCCCTTTAGTTTATATGCAAAATTCTGGACAAGGAAATACCATAAACCCACTGGCATCATTAAATGATCCTTTAGTATATAGTATACCTGTCTTATTAATGATAGGATGGAGAGGTGAACCAGGGAAAAAAGATGAGCCTCAGCATAAAAAGCAAGGTATAGTGACTTTAAAACTTTTAGAGGCTTTAGATATTGAGTATAGTGTATTAACAGAAAATGATGATTTCAATGTGGCAGAGAAAAAATTAGAAAAAGCCTTAGAACATATGAGGAAATATAAGAAACCTTATGCTTTAGTTGTAAGTAAAAACACCTTTTCACCATATAAATTAAAAAGTGAAGTAAGAACCAATTTTGAAATGAATAGAGAAGAGGCAATTAAGGAAATAATACAGGCTTTAGATGATGAAGATATAGTTGTATCTACTACAGGAATGGCTTCTAGGGAATTATTTGAGATAAGAGAGTTTATGAATAAAGGTCATGAAAAGGACTTTTTAACTGTAGGATCTATGGGGCATGCATCTCAAATAGCCTTAGGAATTGCACTATCAAAACCTAATAGGAATGTATATTGCTTAGATGGAGATGGAGCACTTTTGATGCATTTAGGTGGACTTGCTATCATAGGGTCACAGGAAGTTGGAAACTTTAAACATATAGTTATTAATAATGGAGCACATGATTCTGTTGGAGGACAACCAACAGTAGGATTTAATATAGATATTATATCTATTGCTAAAGCTTGTGGTTATAGGGGAGCTTACACTGCTTCAAGTTATGATGAATTAAAATTGGGACTTAAACAGCTTATGAATTCTAAAGGACCAGCATTACTGGAAGTTAAGGTTAACAAGGGAGCTAGAAAAGATTTAGGAAGACCTACCACATCTCCTATAGAAAATAAAGAAGCATTTATGAATTTTTTGTCTAAATGAATAATTGGAGGTTAACATACTATGGAGATAAAAAGAAATGTATTATTAAATCCGGGACCGGCAACCACGACAGATACTGTAAAGCTTGCTCAAGTAGTTCCGGATATATGTCCAAGGGAAGAGGAATTTGGGGCAGTTATGGAATTTATATCAAAGGGATTAACTGAATTTGTGGGAAGTTTACAGGAATATACCACAGTGTTATTTGGTGGTTCAGGAACTGCTGCTGTAGAAGCCATGATAAGCTCAGTAGTAGGAGAAGGAACTTTAGTTATTATAAACAATGGGGCATATGGAAAGAGAATGTGTGAAATAGCAGAAGCTTATGATATTAGCTTTATTGAATTTAAAAGTTCTAATGTTGAAGCTATTAATCTGTCAAAGCTTGAAGAGATTATTAAAAACCAAGGAGGAAAGGTTACTCATTTAGCTGTAGTTCATCACGAAACCACTACGGGCTTATTAAATGATATTAAAAGCTTAGGAGAGCTTTGCAGACAGCAAGGTATAGAAATGCTAGTTGATGCTATGAGTTCATATGCAGGAATTCCCATAGATATGAAAGATATGAATATAAGTTATTTGGCATCTAGTTCAAATAAATGTATTCAGGGCATGGCTGGAATAAGTTTTGTAGTTGCAAATATAAGGAGTCTTATAAACATAAAAAATAATAAGCCTAGAAATTTATATTTAAATTTATATAAGCAATATGAATATTTTATTAAAAATTACCAAATGAGATTTACTCCTCCAGTACAAGTGCTTTATGCTCTAAAGCAAGCTATAGTGGAAACACAAAAAGAAACTATTGAAGAAAGACATAAAAGGTATGTAAAAAGTTGTGATACTTTATTAGAAGGATTAGATAGGCTAAACCTTACTTACTTGGTTAAACCAGAATGTCATTCAAAACTTATAACAAGTATAATAGAACCAGAAAATCCTAAGTATAATTTTGATGATATGCATGATTATTTATATGATAGGGGATTTACTATATATCCTGGAAAGATATCTTCTGCCAACACTTTTAGAATAGCTAATATCGGGCAAATTGATTATAAAGATATGGAAAATTTTATAAAGGCCTTGGAAGAATACTTAAATAGAAAAACATGCTAGATATTGATATAGCTTTATTGATGTTTGATGAAATAGTTTTATAAAATTGATATAATATAATTAAATGTTATAGAAATAGTTGTCTAATTTTAGCATTAGAATTAAAAGGAGTTGTATAAAGCTATGATTAAAATATCAAATATCAATAATATTCATGAGGATTTCGCAGCAGATTTTTTAGGGAAAGCTAGTACTCTGTATTTAGGTAAAGCAGCAGGTAGTGAAAAGTTTTATATAAATATTGATAGAATAGTACCTGGCTATAAAAGCACAAAATATCATAGTCACACAAAACAGGAAGAATTCTTTTTAATCCTTAATGGAGAAGGAACCTTAAGAATAGATGATAAGGAGTATTTAATAAAAAAGGGAGACTTTGTTTCTAAACCTGCAGGAAAGAACATAGCACATCAATTTATAAATACTGGAAACGAAGTGTTGGAAATACTTGATATTGGAAGTAAAGAACAAGGTGACATTGCATACTATCCAGATGAAGAGGTTTTTTATTTAAGTGATCAGGAATTAGTTTTTAATAAAAATCACAACTTAGATCAGTGGGATTCTGAACCAAATAAATAGTTAAATTTAAAGAATTCATAGTAAAGAGCATCTAACTTTAAGATTAGATGCTCTTTATTGTGTCAAAAGCAAAAAAACTATTTACTGCGATCTTTACTATTAGGATGAGAACTTATTTTTACTCCATTTTTTATTCCTACATCATCAAAGCCTTTGGGGAACATTTTTCTAAGTTCTGCATTAGTTTTATTATCTCTTTTTATATGCCCTTTGTTATTATCCAAACTTATCACTCCTATCATTGATTATTCACAGAAATAATAGTGAGTACTTTTTTATGTTTCTTATAAAATTAGTTTTTCATAATAAATTTTTATTATTCTAACTTATAATAAGTTTTTTATTCCAAAAGAGTTATAGTACTTTAAATTAAATATTAAAATTCTCTAATAAGTTAAGTCCTAGAGTTTTTAAAATAGAATTTAAGTGATAATTTATATCAAATGATATAAATTACTATTTACTTTTTAGAAAATAATATTTATTATATAATATAGATTTAATAATATTTAAATTAACAATTGTTTTATTAAATTATGAAATTGCAATTCATAATGTTTTTAGAAAGGACAATAATTATGGAAAATAGAAAAGACTATAGAGTATTGCTTTATTATAAATTTGTACACATAGAAGATGTAGAAGAGTTTTCAAAGGAACATCTTAACCTATGTAAGGATCTAGGACTTAAAGGACGTATATTAGTAGCTCATGAGGGTATAAATGGAACAGTTTCAGGAGATATAGAGTCTACTAATGAATATATTAAAGTTATGCATGAAGATGAAAGATTTAAAGATATGGTGTTTAAAATAGATGAAGTTTACGAAAATGCTTTTAAAAAGATTTTTGTAAGACTTAGAAAAAGTATAATAACTTTAAATGAAGAAAATGAAGTAGATCCCAATGAAAAAACAGGTAAATATTTAAAACCTGAAGAATTTTATGAGGCTCTTCAAGATGAGAATGTTATAGTAGTAGATGGAAGAAATGATTATGAATATGAAATAGGACATTTTAAAAATGCTATAAGACCAGATGTAAAGGCATTTAAGGAATTTCCAAAGTGGATAGATGAAAATTTAAGTTCCTATAAAGATAAAAAAATAATCACTTATTGTACTGGTGGAATAAGGTGTGAAAAGCTAACAGGAGTATTATTGAATAAGGGATTTAAAGATGTGGCTCAACTTGAAGGAGGTATAGTAACTTACAGTAAAGACCCTAAAGTTAAAGGTAGATTATTTCATGGAAAATGCTATGTGTTTGATGAAAGGATTTCTGTAAAAATAAATAATACAGACGAAGATATAGTAATATCAAAGTGTAGGCACTGTGGAAAGCCTTGTGACAGATATATAAATTGCGCTAATGATGCTTGTCATGATCAACATATATGTTGTGAACAGTGTGAAGAAGAACATAATGGATTTTGTTCTAATGAGTGCAAGGATTATGTAATTGTGCATCCGGAAAAAAACAGTCACTTAAGAAAAGCAAAATTAAATAAGTTATAGATAGATTAAGCTATATATTGTATACTTATATATGTTTTTAAAATATATGTTAAGGAGGACAAGGGTTATGACAAGAGCTTTAGGTACAACAGCAAGGGGAATTAGAGCTCCAATTATAAAAGAGGGAGATTATCTTCCAAATATAGTAGTAGATTCTCTTTTAAGTGCAGTGGAAAGTGAAGGTTTTACTTTAAATGATAAGGATGTTGTAGCAGTAACAGAGTCATTGGTGGCAAGGGCACAAGGAAACTATGTAACACTTGAGGATATTGCTGAAGATATTAATAGAAAGTTTGAAGGGGATATAGCCCTTATGTTTCCTATATTAAGCAGAAATAGATTTTCAGTAATATTAAAAGCCTTAGCTCTAACTGGAAAGAAAATTCATTTATTTTTAAGCTATCCTTCAGATGAAGTTGGAAATCATTTAATGGATATAGATAAAATGGACGAATTAGATGTAAATCCTTATAAAGATCTACTAACAGAGGAAAAATACAGAGAACTCTTTGGTGAAAATGTAGAGCATACATTTACAGGTATTGATTATGTAAAGATGTATAAAGAAATATCAGAAAATATAAGCATATATCTTGCAAATGATCCAAGAGAAGCTCTGAAGTATACTAAGGAAATTCTAGTTGCAAATATCCATGAAAGACATAGAACAAAGAGAATACTTAAAAATGCGGGAGCAAAAACTGTTTACGGATTAGATGATATTTTAACAGAATCTATAAATGGTAGTGGATATAATTCTGATTATGGTCTTTTAGGATCTAATAAAGCAACAGATGATAAGGTAAAGCTATTTCCAAGAGATTCTAGAGAGTTTGTAATGAAGGTACAAGAAATAATTAAGGAAAAAACAGGCAAGAATCTTGAAGTAATGGTTTATGGTGATGGTGCTTTTAAAGATCCTATAGGAAAGATATGGGAGCTTGCAGATCCAGTAGTATCTCCAGGCTTTACAGATGGACTTTTAGGTACCCCTAATGAAATTAAGCTAAAATATATAGCAGATAATGATCTTAAAGACATGACTTCATCAGAAATGGTTGAGAAAATGAAAGAAAAGATTAATGAAAAAGGTAACAAAGCTGTAGCTGGAAATGAAGCTCTTGGAACTACACCAAGACAAATAACAGATCTTTTAGGTAGCTTATGTGACTTAATAAGTGGTAGCGGTGATAAAGGTACTCCTATAGTTTTAGTACAAGGATATTTTGATAATTACGCTACAGAATAATCAAAGAAGAGCATTTAACTTTTAAGTTAGATGCTTTTTTAATATAATAATTAAATAACACTATAAAAGGTTAACCATAGAGAACTTTATTGTTCAATAAAAAAGTTAAATAATATTTGACAGAATAGATATATTATGATAGCATATTTAATAATTTAGAAATAAATTCTATGAAGAGAAAAAGTAAGTTGTGAAATCTGTTCCAAAGAGAGTTGGTAAGCGCTGAAAGCCAATGTACAGATCATATCCGAAAATCGTCTCAGAGAAGCAAGACTGAAACTTATATAAGTAAGCCTTGCCGGGAGTCTTCCGTTAAAAGGAACGCGTATGAAAGTGTACGTAGATAAGTGCTATAAATAAACAAATTGCTTATAGCTTTATTTGATTATTTATAGAATTAGGGTGGTAACGCGAGTAAGCTCGTCCCTTTTGGGGACGGGTTTTTTGTTGCGTAAAATTATAATGTATCTCACTAATATGAAATTTTAAATATAAATAGCGCTATATTATATATAAATTAATTAAACTACTTAGACTTGGAGGCAAAACTATGGATAAATTATCAAGAAAAAATATGATATTTGTTAGCTTAATGCTTTTTTCAATGTTTTTTGGTGCAGGAAATCTAATTTTTCCGCCATTTTTAGGACAATCATCTGGTATATTAACTTGGATTTCTATGGCTGGGTTTATTACTTCAGCTATAGGACTACCCATATTAGCAGTAGCCGCTGTTTCTAAAACTGGAGGATTATACAACTTAGCTAAAAAGGTGCATCCCTTTTTTGGCTTTACATTCACAATAATAATATATTTAGCCATTGGACCCTTTTTAGGTATTCCTCGTGCTGGAAGCTTAGCCTTTGAAATGGGGATATATCCTTTTTTATCTGATGGATTAAAGTCAAATGGTTATGTTCTTTTATTATATACTTTAATCTATTTTTCAATAGCATTTTGGCTTAGTCTAACTCCATCAAAATTAGTAGATAGATTTGGAAAAATATTAACACCTATATTGTTAATGCTTATCTCTATTGTATTTATTAGCAGTTTATTTACCCCTGTAGGGAAGTTTAGTATGCCTACAGAGGAATATGCTAAAAATCCTTTCTTTAAGGGTTTTTTAGAAGGGTATATGACAATGGATGCCATAGCTGCATTGAACTTTGGTATTGTAATTGCAGTAACTCTTAAAAGAATGGGAGTTAGAAAGGAAGAGGAAATTGTTTCACACTCTATTAAAGCAGGATTAATAGCTGGATTTTTCCTATTAGTAGTATATGCTATGCTAGCATATTTAGGAGCCGTAAGCCAGGTTAAGTTTGGTGAAGCTACAAATGGGGCAGTGGCATTAACCAATATGGTTTTATACTTATTTGGAAAACCTGGAGCTATACTTTTAGGGGTAATATTTTCATTAGCTTGTTTGACAACATCCGTTGGACTTATTACATCCTGCAGTGAATATTTTACATCATTAAATTCAAAGGTTTCTTATAAAACTTGGGTAATTATATTAAGTGTGTCAAGCATGACTTTGGCAAATATGGGACTAACTAAAATTCTTAAGATATCTGTACCTATTTTAACAGCTATTTATCCAATGGCTATTACGCTTATTTTGCTTTCATTTACTAATAAATTTTTAAAAGATAAATCAAATGTATATTTGTTTAGCATAATATCAGTATCTATAATTAGTGTCACAAAATCTCTCGAACAATTTGGGTTGAAATTAGATTTTATGACCAATTTGTTCAAATATTTACCTTTTTATTCTATAGGCCTTGAATGGATTACGCCTGCTATAACAGGAGCTATTATAGGATTTGTTTTTTCCTCTAATAAAATAGAGGAGATGGAATATGATTCTAATTATGTGTAAACAAAATTAGTTAGATTATTTACCTAAAAAACATCCATACTATTAATGAGTACTTTAATATATTAAAAACTAGGGGTGATAATAGTATGAAGAAAAAGAATAAAAGAGAATGGTCTAAAGAAAATTATTTAGCTAACGGGCATAAAACTCAAAATCAGTGGGCAAAGAATAGACTGCCTACTACTGTAGAAGAGCCTGGAATAAATGACAGTGGAATGGAAGCAAAGAGAAGAGGATATTAGTACTAGATAATATTAATTTTAAAAAGTCGCTAGATAGAAGGTGTTTTAATTACCTTTTATCTAGCACTTTATTTTTTAGGATATATTAGGGTAATAAATTTTACAGGGTGTTTTACAGTAATATTTAAAAGTTTAAGTTAAAACTATGTAAAAGGTTAACCTTGTAAGGAAATTTTAATAATTACAAAGAGGGATTTGTAAGATTTTATTTATATAATTAAAAGGAGATAAAGGAAAAAGGGGATGGTATAATATCTATAGTAGGAAAAGGGGGATAAACATATGGAGCAGTATAACATATTAGTAGTAGATGATGAAAAGGAGATAACAGATGCTATAGAAATTTACCTTAAAAATGAAGGGCTTAAAGTTTTTAAAGCCTATGATGGTATAGAAGCTTTAGATATTTTAAATTGTGAGGAAATCCATTTAATATTAATGGATATAATGATGCCTAAAATGGATGGAATGAGGACAACTATGAAGATCAGAGAGAAAAAGAACATTCCTATAATAATGCTTTCAGCAAAGTCTGAAGATACGGATAAAATTCTTGGACTCAATATGGGAGCTGATGATTACATTACAAAACCTTTTAATCCATTAGAACTTATAGCTAGAGTAAAGTCTCAACTTAGAAGATATGTAAATTTAGGTAATTATAAGGGTACTACAAATGAAATCATAACAGTGGGAAGCCTAAGTTTAAATGAAATTACTAAGGAAGTTTCTGTTGATGGAGAGTTGGTTAAGATAACTCCTTTAGAGTATAAAATATTGAAATTATTAATGACCTACCCAGGTAGGGTTTTTTCTATTGATGAAATTTATGAAAAAGTTTGGAATGAACCTTCTTATAATACGGATACTGTAACGGTTCATATAAGAAGAATAAGAGAAAAAATTGAGATAAATCCAAGTGAACCAAGATATTTGAAGGTGGTGTGGGGAATTGGCTACAAAATTGAAAAGCAGTAAAATATTAAGATTTATAGCTGTTGTTATTTTAACTGCAAGCTTAATTTTATCAGGAATAATTGGGAAAGATCTAGTAAAAAATTATGACAATATAAAAAGAGAAAGTTTTTACGAAACCTATAGATTTAAAAACATTCTTAAGGAACTAAATAATGCATTGATAAATAATTTTACTATTTATAAAGGTGAGGAAGAAATAAAAAACTTAACAGGAGTACCAGAAGCAGAGATTAAAAGAAGGACACAGGAAAACTTAAGGCAATATGAACAAGCGATTAATAATATAGAGGAGCGCTTTAAAGGTGAAATAAGATGGGCTAAAGAGTCTGATGATAAAGAAGAATTAGATTCTCTTTTAAAGTCAAAAGAGAGTGATATAGGAAAAGTTAAAAAAAACATTTTAAAAAGTGAAGATGATATAAAATCCGATATAATAAATGAAAGAATGAGAGAATACAATAATAACTTAAGTGTAATAAATAACCTTTCTAATATAAAGTATGTCATAGTAGATAATGAGGACAATAGAACGAAAACTAATATAGAAGATACATTAAGTGAGGAAGCTATTAATTCACTAAAAGAGAAGAGCGATTTTTACTTAATACTAAAAGGTGGAAATAATAAAAATATAGTTGATAATACAGAGTCAACTTTTACGAAAGAAGAGCTAAAGGTTTTATATGATGGGTATTTTGGTGATGGTTATGGAGAGGAAATTAATAAAAACTTGAGTATTTCTTATTTTATTCCAAAGGATTACTTTTATTATGATAATATTAAAATAGCCAAGTCCCAGTATGAAAGTGTAAAAGAAAGTGTTGCTATAAAATTAACTATCCTTGGAGCTTGTTTTGTATCATCGATTTTATCGTTGATTTATTTAAGAATCTACAGAAAGAATGAAAATGTAGATAAAGGATTTTTAGAGAAGTTATATGGAAAGCTTTGGATCGAAATTCAATTGGGCTTAATATTGTTAGGAGGAACTCTAGTTCTTGTAGCTGCATATCAATCTTTGAGGGAGATAGAAGTCACTATTTTATTAGGAATAGCTATAGTTTTTGAGTATTACTTACTATTCTTTACTTATAAATCTTTCAAAGAAGTAAAAGAAGATCAGTTTAAGGAATGGATAAAGAGAAAAAGTTTAATTTATAAAATAATAAATTTTATAATAAACAAAATGCTTTATAAGATAATAGATTTAATAAAAGGGTCTTTTCTTATAAAATCTACAGGTTTTAAGATAGGTGCATTTTTAATTTTTACCTTTATATTTATGTGTTCCATGGTCTTTTTACATGGTTCCAGCGGCTTTGGAACTTTTGTTTTAATGATATATATATTGACCTATATAGGAGGGGTTACATTATATATCATAAAGTTTGCTACTTATTTGAATAAGATAGTCATTGGAAGCTCTAAGATAGCTAAGGGAGATTTAAACTATACTATTGAAGAACAGGATAAAGGCATATTAAAAACTTTAGCTTATAATATTAACAATATGAAGATTGGACTAAAAAAATCTTTGAATAATGAGATGAAAAGTGAAAGAATGAAAACAGAACTTATAACTAACGTATCCCACGATTTAAAGACGCCATTAACTTCCATAATAAACTATGTGGATTTAATTAAAAATGAGGATTTAACTCCAGAAGAAAGAAATGAGTATATTCAAATTTTAGAAAGAAAATCTCAAAGACTAAAAGTTCTTATAGAAGATTTGTTTGAAGCATCAAAGGCAGCCAGTGGAGAGGTAGAACTTAATATTGAGAGAGTAGATATAGTGGCTTTATTAAAGCAATCCTTAGCAGAATTTGAAGAGAAGATAAAGGTAAGCACTTTAGACTTTAGGGTTAAGGTGCCAGAGGAAAAGCTATATGTAATGGTAGATGGGAAAAAGACATGGAGGATATTAGAAAACCAAATTACTAATATATTAAAATACACTTTAAACAACACAAGAGTTTACATTACTGTTGAAGATATAGAGGATAAGGTGGTTATAACAATGAAAAACATCTCAGCTTTTGAGATAGATTTTCATGAGGAAGAAATATTAGAAAGGTTTAAAAGAGGAGATCAATCTAGAAACACTGAAGGTTCTGGATTGGGGTTAGCTATCTCAAGTAATCTAACAAAACTGCAAGGCGGGGAGTTTAAAGTAAACACCGATGGAGATCTATTTAAAGTTACTATAGAATTTCCTAAAAGTTAATAACTTATAAATTTATATAAAACCATTAATAATTATAAAACTTTAGAACATCACTGGTAAAAAGAGAGGGAAATTCCTCTCTTTTTGCTTTTATCTACAAACTAATAAATAGATAACTATTAATTGAATCAAAATAATGAGGGGAATTCCGTATTTAAATTTATTATGTCTTGTTTTATGTCTAAGAAGTTTCATACCTAAATAAGAACCAATACTTCCTCCAAGGGCTGAGATAAGTAAGAGGGAGCTTTCTTTTATTCTCCATTTAGATCTTTTAGCTCTGGATTTATCTATATACATAGATGAGAAGCCTAATACATTTAAAAATATAACATAAAGCAATATAAGTTCTTTCATAAATATTCTCCAAAATATTATAATAGATTTTTTTATAAAGTTATTATATCACTAATGTTTAATATAAAAAATATTGTGTTTAATATTAAGTAGCAATTTTATTGAAATATAAAACAAAATATGACATACTTATATTAATTTAAAAGTAATTTTAATAATTATGTTAATTTAATTAAAAATGGAGGGAAATGGTATGTCTATAAAAAAGAAGATTTCTATATTAACGGTAGTTTCTGTGCTAGTATCTATTTTATTTGCTAGCGTAATTACTTATATATTTACAAGTAAATCTATCAATACACTATCTAAAGATGATATGAAGGCTTTATCATATAGTGCCAAAAATTCTATTGAACTAGTAGTTGAAAAGGAAAAGGCTAATGTTGCTAGATTATCTAGTCATAAGATGGTATACGACTTTTTTAATTATTATGGAGATAAAAATAGCCAAGAGTATAAGACATTAGGACTTTCTCTTAATAATTTACTAAAGGATCATACCTTAAAGCAAGGAAATCTTGAACATACTTTTATAGTAGATAATAAAGGTATAATAGTGGCAGATGATGATGAAGCACTAATAGGAAAAGATATAAATGATAGATCTTATAGTAAGGCTACATTAGAAAGTAATGGAGCCCAAATAGTAAGTGAAACAATGATTTCAAAATCAACTAATGCCCCTATTGTAGTATTTACATCTCCTATAATGTCTGATGGAAAAATTTTAGGTTACGTAGGTGCAGCTGTTAAAGGAGAAACTTTAAATGGATATTTAAAAGATGTTAAGGTTTCAAGCAGTCCCTCTAGCTATACATATTTAGTTGATGAGAAAGGTAATATTATTTATCACCCCATTAAAGAAAAAATTTCAAAACCTGTAGAAAATGATAAAATAAAAGCTTTAGTAGGGAAGAAAGAAAAAGATATGGAAGGCTTAGATAATATAGTTAATTATGTTTTTAAAGGAAATAAAAAAATAGCAGTTTATGATATAGTTCCTTCAACTAATTGGATATTAGTTATAAGTGCAGATGTAGAAGAAGTTAACAAACCGGTTTTAGTTTTAGAAAAGATACTGTTAGGTGCAAATGTGTTTATAGTTATTATTGTTGTTTTGATTGGGTTAATGGTATCTACCAAAATATCTAAGCCTATATTAGAAATATCAAAATTAGTGGATAATACAGCTAAATTAGATTTAAGCTACAAAAAAGAATATGATAAGTATTTAGGTAGAAAAGATGAAATCGGATTGATGTTTAATGCTATTGCTAACATGAGGACATCCTTAAGTGAAATAATAAACAACTTATTAAAAGCATCTAACTCAATAAATTCAAATGCTATATTAGTAAAAGATTTAACTGATGTATTAAAGAGAGAGGCTGATAAGACAGCAGAAGAAACTGAACAATTATCGGCAGGAATGGAAGAGAGTGCCGCCACAATTGAAGAGATATCTGCCTCTTCAGGGGAAATGGAACTTGCAGTGGTTACCATGGCTGATAAGGCAAATGAGGGCGCTGAAAAAACAAATAGTATTTCAGAAAGAGCAAATGGACTAAAGGTAGAGACTATAAACTCAAAGAAACATTCTTCAGAAATTTATCATAAGGTGAAGGATGACTTAGAAAAGGCTATGGAAGGATCTAAGGCTGTAGGTCAAATAGAAGTATTATCTAAAGCAATTCTAGAAATAAGTAGCCAGACTAATCTTTTAGCTTTAAATGCAGCTATAGAGGCAGCAAGAGCTGGAGAGGCAGGAAAAGGTTTTGCTGTAGTTGCTGATGAAGTAAGAAGGCTAGCAGAGGAGTCAACAAGGATAGTTGGAAATATTCAAAGTGTAGTAGAAAATGTAACAAGATCCGTGGAAAATTTGAATATAAGTTCAATTCAGATGCTAAAGTATATAGATGAAGAGGTAAGAGAGGATTATAATAAATTTATTGGTGTGGGTGATAAGTATAATGAGGATGCAGACCACTTAAATAAGTTTATGATGGATTTCAGTTCTCTATCGGAGGAGTTAAATGCATCTATAAGTGGAATAGTGAAGGCTATAGGAGAAATGGCAAATACAATAAATGAAGGTGCAACAGGTGTTACTACTATATCAACTAAGACAATGGATATAGTAGAGAGTATACAGGGGATAAAAAATAGTGCAGAGGATAATCTAAATAGTGCAGAAATCCTTAAATCTATAACAGAAAAATTTATATTATAAAGAAATATTTTAATAAAGTCTACTACAAAGTGGTAGACTTTATTTTATTTGACACAACATATGGTATATGGTAAAATTTCTATAACTAAATATTGTATCATATAGGTGATTGCATTAAGTATGCAGTTTAAAAGGGAAGCAGGTGAAAGTCCTGAACGGTCCCGCCGCTGTAATGGGGAGAGGTTTTACTATTACCACTGGTTTCTCGGGAAGGTGTAAAACATTTATGATCCTAAGTCAGAAGACCTGCCTATAGGTATACACCGTTAACTCTACGAAGGATAGGGGGTGTGACAAGGGTATAATTTCGTATTTTATGCATTATCCTTCTGTTGCTGTGCTCGGAAGGATTTATTTATTTTATAGGGTATTGATTTAATTTGTGAAATGATTTATCCTATGAAAGTTGATAATTTGAAATAGGATAATATAAATGCTCTAGTGGAAGGGAGAAATTTTTATGATTACTAAGATTAAGAAAAGGGATGGAAGGGAAGTTCCCTTTAATATAGAAAAGATTGCTAATGCTATATTTAAAGCTTCAAATTCTATAGGTGAGTATGATTATAATAGGGCTTTAAACTTAGCTAGCCAGGCTATAAATACTTTAGAGAAGAATACTGAGGATTTTATACCTACAGTTGAAGATATACAGGATATTGTTGAAAAAATTCTTATAGAAAATGGATATGTTAAAACTGCCAAGGCGTATATATTATACAGAGCCGAAAGAACAAGGGTAAGAGAGATGAATACAAGGCTCATGAAGGTATATGAAGATTTGACTTTTAAGGAAGCTAAGGATAATGATATCAAACGTGAAAATGCAAATATAGATGGAAATACTGCCATGGGAACAATGCTTAAATATGGTTCAGAAGGATCAAAAGAGTTTTATGAGATGTTTGTTTTAAATCCAAAACATTCAAAGGCTCATAAATCAGGAGACTTCCATATACATGATTTGGACTTTTTAACCCTTACTACTACCTGCTGCCAAATAGATATTGTTAAGTTATTTAAGAATGGATTTAGTACAGGTCATGGTTTTTTAAGAGAGCCTAAGGATATTCAAAGTTACTCTGCTTTGGCCTGTATTGCCATCCAATCCAATCAAAATGACCAACATGGAGGACAAAGTATTCCAAACTTTGATTATGGTATGGCAAAAGGTGTAGCTAAAACCTATGCAAGACTCTATAGAAAAAACCTTATTAGTGCACTAGAATTATTAACTTCTAAAGAAGGAATATCAGATTTTGTAGAAGAAATGTTTAGGGTTATCGAGAAGGATTATGATATCATACCTTCTTTAGATAATCATGAAAAATATATTCACATTGAAAAGCAACATTTATTAAAGAATATAGAGTCTATTGAATTAATAGAAAAAGCCCAAGACTTTGCTTTAGAAAAAGCTTATATTGAAACAGATAGAAGTACCTACCAGGCTATGGAAGCTTTTATACATAATTTAAACACCATGCATAGTAGGGCTGGAGCACAGGTGCCTTTTAGTTCAATTAACTATGGTACAGATACCTCAGCTGAAGGTAGAATGGTAGTAAAAAATCTTTTATTATCTACGGAAAAAGGGCTTGGAAATGGTGAAACACCTATATTCCCTATTCAAATATTTAAAGTAAAGGAAGGAATAAATTATAATCCAGAAGATCCTAATTATGATTTATTTAAACTTTCTTTTAGGGTTAGTTCCAAAAGGTTATTTCCTAACTATTCTTTTATAGATGCGCCTTTTAATCTTAAGTATTATAAAGAAGGGCATCCAGAAACAGAAATAGCCTACATGGGATGTAGAACTAGGGTTATTGGTAATGTACATGATCCATCAAGAGAAGTAGTTTATGGAAGGGGTAATCTAAGCTTTACTACTATAAATCTTCCTAGAATAGCCTTAAAAAGTAATGGAGATATAAAAGTATTTTTTAGTGAATTAGATAAACAAGTGGATCTTGTTATAGAGCAACTAAATGAAAGATTCGAAATTCAAGCAAGAAAAAAAGTAAAAAATTATCCGTTCCTTATGGGGCAAGGTGTGTGGATAGATTCTGATAAGCTCAACTTAGAAGATGAAGTTTATGAAGTGCTTAAACATGGAACTTTAACAGCAGGATTTATAGGGCTTGCTGAGTGTCTTAAGGCACTTGTAGGTAAGCATCATGGAGAATCAAAAGAGTCTCAAGAATTAGGGATTAATATTATTTCACATATGAGAAAACGAATGGATGAGGCGGCAGAAAAATATAAGTTGAACTTCTCTCTTATTGCTACTCCAGCAGAAGGTACAGCTGGTCGTTTTGTAAAAATTGATAGAGAGGCCTTTGGATCTATTGAAGGAGTTACAGATAGGGATTATTACACTAATAGTTTCCATATACCTGTTTACTATGAAATAAGTGCTTTTAGTAAAATAAATCTTGAAGCTCCTTACCATGAACTTACAAATGCTGGACATATAACTTATGTTGAATTAGATGGAGATCCAAGTCAAAATCTTCAAGCTTTTGAAAAGGTAGTTAGAACTATGAAGGAAAGTGGTATAGGTTATGGATCTATAAATCATCCACTAGACAGGGATCCAGTTTGCGGATATACAGGTATAATAGGTAATGAGTGTCCATCCTGTGGTAGAAAAGAAGAAGGCGTTAAATTCGAAAGAATTCGTAGAATAACAGGCTATCTTGTAGGAACTTTAGAAAGATTTAATGATGCAAAAAAAGCAGAAGAAAAGGATAGAGTTAAACACTTATAATTCTGGTGTAAGCTATAATTAAAGTTATGGATTGTGTGTTAGAAATGATTTTGTTATAAAGGAAGGGTATATATGAGTAGTAAGTTAAGAATTGCAGGAATAATAAAAGAATCTATTGTAGATGGTCCTGGCATAAGGCTTGTGGTTTTTGCTCAAGGGTGCAAACATAACTGTAAGGGATGTCATAATCCACATACTCATTCCTTTCAAGGTGGGGAACTTGTAGAAGTAAAAGATATTATAGAAGAATTGAAAGGTAATCCATTATTAGATGGCATAACATTAAGTGGAGGAGAACCTTTTGAACAAGCCAAAGCCTTTAGAGAACTTGCAAAAAAGGCAAAGGCCTTAGGCTATAATATAATCACATATACAGGTTATACTTATGAATATATCTTAAATAAAGGTAAAAAAACAGAAGAATGGTTAAGATTTCTTGAAGAAATAGATATACTTATAGATGGAAAATTTGAGATTTCTAAAAAGAATTTATTATTAAAATATAGAGGTTCAGAAAATCAGCGAATAATTGATGTTAAAGAAAGTCTCATTAAAAACAACATAGTATTAGAAGATATTTAATAAAATAAAAATATCATAATCATTAAAAAAAGGTTAGGTTTAATATAAGATTTAAGCCTAACCTTTTTGTATATTAATAATAGTTGAATATTTATATTTACTGCATATTATAGCATTGAGACAATTATTTATCCAAAGATAAGTTAATAGAAAATTAACTATAGATATAAAAAACTTTTAAAAATTTAAAGTGGGAGATGATTTTATGGTAATATTACCAGTAGGATCAATAATAAGCGGAGATGCAGGTCATAATTGCAGTCCAGATGTTGGAGCTGTGGGATATAGAAAAGAAGATGATTTAACCAAAGAGGTATGGCTTTTAGTTAAGTCAAAGCTTAAAAGTGCAAAATATACTGTAGTTGATTGTACACCCTATGGAGTAAAATTTAATAGTGTTAATGGCTCTCTAGCCTATAGAGTTAAAATAGCAAACAGTAGTGGATCCAAATTTCACCTATGTATTCACTTTAATGTTTATAATGGTACTGCTAATGGAGTTGAAAGTTGGATAAGTGGCTTAGGTGGGTTAGCAGAAGTTATAGGCAAAAGTTTATGTAATGAGATAGAAAAACTAGGTTTTGTAAATAGGGGAGTTAAAGTAGGAAAGCTTTATGTACCTTTATATACTAATATGCCTTGTGTTCTTTTAGAGTGTTGTTTTTGTGACTCTAAGGTAGACATGAGTATCTATGAAAAAAACAAGATGGCAGATGCTATAGTAGGTGCTTTAGTAGGATTTACTATCCCTTCAACACCCACTACTCCTGAGAAGCCAGATGTGGATATAACACCACCTGAAAACACTGAAATAGTAGCTAATGCAAAGGTAGTTAATGATTGGTTTTATGTAAGAGATGCAGTAGGAAATATAATAGATGGAAGAATAGATATAGGTGATGGGATAGAAGTGCTTGATATTAGTTACTCAAAACAATTAGTTTTAGTTAAATATCCAACGCCTAATGGTACTAGGACTGAGTATATAAAAAATGTACCAAGTCTTATAAAGTATTTATATGCCTACCAATATGAAAATGGATCAACCAGTGAGACCATATATCAAGATTCTACTTGCACCCAGATAATAGGTTATTTAAATCCTCATGAAAAAGCCACGCCTTTATATAGGAGGAATGGAATACTTCATGTAGCCTATGATACAACTTTAGGAAAGCATACAAAAAGCGGCTATGTGAAATATAAAGGTAATTTTACTAAGTTTTAATTAAATACAGTAAGACTTTAATATAAGAAATTAATTTTGACATGATTTATTAATGCTGATATAATACTTTTTAGGTTATTTTAATGATGTTTAAATTTAATAGTATGTTTTTATAGTCATTTAATTCATGATTATAAAAGCCAAGTGTTTGATAATCCACTTTGAAAAAACTCAGAGGGGATTATCTTTTTTGTTTGAATTTTAATATTAAGGAGGAAGTTAATTTGAACATTAGTACAAGATTTAAAGAAATATTTTCTGATAGAGGTTTTTATAAGGGAGTCTTTATCTTGGCTTTACCTATAGTTCTGCAGTATCTTATTGCATCATCACTTAATATGCTTGATACTGTAATGATAGGTATGGTAGGGGAAGTAGAGCTTGCTTCTGTTGGAATAGCAAATCAGTATTATTTTTTATTTAGTCTAATTGCTATGGGAATAAGTTCAGGTTGCTCTGTAATTATAGCTCAATTGTGGGGTAAAAAAGATGAAGAAAATATAAGAAAAGTTTTAGGGATAGGATTAATAAGTGGAATACTTGTAACCTTCATATTTACAATAATAGCTGCAATATCACCGGAAAGTATAATGTCTATATTCAATAAAGATAAAAATGTTATAGCTATTGGAAGTGAATATCTTAGGATAGTTTGTATAAGTTATATATTTACCACAATTACATTTAACTTTTCTTCAGCTTCTAGAAGTATAGAAAATACATTACTTCCTATGATAGCTAGTCTTGTTGGACTTATAACTAATGGAGTTTTAAATTATATTCTTATATTTGGAAAGCTTGGATTTACAGCTATGGGAGTTAAAGGTGCTGCTTTAGCTACTTTAGTAGCAAGAATTTTAGAATGTGTTGTACTTTTATCTTATATATATATTTCAAAGGGTATATTAGCGGCAAGATTAAAGGACTTTATTGGGGCTTCTAAAAAGCTAATATCAAGCGTTTATTATATCGTAATTCCAGTGGTTTTAAATGAAGCTTGCTGGGGTTTAGGTAATATAACTTATGCAATTATATATGGAAGAATAGGAACAAAAGCTTCAGCTGCAATACAAATATGTACTACAGTACTTAATTTATTTATGATAATAACTTTTGGACTAGCTAATGCCTCTGTGGTAGTTGTAGGAAAAGAAATAGGAGCTGGAAATGAAGAGAATGGTAAGCTTTATGCTAGAAGGCTATGCATGATTTCACTTGGGGTAGGGATGTTATTATCTGTAGTTTTATTTGCTACAACTCCTTTAATATTATCAGTGTTTAATGTTTCTGCTGAAGTAAGTAAGGATGCTAAATATATACTATATATCTATGCTTTATTTATGATGATAAAGGTCTATAATGCTATGGTTATAGTAGGAATACTTAGAGGTGGCGGAGATGCTAAATTTGGAGTAATAGTCCAAGGAATAACTCTATGGCTAATAGGTATACCGGCGGCTTTCTTGGGAGCCTTTGTTTTTAAACTGCCAGTATATATGGTTGCGCTTATTTCTTCTATAGAAGAAATAGTAAAAGTATTTATACTTATAAAAAGATTTACATCAGGTAAATGGATAAATAATATGGTTGAAGATTTAGAGGTTCAGGTTGGTGCTTAATGGAAGATTTGCCCCATTACTAGCATTGCTAATGCTCTTTTAAAGAAACTTACCTTCTAAAGGCTTTTATAAGTTTAACTAACCTTGATGCGGAGTTACAAAATCCACATCAAGGTTAGTTTTATTTTATAGATTAATCTGTGATAAGAATAACCTTATGGTAAGAATCAAACTATAACATAAAATTTACAATAAAAGTAATTTTATGTTTCAAAACTTTATTTTAATATGTTATAATTTAGTTAAAATTATTAATATTTACAAAATTAGGTTAATATTCTTAAGCTTTTAGTGACTTACACATAAGGATAGGCTATAACTATAATTAATGAATATTAAATCAAGTCAGTGCCAGTACCTTTTCATAAGAAAATATTTAAATGGTATTAGGAGGTTAATTATGCAAGACTCAATTGATTCTATTAACTCTAAGGTAGCTGAAAATATTACTCACAAGGATCTAATTTATGTAAAACCCAAACAAAAGTTTTTAATAGAACCCTATCTATATTTAATTCCATGTCTTTTAATTTTTGGAGTTTTTGTTTATTTTCCATTTTTTAAAACCTTATTCTTAAGTTTCACATTGACTAATGCTAGAGGCAAGTTTGTAGAGATGGTAGGGTTTCAAAACTATGTTGATATCTTTAAATCACCAGAGTTTATTAATAGCCTTAAAGTAACTCTTAAATTTGTACCTATGATAGCTATTCCTGCAATTATTGTTGGGTTTATTTTAGCTTTATTGGCTAATCAAAAATTAAAGGCTAGTAGGATTTACGAAATCATGTTTTCTATGCCTATGGCAGTTGCATCAGCTCCAGCAGCTATTATATGGTCTATGTTATTTCATCCCACTATAGGTTTTATGAACTATATATTAGGTACAAACATAGGGTGGCTTACAGATGAAAGATGGGCTTTAATTTCTGTGGCTATAGTAACGGTTTGGCTAAATATAGGAATTAACTTTATATTCCTTACTACAGGTCTTAAGAATATACCAGAAGAGCTAAATGAAAGTGCTGCCATAGATGGAGCAAATTTCTTCCAAAGGTTGTTTAAGATAACTATACCTATGGTTTCACCTACATTGTTTTTTGTCATACTTATTAACGTAATTAACGCTTTCCAATCTTTTGGACAAGTTAAGTTGATGACAGCTGGAGGACCAGGACAAGCTACCAATGTTTTAGTTCATTCTATTTACAGAGAAGCCTTTTTTAACAATAGGTTTGAGATGGCTTGTACTCAGTCTATAATTTTATTTTTAATAATGCTTACAATTACACTAATTCAGTTTAAATATGAGAGGAAGGGAGTGCACTATCAATAATGATTAATAAGAGACAAAGAAAAATTCTATATATAGTAAATGTTCTAATAGGTTTAATTATTATATTCCCACTAATTTATGCTTTATTTTTAAGCTTTATGAATCAGGGAGAAATATTTCAATATCCTCCTAAGATATTTCCAGAATCATTTCAACTTTCTAATTATAAGAGCGTTATAAGTTCTGTGCCTATATTTAGATTTATATTAAACAGCTTTATAGTTGCTACCACAGTAACCATAGGTCAAATCATCACGGCTAGTCTTGCAGCCTACTCCTTTGCCTTTTACGAATTTAAGGGTAAAAAGTTTTTGTTTATAGCTATACTTTCCACCATGATGATTCCAGGAGAAGCTATAATAATTGCAAATTATCTAACCATGACTTCTTGGCAGTGGCTAGATAGCTATAGGGGACTAATTGTGCCTTATTTGACTTCTGCTATGGGGATATTTTTAATGAGACAATTTTATATGACTATTCCAAAGGAACTTAGAGAGGCTTCCATTATAGACGGATGCAATAGTTTTCAATTTTTGATTAGAGTTGTTATGCCTATATCAAAACCAGCTATTGGAGCATTAGGTGTGTATGTGTTTTTATCCACTTGGAATCAATATATGTGGCCTTTATTAATCACTAATGCTCCTGAAAAGAGAACTGTACAAATAGGTATAAGTATGCTCCAGTTTGCTGAGTCACAATCTTATGGAGTAATACTTGCAGGTATTGTGATGATATTACTACCCTCTATATTAATATTTATACTTGGACAAAAACAGCTAATAAAAGGTATGACCTCTGGAGCTGTAAAGGGCTAGACATTTACTGATTAGTTTAATAAATGTTTGTAATTATCATTTTATTATAAATTATGGTTCATAGAAAGGAGTTTTATAATTGAAGAAAAAAGTTATTGCAAGCTTAATTTTAACAACTTTAGTTTCCTCTTTATTTGTAGGTTGTAGCAAAGAAAAGGATACAAGCGCTTCGGCAGGCGGGAAGACTACAGAAATTGTATTTTGGCATTCTATGGGGGGAGTAGGGGGCGAATCCATTAACAAAATGGTAGAAGACTTTAATAATTCCCAAAGCAACATAAAGGTAACATCTCAATATCAAGGTTCCTATGATGATGCTATTAATAAAATGAAGAGTGCTCAACAAGGGAATGCAGGGCCAGATGTTATGCAACTTTATGATATAGGAACGAGATGGATGATAGATAGTACCTATGCAACTCCTATTCAAAAGTTTATAGATGCAGAAAAATTTGATATTTCAAGTCTTGAACCAAATTTATTAGGCTATTACACTGTGAATGATAAGCTATACTCTATGCCTTTTAACTCTTCAACACCAATTTTATATTATAACAAGGATGCTTTTAAGGAGTCAGGTTTAGATCCAGAAAAGCCACCTAAAACCTTTGATGAAATTAAAGAAATCTCTCAAAGGCTTACTAAAAAAGATGCTGATGGAAAAGTAAGTCAATATGGTTATTCTATGGCTATATACGGGTGGTTTGTGGAACAATTAATAGCCAAACAAGGACAAACCTATGCAAACAACGAAAATGGAAGAAAAGACAAGGCTACTAATGTAGATTTTGATAAGAATGGATCAGCAGTTAAGGTGTTTAAGCTGTGGAAAGAGTTATTTGACTCCGGAAACTTTGGAAATTTTGGAAGGAAAACTTCTGATACACAAAATGCATTTATAGCTGGAAAAACTGCTATAATGATAGATTCTACTTCTGTTTTGAATTCTGTGATGAAAGGTATAAATGGTAATTTTGAAGTTGGCACTGCATTTCTTCCTAAGTTAAGTGAAGGGGATAAAGGAGGAGTTTCCATAGGAGGAGGATCTCTTTGGATAATGGATAAGAAAGATGAAGCAAAACAAAAATCTGCATTTGAATTTGTAAAGTTTATGGTATCTTCAGAGCAACAAGTTTTCTGGAATAAAAGTACAGGCTATTTCCCGGTGACCAAGAAAGCTTATGATAGTGCAGAACTTAAGGAAACCTTAACTAAATATCCTCAGTTCCAAACAGCTATAGATCAATTACATGAATCACCATTAGAATCAAGAGGTGCGTTACTTGGTGTATTCCCAGAAGCAAGGCAAACTATAGAGACCAATATAGAAAGTATGCTTCAAGGAAAAATGAGTCCAGAAGAAGCCGTTGAAAATTCAGCTAAGACTATAAATGCAGCCATTGAAAAATATAATAAGACTAATAAGTAATAGCTTTAAAGTATAATAGATAATTTGAGATTAAAAGATTATTATGTAAAAGATTAAAGATTTTTAAACATAATAATCTTTTTTATTTAAAGCAATATCAAAGGAATAAAAACCAGTGGCTAGGTGTAGGATAAAAATTTTATGTTTATTTAAAGATAGAATTATTGATAGTAATAAATAATCAAGAGAATACTATTTACAATATAGGTTTAAAGGTTTACTTTTTGAAATATGAAAGTTTGATAGAAAGAATAATTCAAATACGTGTGATATAATTATAAAAAGATGATTTAAATGAAGGAAATACTATTATAAATTTCAGATTGAGGTGTGATATGCAAAAAGAATTTTCATTAAGTAACGGAAAAGCTATGATTAACTTTACTGCTAAATATTGTAATACCACAGAATCATTATTAGATAGTTATGGTTTTAAAACTGTACTTCAGCATTACTTAGATAATATCAGGAAAAAGGAAAGCAACATATATAGGTATATAGTAAAGAGTTTAGAAAACTATGAAGAAGTATGTAAAGATTTAATAAAGGTTTTTAAATTTCTTATGGTTTTAAAAGTTGAAGAAATAATAAATATAGACATAAAATATGAAAAACTTTTAGAGGATAGAGATAAGTTCATAGCCTTTATAGAAGATTTATATAACTTTTGGAGAAAGATAGAAAGATATACTATAGTTCAAAATAACAAAATAGGAGAAGGTCTTCAAAGTGTAAACTTTATAGACGCTAATAATGATTTTTCAAAACTTATATTAAACACTTATAGAAAAATAGAGGAGAATGTTCTAGGGGTTAAACCTAAAATATATAGACAATTACCTGCAGGAGGAAATGCAGGGCTTATATTAAACCATGTTAGTTGGCCCCATGGAAAAAGCTATGAGGTTCTAGCAAATATACCTTTTATAGAATCTATAGTCTTAGATCCTCCTTTTATAACCTATCCTAAAAAAAATACAAGAGATGGTATGTTTACAAAAACTGATGAAGATCCACTTAAATCATGCTCCATAAATGTTAATCATTGGTTTTGTTATCCTGCAAAGGTTGGAAGTCTTTTAGCTTATATCTATTTTCATAGAGACTTCATGGCTCATGGAGTAACTTTATGTAATCTATTTGAAATAGCAAAAGAGGAAGAATGTAGAGATAAAAAGCCGGACTTGATTTATGTGTTTGGAGCTAGAGATAATGAGGAAAAGGTAAAAACAGTATTCTATGAAGATAAAGAAAATGATATTATGCTAGGATATGTAAACTATCATGAAGATATAGATTATTTTGGTTATATGAAAAAAATGACATTAACTCTTCATAATTTAATAATGATAAAAAGAGGAAATCTTCCTGTGCATGGTGCTATGGTTAATATAGTTACAAAAGATAATAAGGTGGCTAATGTAGTTATAATGGGTGATAGTGGAGCTGGAAAGTCCGAAAGTCTTGAGGCTTTAAGAGAGCTTGGAGAAGATTATATAAGTGATATGACCGTAATATTTGATGATATGGGAGTGGTAAAACTAAATCCTAAGGGTAAGCCACTAGGTTATGGAACGGAAATAGGAGCCTTTGTAAGACTGGATGACTTAGATACGGGATATGCTTTTAAACAGATAGATAGAAGTATATTTATGAATCCGGATAAAATAAATGCAAGATTAGTTATGCCTGTAGCTAATTATAAAGAGATTACCTCAGGTTATGAAATAGATTTATTTTTATATGCTAACAACTACGAAGATGGAGAAGAGTTAGAATTCTTTAATACTCCAGAGGAATCAATAGAGGTGTTTAGAGAAGGAGCTAGAATGGCAAAAGGTACCACTACAGAAAAAGGACTTGTAAAATCATACTTTGCAAACCCCTTTGGACCTGCTCAAAAGAAAGAGGAGATGGATAAACTTATTCCACAATATTTTAAAGAATTCTTTAATAAAGGAGTAAAGGTAGGTCAACTAAGAACAGGTCTTGGTATAAGTGGCAAAGAAAAGGAAGGACCTAAAAAAGCAGCTATAAAATTATTAGAAGTTATCAAAAACTTATCTAAATAATTTTAGATACTAAAAGACTAAGGAGTTTTTTAATTGTTCTTCATAGGGGATAGATTTTAATCTATAACTACGGATTCTAACACCCCTTCAAAATTAAACTGGTATTTATAAGTTCAGATGAGTAAAAGACTATGACCAAATCTATGGTTTGGCCATAGTCTTTTAATAATTATTATAAGTAATATTAAGCTTTTTACTATAATTTTTCACACCTGTACTGTACCAGATTATATTTAATATTGTATTTTAATAGAGGATTAAATGGTATAATTTATTTGTTATATTTTTAAGAGGATGACACTAGGGGGAGTTTCATGAATTCAAAAGAAAAAAGAAATCTTATACTTAATGGTGATTTATACAAAGTAATAATCACACTATCCTTACCTATTATGATAAATAACCTAATTCAAACACTTTATAATTTGGCAGATGGAGTTTGGGTAAGTAAAATAGGTTCTGTTCAATTTGCTGCCACTTCTTTTGTATGGCCAGTAAATTTTTTATTTATCTCTATAGGAATAGGACTTTCTATTGCAGGTACATCTATATTATCTCAATTGGTTGGAGCATCAAAATACGAAGAGGCGAACAAATACTCAAGTCAGCTTATTGTAATATCTTTAATATGCTCTATTGCTTTTGCAATTTTAGGATATATAATAAGTCCTTTTGTTATTAGACTTATGGGTGGTACTGGGGAGCTTGGAGTATATAGCAATATTTATCTAAGAATAACTTTTTTAGATATGCCCTTTATGTTTTTATTTTTTAGCTTTAATTCTATTATGAATTCTCAGGGTAATACCTTAATGCCAACTATACTTAGTGGTATAAGTGCAATACTGAATGTAGTATTAGACCCTATATTTATATTTACCTTTGATATGGGAATAGCTGGTGCTGCTATTGCTACTTTAATATCTAAGGCATTACTAGCTTTGGTTGGTATGGTTATTCTTATGCGATCTTCAGCTATAATTAAGCCAAGCTTTAAAAATTTTAAATTTGATAAGGAGATAATAAATAAAATTGTAAAAGTGGCTTTGCCATCTTCAATTGGACAATCGGGTTCAGCTTTAGGTTTTATGGTTCTTAATGGATTTATAGCTTCTTATGGAACAGCAACTATAGCAGCCTTTGGTATGGTTAATAGAATAACTTCTTTAATAATGCAACCTGCTATGGGAGTAGGTGCCGCTTTAACCTCTATAGTTGGACAAAATCTAGGATCTAACCAAATAGATAGGGTAAAGGAAGCCTTTAAAAAATCATTAAAACTTACCATCTCATTTTCTGTAATAGGATGTATTATTTTGTTGTGGCAGAGCGATGCTATAATTAATTTCTTCATACAGTCAAGAGATGATGGTGAAGTTATAGTTCAAGGAATAAATTATCTTAAATATATTGCGGTTTCTACGCCGCTTATGGGGATCTTTAGTGTGTTTCAAGGTATTTTCCAAGGCTCAGGACATACTAAATACTCTATGGCTATGGAAATAGGAAGACTTTGGTTTGTAAGGTTGCCTATGATATTGATATTTAAATACTTTACAAACATAGGACCATCAGGTATATGGTTTTCTATGAGTTTTAGTAATTTGATAGTATGCTTATATGGACTTTTAATTTATAGAAGAGACAACTGGCAGAGAAAAGTTATTGCTTAAGGTAAGCTTTAATGCCCTGTGATTTTAATCACAGGGCATTAAATATATTTTTTTATATGCAATAATTATAAAATAAATAAAAAGTGAAATTAAAATCACCTCTTGGATAAACTATATATCAAGGAGGTGTTTTAAATGTCTGAATTAGAAGATTTACTTAAAGATGTAGATATCTTAAGAGAAAAGTTAGAGTATTTAATAAATGAAAAAGACGGCAATCTAATAGATCCAGAGGTTGTTGCTGCAAGCAAAGTTTTAAATGCTGCATTAAATAAATACAATGAGTTTATAGAAGAAAAATTCAAGTAAAACTTTTATAGGAAGTATGGTTCAATTTAAAAGATAACTATGTATATGCTTTAGAAATCTAATATAATTAAAAGAATAGTATTGAAACTATTACCCCATGAAATAAAGTATGTAAGGAAATTCAGGGTAAAACAGAAGATATTATTAGTGACTTAGAAAAACATATTAGTATTTCAGCAAAAGATAACATAGTGGTTAGACTAATAAAAAGCACAATGATATTTGATAAATTGTTAAAGTTTATAAATATTTAAATAGGTGCTAAGAAGATATTGATATAGAATTATATAAATTAAGAAAATAGCTTGTAAAATTACAAGCTATTTTCTTAAAGAATCTTTTATATCTCCTTTTCTTTTATAATACTCAGCTTTAGCTTCATGATATTTCTCTTTTGCATCATCTTTTAAATCTCCAAGGCCACTTTGAAATTCGTGCTTTATATCATCATATTTTTCTGTTAAATTTTCTTTAAATCCGCCATATCTTTCATTTAAATCTTCTCTTGCATTTCCAAAATTATTTTTTATCTTAGAAGTTTTTTCTTTAATATTCTTTTCAAATTCATCCATAAATAGACACTCCTTTTATTCAACATTTTAGTAAAGAATCAATATTTAGTATTCCTATTTATTAAATATAATATTAGTCTATATAAAAATAATATTTGATTAAAGTTATCTATAGAATTAATTAGTGAATATATACTATTTTTAATAATTAATAGAAAAAAAGTGTGATATAATGTATTAAAAGAAACAAAATGTTAGGTTGTTAGAGGTGAAAATATAAAATTGATATAAATGCTAAAAATTTATTTTAAATATGTAATTTAGGGGGAGATTTTATATGAAACTTATAATAAATGCTGATGATTTTGGTTTAACTAAGGGCGTTACATTAGGTATACTAGATGCTATGACAAAGGGTATTGTAACAGATACTACAGCTATGGTAAATGGATTGTTTTTAGAAGAAGGAATGAAGGAAGCAAAGAATAGAGGAATAGATAGCATAGGAATTCATCTGACTTTAACCTGTGGAAAACCTGTGTTACCCCCAAAAGAAGTAAGTTCTTTAGTGGATGACAATGGGGATTTTTATAGAAGAATAGGAAACTTAGAAGATTTTAATTATGAGGAAATAAGAAAAGAGCTGAAAGCTCAAATGGAGAAATTTTATACTTATGGAATAACTCCTAGTCACATAGATGGACACCATCATTTCTTTGGATATAATAAAGAATTAACAGAAATAGTTATTGAATTAGCAAAAGAATATAAATTACCTTTAAGGGTACTAAGTGATAATATGATACAGTATTATAAATCAAAAGGAGTAAAAACCACAGAGGCTTTTTCTATGGAGTTTTATCAAGATAATGTTAATGAAGCTTTTCTTAAGGAACTATTATTAAGATACAAAGATGCAGATTCTCTTGAAATAATGTGTCATCCTGCATATATAGATGAAGAGTTAATGAGAATTTCTAGTTATAATAATTTCAGAGAAAAAGAATTTGATATTTTAACCAGTGATAAAATTAAAATTTATATTAAGGAAAATAATATAAAATTAATTAGTTTTAAGGAGATATAGATATTACAAATAATTAAAAAAATCAGGGTTACTATCTTGGAATATTGAATAATGTTTTAGAGGTAAAGAGAACATATAATAAGGTGATACTATGAGATATACAGAATTAAGAAATCTGTTTATGGTATAATTATCTGGATACTAGGTATCTGAAAGGGGACATAATAATGAATAAATTTGAATTCTATGAGCGTTTTAAAGATTTAGAACATATGAAGAATGTAGTAGCTGGAGAGAAGAGAATTGAAGAAATAATTGAGGATAAACAAAGCTGCTTAGGTCATAGGAAAGTAGGAGAGAGAAACTATCATATCTTTTATTTAAGTCCATCAGAGTTTGCGGTATTTTATCATGGTGGAGGTATAGACTCTATATATACATCTGAAAGTTTAGGAGATGTATTGAATTATGTAAATACTATTGAAGAGTAATAATATTAAAAGTCAAGTGATTTTTATTTAGAGACTAGTTGCTATATATAATTTAAGCAGATATATAAGATCTATGATTTTGTATTAATATCTTCCAGAGAGTGGCTGTAGGTATTAGTGTTTGTAGCAAGGATAAATATATATAAGCTGTGCAAAAATTCTTGGGTTTTTGCACAGCTCTTTAACTTTTTATTAGCTTGTTAAAATATAAAAGTTATTATAAGTTCACTTATCACTTAGACATATAATAGCTTATTATATACAATATCCAGATGTGTATAGGATAAAATATATAGAAAAAATATTTTAAACCTAAGCCCTTTTTCCCATTATACATATGAATAAATAAAAGGGAGAACACCATCATCCATTGAAAATTTTCTGATAACAATGAAGTTAATGATATGCTTCCAAATAAAAATATGGTGGACAGTGATAAGAGTATATATAGAAGATCTCTTATTAATATTTTTTCTTTATAAAAATAGAAGATAAGAACCATACCTAAACCTAAAAAGCTAGCTTCAGAAAACATAGATAATATTGAAATTAATAATATTGAAATTAGGTTAGATTTTTTATCTTCATAAGAGATTTTATATTTTTCTATACTGTTTAGTAGCATAACACCCCAAAATAGAGATAAGAAGATATTATTATGTATACCTATGTTTTTAGCAGGAAAAATTAAGCTGTCTAAAAGTCTATTTCCTATTAACATAATTAGAGCAAATATAAAAAGCCTTTTAGCATAAGCAGTTTTGTTCTTAGTGTGAAAGTATCCTTCAATAAGTAAAAAGAAGAATATAGGGGCAACCACTCTTCCGATATATCTAAACCATAGGGGAGTTCCAGGAATGAATTCAGCCATATGATCCATAAACATAAATATACACATGATTATTTTTAGTTGAAAACTGTTTAATATCTTCATAATTCCTCCTAAACTATACAACAAATATGTATTTATTATATAGTATACTATATAATGATAAGAAATAAAAAAATAGAGTTATAATTAATCTAAAGAAAAATCATGAATAGTTTTTATTAATTTTATTGTTGGGGTGGAGATATTTTGCAGAATTTAAAAGTGAAACAAAAAAGTGTTTTTAAATTGGCTGGGGAGAGCTATAAGGATTTTAAAAAAGATTTTATAAAATATATGTGTTTTGAAAGTATTTTTAAAGTAGTTACAAGTTTTGTTTTAATGCCATTAATGGTCTATATTTTCCATAGAATAATTAAATCCTTAGGAGAATACTCCTTATCTAATGCTCAAATATTTAAAATAGGATTGAGTGCCAAGGGAATGGCAGGTCTTATTGTATTGACGCTATTAGCCACAATTATAGTTTTTATAGAATTTGGAGTTCTTATTTTAATATCTCAAAAAAGGCATTATGGAAAAAGTATATCAATTACAGGAGCTGTGATGAATACGGTAGTAAAAACTCCGAGAATCATAGGGTTTGGAAGTTTATTATTAAGTCTTTACTTACTGTTTCTAATGCCTTTTTCAGAATTTAATATAAGTTCATCACTTATAAGTAGTATAAAAATTCCTAAATTTATTGAAGAAGAGATATTCAAATCCTATTTATATACATTTTTATATTTAGCTTTTTCAATTTTATTATTATGGCTATTTGTAAGGATGATTTTTACAGTTCACTGTATAATAATTGAGAATAAAAATATAAGACCTGCTATTAAAAAGAGTTTTATTCTTACTAAAAAAAAGAGTTTGAGGATACTATTTGGTATAATAATTTTTAACTTAATGGCATTTATAGCTTTTGTATTAATAATAGGTGTCATATTAATATCTATATATTTATTATTTAAAGCCGCAGGGGTAGGCTTAGATTTAGATTTAGTCGAATATTATTTAATTATATTTTTAAGTGAAGTATTTTTCATATTTTCTTTAGTAGCAGCACCATTTGATATGACTTTTATTACTAGACTGTACTACAATAGGAGAAGAGAGCAGGAGGATGATTTAAAAGATGAAGTAACCGTAATTGAGTTTCCTAAGTTAGAATTTATAGATAACAAAGTTTATAGTTTTGTACTGAAAAGAAAAAGAATTATTACCTCTTTTACAGCCATATTTATATTAGGGAGTTCTGCATTGGGATATTTTATTAGTGATGATATAATGCTGCTTACCAAAAGTACTATGATAGCTGCACATAGGGGAGATAATAAATACGCTGTTGAAAATTCAATGGAATCTATAAAACTTTCTATAGAGAAAGGTTATGACTTTGTGGAGATAGATGTACAAGATACAAAAGATAGGGTAGTAGTATTAGCCCATGACAAAAGTCTGAAAAGGATAGCTGGAGTGAATGAAAATATAAAGGACTTGGATTATGAAGAACTTAAAAATATAAATATAAATTATGATTACTCAAATGGCAATGAATTTCAAAGGATTCCTACCCTTGAAGAGGTGCTTAAAGAAAGCAAGGGTAAGATAAAGCTTCTTATTGAGCTAAAACCTTATGGAGACAAGAGAAGGTTGGCAGAAGAAGTTATTTCCATATTAGAAAATTATAAAATGGGGGATCAATGCTATATACAATCTTTAGATTATGAGATATTACAGGAAGTAAGAAATATAAATAAAGATATAAAGCTTGGGTATATAATGTATTTAGCGGTAGGAGATTTAAGTAATTTGGATGTGAACTTTTATTCTATAGAGCAATCTTTACTTAATGAAAAATTTGTTAATAATGCTCATAAATTAAATAGACAGGTTTGGGTATGGACAGTAAATACAGATGAAGATATAAAAGAGGCATTAACATTTGGTGTGGATGGATTAATTACAGATAATCCTGAAGATGCAAAGGATATATTATCAGGGAAAAACGTAAATTAAAGAGAAAATTAAGAGGACTTTCAAAGGGGTTACCTTGGGAGGTCCTTTTAATTATAATCACAACACTGTTTTGTAAGAATCTTAATAAAGTGCATAGATAAATATGTAAAATATATGATATAATTACATAAAAGTAAAGTTATATTATTTCATCTAAAAATAAAATAAAGTTATATAATGACATGGATTTAATCATTTAAATCGTAGACATATAAAAGAGTTTGTGGAGGTGTTATTATGTATAATAATTCTATTTTAGAAAAAAATATTATGGTTCTAATAAAAAAAATAGAAAGCCTCAGAATAATTTTAAATGAAGCATTTATAAATGATGAAATAAGCTATGATGAAAAATTAAATATTAGTAGAGAAATGGATAAACTTATTAACGAATATTATAAGTTAAATAATAAGTATTTAAATATTGTAACAACCCATATAATTTAAAATTATATATACTATATATTTTGAAAGTCATACTCACACCTTAGTATGAAATTTTTGTGAAAACTATAGTTATAGTAATTTATTAATCAGTTCTATAATTTATCTTTCTTTAAAGCTGCAAGTTTGATTACATTATATAAAAAAGTTTGTTTTAGTAATCTTAAAAAGTCATTATTTCTATAGTAAATAATTCACTTAAAATAAAACCTTACTCTAAGAATCACTTAATTAAATGTTAGATATAAAAGTTTTCATAATATTAATATGATAAAGTTAATGGAAATTTGCCATTTATGGTATATAATAAACCTTGTAGGTATTACAATGAGGAGAGTTACAACATGAAAGACATTAACTATATTTTTAATGAGTCAAAAAGTAAGAGTAAAAATAAAATTTATAAAAAATTTTTAAAATTATATACTCCTACCCTTTCATTGGTTTTTGTTATATTAGTAATGATGATTACTATTGAGTGTAATAGAGTAATGCACATAATTTATTTTGCTATTTTAATTATAATAAATTTAATTATATGTTTTTATATGTTTAAAAGAAAAGAAGATAATTATAAACTTCAAATTGCATCAGATATATTTGAAAATTCTAGAGAAGCTATATTAGTTACAGATGGAAAACAAAATATAATTGTTGTTAATAAGGCTTTTCAAAGAATAACAGGGTATAGTATAGAAGATGTTATAGGTAAAAAACCTTCTTACTTTAAGTCTGGAATCCACGGAAAAGAGTTTTATAAGAAAATGTGGAATGATATAAATGAAAAGGGTATGTGGACAGGAGAAATATATGATAGAAGAAAGAGTGGAGAGTTGTATCCTAAATTTCTTACCATAAGCCTTATAAATAATAAGGAGGATAATAGTGTAAATTATGTAGGGATATTTGAGGATGTAACAGAAATTAAAAAGAAAGAGACTTATATAGAGCAGCTAAAGAGGTTTGATGAGGTAACAGGACTTGCAAATTATTTTCAACTTATAAATATGCTAGAGGACATGAGTAGAGAAGAAGAAGGAATTTTAATATGTATCAATATAGCAAATTATAGTGATTTAAATGCTATTTGTAGCTCAGAAAGTTTAAATAGTATAATGGTTTCTATTTCCAAGGAAATAATAGCTGTATTTAAGTATGCTTATGTAACTGCAAGGACAGATAAGGATGAATTTATATTAGTTATAAAAAATAGATTGGATTTAGATCAATTAATAAGTTATATTAATAAGCTTATAGACAAGCTTAAGGAACCTATACATATAGAAAATGAAGAGATTTTTATAAGTTTTTCTATGGGTATTACAGAAATTAAAAAAGAAAATGAGGAAGCAATAGAAGACTTTATCCAAAATGGTAGAATAGCAATGGAATTTGCTAAAAGTCAAGGAAACTATAATTATAAATTTTACTCTAATCATTTGAAGGATAGATATTTATATGAGGTAAAGATAGAAAATAATCTTAGACGTGCCATAGAAAATAACGAGTTCCATATAAAATATCAACCACAGGTAGATATTTATAATGAAAAAGTAGTAGGAGCAGAGGCTCTTTTAAGATGGGAAAATCAAGAGTTGGGTACGGTAACACCAGATAGATTTATATCGGTGGCAGAGAAAACAGGACTTATAAAAGAAATTGGAGAATGGGTAATTGATAGTGTGTGTAAATTTATTAAAGAGGACATGGTAT
Organism: Clostridium simiarum; assembly: GCF_018919175.1. Lineage (GTDB taxonomy): Bacteria > Bacillota > Clostridia > Clostridiales > Clostridiaceae > Clostridium_L > Clostridium_L simiarum. Next base: position 1,068,200 of record NZ_JAHLQL010000001.1, on the reverse strand, counting down.
CAATAAAAAGTAAGGTTCCTATATCAATTAATATATCGCCAGTACAATTTAAGTCACAGGACATACACAAAATAGTAAAAGGTTATGTAGACAGATATAATATACCAGCTAATATGTTGGAAATTGAAATAACTGAAGGTGTTATAATTGAAAATAGAGAAGAAATAAATGATAAACTTATTAAATTAAAAGAAATGGGTATAAACATAGCGTTAGATGATTTTGGTACAGGATATTCTTCATTAAGTTATTTAAGAAAAATGGAGATAGATAAGATAAAGATAGATAGAGAGTTTATAAAGGATTACCCTAAGGGGGATGACGGTGCTATTTCTAAAATAATAGTTAATTTATCTAAAGAACTAGGTACCAAGGTTATAGCTGAAGGAGTCGAAACAGTAGAACAACTAGAATTTATGAAAGAAATAAACTGTGCATTAATCCAGGGATACTACTATAGTCCACCTTTAGAGAAAAAAGAATTTATAAAATTTATAGCAAAGCACTAATATGAATAAAAGTAAAATTTTATTTTAGGGCTTTGCTATAAGCTCTTGAATGTTTTTTAGTAATTTAGTTTTCTTTTCTATTTCGTATTTTAAGTGTTCTATCTCATCTTTTTTTAAGATATTTTGTGACTTTAGCAATTTAAGCTCCTCTTCAAGGGGAGAGATTTCCTTCCTTTTTTCATTTATAATATTTTTATACATTATTCCTAGGGTATTACGCTTATTTATGTTATATTTAAATTTATATATGGTGTTTTTAAAATAATCTTTTAAGTTAGATATTAGATTTTTCAGCATATCAATAAATTTATCCATAAGAATTACCTCCTTGTAGTAATTTTTATGTAAAGCAAAGGAGAAAAATATGAGTTTATTAGATAACCTGCTAACTAAGATAATTAGATTATACAATAATTATAAGAAAGATGAAATAAAGTCATTAGAAAAACATAAGGATACTCTATTAAATTCTATAGAAAAAGAGAATAATAATAAGGTGATATTAGAGCAGGAAAAGGATATTTGGATAAATCAACATAAGTCTTTAGAAAATTCTTATATCATGCTTATTGAAATATTAAAAAATCAAGGAGTAGTATTTGAAATCCCAAACAGAGTACAAGAGGTAGAAGAATGGGACAACCTTGTTTTTAAGTATATAAATTCAAAATATTATTTTGTAAATAAAAATAGAGAGATAGTATGTGAAGTAGAAGACAAATATAAAGAAGCTATAAGACACATAGTGGACAACTATAAATATAGCCTCTTAGTAATAAGAAAAGATAAAAATAAGCTTAAGCTGCAGCTAAGGATAATTTTATCAAGTTGAGAAAGAACCTTGAATTTGAAGTTTTTCAAGGTTCTTTCTTTTATTTCTTTAGTAAAGAACTTTTGTACACAGCATAAATAAAGTTGTGATATAATAAAAAAATGTCATTTAGTTAAAGGTGTTTAACAAAGAATAGTATAAGAACATAAGTTTGACATGATTTTAATTAGGGTTTATACTATAAACCGTTAGCTATTAGAAAAAAAGATTGGTAATTTATGGAGGGAAAATGATTAAGTTTGTTGAATATAATGAAGTATTAGAGAATCCAAAAGAATATATACTAATAGATGTAAGATCTCCTAAGGAATTTAATGAAGCTACCATACCTGGAGCAGTTAATATACCTTTGTTTACCAATGAGGAAAGAGAAAAAATAGGATATGTCTATGTTAATGAAAGTGTAGAAAAAGCAAAACGTATTGGAATAGAAGCTATTTCTGCAAGACTTCCTTATATATATGATAGAATAGTATCTCTTTATAAACCTCATAAAAGATTGGCTTTTTTTTGTGCCAAAGGAGGCATGAGGAGCGGAAGTATAAGCTCTTTGATAAATTCTTTGGGATTTAACTCTTATAAGCTTAAAGGAGGATATAAAGGGTACAGAGATTTTATTAATAAGCAATTACCTCTAATAAATGAAGACATAAAATATATAGTGATTCATGGAAAAACAGGTACTGGGAAAACAGAAATATTAAGTAGGTTAAGGGAAAAAGGTTTTGATGTTCTGGATTTAGAGTATGCTGCTAATCACAGAGGATCTCTTTTAGGAAACGTAGGACTTGGGGAATGTAGAAGTCAGAAGATGTTTGAGTCTTTAGTTTATGAAGAATTAAGTCTTAGAAAAAGCAAGTATGTTTTTGTTGAAGGTGAAAGTAAGAGGATAGGACGTATAATAATTTCCCAATGCATTTTTAACAAAATGAATGAAGGGTATCATGTATATTTAGAAGGTGATGTCTCTTTTAGAAGAGAAAATTTATTAAGGGAATATACATCTCCTGATAATGCTGATATGGAAATAATTGAAGATTTAGAAGCCATGAAAAAACATATAAGTGAAAAAAATATAATTAGATATAAAGATATGATAATGAATAGGGAGTATGATAAGGTCTGTGAAGAGCTTATGATAAAATATTACGATCCTATGTATATAAATTCCATGAAAAAACATGAATTTGTGGAAAAAATGTATATAGAAAGCATAGAAGATGGAGTAAATAAACTCCAAAAATGGTTTGAAGATAATTTACAGCTGGAGGGGTAAAATGGATAGGGAATTAGAAAATGGCATAAAGTACGATGTAACGGATTTAACTTCTCTTGAAAAACTGGAACCAGTAAGGGTAAGACCTGGTATGTATATTGGTTCAACTGGTACTAAGGGATTACATCATTGCATATGGGAAATATTAGATAATGCCATAGATGAGATTACTAATGGCTATGGAACCACTGCTACTATAATTTTAAATAAAGATAAAAGTGTTACTATAATTGATGATGGTAGAGGAATTCCTACAGGTATTCATCCTTTAAAGAAGAAGTCTGGTGTAGAAATGGTGTTTACTGAGCTGCACACTGGAGGAAAGTTTGACAATAAAAATTATAAAACCTCAGGAGGACTTCATGGGGTAGGAGCCTCTGTAGTTAATGCTCTATCAGAATGGATGGAAGTTGAGGTATATAAGGATTCTAAAATATATAGACAAAGATTTTCTTATGCTTTTGATAAAGAGTTAAAGAAAAATATGCCTGGAACTCCTGTAACTCCTTTAAAAGTAGTAGATAAATGTAATCATACAGGAACTAAGGTAACATTTTTACCAGATAAAGAAGTCTTTAGTACAGTGGATTTTAAGTTTGATATAATAGACGAAAGACTTAGAGAATTGGCATTCCAAAATAAAGGCATAAGACTAAAATTTATAGATAACAGAAAAGAAGAGACAATGGAAAAGGAGTATTTCTCAGAAAGAGGGCTCTTAGATTTTATAGAATATTTAAATGAAAGCAAAACGGCAATTCACAATGATCCTATTATTTTTGAAGGTGAAAAGAATATAGAAAACATAAATATGTATGCAGAAGTATGTATTCAATTTACTGATTCAACTACAGAGCATATAGCAAGTTATGTAAATAACATACCTACCACAGAGGCTGGTACCCATGAAACAGGATTTAAAACTGGTATGACTAGAGCCTTTAAAGAGTGGGCAAAAAAGTTAAATCTTATAAAAGATAAGGATAAGGAATTTGAAGGAGACGATCTTAGAGAGGGTATGACTGCAATCATAAGAATAAAAATAAGCAACCCTATATTTGAAGGTCAGACTAAAACTAAACTAGGTAATGCTGAAGCATATACTATGATGAATGAATTAGCTTACACAAAGCTCAGTGAGTGGGTAGAGGATAACAAGGAATTAGCTCAAAATATAATGAGTAATGCTCAAGAAGCAGCTCAAAGAAGAGAAAAGATAAAAAAGATAAATGAGGCAGAAAAGAAAAAAATAGGTAGAGGTACAGCACCATTAGCAGGCAAAATAGCTGTATGTACCTTGAAAGATAAAAGCTTTAGTGAATTCATTGTGGTGGAAGGAGATTCTGCTGGAGGAAGTGCAAAACAAGCTAGAGATAGAAGGTTTCAAACTATAATGCCTTCTAAAGGTAAAATAATGAATACTGAAAAACAAAAGCTAGAAAATGTTTTAGCTAGTGAAGAGCTAAAAATATTTAATACTGCCATAGGAGTAGGTACTTTGGATAACTACAAAGAAGGAGATCTAAAATATAACAAAATAATCATCCTAAGTGATGCGGATGTAGATGGATATCATATCAGAACCCTTTGGATGACTTATATATATAGGTACATGAGACCACTTATAACTAATGGACATTTGTATATAGCTCAGCCACCTTTATATAAGGTATATAGGATGGCTAAAAAAGGAGAAGTACATAAATATGCCTATAGTGATGAAGAATTAGCTCAGGCCAAAAAACAAATTGGTAAGGGAGCTCTTATCCAAAGGTACAAAGGTCTAGGAGAGATGAATCCAGACCAATTATGGGAAACTACTTTAAATCCTGAAACAAGAACTCTTCACAAAGTAACCATAGATGATGCAGCAAAAGCAGAAAAAATGGTTTCACTACTTATGGGAGATATAGTAGAACCAAGAAAAAATTATATGTATAAATACGCAGAGTTTTAAAAAATAAACTGGTTATCAGTTTATTTTTTAACTGTACTTTATATTTTTCTATTTAAACATTAGATTAAAGCGAGGTTGAAATATATGGCGAAAAAGTTTAATATTCCACAGGATAATAATATAGTGGAGATTCCTCTAGAGGAAGCTATGCCAGAAAATTATTTGCCCTATGCAGTGGAGGTGGCAAAGGATAGAGCTCTTCCTGATGTAAGGGATGGGCTTAAGCCTGTTCATAGAAGAATACTTTATGGCGCATATCTTTTAAAGGCTTTTCCTGATAAGCCTTATTTTAAATCTGCAAGGATAGTAGGGGATATTCTAGGTAAGTTTCATCCACACGGAGATACTTCTGTATACGATGCCATGGTAATATTAGCACAGGATTTTAGTACTAGATATAAATTAATAGATGGTCACGGAAACTGGGGGAGTACAGATGGTGATGGTGCTGCAGCTATGCGTTACACAGAGGCAAGACTAGCTCCATTAGCCCTACAAATGATTAGAGATATAGACAAAGATGTAGTGGATATGGTTCCGAACTATTCTGACACAGAAATAGAACCTAGTGTACTGCCTTCAAGATATCCCAATCTTTTAGTAAATGGGACTTTTGGTATAGCGGTTGGATTAGCTACTAATATACCACCACATAACCTTAAAGAGGTTATAGATGCTAGTGTAGAGCTGATGGAAAATCAGGATATAACTACTAGGGAGTTAATGAAATACATAAAGGGACCGGATTTACCTACAGGAGGAATTATTCTAGGACGTGAATCACTTTTATCAGCTTATGAAACAGGGGAAGGTAAGGTTACTTTAAGAGCGAAGACGTCCATTGAAAAATTAGATAATGGAAGGTTTGGTATAGTTATAACAGAATTCCCTTATAGGAGAAATAAGGCAAAGATACTACAAACTATATCGGACATGACAGGAGATAAGAGGCATGCAAAATATTTAGATGCTATAGCAGATATAAGAGATGAGTCAGATAGAAATGGTATTAGGGCTGTAGTAGAATTAAAGAAGGCTGCAGATTATGAAATTGCAGAAAAGATATTAAAATATCTTTTTAAGAAAACGGACCTTCAATGTAATGTTAACTTTAACATGGTAGCTATAGCCGATGGTAAGCCAGAAACACTAGGATTAAAGTCAATACTAAAACATTATGTTAGTCATCAAAAGGAAGTAGTAAGAAGAAGGACAGAAAAGGAATTAGATATAGCGGAAAAAAGATTCCATATAGTTGAAGGTTTTATAAAGGCTATTGGAGTTATGGATGAGATAATAGCACTTATAAGAGCTTCAAGTTCTAAAAAGGATGCGGGAAACAAATTAATGGAGAGATTCTCCTTTTCTAAAGAACAGGCAGAAGCTATATTAGAACTTATGTTATATAGACTTACTGGTCTTGAAATAAAAGTTTTTGAAAAGGAATATAAAGAACTCTCAAAGATTATAAAAGCTTTAAGAAAAATACTGGAAGATGAAAAAGAACTTTTAAAGGTTATAAAAGAGGAACTTTTAGAAATAAGAGATACCTATGGAGATAATAGAAGAACAGAAATAATAGAAGATGATAGTGAGGCTAAAATAGATATAGAAGAACTATTAGTGGTGGAAGATATTATGATTACTATTTCAAAGGATGGATTTATAAAGAGGGTCCCAATGAAGTCCTATAATAGAATAAATAGTGACATGACAGATATAGAATATAGAGAAGGGGACTACGGCAAATTCTTAATATCTTCAAATACAAAAGATACCATACTATTGTTTACTGCTAAGGGCCAAATGTATCAAATAAGAGGTAATGATATACCAGAATGTAGATGGAAAGAGAAAGGTGAAAGGCTGGATTCCCTAATAAAAGGACTAGATCTAGAAGAAGAACTCATAATAGATGCTTACTCTATTGAAAATTTCACTGCTAGTTTAGACTTTATATTTTTCACTAGTAAAGGAAATATAAAAAAGACATCTTTAGACAAGTTCCAAACAAATTACTCCAAGTATTTAGCTTTAAAATTAAAAGAGGGAGATAATTTAATAGATGTAAAATTAGTAGAAAAGGAAAGAGAAGAATTATTTATTAATGTAGCTACTAAGAAAGGACTTCAATTTACCCTAGAAGAACCAAAGTTGGAAGCAGTAGATAGAAATATTTTAGGGCAACAGGTATTCTTGTTATGTTCAGATGATGAAGTAATAAAAATAGAATATGTTAAAGAAATGAATTATTCAGAATTCATAATAGGGGTTAATAAAAATGGGGACTTAAAATTATTCCAAAGAAATAGAGAAGAGTCCTATAAAAAGACATTTACTAAGAGCAATGAGTTTATAATTATTTTTACTGATAGGGCAGTTGCCTATAAAATACCGGCCTTTATGATTCAAAACATAGGGGATAATAAAGTGAATCTTCAGGATATAGTGGATGGGTTTGTTAAAGGAAAAGAAAAAGTTATTAATATAATATCCTTAAAAGATTTTACTGAGGAAATCTACATGTATTTCTTTACTAAAAAGGGTATGGTTAAAAAGACTAAGCTTAAAGAGTTAGATGATGAGTATATGGAGACACAAGTATACAAATATAAATATGAAGATGACGCTCTTGTTGCTGTAGAGTTTGGAAAAGGAGATACTGAAGAAATAATAATAATTACAGAGAAGGGAATGGGTATCAAATTTTCATCAGAAAGTATAAAAGAAATGGGTAAGATAGCATCTGGAGTTACAGGAATAAGTTTAAAAGAAGAGGATAAGGTTATTTTCGGAATTTTGACAGAAAAATATGAAACTTTAAGCAAAAGAATATGCTATAATAATGAAATAGCTTTAACATCCAATACAATAGAGAGTATAATATTAGTATCTGCTAAAGGCGAAGATAAGAAGTTGCAGATTGAAGATATGAAACTTCAAAACAGAGCAGGACGAGGAAATAGTCTTATTATGATAGTAATGGGGGACTACATAAAAGACATAAAATTGAAATAATAATGGGGAGATTCAAATGAGAAAGATATCTTTTACTGAAATTGAAGAATTGTTAATTGAAAATCCAGTAGTAGCAGCCATAAGAAATGATAATGATTTAGAAGCGGTACTTGAAAGTAAAGTTTTAATAGTCTTTGTACTTTATGGTAACATAATGAACCTAGCAGACATATGCAACAAATTAAAAGATAAGGGCAAGATAGTATTTGTTCACCTTGATCTCATTGAAGGTTTAAAAGGAGATCATATAGGTATAGAATTCATTAAAAAGTATGTGGATCCATTAGGGATATTAACAACAAAACCTTCCAATGTAAAGCATGCTAAGGCTATTGGGCTTTATGCTATACAAAGAGTTTTTATGGTAGATTCACTTTCTTTGGTAACAGGTATAAAAAATATTAACGATGTTAAGCCTAATGCCGTAGAGGTAATGCCAGGAATAGTAAATGATATTATAAGTCATATGGTGAATAAACTAAATGTACCTATAATTGCAGGTGGGTTGGTAAGTGATAAAAAAGATGTAATGGGAGCCCTGAAATCAGGTGCTCTTGCTATCTCAACTACCAAAAGAGAATTATGGAGTCTTTGATTAGTTATTTATTTTATAGCGTCTTAATTATAACTTAATATAAAAGTGAGGTGAGGCTTCCTGATAAATCAGGAAGGGTTTATGAAAAAAGTTTTAGTTTTTTTAGCAGAAGGATTCGAGGAAATAGAAGCATTAACAGTAGTAGACGTTCTAAGAAGGGCAGAGGTTACTTGTGATACTTGCTCTCTTAATGATGAGTATATAAAAGGTGCTCATGGAATTGAGGTAAAAGCAGACAAAAATATAATGGATGAGGACTTAAAAACTTATGATGCAGTTATTCTTCCGGGAGGTATGCCTGGAGCAGAGAACCTAAAAAATAATACAAGGGTATTGGAAACTATAAAAGAGTTTTATGCTAATGGTAAGTTAGTAGGAGCTATATGTGCAGCGCCTATAGCTCTAGAAGAAGCTGGTATAATAAAAGGAACTAAGGTTACCTCCTACCCGAGCTTCAGAGAAAAACTTGGAAATTCAATATATAAGGAAGAAGCGGTAGTAGAGGATGTAAATATATTGACAAGCAGAGGCCCTTATACTGCTTTAGAATTTGCCTATGCCATATTAACTAAACTGGGAGAAGAAGAAAAAGTAGATGAATTAAAAGATTCAATGCTCTATAATATGTATAAAAAGTAGATATAAAAATAAAGTTGTTCAATGGGGGTTGAATAACTTTATTTTTATTTAATATTAGTTCTTATCTTAATATTAGGGAAGTGTAGAAAGACTAGAATTATTCTTTAAAAATTATAAACTTATTAATAATAAAGCAGGCTGTTCCAGTAACCATGAAGGAAAAGAGCTTTACTATATTAGCCCAAAGAATTTTATTTATATTGAATATATTATATAATGTAAGGGTTGATAATATTAGACTATCTGCTAACATGGATATACCAAGTACTGTTACATATTTTACATAGGAACTATTATGGCTTTTAAAAGTAAATGCTCTATTTAAAAAATATCCTGTAGTAGAATATGCAAAAAAAGATATTATATTAAAGAGAGCTAGGAATTTACCACTATAAATTTTAAATAAATACATTAAAATATTAACTATGCTAAAGTCTACTAAAAAATTAACAGTACCTACTAAGGCATAACTTATCATTTCAGTAAAAACTTTTTTATTTGTAAAAAATTTCATGTTTATCACCTAAATATAGTATAGCATTAAGAAGCAGAAAATACACATTAATTTACTAAAGCTAAGAAATAAAAGAGGGGAGAAGGATTTATTGAAAAAATGGTATATAAAAAATAAAAAAATAGATTATAAAATCATATCTCAAAGATTTGGTATTAGCGAAATTATTAGTAAGTTGCTTGTTAATAGAGATATTGTTGAGGACAATTTATTAAAAAACTTTATACATCCAAGCTTAGAAAACCTACATAATCCAAGACTTATGCAAGATTTAGAGAAAGCCGCTCAGATAATAAAAGATAAAATCAGTTCAAAAGATAAAATTAGAATTATAGGAGACTATGATGTGGATGGGGTCATAAGTAGTTATATACTCTTTGAGTCTCTAAAAAGATGTGGTGCAGATGTGGATTATGAAATTCCAGATAGAATAAAGGATGGCTATGGTATAAATATAGACATTGTAAATAAATCAAAAGAAGATGGAATAGATACAATTATTACCTGTGATAATGGTATTTCAGCTATAGATCCTATAAAACATGCTAAAGATTTAGGTATAACTGTAATAGTTACTGATCATCATAATATTCCATTTGTAGAAAATGAAAGTGGTAATAGGGTATTTATAAGTTCAAAGGCCGATGCTATAATAAACCCTAAACAAGATAAATGTAAGTATAAGTTTAAAAGTTTATGTGGAGCAGGTGTAGTATTTAAACTAATAGAAGTTCTTTATGAAGAATTAGAAATAGATAAAAAAGAATGTTATAAATTCATTGAATTTGTTGCTATTGCTACAGTTTGTGATGTTGTTGATTTAGTAGATGAGAATAGAATTTTTGTTAAAAATGGTATTGAGATGTTAAATAAAACAGAAAATATAGGACTAAAGGCATTAATAAAAGAAACAGGCATAGAGAATAAGACCATATCTACTTATCATCTGGGTTTTGTTATAGGTCCATGTATAAACGCTTCTGGAAGACTTGATAATGCTAAAAAAGGTCTTAGATTACTTATTACAAAGGATGAAAAAGAAGCAAATATTCTAGCAAAAGAGCTTTATGAATTGAATCAACAAAGAAAAGACATGACTCAAAAAGGTGTGGAAAAAGCTATTGAATTAGTAGAAACTACTGATATAAGAAAAGATAAGGTATTTGTTATACATATTCCAGAGGTTCATGAAAGTTTAGCAGGAATAGTGGCAGGAAGAATAAGGGAAAAATATAATGTCCCTACTATTATAGTTACAAAGTCTGAGGATAAATCTAAAGGCTCAGGAAGATCCATAGAAGGATATGATATGTTTGAAGAACTACTAAAGTGTAAGAGTTTATTAGATAGATTTGGGGGACATCCTATGGCTGCAGGATTATCCTTAGAAACTTATAATATAGAACCATTAAGAAGAAAATTAAATGAATTAACAGAGCTTACAGAGGAGGATTTAACACCTAAAGTTAATCTAGATATGCAATTGCCATTGGATTGTGTAAATTATGACTTAATACAGGATTTAAGGACATTAGAACCTTTTGGTAAAGCTAATCCTAAGCCATTATTTGGAGAAAAAAATATTAGGCTAATAAGAGGGAGTATTTTAGGACAAAATAGAAACGTATTAAAATTAAAGTTACTAACTAGAAATGGAAGTTGTATTGATGGGATATACTTTGGGGATATTGAAGAATTTGAAAAAGTGGTAATAGATAAATATGGAGCAGATGAATTAGATAGGTTATATCAAGGAAAAAATAACAATATTAATTTAGATATAGCATTTTATCCAGATATAAATGAATATAATGGAAATATAAGTATACAGCTTGTAATTGAAAATTTTAGATAAACTGTTCAAGGGTAGCCATAAGCTACCCTTATTTATTAGATTTTATTTAAAATAACCTCAATTTAATAGATAATTTGTTGATATTTGATAAAATTTACACTTTTATAAAAGAATTTATGTATAAAAATAAAAGGGCATTAAGAGGAAATAAATGTCTTTTAAAGAATTATGTTATATACATAAAGGAATAAATTTATAGAGGAGTAATTTTGATGCAAATATATAACAATAGTACAATTCAAATAGTAATAGAAGCTTTACCTTATTATGTAATTATAATAGATGAAAAAGGTGAGATTACTCACTTGAATAAATTAGCTGAGAAAAATTTTCTTAATTATAATAAGGATTTGATTGGTGTTAATATATTTGATATTTTCCATTACCATAATATAAAATTATTAAATGACTTTGTTATTTTTAAAGATATAAATCCAATAAAAAAGACTATAGATGAGGGGGTTGGAGTAAAAGATTTTAGTATTAAATATGATAAAAAGGATAAAAGCATAATTTTTAATATGAATAGCCAACCTTTAATAGATAATGGTGAAATAAAAGGAGCTTTACTCTCTTTCTCAGATATTACAGAAGAGTATATAAAAAATGACAGGATAAGTAAGGAAAGAGAGCAATTTATAAGCCTTTCTACAGAATTAAAAGCAAAGTGCAATATAATAGAAATACTTAGGTCTAGAGAAAAAGAGCATTTAGTGTATCTAAAAGATGTTATAAGTAATATATCCGAAGGACTTATAGTTTTAGATGCTAATGATGAATTTAATTTTTGCAATAGGGCTATCTATAGAATCTTAAATGTAAAGGATGTAGATAGCATTGATTTAAGAATATTAAAGGATAAGTTTATCTTTGAAGATCTATATACTAAGGGATTTGAGCCTACAGATTATTTTAAATATTGTATAGTAAATCGAAAAATGGTTAAAAATGTTATTTTTAGACTTATTGATAAGGTAAATAAAAGGATAAAATATATAGAATACAATAGTAATCCTATAATGAATAAGAATAGAGAAGTTTTGTACACTATAATTACTATAAAGGATGTTACAGAAATAAAAGAGCATGAGTTTTTTATAGAAGAGCAATCAACCTTTATAAAAGATTTGGTAAATGCTGTGGATATACCTATGGCAGTTATAGATTATCCTTCATTAAAGATAAAGCTTGCAAATAAAAATTTTGAAGTGTTTACAAAGTATATACTAAAAGGAGAAAAAAATATAAACATTAACCATAATTACTGGAAAGATTTATTTTCTGAGGTAGAAGATAATACTATTATTGAGGCTTTAGAATACTGTGGAAAGATAGGAAAAGAGTATACCTGTTCACCTTATGCTATAAAAGATTTTAATGGTAAGGACAGGTTTTATAAGATTAAATTTATGCCCTATAATCTTAATGGGGATTGTACAAGTGGTATATATATTTATGCCTCTGATATTACAGAAGAGATAAATCATAGTATTGAATTAGAAAATGTAACTAGGTTAAAAGATGAGTTTTTTACTGTAATATCTCACGAATTAAGAACTCCTCTTACTATAATCTATTCTTCCTTGCAGTTAGCTTATAATATATATTTCGAAGAAATAACCCCAAATGTAGATAAAACTTTATCTAGAATAAGCCAAAATTGTGGAAGGCTTTTAAAGCTAGTAAATAATATACTTGACATATCTAAGGCAGAGGCTGGATTTTTAAATTTAAATCCTTTAAATTTTGATGCGGTGGTTATTACAGAACATGTAGTAACCTCTGTAAATCATTACGCTAATTGTAAAGATATAAATCTAATATTTGACACCTCAGATGAAGAGTATACAGTAACTATGGATAAGGAAAAATACGAGAAAATATTACTGAATTTAATATCTAACGCTATGAAATTTACACCAGAAGGAAACACAATACTTGTGGAACTTAATTTTATTAATGGGGATATGTATCTTACTGTAAGGGATGAAGGTATAGGAATACCAGAGGATAAGATTGGCTTTATATTTGATAGATTTGCTCAGGTAAATAGTTCTCTATCTAGAAGAGCAGAAGGGACAGGTATAGGATTGTCTCTTGTAAAAAAGTTAGTGGAACTTATGGGAGGGAGTATTGAGGTAAAAAGTAGAGTAAATATAGGCAGTGAATTCACTATAATGTTCCCAAAGAATATAATAGAAATTAGAGGAGAAAACAGTTATACTATAATAGATGAATATATGAGTGATAAAATTAACATAGAATTTTCTGATGTTTAAGTCATAATGATCCTTTTTTAAACCTCATCTTAAATTATGAAGGTTAGCTTTTCAATAGTATTAGAATTAGTAAACATCAGATAAATAATAAATATTGGATTTACAAAGGAACTAATTTTATTTCTATGTAGCAACATATTAAGGAGATGATTCTTTGCAGCATTATAAAATAATTATGACCGGTGGTGGTTCCGCAGGACATGTGACACCTAATCTTGCCTTGATTCCAAGGCTTAAATCCTTGGGATATGAAGTAAAGTATATAGGCAGTAAAGATGGTATAGAAAAAGAAATCATAAAAAATAGTGGAATTCCTTATTATTCTATATCTAGTGGGAAGCTTAGAAGATATTTTGATATAAAGAACTTTTCAGATCCTTTTAAAGTTATAAAAGGTATATTTGAAGCTATTGAAATAATGAAAAGAGAAAAGCCTGATGTAGTTTTTTCAAAGGGAGGATTTGTTTCCGTTCCTGTGGTTATAGCAGCTCACTTCAATAAAATACCTGTAGTGGCACATGAGTCTGATATGACACCAGGACTTGCAAATAAATTATCAGCGCCCTATTGTACAAAGCTTTGTCTTACCTTTCCAGAATCTTTAGATCAGGTTAAAAAGGAAAAAGGAGTATTAACTGGGACACCTATAAGAGAAGAACTTTTTAGAGGAAATAGTAAAAAGGCTTTAGAATTTTGTAATCTTACTGGAGATAAGCCTATACTTTTAGTTATAGGAGGAAGTCTAGGTTCTAAGTTTATTAATGATAATTTAAGAGCGGAGTTAGAGGAAATTTTAAAAACCTACGATGTGATTCATATATGCGGAAAAGATAATATAGATAAAAAATTAGAATCTAAAAAAGGTTATAGACAATATGAGTTTTTAAGTGAAGAATTACCTGACTTATTGAAGGCTTCGGACATAGTCTTATCAAGGGCAGGAGCTAATGTAATATATGAACTTTTAGCTCTTAAAAAGCCAAATCTTTTAATACCTCTTTCAAAAAAATCTAGCAGAGGAGACCAGATACTAAATGCAAGTTCTTTTGAAAGAAGTGGATATAGCATGGTGATTCAAGAAGAGGATATAGAAAAAGGAATTCTGCCACAAAAGATTAAGGAACTTTATGAAAATAGAAAAAAATATATTGAGCATATGGAAAAAAGTCCAGTGAAAAATGCAGTGGAAAATATAACCCGTATTATTGTGGAAAACACTAAAAATAAATAAGTAAAGTAAAAACTTCTCAAAGCCATCTTTTGAGAAGTTTTTGCTTTTTAATTCTTGAATTTCAAAAGTAAAAGCTTTTGTAACATACTTTCAAAGATTCGTATAAATATTCTGACTTTATGCAAAGATATTACTATGCTATAATTTAATAAATATTTTGTTGAAAAGGAGGGATTTTTCTGTATATTGAATTTTATGGTGCTGCAGGCTGTGTAACTGGTTCTTGTCATATAATGGTAGCAAATGAAAAAAAGATTTTATTGGATTGCGGACTTTTTCAAGGAAGAGATGAGAAGGAGATGGGTAATGAGGAGTTCCCATTTGATCCTAAGACTATAGATTATGTTATATTGTCACATTCTCACATAGATCATAGTGGAAGATTACCTCTGCTTTATAAAAAAGGATTTAAAGGAGATATAATAGCAACAAAAGCTACAGCAGATTTATGTAGATCAATGCTTATAGATAGTGGTCATATTCAAGAGATGGAAACAGAATGGAAAAATAGAAAAAGGATGAGATTAGGACTTCAAAAAATAGAGCCTCTTTATACTGCAAAACTTGGAGAGCTAACTTCCTATCTTCTTAAAGGTATTGATTATGATGAAAAACTAGAATTATTTGAAGGTTTTCAAATAAGATTTAAAGATGCCGGACACCTTTTAGGATCTGCTATAACAGAAATATTTATAAAAGAAAAAGAGAAAGAAGAAGTTAAAATAGTTTATAGTGGAGACATAGGTAATATTAGAATACCTATTTTAAGAGATCCTAGTATTATAGAAGAGGCGGATTATATTATAATGGAAAGTACTTATGGTAATAGAAACCATGAGATAATAGAACAAGAGTTTGAAGGATTGGCAGAAATAATTGAAGAAACCTTTAAAAAAGGAGGAAATGTAGTTATACCTTCCTTTGCAGTAGGAAGAACTCAAGAGGTTATATATATATTGAATAAATTTGTAGAAAATAAAAGGTTAAAGGATATTAAAGTATATGTAGATAGTCCTTTAGCAGCGGAATCTACTAGAATATTTGAAAAGCATATAGATTACTACGATGATGAAGCAAAAAGCTTAGTATTAAAAGGAGATAACCCTCTATCTTTTGATGGGCTTTATTTTACATCTTCTGTAGAGGAGTCTGTAAAAGTAAATAAAATACAAAAAGGTGCAGTAATAATATCAGCTAGTGGCATGTGTGAGGCTGGAAGGATTAAGCATCATTTAAAGCATAATCTTTGGAGAAAAGAAAGCTCAATAGTGTTTGTAGGTTATCAAGCGGAAGGTACCTTAGGGAGAAGTATTTTAGATGGATCAAAGAAAGTAAGTATATTTGGAGAGGATATTGCAGTAAATGCAAAAATATATAATCTTCCAGGCTTATCAGGTCATGCAGATAAAAAGGGATTATTAAATTGGGTTAAAGGTTATAAAAAGGGTCCAAAGGAAATACTTTTGGTTCATGGAGACAAGGATGCACAAAAAGCCTTTAAAAAATTATTAGAGGAAAACGGCTTTAAAGCAAGAAATATGGGGATAGGTGAAAAATACTATATCAATGAAGCTGATGAAAGTGCAAAAGATACAAAAGCAAGGCTTATAAAGTATATAAGTTCTATAAGAGATATGGATAATATATCTAGGGATGAGATTTTGGAGAAGGTTAAAAATATACTGTATGATGATGAAATTATTTAAGTGTAGATAAGTGCTGTTATAAAATAGTTGATCTTTAAATAAGTTTCAATTTTACCGTAAAATCTACATATTAATATAAAATTTTTACTAATCTTTTTATTTACAATGGTGAAATAAGAAGAATAATGATTAATTATCATCTTAATGGAAATATTTTAACTTGAAAAATACGATGTTTAGTATATAATGGATATGTAGATAATTATTTTCCTTTAATTTAATACTAGTCTGATTTTTCCTAAAAATAATGTAAGAGGGTGGATTTATGAGAAAAGTATCAATAATATACTGGAGTAATGGAGGAAATGTGGAAGTTTTAGCTGATCACATATTCCAAGGAGCAAAAGAAGCTGGAGCTGAGGTAATTGTAAAACATGTAAACGAAGCCTCTTTAGAGGACGTAACTTCAGCAGATGCAGTAGCTTTTGGAAGCCCATCTATGGACAATAATAGAATTGAACAAAGCGAGATGGAACCTTTTATAAATCAATTCAAATTGTTGTCAAATGAAAACAAAAATCTTGTACTTTTTGGTTCTTTTGGATGGGACGATGGGGCCTTTATGAAAGAATGGATAGTTAGGATGCAAGATTA
The DNA here is from genome assembly GCF_018919175.1 of Clostridium simiarum. Lineage (GTDB taxonomy): Bacteria > Bacillota > Clostridia > Clostridiales > Clostridiaceae > Clostridium_L > Clostridium_L simiarum. The sequence continues at coordinate 1,051,195 of NZ_JAHLQL010000001.1, read as the reverse complement.
TGGATTTAACGTAGTTGGAAACATAACAGTAAAAGAAGCCCCAAATGGAAAAGAGTTAGAAAAGGCAAAGGAATTAGGAAGGATGCTGGTTAAATAGCATACACTGAAAATAATTATTAAAGTTTGCTAAATCTATTATTTTAGTAGTAAGAAAGTATTGCTAGTTAGCTTTAAAAGAACCCTTTTAAAGCTAATTGTTCTGCAAAGACCCATAATATTACTAAAATATTCTAATAATATTATAAAGAAATCGAAAGAGAGGTCAGAAGCAATGAGAAATATGAAAACAATGGATGGAAATACCGCTGCAGCTCATATCGCATATGCATTTACTGATGTGGCAGCAATATATCCTATCACTCCTTCTTCTCCAATGGCAGAGAGTGTTGATGAGTGGTCCGCACAAGGAAGAAAGAACATATTTGGTCAACCAGTTAAGGTTATGGAAATGCAATCTGAGGCAGGAGCAGCAGGAGCAGTTCATGGATCATTACAAGCTGGAGCTTTGACAACTACATTTACTGCATCACAGGGATTATTACTTATGCTCCCTAATATGTATAAAATGTCTGGAGAATTATTACCAGCAGTATTTCATGTATCTGCTAGAGCATTAGCAACTAGTGCTTTAAGCATATTTGGAGATCATCAAGACGTTATGGCGGCTAGACAAACTGGCTTTGCTTTACTTGCAGAAGGTTCCGTACAAGAAGTTATGGATCTATCAGCAGTAGCTCACTTAACAGCAATTAAATCAAGAATACCTTTCTTAAACTTCTTTGATGGATTTAGAACATCTCATGAAGTTCAAAAGATAGAGGTTATAGAATATGAAGAACTTGATAAATTAGTAGATAAGGATGCTGTTGAAGCTTTCAGAAGAAGAGCTTTAAACCCAGATCATCCAGTAACTAGAGGAACAGCTCAAAATCCAGATATCTACTTCCAAGAAAGAGAATCTGTAAATAAATTCTATGATGTAATACCAGAGATGGTTGAAAACTACATGGCAGAAATAACTAAGATTACAGGAAGAGAATATCATTGCTTTGATTATTACGGAGCAGCAGATGCTGATAGAGTAATAATAGCTATGGGCTCAGTAACAGATGTTATCGAAGAAACTATAGACTATCTAAATGCAAATGGACAAAAGGTTGGTTTAGTAAAAGTTAGATTATATAGACCATTCTCAATAGAGAGATTATTAAAGGCAGTACCAAGCACTGCTAAGAAGATTGCTGTTTTAGACAGAACTAAAGAACCAGGTGCTTCTGGAGAACCATTATACTTAGACGTTAAGAATGCATTCTATGAAAATGATAGAACACCAGTTATAGTTGGTGGAAGATATGGACTTGGATCAAAAGATACAACTCCAACTCAAATCATGAGTATATATGAAAACTTAGCTAAGGATGCACCTAAGAATGGATTTACAGTTGGAATAATAGATGATGTAACTAATACATCCCTTGAAATGTTAACACAAGATATAGATACTACACCAGAAGGAACTAAGGGTTGTAAGTTCTGGGGTCTTGGATCAGATGGTACTGTTGGAGCTAACAAGAGTGCTATAAAGATCATTGGAGACCATACAGACATGTATGCTCAAGGTTATTTCTCCTATGACTCTAAGAAATCAGGTGGAGTTACTGTATCTCACTTGAGATTTGGTAAAAAACCAATTAAATCTCCTTATTTGATAAACAGAGCAGACTTTGTTGCCTGTCACAATCAAGCTTATGTTTATAAATATTTTGTGCTAGATGGATTAAAGAAAGGTGGTACTTTCTTATTAAATTCAATCTGGACACCAGAGGAGTTAGAGGCTCATCTGCCAGCTGAATATAAGAGATATATAGCTGAAAATGATATACATTTCTATACATTAAATGCTATTAAGATAGCACAAGAAATAGGATTAGGCGGAAGAATTAACATGATAATGCAATCAGCATTCTTCAAGTTAGCTAACATAATTCCGCTAGAAGATGCAACTAAGTACCTAAAAGATGCTGTTGTTAAGTCCTATGGAAAGAAAGGACAAAAAGTTGTTGATATGAATAATGCTGCTATAGACAGAGGAATAGAAGCATTAGTTAAGATAGATGTACCTGCTTCATGGAAAGATGCTAAAGATGAAGTAGTTAAGGAAGAAAAGAAAGTTCCAGCATTTATAAAAGATATAGTTGAGCCAATGAATAGATTAGAGGGAGATAAACTTCCAGTTAGCTCATTCGTTGGAATGGAAGATGGTACTTTCGAAAATGGAACATCTGCCTTTGAAAAGAGAGGGATAGCTATAAATGTTCCAGAATGGCAAATAGACAAATGTATACAATGTAACCAATGTGCATATGTATGTCCACATGCTGTAATAAGACCATTCTTATTAGATGAAGCAGAAACAAATAATGCACCAGAAGGATTCCAAACTAAGAAAGCTGTAGGGGGAAAATCCTTCGAAGGATTAAACTTTAAAATTCAAATAAGCCCACTTGACTGTACTGGATGTGGAAACTGTGCTCAAGTATGCCCAGCACCTGAAAAGGCATTAATAATGAAGCCAATAGACAGCCAGTTACACGAAACTGAAAATTGGGATTATGCTATAACAGTAGCACCTAAGGAAAACCCAATGAACAAGAACACAGTTAAGGGAAGCCAATTTGAACAACCACTTCTTGAGTTCTCAGGAGCTTGTGCTGGTTGTGGAGAAACTCCTTATGCTAAGCTTGTTACTCAATTATTTGGTGATAGAATGATGATTGCAAATGCTACAGGATGTTCATCAATTTGGGGAGCATCAGCACCAGCAACAGCATATACTAAAAACCATAATGGTAACGGACCTGCTTGGGCTAATTCATTATTCGAAGACAATGCTGAGTATGGAATGGGAATGTACCTTGGAGTTAGAGCTATGAGAGAAAAACTAGCTGAATCAGTTAAATCTGCTATGGAAAGCGGAGTTTCTGATAATACAAAAGCAGTACTTGCTGACTGGCTAGAAAACATAAACAATGGTGAAGGTACAAGAGATAGAGCAAACAGAGTAATAGCTGCTTTATCACAAGAAAAACAAAATGAATTTGTTAAAGATGTATTAGGGAATAAAGACTTCTTAGTTAAGAGATCACACTGGATCTTTGGAGGAGACGGTTGGGCTTATGATATAGGATACGGTGGATTAGACCACGTGCTTGCATCTGGAGAAGACGTAAATGTACTTGTATTTGATACAGAAGTTTACTCAAATACAGGAGGTCAATCATCAAAATCCACTCCAACAGCTGCTATAGCTAAGTTTGCAGCTTCAGGTAAGAGAACTAAGAAAAAAGACCTTGGAATGATGGCTATGAGTTATGGTTATGTATATGTTGCTCAAATTTCTATGGGAGCAGATAAGAACCAAACATTAAAGGCTATAGCTGAAGCTGAAGCATACGAAGGACCATCTTTAATAATAGCTTATGCTCCATGTATAAACCATGGTATTAAGAATGGTATGGGTAACAGCCAATTAGAATCTAAATTAGCAGTAGATAGCGGGTACTGGGCACTATATAGATACAATCCAACAGTAAAAGATGCTGGACGTAATCCATTTAGCCTAGACTCTAAAGAACCAACAATGGCATTTAGAGACTTCTTACTAGGAGAAGTTAGATACGCTTCACTACAAAAATCTTACCCAGACTTTGCAGAAGAGTTATTTGCAAAGACTGAGAGAGATGCTATGGAAAGATTAAATAACTATAAGAAGCTTGCTAATCAACAATAGTAATTATTTATAGAAAAGACTACCTTAATAGGTAGTCTTTTTAATTAAATTTAAAGATCAATAAAAACATTGAACCTAAAATATTGGAAAAAATACCCTATAATTTTATAAAGGATATGGATGTATCTTAATCAAAGTAAAAAAAGGATTTTTAATAGAAAGTTACTATAAGTAAAAAGAAAGTATATAAAATTTTAAAAACCCCTTTTATTATTTCTGAATTAAGGTTAAAATGGATACATAATACTTTAAGGAGGTGAAGATCTGAACTTCTATTATGATACCTTTCTAATTAGAGGTCAGAGATTACATGAATAATGACGAATTAAAAAAATGCGGTTGCGGCTGCGAAGAAAATAGTGATTGCGGTTGCGAAGAAACTAAAGAGTGTGGATGCGAAGGACATGATCATGATCATGAGCATGAATGTGGTTGTGGATGTGGAGATCATAGCCATGAATTTGAATCTTTCGTAGTAGATTTAGAGGATGAAGAAGGTAATGTCACACCATGTGAGGTGGTAGACGGATTCGAATATAAAGATGGTCAATATGTATTAGTACAAAATCCAACTGATGGATCAGTGTACTTGTTTAAAGCAGTAGGAGAAGATGGTGAATTAGTTATACCAGAAGACCAAGAGTTTGAAGAAGTTTCAAAGTACTATGAAACTTTATTAGAAGAAGAAGAATAGAATATTAAAACTGCTGCTATTGCAGCAGTTTTTTGCTATAGTTTTCTAAAAATTAGCATTAAAAAATCTAAGTAAAACTTAGTATTGGATAGGCTTTATGATCTATACTAAAATAAAGGAGTTGTATGCTATAGTTAAGCTTGCTATATTTGATGTGGATTACACTTTAACTAGAAAAGAAACATTAATGGAATTGTTTAAATTTATGATAAAAAAGAATCCTAAAAACCTTATATATATTCCTAGGGCTATATTTTCAGGTCTTATGTTTGTATTTGGAATTTTTGATGAGAAAAAAACAAAAGAAACTTTTTTAAAATTTATTGATGGAATCCATGAAAGAGACTTGGATGTTTTAGTAAAGGAATTTTATAAGAGTAGATTGAGCAATATAATATATGAAGATGCTATTAATATGATAAAAAAGTTAAAAAATGAAGGATATCTTATATATCTAATATCTGCCTCGCCGGAGTTCTACTTAAAAGAACTTTATAATATAAAGGAAGTAGATAAAATAATAGGCACAAAATATCTTTGTAGAGATGGGATTCATACTAGATGTATGGATGGTCTGAATTGTAAGGGGGAGGAAAAAGTAGAAAGATTGAAAGAAGAACTTAAAAAGGAAAATATACAAGTTGATTATGAAAATTCGTATATGTTTTCAGATTCTCTTTCAGATAAGCCTTTATTTGATTTGGTAGGTAAACCTTATCTTATAAATTTCAGAAAAACTAGCAAGGATATAGAAATATTAAGATGGAAGTAAACTATTTAGGAGGGATTTTATGGCGGATTGCATACATGAGTTTTTAATTCAAAATGGAGAGGTTAAAAAATGTCATGATTTTCACAATAGCTTAATTTATAGTGATATTAATGTGTATGAAGTTATAAGGATTATAAATGGGGTTCCTTTATTTTGCGAAAAGCATTTAGAAAGGATGAAAAAGTCTATGGAATTAATCCATATGGATTTTCCATACAGCTATGACTTTTGTAAAGAAAATATAATTAAACTTATAGGTGCTAACAATAAAATAGATGGCAATATAAAGCTAGTTATAAATGCTGATAAGCCTAAGAAAGATTTCACGCTTTTTTATATAAATCACCATTATCCAGAGGCGGAGCTCTATGAAGAAGGGGTAAAAACTATTCTTTATCATGGAGAAAGAGATAACCCTAATGCGAAAATAGTAAATGATGATTTTAGAGAAAAAATAAATGAAAGCATAAAAAAGGCTAATGCATATGAAGCTATACTAGTAGATAGAAAGGGGAGGATAACTGAAGGAAGCAGGTCAAATATTTTCTTTGTAAAGGGAGATAAAGTAATAACTTCACCTTTGGCAGATGTATTGCCTGGTATAACTAGAGAAGAAATATTAAGGCTTTGTACAGAAAATAAAATAAAAGTTGTAGAAGAAGGTTATAGTTATGAAGAGATAAAATTTTTAGATGGTGCTTTTATATCAGGGACTTCTCCTAGGGTTTTGCCTATAAGTTACATCGATGAAAAAGCACTAAATTCTCCACAAAATCCTATTATAAAAATTATAATAAATAAATATCAGGAAAGAATGCAAAATTATATAAATTGTTGGACGTAAAGAACGATAATAAATAGTAAGGCTTCTTTGTTAAAAAATGAAGAAGTATAGACTATTAATAAAAAATAAAGTAAGATTAAAATAATTATTAAAGTTAACCTATGGAAAATAATATATATGAAAAACATTTCCAATGTGGTATACTTAAAATGTAAAATTTTAATATATTGAGGAGAGGAAAATGGTGGGAAAAGTTTATTCAGCTTCAACTCTTGAAAAATGTCTTTTCCAAGCCAGTAAAGACCTTAATATTCCGCAAGGAGATTTAATTTATACTATAATTGAGGAAAAAAAAGGTCTGTTCAGCAAGAAAGTTGTAATTAAGGTTACAGTAAAGGAAAAAGACAAAGAGCCAGAGCAAATTGAAGACAAAGATGGAATTATCGGTATAAAGGATAGGAAAATTTATGTTTTAGATCCTAAAGAAGGAGGGAGGCCTGCAAAAATCACTCCTTCAGAAAAGGTAGTTATCAAAGTTGATGGAGAAGAAATAAAGGAAGAAAAATTTGTGCTTAGTAGTAGCAATATTGAGGTAACCATACCTGAAGATGATACTGTGCCAAAGAGAATTTTGGATATCAAGATATTTCCAGATAAGATGAAGGCTTATGGAAGCACAGAATTTGTACCTAAAAAGATTTATAGTCTTAAAGATACAATAGATAAAAAGATTTTAAATATTGAATTAAAAGAAGAAAATGTTTATTCTCCATTATATACCTACGAAGAGGTAAAGGCAGCTTTAGAAAAATCAGGAATTGTTTTTGGTATAAAAGAAGAAGAGATAGATAAACTTATAAATGAAAAAAACCAAAACAATATACTTTTAGCAGAGGGACTATTGCCAGTAGATGAAGAGCAGGATTACATCGATTTTAAATATGGTCAAGATATCAACAAATTCAAAGAAGATAAAAGGGGTCGAATAGATTATAAAAGTATAGGTGCTGTACAGGCATTTAAAAAAGGGGATGTTATTGCTGAAAAGATAAAAGGCAAGCCTGGAATGGAAGGAAAAAGTGTAAAGGGCGACACTCTTTCCTATAAACCTGCAAAACCTATAGTATTTAGAGCGGCAGATGGATGTAAGCTTTCTGATGAAGGAGATAAGATAATATCTACAATAGAAGGGAAGCCTACATTTAAAAATGGAACTTTCTATGTAAAACCAGTACATGAAGTTTTATCAGATGTGGATTTAAAGACTGGAAACATTAAGTTTTCAGGAGACATAGTGATAAAGGGGAATGTTAAAGAAGGTATGAAGATAGAAGGCGGAAGTTCAGTTTTAATAGAAGGTGCTATAGAATCCTCAGAGATAATAGGTAAAGGGGATATAGATATAAAAGGAAATATATTGTTATCCAGGGTTTATGGAGGAGGAAATGATGTTTTAAAGCTTCAATATTTAAATGACTTAAGTACACTTTTAAATGCACTAGAATCAATGATGACCAGTGTAATGGAAATTAAAAGATTTAATCTAGTCAATAAAGATGTAGCAGATGGTGAAATTATTAAAGCTTTAATAGATAATAAGTTTAAAACTCTTCCAAAAATTTGTGCTAATATTTTAAGAGATTCTATGCTAGAGGACGATATTAATACAGAAGTTGTAGATATATTGAAAGAGAAAATAATTGGATTTGGCCCTTTAAAGATTAAACATTTTAGTGAAATAGATGATATAATATCTATTGTTAAAAGAAAGATTGAAATATTAAACAATAATTTAACCTTGCCAGTAAATGTTACACTGAATTATTGTCAAGATTCAAATATTCAGAGTTCAGGAAATATATTTTTTAAAGGAAAAGGAGAATATATTTCAAACATTTCATCAAATAATGGAGTATATTTCGAAGAGCCAGGGAGTATAGCAAGAGGTGGCACTATAAAAGCTAAAAATGAAATAAGGGCAAAAACTGTAGGTAGTAGTGGTGGTGTATCCACAAGACTGGCAGTGGAGTCTAAAGGACATATATATGTAGAAGTTGCTTATCAAAACACTATTTTTGCTTTTGGTGAAAAAGAAAGTGTATTAGATGTACCAAGTAAAGATGTACATGCCTATGTTGATGAAGATGGAGATATAATTATAGACAGACTAAAATTATAGGAGGATTCAATACCATGAATGAAAAAGAGATTAAGATTTTAATCTTTAGCCTAAATGGAGAACATTATGCAACAGATATAATGGAAGTTGAAAGAATACTAGGCTATGAAGAGCCTACAGTGCTTCCAGATGCTCCTGATTTTGTAGAAGGGGTAATAAACTACGAAGGACATATATTACCTGTAGTAAGCCTTGCTAGAAGATTTAATCTTCCACAAGGAGTAAAAAATGCAGAGTCCAAGATAATAGTAGTAAAGCAAAAAGAGCAAAAAATAGGTATGATAGTAGATGTGGTGTCAGAAGTTAGAGATATAAAATCAGAAAATATAGAAAATCCTCCAGATATAGCAACAACTATTTCCAAAAGATATATAAAAGGTCTTATAAAATTAGATAAAAAAATAATCATATTCTTAAACTTGGGAAGCATTTTAACAGACGAAGAAAAACAATCCATGATGTAAGGGTGAAAATATGGAAATTAATGAAGTCAGAGTAGGTATTGCAGATCTTAATATTGTATATTCACCAGGAAAAATAATTACTGTTGGATTGGGCTCCTGTATAGGTATTGCATTTTATGATAGGACAGCATCTTTAGGTGGACTTGCTCACATTATGTTGCCAGATAGTACTCAATTTAACAATGTGACTAATCCCTTAAAGTTTGCTGACCTTGCCATACCTTTACTTTTGGAAAGAATGGAAAAACAAGGAGCGAGAAGAAGAAACATAAAGGCTAAAATAGCTGGTGGAGCTTCCATGTTTAATTTCTCAGATAAGAGCATGATAACGGATATAGGAAATAGAAATGGTATAGCTGTAAAACAAACCTTAGAAAAATTATCTATACCTATATTAGCTATAGATGTGGGAGGAAACAAGGGTAGGACAATGATATTAGATGCTTCAAATGGAGTTGTTCAAATAAGAACCGTTGGCATGGGTATTAAAGAATTATAATGGAGTTGATAATGCTTGAGTAAAATTAAAGTTATTGTAGTAGATGATTCAGCTTTAATGAGGAAGATAATATCTGATATGCTAAATGAAGAGTCGGATATAGAAGTTATAGACATAGCACGAAATGGAGAAGAGCTACTATCAAAGCTAGAAAAACATAGACCTGATGCCATAACATTAGATGTTGAAATGCCTAAAATGGATGGTATAACAGCTCTAAAGGAACTTAAAAGAAAAAATATACATATACCTGTTATAATGCTAAGTAGCATTTCAACAAAAGGAACGGAATTAACAATGGAGTGCCTTGAGGCAGGTGCCTTTGATTTCATACCTAAACCTTCAGGCACTATTTCTTTAGACATAAATAAGGTTAGAAATGATTTAATAGAAAAGATAAGGGCTGCATATAATAAAAGTTCTGCACAGGTAAATAGAAATTTTAATAAGTTTGAGAAAAGAACTCAATCTTTAAAAGAAGAGAGAGAAGCTAAACGTGAGGCTTTAAGAAAGAGAAAAGAGGCTGAAACTGATGCTTTAGGAAAAATAGATGCAGTGGTTATAGGGGCATCTACTGGTGGCCCAAAGGCTCTTTATACAGTTGTTACAGCTTTGCCTGTTAATTTAGGTGTACCTGTTATAATTGTACAACATATGCCAGCAGGCTTTACAAAGGCTTTTGCGGAAAGATTAAATAATAATAGTGACATAAAAGTTGTAGAGGCTTTTGATGGGCAGAATATAGAAAAAAATGTAGTATATATAGCACCAGGTGGATTCCATTTAGAAGTAGGAGGGGATGGCAAGCTTCATCTTAATACAGAACCTACAATTTGGGGAGTTAGGCCTGCTGTGGATAAGTTATTTATATCTGCTTCAAAGCTATATGGATCAAGACTTATGAGCGTAGTGCTTACAGGTATGGGAAGAGATGGTGCAGGCGGTACCGTTGAAGTTAAAAGTAGAGGCGGATTTACTCTGTCAGAAGATGAATCTACATGTACTATATATGGTATGCCTAAAGCTGCCTATGAAACAGGCAAGGTAGACCTTGTGTTACCCTTAGAAGAAATTCCTGTGCATATTGTAAAAACTGTGATGGGGGTTAGAAGATAGAAATGGATTTAATACAATTCGAGCAATGGGTTTTAAAAGATTTTGGCATAGATTTATCAGCCTATAAGTCCAATCAGCTTCATAGAAGAATTCAAAGTTTAATGTCTAGAGTAGGGGTAAATTCTGTTGATGAGTATGTAGCTTTACTTAAAAAAGATCAGGGTCAAAGACAAAAATTTTTAGATTTTATAACTATAAATGTTACAGAGTTTTTTAGGAATCCAGATATTTTTAATGAGTTTAAAGGAAAGCTTCAAGAAGAGTTAAGGATAAATAAAAGACCTCTTAAAATATGGAGTGCTGCCTGCTCTATTGGTGCAGAGCCTTATTCTATAGCAATGATATTAGATGAGATATCTCCTGGAGTAAGACATAATATTATAGCTACAGATTTAGATGCTACTATACTTGAAAAGGCAAAAAAGGGAGAATATACTTATTCAGATGTTAAAAATATAAAAAAAGAATATATAGACAAGTATTTCAAAGTAATTGGAGAAAAATACATACTGGATAATAAGATAAAAAGTATGGTAACCTTTAAAAAACATGATCTAATTCTAGATAGATATGATAGTGGATTTGACGTTATAGTCTGTAGAAATGTAGTAATATATTTCAATCAAGATATAAAAAATGATATATATAAAAAATTCAGCAGTTCTTTGAATCGAAGTGGCATATTATTTGTAGGAGCCACCGAAAGTATATATAATTATAGAGATTTTGGATTTGAAAAGGCTTCTACTTTTATATATAAGAAGCTATAAGGAGGTAAATATATGGATACACAACAATATTTATCCATGTTTTTAGAAGAGTCTATGGATAATCTTCAAACTTTAAATGAGTCCTTATTAGAACTTGAACAACAACCAAATGATATAGATAAGTTAAATGAAATATTTCGTGTAGCTCATACTATAAAAGGTATGGCAGCCACTATGGGTTATAATGATATGGCAGAATTAACCCATAAAATGGAGGATGTCTTATCAAAATTTAGGGAAGGCCAACTTAAAGTAACTCAAAGGGTTGTAACTGTACTTTTTGAATGTTTGGATACTCTTGAAAAAATGGTAGATGATGTAGCTGAAGGCATAGAGGGAGAGAAAGACATAGCAGATATAATGAAACAACTAGAATCTATAGCAGAAGGTGAAAGTATAGAAGAGGAAGAAGAAAAAGAAGTTGAAGCTCAAGAGATGAAAGTTGAAGATAATTCAGTAAAAGACAGACTGCAGCTTAATGAATATGATATTAATGTAATTAAGCAAGCAGGAGAAAAGGGGTTTAACTCTCAAGAGATAAACATAGTTTTAGATGAAAATACCCTACTGAAATCTGCAAGAGCATTTTTAATATTTAAATCTCTAGAAGAAAATGGAGAAATAATAAAATCCATACCAAGTGCAGAAGATATTGAAAATGAAAACTTTGACTTTGAATTATCCTTGGTTTATATAACTACTAAAGAAGATAAAGAGGTATTTGATATTGTATCTAATATATCTGAAGTAAGCAAGGTAGAAGTTAGTGAAATAGATTTAAGTTCTAATAAAATAAAACAAATTGCAGAAAATAATGTTAAAGTTGTAACAGAAAGTGAAATAAGAGAAAAAGAAATAGAAGAAACGTCAAAAAATTCAGAGCCTAAGCATGAAGTGAAATCTTCAGAAGAGGTTAAAAAGCCTAAGGCAAAAGAAGAACATAAAGAAAGAGAAAATAACGGTATTCATAAAAAAGCACACCAGTCTGTAAGAGTTGATCTAGAAAGATTAGACAAATTTATGAATATGGTGTCCGAACTTGTGATACATAGAACAAGATTAGAACAGATAAGTACAAGCTACAAATTAGGTGAGTTAAATGAAACTTTAGAACAAGTAGCTAGAACTACATCAGATCTGCAAGATTTGGTAATGAAGATAAGGATGCTACCTCTTGATGTTGTATTCAATAGATTTCCAAGGATGATAAGAGACCTTTCTGTAGAGCTTAATAAAGAAATGGAGTTTGTAATAGAGGGTCAGGACACTGAATTGGATAGAACTGTTATAGACGAAATAGGAGAACCGCTTATACATCTTATAAGAAATGCAGCTGATCATGGAATAGAGTCTAAAGAAGATAGGATAGCTAAAGGAAAAAAACCTGTAGGAAGAATTAAATTAAGTGCTTATCAAGAAGGTACTAAGGCTGTTATAAAGGTAGAAGATGATGGAAAAGGAATAGAAGTAGAAAAAGTTAGAATTAAAGCTGAAAGAATGGGAATCAGTACAGATGGAATGAGTGATAATGACATTAGAAATCTCATATTCCTTCAAGGATTTAGCACTAATGAACAGGTTACAGATATTTCAGGTCGTGGAGTTGGAATGGATGTTGTTAAGACGAAGATTGCAGCTTTAGGTGGAACTGTAGATGTTATAAGTGAAATAGATAAAGGTTCCACATTTATAATTAAACTACCATTAACTCTACAAATAATTCAAGCTCTCCTTGTGAAAGTTGGTAGTGAAACTATGGCTATATCTTTAGGATATATAGATAGAGTAATTGACTATAGTGAGGAGCTGCTAAAGAAAACTAACGGAAAAGAAGTTATAATTTACAGAGGTAATGTTATTCCATTAGTTAGAGTGAATGAGAATATAGGACTTGAAGTAGGAGAAGATGAAAAGAGATTTATAGTAATAGTAAATGTAGGAGAAAAAACTGTAGGCCTTTTAGTGGATGGTCTATTAGGACAACAAGAAATAGTTATAAAACCTCTTGGAAAAACTCTTCAAGGATTAAAAGAGTATATAGGAGCTACCATATTAGGTGATGGACTAGTTACACTGATTCTTGATGTGGCAGCCTTAATTTAATAAAAAAATTCCTCATCACAAGTTTAAGTGAGGTGATAAAATAGAATGAGCTATTCAAAGTTCACTGCAATGCAGCTTGATGCGTTAAGAGAAGTAGGAAACATAGGAGCAGGAAATGCAGCAACAGCACTTTCACAGTTATTAAATAAAAAAGTTGACATGACAGTACCTGCTGTTAATATAGTATCATTTGATGAGGTCTTCTCTCGTATTGGAGCAGAAAAAGAAGTAGTAGGAGTTATTGTTAGGGTATTAGGAGATACCCCTGGGAATATATTATTTATATTTGAAAAGGAGGTATCTTTAAATATAATAGAGCAATTGACAGGTTTGCGGGAGGATAATATAAGTGAGATGGGATATTCTGTGCTCTGTGAAATAGGGAACATAATATCGGGATCTTACATGAATGCTATAGCAAAGTTTACAAATTTGCTTATAACACCATCTGTTCCTGCTGTAACCTATGATATGTTAGGGGCTATCCTTAGCACTACATTCATTGAGTCAGCTCAATATGATGATCAAGTATTAGATATTGAAACCATGTTCTTAAATAATGATTTGAACCAGAATATTAGTGGGCATTTTTACTACGTCCCAATGCCTGGGTCTTTAGAGAAAATGTTAAATACATTAGGAGTAATTTAATGTTGGAGGTATGAAAAAATGGCAAAAGTATTAATCGTTGACGACGCTGCTTTTATGAGAATGATGATTAAAGACATTCTTGAAAAAAATGGGTTTGAAGTTGTAGGAGAAGCAAGTAATGGCATTAAAGCTATAGAAATATATAAGAAAGAGAAACCAGATGTGGTAACTATGGATATTACAATGCCTGATATGGATGGAATAGAAGCAGTAAAGGAAATTAAAGCCTTTGACCCAGCAGCAAAAATAATAATGTGTAGCGCTATGGGACAACAAACTATGGTAATGGATGCTATAAGAGCAGGAGCAAGAGACTTTATAGTAAAACCATTCCAAGCTGATAGGGTTTTAGAAGCTATAAAAAAGACCATAGGCTAAAGGAGGCTTTTCTAAATGCAAATAGTAATATTTAGATTAAATGATGAGCAGTTTGCCGTAGAGACTTCGAAGGTACAAGGTATAAATGACATCATGGAAATAACAAAAGTTCCTAAGGCTCCAAGTTATATAAAAGGACTTATAAATCTAAGAGGAAGTATAATATCACTTTTGGATATAAATTTACTTTTAGATATGGGGTTATCAGCCATTGAACAAAACAATATAATAATACTTAATATGCAAGAGGAGCAAGTAGGTATAACTGTAGATCAAGTAGATGAAGTTTTAGAAGTAGAAGAAAGCATCATTGAAAAAGTAGAAGATCAAAAAAAGAAATCATATATAAAAGGAGTTATTAATTTTAAAGATAGAATAGTTACATTAATAGATATAGACAAATTACTATCAAATTATTAATAAGAAATGAGGGAATATAATGGCAGAAGTGTTGTCCCAAAGTGAAATAGATGCCTTGCTGTCTGCCTTGTCCTCTGGCGAAATAGTGCCGGACGAGCTTCCAAAAGAAGAAGAGAAACGAAAGGTAAAACCGTATGATTTTAGAAGTCCACAGAAGTTTTCAAAAGATCATATAAGGACTTTAGAACTCATTCATGATAATTATGCAAGGATTATATCGAACTATCTTTCTGCTCAAGTCAGAACCAATGTAAAAATAAAGATTGAGTCTGTAGAGCAGATGACTTACGAGGAATTTATACATTCTATACCTAACCCTACTATACTTACTGTATTCAAGATGCCACCATTAAATGGATCTATATTATTTGAAACAAACCCTCAATTCGTGTTTCAGGTAATAGATATATTATTGGGAGGAAATGGAGATGGTAAGTATAAATTAAGAGAATTTACTGATATAGACAAAAATATAATAAAGCAAGTTAATAAGGGACTTATAGGGAACTTAAAACTAGCCTGGGAAGATATTTTAGAGGTGCAAACAGAAATAGAAGGCATAGAAACTAATCCAGCTTTAAATCAAACTTTAGCACCTAATGAACCTGTAGCGCTGGTAACTTTTTCTGTAGAAATGGGTAGAAATAATACATTTATAAATATTTGTATACCATATTTAAGTATTGAAAAAGTTCTAGATAAACTAGTAGTACAATACTGGTTCCAACAAAATGATGAAGGTATACTTAGAGAATCTAGGGAGAAATTAAGAAATAGGTTAGATATTGTTGATGTGTCCCTAGGTGCTATACTGGGCAAAACTTCCGTAACTGTAGATGAATTCTTAAAACTAAATGTTGGAGATGTGGTAACACTTAATAATAAACATAATAGTGCTATAAAACTTATAGTTGAGGGTGAAGATAGTTTCTACGCAAAACCAGGTATAATAGGTAAAAATATGGGAGTTGAAGTTTTAGATATTATAGATAAGGAAGTGGAAAACTATGAGTAATGGGTTTCTTTCCCAAGAGGAAATAGATTCTTTATTAAATGGAGATGGAGGAGAAACTAAATCCTCTAATGAAAATATAGAGGCAGCAGAGGAAGAAGTAACTGACATAGATAAAGACCTTTTAGGTGAAATAGGTAATATATCCATGGGCTCAGCTTCCACAGCTCTATCTCAAATAATAAATCAACCAGTAAACATAACTACCCCTGTAGTTACTGTTACAACTTTAGGGGAATTAAAAAACACTTTTGAAATACCAAATATAGCTTTAGAGGTTAAATTTACCAGTGGGATTTTAGGAAAAAATCTCTTAGTTATGAAAACCACTGATGCTGCAGTAATCTCAAATTTGATGATGGGTGGAGATGGAAGTTCAGTAAATACTCAACTTTCTGAATTGGAAGTTAGTGCAGTTTCAGAAGCTATGAACCAAATGATAGGCTCAGCAGCTACATCTATGGCTACTATGTTTGGAAGAGAAGTTAATATATCACCACCTATATCTAAGATATGGGTAGATACTACAGACCCATTGGTGGAAGATATGTCAGATGATGAGAAAATAATAAAAGTTTCTTTCAAGATGGCCATTGGGGATTTGGTTGATAGTACTATAATGCAACTATTACCTGTTAATACAGGAAAGAAAATTGTGGGTATAATGATGGGACAAGATGATGAATCTATGGAGGTGCAGCAAAGTGATAATAATATATCACAAAACAATAATTCTGGAGTTACAGAAAATAGGGAGTTATCTGCTATGAGTAATGGAATAATGGAGACACATAAAGTTAACGAAAAACCAATAATTTCTACTCCGGAATCTATAGTAGAGGTACAAAAGGCTTCTTTCCAACCACTACAAGGTAACTCATCCTATAGTACTCCAAAAAACATAGACCTTATTTTGGATGTACCTTTAGAGATATCTGTAGTACTTGGAAGAACAAAAAAATCCATAAAAGACATTTTAAGTTTAGGCACAGGATCTCTAGTAGAACTAGATAAGTTAGCAGAAGAACCTGTGGAGATTCTAGTAAATGGAAAAAGAGTAGCTTATGGCGAAGTTGTTGTTGTAGATGAGAATTTTGGGGTTAGAATAACTAATATAGTAAGCAATGATGAAAGAGTAAAATCTTTAGGTAAATAACCAAAATTTAGTGAATTAAATAAAAGACAATATATAAGCAATAAAAAGTGTAGAGTTAAACTTTACACTTTTTATTTGTATTTTTTTCTCTAAACTTTTTACATAAGGGTACGATAATAAATTAAGTAATAATGGGAGATTGATAAAAGCTAAGGCTTTTATAAAAAAATAAAAATAGAGAATTGAATTAAGCCTTGGAGGTGTTCTAATGAATATTAAACCTATTAGTCATAATGCTAATTATATAAAATCTTATGAGGACAATAAGCGAGTAGCTGAAAAGAAATCAATAGAACCAAAGAAGGATTCTGTTGAAATATCTGATGTTGCAAAAAGCTTAAGAGTTATATCTAATGATGATATAGACGGTTTATTTGATGAAAAAAGAGTTGAAAATATAAAGACTAGAGTGAAAAATGGCACATATAAAGTAGATTCAAGAATTTTAGCAGATAAAATGCTAAGGATTATGAAAGGGAGAGAAGTTTAATCGATGAAAGAAGAATTAAAAGCTGTAATGAAGGAAGAAAGTAAATATTTAAAGGATTTATTGAATCTTTTAGATAAGCAGCATGAATATATTCTTAAAAATGAAATATTTCCTCTAGAAGCAATAATAGAAGATATTAAAGTCTGTAATAAATCCATTGCAGAATCTGAAGTTAAAAGAAGATCTATTACAAAGGGCAATACAATGAGTGATATAGTAAAACAATTAAATGATGAAGAGGTAGAAACGATTTATAGAGATATTCAAAAGCTTCTTCATGAGTTAAATCTTCAGAAAGATACTAATGAACTTTTATTAAAACAGGGGTTATCATTTAGTGGAAAAATACTTAATATAATAAATCCTAATAGAGGAAGTACAACATATAATTCTATAGGTAAAATAGAAAGATAATAGGGGTGGAGAAATGTCAGGATTATTTGGAACTTTTAATATAGCAAAGAGAGGTATGTTTACTCAACAAAAAGCACTAGATGTTACCTCTCATAATATAGCAAATGCCAATACAGATGGCTACTCAAGACAAAGGGCTAAAATAGAAACTACAAGACCTTTTGCTAAACCAAGTATTCACAACGTAGCTGAACCAGGTCAGCTTGGTACAGGATCACAAATTGCAGCTATAGAAAGAATTAGAGATTCTTTCTTAGACTTTCAAGTTAGGTCAGAAACTAGTACTTTGGGACAATATGAATCAAGATATAAATTTTTATCAGAATTAGAAAGTATATTAAACGAACCTACAGATACAGGAATATCTACTTTAATGGGGGAATTCTTTAAATCTTGGCAAGAACTTTCTAAGCATCCTGAAAGTTCAAATGCAAGAACTGTGGCAGCAGAAAAATCAGCAGCCTTAGCTACAACTTTAAATCATACTTACAATCAGCTTCAAAAGCTAAAGGAAAACTCTAAGGAACTTACAAAAGATGCAGTAGGTGAGATAAATGCAGTTCTAGATCAGATAGATAGATTAAATCAAGAGATAATGGCAGTAAAAGTATCAGGAAAAATGCCAAATGATCTTATGGACCAAAGGGATCTATTGATAGATGGATTAAGTAAAAAGTTCAATATAAATATAGATAAAAGTAATTATGAAGGCATAAATTTAAGTCCAGAAGGTTCAGATTTAAATATGATTAGAGCTGTAAACAATGAAGAAGATGTTTATAGATTATCTTATGTAGATGGGGTAGAAAAAGTAAAAGATGCCTCAGGAGCCTATACTGGTGAAATTAAAATAGTTTATTATAAATTTGGAAACAAGCTTAGTGCTGAAAATAAGGTCACAGTTAGTTTAAATGTTGATAAGGCTGATGTTGAAAGCACTGCTAGGGGGTTAGAGCAATCTAAAGTTATTTGGACAGACACTAAAGGATTACCTGTAAATAAGGCAGATGGAAGTTCCTTAGGTACTATAGACAATTCAGGAAACTTTACTTTAGACGCTGGTAAGTCTTTTGCTGATGCTTTATTTGAACCTTTAAAAGGTGAATTAAAAGGACTTATGTCTATAGATAGAGATGTTGAGAGATATGAGGATGAATTAAATAAGCTAGCTAAAGCTTTAGCTTGGTCTGTAAATGCTATACATACTAAAGATGTAGATGCTGCAAATGCTTTAGATTTCTTTGTTAACAAAGATGGTGGCACAGAGGCTGAAATTACTGCAGGTAATATAGCGGTAAATGAAGTAATAATGAAAGATGTTATGAAGATACTTGTAGGTCAAGATGAAAAGTCAGGAGAATCTGACAATGTTAGAGCTCTAGCTATGGCGGCTTTAAAAGATACAATGCTTATGATACAAGAAATTGGAGAAACCATAAATAGTAAGCAGGATCTTATTAATTCCGCTGGATGGGAAGTGTCATCAAAAGGATTCTTTATTAAAAGCAACATTAAAGGTATAAGAATGGATTCTTACTTTAAAGATATGGTAAATACTCTAGGAACTAAATGTCAAGAAGCCGGTAGAGCGGTAGGCAATCAAAAGAAACTTCTAGCCAGCTTCGAAGAGTCAAGATTAAGTGTATCTGGAGTATCCTTAGATGAAGAAATGGCAAATCTTATACAATTCCAACATGCTTATCAAGCTAATGCCAAAATAATATCAACAGTAGATGAACTGTTAGATGTTGTAATTAATGGTCTTAAAAGATAATACTTAATAAATAGAAATTGGTGGTGAAGATATGAGAGTTACAAACAAAATGTTATCTCATAATTTTTTAAGAGATATGGGAACTAATCTTAGTAATATGAAAACATTACAAGGACAGCTAACTTCAGGTAAACAAATTAGAAGACCTTCTGATGACCCTTTTAGGGTTTCGAGAGCTATGCAACTTCATACAGATATATCTTCAAATAAACAATATAATAATAATATAAAAGATACCATAAATTACTTAGATGCTACAGATACAGCTCTAGGTCAAGGAGGACAAGTTCTTCATAGAATTAGAGAACTTCTCATATCAGCAGGAGATGCTGGTTATGGTTCTTCAGAAAGAAAGGCTATTAAAGACGAAATAAATGAAAAAATAGGAGAGTTCTCTCAAATTTTAAATACTAACTTTGATGGGAAATATATCTTTGGAGGAACAAGAGGTACATCAAAACCTACGGATGTAGCAGCGGATGGAGAAAATAATAAATTAACCTATAGAGATAGAGATGGTAATGAATTAACTGATAAAACAAGTGATGAATACAAGATGATAGAGTCTAAGATTCAAGTAGAAGTATCCCAGGGTGTTTACATGGAATACAATGTAACAGCTAGCGAGATAATTGAATTTAAAAGCTCTAAAGGCGATGCGGTAGATGTAAGAGAGCTTTTTAAGAATATAACTGATCATCTAGACGGGACTACTGAAGCAGACAGAAATGCTTTAACTGGAGAAGATCTTCAAGGTATAAGTGATGCTATGGATAACCTACTAAAATTAAGATCACAGGTTGGAGCTAAGCAAAATAGGATGGACTCAGCAAAGGATAGAAATATTGAAGAAAACTTTAATATGACAGAGATATTATCAGAAACAGAAGATATAGACTTTACAGAAAAGATGATGGAAGCTGCTACAATGCAGACAGTATACATGGCATCATTGCAAGTAAGTGCAAGGGTAATACAACCAACCTTAATGGATTATATAAGGTAAAAAAGGGATGATTAAAAATGAATTTTGAAACTAAACATCATGGAACTATAGAATTTGAAGAAAAGGATGTTATTGAATTTAAAAAGGGACTACCAGGATTTGAATCTTTAAAAAAATTCATATTAATTTCCTTAGAAAATAATACATTTTTGAAAGTTTTACATTCTATTGAAGATAAGGATATTGGCCTTATGGTTGTATCTCCCTTTGATTTTTTAAAAGATTATGAGGTTTCAATAGAAGAGGAGGTTTTAGAGAACCTTTCTATAGATGAAGAAAAGGATGTAGTAGTACTTAATACAGTTACTTTAAGTTCTGAAATAAATAAAATAACTACCAACCTTAGAGCTCCTATAATTATAAATATAAAAAAGGCTTTAGGGGAACAAATAATAATACAGGATGAAAAATACCCTATAAAATATCCTCTGATTAAGGAGTGATAAAATGCTAGTTATAACTAGAAAGAAAAATGATTCTATACTTATAGGAGAAGACATTGAAATTACGGTGGTTAAAATAGATGACGGTAGTGTAAAGCTTGCGATTTCAGCTCCAAAAAATGTTAAAATACTACGTAAGGAGCTTTATAATGAGGTAATGGAAGAAAATAAAAAGGCTATAGAGTTTGACATGGATATACTAAAAAAATTAAATAAATAATCTAAGTAGATAGAGGGGTATTGATATGGAAGTTACAAGAATAAGTCAAGGAAGACAAAGTTCTACGGATTATGGCTTAAATCAAGTTCAAAAAGAGAACATAGAAAATATGGATACTGCTATGATTACTCCAATAGAAGCTGTAAATACAGTGGATAAAGAGTTTTCAGAAGAAGATATTAAAAGATCAGTGGAAAAATTAAATAAGTTTTTACAAGATGAAAATGTTCATGCAGAATATGAAGTGCATGAAAAGCTAAAGCATGTGACCATGATAAAAATAGTAAATACTGATACAAAAGAAATAGTAATGGAGATACCACCTAAAAAGATATTAGATATGGTAGCAAAAATGTGTGAAATGGTAGGTATTATAATAGATAAAAAAGTATAAATAAAGAGCTTATTTATAATGAGGTGATATCATGGAATTTAGATTAAATAAGATTGATAATGACCTTAGAGATAAAATTAATGAACAAACTAGAGAAGGTAAGGTACATTCCAAAAAAGATATTGCTATAAGTAAGGAAACAAATGAAGAAGGAAGACGTGGAAGGCAGCAGTGGCAGAGAGAAAAAAGCTCTAAAGAGAAGTTTAGTTTATCTAAATATGTAGATACTAATAAGAAGATATCTGTAAATGCAGTAAAAGTGGAAGATATAAAAGTAGATGCTACCATAGATGATAAGGATACAACAAAAGAAATATACAAAGGAAGATTTTTGGATATAAGAAAATAGGAGGAATATAAATGTACGGCAATAATGCTTACAACGCATATAAAAATAATAGTGTAAACTTTGCTTCCAAAGAGCAACTCTTGCTTATGCTTTTAGATGGAGCCGTTAGGTTTGCTAAAACTGGTAGACAAGCTATTGAAGAAAAGAATGTTATGAAAGCTCATGAAAACATTATAAAAACTGAGGATATATTTATAGAGTTAATGGCAACTCTTGATGTGGAAAAAGGTGGTGTCTGGGCAAAAAACTTAATGTCTGTTTACGAATTTATAAATCATAAATTAATACAAGCTAACTTAAAAAAAGATAGTGCTATATTAGACGAAGTTATACCTTTAATAGAAGAGGTAAGAGATACATGGAATGAAGCTTACAAGCTATCTAAGGTAGAATAAGATTTTAAAGGAGGAATAAAGATGTTTCAACCAATGAGAATGGGTGGATTAGCAACTGGAATGGATACAGAAAATATGATAAAGCAGATGATGAGACCTTATCAAATGAGAGTAGATAAAGTTAAACAAGATAGGGAATTAATCCAATGGAGACAAGAATTATATAGAGATATGCTAACGGATATGAATAAATTTAAAAGGAGCTATTTCGACGTATTAAATGGCGAATCATATATGTTGTCCAAAGAGGATTTTTCTACTTATAATGTAGAAGGATTAACTGGTAACAGTGTTAAAGTAGTAGGTAACTCAGGAGCTAAAGCTGGAAACTACAAGCTTGATGTAACTCAAATAGCAGAAGGAGCTAAGGTTGAAGGTGCTGGGGTTATAAACAATGTAACAGTAGGAAAACCTAGCTTCGGTATAAAAATTGATGAAAATAATAATGAGTTTAAAGTAAAACTTGCAGATGGTACTTTAATTGACTTTAAAATACCTGTAAATGAAGTTACAGGCTTTAATAGATATAATAGTGCATCAGAACTAGCAAGCGAAATAAATAAACTTACTGCAAAAATGCCATTAGGAGATGGAAATGTATCAGATAAAGTAAAGGCTGTAGTTAAAGATGGAAATATTGAATTTATGACTTTAACTAAGGTGGAAGCAGATAATAAGATTAAGTTTAATCATAATGGTGAAGATTTCGAATTTAGTATTTCAGCTGGAAATTATACAGCAGAGGAATTACTAGCACAGATAAATTCAAAAGTAAAGAGCGTAAAAGGATCTAATGGAGGCGAATTCCCAAAGAATACCTCTATAGTTGTAGATATAGAAAGTGATTCTGCAAAGTTTAGTATTAAAGATGATTTAGGAAATAAGGTAGGCATAGATATATTTAATAAAGGTGAAAAACTAGATATAAAAACCCCATCATTAAATGTAGATGGCCAAGTTAATACAGATAATACAGCTATAAAATTATATTCCAGTAATACAATAGCTTTCGAAAATAAAATTATAGAAGGTTTCAATGATACCTTAAACGTAAGAATAGGAACTGAAATTAAGACTGTGAAATTAACAGCAGGTGTGTTTTCAGATGATGCAGCTATTGAGAAAAATTTCAATGATGCACTTTTATTAGCGGGAATAACAGAAGATGACTTAAAGGTGGAAATGAAAGAAGGTAAAGTTAATTTTACATCTAAATCCGGAAAGCAAATTAGTATTTATGGTAATGCATCTAAAGTTTTTGGAACTAGTGATAATTTCAATATAAGTATGGACTCTAATAATAAGATGTCAAATATACTAACTGGTGAAGTGGAATTTAGAATAAATGATGTTAAATTTAGCTATGACTTTTCTGGTGCTGATAAAGATAAAACTATAAGTAATATATTAAAGGATATTAAAGATAAAACAGGACTAGATATGACTTACAGCGAAAGTAGCAAAAAGTTCACTCTTTCTTCTAATGAAACAGGTGCTAGTTCAAGTATATATGTACAAGATACTAAAGGAAAGTTCTTTGACACTATATTAGGAGATGGAACAGATGCTTTTAGTGGGGGTAAGACCTTTGCAGGTAAAGATGCTATATTTACATTAACCGATGCCACAGGACAGAGTTCAGAGTATGCCAAGGCAATGAATAATTTTACAATTGATGGAGTTAACTATACATTAAATAGTAAAACAGAAGGTAGTGTGAATTTTACTCTTTCAGGAAACACAGATAAGACTTTTAATAAAATAAAAGATTTTGTAGAAAAATATAATGAACTTATAGAGAAAGTTTCTAATAAGGTAGAAGAAAAAAGACAATATAAATACAAACCTCTTACAAGTGAACAAAGAAAAGATATGAAAGAAAACGAAATAAAGTTATGGGAAGATAGAGCTAAAGAAGGTATATTGAAGGGTGATCAAAATCTAAGAGATATGCTAAACGAGCTAAGAGGTGCCTTTTTCTATTATGATAAAGATATGAAGGGTGCAGTAGATGGAGTTGACTTAAATCTTTCAGATATTGGTATAACAACTTCTTCTGATACAGCTCAAAGAGGTAAGCTTATAATAAATGAAGAAAAGTTAAAGGAAGCTTTAAAAAATAAATCTGATGAGGTTGCTGACTTATTTACAAAAAAATCTGATACTTATAAAACTTATAATGCTAGTGCATCCTCTACAGAAAGGAATACAAGATTTAGGGAAGAAGGAATATTCCAAAGAATTAATGATATATTTATGGATTATACAAGAACTACAAGAGATATAAAAGGTAAAAAAGGAATTTTAATTGAAAAAGCAGGAATAAAAGGGGATTTTTCTGAAAGAACTAATTTACTTAGTGATGAAATAAAAGAAAAAGATGATAAAATATATGAAATGGAAAGAAAATTAATTGAGAGGGAAAATAGATATTATATGCAATTTGCTATGCTTGAAAAGGCAATGCAAAAGGCAAACTCTCAGTCTGCGTGGTTTGCTCAGCAATTTGGAGGAGCTAAATAAAAGATAGAGGTATAATTATGAATGAAGAACTAAGAAGGTATATGGAGGATTATAGAGAAAAGACTTTAAAATCTATAGAGTTAGTAGAAAAAGAAGATTTAGAGCCTTTAGACGATATACTAAATAGTAGACAAGATATTATAGACTCTATTGAAAATTTACAGTATAAAAAAGAAGACTTTATAAATTTATGTGAAGAATTTAAAATAATGCAACTTCAGAAAAGATTAACAGAAGTTATGAATGAAAAGAAAATGCAATATAGAGTAGAAATAGATAAAATCAAAGAATCAAAAACTGCAAATAAGAGCTATAATAAGCAGTTTTCCGTAGACTCCATATATTTTAATAAAAAAATATAAAAAAATTAAAAAAGCTATAAAGTAATTTCAAATATATACGAATAACAAAATATGATGATAGTTAAAATTAAAGGGAAAATATAACTTGAATTTTAACTTTTAAGCATTAACTAAAAAGATAGTAGGGCATAAAGTCTTAACTATAAATAAAAACAGTGGAAAAGGAAGTCCACTTTAAAAATCAAGGAGGAATAGGAAATGATAATTAATCACAATCTTAATGCAATGAATGCTCATAGAAATATGGGAATAAACATTGGAAACTCAGCAAAGGCAATGGAAAAGTTAAGCTCAGGTTTAAGAATAAACAGAGCTGGAGATGATGCAGCTGGTCTTTCAATTTCTGAAAAAATGAGAGCTCAAATAAGAGGATTAAACCAAGCATCAAGAAATGCTCAAGATGGTATTTCGTTAATTCAAACAGCAGAAGGTGCTTTAAATGAAACTCACTCAATCCTTCAAAGAATGAGGGAATTATCTGTACAAGCTGCTAATGATACTAATGTTAAAGTAGATAGAGATGCTATAAAGGAAGAAATCGATTCATTAAACAAAGAAATAGATAGAATAGCAAAGACAACTCAGTTCAATGAAAAGAATCTTTTAACAGGATCTTTAAACGCAGCAGGTAGTGGAGCTAAGCTTCAAATAGGAGCTAATAATTCAACTGATTTAACTTTAGAAATAAATATAGCTACAATGGGAGCGTCAGCTTTAAAAGTTAATGCTGTTTCAGTTGGTAGCAATGGTTCAGCTACAAAAGCTATATCTTCAGTAAACGAAGCTATAAAATCAGTATCTACACAAAGATCAAAACTTGGAGCATACCAAAATAGATTAGAACATACTATAGCAAACCTTGATAATGCATCAGAAAACTTACAAGCAGCAGAATCAAGAGTAAGAGACGTAGATATGGCAAAAGAAATGATGAGCTTCTCAAAGAACAACATACTACAACAAGCTGCACAAGCAATGCTTGCACAAGCTAACCAACAACCACAAGGAGTTCTTCAATTATTAAGATAAGCAGAGAACTAATTTTAGTGATAACTAAAATTAAGTGAATCGCTTACTCCACCTATGTAAGGAGGTGGAGTTTCATATAATTAAATCAGAAAAGACCTGGAGGGTACTCCAGGTTTTTTAGTGAAAATATAAAATTTTTTTTAAAAAGTCTATAAAGTAATCTTAAATATATACGAAAAATAAAATATGATGATAACAGTTAAAAGTAAAGGGGAAAATATCATTTAATTTTAGCTTTTAATCATTAACTAAAAGAAGGTAGTAGGACATTAAGTCTTAACTATAAATAAAAAATAGTGGAAAAGGAAGTCCACTTTAAAAATCAAGGAGGAAAAAGAAATGATAATTAATCACAATCTTAATGCTATGAATGCTCATAGAAATATGGGGATAAACATTGGAAACTCAGCAAAATCAATGGAAAAATTAAGCTCAGGTTTAAGAATAAACAGAGCTGGAGATGATGCAGCTGGTCTTTCAATTTCAGAAAAAATGAGAGCTCAAATAAGAGGATTAAACCAAGCATCAAGAAATGCTCAAGATGGTATTTCTTTAATCCAAACAGCAGAAGGAGCTTTAAATGAAACTCATTCAATTCTTCAAAGAATGAGAGAATTATCTGTACAAGCTGCTAATGATACTAATGTTACAGTAGACAGAGATGCTATAAAGGAAGAAATCGATTCATTAAATACTGAAATAGGAAGAATAGCGAAGACAACTCAATTTAATGAGAAAAACCTTTTAAATGGAAGTTTAAAAGCAACAGGAGCAAAACTTCAAATAGGAGCTAATAGTTCAAGTGCGTTAACTTTAGAAATAAAGATGGACTCAATGGCTGTGTCTGCGCTTGGCGTATCTGGATTGGCTGTATCATCAAATGCAAAAGCTACTAGCGCTATATCACTTGTAAATTCAGCTATAAAGAAAGTATCTACACAAAGATCAAAACTTGGAGCATACCAAAATAGATTAGAACATACTATAGCTAATCTTGATAATGCATCAGAAAACTTACAAGCAGCAGAGTCAAGAGTAAGAGACGTAGATATGGCAAAAGAAATGATGAGCTTCTCAAAGAACAATATTCTACAACAAGCTGCACAAGCAATGCTTGCACAAGCTAACCAACAACCACAAGGAGTTCTTCAATTATTAAGATAAGTGACACTCTAAATCTTTGATTTAGTTAGTGGAACTTACTCCCTCGAAGCAATGAGAGGGAGTTTCCTTTAATTAAATTAGAAAAAACCTGAAGATTACTTAGGGTTTTTTAATAAAAATTTTTAAAATCTATAAAGTAATTTCAAATATATACGAATAACAAAATATGATGATAGTTAAAATTAAAGGGAAAATATAGCTTGAATTTTAGCTTTTAATCATTAACTAAAAAGGTAGTAGGGCGTTAAGTCTTAACTACAAATAAAAAAACAGTGGAAAAGGAAGTCCACTTTAAAAATCAAGGAGGAATAGAAAATGATAATTAATCACAATCTTAATGCTATGAATGCTCATAGAAATATGGGAATAAACATTGGAAACTCAGCAAAGGCAATGGAAAAGTTAAGCTCAGGTTTAAGAATAAACAGAGCTGGAGATGATGCAGCTGGTCTTTCAATTTCTGAAAAAATGAGAGCTCAAATAAGAGGATTAAACCAAGCATCAAGAAATGCTCAAGATGGTATTTCTTTAATCCAAACAGCAGAAGGAGCTTTAAATGAAACTCATTCAATTCTTCAAAGAATGAGAGAATTATCTGTACAAGCTGCTAATGACACTAATGTTACAGTAGATAGAGATGCTATAAAGGAAGAAATAGACTCATTAAACAAGGAAATAGATAGAATAGCTAAGACAACTCAGTTCAATGAAAAGAATCTTTTAACAGGATCTTTAAAGGCAACAGGAGCTAAACTTCAAATAGGAGCTAATAATTCAGCTGATTTAACTTTAGAAATAAATATAGCTACAATGGGCGCGGCTGCATTAAAAGTGGATGCAATTGATGTTTCTAGCAATGGTGTAGCTACAAAAGCTATATCTTCAGTAAATGAAGCTATAAAATCAGTATCAACACAAAGATCAAAACTAGGAGCATACCAAAATAGATTAGAACATACTATAGCTAACCTTGATAATGCATCAGAAAACTTACAAGCAGCAGAATCAAGAGTAAGAGACGTAGATATGGCTAAAGAAATGATGAGCTTCTCAAAGAACAACATTTTACAACAAGCTGCACAAGCAATGCTTGCACAAGCTAACCAACAACCACAAGGAGTTCTTCAATTATTAAGATAAGTGACACTCTAAATCTTTGATTTAGTTAGTGGAACTTACTCCTTCGAAGTAATGAGAAGGAGTTTCCTAAGCAGAGAACTAATTTTAGTGAAAACTAAAATTAAGTGAATCGCTTACTCCCTCTAATCAATGAAAGGGAGTTTCATTAAAAGACATATAAAATTAATATTATATTAAGTAGTCAGAGTGAAAACTCTGACTTTTTTTCTACCAGTTTAGCTAATGGAGTTTTTTAATTAAAGTTTTATAATTTATTGTCGATAAATAATAAAAGAATATACTAATTTAAATTGTAGGTGATTACAAAATGGAAGTATTAACAACATATTTAAAAGAAATTATGGAAGATAAAGATATTAATACTGATGAAGTTATTCTAGAGAAAAGTAAAGATAATAAAAATATTTTTAAAGTAAAGTATAATGAGAAATTTAAGTATATCGGAAGTAAATATAATGTACAACAGGATATAGATAATCTTTGTGAAGACTTTAAAGATATTAATCTTGATACAATTATAATTATTTTTGGTTTATCTACAGGGGAACATATTAAAAAAATTAAAGAAATACTTAATAAGTTTAATAGAGTATTGGTGATAGAACCTGATAAGAGGGTATTAAAGTCTTTTTTAACTCTTGAAAAATCAAAAGATATATTGGAAGATGAACGAATAAGTATAATAGCTTTTGAGGAAAAAAACTTGAAAGATTATATAGCTGGATTTATTGGACATGAAAGCAATTATAATAATATTAAAGTTCGTTTTTATGCTAATTATGATAAGTTATATTTATCAGAGTACACTAGTTTTTTAAGAACCTTAAAAGATACATTAAGATTTATAGAAACTAATGTGGTCACAGAAACAATTCTTGGGAAAAATTTCATGGAATCATATTTGAATAATATTAAACATATTTCTGATAGTTATACTATAAATGATGTTAAAGATAAATTCAAAGGATTTACTGCTATAATTGTATCAGCAGGACCCTCTTTAGAAAAAAATATACATAATCTTAGAAATTTAAAGGATAATGCTATAATTATATGTGGTAATAGAACTTTAAAACCGTTAATGGAGAGTGGAATAACTCCACATTTTATGTGTGCTGTAGACTGTAATGATCTTTTATATGAAATGACCAGCGATTATTTGTATAAAGGTGTACCTTTAGTTTTTACAGAAACAACAAATCCAAAGCTAGTAGAAGCACAAGAAGGTCCAAAGTTGTTTTTTAAGTATGGAGTAGTAGATACTAACATAGAAAATGTTTTTGGTAAAACAATAGGTAGTCTGTATTCTGGAGGTTCTGTTGCCCATTCTTCCATAGATTTTGCAAAATACTTAGGATGTACTAGTATAATTTTTATAGGACAAGATTTAGCTTATACTGAGAATAAACATCATGCTAATATTGCAGAGACTAGTGGAGATAAGAATCTTAATTATAACCAAGATCTTATTAAAGTTAAAAGCATAGATGGGGGTACAGTTCATACCACTAGAGTTTTAGATGGGTTTAGAAAAAATTTTGAAGAGTACATAGAAGAAGAAAAAGAAATTAAATTTATTAACGCCACAGAAGGTGGTGCTAATATTGAAGGTACAGAAGTGATGACTTTGGAAGAAGCTATAAATAAATATGCTGTAAAACCTGGAGTATCTAAAACTATAAGTGAAGTATTGTCATTAAAAAATAGTGTTAATGAAAACAAAGATATTATAAAGAAGAATCTTATAAGGGATTATGAATCCATTATAGAAATGGGAAAAACGCTAGAAAAGCTTAGAAAAACAATTAAGGATTCATTGGATAGTAAAAGTACAAAAAAGATTAAGAAAACCCAAAGATTAATAGCAGATGTTAATAAAAAATTAGATAATGATAGTTATATGAAGTTTTTAAATTTTTTAACCTTAGAGATTATTAACAGATCTCCAGTATATTTTAGATATGAAGAGTCAAAAGTAGAAATAGAAAATGCGAAAAATATATTAAAAGGTTTCTATAAATTATATGGTGATTTTATAAAATGTATTGAAGATGTAAAAGCTAAAATAGAAGCATGCATAACTGAACAAGACTTATAATAGTAAAGATATACAATTGTTATGTAAGGAAGGATAATGTGTTATCAAATAAAGTATTATTAATAATTGAAGGAATATGCTATTTTAGAAAAAGTTTTTACTAATTATGATTTACACATTAAGTTTAAGGATGATGAAGCTGATGAAAAATAATATAAATAATTTGTTTGTTTATAAAAACTATACTATAAGGCAATCACTTCAAGCAATTGACCTAGGGGCGAAGGGAATTGTCTTATTAGTTAATGAAGATGGAACATTAATAGGAACCATTACTGATGGAGATATAAGAAGAGCTATACTAAGAGGAGCATCACTAGATGATTCAATAGAAAATGTGGCTCACTATAATCCTATAAGTGTGAAACAAAGCATGACTAAAGAGGAAATAAAAGATATTTTTATTAAAAAAGCAGTTAAGCATATTCCAATAGTAGATATAGATAATAAGGTTATAGACTTAGTAAGGATAAATGATATTTTGCTACCAGATGGTAAAGAAAATTTAGTAGTTATAATGGCTGGTGGATTAGGAACTAGACTAAAAGAACTTACTAGGGAGATTCCTAAACCTATGCTAAAGGTAGGAAAAGATCCTATACTTCAACATATAATAAATAATTTTAAACAGTATGGTTACAATAAATTGGTTTTATCTGTTAATTATAAAGCTGATATAATAGAAAATTATTTTCAAGATGGTTATGCTTATGGTGTCAAAATTAATTATGTAAGAGAAAAAAAGAGGTTAGGAACTGGTGGAGGAATAAAATTAACAAAAGATTATATAAAGGCTCCTTTCTTTGTAACTAATGGAGATATATTCACTAGCCTTAATGTAGAAGATATGATGAATTTTCATATAGAAAATAAGTTTGATATAACAGTTGGGGTTAGAAGACATTCCTTTAAAATTCCTTACGGGGTTATAAATTCAGAAGAAAATAGCATTATCAGTGTAGAAGAAAAACCTACAATGGAATACCTAATAAATGGCGGAATATACTGTATCAATCCGGATATTATCGATTATATACCTAATGATGAATACTATGAGATAACGGATTTGATAAATAGATGTATAAAAGAGGGGAAAAAAGTAGGTAGTTATGAGA
Source organism: Clostridium simiarum (assembly GCF_018919175.1). GTDB lineage: Bacteria > Bacillota > Clostridia > Clostridiales > Clostridiaceae > Clostridium_L > Clostridium_L simiarum. The sequence continues at coordinate 1,019,491 of NZ_JAHLQL010000001.1, read as the reverse complement.
TAAAAGAATATTGGATGGACATAGGACGGATAGAAGATTACTATAAAGTAAATGAAGATGTGTATGACTTAATAGCTTGTGGGAAATCAGGTGATAAATATGATAAATAATAAAAATATTCTCGCTATAATACCAGCTAGAGGTGGCTCGAAAGGTGTACCAAGAAAAAATATAAAAGATTTAAATGGTAAACCGCTTATTGCATATACTATAGAAGGAGCTAAAAAAAGCAAATACATCGATAAAGTAATTGTTTCAACGGAAGATGAAGAAATAGCAGGAATAAGCAAAAAATATAATTTAGAAGTTCCTTTTTTGCGACCTAAGGAATTAGCAGAAGATGATACGCCAGGAATAAATCCAATACTACATGCAGTGAAATGGTTTCATGAAAATAAATCTGATTTTGAATATGTAATTTGTCTTCAATGCACTTCACCGTTTAGAAAGGCTGAGCAAATTGATGATGCTTTAGAAAATCTAATAAACAAAGATGCAGATTCTATTGTAAGTGTATGTGAAAGCGAAGTAAGTCCTTATTGGATGAAAAGGATAGAAAATGGGGTAATGAAAGATTTTGCAGAAGGTAATCCTTTTTATTCAAGAAGACAAGATATTCCTGAAATGTACAGACTAAATGGAGCAATATATATCGCTAAAACAGAAGTTTTAATAAAAAATAAGAATTGGTATACAAAAAATACTTTAGCATATGTTATGGATAAAAAATCATCAATTGATATAGATGATACAATAGATTTTAAATTTGCAGAGTTTCTTATGAGGGAGGATAACAATGATTGAAGATATAACATTTCGTGATAGAAAGCCTTGTTTTATAATAGCGGAAGCTGGTGTAAATCATAATGGAGACATAAATATAGCAAAAAAACTTGTAGATGCTGCTGTTGAAGCTGGTGTGGATGCAGTAAAGTTTCAAACCTTTAAAGTAGAAAATTTAGTAACTAAGAAAGCTCCTAAGGCTGATTACCAAAAAGAAACTACAGGAACTGGAAATCAATATGAAATGCTTAAAAAACTCGAGTTATCCTATGAAGATCATATTATTTTAAAAAAATATTGTGAAGAAAAAGGGATATTATTCATCTCAACACCTTTTGATTTTGAAAGTGTGGATTTGTTGGAAAAATTAAACATTCCTTTATATAAAATAAGTTCAGGAGATTTAACTAATATTCCCCTTCTTAAATATATAGCAAAGTTAAATAAACCTATGATAGTGTCTACTGGTATGGCTAATTTAGGAGAAGTTGAAGTTGCTATAGAAGCAATAAATGAAACAGGTAATAATAAAATTAGCTTATTACATTGTACATCAAATTATCCAACAAATTATAAAGATGTAAATTTAAATGCAATGAACACGTTAAAAAATGCTTTTAAGCTTCCAGTGGGATATTCAGATCATACGGTAGGAATAGAGGTCCCTATTGCAGCTGTAACTATGGGAGCGTGTATTGTAGAAAAGCATTTTACTTTAGATAAAAGTATGGAAGGACCAGATCATAAGGCATCTTTAAATCCAGAAGAATTAAGAAAAATGCTATTAGGTATAAGAAATATTGAGGAAGCTTTTGGTGATGGAATAAAAAAGTGTAACAGTAATGAAGAAAGTTCTAAAAAAGTTGCAAGAAAAAGTATAGTTGCAAGGGTTAATATAGAAAAAGGGCAAACCATTTCTTATGAAAATATTACTTTCAAAAGACCAGCTAATGGTATAAGTCCTATATTTATTGATGACCTTATAGGAAAAAAAGCTATTTGTGATATTTATATGGAGGATCCTATAACTTTTAATAATATTAAGTAGGTGAGAATTATGAAAAAGGTAGGTATAGTTACTACATCAAGAGCTGATTTTGGATTATTATATCCAATTATAAAAGAAATTGATAAAAGTGAATTACTTGAAACCAAAGTAATTGCAACAGGATTACACTTACTTAAGGAACATGGAAATAGCATTAAACATGTTGAAAAGAAGTGTAAAAACGTTGATAAAATAGATTTATTTATGCCGAATATTGACAAGTTCACATTAGTAAAAAGTATAGGTATAGGATTTATATCTTTTTCTGAATACTTTAAAAACAATGATTTTGATGGAATAATTGTTCTAGGCGATAGAACTGAATTAATTGTTCCAGTGTATAGTGCAATGATTTGTGATATACCAATAATTCATATCTTTGGTGGAGATAGTATAGATAATTATGTTACTTATGATAACAATATAAGACACTGTATAACTAAGTTAGCAAATATTCATTTAGCAGCTACTAAGCAACATGCTGAGAGGATAAAAAAATTAGGTGAAGAGAATTGGAGAATATTTAATGTGGGTTCACCGGCTGTTGATTATATACGTAATTGCGATTATTTGGATAAAAAACAACTTCAAATGAAATTTACCAAAATTAATTTTAATAATCCTTATTGCGTATTAACATTTCATCCAGTTCCTACAGAAATAGATAGAATCAAAAATCAAATAGGTATTATAATAGAAAGCTTAAGAGAAAATAATATACAAGTTATTTGTACTAAACCAAACAACGATTTAGGATATGAGTATATATTAGAGGAGATAGAAAAAGAAGACTTTAACAATAAAAGTTTTTTACTAATTAACTCCATAAGTCAAGAAGAATATTATTCAATTCTTAAATATTCAGATTTTATGATAGGTAACTCATCAAGTGGAATATTAGAATCATCATCGTTTAAAATACCAAGTATAAATATAGGAAATAGACAATTAGGGAGAGTAAAAAGTGAAAATGTTATAGATATAAGTCATGATAAAAATGATATAATAAAAGCCATACAAAAATGTAGATATAATAATTTGTTTAAAGAATCTTGTAAGAAATGCAAAAACCCATATGGGGATGGAAATGCTGCTTACAAAATAGTTAAAATATTAGAAGACTTATTAGATAATAAAAATAAGTTGCTTATAAAAAAAATTACTTATTGAGGTGAAGAAATTGAGATTATCCATTGAAAAATATAAAATAGGGGATGAATACAGGATACTGGAATTATTTAATGAAGTATTTAAAAAGGAAATGAAATTAGAATATTGGACATGGAGGTATAATAGGAGTAGTAAAAGGTACATAAATTTAATGTGGGATGATAAAATTCTAGCAGGGCATTATGCTGTTTTTCCAATAAAAATTAAATACAATGGTAGTTTTATTGAATCGGGATTTTCTATGACTACCATGACGTCAAATAATTATAAAAAACTAGGGATATTTAAGACTTTAGCTAATCAGTTATATTTAGATTCATACAATGAATTGAAAATTATATGGGGATTCCCAAATAATAATTCATTGCATGGTTTCATTAAATACTTAGAATGGAACAACTTATTTGACGTTAATATGCTAAGGATTGATATTGAATTGATAGAACAAGAGTTGAAAAATAAATATAATTTTATTCATATGATTGATAAATTTACGAATGATTATAATGAGCTGTTTTCAGCAATATCTAATAAGTATGATTTTATAGTAAAAAGAGATGCGGATTATTTAAACTGGAGATTTATAAAAAATCCAGAGAATAAATATTATATATTAGAATATAGAGAAGATAATGTGCTTAAAGGATATTCTGTATATAAAATATATGAGGAAGAAAATATTTTGTATAGCGATATAGTAGATTTTTTAGCAATAAACAAATATGTATTCATAGAATTGATTAATAAAACCCTTATATGTATAAAAAAACATAGCGCTAAATTCGCAAATATATGGGTTACTGATTTAGAATATAAGAAACAATTGAGTGACATTGGATTTAAGGATAAAGGATTAACAACTCATTTTGGAATCTTAAAAAATGGGGAGATAGAAATATTAAAAGATAGCAAAAAGTATTATTTAACTATGTCTGATTCAGATGTATTTTAAAAAAGGAGCTTTTATTATGAGAGTCTTAGTAATTTCAGTTCATCCTGATGATGAAACCTTAGGTTGTGGAGGAACAATATTAAAACATACTAGAAATGGTGATGAGGTTTATTGGATGATAATTACAAAAACCGATAAAACTTTAGGGTTCAGTGAAAAATTTATAGAAGATAGAAAAGAGCAAATAAAAGCGGTAGCTAAAAAATATAAATTCAAATCTGTATTTGAATTAGATTTTTTAACAACTAAACTTCATGCTGTTGACTTTAACCAACTTATAGAGAAGATGTCTTTAGTCATAAATAAAATAAAACCTGAAATAATTTATATGAACAATAGGTCAGATATACATACAGATCACCAGATAGCAGCAAAGGCTATAATGAGTTGTACTAAAAGTTTTAGGTATCCCTTTATAAAGAAGATTTTAATGTATGAGTGTATTTCAGAAACAGAAATAGCTCCAGCACTACCAGAAAATTTATTTTTACATAATGTTTATTCAGATATAACAGAATTTATAGATGAAAAGTTAGAGATAATGAAAATATATAGTTCAGAAATTCAAGAAACACCACTTCCAAGAAGTTTGGATAATATAAAATCTCTTGCAAGATATAGAGGAGCTTCCTGTGGATGTAATTATGCGGAGTCTTTTATGTTAGTAAGAGAAGTTTTTTAAGAGGTAAGTTATGAAGAAAATAGTTCTTATAGGTGCTGGTGGTCACTGTAAAGTTATTATAGATATTATAAAGAGTGTTGATGAATACGAAATAGTAGGTATTACAGATAAAGTGGCTAAAGAAAATATATTAAGTATTCCTATAATAGGGGATGATAGTATATTAAAAAAGCTTTATGATGAAGGTGTACAATATGCTTTTATATCTATAGGTGCCATTAGGGATATGAGCATAAGGAATAGTATATATAAGAAGTTGAAAGATATAGGTTTTATTATTCCAGTGCTAATCCATAAAACTGCAATAGTTTCTACTTATTCTTATATTGAGGAAGGGACTTGCATCATGGCTGGGGCTATAGTAAATATAGGAGCTAATGTGGGGAAAAATTGTATAATAAATACTGGAAGTATAGTAGATCATGATTGTAAAATAGCACAGAATACTCATATATCACCTAATGTAGCCATCGCTGGTGGTGTTAGCATTGGCTTCAACACTCATATTGGAATAGGCAGTTCTGTAATTCAAGGCATAAGAATTGGGAACAACGTAACTGTTGGAGCTGGTGCGGTGGTTGTTAATGATGTAGAAGATAATTCTATAGTGGTTGGGATACCAGCTAAAGTAGTAAAGGTTAAAAAATAATTCAATAAGAGGAGAACTTGTATGGATTTAAAAGGGAAAAAAGTACTTGTTACTGGATCAGAAGGTTTTATAGGAAGTCACCTAACAGAAAAACTTGTAGAATTAGGAGCAGACGTAACAGCTCTTGTTCAATATAACTCATTTAATAATTGGGGTTGGATAGACACCTTTGATAAAAATATAATAAATAGCATTAAAGTTGTTACTGGAGACATTAGGGAATATGATGGGATGAAAAGAATTATAAAAGGTCAAGAAGTAGTATTTCATCTTGCGGCATTAATTGCTATTCCTTATTCCTATTTATCGCCTATGGCATATATAAGAACTAATGTAGAAGGAACCACTAATATTCTTGAAGCGTGTAGGGAATATGATGTCCAAAAAGTAGTGCATACATCTACTAGTGAAACTTATGGAACGGCTCTATATGTTCCTATAGATGAAAACCATCCTATGCAGGGTCAATCTCCTTATTCTGCATCAAAAATAGGAGCAGATAAGATAGCAGAGAGCTTTTATAAAAGCTTTAATCTTCCAGTAGCTACTATAAGACCTTTTAATACCTATGGGCCAAGACAGTCAGCAAGAGCAGTTATACCAACTATAATATCGCAAATTTTAGCAGGTAAAACTGAAATAAAGCTAGGCAGTTTAACTCCTACTAGAGACTTTAATTATGTAAAAGATACTGCAGAAGCATTTATAAAAGTAGCTGAAAGTGATAGAACTATTGGAAAAGTTATAAATGCAGGCTCTAACTATGAGATTTCAATAGGGGATACGGTTAAAAAGATTATTGAAATCATAGGTAAAGATGTAAAGATAATTTGTGATGATGAAAGAATTAGACCAGAAAATAGTGAAGTAAATAGATTATGGGCAGATAATACTAAGATTAAGGAATTAACGTATTGGGCACCTAAGTATAGTTTAGAGGATGGATTAAATGAAACTATAGAGTGGATAAAAAGAAATATGGAATATTTTAAAGCGGATATTTACAATGTTTAGAGGAGATTTGCTAATTAGCCTAAGTTTTTGATGCTTATTATGATAAAGCTAATAAGTTACCATAATACAATGTAATGATGCCACATATGACCTAAGAGAAAATTATCCAAATAGTTAATGAGATTTCAGTAAATAGAGAAGAATTGGAGTTGAGCATATGATACCGTTATGTATACCAAGAATAAAAGGAAATGAATGGAAGTACATAAAAGATTGCCTTGATACTAACTGGGTATCCTCAGTAGGATCTTATGTAAACAAATTTGAAAATGATTTTGCAAATTACTTAAAAGTTAGAAAAACAGTAGTTACAATGAATGGTACTGCAGCTTTAGAACTTGCGCTTAGAACGCTAGATATAGGAGTTGGAGATGAAGTTATAATACCTTCTCTAACCTTTATATCACCAGTAAATACTATAAAATATGTAGGAGCGGAACCGGTATTTGTGGATGTATGTAGAGATACTTGGGTTATAGATACAGAGAAAATAGAAGAAATGATAACTCCGAAAACAAAAGCAATTTTGCCTGTACAGATTTATGGACATCCAGCAGATATGGATAAAATTATGGAGATAGCAAAAAAGCATAACCTTTATGTAATAGAGGATGCTACTGAAAGCTTAGGATCTTTATATAAGGAAAAAGCTGTAGGAACTATAGGACATATAGGATGCTATTCTTTTAATGGTAATAAGCTTATAACTACGGGGGCAGGTGGAATGCTTGTAACTAATGATGAAAAACTAGGAGAAAGAGCAAAGTATTTATCCACCCAAACAAAAACAGTTTTAGAAAATGGTGGATTTTATCATGAAGAGATAGGTTATAATTTTAGAATGCCTAATTTACTTGCAGCTATGGGCTGTGCACAGTTAGAAAATATAGAGGAATATATAAAAATTAAAAGAGAGAATGCGAAATTTTATAATGAGCTTTTAAAAGATGTAAAAGGGATAACATTACCTGTAGAAAAAGAGGAAGTAAGAAATGTTTATTGGTTATATTCTGTTTTGGTGGAAGATGATTATCCTTTGACTAGGGATGAGCTTATATTTAAATTAAAAGAAAATGGAATAGAGGCTAGATCGTTTTTTATGCCAATACATGAAATGCCAACTTATAAGAATTGTAAATGTGGTGATATGAGGATTACCAATCAATTAGCTATTAAAGGTATAAATCTTCCAAGTTCAGTAGAATTGAGGAAAGAAGATGTTGAAAGTATTTGCAGTATAATAAGTAATTAGTAAATTAAAATATATTTTATTCAATAATTTAGAATGGAGATAGGTTATGGATAATAAGATAGAATTATTAAAAACTACTAGTGAATATATATTAAATTTAAAATATTCTATAGAACAAATCATAGAATATTTACAAAATGACAAGGAAGCAAAAGGTCTTTCACTAATAGGGGATGTAGCAAACAATTTAAGCTTGCTATTTGAAGCAATAGACAGTACTAAAGATTACCAAAAGCAAGAGATAAGCATAGAAGAATTAAATGAAAAGTTAAATGAAATAGTTGAAGCTATGGAAAATGGAGATACGATACTTATAGGTGATTTATTTCAATATGAATTGTTACCTATCCTGGATAATATACAAGAGATAATTAAGAAGTCTATAAAATAAATTTTTTTATTTGCAATATTCTAGTTAGGGGTGTGAAATATTGGCTGATAGCTATGAGATTGATGTTTTTACTCAAGAGAGCATATATAGTTATGAGGAAGATTCAAGTAATTTTAGTAGGAGTATGAAGGTTTATTTTTCTATACCGAAAAATGGAACTGATGAAGACACAGGATTATTACTATTAGTAGCTGGATTCGGAGGAAAGCCAACATCAAATGTTTATAAAAAAATGAGAGATAAACTTGCCGATGAATACAATTTAGTAACAGTACAGTGCGAATATTTTGGATATGAATTTATGCAATCACCTGAAAAAATATTAACACCTCATATAGAAAAAAAACAATTGAAAAATACTTTTACTTATGAAGAAATTGAAGAAATTTTTAAAAATGGAGTTTTTAATTTTGATGCTTTTCTAAATGTAGGAAGTAAATATAAGATAAATATGGACGTAACAACAGATTTGCATGAAGAAAATGTTAATAACTTTAATGATATGGGACTTCTTCAATGCACAGATAATTTAACAGCAGTATTAAACGTAATGAATATTTTATATGATAATAAGTATAGTTTTAATAGTAAAAAAACAATTATTTACGGACATTCTCATGGGGCATATTTAGCATATTTATGTAATGCTTTTGCTCCTAATTTATTTTCATTACTAATTGATAATTCAGCTTGGTTATATCCTGCTTATTTAAATGCTAACAGAGTTTTATATAAAGAAAATGGTAATTTAACTTTAAGCATTCACTTTGATTATATTGCAAAAAAAATAATTAAAGACACTGAATTATTAAATCTTTTTAATTTATATTCGCAATTTAGTAATAATTGTAACATAATTTCTTATCATGGAATTACGGATAATCTAGTTAGTTGTAGTGAAAAAAGCGATTTTTGTAATAAAATAAATTATTGTATGTATAATGAAATCTCTGAAAATGATGTAGATGATTTTGTATTTAAATCAACTAATCATGGATTAAATGCTGATTTTATAAAGTTATATAACTATACTATGAGTAATTTTAATATTAGTTTTGAAAAAGGTACTACGTTTGATTTACCAAGCAACTTAATATACACAACGACGAAATATAGATATATTATAAATTATGATAATGTAATTCCTAAGATAACTATTAAGGAAAAATGAAAGTTTTTAATTAAATTTATTTTAAAAGAAGGGACATGACATATGTTTTTCAATGATGATGCAAATAAACTAAAAAAAACAATTAATGGTAAGTTTGAACAAGGAGATCTAGAAGGTATAGAAGCTCTAATTAAGGAATATTCAGCTTTATGTCCTTATGATATAGATAGTTATTGCATGAGATCTATTTTATATTATTGTGAAGGTAGATATGACGAAGCAGAACAAGAAATAGAAAAAATAATAGATAAGGCACAGTTTAATTTTGATTTAAATTATAATTTGGCTCTTATTAGTTTTGCAAAGGGAGATTATGAAAAATCTTTAATTTACTATTGTAAAAGTTACTATCTAAGCAATAGTAAAGAATTATCTGAGTCTATTATGAAAAGTATAGATAGTTTTACTAAAGAGAACTTAATAGAGACAAATAAAATAGTTAGTATTATAAAATCTCAAAGAAATATATTTGAGCTTACATATACACGCTTTCCTAAAAAGGTAGAAAATGAAACTTATTTAGGGAATATGATTTTTGACAAAAATGAAAAAGAAGGATACTTTGTAGCTTTATACGATTATTATATGGCACAAAGAGATTCTATAGAATTAGAAAAAGTTAATGGATTAAATCATTTTTATAAATTAGAATGTTTATTTAGTAAAAAGATAAAGAATGAAAAGTTAGAAATTAACGAAAAACAAATAATACCAATATGTGTTAAAGAAACTGAAAGTGATGCAGTTATTTCGGTTAATGGACAAACATTTGATTTATCTAAAAATATGACTAATAGATTTTATTATTATCCTATAGATAGTGGAATATTTGAAGTAAATAGCAAAAAAGAATTAGTATTAGGAAATCCTATAATGGTAAAAAATAATTTAAATAAGAAAAAATTAGTTTTAAATATATTTGTTGATGGATTATCACAAAAGTTTTTAGAGGAAAAAGGAATTGAAAATTTAATGCCTAATACCTACAGCTACTTTAAAGAAGGTACTATTTGTAATAATGTACATGTTACAGGAGAATGGACATATGTAAATATGGCAAGCTTTTTTACAGGGGAATATATAACTAATCATGGAATGTTTCATCCTACTTTTAATGCTACTATTAGTGATAAAAAACCAATTTTAAGTGAATTGTTTAAAGAAGATGGTTACTTTACAGCTAAAATAGATGGAGATTGGAGAAGTGTACCTACCTACGGATATATTAGGGGGGTAGATAGATTTCTTTATCAACCAGCCGTAAGAGGAATGAATGCGGAGGAAGTTATAACAGAAACCATAGAACATATAGAGGCTTTTAAAGATCTAAATAAATTCTTATGGATATGTCTAAGTGACCTTCATGATATTCCAGATGAATTTGAAGGAAGGCTTGTAACCCAAGTAAATGATGATATTTCAAATAGAGTATTTAATTCTAGTGATGGCACTACCAGTGTAAGGAAGGGTTTTGACAAAAAGAAAATAGGTAGGTATGAAAATCAAATAAAGAGATTGGATATTTATTTAGGGATTTTATTTAATTACTTAGAAAAAAACTTCAAAGATGAAGAAATATTAATAAGCTTAATATCAGATCATGGACAAGGTTTTTTAATACCAGAAGGTAAGGCTTTCTTATCCGAGGAAAGATCAAAGGTTCCCTTTATGTTTAGAGGTAAAAATATAAGTAAGGGTATTTGTGATGAGCTAATAGAGGGTATAGATTTACTACCTATACTATTAAGAGAATCTGATGTAAATTATGAAGATAATAGGGATTCAAATTTACCAAAATATTTTGGTGGAGCTAAGGAAAGAGAGTACACATATACTGAATCAATTTTCCCTGGAAGCACTTATAAAGTAGCTATTAATGATAAGAAGCATGAATTTATTTTTGAAACAGAAGGTATAGTTGGTCAGGATGGACGCTTTACCGTGGGGGATTATAAATGTACATTGTTAAATAAATCTAATGGTAGAGAAGAGTCTAAAGAATATAGTGATAAAATAAAAGATTTTTTGATGATTATATTTGATCATATAAAACAAAATATAATTTTTTAATATTTAAAGATTATGCAGAAAGTTAAACATTATGTTAGATAATACATAGTGATTATGATATAAAATCAGATATAGAAAATATTGATACGAGATAAGTTAAAAAGAATATAAGCAATAACTAGATTAAAGTTTTAGTGTGAAATCTAATTATTTTTAATTATAGAATGTTAGGGTAAAGTTTTGAATTTCCTCTACGATAAGTAAAGAAGTAAAAGATAATATAAAAACGGAGTTGATTGTATGAGACTTACTCACAACCTTATGTCTTTAAATGTGTATAGAAGTTATAATAAAAGTTTAAATGAGCAAAGTAAATCTATGGGGAAGATATCTAGTGGAGATAAGATTGCAAGGAGTATGGATGATCCTGTAGGAATGGGTCAAAGAGAGTATATGAGAATGCAACTTAGAGGTCTTCAAATGGCCCAAAAAAACATGCAGGATGGTATAAGCATGCTTCAAGCTGCAGAAGGAGGTCTTGATAGTATAACCTCAGCTTTAAATAGAATAAGAGAACTTACTGTTTCTGCTGGAGGAGCTAAAGAGGGTGATGATAAGGCTTCAATACAGGCTGAAATAGATCAAATGATTAAATCTATAGATACTGTAGCTAAGGGAACGGAATTTAATGGAGTTAAACTTTTGGCTAATGAAGATCCGAGTTTAAATCATATTAGAATGGCTTCTGGTTCTAATGTGGGAGATTCATTAAATATCCCTATGAATAATCTAACTAGCGATAATCTAACTGATAAAACGGGCGCTAAATCTATAAAAGATATAAGTGGAATGATAGCTTCTGGAAAAATTGGAGAGGCATTAGATATGACGGATGCAGCCCTTGATAAGGTTCTATCTGTAAGAAGCAAATACGGCGCCCTTCAAAATAGAATGGAATCACTTTATAATATACAAGAAGAAAATTCTTTGCTTATAGAAAGAGCGGATAGCAATATTGGCGATGCAGATATTGCAGAAGAGATGATGGGTTTAGCAAAGCATAATTTATTAGTAGAAGCTGGTAATGCTATGATGGTACAAACCAATAGACTTCCTCAGGATGTTCTTCGTGTTTTGGAAAGAGTAAGATAGATAAGTTAATAGAAATAACCCTATATAAGAGATTGGATTCTCCTATATAGGGTTATTTCTGTTTTAAAAATTACTTAAATACATTAAGGGATTTTAATTATACAAAATGTATAATATCTAAATAATATAGCTAAATTTTTAAAATTTTAATTTTACTATCTTTTATTAGAAAAAACCTATAAACTGATTAAATAAATACAACAAATTTTTTAATGTTTTGACCTAAATTTTATTTGACTATTTTGTTAATATTTGCTATATTAATTATTGACATATTATATTATTTTTAATTAAGATTCAACAATATATTAAACATTGATATTAACCTAAAAATATGTACTTACAAAAAATATTTAACGAAAATTTTAAATATATTATAGCAAAAAGCTAATATAAAGATTATAATATAACATAAGGTGATGATTATTTGGTTTTTTTTCAATTTTGTGACTGTATTATATATTATTTTCCAATGAATACTTTTACATAGTTAATAAATATTATTGGCATTTTATTGTGTTATTTTTCGGATGAATTTGATATAATATGTTATATATTGAATTAAATACACTGAGGATCAAGGAGTTGAATTGAATGAAGGTTTCCTTAATACCAAAGAATGAAAATTATGATACTGTAAAAAAGGCTTTAGATGCCGCTTCTCTAAGAGGAAAAACCATAGCGAATAATATGACCAATTTAAATACAAAAGGTTACAAAAGACGTGCAGTGAAGTTTGAAGAAACATTAAATGAAAATTTTGATGGATTTAAACTTAAAGTGACAAATGAAAAGCATATGGATGGTGGACAGGCTCCAGGAGAGATTCAAGTTGTAGAGGATAGGAGCTCTAGTATGAGGGAGGATGGAAACAATGTGGACATTGATAATGAAAAGGTAAATCAAGCGGCAAACACATTGATGTTTAATACCTTAGTCACACAGGCTAATAACAAGCTTTCTAACCTGAGATATGTTATAACTGGAGGGGGAAGATAATTATGAGTAATTTTAGAGCTATGAGGATAACAGCCAGTGGACTTTCAGCAGAAAGACTTAGGATGGATACTATTGCCTCAAATATAACAAATGCTAGAACTACAAGAGGAGAAGATGGAAAGCCTTATGTTAGGAAAGTAGCTGTTTTTCAAAGTTATATTAATGATCAATTAAGTAAGGATTCAAATAAGGGAGAGGACCTTATGGGAGTTAAGGCTGTAGGTGTATTAGAGGATAATAGTCCTTTAAGAAGGGTATATGAACCTTCACATCCAGATGCAGATGAAGAAGGTTATGTAACTATGCCAAATGTTAATGTATTAAATGAATTTGCAGATATGATAGCGGCTTCCCGCTCTTATGAAGCTAATGTAGATACGTTAAATGCCATGAAGAGCATGTATGTCAAAGCATTAGAAATTGGTAGATAGGAGAATTAATTATGAGGATTAATGAGTTTGTTCCAGATAGTCGAATTTTCGACAGTATTGGCGTCAAGGCAGAGGAAAATAATGAGAGTGGTGGAGAAAGTTTTCTAGATGTTCTGAAAAAAGGTATAAATGAGGTTAATGATAAACATATTTTAGCAGACGATATGACAGATGGATACATAAAAGGTGATGACATAGAAGTACATAAGGTTATGTTGGCCACAGAAGAAGCTAAGCTATCCTTGCAGATGGCAGTGCAGATTAGAAATAAGCTTGTTGAGGCTTATCAGGAAATAAATAGAATGCAGTTATAGTTAGTGAGGAGTGCGAGGGATGGAGAAGCTTAAAGAAAGCTTAAGGAAGGTGCTAGATAAGCTTAAAAGCATGAAGCTTGGTACTAAAATTGCCTTAGGAGTATCCTTGGTAGCCTTCATAGGAGCTATGATATTCTTAGGGGTTTACATGAAGTCTAATAAATATGGGCTATTGTTTTCTAACTTAGATCCAGGTGATGCTAAGGTAGTAACAGAAAAGCTTAAGGAAAAAAAGGTTGACACGGACATACGAGGAAATTCTATTTATGTTCCAAAAGATATGGTAGATGGACTTAGGTTAGAGCTTACTTCGGAGATGTCGAATGGAAGTAAAGGTTACGAACTTTTAGATCAAGGAAATTCCTTTGGAATGACTGATGACGAATTTAAAGTAAAGAAACAAAGAATGCTACAGGGAGAAATAGAGAAAACTATAAAGAGTTTTCCGCAAATTCAAAGTGCTAGAGTGCATTTGACCCCTGCACAGGATTCTGTTTTTGTAAAGGACTCAAAGCCAGGAAAGGCTGCAGTTTACCTTCAACTTAAGCAAGGAGAAAAATTAGAAGTAGAACAGGTTAAAGCAATAGTTTCATTAGTATCTGGTGCTACTCAAAATATTCCTAAAGAAAGTGTAGAGGTAATAGATGATAAGATGAATCTATTATCTAGAGATATATTTGATGAAGCGGCTATAGCCACAGGAGCTTTAGATAAGAATAGGCAGGCAGAACTTGAATATGAATCCAAGCTTGAAAAAGCCGTTTTAAGTATGCTAGAGCCAGTTATAGGAAATGGTAAGGTTAAGGTTAAGGTTAATTCAGATTTAGATTTTGATGCTGTACAAAAGACTGTAACAACCCCAGATCCTAATAAAGTTCCTGTAAGTGAATCTTCTTCAAGAGAAACTAATTCATCAGCAGGAGGAAGAGTTGGGCAAAGTCCTGTAGACAATAATATGAATAATACTATTGCTGATGCTAATGGTAATACAACAAGTTCAAAAGAAGAAACAAAGACTAATTACGAAGTAGGAAAAACTGAAGTTAAAACAATTACAGCTCCAGGAGAAGTAAGAAGACTTACTGCTTCGGTGGTTGTAGATGGTAATTTAGACCCAAGGACTGAAGAGAGTGTTAAAGATTTAGTAGCCAACGCTATTGGATATAAAGCAGATAGGGGAGATGGTATAAGCGTTGTAGGTATGACCTTTGACCCAACTCTGAAGGATAATGCTAAGAAAGAATTAGAGGACATGGAAAAGCAAGCAGCGCAGCAGAAGAAAATGAAGCTTTATAGAACTATAGGTATAGCTCTAACGGCTCTTTTAGCTGTTATAGTCCTTATGATTGTACTTAGAAAAGGTAGGAAAAAGGATGATGAAGAAGAATTAGGTGGACTAGATGTGGTTATAGGAGATAACGTAGCGCCTAAGGAAACAGTGGAGTTTGCTCCTATTGAATTTGAAGTAAATGATGAAAGAACTCATATTGAAAAAGAAATTAAAAAATACGCCAGTGAGAAACCTGATCAAGTTATTGATATAGTTAAATCATGGATTGCAGAGGATGAGAGGTGATATAAGTGCCAAGAGATAATGACAAACTTACAGGAGTTCAAAAGGCGGCTATACTTTTCATTACTCTAGGTCCAGAAGCTTCTGCTGGTATAATAAAGAGGTTGCCGGAAGCCGAAATACAAAAGATAACTTATGAAATAGCAAATATAACTTCCGTAAAGCAAGATCAAAGGCAAGATATACTACAAGAATTTATAGAGATGAATAAGGCTAGAGACTATCTATTAGAAGGTGGAATTGAATATGCTAAAAACCTTTTAGGTAAGGCCTTAGGGCCACAAAGAGCAAAGGAAATATTAGATAAGGTAACTGAAGCTACTCAGCAATATAGGCCATTTGCTATTGCTAGAAAGGCAGATGCTCATCAACTTATGAATGTTATATCTAATGAGCATCCACAGACCATAGCTCTTATACTTTGCTACCTTCAAACAGATAAGGCAGGACAACTTTTGTCTTCTTTGTCAGAGGATGTGCAAAGTGAAGTTGCTTATAGAGTTGCTACTATGAGTAACACTTCACCTATGGTTATAAAGGAAATAGAGAAGGTTTTAGATAGTAAGCTATCTTCAGTTGTAAGATCTGATATGACTGTAATAGGTGGAGTACAAACTCTTGTAGATATTCTTAATCAAGTGGATAGAACCACAGAGAAGAATATTACAGAAAATCTTGAACGTGAAGATCCAGAACTTGCTGAAAAGGTTAAGGAGTCCATGTTTGTATTCGAGGATATTATATCTTTAGACGATGTATCTATCCAAAGAATTTTAAGAGAAGTAGAGGTAAAAGATTTAGCTATGGCTCTTAAAGGCTGTTCAGAAGAAGTGGCTGGTTGTATTTTTAGAAATCAATCTAAGAGAGCGGCTGCTTCATTGAAAGAAGACATGGAGTTCTTAGGACCTGTAAGGCTTATGGATGTTGAAAAATCTCAACAAAAAATTGTTGCTGTAATAAGAAGACTGGATGAGGCTGGAGAAATAGTTATAGCGAGAGGTGGAGAAGATGCCATCGTTGTATAGGGTTATTAAGAACCTGGAAGTAAAAGATAATGGAGAAAAATTAATAGATACTGACTATGATAGAGAAGTTACTGAAACTGCTGAGACTATAACTGTAGACAGTAATGTTTTGGAAAGTTATGAGTCTATAGGTCGATCTATTTTAGAAAAAGCAAAGATTCAAAGGGAAAAGATATTGCAGCTTGCCTATGAAGAGGCTAGTAATATAGAAAAAGATGCCTATGAAAAGGCCTATAAAGAAGGCTATGAAAAAGGCTATGAAGATTCTTATGAAGTTCATATGGAAAAGGCTATAAAAGAATCAGATTTAATTTTAGATAAAAGCAGAGCAGAAGCTAGTACCATAGTTGGAAGTGCTAGAGAAAATTTCGAAAATTATCTAACTTCAAAGAAAGAAGAAATATTAAATTTATCCTATGAAATAGCTAAGGTTATATTAAAAAAGGAGCTTTCAAAAGATGAGGGTTTAGATAGTATACTTTTAGAGGTTCTAAAGCAGCATAGAGAAAGCAAAACTTTTATAATAAAGTGTAATGAGAAGTATGTAGCTCATATAAGAGAGGCTATTCCAAAATGGAAAAGTGAATTTGCCATACAAGGGGATATATTTGTCATAAGAGATGATGTGATGGAAGAGGGTAATGCTCTTATAGAGAAAGACAATGGTATGCTCATGGTAGGTATAGATACTGGGCTTAAAAATATTAAAAAGGAGCTTTATTAGTTCTTATAAGATAAGGGAGATAATATGCTTCAAATTGATTTCGATAAAATAACAAATAAAATCAAACAGTGTGAAACTTTTTATGCTGAAGGTAAAGTTAAAAAAGTTATAGGTCTTACCGTAGAAGTAGAAGGTATAAGAGCCTTTGTAGGAGAGCTTTGCACTATATATAATGAAAGAAATACTCCCATATCCTGTGAGGTAGTTGGTTTTAGAGAGGATAATGTTATACTAATGCCTCTAGGAGAGCTAATAGGTATTGCGCCGGGATGTAAAGTTGTACCGGAAGGAAAGCCTTTAAGTGTTATATGTAGTGATGATTTGTTTGGCAAGGTTCTCGATGGTCTTGGTAATCCCTTAGAAGGTGAAGAACTTTTAAAAGGTGAATACTACGCCCTAGATAAAGAGCCACCAGACCCTTTAAAACGGAGAAGAATAAAAGAAGTACTTCCTACTGGAGTAAGAGCTATAGATGGTTTTTTAACCTGTGGAGAGGGACAGAGAATAGGTATATTTGCAGGCTCTGGGGTGGGTAAAAGCACCACCCTAGGCATGATAGCCAGATATGCTGAGGCTGATGTTAATGTTATTGCTCTTATAGGAGAAAGAGGTAGGGAGGTTCTGGATTTTATAGAAAAAGATCTTGGAGAGGAAGGGCTTAAAAAGTCTGTAATAGTTTGCGCTACCTCAGATAAACCTGCACTAATAAGGCTTAAAGGAGCTTTTACAGCTACAGCTATAGCAGAGTACTTTAGAGATCAAGGCAAGAAGGTAATTCTTATGATGGATTCTGTTACAAGGTTTGCTATGGCTCAAAGAGAAGTAGGTTTAGCAATTGGAGAACCACCTGCAACCAAGGGATATACTCCTTCTGTATTTGCTATGTTACCAAGGCTTATGGAGAGATCAGGTATGTCGGATAAAGGTTCTATAACTGCTTTTTATACTGTTTTAGTTGATGGTGATGATTTTAATGAGCCTATAGCTGATGCTGTTAGAGGTATATTGGATGGACACATAGTACTTTCTAGATCTCTAGCTCACAAAAATCATTATCCAGCTATAGACATATTAAATAGTGTAAGTAGACTTATGCCAGAAATTGCTTCAGATGATCATAAAAATGTAGCTTCATTTGCGAGAGATCTTCTCGCTACCTATAAGGATTCAGAAGATCTTATAAATATAGGAGCCTATGCAAAGGGAAGTAACAAAAAAGTAGACATGGCTATAAAATACAATGATGTTTTAAGTGGGTATTTAAAACAAGGAATGAAGGAGCAAACAGATTTTAATAATAGTATCGAAAGACTATTAGCTATGTTTAGAGGGTAATTGAGGAAGGAGTAATACATAATGGCCTCATTTAATTTTAGACTCCAAAAACTTTTGGATATAAGACAACAAAAAGAAGAAGAAAGTAAAAGATATTTTAAAGAGGCTCAAAGTGCGAAAGATAAGGTAGAAAATGACCTAAATGAAATGAAGGGAAACTATCAAAAGTACAATACTATTATAAATTCAGAGGGCCTAATAGAACAAAAGATAAGAAAAAATTATCTTCAAGCTTTAAACCTTTCAATAAATGAAAAAACAGTAGAACTAGATAAAAAAATAATTATTTTAGAAAACAAAAGAGAAGATTTAAAACAAAAGCAAATAGACAGAAAAACCGTAGAGATATTAAAAGAGAAAAAAAGGATGGAATTTATGGATATACAAAACCATATAGAGCAAGCTCAAAATGATGAATTTGCTCTATATGCACATATTAGAAAAACTGAAAGGAGGTGAAATAAGTGATAGAAGGATTAAATACAAAAGACATTTATAACTACTCTAAAGATCAAAAGAGTAACTCTACAGAAAAAAAATCTAAGAACAGTATTTTTCAGAAAGAATTAGGTTTTGCAAAAAAGAATTTAGCATTTAACGAGAATAGGTTAAAACAAAACTCTATAGACAATGCTAAGAAATTTGAGCATAAGGATATAATGAAAGACTCAAAATATTCTATTGAGGATAAAAATGCCAAGGGAAACAATTTAAATCCTAAGGTTACTGATAACTCAATAGATAAGAGCACATCCACTAAAGACAAGCTATCTAGTAATGTAAATAATTTAAAAGACGATGTAAATTCTTTGAAAAAAGCTTTATCCAATTTAGAAGAAGAGGGTTTAGATGAAGATGTTAAAGGTTATGTAAAGAACTTAATTAGCAATTCATCTGTTCTTATGCAGATTTTAGATTTATTAAATAAGGATAATAAAAATCCTTTAGAGTTAATAGAGAATCTTATGAATTCTATATCTACTGAAGAAATGGGATCAGAAAATTTAAATGAATTATTTCAAACACAAGATTTAACATCTATAAGACAATCTTTAAACAGCATTGTTGAATTATTAGATAAAGTTTCAGAAGAAGACTTTAAACTAGTAGATGAATTAAATTTAAATAAATCAGATATGAAGGTTTTAAATAGTTTAATTTCAGAAGAATATCCTAATGGAAATAACCTTAAAGATATAGTAAATAGATTATATAATCTTTCATTAGAAGAAGACTCTAAATTGGAATTAGAACCTAAATTAGAGCTAAATCCAGATATGGAAACAGAGATAAAAGAAAACTCCAATAGAAAATCTGAAGAATCATTAAGCTTATTTAGTGGAGTTAATAAATCTTCTGAAAACTCTAATAAAGATAAGAAGCTAGTTATGGAAGAGGATCAATGGAACTTATCTTCAGGTAGTAAAGATGAAGATAAAGAATTAAACCTATTAAAGAATTTAATAGGAGATAAAGAACCGAAAGATTTTACCAAGGCTTTCATGCTAAACCAAAGTCTTATTCAAGAGAATATACCTGTAGAGATACCAGGAAAAGAAGCCTTAGTAGTTAATAAGGCTACTGTGGTTCAGGATATAATAAAATCTGTAAAATTCATGGAAAATAACAACATGAAGGAACTTACTGTTAAAATATATCCTAAGGAATTGGGACAAATGGTTATAACTCTTGTACTAGAATCTGATAGGATGAATGCAAAGATCATGGCAAGCAATAAGGAAGCTTATAATCTTTTGAATTCTAACTTAAAAGATCTTAAAAATGGACTTTTAGATATAAACCTAAGAGTAGATGACATTCAAGTAGGAATATATGCTGAAGATTTTATGTCTTATTCAAACTTACCTCAAGGATTCGCTGGTGGTGAATTTCAGCAAGATAAGTCTAGAACTTCAGGACAAGTTAGAGATATAAATTCTGCATCAGATGAAGCTTTGCTTGAAGATAGCAATGAAACTATAGAAGATGGAACTATAAATATTCTAGCTTAAAATAACTTTTAGAGGAGGTGCGAAATGCCAAATATAAATAATACAAAGAGTTACCCTTTAAAAAGTGATGAGGTTACTCCAAATTATACCGAAAGAAGAACCAAGATAGTAAAACCAGGGGCAGATATGGATAAAAAT
This sequence comes from Clostridium simiarum, assembly GCF_018919175.1. Classification (GTDB taxonomy): domain Bacteria; phylum Bacillota; class Clostridia; order Clostridiales; family Clostridiaceae; genus Clostridium_L; species Clostridium_L simiarum. The sequence goes on along the minus strand of NZ_JAHLQL010000001.1, from coordinate 998,666 downwards.
GCTTTCTTAAAGATATTGGCAGCGGAGTTATCCAATCAAGATCCATCAAATGCAAAAGACACTACGGCTTATGTTGCTCAAATGGCTCAATTTGCATCTATGGAACAAATGGCAAACTTAAATAATACTGCCACTAGTCTTGCAGCTAGTTCTCTTATAGGAAAGGGAGTTACCCTTAACTATCCAGATGAAAATGGGAAGCCTTATACAGGTATAGTAAAAGCTACAGAGAATAGAAGAGGCGAAACAGTTTTAGGGGTAGAAGTTGTAAAGGGAAATAAAACAGAAATTAGAGAGTTTGCTCTTGAAGATGTACTTTCCATATTACATGTTCCAAACGTTGATGTGGAAAATATAAATGCAAATACATCACTGCTTTATGCTTCATCCTTAATTGGAAAACAAGTAGAATTAGATGGTCAAAAAGAAGATGAAATTATAAAGGGAACAGTCACTGGTGTATTTAGAGAAAAAGGAATTATAAATGTAAGTGTAAGGCTTGAAGATGGCAGTATAAAGAACTATTCTTACACTAAAATAAATAAAATAACAGAATAATATGAGTTACAGAATAATTAATGGTAAGCCTTATGCTATAGGCAATTTTGAAGTTTATAATTCCAAGGATTTAAATAGTAAAAAAGTAGACAGGGATCTTCATAAAAATTCTACAAGTTTTAAAGATGTTTTAGATTTTAACTTAGAAAAAGAAAAAAACATCAAGATTTCTAATCATGCTTCAGAAAGAATGAAGGAGCTAAACATAGATTTTATGGATATGGAGATTCTTAAAGAGGGTATAGATAAAGCAGAAAAAAAAGGCTCTAAAAATTCACTTCTACTTTATAAGGATATAGCTTTTGTAGCTAGTGTACAAAATAGAACAATAATAACAGCAGTGGATAAGGAAAGAGCAAAGGAAAACATATTTACCAACATAGACAGTGTGGTAATGTTATAGGCTGGACCTGATAATAGGAGGCCTTACCTTGTGGAAGGATAGAAGCAAGGAGAGTAAAATTAAATAAGAGAGAGGTAATAATAGATGCTAAGATCAATGTATTCAGGTATCAGTGGCATGAGAGTTAATCAAACTAAGCTAGATGTCATTGGAAATAATATAGCAAACGTAGGAACTACAGCTTTCAAAGTTCAAAGAGTTAGGTTCCAAGATATGATAAGCCAAAATGCTGGAAGAGCTTCAGGTCCAAGTAGAAACCTAGGAGGAATTAATCCAAGACAGGTAGGACTAGGTGTTCAACTTGCAGGTATAGATACAGTAGTATCTCAAGGAAACATGCAGCCTACTGCAAGAAATCTAGACGTAGCTATAGATGGAGAGGGATACTTCATGGTAGCTAGAGGAGAGACAGTTTTTGAGAATGGTATTGAGATATACAAGCCAGATGCCACTGCAGATAGTACCTTTGAACTTCCAACAGATACTAAGGGATTAGACATAATGTTTACAAGAGATGGATCTTTTATACGAGATCATGAAGGTAATCTTCTTAACTCTGATGGATATAGAATATTAGGATATTCTGTTTTTGGAAGTGATGATGCTACAAAGGATCCTGATAAAGCTGATGTCCAAAGTATAGCTGCAGATGGAACTTTAAACTTTGTAGATGCAGATTCTAAAAAGTTACATGCTAGTGGAGATTTAAGAACACTTAAAATACCAGAGAAGATAAAAGTAAAAGATGATGCTGGTAATGAGGTAGATAAAAGAATAATAGATTTCACTATCGAAAAAAATGGTGTTATTAAGGCCACTGTAGAGGGTGGACAAAAAGCTGTTATAGGACAAGTAGCTATGGCATCTTTTAGAAATCCAGCTGGACTTGAAAAGATAGGAGGAAATCTAATGAGAAACTCTCCAAACTCTGGTGAGGCTGTAATTAGAGCTGGGGTTTTAGAGAAAAATGATGATGGAACTAGTAAACCAAGTAATGAAGCTGGTTATGGAGATATACTTCAAGGAGTACTTGAGATGTCTAATGTGGATCTTGCAGAGCAATTTACAGACATGATAGTAGCTACAAGAGGATTCCAAGCTAGTGGTAAGATGATATCTACAGGAGATGAAATATTACAAGATATAATAAATCTAAAAAGATAATTTAGCTTATAGAGTGTAGAGTCTAACTTAAGAAGCTTCTCGTGGTTTTTGCCATGAGAAGCAACAAAAATTATTGATTCGGAACTCTAAGTTACATAAAGGAGGATATATGATAAGATTAATTGGACTTAATCAAAAAGAATTTATCCTAAATGCTGAACATATTGAAAAGATAGAAGAGGTACCTGAAACTCTTATAACTTTGGTCAATGGAAAGAAGTACATAGTACTAGAAACTCCTGAAGAAGTCTTAAATAAAGTTATTAAATATAAAAACAAGATATTTACTTTAAATTTGTAGGAGGCAGCTAAAAATGAAGAAACAGGACATGCTCACCCTTATAGGCGTTGTAGTAGGCGCTGCGTTGCTTGTATGGGGTATGGTTTTGGGTGGCGCAAAGCTTAAAATATTTTGGGACTTCTCTTCACTGATAATTACAGTGTTTGGTTCCTTTTGTGCTCTTTTAATAAACTATCCAATATCTGAATTTAAAAAGTTAGGAAAGGTTTTAGTAGAGTCTTTTAAAGAGCCTGTGCTATCGCCTATAGAAATGGTAGGGCAATTTGGTAGCTTATCTAGAAAAGCTAGAAAAGAAGGTTTATTATCCTTAGAGGATGATATATCTCAATTACAAGATGAGTTTTTAAAGAAAGGTCTACAAATGGTGGTAGACGGAATAGAACCTGAAACTATAAGAGAGATAATGGAACTTGAAATTGATGAAATGGAAAGAAGGCATATAACAGGTGCTAATATATTAAAAGCTTGGGGTGGATATGCTCCTGCCTTTGGTATGATAGGTACACTTATAGGTCTTATACAGATGCTTGCAAACCTTACAGATTCAAGTGCTATAGCATCTGGTATGGCAAAGGCTCTTATAACTACATACTATGGAGCTATAATGGCAAACTTATTTTTCAACCCAATGTCTGCAAACTTAAGTTTAAAAAGTGGAAAAGAAGTTTCAGCAAGAGAAATGATGCTTGAGGGTATACTTGCTATACAATCAGGAGTTAATCCTAGAATTGTTGAAGAGAAACTTGTAACTTATCTATCACCACAGGAAAGAAAAGACTACTCTAAAACTAGCTCATCAAGTGAGGGAGGGTTAGAGTAATGGCGAGAAAAAAAGATGGTCCTAAGGCTGAAGAGCTAAGGGGAGATGAGTGGATTGCTACCTACTCAGATACCATAACCCTTTTACTTACATTTTTTATATTGCTATACTCTTTCTCTTCAGTTGATCAGCAAAAGTTAAAGCAGATATCTACAGCTCTACAAAGTGTGTTAAATGGAAATGGTGGAGTTACTATTTTAGAGTTTAATACTACTAGTGGTAATGCACCTATAGTAGGGGAATCCACAGAGCAAGAGATTAATGAGAATTTACCAAATGAAGAGAATATGTATAATAAGGTTAAAGAGTTTATAGATGAGAATAATTTATCCTCTACAGTACAGATTACACAAGATGAGAGAGGAATAATAATTCAACTTAGAGATAACATACTCTTTGAATCTGCAAAGGCAGATATAAGGGAAGATAGTAAAGCTATATTAGATAAAATAAATTCCCTTATAAATACATTCCCTAATGCTATTATAGTTGAAGGCCATACAGATAATCTTCCTATAAATACATTTAAATTTGAAAGTAACTGGGAACTTTCTACCACAAGAGCAGTAAATGTGGTAAGATATTTTGTAGAAACAAAAGGTCAAAATCCTGCAAGATTTTCAGCAGCGGGTTATGGGGAGTATCAACCTATGGCTCCAAACGACAGCAATGAAAATAGGGCAAAAAATAGAAGAGTTAATATATTGATTGTGGCTACGGAAAAGGAGAAGAAGCATAATGAGTGAGAATAATGTTAAAGATAAAAAAGGTGGCAATACCTTAAAGATCGTTATAATAATTTTATTGGCTCTGGTACTTTTAGGAGGAGGAGTATTTGCGGGTATGTTTTTATTTCCTAAAAACAATGGAACGGCTCAAAATGCTCAGGCTTCTGTGACTAAGGTAGATGAGAAAACTTTTGCACTTGATGAGTTTACAGTGAATTTATCTGATGAAAATGGGAAAAAGTATTTGAAGGTTAAAGTTTTTGTTGGTTATGATAAGAAAAATAAGAAATTAGAAAAAGAGTTAGAACCTAAGAAACCTATTATGAGAGATGCAATTGTTAGTGTTTTAAGAAGTAAGAAGTCTACAGATATGACTGTTAAAGGCACAGAAGACCTTAAAAAAGAGATTTTAGATAGGTTAAATCCTTTATTTAATAATGGAAGAATAACTAATGTATATTTTAATGATTTATTAGTACAATAAAATTATTTACTTGAGAAGATTAAGTAAAATTTATAAGGAAGAGAACTAAATGGATTCTGAATTTCTAAAGATGATAATTCAAATTGTGATATTTTTACCCTTTGTTTTGTTTCTTATTTATTTATCCTTAAAACTAAGTGGAGGTAAGTTCCAGTCCTTTCAAAAGGGGAAATATATTAAAGTTTTAGAAAGGGTAAATGTGAGTAAGGATAGCAGTATAATGCTAATTAAAATAGGGGAAGAATATCACATAATGTCTTCAACTAATAATGGTATAAATGAAATTCGTGCTCTAACTAAAGAAGAGGCTTTAAAGTACGAAGTGGACAAAGAGGCTTCAAAGCAAGAATTTAAGAATTATAAAGAAGACTTAAAAAGACTAATAAAAAAAGGAAGATTTAAGGATGAATAAAAGAAAGACCTGGATTACAGCTTTTACTATAGCCATATTAATGGTTGCTGTGTTTTCTATTACTGCAGATGCAGCTCCACAAGTACCACTGCCTAAGATAAACTTTAATGTGGATGGAGCTAGCTCACCCACTGATTATGTAAGTAGTATAAAAGTGCTTATTATGATGACTGTACTTACCATGCTCCCTGGCTTCATTATAATGATGACTAGCTTTACTAGAACTATAGTAACCTTTTCCTTTTTAAAGGGAGCCTTAGGAGCACAACAATCTATACCGAATCAGGTCTTAATTGGACTTGCGCTTTTTTTAACTATTTTTATAATGGCGCCAGTTTATAATGAAATAAATCAAGTGGCTTTTAAGCCCTTAATGGAAGAAAAAATTACTACTGAGCAAGCTTTTGAAGAAGGGGCCAAGCCTTTAAGAGAGTTTATGCTTAAACAAACAAGACAAAAGGATTTAAAACTATTTATGGAAGTAGCAAAGCTTGGAGAAGATGTAGTAAAGGAGGAGGTTCCCCTTTATGTTGTTATACCTGCCTTTGCTATAAGTGAATTAAAAACCGCTTTTCAAATAGGTTTTTTACTTTACATTCCGTTCATTATTATAGATATGGTAGTTGCAAGCGTCTTAATGTCAATGGGAATGTTTATGCTTCCTCCAGTACTAATATCTATGCCTTTTAAATTATTATTATTTGTTATGGTAGATGGATGGTACTTAATAGTAAAATCTTTAATAATGAGTTTTTCGTGAGGTGAATTATAGATGACTGAAACTATGCTCATGGGAATTTTAAAAGAAGCCATAACTACAGGGCTTATGATTGCAGCCCCTATACTAGGAGTATCCATAGTGGTTGGTTTACTTATAAGTATATTTCAAGCCACTACCCAGATACAGGAGCAGACACTTACCTTTGTACCGAAACTTATTGCCATAGCCTTAGTGGGATTGCTTACTGGAAGCTGGATGCTTCATAAAATGATAGGATTTACTGAAAGGATTTTTGAAATTATTTCAACCATAGTACAATAGGGGGAGTTTAATTGTTAGATTTAGCATACTTTACTGCATTAATGTTAGTATTTATAAGACTTAGCAGTTTTTTTATTATAACACCAGTTTTCTTCCCTAATGGAACACCGAATGCATTAAAACTTTTTTTTGCATTAATAATTTCCTATATGTTATTACCAGGAATAGATTATAAAGAATCCATAGTGCTAATAAATAATAATTATGCACTTATACTTGCTATAATAAATGAAATTATGTCTGGAATTGTTTTAGGCTTTATAACAGGCATGAGTTTTTCAGCTATAAGGATGGCAGGTAACCTTATGGATATGCAAATCGGTCTTTCTATGTTAAGTATGTTTGATCCAAATACAAAAAGTAATTCTACTCTTTTAGAGAGATTAATGTATTGGATGAGTCTTTTAATTTTATTTATACTTGATGGACATCACATGATAATATGGAGTTTCCTGGATAGCTTTAAGGCTGTGTCTTTAGGGAAGTCACTTATTACTCAAGAGTCTAGTATGCAAATAATACACTCCATTATACAATATTTTTGGATTGGACTAAAGATTGCGCTACCTATTATTATGATAATAATAATAACAGAGCTTACCTTAGGATTAGTGGCAAGAACAGTACCGCAATTAAATATTATGATATTAGGTCTACCTATAAAGATAATAGTTGGATTATTAACTTTTGCATTAGCACTACCTATGCTTTTAAAGGGAGTTGCAGGGGCTATAGATCATATTCCAGAGATAATGAAAGAGATGTATAAATTCTTGCCTATGGTGTTTATTTTTGCCTCGGAAGAAAAGACAGAAGAGGCAACACCACGAAAAAAAAGAGATGCAAGAAAAAAGGGACAGATTGCAAAGAGTAAGGAAGTAGGCCTTGCTATGACACTCTTAGCTTCTACTCTTATTATAGCTACGTTGAGCAGTTTTTCCTCAAGACTTTTAAAAGAGGATATGGTTTACTTTTTAGGTCAAAACTTAAATCTCTCAATAAATGAGGCAAACCTTAGAAATTTAATGATTACTTCCCTGTTAAGATTTGCTATGAGTTATCTTCCTATAGTATTGCCTATAATGGTTATGGGGATATTAGCAAATTATATTCAAAGTGGATTTTTATTTACTACAGAGACATTAAAGCCTAAACTTTCAAAATTAAACCCTATAAATGGATTTAAGAGAATATTTTCTACAAGAACACTGGTAGAACTTTTTAAAGATGTAATCCTAATCACAGTAGTTGGCTATGTTGGTTATAAATTTTTAAGAGACAACTATAGTACCATTCTTACTGTAGGAAATTTATATATTGGGTCTGTAGGACCTTTCTTTAAACAGTTAGTTCTAGATATATTTAAAAAAATAACACTTATAATGGTTATACTAGCAATATCGGATTATGTATATCAAAGATATATGCATAAAAAAGATTTAAAGATGACCAAACAAGAAGTTAAAGAGGAGTATAAACAGGATGAAGGAGATCCTCAAATTAAGGGTAAAATAAAACAAAAACAAAGAGAAATGGCTACAAGGAGAATGATGCAAGCAGTACCAGATGCCACTGTGGTTGTTACTAACCCTACCCATATAGCTGTAGCACTAAAGTATGAAAATGGGAAAAGTGAAGCCCCTATTGTGGTAGCAAAGGGTAGTGAATATGTTGCATTAAAAATAAAAGAAGTAGCAAAAGAAAATGATGTACCTATAATTGAAAATAAACCTCTTGCAAGGCTTATATATGAAGAGGTTGATATAGATTCAGAGATACCAGATAATATGTATCAAGCAGTGGCAGAGATACTGGTTATGGTATTTAAGTTAAATAAAAAAAGATTGAAATAGCTTTAAAGGGTGGTTAATTTGGCAGAAAAAAGGATATCAAATTTTAATATAAAAAGTAAATATGATGTAATAGTTGCCTTTGGAGTAATTGGTATTGTAATGATGATAATAATACCATTACCTCCTAAAGTTTTAGACCTATTATTGGCTTTTAACATAACCATATCTGTAATCATAATGCTTCTTACTATGTTTACTACAGAAGTTTTGGACTTTTCAGCTTTTCCTACGATGCTACTTATAACTACGCTTTTTAGATTAGGGCTTAATATTTCTTCTACAAGGCTGATACTTTCAGATGGATATGCTGGAGAGATAATTAATGCCTTCGGAAATTTCGTAGTTAGAGGAAACTATGTAGTAGGTATAATAATATTTATTATCATAATAATTATACAGTTTGTGGTAATTACTAACGGTGCTGGTAGAGTATCTGAGGTTTCAGCAAGGTTTACGCTAGATGCTATGCCAGGTAAGCAGATGAGTATAGATGCAGATCTTAATGCAGGTCTAATAGATGATATTGAAGCCAAAAATAGAAGGAAAAAGCTCCAAATGGAAGCAGATTTCTATGGAGCTATGGACGGAGCATCTAAGTTCGTAAAAGGAGATGCTATAGCAGGAATATTAGTAACAATTATAAATATACTAGGTGGAATAATAATTGGAGTAGTTATGCTGAAAATGGATGCTAGTACTGCAGCTACAACCTTTGTAAGTCTTACAGTAGGAGATGGTCTTGTAAGTCAGATACCGGCTCTTTTAATATCCACAGCTTCTGGTATACTGGTTACTCGTTCAGGGTCAGAAGATAACTTTGGTAATGTAATAGTTAAACAATTAGGAGCTTTCCCAAAGGTTATAGCTCTTGCTTCTGCTACACTATTTTTATTTGCATTAATACCTGGACTTCCAACCTTTACATTTCTCTTTTTATCCCTTGCATTAGGAGCCTTAGCTTATGCACTTTATAGAGAAGAAAAAGAAAATATAGTTATGGCTATGGAGACAGAACAGGCGGAGATAATAGAGACAGAAAGAAGAGAACCAGAAAATGTAATGAATTTAATAAATGTAGAACCTATTGAAGTTGAAATGGGATATGGTCTTATACCTTTAGCAGATGAAGCTACAGGAGGAGATCTACTTCAAAGGATTTCTTCTGTAAGAAGGCAATGTGCTATTGAAATGGGTATAGTAGTTCAGCCCATAAGAATAAGAGATAATCTACAATTAAAGACCAATGAATATGTATTTAAAATTAGAGGAACTGTAATAGAGTCAGGAGAACTTATGCCTAACATGATTTTATGCATGGATCCTACTAATGATAATTTAGATATTCCAGGAATAAAAACAGTGGAGCCAACCTTTGGGCTACCAGCTAACTGGATAAACAAAGATCAAAGAGAAGATGCGGAAATTAAAGGATATACAGTAGTAGATCCTACTACTGTTATGGTAACACATCTTACTGAAACAATAAAAGTTCATGCACATGAATTATTAGGAAGACAAGAAGTTAAGATGATAATAGACTCTGTCCGTGAAAAATATAATACTGTTGTGGAGGAATTAATACCAGACCTTATGACCATAGGAGAGTTACAAAAGGTACTTCAAAGCCTATTAAGAGAAAAGGTTCCAATAAAAGATATGGTAACCATATTAGAATCTCTTGCAGATAACTCAAGAAACACAAAGGATATAGAAGTCCTTACAGAATATGTGAGATTTGCTTTAGGTAGAACTATATGCAATTCCTTCATTGATGAGAATAGGACAATAACTGTAGCAACTCTTGATCCAAGAATTGAGGAAATAGTATCCAACAGCATTCAAAAAACTATGAATGGAAGTTTTCCAGCAGTAGATCCTGATACTACAGGAAAAATATTAACGGCTATAAGAGAAGTTTTAGATAAAGTATATTTTTACGAAAATCAGCCTGTACTATTAGTATCACCTAAAATAAGACCAGCATTTAGAAAACTTATTGAGATGGTATACCCTCATATTGCTGTAATTTCACTAAATGAAATACCAAACGATGTGGAAATTAGAACTGAAGGAGTTGTGACCATATAATATGATTATTAAAAAATATATTGTTAACAACATGAATGAAGCTATGACTAGAATAAGATACGAGTTAGGAAAAGAAGCAGTTATAGTAAGCCAAAGAAAGATAAGAAAGCCTGGAATAAAAGGCTTTTTTTCTAAAAAAATTATTGAAGTTACTGCAGCGGTAGAAAATCCTTCTGAAGGAAACAATGAAGATTCTATGCAAAATAGTTTAGACGCCATAAGGAATATTATTACAAAGGAAAATCAAAAGGAATTAAATACAATCAGCAAAAATACTGAGGACTTTAGTAAAAATGAAAAAGAGGAGTCCTCTAATATAGACACTAGTAATAGTGTATTAAATGCCTATAAAGAAAGTCTTAAGAATGTAGCAATTTCACGAAATATAAAAGATGAACCTGAAACTATAAAATATAATAGTAATCCCAATGTTTCCCAGGATATAAAAGATCATAATAAGAATAGGGAAAAACAAAGTGATAAAAATGATATTTTAATGAGAGAAATGCAAGAGATGAAAAGCATTCTTAGTAAAATAGCAGTAAAAAGTGATACTTCTATAGGAGACAATGCTATAGAAAGAAATAATAAAGAAGATAAGTTACATGAAGATCTAGAAGGCAAAAAAATTTATAACTTTCTTAAAGAATTAGATATGGAAGAGAGCCTAATTGATGGTATAATAAAAGATGTGAAGAGTATGGAAGAACCTATAGAAATGAAGGAAAAAATAAGAAATATAATTTTAAAAAAAGTGGAAATATCATCAAATAATAGTTTTCAAAATAAGGTGGTTTTAGTAGGTCCTACAGGTGTAGGAAAGACTACAACTATTGCAAAACTAGCAGGAAAGATGGCTCTTTTAGAAAAGAAAAAAGTAGGACTTATAACTGTAGATACTTATAGAATAGGTGCTGTAGAACAATTAAGAACTTATGCCGATATTATGAGTATACCCTTTAAAGTAGTAATAAATCAAAAGGAAATGGAAGAGGCTATAAACTTCATGGAAGATAGGGATGTAGTACTTATTGATACTACAGGAAGAAGCAGTAAGAATATAATGCAGATTTCTGAATTAAGAGCTTACATAGATAAAGTATCTACTGAAAATATACATCTTGTAATAAGTTGTACTACTAAAAACAAAGATATAGAATCCATTGTTGAAGGATACAAAGTACTTAATTACAATAATGTTATTATTACAAAGTTAGATGAGACTTCAAGTTACGGTTCTATACTACATATATTAAATAGAGCAGATAGACCATTAAGCCTAGTTACCACAGGACAAAATGTTCCTGATGATATCAAAGTAATGGATAAAGAGGAGCTAAGTAATCTAATTCTAGGGGAGGATAACATATGCTAGATCAGGCTGAAAGACTTAGACAGATGGCTTCTAGAGATGAATCCAATAAAAAACCCAAAATAATAACTATAACCTCAGGAAAAGGTGGAGTAGGTAAAAGCAACATTGTTGTAAATTTAGCTATAGCTCTTCAAAGTATGGGGAATAAGGTTATGATATTTGATGCAGATATTGGCATGGGGAACGACGATATTCTCCTTGGCTTTATTCCAAAGTACAATGTATTTGATGTGATTTTTAAAGATATGGAAATTGAAGAGGTTCTTATAGAAGGTCCCTTAGGAATAAAGTTATTACCTGGAGGATCAGGGTTAAATAAGGTAGAAGAACTTACAGAAGAGGAAAGAAGAAAGTTTTTAAATAAGCTAGAATCCTTAGAGGGATTAGATTTCATACTTATGGATACTGGAGCAGGAATAAATAGAAGTGTACTAGCCTTTATAGCTTGTTCAGAGGAACTAGTGGTGGTTACAACCCCAGAACCAACTTCTCTTACAGATGCTTATAGCCTTTTAAAGGCTGTAAACCATTTTAAACTAAAAAATAAAACTAGTGTTATAATAAATAGAGCATTAGATTATAAAGAGGGAGAAGTAACCTATAATAAATTTAAAAATGCGGTAAATACTTTTTTAAATATGGAAACACTTTGTTTAGGGACGGTTTTAGATGACAGAAAAGTAACTCAAGCGGTGAGGAATCAAAGACCGTTTATATTAACTTATCCTACCTCTATGGCATCTAAAGACATTTCATCTATTGCAGATAGAATAAATGGTTCTGAAAAAGGACAATCCTCGGGAATAGGAGTTCAAGGCTTATTTAAAAAGCTATTTAGTATATTTTCATAGGGAGTTGGGTATTAGTGAACAGGTTTAAATTTAATATTAATAACAGACTAGAAGTGGAATGGGATGAGAAATATTACAAAAGTAGTGTGATGGATGTAAGTGATGAATGTATTACCATAAGCGTACCTATGGCTCAAGGTAGATATATTGCCTTATCAAAGGGGGAAGATCTTGAAATCATTTACTATGATTATCCAAATGTATATACTTTCTCCACCACCGTAATTGGAAGGAGTATAAAGGATAATATTCCAGAGATATATGTAGAACATCCTAAAAATATAAAAAAGATTCAAAGAAGAAATCATGTAAGAGTATCCCACGTGCAAGATGTTAATTATTGTATTTTAGATAGCAAGCACAGTACAGAAACTAACCTTCAGCAATATAATTTTGAAAGAGCAATAGGTATTGACATAAGTGGTGGAGGTATGAAACTTAAAACCTCAAAGAGTATAAATACAGGAGATATAGTACTTACACAATTGATAAATGATGATTTAGAGCTTGTAGTAAAAGGTAGAATTGTAAGAATTACAAAAGATGAAGATAATCAAAATGTCTGTGGAGTTAGCTTTATAGATATGGATGAGAAGACAGAGGAAAAGGTTATAAGATTTGTATTTCTTCTCATGAGAAAGCAGAGAAAATCTGCACTTAGGGAGGGATAAAATGTGCCAGCTTTAGCCAAATTAGAGGGAAAGGAACAGATGGTAAAAAAGTATACACCCTTAGTTAAATATATAGCATCTAGAGTTATAATTGGAAAAAATAAGTATGTAGATTATGAGGATCTAGTCAGTTGCGGTATGATAGGACTTATGGATGCTTTTAATAAATTTGATGAAAGCAAAGGTATGAAGTTTTCTACCTATGCTTCCATAAGAATAAAGGGATCTATGATAGATGAAATAAGAAGAAATGCTCCCATTTCTAAAACAGCAATGGACAAACTTAATAGATATAATGAAGCAGTAGAAAATCTTCAACATAAGTTGATGAGAGAGCCAAATATAGAGGAAATATCTTCGGCTTTAGGAATTTCTGTTAATAACATAATTGAAATTGAAAATAATATAAATTATATATCTATGGTGTCCCTAGAAAATTTAGTGTTTTCAGAGGAGGATGATATGCCTCTTATTGGGGCTATAGAGGATAAAACTAGTCCAAATCCAGAGGAGTCTTTAGAAGAAAAAGAAAAGTTAGAGTACCTAGCAAAAGCTTTGGATATATTAAAAGAAAAGGATAGACTTATATTATCTTTGTATTATTATGAAAGACTCACATTGAAGGAGATAGGAAAAATATTAGAAGTTTCAGAATCAAGGGTATGTCAACTTCATAGTAGAGCTATATTAAATTTAAAAAAGGCTATGCAAAAGTTAAAATATACCCAGATGGAGTGATTACTATGCCTGTATTTTTGATAATTATAGCAGTATTTCTTATAATATTTAATATTAGTGCTATAAAGAAAGAGAAAAAAAGCTTTAATAAGATTTTAAAAGAAAAGGAAAAAAACATGACCCCAGCAGATATAGCTATAGGGGAGATAAGAAAAGATATGGCAGAAAGTCTTTTAGATCTTCAGAAAGAAATAGAGGATCTAAAGGATAATGTGAAAAAGGATAGAACAGAAGAAAATGAAAAAGTAGTAAAAGTTATGAAACTACTGGCTAGTGGAAAAGAAGTAGAAGAAATCTGCCATGAATTAAACCTAGGCAAGGGGGAAGTACTATTAATAAAAGAATTATACAAAAAATAAAAGGTATCTTTGATTTTTTAAGTGATAGAAAAGTGTTAATAGGTATAGGGATTGGGATAATTATCGGTACTTTTTTCATGTTTGGATATAAATTCGAAAGATCTATAAGTAGAGAAAAAATAGAAGAAAAAGCCAGAACCTTTGGAATGGATTATCCAGAAGAATTTAAAGTTATAAATAAGAAGGATGTGAAGTAAATGATAAGAGGTCTATACACTGCAGTATCTGGTCTTATAACTGAAGAGGCAAGGCAAAATGTCATATCTTCAAATATGGCAAATGCCAACACCGTGGGGTATAAATCAGATAATTTAGCTGTGAAAAAATTTGATGATGTTCTAATAGAAAACTATGATAAAATTGTAGGTGGAAAAAATGTTAGAAATCCTATAGGATATATATCTCTAGGTAGCAAGATAGATGAAACCAAAGTGGACTTTACACAAGGAATCATAGAAGATACAAAGAGAGACACAGATTTTGCTATAGAAGGAAGCGGATTTTTTACTGTAAGAAGAAATACTCCTGAAGGCACAGGAACTTACTATACAAGAGACGGTCATTTTCATGTTAATTCTAGGGGATATTTAGTTACAGATAGTGGAGATGAAGTAATGGGCGTCAACACTAGAACTGGAGCTACAGAGCCCATATTTATAGGTAACTCTAAAATAAGTATGGATTACAATAGCAACATAAATTTGGATGATGTAGAAAGCTATAGATTTAGCACTGCAGATTTTGAAAATTATGATGAACTAAGAAAAATAGGTGATAATTTATATCAAGGACAAAACCCTATTAATACAGGGGAGGCAGCAGTTAAAAATAAGGCTTTAGAAAAGTCAAATGTTAATATTATAAATGAGATGGTTAATATGATGACAGTAATGAGAAATTTTGAATCTAATCAAAAAGTTGTACAAACTATTGATGATACTTTAGGTAAGGCAGCAAACGAAATTGGTGCTGTAAGATAGAATATGGTGGTGTAATATATGTTAAGAGCATTATGGAATAGTAAAACTGCTATGATAGCAAATCAAAACAAATTAGACTCTATATCAAATAATATATCAAATTCAAATACAGATGGATATAAAAAACTAGATGTAAGATTCAAAGACTTAGTACAGGATACTTTTAATAGACATGGATATCCAATAACTGAAAATGCAAATAGACAAGTTGATCCATATAGTGGGGGAGGTTCAAGGGAAACTGATGCCCTTAGAGTTTTTACCCAAGGAAATATAAGAGAAACAACTGTAAATACGGATTTAGCCATAGATGGAGAAGGTCTTTTTAGACTAACCAGGGCAGATGGCACTGAAATTTATAAAAGAGTAGGGTCTTTTGGAATAGATATTGCCACAGGAAATTTAGTAGATGATATGGGTAATAGATTATATATAGAGTATAATCAAGGTATAAACCCAGAACAATTAGGTTTAGATAGAACTAACCTTAGCATAGATAAAAGTGGAACTATCTACAGAGAAGAAGCAAATTCCAAAGTAGAAATAGGAAGGATACCTCTTTATAAAGCTATAGGAGATAAAGGCTTCGTTTCTGTAGGAGAGAGTAGTTTTATTCCAGCAGAAGATGCACAAATAGTGGAAGCTCAAGATTATGATATAAGACAAGGGTTTATAGAAATGTCCAACGTAGATGTTGCAGAGGAGTTTACTCAGCTTATTTTAACCCAAAGAGCCTTTGAATTAAGCTCAAAAAGCTTAAAAACTGCAGATGAGATGTGGGGAATGATAAATAATCTTAAAGGAAGATAGTTGATTTATAGGATAAAACACATAGTAGAAACTAAGGGTTCTCATAACAAGGTTGTGAGAACCTTGTTTTTGTTATTTTTATAATTAACTTTTGTTCCTCTCTTTTTTATAAGTGATACACACAGTTATTATGTTCATGATTCCTTTAAGAACTGAACTAAAGCTAAGAATCATTTCTTTTAGAGAATTCTCTTTAAGGGTTAATTATTTTAAACTTTTAGAATATATCTTTATAATCCAAAATATATATTTAATGTAGTATTATATTTAGGGAGGGGTCTGGGTTGGGATAGGATATATATTTGGATGTTTGCTTAGTATTATATTTTGGAAAATTGACAGAAAAGCTATTTTTAAGAAGTTTAATAATTTATTGAAGAAAATTTTTAAATATAAGATTATTATAAATATCTTTTATTTCGTGCTCATATACTTCATATACTATGTAATCAAACTAATTGGTAAAAGTGAAATTATAAATTTCATTACTGCTTTTGTAGTTATAGATATTAGTAATAGTGAAAAGAGAAATTTAGAGCTTAACACAAGTCGTATAAGGTTTTATGATTCTATTACCATAGCTTGTAAAGGGATTTTAAGCGGATTTGTTGCACCGTTACTTTATATAGTATGTTTTTCTAATGCTTTGGGAATTATATATTTTATTATATATAATCTCAATGAAATAGGT
Source organism: Clostridium simiarum (assembly GCF_018919175.1). Taxonomy (GTDB): domain Bacteria; phylum Bacillota; class Clostridia; order Clostridiales; family Clostridiaceae; genus Clostridium_L; species Clostridium_L simiarum. Next base: position 982,338 of record NZ_JAHLQL010000001.1, on the reverse strand, counting down.
GGCTATGATATCTTTGAAATACTTTATACAGTACTATCTATAATTCCATCCTTAATAATTCAAGTATTTTTTTATTTCATATATATATCTAGAAATAAAAGATTACAAATAGATTTTAAAGGTGACTATATTACAAATATACTAACTAAACCACTGTTGAATTTAGAAATTATGGCGGCTTATATAGAATCTGTAAATTTTTATTATCATTTTGAAAAAGATTCTATGAACTATGTTAAGAGCTATGGATCATATAATAATAAAATAGATGAATACTGTATAAAAGATTATTTAAGTATAATTTATGGACTTTCATTTCTTTTCTTTGCTTTATTTATGATAATAGTATATTTTCTAAAATAATATATGAAAAAAGAGTTTCAAAAATTTTTCTGAAACTCTTTTTTATTTATAAAATTCTTAAATTATTACTTAATTGTAGTTATAGTTGCACTTAATGGTGGTATTACTTGCTTCTTTCTTGATAGTATACCTGGCAAAAATACTGAACCTTTGCTATTTAGCTTTACATCAAAGGCTCTAGCTACTATTTCCTTATTTGGTCCTATGGCCATGATTTCTGAGCCTTCATTTAGTATATCTGTTAACATAAAAATTAACACATTAAAGTTTTCTTTTGCTGCTTTGCTTTCCATAAGTTGTACCATGTCTTCTCTTATAGGAAGAAAGCTTTCCATATCCATTGTATTTATCTGTGATACTCCAACTTTCATATCTCCAAGGTTAAATATCTTAAAGTCTTGATGAAACACATCTTCTGCGGTTCTATCCATTAAGGAAGTTCCTGCTTTAAACATTTCTTTTGCAAACTTTTCAACATCTAAATCTGCTATTTGAGATAATCTTTTGAGTACCATTCTATCTACCAGGGTAGAAGTAGGTGATTTAAATAGCAATGTATCTGAAATAATGGCAGCACATAGGATACCAGCAGTTTTCTTTGAAGGTCTAATTCCGTTTTCAAAGAATATGGAGCCGATTATAGTGGAAGTACTTCCAACTGGCTCATTTCTAAAGTAAATCGGAGTACCAGTTTGCACATCTGCAATTCTATGGTGATCAATTATCTCTAGAATTTCTGCATCCTCAAGGCCGTTTACAGATTGCCCTTTTTCATTATGATCAAGCAAGATAACCTTTTTCTTATTTTTAGATATAAGATGATATCTAGAAATACTTCCAACAATTTTGTTTTCTGTATTCACAACAGGATAACTTCTATATCTTGTTTCAACCATAACATCCTTTATATCCTCTACAAAGTCTTCTGTGGAGAAACTTACAATGTTATCCTTTGCCATAACATATTCCACAGGAATGCTTTGAGTTATTAATCTGGCAGTGGTAAAAGAATCATATGGTGTTGCTATTATGCTGCAACCCATTTCTTTTGCTTTTTTTATAATATTTTCGCTTACTTCTTGAGAGCCTGTCACTATAATTAAAGAAGATTTAGATTTTACGGCGGTAAGTTGATTATCCTCTCTATCGCCTACAATAGCAATATCTCCATCCTCAATTAGGTTCTCTACACTTTCAGGTTTCATGGCAGTAACCACAATTTTTCCTTTAAAAGTAGGAAATTCTTCTTGAACAAGAATTGGCTTTGCTGATAATGTTTCTAAAATGTTTTCAAGTTTTGTATTACTTTTAGCCAATATTGTTGTATCCCAAACGTCCATAAATGTGCTTGTCAGATTTGATACAGAGACTACTCCCTTTAAATAGTCATTTTCATCAGTGACTGGTAAAGTTTTAATGTTATGCTTTTTCATTATATTCCAAGCCATCTTTAGAGATATATCTGGTGATACAGGTGCTATTTTATCTATATTTAAATCAGATACCTGAAGTTTCACAGTTTCTATAAGTTTAGGAGGTTCTACCTCAAAATAGTCCAAAATAAATTTTGTTTCTCTATTTACTTCACCTAATCTTACTGCAATGGCTGGTATATCCTCTGTTCTATTTTTAAATTCAGCGTAGGCAATAGCTGCACAAATAGAATCACTGTCTGGATTTTTATGCCCTGATATGTATATTACGTCTTTCAAATTAATATCCTCCTCTTAAGATTTTTAACAAAACTATATGAATACATTTTATATACAAATTTTTAAGTTGTAAAGTATTCATATCAATCATATATTACTATAGGCAATAAATGTGAATAAATTTATGGAATTTCCATAAGTCTGTTAAGGGGAGGAGAAATATGGTTCAAGAAAAGGAGTTATATAAGGGGTTAACTACTAAAGAAGCTGAAAAATGCCAAAGAGCCTATGGATTAAATATAATTCATCAGAAAAAAAGAGTATCACCTGTGATTATATTTTTATCACAATTTAACGATTTTATTGTTTGGGTACTTATAGCGGCTACTGTAATATCAGGAATAATGGGAGATATGGCTGATGCTATTACCATAATAATAATAGTTATAATAAATTCCATACTAGGTTTTATACAGGAATATAGGACGGAAAAATCTTTAGAGGCACTTAAAAGCTTAGCAGCACCTACAGCAAAAGTAATGAGAGATGGGAAAATAGGAGTTATAAATGCTGAAAGAATAACCTTAGGTGACATTGTTGTATTAGAAGCTGGGGATAGGATTCCAGCAGATGGGATTCTTTTAGAAGATCATAATATTGTTATAGATGAGTCCTTGCTTACAGGAGAGTCAGTAGGAGTAAATAAAGGAATAGGTGATAAAGAAAATAAGTTGTTCATGGGCACTACAGTGTTAAAGGGCAAATCAATTATGAGAGTTTCAGCTATAGGTATGGATAGTGAAATGGGTAAAATAGCAAATATGCTTCAAAATATAGAAGAGGAAAAGTCACCATTAAAGGAAAGATTAGAGTCACTAGGAAGAGTACTGGTGGTAGCCTGCCTTGCTATATGTACTATAGTGACTTTGATTGGTATAAGTAGAGGGCAAGAACCAACAGAGATGTTTTTACTTGGAGTTAGTCTTGCTGTTGCAGCCATTCCAGAAGGCTTACCAGCTATAGTTACTGTTTCACTAGCTTTAGGAGTATCTAGAATGCTAAAAAGAAAGGCTTTAGTAAGAAAACTTCCGGCAGTAGAAACCTTAGGTTGCACTTCTATTATTTGTAGTGATAAAACAGGTACATTAACTGAGAATAAAATGAAGGTTAAGGCTTTATACTTTGAACAAAAGATATATGAGATAGATAAGGTTAATGCTCCAGAAAATAATATGCTTCAAAAAGCATTTGTATATTGTAATGACTGTTCTTATGATTTTGATCAAAAGGATATGGAAAGTGCTTTAATGGGAGATCCAACGGAAACTGCATTAATTAAAGCTTATTATACTAAACCATCAAAACTTAAAGATTTTATATTAAAGGGTAAAAGGACATATGAAATTCCTTTTGATTCCACAAGAAAAATGATGTCCGTTGTAGTTAAAGAGGGGAGTAAAGAAATTTGCTATGTGAAAGGTGCTCCAGAAAGAGTTATTGAAAGATGCAGATATATTTATGAAAATGGTACTGTAGAGTTATTGACATTAAATAGAAAGAAAAAAGTTTTAGATGCTATCGATAAAATGTCCAAAAGTGCATTGAGGTGTATAGCTGCAGCTTATAAGGATAAGGACATAGTTAAAAGTAATTCATTGGAAAAGGATTTAATATTTTTAGGTGTTGCAGGAATAATTGATCCACCTAGACCAGAGGTTAAGGATGCAGTTTTAAGATGCAAAATGGCGGGAATAAAGCCTATCATGATCACAGGAGACCATCAGAATACAGCCTATGCCATCGGTAAGGAGCTAGATATATGTAGAAGCCCAGAGGAGGTACTTACAGGAGAAGTCATTGAATCTTTTTCAGATAAGGAATTAGAGGAAGCTGTGAAACATATAAGGGTTTTTGCAAGAGTAAGTCCTAATCACAAGCTAAGAATAGTAAAGGCTTTTAAAAAACATAAAAATATAGTAGCCATGACAGGGGACGGTGTAAATGATGCTCCAGCTATTAAAGAAGCAGATATAGGTATTTCTATGGGAATATCCGGTACAGATGTGACAAAAGAGGCCTCTTCTATGATATTAATGGATGATAACTTTGCTACAATTGTAGCTGCTGTAGAAGAAGGAAGAACTATATATGATAATATAAGAAAATTTATTAGGTATCTTTTATCCTGTAATATAGGAGAAGTGCTTACCATGTTCTTAGCAGCATTATTTTATTTAGAAACCCCATTAACACCAATACAGATACTCTTCGTAAATTTAGCAACAGATGGATTGCCAGCTATAGCTTTAGGTGTAGATCCATCAGAAGGAGATGTAATGCTGGAAAGACCAAGAGGTAAAAATGAGAGCATATTTGCAAGGGGACTTAAAGAGAAGATAATAATAAGAGGAAGTTTAATAGGCATATGTACTTTGCTATCTTTTCTAGTAGGTAAATATTATAATATGAATCTTCAAGCTTGCAGAACTATGGCATTAAGTACATTAGTGCTATCACAACTTATACATGTTTTTGAATGTAGATCTGAAAAACATTCTATATTTGAAATAAACCCATTCACAAATTTATACCTAATAGGTGCAGTATCAGTATCTATATTAATGCTTTTATTAATAATCTATATACCAGTATTTCAAGGAATATTTAAAACTGTGTCCCTAGGGCTTGGACAATGGTTGGTTGTAGTGTTTTTTTCAGGAATAATTACATTTATAAATAGTTTATATCTTTATAAAAAAGATCACTATAGAGGTTAAGCAGATATCCCAAATCTATGATTTGGTGATAGTCGCTTACTCATCTGAAGTTATGAAGATGAGTTTCCTATAAAAACCATAGCCATAGAACAAAAAATCTCTTTCCTAATTTAATAGGAAAGAGATTTTTATAATACCTAATTATTGTTTTATTCTTTGAACCTTCTGTGCCTTTTTTAATTGGGATTTGTCTACTGGCACTAAATCTTTTTTTGTAGTAAGGTTCATAACATTCATTATTTCAATAGCTTCTTTATTTTCCTTAGTCTTTTTGCCTTTTTTAGCTTTAAGACCCTGGATTATTACAAGATGACCTTGATTAATGTTCAAAAATTCAGGTTTTTTAAACCATTTATTTTTTTTATAAACACACCTTACTACCCCTTTGCTTCTTTCAGGTCTTACAATTAAGGTAGCAGTTATTTTATGAAATAACCATAATATAGTTTTCTCTTCTACTTTTACAGATACCACATTTCCTTGAACTTGTGCAAGTCTATCACCATACTTAGTTATATAAGCCTCTGTGTAGTGCTTAGCTAATTTTTCTCTAAAACCCATATCTATAACTCCTTTTCTAATAATATATTATATGAATTTATAAATCCCCCATGCAACGAATAATTTTAATATTATATGCTATTGCTAAAATGTATTATAGCACAGTATAAAAATATGTAAAATAAAAAAATGAAAAATTAACATTATATATATTCATAACTTATATTATAGCAGAAAACAATAGGTTTTTAAATATAATAAGGAATAAGAAATATGTAGCTTCTTTTTTGATAATTAAAAGAGTTTTTAGTAAAAAAAATTTCATTATATGAAAATTTTCCATAGAGATCTTAACAAAATAGAGTAGTTTCCTTGAAGTTGTCTATATTATAATAAAAGAATTTTAAAAACATTGTATAATTTCGTATATTGTTATAAAATGAAGTTAGCAATAGCTACTATAAATATATTTAGGAGGAATATTATGGACAAGAAAACGTTAGCAAAATACATTGATCACACGCTTTTAAAGGCTGATGCTACTGATGAAGCAATTAAAGTGCTATGCCAAGAGGCATTAGAGCATAACTTTGCATCTGTTTGTGTAAACCCTTCCAATGTTAAATTAGCTGCTGAATTATTAAAGGGTAGTGATGTTAAGGTATGCACAGTTATAGGATTTCCTTTAGGTGCTAATACAAAGGAAGTTAAAGCCTTTGAAACTGAGGATTCTATAAGAAGTGGTGCTCAAGAAGTGGATATGGTTATTAATATAGGGAAATTAAAAGCTAAGGACTATGATTATGTAAGAGAAGACATAAAAGCAGTAGTAGATGTAGCAAAAGGTAAAGCGCTTACAAAGGTTATAATAGAAACTTGTCTTCTTACAGATGAAGAGAAGGTAATGGCTTGCAAGTTATCGAAAGAAGTTGGAGCAGATTACGTGAAAACTTCCACAGGATTTTCTACAGGAGGAGCAACTCCAAAAGATGTCAAACTTATGAGAGACACTGTAGGAGAAGAAATGGGAGTTAAGGCTTCAGGTGGAGTAAGATCTTATGAAGATGCAATAAATGTAATCCACGCTGGGGCTTCAAGAATAGGAGCTTCCGCTTCTATAGCAATATCAGAAGGTGGAAAATCAGATTCTAACTATTAAAAATTAAAGGGTTTTTATTATAAAAATAGGCTTTTAAATTAAAAGTCTATTTTTTTGTTACTAATTTTTACTATACAGAATATTATTATAATAGTAACAAATAAAGGAGGTAAGCTTTTAAAACAAATATATATTTATTTTAAGAGCTAGAAGTGTATGAAGAGACAATTAACCCTTAAAGAAATATTATATGATATGGACTTTTCATCTATGGATGAAAATTTAATCAGTCCACAGGTACCTGGTTATGACGAACTATATTGGTCCATAAAAAGATCACTGGAAATAAAACAAGAGGGATTTAATTTATATCTTATAGATGACTTTTCAAAGGATAAGCTAAATAAAATTAAGGAGTATATAAAAAATATATATGAAGACAAAGAAGCTCCTAAAGATATATGTTATGTCACATATGAAGATGAAAAGAGACCAAAGGCCATTAAAGTTTCCAATGGTATTGGAAGCATATTAAAGAATATGATCCAAGAGATACAGGACTTTTATCAAGAAATACTATATAAGTTTTATAATAATGCGGCTATAAAAGAAAAGGAGGATTTAACAGAAGAGCTTCAGGACAAAAGAAGTCAATTCGTAAGTTTAATGATAGACAAATCTAAGGAAAAAGGCTTTGATGTAAAATATTCTCAAGGGGGATTTATATTTATTCCTTTAAAAGAAGGAGAGGCTATGAGCGAAAAGGAATATGATGGCTTAGAGCATATGTCAAAGAAGGAGATATTAGGAAGTGTCACCGAATTAAAAAAAGAAGCAGAAGATATTATAATGAAGTTAGTGGAGATGGAGAAGGAATCTATAGAGAAGTTAAAAAAAGTACTTTTAAAATATCTTGAAGAAAATGTAGAAGAGAAGAAAAAGCAATGGGTAGAATCTCTTAAAAGAGACGATACTGCTATAGAGTATATAGAATTTTTAATTCAAAAGTTTCAGAGGGATATTTTAGATTTATATAGTGCTAGTTATGAAAGTGATGAAGAAAAGATAAATGAGCTACTTTATGGGTGTGGTATAAATGTAATCGTAGATAATAGTGAAAATAAATATCCACCAGTAGTTTTTGAGGAAAGTCCTAATATATCAAATCTTATGGGGAGTATTGAATATGAAAGCCAGAATGGTAACTATGTTACAGATATTACTCTTATAACAGCAGGAAGCATTTTAAGGGCTAATGAAGGATGCATAATAATAAGATTAGAAGATCTATTAAATAATCCAGGATCTTATTATTATTTAAAAAAGGCTTTTTTGAATAATAAAGTTGATTTCGATTTTAATAAAGTATATTTAGAATTATTATGGCTAAATGGATTGAAGCCAGAGCCTATAGAAATAAATACGAAATTAATAATAATAGGAGATTTGTATAGTTATGATGTGCTTTATGAGTATGATAAGGATTTTAAAAGGATATTTGGTATAAAAGAAGAATATAACCCGTTAATAAGTGTAGATGGTGATAATACTCAGTATTTAATAAGTACAATAAACCATGTGATTTTTGAAAATAAATTAAATCCCATAAATAAAGAAGCAATTAAAGAGATAGGAAGATATTTATCAAAGAAAGCAGAGAATAAGCATAAATTTTATTTTAATACAGATGAATTAAATAAAATATTAGTATTAGCTAATAGCCTATCAAAATATGAAAAAAAACCTTTAATAAATGAGGAACACATAATAAAAGCAGCTTACCCAAAGGAAAATATTGAAAAAGAAGTTTTTGATATGTATAAAGAAGGAAAGATTATTTTAAATGTAAAGGGAGACGAAATAGGGAGTGTAAATGGATTATCTGTATGGGGTACTTCCTATTATAGTTTTGGAAGACCTATTAGAATAACTTGTATATGCAGTAAAGGTGAAGGAAATGTGCTGGATGGACATAAAGATAATGATCTTAGTGGAAATATTCATAGAAAATCTGTGAGTATATTAAAAGCTTATTTATCTAATAGAGTAAGTCCCTATGAAAAGCTTCCTGTAAATTTCCATTTAAGTTTTGAACAAGTTTATGGGAAACTGGATGGTGACAGTGCTTCTGTGGCAGAGGTAATATGTATGCTTTCATCTTTAAGTAAAACTCCTATAAAGCAAAATATAGCAGTAACAGGATCATTAAATCAACTTGGAGAAGTTCAACCTATTGGGGGAATAAATGAAAAAATAGAAGGCTTTTATAAAGTTTGTTCTATTTTAGATGATATAGATAATAAAGGGGTATTAATACCAGAATCTAATATAAGTGATTTGGTGTTATCTAAAGAGGTAGAAGAAGCAATTATTGAAGGTAGATTTAGTTTATATTCAATGAAGAATATAGATGATGCCGTAGAGATACTATTCCACAAAAAAGCTTTAGAGGATATGCTAAAAAATATAAAAAAAGAGATAAATAAATATAATATTGAAATTAATGATAAATAAAACATGGAATTTTATTGAAAAAGAAGGAAAAAAATGAAAGATATAGAATATATAATGTGGAGATTATTTTATAGGAGGTGAATTGCTCTTAAAATAACTTTAGGAGTGGGGCTTATGTATCTTAAGTTTGATAAACAAGAGGATAAATTGATAGTTTCATTAATGGGTGAGCTAGATCATCATAGCGCTGAGGAAGTAAGGGCAAAGATAGATGATAGATTAGATAGGGATAAAATTAATAGGCTTGTAATGGATTTTTCAGGAGTAACTTTTATGGATAGTTCGGGAATAGGTGTAGTTATAGGTAGGTATAAAAAGCTTTTAGCTAGAAATGGCGAGATTTGTGTAGTAGAAGTGAAAGATAGAGTAAAAAAGGTGTTTGAATTATCAGGGATGTTTAAAATAATAAAACACTATAACACCTTAGAAGAAGTCATATAGATATTCAATGGAGGAATAGAAATGTGGGATAATGTTATGAAAATAGAATTTATGAGCAAATCTCAAAATGAAAGCTTTGCAAGGGTAGCGGTAGCAGCCTTTGTTTCTCAATTAGATCCTACCATAGAAGAAATTGCAGATGTTAAAACGGCGGTATCAGAAGCGGTAACAAACTCTATAATTCATGGTTATGACAATGGAGAGGGCATGGTTTATATAGAAACCTATATAAAAGAATATGAGGTTACTATAGTAATAAAAGATCAAGGTACGGGAATTGAAAACATAGAAAAAGCTATGGAACCTTTATATACCTCTAGACCCGATTTAGAGAGATCAGGCATGGGATTCACTGTTATGGAAACCTTTATGGATGAATTAAAGGTGGTTAGCGAAAAGGGAGAAGGCACCAAGGTAATAATGAAAAAAAGATTTAAATCTTTAAGCTAGGTGAAAACTATGGATGAAGGAATATTAAAAAAAGAAGAGTATAACTATGATGATAATTTAGAACTTATACTCTTAGCTAAAAAGGGAAATAAATACGCTATGGATAAGCTTGTGGAAATAAATATTCCTTTGGTTTCTTCCATTAGCAAAAAATTTATGAATAGAGGGTATGAATATGAGGATATATTTCAGATAGGATCCATGGGACTTATTAAAGCTGTAAACAATTTTGATGAAAGCTATAATGTTAAGTTTTCAACTTATGCTGTACCTATGATAATGGGAGAGATTAAAAGGTTTATAAGAGATGACGGAATAATAAAGGTTAGTAGAAGCGTAAAAAGTATAGCAAGAAAGCTTCATTATGACAAGGAAGCTCTTAGCAAAGAGTTAGATAGAGAACCAACACTAGAAGAGCTCTCTAAATATTCAGGTGTAGGTAAAGAAGAGATAATATTTGCAATGGAATCTGCAAGTAGTATGCAATATCTTTATGATACTATACACCAAGAGGATGGATCACCTATCTTACTTATAGATAAGCTTAGTGAGAATTATGAAGAGGATAGTAATATGCTAGATAGCTTGGTGTTAAAGGAAACACTAAAAGATTTAGATAAAAAATCAAGACAAATAATTATGCTCAGATATTTTAAAGATAAGACGCAGGTAGAGGTAGCCAAAATGCTTGGAATAAGCCAGGTGCAAGTTTCTAGGATAGAAAAAAAGGTGTTGAAAAATATGAGAGAAGCTCTGGAAAAATGATACATTTTTGCAAAACCATAATAAAATATAAATATATAGAAAGTAGACAGCTAGGCAAGAATTTCAAAACATTTTGAAATTTTTGTTTAGCTGTCACTTTTTTATTTTATTAAAAGATTATAGTTTAAAAAATTCTTTTTTGCAAACAATATATTTAAATATGTAAATATTATATGAGTTTTGAAAAATTTATAGATAAATAGAGGAAAGGAAGGCTTTTATGGATAAGAAGGAACAGAAGATTAAAACAAGATTTGATTATATATCTAAAGAATTAGAACCTAAACCTAATATGGTTAAAAACTGCATATTAGCTTTTATATTTGGCGGTATCATATGTGATATAGGTCAATTTTTTTATAACTATTTTGCAAATAAAGGATATTCTCCAGAGGATATAGGAACTTATGTAGCCATAATAATGGTATTTATAGGAGCTTTGCTTACAGGACTAGGTGTATATGACAAAATAGCAAACCTTGCAGGAGCTGGTAGCGTAGTTCCCATAACAGGTTTTGCAAACTCCATTGTTTCTCCAGCTATTGAATTTAAAAAAGAAGGTTTTGTATTTGGTGTGGGAGCAAAGATGTTCACCATAGCAGGTCCTGTATTAGTTTATGGATTAAGCAGCTCTGTTATAGTTGGTATAGCTTATTATATCATTAAATATGTTTTTTAAAAGGGGTGAGTGATATGAACAATACTAATAATAGACGAGTGGGAAGATATACTGTAAAGTTATTAAATCCACCTGCAATAATAGCTACAACTAGTATAGTAGGACCAAAGGAAGGGAAAGGTCCTCTTAAAGATTATTTTGATGTAGTGCTTACCGATGATACTAATGGTAAGGAGAGTTTTGAAAAAGCAGAAAGTAGTATGATGTATGATGCTATACAACAAACTTTAGATAAAGCTAACCTTAAAGAAAAGGATATAGATTATCTTTGTGCAGGAGATCTTTTAAATCAACTTTCTTCTTCCAACTTTGCAGCTAGAGAGGTTGATATGCCTTTCATAGGATTATATGGAGCTTGTTCTACTATGTCGGAATCTTTAAGTATAGCATCTATGCTTATTGATGGAGGATTTGCTAAATATACTATAGCTTCTACTTCATCTCACTTTAGTTCAGCAGAAAGACAATTTAGATTTCCACTAGAGTTTGGAAGCCAAAGATCTTTAGCTTCTCAATGGACTGTAACAGGCTCTGGGGCAGTACTTCTAGCTAGTGAAGGAAACTTTCCAAGGGTTACTCATATTACTACAGGTAAAGTAAAAGATTATGGTATAAAAGATCCTAATAACATGGGTGCCGCTATGGCTCCAGCAGCAGTTGATACAATTTACAATCATTTCTTAGATACAGGAAGGGATGGAAATTATTACGATGTTATAGCCACAGGAGATTTGGGAAAGGTAGGGTATGATATTACGGTGGATTTATTAAAAGAATATGGATATGATATTACTTCAAGCTATATAGATTGTGGAGAAAGCATTTTTGATAATGAAAAACAAAATACTTGTTCTGGTGGAAGTGGCTGTGGATGTTCAGCAGTGGTATTTTGTGGATATCTTTATAAACAATTGATGAAAAAAGAAATACAAAAAATATTATTAGTTTCAACAGGAGCCCTTATGAGTCCTACCACCTCTTTTCAAGGAGAGAGTATGCCTGGAATAGCCCATGCGGTATCTATAGAATTTTAAATTACTATTAAAAAATTAGGAGGGATTACCTATGATTAGTTATTTTAGAGCCTTTATTGTGGGTGGAGGTATATGTGTAGTAGCTCAAATATTGATGGATAAGACAAAATTAACTCCAGCAAGAATTTTAGTGGCCTTTGTTACCTTAGGTACCTTTCTTGGGGGATTAAATCTTTATGATGGATTAATGGCTTATGGAAAGGCAGGAGCAAGTGTACCTCTTCCTGGTTTTGGATACAATCTTGCAAAGGCCACCATGAAGGAAGTGGATAAGTACGGATTAGTTGGCGCCTTTACTGGAGGGATAAAAGGTGCGGCTGGGGGAATTACAGCAGCTATATTTTTTGGCTATTTGATGGCATTAATATTTAATCCAAAAACAAAAGAATAAAAACAATAGCTTTTTAATCGGATTTTTTATATAATTAAAATTGGTATACAAAGTATAATTTTAAAGATTTAAGGTGATTTTATGACTGAATTTTATAATATGCCATGGAGTTATGTAATTAAGGCGTTAGAAACAAACCAATATAGAGGACTTTCAAAAGAAGAAGTCCAAAAAAGAAGAGAAGAAAAAACTAATGTGGTGAATGTTAGTAAAGTTCATTCACCTATATTTTTGTTTTTTAAAGAACTATGGAATATATGGGTTATATATTCTTTATTAGGGCTTTCAGTTAGTATATATCTTGGTGAGATTTTGCTATCCATAATTATTACTCTTCTTTTTTTGTCAACACTTATTTTAAATATAAAAATAAGATATAAAAATGAAAAAGCTTTAAAAACCCTACAAAACTTAAATAATACTGTAGCTACAGTTTTAAGGGAAGGGGTTATAAGCAATGTGAATTGTAAGGAGCTAGTGTTAGGGGATATAGTTTTATTAGATAAAAATTTTATAATACCAGCAGATTTAAGAATAATAGAAAGTGAAAACTTAAAAATAAAAGAAACAATAGTTACAGGAGAAAAATATTTAGTAGAAAAATATGAAACTAAAATAGAGGAACACGACATACCCTTAGCGGATATGAAGAATATAGCCTTTAAAGCGTCACAGGTCATTGATGGTAGTGGAGTTGGGGTCATAATAGCCCTTGGAGAAGATACTCAAATAGGAAAAATAGTGGAAGTGTTGGACTATGATAGAAAAGCTAAATATATTTTAGATAATAAGATAAATAAAAATATAAATTTTATGTCTTTAATATTTTCATTTCTAATACTGTCTATTTCAGCTATTAATTTATTTATTACTAATGATATAAAAGGTTCCTTAGAAATATTTACTTACTTATTTTTATGTTTTGCACCACCAAGTTTTTTAATTTTCTTTAGCATATACTTGTTCTGGGTAAATAATTTTTTACAGAGGAAAGGTATTTTCATAAAAAATATATCTATATTTGAGCTTATAAAAAACTTAGATGTAATTTTTTTAAACAAGGTAGGAGCTGTGACTGAAAGTCAAATGACTATGGAAAAGTTATATACAGATGGTAAGGTATATAGTGACGGTGATGAAGAAAATATAAACAATATACACTTAGAAAGATTTTTACATGTTGCACTTTTGTGTAATAATGGCAGTTATGATTTTGAAAAGGATAAAGGTAAGGGAGACTTGATAGATCAAGCTCTTATAAAATATTCTTCTAAGTTTTCTCTGTTTAAAACTAATTTGGACAAGAGTCAAAGAAGAATATTCGAGATACCTTATGATAGTGATAAGAGAATACAAACAAGTTTAAATAAAGTAGATGATAATTTTAGGGCCAATGTTAAAGGTGCTGTAGATATGATTTTAGAAAGATGCACCTATGTTATGAAAAATGGAATTGAAAAGGAGCTTACAGAAGAGGAAATTAATGAAATTAAAGCTGGAGATATAGCGATTTCTTCAACAGGATTAAAAACTATAGGATTTGCTTATAGAAGTTTTAATTATGAGCCTAGTACCTCTGAAAATATTGAAAGTAATTTAGTGTTTTTAGGAATAGCAGGCTTTGAAAACCCTGTAAAAGAAGGGGCGGATAATTGCATAGCGGATATTAAAAGTCATGGAGTAAAAACAGTATTAGTTACAGATGACAACAAACTTACAGCTAAAGCTTGGGGAGAAGATATAAATCTTATTAGAACTACGGAAGAAATTTGGTCAGGCATTGAAATGGAGTATATGGACCAAGAGGAGCTTGAAAGAAACATAAATAAAATAAAAATATTTTCTAGGATAAATTCAAGGGACAAGTTTAGAATTGTTGAAAAATGGACAGATAAATCATTAAATGTACTCTGTTCTGGTGAGAATATGACAGAATTACCTGCTATGAATAAGGCTAATGTTGCCATGACTGTAGGTAATAGCGGTAAAATGGTTAGGAATCTTTCTGATATATATATAGAGGAAGATTCTCTACATAATTTAAGTGAGTTAATAAGTCTAAGTCCTAAATTTTTAATTCAGATAAAAAAATCTTTAGAATATATATTTAGTTGTTCTTTTGTATTATTGTTTTTATTAGTTTTGGACAAGGTTTTAACTAAGGAATTTTCATTAAATAGCTATAGCATACTTATGCTTAGTGCCATAGTTATGCCTTTAGGAGCGCTAAATATACTTTTAAGAGATGATAATGAAGAAATAAGGTTAAAGGATATAGAAATCTTATCTTTGAATTTATTTAATTGTATGTTTAAAGGTGCTTTTGTGTCTTTAATGATTTATGGACTTTACAGATTAAACATTAAATTTTTTAATGAAGACTCAGGATATGTACTATATTTCTCTGCTATTAGTTATTTTATTATAAGAGCTTTTGCTGGTGCATTAAAAAGTAGTTTAGATAAAAGTATAACAAGAACACTTTTCTTTGGGGAGAGTATAACTTTATTTTTGATAATATTTCAATTTACAAATATGTTTGAAACAAAAGTTCCAGTAAAAAATGTATTAGTTATTATATCATTTTCCATTTTATACTATTTTATAGCTAGAAAAAATAGTATGGATCAAATATAAATTATATACATATAATGTTTAGTTTAAAGATTAGTGGTTAAAATCTAAAATAATGAACTTGAGGAGAGGGATATTATTGAGAAAACCACTAATCTATTTTTTTATTTCTTTTATATTAGGTTCTGTAGCCTTTATGATTTATGATTTTAAGCCTTTTAGGGCTTTTATTTTTATTTTTATGTTTATTTTTCTATTAAATAGAGATTTAAATTATAAAGAAGTTGTTTTAAACTTTATTATATTCCTTCTTTCCTTTTATAATATGTATAGTTATTTTAACTTAAATCTTCCACAAAATCACTGTGAGGTTAGCATTAGGGTGGTAGAAAAAAAGAATTACTATACAATTGGAAGCATAAAAGGTAAGAGGGTGTATTTAAAAAATATTAAAGCAGAAAACATAGGAGAGTTGATTTATGCTAGGGGAATCTTAAAAAAGTTACCGCAGTATGAAAAGGGGGTTATAGGAGAGTTTACATTAAGCTCAGAAGGGGAAAGAAAAGAGGATGCTTATTCAAAGATAATAGGTTATAGATATGATATAGATGAAAAATTTCAAAATACATTTGGAATTGAGGAAGGAGCTTTATTAAGTAGCTTGTGTTTTGGCGATAACTCTTCTTTAGATTTAGATAGAAAAGAAAAATTAAAATCTTTAGGGGTTATACATGTGATAAGTGTTTCAGGATTTCATATAGCTTTAATATATAAAGTAGCATCTAAGGTTTTAGGGGGATATGGAGCTTTAATTTTGACTTTTTTCTATGGAGTTTTTACTGGAGGGAAGTCCTCAACTTGGAGAGCTTTTATTATGATAGCCTTATCCAAAATCTCATTAAAAGTATATAGAAATTATGATGGAATTTCTGCTTTATCCCTAGCAGGAATTATACTTCTTATGATAAAACCTTATTATATATTGGATATAGGATTTTCACTTTCCTTTTTAGCTACATTAGGAATAATATTATTTCAAAAAAGAATAGATAAAACATTATATAGATTGCCTTCTTATTTGAGAGAACCCTTAAGTATAACTTTAAGCGCCCAAATATTTTCACTGCCTTATATGGTTTTTTCCTTTGGAACATTTAATCTAGGTTTTATTTTAGGAAATATTCTCTTGGTGCCTTTATTTACTATTTTAATTTTATTAGGAAATTTGGCTTTAATATTATTAAATACACCTTTTATTAGTTATATTAAATACATAGTAGATGTTTTGATGAAAATACTTAATGGGGGAATACATATATTACATAAACTTTCTCCTAACACTAGCTACATAAGTTATCTACAAGGATTAATTATTATTTCTATTTATATATGCTATTTTCTAGTTAAGAGAGGGAAGAAGAGATATCTATATCTACCTTTAATATTATCTTTAAGCTTGGTGTTTCAATACTACAAACCTTATACTGTAGTAAAGTATTTAAATGTTCTAGGAAAAGAATCTTTTATTATAAGTTATAATAATAAAAATTTAATTTTTACAGAGTCTAAGAACTTGGGAGAGGATATTATAAAAAGATATAATATAAATCAGGTTATAAAAATAGAAGAATACCCAATAAACTTTAAAGTTCTAGCTAGTAATTCCATAGATATAGCTATAAATAAGAGTAAAAACGGAGCAAGGGAAATGAAAATAGCAGTGATGCCTAAGAAAAAATCAAAGCTTTTAAGTGGGATAGGATACAGAGAGGAAAAAAACTATGATATAATACTTTTGAAACCTAAGGAACAGGGTTATTATAAAAGGATTAAAGAGATTAATAATATTGTAATCACTCCTTTTAATATATACAGCTTTGTAATAGATTAGATTTTCAGATTTTATTTAATTATTAGGGGAGATGTAAAGATATGGATATTACTTCTTTAGAAAAGGATATAAAAAATAAGAAATTTAAAAAATGTTATATATTTTACGGTGAGGATGAAGAGCTTATTCAAGAAGTGGTTTCTAATATAATAAAAAACACTTTGGATGATAATTTTATAGATTTAAACTTAGTAAGGATAGATGGTATAAAGGAAGGCTTTGATACCATTGAAAATGCCTGTGAAACCTTACCTTTTCTTAGTGAAAAGAAGGTTGTAGAGGTATATAGAGCGGAGTTTTTAAGTTGGGAGAAGGATAAAAAGTCTACAGATAATCTTAAAAAAATATCAAAATACATAGGGAATATTCCAGAACATTGCATTTTAATAATGTATTATGTATTTAAGGAGCAGAGAGATAAAATAGCCAGTGAAG
Organism: Clostridium simiarum; assembly: GCF_018919175.1. GTDB lineage: Bacteria > Bacillota > Clostridia > Clostridiales > Clostridiaceae > Clostridium_L > Clostridium_L simiarum. The sequence goes on along the minus strand of NZ_JAHLQL010000001.1, from coordinate 964,772 downwards.
TTAGAGGTATAAAAGGGGATTCTGCTATTATAAAAGTAGATAAGCTTAAAGGTGATAGACTGTATAAGAAGGTAGAAAAGATATTTGTTGACAGGGGAAGGTCTATTGGTAAAGTTGAGCTTAAATTCTTTTGTGATAATGTGGATAATAATATGAGTATAATAAGTAATGAGATAGATAAATTAATAAACTATACTGAAGGTAGAGATATAAAAAAACAGGATATTTTAGCTTTATTTTCACAAAAAAGTGAAAATGACATTTTTAATATGGTTGATTTTTTATCTCAAAAGAGACCAGAAAAAGCCATAGATATATTAAATGAATTATTTTTTAGAGGGGAAAAGGATAACTACATTCTTTCTATGATAGAAAGACAGTTTAAGATTTTATTTAATCTAAAATTAGGAATGTCTAAGGGAAAAACTAAAGACATATTGTCTAAAGAGCTTAATCTTAATATTTACATATGTGATAAGATGATGAGACAAAGTGAAAAGTTTACATTTAAGCAGTTAAAAAAATGTATGGAATTATGTGTTATAAGTGAGAGAAATTTAAAGACATTAAGTTTAGATAAAAGGACGGAACTGGAACTATTAATAATAAATACTGTAAGGGTATAAAATAAATAACCGGTATTACTACCGGTTTATTTACTATGCTGATAAAGCGTTTAATTTTGCTGCTAATCTTGACTTCTTTCTGGAAGCCATATTTTTATGTATTACTCCCTTTGAAACAGCCATATCTAAAGCCTTAACTGCATCTTTTAATGCAACCTTTGCTTCTTCAACATTTTGAGCCGTAACTGCAGCTTCAAACTTCTTTATAGTTGTCTTTAATGAAGATTTAACCATCTTATTTCTTAAAGTTTTAGCTTCTGTTATTCTTATTCTTTTCTTTGAAGATTTTATATTTGCCATTAACTTTCACCACCTTTATCATAATATGGCCTCTGCAGTTGTGGGGAAATCTGCGTGCGAGTTCATATTTAACAAGTGATATTATAGCATTAAATTTTTAATACTTCAAGTATAATTTCCATTTATTAATAGAATAATATTTTTATAAGGATATAAATAATTAGGATGGTGATTAAATGTTTCAAATAAGAACAGATCTTGCTGTAGAAGCTAGGGAAATATACAACAGTACCTATAATAAAGAGTCAGAAGGAGTAAAAGTTCATGAGATAAATCCTTATGAGGATATAAAAGTTACAAAGGTATCTATAACAAATGCTACAGGAGAAAAAAATATGGGAAAGCCAAAGGGAAATTATATTACCATAGACATTCCAGAGTTTACCCATTATGACGGAGAAACTATGAATAGAGTCAGTGAAGTGTTAGCTAAATCCATATCAGATATTATTGATAGGGATAAAAATAAAAATACTCTTGTAGTAGGTCTTGGAAATTGGAATGTTACCCCTGATGCCTTAGGACCAAAGGTTATATCTAAAACCATGGTAACAAGACATTTAAAGCAACTTATTCCAGATGAAATAGATGAAAACATATCTCCTGTAAGTGCATTATCTCCTGGTGTTCTAGGTCTTACTGGCATAGAGACAGGGGAAATAGTAAAAGGAGTTGTAGAAAAAATAAAACCAGATCTTATAATTTGCATAGATGCGTTAGCTTCAAGGAGACTGTCAAGGGTAAATAGAACTATTCAGATAGGTGATACGGGTATATCTCCTGGAGCTGGAGTTAAAAATCATAGAAAAGCTATAAATAAGGAGACTTTAGGAGTTCCTGTTATAGCTATAGGAGTACCAACGGTAGTAGATGCAGCTACTGTGGCTAATGATACTATAGATTTGGTTCTAGATGAGATGATAAATCAAGCTACCTCTGGTGGTGAGTTTTATAATATGCTAAAGTCTATTGATAAATATGAAAAGAGTAGGCTTATTCAAGAACTATTAAGTCCTGAGGTAGGAGATCTTATAGTTACGCCTAAAGAAGTAGATACTGTAATAGATTCTGTATCTAGAATAATTGCTAATGGTATAAATTTAGCACTTCAACCAGATTTAGATTTGGATGAGATAAATCAATTTATAAATTAATGCCATAATTTTAGAATTCTCCTCATATAAATAGTTTATATGGGGGGGATTTCAGATGAAATATTGCTACACAAATGTAAAAGATAATTTCAAAAAACTATATTTTTTTATTCCTATAAGCTTATTTATAGCTATTACTATAGTTTTCTTTGCTAGAGAGATAAAAGGAGTGGCTTATAATGACTTGCAGGGTAATATGTTTTATGTTCAAATATTAAATCGTAGTATGCCTTTAATAAAGCATGTAGCTTTTGATACAGAAGATTTAGCAGAAAGTAAATTTTCTTTAAAGGATAAATGCTTAGATATCTTAGGTATGAACTGGAAGGATCCCATAAAGATTATGGCCAAGGAGATTCATTATTTTTCTATGCTAAAACCAGAGGGAAGAGATGGTAGTATTAGCTTAAAAGAAGTAATAAGCTCTTTTAATATAGGGGAATCAAGCATTCTAAAAAATTCCGAAGAAGATTTAGCAAAGGATGCCCAGGTTAAGTCTGCGTCATCAAAAGCATATAATCCTAATCTGAAAAAGCAACTTAATGCATCAAAGCCTGAGGTTTTAATATACCATACTCATACCTCAGAGAGCTATATAACTCCAGATGGGAACACTGATAAGGATAGTTTCGATGAAAATAGAAATGTATGTGCCGTAGGAGATGAGCTTGCTAGGGAATTAGAAAAAAACTATGGTATATCTGTAATTCATGATAAAACAGTGCATAATTCCACCTATACTCAAAGTTATTCCCGCTCTAGAGAAACACTTACACAATATTTGAATAAATATGGAGATTTTAAACTTATAATTGATTTGCACAGAGACTCTGTAAATAGCAAAAAAAGTGTTACGGCAAATTTAAATGGTGAAGATGTAACTAAGATAATGTTTGTTATGACAAGAAAAAATCCTCACTTTGATAAAAACAATGCTATAGCAGAGAACATGCTTAAAACTTCAAAGGAATTATTTCCTGGGTTTTCAAGAGAAATATGGTACTATGATACTGGAACAAGGTTTTTTAATCAGGACCTTAGTAACAATGCTATACTTATTGAAGTTGGAGCACATGTTAATAAGATAGAAGAGGCTAAAGGTTCAGCTAAATATATTGCAAGGCTGGTTGCAGAATATTTAAATGGAAATTAAAATATGGAGATAAATATATTTTAACTTAGAGATTTATTGAATAAAATATACAAAATAAGAGCATCCTTATAAATGATAAGTATAGGGGGTGCTCTTTATGAAATACAAAACTAAGTGCAAACTTATTATCACTTTATGCATACTTTTAGTAATAGTAGGTTTTGTGAAAATAAATATTCAATGTAATAAAACTAAAGAAGAGGCTATTAAAAACATGGAGATCAATGAAAAATTATATAAGGACGGCGTTATAAAAGAAGAATATTCTAAATTGTATACTATAGTAGATAATTCTCCTATAAAAATATTTTATGATAAGAATCCTTTAGATATAAAGATAATGTTTAGAAAATTTGATATAGTTATAAATAAAGAGGTTTTTAAAAGCTCTATGGATAGTGTAATGGGCACTTTGAGAAAAGTAAAAATTAATCCTAAGGAGAATTGAGTTTTTATTGACATAATTAGAGTATATTATGATATAATTTATTTTGATTTTAATTTCATGGAAGGACAGAGCTTTTAAAAAAAGGTTTACTAAAACATATAAGGTCCTAAGGATTTAGGTAGGTATGTGATAACATAAGGCTAAAATATTTATTCATGATAAGACTTAATAGACGTTGTCTATATTTAGAAAAATATGATATGGTGTAGACTACTGTCTAAAGTACTATTGCTAGAAGGATGGGGTGATGAATATGCAAAGTGAAAGACAAAAGTATATAAGGAATTTTTCAATAGTAGCTCATATAGACCATGGAAAGTCTACTCTTGCTGACAGATTGCTAGAGAAGACAGGTACTTTAACTAAAAGAGAAATGGATAGTCAGGTTCTCGATAAGATGGACTTAGAGAGAGAAAGAGGTATTACAATTAAAGCTCAAGCTGCAAGACTTGTATATAAAAGAGAAAAGGACGGCAAAGAGTATATATTAAATTTAATAGATACTCCAGGACATGTAGACTTTAATTATGAAGTTTCAAGAAGTTTAACTGCCTGTGAGGGAGCTGTACTTGTAGTAGATTCAACTCAAGGTATACAAGCACAAACTTTAGCTAATTGCTATTTGGCTTTAGACCATAACCTAGAGATAGTTCCTGTTATAAATAAAATAGATCTTCCTAGTGCAAGACCAGAAGAGGTAAAGGAAGAAATAGAAGATGTAATAGGTATAGAAGCTTCAGATGCGCCTTTAATATCAGCAAAATCAGGATTAAACATAGAAGATGTTTTAGAGGCTGTAGTAGAAAAAATACCAGCACCAACTGGTGATGAGGACGCACCGCTTAAGGCACTTATTTTTGACTCTTACTATGATAGTTACAAAGGAGTGGTATGTTACATAAGAGTAATGGAGGGAACCGTAAAGGTAGGTACTGAAATTAAACTTATGGCAACAAATAAGGTATACGATGTTACTGAAGCTGGGGTTTTCGCTCCAAATTTTTTACCTACTGGTGAGCTAAAGGCGGGAGAAGTTGGATATGTAACAGCATCCATAAAAAATGTTAGAGATGCAAGAGTGGGAGATACTATCACGGAAGCTAATAGACCAGCAAAGGAAGTATTAGAAGGGTATAGACCTGCTATACCTATGGTATTCAGTGGAATATATCCAGTAGACGGAGCAAAGTATGAGGAATTAAAGGAAGCTTTGGAAAAGTTGCAGATAAATGATGCTGCGCTTGCTTTCGAGCCGGAGACCTCAGCGGCTTTAGGTTTTGGATTTAGGTGTGGATTCCTAGGACTATTACATATGGAAATAATTCAAGAAAGAGTAGAAAGGGAGTTTAATTTAGATATCATAACTACAGCACCATCTGTTATATATAAAGTTATGAAAACAGATGGGACACTACTTGAGATAACTAACCCAGCTAACTTACCTGCTCCTACAGAAATAGAACATATGGAAGAACCTATAGTAAAGGCATCTATAATTTCTCCTACAGATTATGTAGGTGCAGTAATGGAGCTTTGTCAATCTAGAAGAGGTACTTTTATAGATATGCAATACATAGAAACTACGAGAGTAGTATTAAACTATAATATTCCTCTTAATGAAATAATATATGATTTTTTTGATGCACTAAAATCTAAAACAAGAGGTTACGCATCTTTAGACTATGAGCTAAAAGGATATACTACAACAAAGTTAGTTAAGTTAGATATATTATTAAATGGTGATGTTGTAGATGCTCTATCTATGATAGTTCCAGAAGAAAGAGCATACTCTAAAGGAAGAGGTATAGCAGAAAAACTAAAGGAAATTATTCCAAGACAGTTATTTGAAATACCTATTCAAGCAGCTGTAGGTGCTAAAATAATTGCAAGAGAAACAGTAAAAGCTATGAGAAAAGATGTATTAGCTAAATGTTATGGTGGAGATATAAGTAGAAAGAGAAAGCTACTTGAGAAACAAAAAGAAGGAAAGAAGAGAATGAGACAAGTGGGCTCTGTAGAAGTACCACAAGAGGCTTTTATGTCTGTATTAAAAGTGGAATAGTTAAATATTAGGAGGTAAATATGAAGGAGATATCGTTATATGTACACATACCTTTTTGTAAGAGTAAATGTTGGTATTGTGATTTTCCTTCATTTTGCGGTAAAGATAATCTCATGGAGAGCTACATCGAGGCTTTAGGTAAAGAAATCAAAGATAAAGCCTTAATATATAATATAAAGACTATATTTATAGGTGGGGGTACTCCCACCTATTTGTCTTTAGATAGATTAAAAGAACTAAAAGAACATATGGATAAATTAAATTTATCCTCAAATGTAGAATTTACCGTAGAATGTAATCCAGGAACTTTGGAAGAGGAAAAATTAAAAGTTTTAAAATCTATGGGTGTGAATAGATTAAGTATTGGACTACAAGCCTATCAGAATTCCCTGTTAAAAAATATTGGTAGGATACATACTATAGAGGAGTTTCTAAAAAATTATGAGTTAGCTAGAAAAATAGGATTCGAAAATATAAATATAGATTTAATGTTTGGTCTTCCTAATCAAAACTTGGAACAGTGGAGAGAATCTATAATAAAAATAGCACAATTAAATCCTGAACACATATCTGCCTATAGCCTTATATTGGAAGAAGATACCAAATTCTATGATTTTTATAGAAAAGGTAGTTTAAATGTACCAGGAGAAGATGTAGAGAGGGAGATGTATAAAGAACTTTTACTTATATTAAATGACTTTGGATATAAGCAATATGAAATATCAAATTTTGCTAAAGAGGGAAAGGAATGCAAACATAATCTAGTCTATTGGAATATGGGGGAATACCTTGGAGTAGGATCATCCTCTGCCTCATATATAGAAAGCACTAGATATAAAAATGTTGAAACTATAGAGGAATATATAAAAGGTATCTCCAAAAGCAATGAGGCTTATGGAGAGGTTCATAGGAATTCTTTAAAAGAAGATATAGAAGAGTTTATGTTTATGGGACTTAGAAAAATAGAAGGTATAAAAGAAGATGAATTTCTTAATAGATTTGGAAAAAATATAGACAGCTACTATAAAAAAATAATTCATAAGCACACGGCTGAAGGCCTTTTAAATAGAGACAATGGCAATATAAGATTTACGGCTAAAGGCATAGAGTTATCTAACTATATATTATCGGATTTTTTATTAGATTAAATCTTTTAAAGTAGCATCATGGAGTAAATAAGAGAAAATAAAAGTTTGATATGGTAAAATGAAATTATAAGATAATAATTAAATATTATGAAACTAATATGGTATTGACAAAAAAAAATTGAAATGTTATTTTAAAAGCGTAGTCATTAGCACTCAACATTAATGAGTGCTAATAAATGAGGTGATACCATGGAAATGGATGATAGAAAAATAAAGATTCTTCGGGCTATAGTTAACGACTATATAATTACGGCCGAGCCAGTAGGATCCAGGACCATAGCGAAAAAGTATGATTTAGGTATAAGCTCAGCTACTATAAGGAATGAGATGGCTGATTTAGAGGATATGGGGTATTTAGAGCAACTTCATACATCTTCTGGAAGAAGACCTTCTGATAAAGGGTATAGACTTTATGTAGATGAATTAATGATAGTTGAAACTTTGACTTTGGAAGAAGAGATGAGAATAAAATCTCAGCTATTAAGTATGGCTATATATGAGGTTGATAAAGTTTTAAAAGAAACCACACATATGCTTTCTGAGCTTACAAAGCTAACTTGCATATTAAAGAAACCTTCTGTAAAGAAGAGTCAATTAAAGTCTATGCAACTTATGGGTATTGATAACAACAGCATACTTTCAGTTATGATAACTGATACAGGCATAATTAAAAATAGTATCCTTAAGGTTAATAATTCACCTAATCAGGATACACTTCATATGATAAGTAATCTTTTAAATGAAAGACTTAAGAATTTAGCCATAGAAGAAATAAACCTTCAGGTTATAAATAATGTTAAAAGGGATCTTAAAGGGTATGAAGAAATATTTAATGCTATTATACCAGTTTTATATGAAGCTTTAATTGAAGAGGATTATTCAGAAGTATATCTTGAAGGTGCTACTAATATATTCAATTATCCTGAATATAATGACATAGATAAAGCCAGAGAGTTTCTTTCATTACTTGACAATAAATCTTATGTACAGGAACTTTTAAACACTGATAATAAGCTTACCATTAAAATAGGTGAAGAAAATTACTTAAAGCAAGCCAAGGATTGTAGTGTTATCTCGGCAGTATATTCTATTGGAAGCAAACCTATTGGTAGCATAGGACTTATAGGACCTACAAGAATTCCTTATTCGAAGATTGTGTCTATTATGTCTAAAGTTATGAAAGGGCTCAACGATAGCTTAAAAAAGCTTGAAGAGGAATTATAGTAAGAAAATATATTTAGAGATGAGGTGTGCTTCATAGCTATGGATAAAAATAATTTAAATCCAGAGGTAAAAAGCGAAGAGGATATTTTGGAAGAGGATAATTTAAAAGAGGAGTTAGGTAATGAGGAAGAGCTGAAAGAGGCAGAAGTTTTAGAGGATGAAGAGTTTGAAAAGGTAGAAGATTTCAGTGAAATTAATAAATATAAAGAGGAAGTTGACAGATTGAATGAAGAAAATAACACATTAAAAGATAGGCTTCTTAGAGTTACTGCTGAATACGACAACTATAGGAAAAGAACAGCTAAGGAAAAGGAAGGGATCTACAGTGACGCCTGTGAAGACATATTAAAAAATCTGCTACCTGTTTTAGATAATCTTGAAAGAGCTGCAATCATTGATGGTAGCGCAGAAGACATAAAAAAAGGAGTAGAGATGACTTTAAGACAGTTCAATGATGCCTTTGAAAAACTTCAAGTAGAAGAGATAGTGACAGAGGAAGGCTTTGACCCTAATATGCACAATGCTGTAATGCATGTAGAGGATGAAAGCTTTGATGAAAAACAAATAGTTGAGGTTTTTCAAAAAGGATATAAAAGAGGAGATAAAGTTATAAGATACAGTATGGTTAAAGTTGCAAATTAAATTGTTAATTGTAAACTTCTAGATGTTTAAGGAGGAATTTAAATGGGAAAAGTAATAGGTATTGATTTAGGTACAACAAATTCATGTGTAGCAGTTATGGAAGGGGGAGAACCTGTAGTTATAACAAGCTCAGAGGGTGCAAGAACTATTCCTTCTGTAGTTTCTTTCCAAGCAAATGGGGAGAGATTAGTAGGTCAAGTTGCTAAAAGACAGGCGATAACTAACCCTGAAAAAACTATAGCTTCTATAAAAAGACACATGGGAAGCAATCACAAAGTAACAATAGATGGAAAAGATTATACTCCACAAGAAATATCTGCAATGGTACTTCAAAAGATAAAGGCTGATGCAGAAGCATATTTAGGAGAAAAAGTAACACAAGCGGTAATAACAGTACCAGCATATTTTAATGATAGTGAAAGACAAGCAACAAAGGACGCAGGAAAAATAGCAGGCCTTGAAGTTTTAAGAATAATAAATGAACCTACAGCAGCTTCTTTAGCTTATGGTATAGATAAGACAGACAAGAATCAAAAGATACTAGTTTATGACCTTGGTGGTGGTACTTTTGACGTATCCATTCTTGAACTTGGAGATGGAGTTTTTGAAGTTAAATCCACTAATGGAGATACACGTCTTGGTGGAGATGATTTTGATGATAAGGTAATGAACTATATAGCAGATACTTTTAAAGCTGAAAATGGCATAGATTTAAGAACAGATAAAATGGCTCTTCAAAGACTAAAAGAAGCAGCTGAAAAAGCAAAGATAGAGTTATCCTCTTCAATGCAAACAAATATAAATTTACCATTTATAACAGCAGATGCTACAGGTCCAAAACACATAGATATGAATCTTACAAGAGCTAAATTCAATGAATTAACTCATGATTTAGTTCAAAGGACTATAGAGCCAATGAGAAAGTCCTTAGAAGATGCTGGCTTATCAATTAATGAAATAGATAAAATAATATTAGTAGGTGGTTCAACTAGAACACCAGCAGTTCAAGAGGCTGTTAAAGAGTTTACAGGAAAAGAGCCATCAAAAGGAATTAATCCAGATGAGTGTGTTGCTATAGGAGCAGCAATACAAGCAGGTGTTTTAACTGGAGATGTTAAAGATGTTTTATTACTAGACGTAACACCATTAACTCTTGGAATAGAAACTTTAGGTTCAATAGCTACTCCATTAATTCAAAGAAACACTACAATACCAACTAGAAAGAGTCAAGTCTTCTCTACAGCAGCAGATGGTCAAACTTCTGTTGAAATACATGTAGTTCAAGGTGAAAGACAAATGGCAACAGATAACAAAACTCTTGGAAGATTTACACTTTCAGGAATAGCACCAGCTCCAAGAGGAATTCCTCAAATAGAAGTAACTTTTGATATTGATGCTAATGGTATAGTTAATGTTTCTGCAAAAGATAAAGGAACTGGAAAAGAAGCTAACATAACTATAACAGCATCTACAAATTTAAGTGATGATGAAATAGATAGTGCTGTAAAAGAAGCTGAAAAATTTGCTGAGGAAGATAAAAAGAGAAAAGAATCTATAGAAGTTAAAAATAATGCAGACCAACTAGTATATCAAACAGAAAAGACATTAAATGAACTTGGAGATAAAGTATCATCAGAAGATAAAGCAAAAATTGAAGATAAGATGCAAGCTTTAAAAAATATTAAAGATGGAGAAGATCTTGAGGCTATAAAGAAGGCTACAGAAGAGTTGACTCAAGAGTTCTATGCAGTGTCTTCAAAGATGTATGAACAAAATCCACAAGATATGGGATTCGACCCAAATAATATGGCTGGCGGAAACGCTGGAGAAGCACCAAAAGATGATAATGTAGTAGATGCAGATTTTAAAGTTGAAGATGATAAATAATACTAGCAAAAATCATTGAGGTAAATATATAATATAAAGGGAAGGGGTATGCCCTTCCCTTAAATTAAGTTTAAATTCAGATTTAGGTGGTGAAATGCTAATGGCAAAAAAAGACTATTATGAGTTGCTAGGACTTGAAAAGGGAGCTAGTGACGAAGACATAAAAAAAGCCTTTAGAAAACTTGCAATTAAATACCACCCAGATAAAAATCAAGGTAATAAAGAGGCTGAAGAAAGATTTAAAGAGATTAATGAGGCCTATCAGGTTCTAAGTGATCCTGAGAAGAAAGCTCAATATGATAGGTTTGGTACCACAGATTTTAGTGGTGCTGGAGGTTTCGGAGATTATGATTTTTCTGGTATGGGTGGATTTGAAGATTTAGGAGATATATTTAGTTCATTCTTTGGAGGGGGCTTTAGTGGAAATAGAAAAAGAAAAAATGGCCCAGAAAAGGGATCGGATTTAGAATATAGAATAAATCTTACTTTTGAAGAAGCAGTTTTTGGAGTAGAAAAGGAAATTAAAATAAAAAGAAATGAATCCTGTGAAACTTGTGGTGGAACGGGAGCTAAAACAGGAAAAGCTAAAAAGACTTGTGATAAATGTGGTGGAACAGGTCAAATGAGAGTACAAAGAAATACTCCTTTAGGAAGTTTTGTATCTGTTTCTCCTTGTGATAAATGTGGTGGAACAGGTAATATAATAACAGATCCATGTAACAGTTGTAATGGAACAGGTAAACAGAAAAAAGAAAGAAAGATAACTGTTAAGATACCTGCTGGGGTAGATGATGGAAATGTTATGCCATTAAGAGGACAAGGTGAACATGGAGTTAATGGAGGACCTCCAGGTGATTTATATATAAACATAAGGGTATCTCCACACTCAACCTTTATAAGAAGAGGTTTCGATATTTATATGGATACACATATAAGTATGATAAAGGCAGCTTTAGGCACAGAAATTAAAGTTCCAACAGTTGATGGTGATGTAGTATATACAATACCAGCAGGAACTCAACCTGGAACTATGTTTAGATTAAAGGGAAAAGGTGTTCCTAAGATAAATAGTCATGTGAGAGGGGATCAATATATAAATGTAATAGTGGATGTACCTAAACATATGAATGAAAAACAAAGAGAAGCTCTAAAGATGTTTATGGAAGCTAGTGGAGAAAAAGTAGAGGATGAAAAAAAATCAGGTTTTATGGGTAAAATATTTGGAAACAAGTAATATAAGATAAAAGTAAATTTATTTTAATTAAGTAGGCTTCTCAAAATTTTTGGGAAGTCTCTTTATTTGAAGATACAAATTTACATTGTCTCTTGTTACCAGTATTCTTTTAAAAGAAACTCATTATCATAAGTAAGCACTATCTGAAACTAAAAATTACTTGATATTAAGATATAGTTACTAAGTAATAGGAAAGTTAAATTCCTGTGGACATATAAAGTAGTAAAGTGTAAAATATATAAAAGTAATAAGGAAATACTAAGGAAGGACTGAAAGATATGCAGGGAACTTGGTTAGAAGTAAAGGTTATAACAAAGAGTGAGGCAATAGAACCCATTACAGGTATCTTTTATACTCTAGATGTAAAGGGTGTAGCTATTGAAGATCCGGATGATATATTAAAAAGAGAACAGGGAGCTTTAACTTGGGATTTTGCAGATATAAATATACTAGAATACAAAGGTGAGGCAGCAGTAGTTAAGGGATATTTTAGTATAGAAGATGAGGCTGAAACTATTGTGAGTTTTATAAAAAATAGAATTGAAGAAATTAAGAGTCTTGGAATAGATGTTGGAGAAGGTAAAGTACTCTATGCTAAGGTGAAAGAAGAGGACTGGGCAAACAATTGGAAAAAGTATTATAAACCTACAAAGATAGGAGCAAACATAGTTGTTAAACCTATATGGGAAGAGTACATTAAAGCTTCGGATGAAATTGTTTTAGAATTGGACCCAGGAATGGCTTTTGGTACAGGAACTCATGAAACCACAAGGATGTGTGTAGAAGCCATAGAGAAATATGTGGAATCTAACATGGATGTATTTGATATAGGCACTGGTTCAGGTATACTTGCTATTGCTGCAGCTATGCTAGGAGCTAAAAAGGTAGTTGGTGTAGATTTAGATCCTGTAGCAGTAGATTCTGCAAGGGAAAACATTAAGTTTAATAATCTTAATAATATAGAGGTTTTAGAAGGCAATCTTATAGATGTGGTTCAAGGAAAAGCAGATATTGTTGTGGCCAATATAATAGCTGAAATAATATGTTTACTAACAGAGGATGTTAAAAAGGTGCTTAAAGAAGGAGGCTTATTTATTACCTCAGGAATAATACATGATAGAAGAGATATGGTAATAGATAAACTTCAAAAGGAAGATTTTGAAATAGTAGAAGTAAACAAAGATGGTGAATGGAATTGTATAATTGCAAAAGCCAAATAAGGAGAGAGAGTTATGCATAAGTTTTTTCTATCTCCACAAAACATAGTCTTAGAAGAAGCTACTATAATAGGAGAAGATGTAAAGCATATATATAAAGTTTTAAGACTTAATGTAGGCGAAAATATAATAATAAATAATGGAAATGGGGAAGAATATTTAGGAGAGATAACTTATATTGATAAGAGTTTTGTTAAGGCTAAACTTATTGATAAGTTAGAAATAAATAATGAAAGCCCTATTAATATTCACCTATTTCAAGGACTTCCTAAGGCTACTAAGATGGATATAATAGTTCAAAAGAATACGGAGTTAGGCATTAAAGAAATTACACCTATAATAACTTCAAGGGTTGATGTTAAATTAAAAGGGGAATTTAAAAAGCTAGACAGGTTACAAAGAATAGCATTAGAGGCCTCAAAACAAAGCAAAAGAACTTTAATACCAAAGATTAATGAACCATTGGATTTTAAAAGTTTTATAGAAGATATAAAAACTATGGATTTAGTAGTAGTACCTTATGAAGATGAGGTAAATTTAACTATAAGGGATATGGTTAAATCTTTAGATATAGAAAGTATCAAAAATGTAGCTATAATAATAGGACCTGAAGGTGGATTTGAAAAGGAAGAAATTAAAGAATTGAAAGAAGAAGGCGCTAAGATAGTAACCTTAGGACCTAGGATACTAAGAACAGAAACTGCAGGGTTTACAGCCACTACATTGATACAATATGAGTTAGGTGATTTAGGAGGAATTAATTAATGAAAGTTGCGTTTGCTACTTTAGGTTGCAGAGTTAATCAATACGAATCTGAAGCTATGGCAGAAAAGTTTATAAGAGAAGGTTATAGTGTAGTAAGTTTTGACGAATATTCAGATGTCTATGTTATAAATACATGTACTGTAACTAATATGGGAGATAAAAAGTCTAGACAGATAATTGGAAGAGCTAGAAGACAAAATCCAGAATCTATAATAGCGGTAGTAGGATGTTACTCGCAGATATCTCCAAAAGAAGTAGCAGGAGTTGAAGGTGTAGACGTAGTTTTAGGAACAAGAAATAAAGGGGAAATTGTTTACTGGGTAAATAGAGCAAAAGATGAGAATAAGCAGGTTGTAAAAGTAGGCGAGGTACTTAAAAACCATAGTTTTGAAGACTTACATATTGAAGAATATCAAGATAGAACAAGAGCCTTTGTTAAGATTCAAGATGGGTGCAATAGATTTTGTTCTTATTGCTTGATTCCTTATGCTAGGGGAGGGGTATGTAGTAAATCTCCAGAAAAGGTTCTTGAAGAAATAAATAAATTATCAGAGCATGGGTTTAAGGAAATAATACTATCAGGTATACATACAGCATCTTACGGTGTAGATTTAAGTGAAAAAATAACCCTAGTAGATATTTTAGAGAATATAGAGAAGGTTGATGGCATAGAAAGAGTGAGGATAGGTTCTATAGATCCTACTTTCTTTTCAGAAGATGTATTAAAAAGGATTAAAAAACTTAATAAGCTATGTCACCATTTCCATCTTTCCCTTCAAAGTGGTTGTGATGAAACTTTAAACAGAATGAATAGACGATATACTTCAAAGGATTATAGGGACATAGTAAATAAATTAAGAAGCATATATGATGATGTTTCCATAACTACAGATATTATAGTAGGATTCCCAGGGGAAACAGAAGAGGAGTTTGAAACAACTTACAACTTCTTAAAAGAAATAAAATTATCAAAGATGCATATATTTAAATTTAGCCCAAGGAAAGGTACTAGAGCAGCTACCATGGAAAATCAATTAGATGGAAATATAAAGGATATAAGAAGTAACAGGCTTATTGAACTTAATAAAATAAATGAAAAAGAATTTATAGATAGATTTTTAAATAAAGAAGCTAAGGTTTTATATGAAGAAGAAATCTCAAAAGGTAGCGGCTCATATGTAGGATATACTGAAAACTATATAAAGGTTATATCTAAATATAACGACGATAGTATTGTAGGTAAAATAATGGATACAAAACTTTTTTCCTCAAAAGGAGATTATGCTGAAGGTATTATAGAAAATTAAGGAGGTGATAAGGTGGATAGTTGTATATTTTGCAAAATAATAAGAGGAGAAATCCCCTCTTCAAAGGTATATGAAGATGATAAGGTATACGCATTTAGGGATATAAATCCAGAGGCTCCTGTTCATGTTTTAATAATACCTAAAGTTCACATAAAAAGTGCCAATGAAATAAATGAAGAAAATGCAGAGATTATTTCCCATATTTTTATTGTAGCAAGTAATCTTGCTAAAGAATTAGGTATAGCTCATAGTGGATATAGAATAGTTAATAACTGTGGAGAACAAGGTGGTCAAACTGTAGAACACCTGCATTTTCATTTATTAGGAGGAAGAGATTTGACTTGGCCTCCAGGCTAAAATAATATTAGAATGAAATTGTTGACATTTGACTGAAAGTTAATGTATAATAGAGCGTGTGCTATTTAGGCCTTTGAAGCTATAATATAAAATTTTAGCTAGCGGAGGGAGGGAAAATAGATGTCAGAAATTAAAGTTGGAGAAAATGAAACACTAGACAGTGCATTAAGAAGATTCAAAAGAAAATGCGCTAGAGCTGGAGTGCTTTCAGAAGTTAGAAAGAGAGAGCATTACGAAAAACCAAGTGTAAAAAGAAAGAAGAAGTCAGAAGCTGCTAGAAAGAGAAAGTTTAAATAGAATTTCTTTGAAAGAAGGTACTATAATGCCAATAAAGGAAACACTTCAAGAAGACTGGAAACAAGCTTTAAAAGCCAAGGAAAAATTAAAGGCTGAAACAATAAGCATGGCAAGGTCTGCGATACTTTTAGTTGAAAAAACTGACGGTGTTAAGCTTGAGGATGAGCAGGTTATTGAAATTTTGGCTAAAGAAATCAAGCAAAGAAAAGAAGCTATGCTTGAGTTTGAAAAGGGAAACAGGCAAGATCTTGTAGATAAAGCTAAGGCTGAAATTCAGATTTTGTTAGGTTACCTTCCTCAGCAGTTAAGCGAAGAAGAAATATTTTTATTAGTTAAAGAAGCGGCTTCAGAGGTAGGAGCAAATAGTATAAAAGACATGGGTAAAATCATGGCTCAGCTCAAACCTAGAGTTGTAGGAAGAGCTGATGGAAAACTTGTTAGTTCAATTGTTAAAGATTATCTAAACAATAATTAAAAAAATACTTAAAAAATATAAAGGATTCACTAAAGTGGATCCTTTTATTTTTTTACTTTAAATTTGAAAGCTTTTATCTTTTCTATCCATACTTTAAATATATATTTGTCATTAACCTAAATAAAAACTCATAAATTACTATGAAAGAAATATTTTGAGGTGACAAGTATGGAGAATAAAATTAATAGAGTAAAAGAGGACTTATCAGAAAAATTAGATCTACCTAGAGATATAATTTTAGATTTGCCCAAGATAACTATTACTGGGGATAGAGATATTAATATAGAAAATCATAAAGGCATAATTATTTTTGATGAAGATAAAGTTAAGATTAGTTCTAAAATAGGTTCTATAACTATATATGGTAATGATTTTGAAGTTCTGTTTCTTGGTGGGAAGACTTTAAGTTTAAGAGGAGTATTTAAATCGGTGGTGTATGAAGGAAATGAGTAAATTTTCAAAGTACTATAATGGTACAATAGAAGTAGAAGTTCAATCTCTTATACCTGAGAGGGTGATAAATTATTTATGGAATAGGGGAGCTGGGGTAAGAAATATAAGAAAGATAAATATAACTACACTAAGGTTTTATATAGATATAAAAGATTATGATTTTTTAGAAGAAGCTTCTAAAAAGACTAATTCAAAGATAAAAATTATAGGTAGAAAAGGAGCGTATTTTCTATATATTAAGCTTAAAAGGTATATTACATTGAGTTTAGGAGCCATAATGTTTTTATTTTTAATATACTATATGTCTACATTTATATGGTCCATTGATATACAGACGGAAAAATATCTTTCTCCATATGAAGTGAGACAGGCTTTAAAGGATATAGGAGTAAGGCCTGGAGTGAAGAAAAAAAATATAGATGTAACTAATATAGAGGAAGAGATGAAAAAGAGAGAAGATATTATGTGGGTTAGAGCTAGGATAGAAGGAGCAAAAATGAAGGTTAAAGTTGCTGAAAGACAGTCACCCCCCATAATTAAAGAAGATAATAGCATAAATAATATAATAGCCAAAATGGATGGAGAGATAATTAGGATATACACTACCTCTGGTACCCCTTTGGTTAAAGCAGGAGATTTGGTAAAGAAGGATCAACTTCTTATAAAAGCTGAACAAGGTAAAGAAGGGGCTACCTACGTTACTAACGCTGAAGGAGATGTTCTTGCAAAAACTTTTTATGAATTTACTAAAAGTATTAAATTAAGAGGTAAAGTAAAAGAAAGAACCGGTAATAGTAGAGAACATGTTTATTTAGAGTTATTTGGTAAAAAATTATATTTCAAAAAGGAAGAACATGGATATAAACAGTGGGAAATAGCTGAAGAAGGTGGAAATTTTATTAAAAAAGTTATATACTATGAATTAAAAGAGATTGATTTTGAAAAGGATGAAGATAAGGTAATACAAGAGTCTGTGGAAGAACTTAAAAAAGAATTAAAAAAAGAACTACCTATAGAAGCTAAAGTATTAGATAATATAGTAAATAAGAGCATAGAAGAGGACACATTAAATATGAATATAGTTTTTATAGTAGAACAAAATATTTCTTTAAAACAGATTCTGCAGTAATATACTTCTATAAAATGAAAAGGTGGAATAAACATGTCCAATGATAAGAATACTAAAGTTAGAAGCATTTTTAAATATAAACGAGCTGCAATTTTTGCCCTTACCTTTCTTGTAATATATTTTGTTTCATTAACTTCTTTCATAACTAAAAAATATAATCTTCAAGTAGGAGATATAGCAAGGGAAAATATTAAAGCTAGTAAAGAAGTTATAGATAAAATTGCAACTTTAGCAAGGGAAAAGCAAGCTCAAGAAGAAGTGGAACTTCAGTTTAATCAAAAACCAGAAGTTAAGAAGCAGGCATTAGATAATGTTAGAATATTTTTTAATAAGATAAATTCATTAAAAGATGCTGGTAAAACAGAAAATGAGATTATAGAAACATTAAAATCTGAGGCAACGATTTTAGTAGCAGAAGAAGATTTAGTCACTATAGTAAAGCTTTCAAAAGAGGACTTAAAAAACCTTCAAAATGTTATATTAGAAACCCTAAATGAAGTTTATGAGGGAAGAATTGAAGAAGGGAAATCTGAAGATGTTAAAAGATCTCAGGAATATGTAGTTGATAAGATTGGTACTTATAAATTATCTAAAAATTTAAGAAATCTAGGGATTCAAATAACTAATTCTCAAATTAAACCCAACTTTTTCTATGATAAGGAAAAGACAGAGGAACTAAAAAAACAAGCTGTGAAAAATGTGGTTCCTGTAGCAATAAAAAAGAATCAAATGGTAGTTAAAGAGGGAGAGCCTATAACAGAAAGTCAGTTGGAAGTATTAAAAGACTTAGGGCTACTAAATACATCCTCTGGAGAGTGGTATATCTATATAACATTGGCTGTAATGATTTTTATAATAATATACCTACAGTGGTATTACGTTTATAGATACTATAAAGAAATCTATCAGGATACCAGTAAGATGGTACTTATAAGCATAATAAATATAATATCTGTAATAGTAGCTAGAAGTGTAAGCATAGCAACACCTTTTTTAATACCTTTAGCCTTGGGGCCTATGCTTATAACATTGCTTATAAATTATAAAGTTTCTATGACTCTTAGCATAATAAGTTGCATACTAATAAGTATAAATGTAGGATTTAATGTTGAAGTCACAATGCTGGCACTTTTAAATGCTGTATTAGGATCTAGTCTTATAAGAAAAATGCAACAAAGAAATGATATAATTTACTCTGCAATATATATTGGCATGATAAATATGATAATAAGCTTATGTACAGGAGTTTTGCTTAGCAATAACATAATTGAAATATTAAAAAGAACTGGCTTTGTAGGCATAGCCACTTTAGGGTCTGCAATACTAACCATAGGACTTTTACCCCTATTTGAAAGTACTTTTGATATTGTAACTACAGTAAAATTATTAGAACTTTCAAATCCAAATAATCCTCTACTTAAAAAGATACTAATGGAAACACCAGGAACATATCACCATAGTGTATTAGTGGCAAATTTAGCGGAGATGGCTACAGAAGAAGTGGGGGGAAATGCGGTTTTAGCCAGGATTGCTGCTTACTATCATGATGCTGGAAAAACTAAAAGGCCCTATTTCTTTAAAGAAAATCAAATGGGGAAAGAAAATCCTCACGATAAAATAACCCCAAATTTAAGTACATTAATAATAACCTCTCATGTTAAAGATGGATTAGAGTTAGCTAAGGAACATAATATACCTAAGGCTATTCAAGATGTTATTGAACAACATCACGGAAATACTCTTGTAAAATATTTTTATTTCACTGCAAAAAACAATAGTGATAAGCCAGAAGATATAAAAGAAGAAGACTTTAGATATCCAGGACCTATACCTCAAACAAAGGAAGCGGGAATAATTATGCTAGCAGATAGTGTTGAAGCAGCAGTAAGGTCCATAAGTGAACCTACTAAAGGAAAGATAGAAGAGATGGTTAACAATATCATAAAAGATAAGTTAAATGATGGCCAATTAAATGATTGTGATATTACATTAAAGGATTTAGAGAAGATTAGAAAATCCTTTTTAAAAACATTAAACAGCATATATCATCAGAGGATAGAATATCCTACGGATAATACAAAAGTAAGCAAGGAGAAATAATTATGATATACATTGAAAATGAACAGGATAAGATTTCTGTAGATGAAGAACTTATAAAAGATATAGAATCTATTGTGGATTTTGCCTTAAAAGAAGAAGAAGTATTAGTAAAATATGAATTAAGTATATTGCTTGTAGATAATGAAACCATAAAGGAGATAAATAGAAAACATAGATATATAGATAGAGAAACTGATGTATTGTCTTTTCCATTGTTAGATTATCCTAAGGGAAAAGTTTTTAAAAACCTGTATAGTAACTATGAATTTGATAAAACATATCTTGATGGAGAAGAACTTGTTTTGGGCGATATTGTAATATCCCTTGAAAAGGCCTTAGAACAGAGCGTGGATTACGGACACTCTTTTAAAAGAGAGGTTTTATATCTTATAATTCATTCTATACTACATCTTTTAGGATATGATCATATGGAGGATAATGAAAAAGTCTTTATGAGAGAAAGAGAAGAATTTATATTAGGAGAATTTAATATAAAAAGATGATTTCTCTGTAAGTTTACTAATTCAGCTAATTTATCCCATAGCTATTATAGCTAATATTACAATTGTATTCAGATGATATGCCTCGCTCACTGTGGGCGAGGTATATTAATCAATGTAAACTTATTAGGGTGGTGAAGATATGAAAATGAAAAAATTGATTGATAGTTTTAATTATGCTATACAAGGCCTAATATATTCTGCAAGAACTCAACGAAATATGAAAATACATTTAGTAGCCACTTTGTTAGTTTTAGCAGCATGTTTTATATATGATCTTACTAAAATAGAGTTACTTATAATCACAATAACCGTAACTATGGTTATTGCAGCAGAGCTTATAAATACAGCGGTGGAAAGTGCAATTGATGCTACTACAAATTATTATCATCCCTTAGCTAAAATTGCTAAAAATACTTCAGCAGGGGCCGTATTAGTTACTGCAATTAATGCTTTAATAGTAGGATATATAACATTTTGGGATAAACTTACTAATGCAACTTTTTCAATAATAATAAAAATAAAACAGTCAGATCCTTATATGGTATTTATTATATTAGTAA
The DNA here is from genome assembly GCF_018919175.1 of Clostridium simiarum. GTDB lineage: Bacteria > Bacillota > Clostridia > Clostridiales > Clostridiaceae > Clostridium_L > Clostridium_L simiarum. The sequence continues at coordinate 943,731 of NZ_JAHLQL010000001.1, read as the reverse complement.
TGGTTTCTGTAGCCACACTTATGGTTAAGGCTATTTATGGAGAAGGAACTCCATTAAGAGGTGGAATGCCTAGCGGACATAGTACTCTTGCTTTTTCTATTGCTACAATAATAGCTTTGATTACAGAGGAGCCAGTATCCATGGCTTTAAGTTATCTCTTAGCCATTATAGTTGCTCAAAGTAGGGTTGATTCTGATGTGCATTCTGTGGCAGAGGTTGTAGTGGGGGCTATATTCGGTGTTTTATTAACGCTATTTATATTTAAATTGTTCAGTTAATTTATTAAAAAATTTATAATAAAAGTATTACAAATAATTTTCCAAGGTAAAAAGTAATAAAATAATTGTAAGATAAAAAGTATTATATATTGAATTAGCAATAATTAGTGCTATAATTTATATACAAGATTTTTAAAGTTATAAATTATATGGAGGTAATAAATTATGAAATATGATAGATTAGTAGAAATTGCCATAGAAGCTAGAGAGTTTGCATATGCTCCCTATTCAAAATTTAAAGTAGGAGCTGCAGTTTTGATGGAAGATGACAGTATATATTCTGGATGTAACATTGAAAACGCTTCCTTTGGTGCTACTAATTGTGCTGAAAGAACTGCCATTTTTAAAGCTTTATCAGAAGGACATAAGGAAATAAAAGCTATTGCCGTAATAGGAGATCCAAATACCCATACTTATCCTTGTGGTATATGCAGACAGGTAATGACTGAGTTTGCGGAAAGTGCAGATATCCCAGTAATATTAATTAAAAATAAAGAAGACTATATAATTAAGACTTTAGATGAAATATTACCAGGTTCTTTTACAAAAAAAGATCTTGAAAAATAAGGAGGATAAATGTTTAAATCAGGATTTGTAACTATAATAGGAAGACCTAATGTAGGTAAGTCTACATTATTAAATCACTTAATGGGAGAAAAACTTTCCATAGTGTCTAATAAACCTCAAACTACAAGAAATAATATACAAACTATAATGACAGGAGAGGACTATCAGGTAGTCTTCGTAGATACTCCAGGACTTCATAAGCCGAGACATAAGCTCGGAGAGTACATGGTGAAATCTGCCCAAGACTCTATGAAAGAAGTAGACCTTATTTTATTTTTAACTACCCCTCAAGGACAGGTGGGCAAGGGTGATATCTATATATTAGAACAACTAAAAAACACATCCACTCCTGTATTTTTAATACTAAATAAAGTTGATGAAAATACTCCAGAAAATGTAGCTGAAACTTTAAAAAATTATAGCGAATACTTTAATTTTAAAGAAATCATTCCTATATCTGCACTGAAAGGTAAAAACACAGATAAGTTAATAGAGCTTATGAAAGAAAATATCCCAGAAGGACCTCAATATTATCCGGCAGATATGATAACGGATGTACAAGAAAGATTTATTGTGGCTGAAGCTGTAAGGGAAAAAGCTTTAAGAGTATTAAATGAAGAAGTTCCTCATGGTATTGCTGTTGATGTTATACAAATGAAGAAGGATGATAGAGGTATGTATCATATAGAAGTGGATATGCTCTGTGAGAAAGATTCTCACAAAGGTATAATCATAGGTAAGAACGGACAGACGTTAAAGCGTATAGGTCAACATGCTAGGGAGGATATAGAAAAGTTTTTAAATGCAAGGGTTAACCTAAAAATATGGGTAAAGGTTCGTAAAGAGTGGAGAGATAACCCTAATTATTTAAGGGAACTAGGATATAAAGTAAAAAAATAATTATAACTTAGCCATATAAAATAAGTTAAAGTGGAAATAATAATATCGGGAGATGATTTTCTGTCAATTTATAAAACTAACGGTATAGTGATAAAGGCTCAAGATTTTAAGGAAAACGACAAACTTGTTTATATTTTTACAGAAAAGCTTGGAAAGATAAAAGTTATTGCTAAAGGAGCTAAAAGAAATAAAAGTAATCTATTGACATCTACTATGCAACTTTGCTTTGGTGATTATGTTATATTTAGAGGGAAGAATCTATACACATTAAACGAAGCTAAGGTTATTAACTCTTTTGGCGGATTATTAGGGGATTTAGAAAAGTTAACTTATGCAACTTATATATGTGAATTAATAGATATAGCCATGGTAGAAGAAGAGAGCAATAGGGAGCTTTTTAAAGCTTTTGTTACTTGCATGTACTTACTAAATACAGGAGCTATAGATTATGAAATTTTGATAAGGGCTTTTGAAATAAGATTACTCCAACACACAGGCTATGAATTACAATTAGAAAATTGTAGTCTTTGTAAGAAAAAAATACAATCCTCTAATTACATAAATATAACCTATGGGGGAGGAGTATGTGAGAACTGTCAAAAGCTAAATTCAATTTTTTTATCAAAGGCTTCTTTTAACACATTAAAGTTTCTAAAGACCACAGCTTTTGAAAAACTTTACAGGTTAAACCTGAGCAGTGAAATAAAAAAAGAAATATATGAGATTCTTTCAACCATTATTTCATCAAATTATGCCAGAAGACCTAAGAGTCTTGAAATGCTTGATTTTATAAAAGGAGAGTGAAGCATATGTCAGATATAAATTTAGAAAAAATTGATATTATAAGAGAGAGAACGGGAGTTTCTTACGCAGAAGCAAAAAAAGCTTTGGAATTTTGTGAGGGTAATGTGGTAGATACTTTAATTTATATAGAAGAAAATATGGAAAGCAAAGAAAGTAAGATATATTCTACTTTAGATGAATTCATGCAATGGCTTAAGGATCTTATAAATAAAGGAAATATAAGCAGAATAAAAATAAGAAAAGAAGATAAGGTTTTAGTTGATGTACCTGTAAATGCTGGTATAGCTGCTGGCGTAATTGCAGCAGTTTGGCCACCACTTATAGCTATTGGATTGGCCACAGCTGTTTTAACTAAAGTAACTATTGAGATAACAAAGGATGATGGATCTGTAGAAATTATAAATAAGGTTATTAAAAGTAAAACAGGTGATTTTACTGGAGATATTAAAGAAAAGATTAATGATATAACTTCTACAGTAAGAAATAAATTTTCCAAAGAAAAAGAAGTAGAGATAAATGATGAACCAGTATATAAATATACTGTAAAGTTTGAAGATATGGATAATAATGAAGAAAAGTAAGAAAAAATTCATTTAAATGAATATAATGAATAATTTACAAAAATGTATTTAAATTTATACAATTAAGGTGTACTATTTGATAAAATTCGTGTATAATATATTTGAAATGTACAAAAGAAGTTATTCTTTGTATATTTTTAAGGAAATAAGATAGAGGGTGATGAATATAAAGCTAACTCCAAGACAAGAAGAGATAATTAGATTAGTGAAGGAGAGGCAGCCTATTACCAGTGAAACTCTAGCTTCTAATTTAGGGGTTACAAGAGCTGCATTGAGGCCTGATCTTGCTATATTAACCATGACAGGTATTTTAGAAGCAAGACCTAAAGTAGGATATATATATTCACAAAAGCCCTCTTATAGTATGATTTATGATTATATCATCGATATTAAAGTAAAGGATATAATGTCAAAGCCAGTAGTTGTTAATGAAGAAACTACTGTATATGATGCTATAATTCATCTTTTCTTAAACGACGTAGGTACTTTATTTGTAGAAAACAAAGGAGTGCTTATAGGTGCCGTATCTAGAAAAGATTTTTTAAAGATAGCTATTGGAGGGACTGATATACATAAGGTTCCTGTAGGCATAATTATGACTAGAATGCCTAATATAATATTTGTTGAAAAAGAAGATAGTGCTTATTTGGTAGCTCAAAAAATAATTGAGCATGAAATTGATAGTTTACCTGTGGTTGAAAGAATATTTGAAGAAGGAAGAGAACATCTTAAAATTATTGGTAAGGTTTCAAAAACAAACATTACAAAGCTATTTGTTAAATTAGGTCAATCAAAGTAAGTTCTATACTAACCGGGACATTTAATGTCCCGTTAGAATACAATTCAATATACATTATACAATTGAAGGAGTGTTAACATGGAAAAGAAATATGTTTACCTTTTTAGTGAAGGCGATGCTTCAATGAAAAACATCCTTGGAGGTAAAGGAGCTAACCTTGCAGAAATGACTAGCTTGGGAATACCAGTTCCACAAGGATTTACTGTAACAACAGAAGCATGCAACAAATATTATGATGATGGTAAGGTTATAGCTAAAGAAGTTATTGACCAGATATATCAAAAGATGACTGAACTTGAAAAAATAACAGGAAAGAACTTTGGAAGCACAGAGAATCCGTTATTAGTATCAGTTAGATCTGGAGCAAGAGCTTCTATGCCAGGAATGATGGATACTATATTAAATCTTGGACTAAATGATGAAACCGTTGAAGCTATGATAAAGCTTACAAACAACCCAAGATTTGCTTATGATTCTTATAGAAGATTTATACAAATGTTCTCAGATGTTGTTATGGGAATAGAAAAGAAAAACTTTGAAGCCTTAATCGAAAAGATGAAGGAAGAAAAAGGTGTTCATTTAGATACAGACTTAACAGCTGATGATTTAAAAGAATTGGTTAGACAATTTAAAGAATATTATAAAAAAGAAAAAGGTGAAGATTTCCCATCAGATCCTAAAGCTCAATTAGTTGAATCAATTCTTGCTGTATTTAGATCATGGGATAACCCAAGAGCTATAGTTTATAGAAGATTAAATGATATTCCTTCAAGTTGGGGAACTGCTGTTAATGTTCAAGAAATGGTATTTGGTAACAAAGGAGAGACTTCAGGTACAGGAGTTGCTTTCTCAAGAAACCCATCTACTGGAGAACATAAGATATTTGCTGAGTACTTAATGAATGCACAAGGTGAAGACGTTGTCGCAGGTATAAGAACTCCAGAACCAATAGAAAAGCTTAATCAAGATATGCCAGAAATATACAAACAATTTATGGATATAGTTCATACATTAGAAAATCACTATAAAGACATGCAAGACATGGAGTTTACTATAGAAGAAGGAAAACTATACTTCTTACAAACAAGAAACGGTAAGAGAACAGCTCAAGCTGCTCTTAAAATAGCTGTTGACCTTGTTGAAGAAGGAATGGCAACTAAAGAAGAAGCTATATTAAAAGTTGAGCCTAAACAATTAGATACATTATTACACCCAGCTTTTGATAGCAAAGATCTAAAAAGTGCTACTCCAATAGCTAAAGGACTTCCTGCATCACCAGGAGCTGCTTGCGGTAAAATAGCATTTACAGCTGAAGAAGCTAAAGTAAGACATGAAAATGGAGAAAAGGTTGTTCTTGTAAGACTTGAAACTTCTCCAGAAGATATAGAAGGTATGATAGCTGCTGAAGGTATATTAACAGTAAGAGGTGGAATGACTTCCCATGCTGCAGTTGTTGCTAGAGGAATGGGAACTTGCTGCGTTGCTGGATGCGGAGAGTTAAAAGTTGACGAAGATAATAAAAAATTAACAGTTAACGGAAAAGTATATTCATCAGAAGATTATATTTCTATAGATGGAAGTACAGGAAATATATATGGATCAGCTATAAACACTGTTGAACCAGAAATAACTGGACACTTTGAAACATTTATGGCTTGGGCTGATGAAATAAGAAAATTAAAAGTTAGAACTAATGCTGATACTCCAAAAGATGCACAGCAAGCAGTTAAATTTGGAGCAGAGGGTATAGGTCTTTGCAGAACTGAGCATATGTTCTTTGCAGAAGATAGAATAGCTGCAGTTAGAGAAATGATAGTTTCTAAAAATGAAGAACAAAGAAGAAAAGCATTAGAAAAATTATTACCAATGCAAAAAGAAGATTTCGTTGGCTTATATGAGGCAATGGAAGGAAAACCAGTTACTATAAGACTTCTAGATCCACCACTACATGAGTTCTTACCACATCATGAAGATGAAGTGAGAGAATTAGCAAAAGAAATGGGATTAACTTATGAAGATTTAAAGACAACTATAGAATCATTACATGAGTTTAACCCAATGATGGGACATAGAGGATGCCGTTTAGCAGTTTCTTACCCAGAAATTGCTGAAATGCAAGCAACAGCTATTATTGAAGCAGCTATAGAAGTTAAGGAAAGAAAAGGCTTTGACATAGTTCCAGAAATAATGATACCTCTAATAGGAGAAATAAAGGAATTAAAATATGTTAAAGATATAATCACAACTACTGCTGATAAAATAATAAAAGAAAAAGCTGTAGATCTAAAATATATGGTAGGAACAATGATAGAAATACCAAGAGCAGCTTTAACTGCTGATGAAATAGCTAAAGAAGCTGAATTCTTCTCTTTTGGAACAAATGACTTAACACAAATGACTTTTGGATTCTCAAGAGATGATGCTGGTAACTTCTTAAAAGACTACTATGAAAAGAAAGTTTACGAATTCGATCCATTTGCTAAATTAGATCAAACTGGAGTAGGTCAATTAGTTGAAATTGCAGCTGAAAGAGGTAGAAAGACTAGACCAGAAATAAAACTTGGTATATGTGGAGAACATGGTGGAGATCCATCATCAGTTGAATTCTGCCACAATGTAGGATTAAACTATGTTTCTTGCTCACCATTTAGAGTACCTCTAGCAAGGCTTGCTGCTGCTCAAGCTCAAGTTAAAAACAAGAGATAATATATAAAAGTATGAAGGACTATCCTTTAGGATGGTCCTTTTAATTTATTTTGCATTTAAATTTATTTTCTATATAATCTTTAAATGCAAAGGCAAATTGAAGTTGATAATTATTTTTAGAGATGGATTTATTTAATAAATTACAAAAAGATGACTTGTTACATTTATTTATATTGTTATAATAGTCACGGGATATCTTCCAATATTTTTGAGGAAAGGCCAAATATACTAATATATATTTGTATTCATCAAGAGATAGTTTTCTTACGTTTTCATATCTCTTTAAAGCGCTTATGGCTATTTCTAGATCCCAGCGAGTATTATCTCTTTTTAATAATCTTCTTAAAAAATAAGAGATATCATGAACGCAATAATCAATTTTACATTTATCAAAATCTATGGTCCAAACATTATTTGCATTATCAAATATTATATTTTTATTTACATAATCACCATGGCATAGAGAAATACTAAGATTACTCACGTTAGTATTAAAAGATACATCTAAGGCTAATTTTGCAAGTTTTATGCTACTTTCAAAATTGTTAAGAAATATTTTTGAAAATTTATCTCCATATTTAAAAGCCAAATTGGAACTGTTTAGTAATTGATCAAAATGTTTTTGGGTAGATAAGCATATATCTCCATAGGCTTCTTTATATTTACTACCTTTAATTGGATTAAAATCGCAACATACATTATGAAATTTTGATAGGTTAAAAGAAGCATCTATAATATTTTCTATATTATCATAGTTGCATTTATTCCCATCAATCCAAGGAGTTAATATAAACAGCATGTTATTTTCCATTACGAATCTACCATTTTCTTTTGTAGGTAAGATTCTAGGGACTTTTATATTATTTCTGTATAGCCATTCTATGGCAGAATATACAAATAATAATTCACCTACATCATAATAGACTTTTTTTAAGCAATAAGCATTTTTTTCATTATCTATTTTATAAACAGCTCTTTGTTTATCTGTATCTTTAAATTTAATCTGAGTAACATCATAGTCTTCTAAACCGTAGTGAGGAAGTATTATTTTTTTTATATTATATTCAGATAATAGATTATAAGAAACTTCTTTTGCTTGAGAAGGCATAATAACACTCCTAAAAATTAATTCACTATAATAATATTAAAATGGAGAGATTAATATACTTAAAAAATAATTTTTATCTTATATATATACCTAAAATAGAGGATTTTAAATTATATTATAGAATTTATTTATAAAGAGAGGTGGTTAATGTGCTAATCAGAGATAAGATTCAAAGAAATGAGGAAATAACCCTCATAAAAGGGGCAGCGCTTTCCAAAAATACTAAGGGACGAGCAAAAATGGAGGAGCTAGAGGATATTAGAACGCCTTACATGATTGATAGGGATAGAATAGTTCATAGTAAATCTTTTAGGAGATTAAAGCACAAAACTCAGGTTTATATAAAAACCTCAGGGGATCATTATAGAACTAGGCTTACCCATACATTAGAAGTCTCTCAAATTTCTAAAACAATAGGAAAGGGCATAGGATTAAATGAGGACCTTATTGAAGCCATAGCACTTGGTCATGATTTAGGACATGTAGCTTTTGCTCATAATGGAGAAGAAGTGTTAAATGAGCTTTTACCTGGAGGGTTCAAACATAACGAGCAAAGCATAAGAGTTTTAAAATATTTAGAGAAAAACGGAAAAGGGTTAAATCTTACAGAAGAAGTTTTAGATGGAATTTTAAAACATAGCGGCTTTTCTAATTCCTCTAAAGTTAATAGAGCCATAACCTTAGAGGGTCAAGTGGTTAAATATAGTGATAAAATAGCCTATGTAAACCATGATATAGATGATTCCATAAGAGCTGGTTTGCTCAGGATTAAAGATATACCAGAGGAGCTTATTAATATATTAGGAAAAACTCATGGAGAGAGGATTAATACATTAGTTAATGATTGTGTATATAATACTTTAGATAATATAGATAAAGGTATATTAGAAGTATCTTTAAGTAAAGATATAGGCCATGCTTTAGCTCAGCTTAGAAAATTTATGTTTCAAAAGATATATTTAGGTTCTATATTAAAAGAAGAGAGAGAGAAGGCGAAGTTTGTTTTACATAATGTTTATGATTATTACATGAAGCATATAGAAGAAATGCCTCACATATACAAAAATATTGTCGAAAAAGAAGGTAAGGAGCGAGGAGTAACGGATTATATTGCAGGAATGAGTGATGATTATTGTCTGGTTTTGTTTAATAAAATTTACGTTCCAAAGTTTGTAATATATTAAGAAAATTAGGAATAATTTTACCATTGTTATGGGTAGACTATTTAATGAAATTATTATATAAAATATACATAAATATATGAAATCTTGAAGGAGATTTAAAATTTATAAAGAATATATACTTAAAAGCTTATGATATTCTCTAGAATATTATAATGTTACAAAAATTTTTAAAATAAAGAAGGAATACAATATTTTATGTCGAATATATAATGCTTTGTTGAAATTATGCATTAGGATAGGTGGGAATTTCATTGGCCATACCAGAAGAAATTATAGAAAGGATAAAGGACCAAAATGATATAGTAGATATTATATCAGAAAGTGTCAGATTAAGACGTGCAGGAAGAAATTATATTGGACTTTGCCCTTTTCATAATGAAAAAACACCTTCCTTTAGTGTCTCTGTGGATAAACAGATATACAAGTGCTTTGGTTGCGGAGAAGCAGGCAATGTAATTACCTTTGTTATGAAAAATAAAAATTTGTCTTATGTGGAAGCTTTGGAATATCTTGCAGAAAGGGCCAACATAAGTTTAGAACAAGGCCAAAATAAAAAAGGAAAAGATAAAAGAGAGGTTTTATATAAGATAAATACAGAGTCAGCTAGATTCTTCTTCAGTAATTTAAATAGAAACTCTACAGCAAAGGGGTATTTTTTAAGAAGAGGTATATCTGAAGCTACTATAAGAAGATTTGGGTTGGGTTATTCTTTAAACAGTTGGGATAGCCTTTTAAAATTCTTAAAAACTAAGGGATTTTCTCCTCAATTAATAAGTGAGGCAGGTCTTGCTATAGCTAAAGATAAAGGTGGATTTTATGATAGATTTAGGAACAGAGTTATGTTCCCAGTATTTGATCATAGAGGCAAAGTAATAGGTTTTGGTGGAAGAGTACTAGATGAATCTAAACCTAAATACCTTAACTCGCCAGAAACCTTGCTGTTTTCAAAGAGAACAAATCTTTATGGGCTTAATTTTGCTATAAAAGGTAATAATAGTAGAACCTTTGTTATAGTGGAAGGGTATATGGATTGTATATCATTACATCAAGTTGGAATAACTAATGTGGTGGCATCACTAGGCACAGCCCTTACAGTAAACCAGGCCAGATTATTAAAAAGATATGCAGATAAGGTTATAATATCTTATGATGCTGATTTAGCTGGACAAATGGCAACATTAAGAGGGCTTGATGTATTAAAAAGTGTTGGATTTGATGTAAGAGTTCTTACAGTACCTGATGGTAAAGATCCAGATGATTATGTTAAAAGTCATGGTAAGGAAGCTTTTTTAGCTTTAATGGATTCTGCTATTCCATTAATTGAATATAAATTAAATAAGGTAAAAGCAGGTAAAGATTTATCCAATGATACTCATTTAATTAAGTATGCAAAAGAAGTTACTGATGTAATAAGAGAGTTGGATCTTATTGAACAGGATGTTTATGTAAAAAAGATATCAGAAGAAACAGGTATAAAGGAGCAAGCTTTTTATGATCTTCTGAAGAGATATGTGAAAAAGGAACTGAATAATGATAGTAAGATGAATAGTCCAGAGAGTTTTGGACCAAAATTATATTTAGAACCAGCTTATTTAAAAGCTGAAAGAAGCTTATTGAAATTTATGATGGAAGATAAAGAAATATATGAATATATAAAAGAAAATGTTGAAAAAAATAGTCTTATAATAGATTCTCATAAAAAAATATTTGATTTGATATTAGACAGTGAAAATATCAAAGAAATGGATAGATATAAATATATTGAATCTAAATGCGATGATACTGAGAGCGCTAAAGAATGGATATTTATTCAGGAATTAAAACTTTTAGATGAAGATAGTGATAAAGTAAAACTCGTTAAAGATTATTTGGAAAATATTAAAATTTATAAGCTAGAGGAGTCGAAAAAAAGAATTATGATTAAGATGAAGGAATTAGAGTCAAGAGGAGATATAGAAGAATCTTTGAGATTGACTACAGAGCTTATGAGGCTTCAGAAAGAGACAGGGAGGGATTAGGTAATGGCGGAAGGAGGTAAGACAATGAAGGATAAAGGTGCAAAAATGGCCCTAGTAAAAAAACTTATAGAAAAGGGTAAAAGTGCAGGTACTTTAACTTACAAAGAGATAATGGATGAACTTGATGAAATAGATTTAAGCCCAGAGCAAATTGAGAAAATATATGAAGTTTTGGAGTCTATGGGAATAGATATTGTTGGGGACATGCAAGATGAGGTTGAAGAAGAAGAAGAGGATCTTGATTTATCTGTACCCGAAGGCATATCTATTGATGACCCTGTAAGAATGTATCTTAAAGAAATAGGTAAAGTTCCGCTTTTATCTTCTGAAGAAGAAATAGAGTTAGCAGAGAGGATAGAAGAGGGAGATCCAGTAGCAAAGAAAAAGTTAGCTGAGGCTAACCTTAGACTTGTAGTAAGTATTGCTAAAAGATATGTAGGTAGAGGTATGCTATTTCTAGATCTTATACAGGAAGGGAATCTAGGTCTTATTAAAGCAGTAGAAAAGTTTGACTATAGAAAAGGCTTTAAATTTAGTACCTATGCTACTTGGTGGATAAGGCAGGCTATTACTAGAGCTATTGCAGATCAAGCTAGAACTATAAGAATACCTGTACATATGGTAGAGACAATAAATAAATTAATCAGGGTAGAAAGACAACTACTTCAAGAGCTTGGAAGAGCACCACAGCCTGAGGAAATAGCTAATATAATGGATATGCCAGTAGATAAGGTAAGAGATATAATGAAAATAGCTCAAGAACCAGTATCTTTAGAAACTCCTATCGGAGAGGAAGAAGATAGTCATCTTGGAGACTTTATTCCAGATGATGAGGCACCAGCTCCAGCAGAAGCAGCCGCTTTCACCATGCTTAAAGAACAACTCATAAATGTATTAGATACTTTAACTCCAAGAGAGGAAAAAGTTTTAAGACTTAGATTTGGGTTAGACGATGGAAGAGCTAGAACCCTAGAAGAAGTAGGTAAGGAATTCAATGTTACAAGAGAAAGAATAAGACAGATTGAAGCAAAAGCTCTTAGGAAATTAAGGCATCCAAGCAGAAGTAAGAAATTAAAAGATTACTTAGATTAAGTATAAATAATTTAAATATTAAGCTTTGAATAATATTTAAAAAAGTCTTTGTTTAAAAGTCACTAGATTTTTGAACAAAGGCTTTTTAGTTTTCTAGTCAAAGGGATAAATATTTATGAAGGTTTCTATATTTTACATTGCAAAATATTCAAAACTTAGCTTTACTATGCTATAATAGCTCATAGAGGTGAGTTTATGGAAATCTACAAACCAGAAAAAGCAAAGGTATATGCTTATATACTATTGCTATTATTGCTGGGAAATGGTGCATTAGGTATTCTAATCTACTTTGCAAATACTTATATTGCACAATATATTTTTATTTTGGGGATGTTTGCGTTAAGCATTTATTGTATTTACTATCTTGCATTAGTAAAATCACTTAGTTATGAATTGGGGGAGGAGGATATTTCTATATCTTTTCTATTTGGGCTAAAAAAAATATTAATCCCCTATAAGGATATGGAATCTTATACAATAATAAAAGGTAAAATAGACGGTGTGAAATTATCTGGAATAGGGAATCATAGGTTTCATATTGGAAAGAGTTTTATAGAAAAAGTAGGTATTTCAAATACTTTTATTACTGATTCAAAAGGGATAATATATATAAAAGCACTAAATAGAATATATGGACTTTCTCCTAATAATTTTAATGAATTTATAAAAAAATTAGAAGAAAAGGGCATAGAAAACAAAGAGTTTTATGTGGAGTATAAAAAAAATATAGATATGTATAAGGAAAAGAAGTTTTTAGTACCATTGATAATGACAACTATTATTACATTTTTTATTATATTAAATCCATTCATTCTATATTTAAGTAACAGCTTACCAGCTAAAATGCCTTTGAATTTTAATATTTACTTTAAACCTACTCAATATGGCTCAGGTAAACAATTTGCCTTTAGACAAATGACTTATGGAGTATTTAATATGGTAATATTATTTTGTATGCATTATGCGTCATACTTTTATGCAAAGTACGACAAGAAATCCGCATATAAATACATGTATATACCTTTAATAATATCAATTTTATTTTTAATAATTCAGGTTAGAGTGATATTTATTTTTGCATAGACAAGGGAGAAGAAATGGAATTAAGTAATAGGTTAAATAAAATTATTAATTTATGTAGTAAATGTGAATCTATAATAGATGTAGGTACAGATCATGGATATGTACCAATAAAACTTATACAGCTTGGCATATGTAATTTTGCCATAGCTTCTGATATAAACAAAGGACCTGTAGAAAGAGCCTTAAATAATATAAAATCCTATGGGTTAGAGAGTAGAATACAATGTAGAAAAGGACCAGGATTAAACACAGTTAAAAAAAAAGAAGTTCAAGGTTCTATAATAGCAGGAATGGGAGGTAATCTCATTAGAGATATATTAATTGATAGCTTTGATAAGGTGAAAGAACTTCAATACATTGTGTTGCAACCTACCCAGAACCCAGAGATATTAAGAGAATATCTTTATAATAATAATTTTCAAATATTAGATGAAGAGTTGTGTAAAGATGAAGATATTTATTACCAAATAATTAAGGTAAGATATGATAATCAGTGTCATGGAATATATATTAAAGATCCAATTTATTATCATATAAGCCCTTTGTTAATAAATAAAAAACACCCTTTAATAAAGGAATATGTAGAGTTTAAAGTCCAAGAATTAGAAAAAATACTAATTTATTTAAAAGGTGATAGTAAAAATATACTAGAAAGAAAAGTGTTTTTAGAAGAATTTAAAAATAAGCTAGAGGAGTTGTTGAAATGCATATAACTGTAGAAGATATAATGGATTATATGGAGAATCTAGCTCCTAGTAGATTAAAAGAGAGTTATGATAATGTAGGCCTTATGGTAGGAGATAGATATCATAGGGTTAAAGCTGTTTTGTTTTGTTTAGACTGTACTCTAGAGGTTATAAAGGAGGCAAAGGATAAGAATGTAGATATGATAATATCTCATCACCCTTTAATTTTTAGAAAACCTTCATCTATAACCACAGACACACTACAGGGGAAGAAGATCATAGAGCTTATAAAAAATAATATAAATCTTTATAGTAGTCATACTAATTTAGATTCAGTAAAAAATGGAATGAATGATACCATGGTAGAGCTTTTAAATCTAGATATAAATAGTGTGAATATAATAGAGGAGTCTTTAACAAAAATACAGGGGGCTGGTATAGGAAGAATAATAGAACTTAAGAGCCCAATAAGAGCAGAAAAACTTTGCTCTGTAGTTAAAGAAAAATTTAATTTATCTTCTTTGAGATTTGCAGGGGAAGTAAATATGAATATAAATAAAATAGCAATGATAAATGGTAGTGGGCAAGATTATTTTGAAGCTGCAAGAAAGGCAGGGGCTCAATGTGTAATTACAGGAGATACAACCTATCATTATATAAGCGATTATAAAGAAATGGGTTTATTCTTAATAGACATAGGACATTTTAGTTCCGAATGGCCATTATTTAAAATAATAGGAAGAAATATAGAAAAATATTTAAAGTCACAGGATAGAGAAATAAAGGTTTATTACTCTCAGAGTGAACGTGAACCCTATGAAATATTTTAAATTTATAAATTAAATGCATAATTTATAAATATTTCCTTTGATTTTTATTGAGTAATATGATAGTATAGTTTTTGCGAGTAAGCCAAGCAATCGCTGCTGAGAATTTTCTCAGGAGAGGAAAGTCCGAGCTCCATAGGGCAGGGTGCTGGGTAACTCCCAGTGGAGGCGACTCTAAGGAAAGTGCAACAGAGATATACCGCCAGAATCATCTTTTGATGATTAGTTAGCTTTAAGCTACTGGTAAGGGTGGAAAGGCGAGGTAAGAGCTCACCAGCGCATTGGCGACTTTGCGGCTATGTAAACCCCATCTGGAGCAAGACCGAATAGGAAGGCAAAAGGAGCTGCTCGTTCCGCCTTCGGGTGTGTCGCTGGAGCTCATTGGTAACAATGGGCCTAGATAGATGATTGCTTAATACAGAACTCGGCTTATAGGTTTATCTCGCTATTGAAAACACTAGGTTTTACGCTTGGTGTTTTTTTATTTTGCCAGTCTTTTGCAACCACATATGTTTTTTAATTTTTTAGAATTTCCAATAGGAAGATTTGATTAATAAATTAGTAGAAGGTAATTCTTAGCATAGGCTAGGAGTTACCTTCTTTTTATTTGGAGAAATTTGTTTGAATATAGACTAATACATAAAATTTATAAGCATAGTTTTATTAATTTTATGCTATTATTTTTTTAGTCATCATCCCAATCACGGAATATATAGGGATAGAAAAATGGATAAAAAGGTCTTTGGTAATGGTAAAAATAAGGATAATATGGATGTCTACGTCTACGTCTTCTACGTCTGCGTCTTCTTTGTCTGTAATCTGGATCGAAATCTTCATAATCATCGAAATCTAAGTCTACATCTTCATAGTCATCCCTCATGCATTGATAACAAAACATTGGATAACTATATATGGGATAAGAGGTCATTGGGTAATTAGGATAATTCACATTTCGAGTTTCATAGTAATTTTCAATCATTTCATTATTCAGGTTAACTTTGTGGTCTAGATTGTTCATTAAAGTCCTCCATAAACTTATTACAATATTAAGATATGTATATGCATTACAAAATGTTACGTAAAATCAAATAATTTACATGAAAATAGCTTTGTTAATCAGAGTTTTTTATTTAATTTTTTAGTATTATCTTTCTCTATTTCTTTATTAATATGATTATAGATATTTCTAGATTTTTTAATATTTTTGGAGTTGTAATTTGAACATGACCATTTGTATAAATTAAATTGCTTTTAATATTAAAAATAATATCTTCTCAACATAAGCCACCTAATTTACCACACATTAAATCTACTTCCGAGGTTATTTTTAAAGCTATAAGGAGATAGACAAATTAGAACATAAAATAAGCATCCTAGAAAATTGGAAAGATAGAATAAGGCAAGACATAAAGAAAACTAATGTATTTTTAGAAGAAGAATCGAGGGGTATAACTTATGAGGAAAGAGTTCAAAGCTCTTCCACAGGATTCTATGCTGAAAAAGAGATGGTAAGGCAAATAGAAAAGCTAGAAAAGGAATTAAAATATATTATAATGTATTCTTTAAAGCTTAAGGCAAAAATAAGGGAAATAAAAAAAGAAATAGCAGATATAGAATATGCTATAAACTTATTAGGGAAAGAGTATAAAGATCTAGTAAGAATGAAATATAGAGATAAGAAGAGTTTTAAAGGTTTATATATAAGCAAAGGTGCTACATGTGACAGGAGAAATGAAACAGTAGAAGCTATAGCTAAGTTATTAAATGGTAGGTTATAGAGAGTAAGAAATAAAGGAGATAATAAATATATTGAAGATTTTAAAATTCACGCAAAAACTTTAAGCAGAATTAGTATAGGAGTAATTAGGCAAGAGTAAACTCCTTAGTAGAATAAATAAAGTATTTGGATTATATTTAGACTAGGAACTAGGTGTTTTTTAATCTTAGTAAAATTTTTCAAGAAAAATTTACTAAAATTTAAAGAAATATCGTAAAATGTGGTAAAATGAAGCAAATAAATACTTGAAATTACAAAATTAGAAGTTATATAATATATATGCAAGAATTACAAGGGGGACAAAAGAATGAAAAAGAAATTTAGTTTATTTTTAGTTTTTGTGTTAGCTCTGTTAACATGGGTGGGAGGTATTAATCCTCAGGAGGCTAACGCAACAGTAATTGACCATGAAATAGGCACTAAGAATTTAAATAACACTCCAGAAAATAGTGCTAAAATTGGAGAGCAAATTCTACAACCTGAAATAGGATGGAGAAGGTATGACGATGCCAACTCAAATATAACCAAAGGGGGAAATGCAGATACTTATAGTTATTATCCAGCATACAAAAATATGCTCACAAGATTAAATACTGCAGGGGCTTATGTAGAATTTAATTTCACAGGTACTAAGTTACGAGTAATTGGAACACGCTATTCAGGGTATTGTAAGACCGTAAAAATATTAATAGACAATGTTCCATATACGTTTAGCAGCGGAGGAAATGAACTATGGCAATGTTTACTATTTGAAATTAATGGATTAGAAGATTCAGAACATTTTGTGAAAATAATTAGAGAAGTTCCATACATTAATTATAATGACCAGATCCACATTGATGCATTTGATATAGATACTAATGGTCAACTAAAGCCATATAACGAAGATACAAGTTCAATAGTTCCAACAGCAGAAATATCTGTTAATAAAACATCTATGGATCTATTAGAAGGTAGTTCTGAGAAACTAACAGCTACAGTATTGCCAGAAGATGCAATAAACAAAAAAATTATTTGGACATCAAGTGATTCAAGTATAGCTACTATAGATGAAAATGGTAATGTTACAGCAGTAAAAGGTGGTCAGGCTGTTATTACTGCAACAGTTGAAGGTACTACCTTAACTGCTACTTGCAATGTAACTGTTACACCAATATCTAAAGATGAAACCATAACAGTAGAATCTGAACAAAGCAAATTAAGGGTAGGGCAAGAATTTACTACTGATATAGTTCTTCATAATGGTATTAACATATGTGCAGAAGATATAAAAATAGACTATAATAAAGACTTATTTGAATATGTAGGTTATGACGTTATTAATGGTCTAAGAGTAGTTAAAGAATTAAAGGATAGTAATACTGGAACTTTAAGATTTATAATTGCTAGTTTGGGTAAAGACAATGCAATTAATGGGGACAAGATTATACTTAAATTAAAGTTTAAAGCTAAAGCAGTAGGTACAGGAAAAGTAGATGTTGTTAGAGCACGTATAGCTGATAATGGAACTATGGAAAAAGATCTCTTATCAGAAAATTGTGGAGAGAAAGAATTTATAGTATCAACATATGACGTAAACAGGGATGGTGAATTTACTCTTTTGGATTTGGGTATTGATGCATGGTATTATGGATACAATGCAGAAAATACCGATACTAGTAAATATGATACTGACGTAGTTATTAATGGTAAAGTAGATGATGCTGACTTACTAGAAATAGTGGAGCAAATGATTAAGAATCCAAACTATGAACCAAATAATTAAATAAAATATTATATAAAGAGACACATAGAAATAATCTAGGTGTCTCTTTATATACTTGTTTAAGTTATTCTGAAGAAACAATTTAATTTGTTTCATGCTATATAAAATGTGCAAATGTGGAATAAAATGTAATCAGGAACTTACTTCCCTCCAGCAGTAAAAGCTTTAGAAATTCCTAAGAAAAATGGAGGAACAAGGACATTAGGTATACCAACTGCTGCTGAAATCATTATGAATAATGAGCGAAAAGCTTATATTGTAAAAGCTGATATAACTAAACATGAGGACGTAAAGAATATGTATGAATATATTAGAAGCAAAACAGATAGACTAGATATTTTAGTTAATAATGCAGGGGCAAACAGCATGAATTATATTAGTTATATGAAGGAAGAGGAATGGGATAAGGTTATTGATACGAATTTGAAAGGTGCTTTCCTGTGTTCAAAATATGCATCTAAGCTTATGATAGCATGCAATAAAGGTAATATAGTAAATATTTCGTCGGATTCTGCAATAACACCTGGTGTGAGACAGGTTAATTATGTAGCATCAAAATCTGGTTTGATTGCTATGACAAGATCAATGGCAAAGGAACTTGGCATCTTTGGTATTCGTGTTAACGCAGTTGCACCTGGACTTATTAAAACTGATCTAAACAATATGAGTAAAAATGAAATAGAAAGGGTAAAAAAATGATACCTTTGAATAGAATTGGAGAACCAAATGACGTGGCAAAAGTAATTACATTTTTGTGCTCAGAAATGGCTAATTATATATCTGGTCAAATTATCTAAGTCGATGGAGGACTAGCGCCATAATTAGTAAAAGTATTTCTATAATTATAAGTTTATGAGAAGAAATAATATATTTTTAGAGTAATTTATAGGTAAAGTAATTTTAAATTACGTATTGATTTTATTAGCACAAAACGAGGTTAAATAGCTAAATAAAACATGAATTCGTAGTCATTATATTAAAAATGATGATTAGAAACATAAAAGGAATTTATAAATAATTGAATGGAATCATAAAGGATAAGTAATTAAGCAAGAATAATAATGTGAGATAAGGAGATGGAAAAAATGGGTATTGTCTGCATGTCTGCTTCAAATATAAAGCACTCAAAAAATAATGGTACTTCAATAAAAGCATGCAAACTAGTGAAAAAAATAATAAATAAAAGAGGAGCAAACAGTACAGATGTTGAGATAATTTCACTTGTTGATTATGACCTTAAGCCTTGTATTGGATGCGGAGAATGTTTTTATAGTGATAAGTGTGCCTATGATAATAATTTTAATCATATTTATAGTACAATAGTAAAAGCAGATGCCTTATTCATTGTTTCTGCTCATTATGCTCCTATACCAGCAAAACTATCAATTTTTCTTGAAAAAATAGAGCAACTTGCATTTTTAAAGAGATTTAATGATGCAAATTATCGTTCTCCATTATTTGATAAACCAGTGGGGCTCATATGCCATGGTGGAGGTACTGAGGAATTAATAAAATATTATAAAAGCCTTGTTTTAGATCCAATTTATAATGCCTTATCATATCCAGTAGAGATGAAGATTATTGGAGTTAGCAAAGAGCAGCACAATGGAGTTGCTTTTCCTGTAAAAAGTATAAAAAAAATTGAAGAGTCAATATTCCCGGTACAAGAGTATGATTGGAATGATATAGAAAATAGATTAGAACCATTAGTAGATAATGTAATTAAACAAATAAAAATTAAGTAGGGATGTTTAAAATAATAAGATTAAGTTATAAGATAATTGTTGGAATAAATTACTTAGGCTTCTAACTTAGAAATCAATTTAAGTTAGAATTTTTTTCGTGTTACGAACAAGTTATATAATATGGAGTTAATCGGTGATTTTTGTATTAATTTTATATTTTGACTTGGAAGGAAAATTGAAGATATAAAGAATAACTAATTAAAATTAAGCGTAAAAGAATTAACGCCTAGTTTGTCAATAATACTTTTGCTAAAATAGCAGGAATAAAATTAAAAGGGGAACCTTTTAATGGCAAAGGATGCCCTATGATAATGCTTGTATTGAATTCTTTCATGCTTCGCTAGTAAATTTAGCCACATATTATGATTTTGATGCCGTTAAGCTTATATAGAATCTTGGTACAATAGAAAAAGACTTCACAGTAGCATTGGTTATGTAACTCCATAACAACTTGAAGGTACTTTAAAAAAACTGCATAAAAAATTCGAGTTTTTGTGTCTACTATATTGACTTAAATCCAAAATTATAAAGATACTGTAGGCGGAACATGGGTAGGAAAGTTTTATTCACTGTTAAAAATCACAGGGAATTGTAGGTTGGGAATATTGTTGTCTTATCATGGGTTAACTAGAAAAGAAAACAACTCATAATTTTTCAGCTTTAAAATTAGTATGGCAAATTAAATATATACCATACTAATAAAAAATAAATAATTTAAGTAAGTAAATATAATAGCACTATTAACTATAGTCCTAAAAGAGGCTTTTATTTTTATAAAATAATAGACACTTTTGTCAAAATGCTTGAATTAAATAATAAATAGTTTACAATTATAATTGTAAATATATATAAATTTAGAATAATAAAAGCAAAACTGCTGCATAAAAGGTAAAATAATATTGTTTTATGGTGGGGGTTAAAATGGAAGAGAAAATAACTGGAGTTAGTAATGACCAACAATCACAAAATTTAAAGTTTTGTAAATTCTGTGGTGAAAAAATTCATATGGATGCAGTTATATGTACCAAATGTGGAAGACAAGTTGAAGAGCTTAAGAGTACTTTGCAACCTAATATGGTAATAAATAACCATAATTCAAGTAAGAATACTAATGCCAATGTGAATGCAAATGCTAATATTAATAGTGGCATGGTAAGGCCTAAAAATAAAACGATTGCTATATTACTTTGCTTATTTTTAGGTTTTTTCGGTGCACATAAATTTTATGAAGGTAAAGTTGGAATGGGTGTATTATATTTCTTTACACTAGGATTATTTTTAATAGGTGTAGTAATAGATTTAATTGCTTTGTTGGGGAAACCATCTAGATATTATGTATAGAATAGTGTTTAAACAAAGGTAGCTCTTAAAAAATCTAGAAGCTACCTCGTTTTTATTATAAAATTAAATAAAAATATTAAGCCTTATTCTTAAACAATTTATATAGAGTTCCTAAAAGTGCTATTACAGTAACAGTTGAAAACCAATAGACATATTGTTGACTTTTGTATTTTCTAATGCAGTTTTAAGCTTTTTTTCTCCTGATTCATTGGCTGCATTTGTATTTGAATTACTTGGTAGAGTTTTGGGTGTTACAGAAGAACTTAATTATATGTACCAGTATTACGATTCCGGTGACCGCCATTAGCATCTGTCATCCCTAGATGAGCTGAAACAACATAAGTCAACATAATTAACAATAAGAATTTTAAATAATTGGTTCTTTTTAATAAGTTTTTCAAAAACAACCTGGGTTAATCTGAGGTTGTTTTTTTGTATATAGATTAAGAAGGAATTATCCAGATACATCCAACAATAAGAATAAGGTTGTATTGGGCAAGACTTTTTAGTATAATTTCAAGGGTGTACAGTGACAGTATAATAGTTATGGTAGCGAAAATGACTTTGCACCACTTTGACACTGTGGAAAAATATGTTGCATTCTTAAACTGTGATTATAAGCTTATTGTAGTATATTAAAATAAAGTAAGATATATTTTAATACTGGGTTTTTTGAATATAGAACTGGGCTTATAGGTTTATTTCGCTTAAAAGTGATTAAAACACTCACAGTAATGTGAGTGTTTTTTAGTATGGAGGCTTAATATGAAAAGACTTAAAGGTATGTTTAATAGGATAGTTGGATTGATATTTAGTGGAATAGGGATTTTTCTTCTGATAAATTTGTTAAAATCAAATTTATTAAAAGGAAATTATAGATATATAGCTATAGGCATGGTATGTATATTGATAATTAATGGAATTATATCTATTGCTACAGGAAAAAGATTAATAATCTTTGGGAGAAATAAAAGATTAAAACTTTCTTCTTCAGAAGAAGCTATGAGGAGAGCAGGAATAGAAGGGGAAAAGTCTGTGGCCTATGAATTAAGCTATTTAAATAAGAATAAATATGAAGTATATAATAGTTTAAAGTTGAGGTCTTTAGATAAGGTTCAACAATTTGATCACTTAGTAATAGGTGAAAATGGTGTATTTAATTTAGAAACCAAAAATCTTATTGGTAATATAATAATAGATGAACAAGGCAATTGGATGAGGGAAATAGCAGGTAAGGTAGAAGGTTATACAAATCCTTTAGGACAGGTTAAAAGACACCATAGGGTTTTAGAAGAAATAATAGGAGAAGGTTATCCTATTATTGATGTGGTAGTGTTAGCAAATAAAAATACCATTGTAAAGGGAAGCGAAAATTCTCCAATGTTTATAATAAAAGTAGATAGCATTACTTATTTTATTGAAGAATATAAGTGGGCTAAAAAGATATCTAAACATGAAGCAAATAAGATAAATAAGAAAATAAAGGCACATATAATTTAAATAGTTTTTTAAATAAAATGAATTATGATTATATTTCATTAGAAAAATATTCTTTGTAGGGTATAATAAGAGTATTCTATTTATGAGAATTTAATAAAATGGGGGATTAAAATGTTTGAACCAGTAAAAAATACAAGAGTTTATGAGAAGGTTGTAGAGCAAATAAAAGATATGATAATAAAGGGAACATTAAAAAAAGGAGATAAACTTCCCACAGAGAGAGAACTAGCTGAAAGGTTAGGGGTTAGTAGAACTTCTATAAGAGAGGCTATTAGAGCTTTAGAGGTTATAGGCTTAGTTGAAAGTAGGCAAGGATCCGGGAATTTTATAAGAGAAAGCTTTAAGGATATACTTTTAGAGCCCTTATCTATGATGTTCATATTAGAAAAGAGTAATCCAAAAGAAATATTAGAATTAAGAGAGGTATTGGAGCTTCAAACTGTGGTTTTAGCTTCTCACAATATAAATGAAGAAGAGATTGTTAAACTAAAAACATTGATAGAAGAGATGCTTAAATGTTCTGATGAAAATATAAGTGTGGAATTAGATAAAGAATTTCACTACACTATAGCAAAGGCATCTCATAATAGACTTATAATAAATGTATTAGAGGTGTTATCCTACCTTATAGATAAGTTTATAAAGGATTCTAGAAAGAATATACTGGCAGATAAGAGTAATAGAGAAAAGTTAAATCATAATCATGAAAACATATTTAAGGCGTTAGAATGTAGGGATAGTATTAAAGCTAGAATATCAATGGAGGAACATTTTAAACTTATTAAGGAAAATTTTACAGAGTAATTTGTTATAAATATAACTTTTCTAGATTTTTATGTAGCACTATGATAATATTTAATTAGAAATTGGTCATACCATATTACCATTTAAAATGTAAAGCTTTCCTTAAATTAAGGAGCAAATTTATTTATATAAAAACATAAGGAATGGGGGACAATTAAATGAATATTTTAGTCTGTATTAAGCAGGTTCCGGGAACTTCAAAAGTTGAAGTAGATCCTGTAACTGGAGTTTTAAAAAGAGATGGTGTAGATAGTAAGATGAACCCTTATGATTTATATGCCTTGGAAACCGCATTAAAAATAAAAGAACAAACGGAATCTAATATAAAGGTTATAACTATGGGACCACCCCAAGCAAAAGAAGTAATTAAAGAAGCTTTTGCTATGGGAGCAGATGAAGGTGTGCTTATATCTGATAGAAGATTTGCTGGTGCAGATGTATTGGCTACATCATATACGCTTTCTCAGGGAGTAAGACAAGCAGGAGATTTTCATATTATAGTATGTGGAAAACAAACCACTGATGGAGATACGGCGCAGGTTGGGCCAGAGATGGCAGAGTATTTAAATATACCCCATATTGCAAACGTTAGAAATATATTAGAAATAAATGAAAGAGAAATTACTGTAGAGATGGACATGGGAGAAACTATAGAGGTGGCTCACATTAAATATCCATGTCTTATAACAGTAGAAAAGGATATCTTCCAACCTAGATTACCTTCTTACAAGAAAAAAAAGGCTACAAGGGATAGGGAGATAAAGATGATATCTTTAGATGATTTTCATGACAGAGATGAAAAAATATATGGATTAAATGGTTCGCCTACTCAAGTTGAAAGAATATTTCCTCCAGATTCAAATATAGAAAGAGAATTTTGGAAAGATAGCTCAGAGGATATTGTAAAAAAACTTCACATGAAGCTTAAAGGTCTAAAATTCATATAGGAGGTATTATAAATGGGAAAACTAGTAGTTAATAATGATAAGATTAATAACATAGAAGAGGTAATTAAATTATGTCCATTTAATGCTATGGATAATAAAGAGGGAAAAGTAGAGATAAATGGAAATTGTAAGATGTGCAGATTATGTGTTAGAAAGGGGCCGGAAGGGGCATTCCAATTTATAGAAGAAGAAAAAATAGAAATAGATAAGAGTCAGTGGAAGGGTATAGCTATTTATGTAGATCATTTAGAGGGAGAGATACATCCCGTTACTATAGAACTAATTGGTAAAGCTAAAGAACTAGCTGCTAAGGTGAAGCAAAAGGTTTATTGCCTATTTATGGGGTATGATATTAAGGAAAAAGCAGAAGAACTTCTACATTACGGAGTAGATGAAGTTATGATATATGACTATAAGGAACTAAGTCACTTTAGAATAGAGCCATATACTGCAGTATTTGAAGATTTTATAAATAAGGTTAAACCTTCTGTAATATTAGTAGGTGCAACTACTATAGGAAGATCATTAGCACCAAGGGTAGCTGCTAGATTTAAGACAGGACTTACAGCAGATTGCACTATTTTAGATATAAAAGAAAATACAGATTTAGTTCAAATAAGACCAGCATTTGGAGGAAACATAATGGCGCAAATCATAACGCCTAATAATAGACCTCAAATGGCTACAGTTAGATATAAAGTAATGAATCCAGCAGAAAGAGTAGAGGATAAAAAAGGAATCCTAAAGATATGCTCTATAGAAAAAGAAAAACTCTCATCTAATATTGAGGTAATTAAAGTAACAGAAAAAGAAAAAGAAACAAGTATATCTGAAGCAGAAGTTATTGTAGTAGCAGGTAGAGCCATAAATAGTCAGAAGGATTTAAATATGATAAAAGAATTGGCGGAACTCTTAGGTGGAGAGTATGCAGTTACTAGACCTCTTATTGAAGCAGGACTTGCAGATGCAAAGAGGCAGATAGGATTAAGTGGAAGAACTGTACGACCAAAATTAATAATTACCTGTGGAGTATCAGGAGCTGTCCAATTTACTGCAGGTATGAATAATGCAGAGCATATAATTGCCATAAATAAAGATGATAATGCACCTATATTTAAAACAGCCCATTATGCCATAGTAGGGGATCTATATGAAATAGTACCCAGTTTAATAGAAAAGATAAAGGTGGAAAAGGGGGCATAAATATGAATTATAAAAAGATAGATAAGAAAGATATTGAAGTTATTAATGAAATAATTATAGATAAAGATAGAATATTTATAGGTGAAAATATAAATGAAGATTATAGTCATGATGAACTAGGAAATGTAAAAGAACTTCCGGATATAGTGATTCAACCTTTGAATACCTATGAAATTTCTAAGATAATGAAATATGCTAATGAAAATTTTATACCAGTGACGCCAAGAGGTTCGGGTACGGGACTTGTAGGAGCTGCAGTACCAATTAAGGGAGGTATTCTTTTAGATCTTAGTAAGATGAATAAAATATTAGAACTAGATGAAGAAAACCTTACTTTGACTGTGGAACCAGGAGTGTTACTTATGGAGATAACAAAGTATGTGGAGGAAAGAGAATTATTTTATCCTCCAGATCCAGGTGAAAAGACAGCTACTATTGGTGGAAACATAAATACCAATGCAGGTGGAATGAGAGCTGTTAAGTATGGAGTTACAAGAGATTATGTAAGAGGATTAGAAGTAGTACTTGCTAATGGAGAGGTTTTGCAATTAGGAGGAAAAGTTGTAAAAAATAGCTCTGGTTATAGTTTGAAGGATATGATAATAGGTTCAGAGGGGACTTTGGCTATAATAACTAAAGCTACATTAAAACTTCTTCCATTACCTAAAAAGGCTATAAGTCTTTTAGTTCCTTTTGAAGAGTTGGAGGATGCTATTGACACAGTTCCATTTATTATTAAATCAAAGTCTATTCCTACAGCTATAGAGTTTATGCAAAAACAAGCAATACTAGATTCAGAAGAATTTTTAGGTAAGAAATTTCCAGATAATTCTTCAGAAGCCTACTTACTGTTGACCTTCGATGGAAATAGTAAAGAGGAAGTAGAAAAGGCTTATGAAAAGGTAGCTGAAATTTGTTTAAAATATGGGGCGTTAGATGTATATATTTCTGATACGGAAGAAAGACAAGAATCTATATGGACAGCTAGAGGTTCTTTTTTAGAGGCTATTAAAGCTTCCACTACAGAAATGGATGAAGTAGATGTAGTGGTACCACGAAATAAGGTAGCTGAATTTGTTAAATTTACTCATACCATGGAAAAGAAGCATGATATTAGAATAAAGAGTTTTGGACATGCTGGTGATGGTAATTTGCATATATATATCCTTAAAGATAATTTAGAAGAAGATCAGTGGAATTCTAAATTGCACAAGGTTATGGAGGATATGTATAGTAAAGCTAAAGAGTTGAAAGGACAAGTTTCAGGAGAACATGGAATTGGTTATGCAAAGAAAGGATATTTAAAGCAATCTTTAAGTAATGATGCAATGGCTTTAATGGAAGGAATAAAAAAGGTTTTTGATACTAATAATATATTAAATCCAGGAAAAGTGTGCCAATAAGCTTTAACATAATAAACTTTATAATCTATAATAAAAGGATTGTCCAGTAAAAGGTCAATCCTTTTATATTTTTATAAAGTTGTTTTATACTATAAGTTAAAAATATAATAGCTATTAACTTTTATACGGTAATAGTTATTTATTTCTTGTTTCATTATAATTATAAATGTATACTTTAAATATATAAAATTATAAATAAGGAGGCAACAATTTGATTTTATCAGGAGAAGAAATTAAAGATAAACTAGGGAAGGGCATAATCATAGAGCCTTTTAAAGAAGAACAGTTAAATCCCAATAGTTATAACTTAAAACTCCATAATGAACTTTTAGTATATGAAGACCATGTACTGGATATGAAAAAGGAAAACAAAGCTAAAAGGATTATAATATCACCAGAAGGACTTTTATTAGAGCCTAATAAATTATATCTTGGAAGAACTATAGAATATACTAAAACTGATGAATATGTACCTATGTTAGAAGGAAGGTCATCCATAGGAAGGCTAGGATTATTCATTCATGTTACAGCAGGATTTGGAGATGTTGGATTTAGTGGTTATTGGACATTAGAGATGTTTTGTATTCAGCCTATTAGAATTTATTCTGAAGTGGAAATATGTCAAATATATTACCATAAAATCCAGGGAGATTATAATAAGTACATAAGTGGTAAATATCAAAATAATAATGATATACAACCAAGCTTGCTTTTTAAAGATTTTGAAAGATAATATAATATATATAAATAAAACCACCCTTATGGGTGGTTTTATTATAAAAGTTAATTTAATGGTTATTTCCAGGGTTAGTTGGTGGCTGAGGAGATATTGGATTTGTACCTCCATTTTCGTTGCCGTTATCATTACCTGGTTTGTTTGGGTCCACAGGTTTGTTATTATCGTTCTCTGGCTTTTTATCATCTTTATTTTCTTCAGGTTTTGGTTCTTGTTTATAGTCATCTAATTCTGTAGGTTCTATCATTGAAGGATCCTTAACAGAACCAGCATAATTTTTGCTTATAAATACTCTTGTTTCAATAAGGTTCCCCGGAGTCTTATCTGTTGCCCTTTTTCCGTTAAGTTTATTTATCTTCACTTCTACATGGGCATCGCATAGAGCTGAAGGGGCTGTGCCATCCATGAAGTAATCTTCAATTATTCTATTTCCTCCACGAGGATCTTTTAAGCAAAGTTCTGTAGCTAATTTACCAGAATCTAAACAAACTCTTGAGGTATTTAAACCTTCAGGAATTGCTATATCTTTAGATTCTAGACCTTCATGAATCTTTTCCATTAACTTACGCCATAAAACTCCAGCTGTATTTCCACTGGCGGTTTCCCCATTACCAGAGGTCTTAACTTCTGTAGGATTATCATTTCCTATCCAAACCGCAGCGGAGTAATAAGGGGTAAGACCTGAAAACCATAGATTTTTATTTGATTCAGAAGTACCGGTTTTACCTGCTACAGGCATATCACCAAATTTAGCACTTCTAGCACTATAATTTATAACTGGTCCTTTTAACATATCATATAAGATGTAAGCTGCCTGAGGAGACATAACTTTTCTCTTTTCAGGAACTTTCTCTAAAAGTACCTTTCCGGTTCTATCTACTACCTTAGTATAAAGTATAGGTTCTGTATATATACCGTTATTACCAAAGGCACCATAAGCGGCAGCCATATATAACGGATTAGAACCATCCTTATCCTTGGGATCATTGTTAAATTCACCTAAAGCTAAGGCAGCTATACTTTGCTTAGATTTTTTATTAAATATAAGACCGAAGTTCTCACCGTAGGATATACCGTTTTTAATACCCACCATATCTTCTACCTTTAAAGCTGCTACGTTTACTGAATAGGTGAGAGCTGTTCTTAAGGTAATAGGTCCTCTGTATTGACCATCCACATTTTTAGGTTGGAATGTATAGCCTATTTTATTAAGCATTTCATCTGATAAAGGTGAATCATCCACTAAGCTACTTGCATTAGCTATTTTCATATCAATAGCAGGTGCATAAACTGTCAAAGGTTTAATAGCAGAACCTGTAGGTTTTAAAAATCCTAAAGAAGCGCCTCTATTATAAGAAGTAGGAGGGAGATCTCCTCTACCACCAATTATAGTTTTAACTTCTCCAGTTCTATAATCCATTATAGCGGCTCCTACTTGAGGTTGAACAACGTCCATACCACCGCTTTTCACTGTAAACTCTTTAATATCGATGTACTTTGGGGTATCATCGATTATCTTCTGTGAATAGTGCTGTAGATCTTTATCCATAGTAGTGTATATCTTAAGACCACCATAGGTAACAAGCCTTGAAACTTCTTTATCAGAATAATTATATTGTTTCTTTAAGTCAGCTTTTACTCTTTTTAAAACTTCCCAAGAAAACCATTCATAATTTAACTTTTCGTTATAATTAGGTTGAACAAATTCAAGTTTTCCACTATCTAAATCTTCAATAGCAGTATCATAGCGTGCCTGATCAACGCTACCAGTCTCTAGCATTTTTTTTAGCACGGTTTTAGTCCTATTGATATACTTTGAAGGATCTTTTTTAGAGGAAGGTGAAAAAGGATAATAAATTGAGGGGCTTTGATTCATACCAGCTAAATAAGCACATTCTATAAGATTTAACTCTATAGCAGGTTTAGCAAAATATTGATTAGAAGCAGCTTCTACACCGTTTGCTTTTCCACCTAAAAAAATAGTATTCAAGTAGGCTTCTAGAATCTGATTTTTACTCAATTTCTTCTCTAATTCAATAGCTAAATACATCTCCTGAACTTTTCTTCTTATAGATACCTTAGGAGTTAAAACTGTATTTTTAAGAAGCTGTTGAGTTATTGTAGATGCACCATGAAGTCCTGATTTTCCAGTTAATTTATTTTTTACGTCTATATATAAGGCCCCAAATACTCTCTTAACATCTATACCATGATGTTGATTAAAACGCTCATCTTCTATACTTATAAATGCGTTTTTTAGATCCTCTGGCATTTTATCAATGGTAATAACTGTTCTTTTCTCATCTGTGGGCACATCATCCATATATAAACCTTTATTATCATACATCATTGACACTTCATTTAATGATAGTATTGCATTTAAATCCAATGGAGGTGCAGATTTGACCATAGCATATCCTACCCCTGCAAGCGTAACCCCTGTAAATAGACATATGAATAAAAAGACTATTAGTATGGTTTTTAATATATGTCTTTTCTTTTTCTTAGTTTTATTTTTATGCTGAACCATAAGTTCCTCCTATCTTTAATTAACTTTAGCTTAAATGCACAGATTTAAAATATTATAACATATTATAGCATATTATAAAATGATTAGACTATAAAAACTTCTTTTCTTAGGGGGATTATAAATAATGAAACGATATCATTCTATGGGATTTAAAATTACCGTTGCTATTATTATAATATTTTCAACATTTATAGCATTTATATACATTTTTGACAAAAGAATAATGCCTACAGTTATAGTTGTAGCTAATTCTGAAATGAGAGTAAAGGTTAATGAAATTATGAATGAAAATATATTAGAAAAATATTCAGAAGGCTTTGACTATAATAGTATTGTTAATGTAGAAAAAGATCATGATGGAAACATAGTTATGCTTAAAGCGGATACTTTAAAACTTAACTCTTTAGCCACAAAGGTAGCTTTAGATTCTCAAAAGGATATAAATGATTTAGAATATTTAAATATAAAAGTTCCTATAGGATATATACTAAATAATAATATACTATCAAATAGGGGACCTAATGTTACCGTGAGAATGAAACCTATAGGAAAGGTAGAGGTTAAGTATAGCTCGGTTTTTGAAAGCGCAGGAATAAATCAGACAAGACATAAAATATATGTGGAGATAAAGAGTTTAATTAGGGTTATTATTCCTTTACATAGTAATGATGTGGAGGTAAGATGTGAGGTGCCTATAAGTGAAACTATAATTATAGGAAAGGTTCCTAGAACAGCTATAGATTTAGATTTATCTAATTAATTCTAGTTTTAATAAAATAGTGTATTGCTACTGACAAAAGGCTTGATAGAACATAAAAAGGCTTATAATCCTAGGAAGATTATAGGCCTTTTAAAAATTATAGTATTAAAAATTTGATTATTCCCAATTAAAAACATAAGGTATATTTCTATAATGATCTCCGTAATTTAAACCATATCCTACTACAAATACATCCTCTATTTCAAAGCAACAAAAGTCAGGTTTTATATCAACCTTTCTTCTTTCAGGTTTATCTAAAAGCACACAGCAGTTTACACTATTAGCACCTAAAGACTTAACATGATTTTTAACAAACTCCATAGTAATTCCGCTGTCTACAATATCATCAACTATTAAAACATCGTATCCTTCTATGTTGTCAGGGATATCATTAACAACCTTAACTGTTCCAGAACTTTGTTCATCGTGGCCATAACTTGAGGTTGTCATAAATCCTATTTTTGTAGGAACATTAATATTTCTTACTAGGTCTGCTGTAAAAATGAAACTACCTCTTAATAAAGACAGCACGTATAAATTTTTACCTTCATAGTACTTTGATATTTCAGCACCTATTTCAGTTATTCTTTTGGATATTTCTTCTTCACTTATTAATATGTTGCGCTTTTTCTCCTCCATTGCTATCCTCCATTTTAAGATATTTACAATATTGTTTTTATATATTTAAAATAGCTTATAACCCCTGTAAAGTCAATGCTACTTTTAAATTTGTCAAAAATTAATTTTAAAATATTTTCCATGATATAAGTTGATTTTTATAATATCTTTTGATTTTAATAATCTAATAATGCAAATATTTGAGAAGTCTGTATTTAAAAAATAAAAATTATATTATTCATATTAACAACATTTTTATGTTTTTTCAATATATATCTTCTTTATCTATCTTTTAAATTAAACTATTGTAGATTATGAAAATACATATAAGAAAAATTACTTTTATTATCCTATAGAGGATTAAAGATTCTGTTGCTGAGCTACAAGTGTTAATAATTCCGTAAATATTTCTTTTATGATATAATTTGTAAAGGAAGGGGAGATTTTATGGAGTTAGATGATATATTTGCTTTAGTTTCTTTAATGTTTTTCTTCGGTTTGATATTTTTTGCTTTGAAAAAACCTAAATTAATAGATAGATTAGAAGCTATATTTGTATGTTTGATTGGTACTGTAAGCTATGGGTTTTTATGTGGAAGTTATAATTTAGAAAGTTCTGCTTTAAGTGTTGTATTTGCGATAGCTTTTGCAGTATTTTTCTTAGGCATGATATTCTTTGTTTTAAGAGAGCCTAAGTTTATGAAAAAATGGCAAGCTATTTCTATATGTTTTTTTGGTTTTTTAGCATATGGATTTTTATTTGGATTAATCTGCTATGATGAATTTAAATATAATAGTTATGTTAAAAGTATTGCTCAAGATACAGAAACTATTAAGACAGAAAGAATAAATATTATGGAGAATATTGATAATAGCAATATTCCTAAAGAAAGATTATATGTATATGCAAAGGAGAAGGACTTATAAAGGGTGATTAGTAGTAAGATATATCATGTACCAGGTATGATCAAACTAAAATAGACCAGACTGAAAAATGGATTAAAACTATAAAAGAAGCTAAAAATGCAGGTTATAGAGCACCTAAAAAATAGGTGCTGTTTTTATATCTAAAAATAGGGGGAGAATAAAGATTTGGAATTAGAGAAAAATAACATATAACTAAGAAAAAGTATTTTTTTAAGTATATCAGATAAGTGGAGGATAGAAATATGAGAGGTTCAGAGATTAAAAGTAATTCAAAAAAGTTAGGAGTTAAGGTAAAGTGGTGCCTTAGCTCCGCTTAGAAATAAATATGATTTTTAAATCTTCAATCTGGTTTTTTAGTATCCTGTAGAGCACTAAGATTCTGTTGCTGAGCTGCAATTGTTAATATTATACTTCCTACAGCAACTAAAAAATTACCTAAAACATTGTTATCGTCAGCAGAATTATCTGTTGAAAGATTGAGTGCAACTATAGTTGATAATGTAGCAAGTTCCTTTGGGCAGATTTCATTAAATATTGACATTGATGCTCACCTCAATTTAATATATGAAATTATTTGAAAATAGTTAAAATATACTTATGATTTTAAACACATCCTATAGATTTCATAGAAGGTCTTAAGCTATTGATTTTACTATACTTTTAAAAATCATTGTAATTTATTAAAGATGTTTACAAGAATGTTTTTATAGTATAAAATTATATGAAAGTTATCAGGTATATTAAAAATCATATTGAAGAATTTATTTCAATTGTTATTAAAATCAATTATTATTGGTAATATAGTTAAGGCAATCAATGATTATTTTAAGATTTTCTATTACAATGACTTAAATAAAATTTATTTTTTATAAAAGGAGTGATAATGTGATATACGGAAATATAGAAGGTATAAAAAATAGTATATTAGAAAAGTTAGATAGCATTTATGATATGAAGATTCCTAAATATAATTTATTTACAGAGGAACTTTTAAATATACTAGTGGATAATACTGCCTATTTAGAGAGAGAAATTAGTGTAGCTATAGACAGAAAAGGCAAGGTTATAAGTGTTGCTGTAGGTGATAGCAGTACTGTTGAAATTCCTATGATTAACATAAAAGAAAAAAGACTTTCAGCAGTAAGAATAATACACACTCATCCTAACGGTAATTCAAGATTATCAGCTATTGATAATTCTGCTTTACTTAAATTAAAATTAGATTGTATCGCTGCTATAGGAGTATATGAGGGGAAATTCACAGACATAAGTCTTGGGTTTTGCGATGTGAAGGATGATTTATTAGTTCCCGAGGCTGTTGAGGGATTAAACTTAAATGAACTTTTAAGTTTTGATTTTGTAGACAAAATAAGAAGTTTAGAAGCATTAATTGAAAGTAGCGAAATTAATGAGGAGTCAGGAGAAAAAGCAATTGTAGTTGGTTGCGATACAGAAGAAAGTTTGACAGAACTTGAAGAATTAGCTAAGGCCTGTGATATACCAGTACTTTTTAAAGTATTCCAAAATAGGAGTAAATTAGATCCAGCTTACTATGTTGGGCGTGGAAAGGTAGAAGAAATATCTTTATTAAGACAGAGTCTAAGGGCTAATGTAATAATATTTGATGATGAACTTTCAGGATCACAGGTTAGAAATCTTGAAGAGGCTATTGGATGCAAGGTAATTGACAGAACTACGTTGATACTGGAAATATTTGCCACAAGAGCTAAAACAAAAGAATCAAGGATACAAGTAGAGTTAGCTCAATTGAAATACAGGCTTTCGAGGCTTACTGGACTTGGAACAGTACTTTCAAGAACAGGGGGAGGTATAGGAACAAAAGGTCCAGGGGAAAAAAAATTAGAAACAGATAGAAGACATATAAGAGGAACAATACATGATTTAATAGATGAATTAAGTAAGATTAAAAAAACCAGAGAGACACAAAGGGAGAAGAGGAATAAGCAAAATATTCCACAGGTATCTTTAGTAGGTTATACAAATGCAGGTAAATCTACTTTAAGAAACAAGTTGTGCGAAATTGCTATGCCGAAAGATTCCACTCAAAAGGATAGTGTTTTTGAAGCAGATATGTTATTTGCCACATTAGATACTACTACTAGAGCAATTAATTTATTAGATAATAGATTAATTACCCTTACAGACACCGTAGGATTTGTACAAAAACTTCCTCATGAATTAGTTGAAGCTTTTAAGTCGACTCTAGAGGAAGTGATTTACTCAGATATTTTAATACATGTGGTGGATGCCTCAGCGGAATACGTCCATGATCAAATAGAGGCAGTAGAGCAGGTCTTGGCAGAACTTGGAGCTAGAGATAAGTCTATTATACTGGCTTTAAATAAAATAGATAAGCTAAGTGAAGAGGACTTAGAGGATATAATAAGTATTTATAAGGGAAGATATGATATTGTTTCTATATCAGCTAAGGAAAATATAAATCTTGATTTATTATTGCAAAGTGTTTCAGATAAATTACCTAATAAACTAGTAACCGTAGAATATATGATACCTTATAGTAATCAATCTACTGTAGCCTATTTGCATAGGA
The DNA here is from genome assembly GCF_018919175.1 of Clostridium simiarum. Classification (GTDB taxonomy): domain Bacteria; phylum Bacillota; class Clostridia; order Clostridiales; family Clostridiaceae; genus Clostridium_L; species Clostridium_L simiarum. Next base: position 908,470 of record NZ_JAHLQL010000001.1, on the reverse strand, counting down.
ATTCTAAAATAATAGAATCTAGCTATGAAAATGAAGGTACTTATATAAAGGCTGAAGTTGATAATGAAGTATACAATAAATGTAAGGAATTTATTATATAAATAGTTCTGTATTGGGCTAATTATAGTTCAACTTTATAAGGGATATAAAGGGAGGAAGATGAGCTTTATGGAAAATATTATTTTAAAATATCAAAAGGCTTTTAATTCTTTAGTGGATAAAATGCGTTCAAATGAAAATATTTTAGCCGTTATGGTTTTTGGAAGTATGGTTACAGGCGATTTTTGGGAAGAATCAGATATAGATCTTTTTGTAATATTAAAGGATGAAATATATGATATCAGAAATATATATACAGAAGAAAAAGAAGTAGCAGTTCATATAAAATTAATGAGTAAAGAGAAGTTTTTGCAACTCCATGAAAGTGATTTAAGAGGAGGGTTTATCCATAGAATATTTGCGTCTTCAAGATTAGTATTCTCAAAGGACTTAGATATAACTACAAGATACAATAACGGACGATATTATCCAGATTTAGATAGAGAAAAATGGAATATGGTTTATTTAGGAAGAACCCTAAAAAGCTTAGGGGTCTGTAAAAAGTATTTAACTAATGATGGTATTTATACTGCTTTTACCACAGCAGTTAGATCTATAGAAGATTTTGCTAGACTTTATGTAAATTGCAACGGATACATGATAAGTAAGGATGCTACTTCTATGGCAATGAATCTTAATGATGACTTTAAAAAGTGTGTAGATGAATTGTTTTTTAATAAGAATAATGTAGTAGAAGCCATAGAGAACGCCTTGGAATTTTTAAAGGAGTCTATAGATAAGAATATAAAACAAAGTACTCGTTTGCTTATGGAATTTATGAGAGAGAAAGATAAATTCTTAAGTGCTGAGGATATAAAAAGAGATCCTCTTTTTGAGAACTTTGATATAGAAATAGAAGAAGTTTTAAATGAACTTTGGAAGAGAAATCTTATTAAAAAGGATTCTAGAGATTATAAAAATTCAGAAGGAAATGTTATAATTAAAGAAAATGTATATTTTATTTAATTGGTAGGATGAGATGAAGAGGTTTTGTATAACATTTGTAGAAGACTTTCCAAAGTATAAACAGTTAGCAAGACATATTAAAAAGTTAATAGATAAGGACTTAATAAAAGACGGTGAGAAGTTACCACCTATAAGAGTTTTGGCTAAATACTTAAATGTAAATAATGTCACTATAGTAAATGCTTATAAAAAACTTCAGCAAGAAGGTTATGCTGTGCTTAAAATGGGAAGTGGAACCTATGCCAAAAGGCGTGAAGTAATAAAGGCTTTTAAAAAAGAGTATTCCGAAACTTTTAAAAGGATATCTTCAAGAGAGATGAAAGAGAATATTGATTTTACAGGGGAAACCACTAGTAGTGACTATTTCCCTCTTAAACAGTTTAAAGAAGTACTAAATCAGGTTATAGATAGGGATGGAGCTGAAGCTCTTATATATCAAGAGGCACTGGGATTTCAAGGACTAAGGCAGAGTATAAATAAGTATTTTTGGAGGGGATCTCTAGAAGAAGATGATATTTTAATTGTTTCAGGGGCTCAACAGGGTATAGACATTGCCTCAAAGGCTCTTATAAATGTTAATGATAATGTAATAGTAGAAAGACCAACCTATAGTGGGGCTTTAACGGTTTTTAACTGGAGAAGAGCAAATATATTTCAGGTGGATATGCTTCAAGATGGAGCTGACTTAGAATCCTTTGAAGAAGTAGTTAAAAAGAATAAAATCAAGTGTTTTTATACTATGAGTTATTTTCAAAATCCTACAGGAGCCACCTATAGTTATGAAAAAAAGAAATTTATTTTAGATTTAGCAGAAAAGTATAATTTTTATATAATAGAAGATGATTATCTTTCTGAGCTAATATTTGATAAAAATATTAAGTATGAAAGTTTTAAGTCTATGGATGAAAAGGATAGAGTTATATATATAAAGAGTTTTTCTAAGATATTTTTGCCGGGTATAAGAATAGGATATGTTATATCTCCAAGAAAATTCAAAGAGATAATACAAAATTCTAAGGTTAATACAGATATATCCACTTCTAGCCTTATGCAAAGGGCTTTAGACTTATATATTAATAAAGGTTATTGGGAAGATCATATAAAATTATTGAAAGATAATTATGAAGATAGATATATATTTATGAGAGATTATATGGAATATAAGATAAAACACAAAGTTGAATTTCATCCTCCAGGAGGAGGTTTGAGTTTCTTTTTAAAAATTAGGGAGAATTATAACCTAAATTGTAGAGAGTTATTTTTTAAGGCTAAAGAAAAAGCTGTTTTTATAACTCCAGGAGTTATTTTCTATAAAAATCCTATGGATGGAGATAAGTATTTTAGAATTGGATACTCGCAAACGGATAAAGATAAGATAGTTAGGGGGATTGATATATTAGAGCAGATTATAGTTTAAAAAGGAGGGATAAAGTTGGGTTATATAACGGTTAAACAAGAAGCCATGGACGAGTTTGAAGAAAGAAAATCCCTTTTTATTGGTTACACTAAAAGAGTGGAAACGGAAGATGATGCTAAAGCTTTTATTAATGTTATAAAGAGTAAACATAAGGATGCCACTCATAATGTTTATGCTTATATAGTTGGGCAAAATCTTGAGATACAAAGATATAGCGATGATGGAGAACCGCAAGGTACTGCTGGTATACCTATATTAGAAGTTATAAAAAAAAGTGGTATTACAGATTGTGTTGTAGTAGTAACTAGATATTTTGGGGGGATTCTCTTAGGGGCTGGAGGTCTTGTAAGAGCCTATACTAAAGGGGCTAGTATGGCTATTAAAGAAGCTGGATTAGTAGAAAAGGTAGATGGAATTCTTTTAAGGATAATTATAGATTATGATCTTTTAGGTAAGATTCAATATATATGTAATCAAAATCAGTGGTATATTGAAGATACTCAATATACAGATAAAGTAGAATTAAATATATATTGTGAATTAACCTTAAGGGACATCATTGAAAAACAAATAGTAGAAGCTACAAATGGTAAGGCTATTATAGTAAAAGAGCAAGAAGGTATATTTTTTAAAGAAGGTAACAGACTTTATAAAAACATTTAAAATTAGACTTTGTTGAATAAAATTAGTATTTTGTGATATAATGATGTAGAAATTTTTTGATAAAATATTTATTTAAAGTGAGGAGGAAATTTTATGTCAGGACACTCAAAATGGCATAACATACAAGCTAAGAAGGGTAAGGCAGATGCAAAAAGAGGCAAGATATTTACTAAAATAGGAAAAGAACTTATGGTAGCTGCTAAAGATGGGGGTCCAAGTCCGGAGACAAACTCTAAACTTAGAGATGTTATAGCAAAAGCTAAGGCTAATAATATGCCTCAAGATACGATAACTAGAGCAATAAAGAAGGCTACTGGTGATATAGAAAATGTTATTTTTGAAGAAATAACTTATGAAGGTTATGGTCCATCAGGTATAGCTGTTATTGTAGAAGTTTTAACTGATAATAAAAACAGAAGTGCAGGAAATGTAAGACATGCTTTTACAAAGCATGGAGGAAACATGGGAGCCACAGGTTGTGTAAGTTTTATGTTCCAAAGAAAAGGACAAATAGTAATCGAAAAAACTGATTCTTTGGATGAGGATGAATTAATGATGATGGCATTAGAGATAGGAGCAGAGGACTTTGCTTCAGAAGAAGAGGTTTATATTATAACTACTACTGCTGAAGATTTTGGAGTTGTTAGAGAATCTTTAGAAGAGAAAAATATAGAGTTTTTGGAAGCGGAGATAAAGATGCTACCGGATACATATACAGCTATAGATGAAGAGATATCTGCAAAATTCCAGAAGATGTTAGATCAATTAGAAGACGATGACGACGTTCAAAATGTTTGGCATAATGCTGAGTTTCCAGAAGGATGGGATGAATAGATAATAATGAGACTTAATGTATAAATATATAAATTATGGACATAATATCATCTAAGGAGTGATATTATGCAACGTAAAAAGAATTTATTATTATTTATTACAGGATTTTTCTTGGTTGTAACTTTATTTTCTATAGGTTACTTTTTAAGTGTAGATAAAAGTCAGGCTTCAAAGCCAAGTGAAGGCGGAAATATGACAGTTTATAATTCTAAAGATGAAGCTCCATTGCCTGATGACTTATTCTTAGTTTTAAAAGAAAAAGATGATTTAACTGGAGAGATTATCTCTCACAGTGCAAAAACTATAAAAGAGTTTAAGGGTGAAAGTAAGGATATAGTTACTAAAAAAAGCCTAGAAGAATTATATGCTAAAGAAGGTTACGAGCTAGATTCTTTTAATGATAGAGAAATAGTGTGGGTTAAAAATGTTGAAAAGACTTTTGAACCTGGTAAGTACTACCTAGGAGCAGAAAAGGGATGTATAGCCATATTTAAAAGTGATGGTAAGGGAAAACTATTTATAGAAGATAAAACAAAAGATATTACATCTAGGGATGTAGATAGTTTACCAGAAGGGGACAAAGTTCTAATCTTAAATTATGAATTAAAGTTTGACGCCAAAGAAGAAGCTTATGATCAGTTAGCTGAAATACAATCATGATTTAATTTAAAGCGAGAATATCTCTTAAACTTAGAGAGATGTTCTCGCTTTAAACCTAGTTGATGATGAAAATGGATTTGCTTATTATTGAATTATTTTAATGTAAATGTTAAAGTATTATATAGATTTTTAAATAATCAGGGTGTAAGGGGTAATTAAATGTATGAATATATAAAAGGTACCTTTAAAGGTATGCATAAAGACTATATAGTTGTTGAAAGTAATGGTATAGGATATAAAATTTTTACATCGGGAAGTACTCTTTCTGATATGCCCAAGATGAATGAGTCAGTTTTGATTTTTACAGAACAAATTGTAAGACAAGACTTTATAGGGCTTTATGGGTTTCTTACAAAGGAAGAGTTGGACATGTTTAAAATATTACTAACAATAAACGGAGTTGGTAGTAAAGCGGCACTTTCGCTATTATCTATATCCGATGTTAAAAAACTTAAGTATGCCATTTTCACATCTGATGAAAAAACTTTAACTAGGGCTCCTGGTATAGGGAAAAAGACAGCTCAAAGGATTATACTAGAATTAAAAGATAAGATAACGTTAGAGGAAGTTGTAATTGAAAACCTAGAAGAAGATAAAGGCAGAGAAATCTTATGTAGAAATTTAGAAACAGAAACCATAGAGGCTTTAGTATCTTTAGGTTACACTCAAAAAGAAGTAGAAAGAGCATTAAAAAATATTAATCCTTCAGATTCCATTGAAATAATGATAAAGGACTGCTTAAAATATTTGATGAATTAGAGGGGTGAGAAGTTTGGAAGAAGATAGAATTGTTTCTGCTAGGCACATGGATGAGGATGTTGGTAATGAATATAGCCTAAGACCTCAAAGATTAAATGAGTATATTGGTCAAGAGAAGGTTAAAGAAAGACTAAGTATATTTATAAAAGCTGCTCAAAATAGGGAAGAGGCATTAGACCATGTTCTGCTTTATGGCCCCCCAGGTCTTGGTAAGACTACTTTAGCTAATATTATAGCAAAGGAGATGAAGGGTAATTTAAAAATTACTTCAGGACCGGCTATTGAAAGGCCAGGAGACTTAGCTGCTATACTTACAACTCTTCAGGAAAATGATGTGCTTTTTATTGATGAAATTCATAGATTAAATAGAAGCATTGAGGAGATACTTTATCCTGCTATGGAAGATTATGCTTTAGATATAGTTATAGGAAAGGGTGCAGCTGCAAAGTCTATTAGGCTAGATTTAGCTAGATTTACGCTAATAGGTGCCACTACCAGAATAGGGCTTTTAACTTCTCCTTTAAGAGATAGGTTTGGGGTACTTTGTTCTATGGAATTTTATACCGATGATGAATTAATGGAGATAATAATAAGATCTGCTGAGATATTGGGATGTTCCATTGATAAGGAAGGTGCTTTAGAAGTTGCTAGAAGGTCAAGAGGAACACCAAGAATAGCAAATCGTTTGCTAAAAAGAGTTAGAGATTATTCAGAGGTTAAAGGTCATGAGTTTATAGATTATAAAACAGCAAGAAGTGCTTTAGAACTCTTAGATGTTGATGATATGGGTTTTGATAGAATTGATAATAAAATTTTAGAAGCTATAATTGATAATTTTAATGGAGGACCTGTAGGTGTTGAAACTTTATCTTATTTTATAGGAGAGGAATTAGATACAATACAGGATGTTTATGAGCCATATCTTTTACAGAAAGGATTTATAATAAGAACTCCAAGAGGCAGAATGACCACTGAAAAGGCATATATACATTTAAACAGAATAGAAAAATTTAATTCAAATAAAGAACAGCTGTCTTTATTTGAAGAATAAACTTATACAGAAGAAGGTGTTACTATTGAAGGTTAGCGATTTTAATTTTGAATTACCAGAGGAACTCATTGCGCAATATCCTTTAGAAGACAGAGCAAAATCTAAACTTATGGTGCTAGATAAAGATACAGGAAATATAGAACACAAAATATTCTATAATGTCTTAGAATATTTTAATAAAGGAGATACTTTAGTTTTAAATAATACTAGGGTAATACCTGCAAGACTTATAGGTGAAAAAGAAGAGTCAGGTGGTAAGATAGAGTTTTTATTATTAAAAAGAATAGATAAAGATACTTGGGAAGCCCTTGCAAAGCCAGGTAAAAGAGCAAAGGCAGGGGCTGTGTTTTCTTTTGGACATGGTAAGTTAAAGACAGAAGTTATTAGAGTAGAAGACAATGGAAATAGAATAATTAAGTTTCACTATGAAGGAATATTTGAGCAAGTATTAGATGAATTAGGACAGATGCCTCTGCCTCCTTATATAAAAGCAAACTTGGAGGATAAGGAAAGGTATCAAACAGTTTATTCAAAAGAAAAAGGATCTGCAGCAGCTCCTACTGCTGGACTTCATTTTACTGAAGAACTTTTAAGGGCTATTGAAGAAAAAGGAGTTAATATAGCTTATCTTACTCTTCATGTAGGTCTTGGAACTTTTAGACCTGTAAAAGTAGAAACTATAGAGAAGCATGATATGCATTCAGAATATTATCATATAGATGAAAAAAATGCAGATATAATAAATAATACAAAGAAAAATGGAGGAAGAGTTATAGCAGTAGGTACTACTTCCTGTAGAACTTTGGAAACCTTAGGAGATGAAAGTGGAATTATAAAAGAACAGAGTGGTTGGACAAATATATTTATTTATCCAGGTTATAAATTTAAAGTTGTAGATGCTTTGATTACTAATTTCCACCTGCCAGAATCTACATTAATAATGTTAGTGAGTGCTTTAGCAGGAAAAGAGCACATAATGAAAGCTTACAATACTGCCATAGAAGAAAGATATAGATTTTTTAGTTTTGGAGATGCTATGTTTATAAAATAATGAGTATTTTATAAAGGAAATATATAATAGATTAACAAATTTAATTCTAATATATATTTATAACATGATACCATTAAGTAAGCTCCACATAAAACTAAGAATTACTTATAAAACTTTAGAATATAATACTTAAATGAAAAGGGTGAGACAATGTACAAATTACTAAAAAAAACTGGTAAGGTTAGGCGTGGAGAGTTTAAAACTCCTCATGGAACAATTCAAACTCCAGTTTTTATGAATGTAGGAACTTTAGCTGCTATAAAAGGGGCAGTATCTTCCATGGACCTTAAAGAAATAGGATGCCAGGTGGAACTTTCTAATACTTATCATCTCCATCTAAGACCAGGGGATAAAGTGGTAAGACAGTTAGGCGGAATACATAAATTTATGAATTGGGATAGACCTATATTAACTGATTCCGGTGGGTTTCAGGTATTTTCCTTAGCTAGTATGAGGAAAATTAAAGAAGAAGGAGTTTATTTTAATTCTCATATAGATGGTAAAAGGATTTTTATGGGGCCTGAGGAGAGCATGCAGATTCAAAGCAACTTAGGATCTACTATAGCTATGGCTTTTGATGAGTGCATACCAAATCCCTCACCAAGAGAATACGTTGAAAATTCAGTAGAAAGAACTACAAGATGGTTAATAAGATGCAAAAATGAAATGGATAGGTTAAATACTTTAGAAAATACAGTTAACAAAAATCAGATGTTATTTGGAATTAATCAAGGTGGAGTATATGATGATATAAGGATAGAGCATGCTAAAACCATAGCAAAACTAGATTTAGATGGATATGCTATAGGTGGGTTAGCAGTAGGAGAAACTCATGAGGAAATGTATAGGATTATTGATTCTGTGGTACCTTATCTTCCAGAGGATAAACCTATATATCTTATGGGGGTAGGACTCCCAAGTAATATCCTAGAAGCTGTAGAAAGAGGAGTAGACTTTTTTGATTGCGTTCTACCTGCTAGAAATGGTAGGCATGGACATGTATTTACTAAAGATGGTAAAATTAATCTTATGAATGCAAAATTTGAACTTGATACAGCTCCTATTGACCAAGGATGCCAATGTCCAGCTTGCAAGCATTATACAAGGGCTTACATTAGGCATTTGTTTAAAGCTAAAGAGATGCTAGCTATGAGGCTTTGTGTATTGCATAATTTATATTTTTATAATAAACTAATGGAAGAAATAAGAGATGCCATAGATGGTGATTATTTCTCAGAGTTTAAAAAAGAAAAACTCTCTCAATGGGGAGGAAAAGCTTAAGAAAGGAGGAGTATTAATATGCCGCAAAATGCAAGTGGTATTCTCACTATAATATTGATGTTAGGATTATTTTATGCTATCGTCTTTATTCCAGAGAGAAAAAGAAGGAAAAAATATTCAGCCATGTTAGAAGCCTTAAAGCTAAATGATGAAATACTAACACGTGGTGGAATTATGGGGAAGATTGTTAATGTGAAGGACGACTATATTATACTTGAAAGTGGTCCTGATAGAGCAAGACTTAAAATATCGAAACAAGGAATTGCTAGTGTTTTAACTGAACATGAAGACGTAGTAGCAGAAGAATAATAGTGTAATAAATTATCCTCTATCTTCATAATTATTAGTAGATAGGGGGTGTTTTATTTTGGATAAAAAATATTTCATGGTAAATGTAATAAAGGGTACCATAAGATCTCTTCTAATAACAGTAGTTATGATTATTATTTATTCAGTGCTGATGAACTTTATAGATGTAAGTGGGAAAGTAAACTCTGTTGTGTATCTTATAATCACTTGCTTAAGTATAGTATTTGGAGCTATTTATGTGGCTAAAGCAAATGAGAAAAAAGGGTGGATAAGCGGTGTGATGTTAGCTTTGGTATATATGATTTTAATAATGCTAATATCAGGAACGATGAGGGGCTTTTCGGAAATTATGGATATATATGCTTTATATAGGATGATTATAGCCTTAGCTGTAGGGGCTTTATCTGGAATGTTAGGGATAAATATATAAAAACTCTTTATTTAAACCTTTAATCGTGGTATAATAATACAGGAAAAGTTGATGAATGGAGGATGAGGACATGAAACATATCAAGACTTTAAATAAGGCTAATATAAAAAACAGCTTAAGTAAACCAGGATGTAAAGAGTGTGCAAACTCATGTCAATCTGCATGTAAAACTTCTTGCACAGTTGCTAACTTAGCTTGTGAGAACTAATTTTCAAAATGCATGGCAGTAACTACTAAAGTTACTGCTTTATGTTTGTTAGGAGGAATTTTAATGTCATTGATACATAAGTTTATTCAAGATGAAGAATATTATGTTATAGATGTAAATAGTGGAAGTCTACATGTAGTAGATGAGCTTGTATACGATATTTTAGATCAGGACAAGCTACAAAAGGAAGAAGTATTAATAGAAAGATTAAAAGATAAATATAAGGAAGAAGAAATAAAGGAAGCTTTATCAGATATAAAAGAGCTTATGGGAGAAGGACTTTTATATTCTTTAGATTTATATGAAGATATTGCTCAAAATGATAGGTCTTCTTCATATATAAAAGCGTTATGTCTAAATATCATCCATGATTGTAACCTAAGATGTAAATATTGTTTTGCAGACGAAGGAGAATATAAGGGTGCAAGAAAGGCGATGTCCGTTGAAGTAGGTAAAAAGGCCATAGATTTTGTTATAGAAAAATCAGGGCCAAGAAAAAATATTGAAGTGGATTTATTTGGAGGAGAGCCTTTGATGGCTTTTAAAAATATAAAGCAGATAGTAGATTATGCAAGAGAACAGGAAAAAATTCATAATAAAAACATTAGATTTACTATGACTACCAATGCTACCTTACTAAATGATGAAATAATGGAATATTTAGATAAAAACATGGGAAATATAATACTGTCTATAGATGGCAGAGAGTCTGTAAATGATGCCGTTAGAGTAAGAAGAGACGGAACTGGCACTCATAAAGCCATATTACCTAAAATAAAAGAGATGGTAGAAAAAAGAGATAAATCTAAACAATATTATGTTAGAGGAACTTTCACAAGAGAAAATACTGACTTTTTTGAAGATGTTATGTCTCTTGTAAACGAAGGTTTTGATGAGATATCTATAGAACCTGTAGTTCTTCCAAAAGAGCATGAACTTTCTTTAAGGGATGAAGATTTAAACACTATATTTAATCAATATGATAAGTTGTATGAGGAAATGCTAAAGAGACATAGAGAAGGAAAAGAATTTAAGTTCTATCACTTTAATATAGACCTTCAAGGTGGTCCTTGTGTATATAAGAGAATATCTGGCTGTGGAGCTGGACATGAATATATAGCCGTAACACCAGATGGAGAAGTTTACCCATGTCATCAATTTGTAGGAAACAAAGAGTTTTTAATGGGTAATATATTTGAAGGTGATTTAGATATGGAAATTTCAAATACTTTTAGAAAGGCTCATATTTATAATAAGCCAAAGTGTAAGGAATGTTGGGCTAGATTCTACTGTAGTGGTGGCTGCCAAGCTAACAACTTTAATTTTAATGGAGATATGCATATTCCTTATGAGTTAGGATGTAAAATGCAAAAGAAAAGAATTGAGTGTGCTATAGCCTTAAAAGCTAAGATGATGGAAGAGAATTAGAAAAAATATACATTATTGACTAATAATATGCTAAAGGATATAATAAAGCCTATCAGTATTTAGCGAGGGGGATAAAAATGAAGTCAAAAGGTAAAAGTACTCTTTTATTTATTGGAATAATTGCGATAATTACATTTTTGGGTTATGCTGGAGCCTTTGGTTTAGAAATTGGAGGTTATGAGATTAAGTCTTTTGATAAAGTTATAAGTAAAGGACTAGATCTACAGGGTGGAGTTTCAGTGCTTCAAGAAATTGTTTCTGAAGAGAAGGTTTCTAATGAAGATTTAGAGAGAACCAAAGAATTACTTTCAATGAGGGTAAATAAATTAGGAGTAAGTGAAACCAGTGTAACTACTGAAGGGGATCGTAGGATAAGAGTAGATATCCCTGGAAGTTTTGATTCAAATGCTGTTGTAGATACTCTAACAAAGACTGGAGAATTAAAATTTGTAGGTCCTGAAAATGACACTATACTTACAGGTAAGGACGTCCAAAAAGCAACAGCTTATGTAGATGAAAAGGGGCAAAATATAATTGGATTAGAGTTAAATAGCGAGGGAACTAAAAAGTTTGCTGAGGCTACTGAAAAGTATATATATAAAAACATAGCTATATATATGGATGATGAAAAATTAACAGATCCTCAAGTGCAAAGTGTTATAACTGATGGAAAGGCTACTATTACAGGTAATAGAAACTATGAAGAAGCTAAAAAAATAGCTGGTATAATACAATCAGGAGCTCTTCCTGTTACCTTAAAGACAGCATCAGTTAAGACTATTGGACCTACTTTAGGGGCTACAGCTATACCTAGCAGTTTAAAAGCAGGAACTATAGGTATATTATTAGTATTTGTTTTTATGATAGTATATTATAAGGTTCCTGGTTTATTAGCAGATATTGCTTTAGCTTTATACATTTTACTAGTATTGTTTGTATTTGTATATATAGGTGCAGTACTAACATTGCCAGGAATTGCAGGATTCTTATTAACTATAGGGATGGCTGTGGATGCCAATGTACTTATATTTGAAAGAATAAGAGAAGAGTTGAAAACAGGAAAATCTATAAAGGCATCTATAGATTCTGGATTCCATAGAGCACTTTCTTCAATATTAGATTCAAACATAACTACAATCATTGCTGGTATTGTGTTATACTACTTAGGTTCTGGAGCAGTGAAGGGTTTTGCTTTAACTTTGATGATAGGTATTATTTTAAGTATGTTTACTGCTATAACGATCACAAGGTTATTCATAAAATTAGCTGTAAATATGGGGCTTCTAAGTAAACCATCTAGATTTGGTGTAAAGAGGGGGTAGTGCTCGTGCTTAAGATAGTAGAAAAAACTAAATTATGGTTTTCCATATCTTTGATTTTAATAGTTGTAGGTTTAGCTTCTTTAGCTATTAATGGATTAAACTTTGGTATAGATTTTAAAGGTGGTACAATGGTTGTAATAGATTTCGGAAAAGACTTCTCTAAATTAGAAGTTGAAGAAATCATAAAGAAATATGCCAATGATGCAGTTACCACTAAAATAGAAAATTCTCAATTAGAAATAAAAAGCAACAATTTAGAAATAAGTAAAGTTTCAGAGATGTTTAAAGAGATAAAAGAAAAATATTCCCTTGAAGATACTGCCTTAGCTTCGCAAGAAGAGATAGGCGCTTCTATAGGAAAAGAACTAGCAAAAAAGGCAATTATAGCTCTGCTTATAGCTACTGCAGGTATGTTAGTATATGTAGGCATAAGGTTTGAATTTTATTTTGGATTAGCAGCTATATTAGCACTTCTCCATGATGTGCTCATAACTTTAGGAGTTTACTCCTTATTTAAAATACCAGTAAACTCTCCTTTTATTGCAGCGATTCTTACTATAGTTGGTTATTCTATAAATGATACTATAGTAATATTTGATAGAATAAGAGAAAATCTTAAGTCCATGAGAAGGAAAGATATAGAAGAGGTTGCAGATATAAGTATAAATCAAACTCTTACAAGGTCTATTAATACAGTTTTAACTACTTTAATAACCATAGTTTCTGTTTATATATTTGTGCCTACAGTTAGAGAATTTGCCTTTCCAATAATAGTAGGAATATTGTGTGGATCTTATTCTTCAATCTTTGTTGCAAGCCCATTATGGGTGGTACTTAAAAAGAAATTAAAAAAGGCCAAGGTTAGAGCTTAGTACTGAATAATAAGCTATGTACATAAATCTTCGATGTTAATTGAAGATTTATGTTGTTTTCTACATAAAAATGTTTGTAAAAATGGGTATTTTCAATTATAATTATATTTGTTTTCTAAGTAATTTGGAGGAGTTTAACTATGCACAAAAATGGTGGGAGCATATATAGCTCTAAACAATGGTATGAATATGACCCATTTATGTTGAATAATATGAAGCTTACCATTGATAGGCTAGTTAAAGCCATTAATGAGCGTGAGAAGATAGTGATATATGGCTCTTCAGATGTAGATAGTATATTTGGAGTGTCCTTATTATTATTGGTTTTAAAATATTTAAATGCAGATGTAGAATATTACATTTCAGAAAACATAAATGAAAATTGTAAACTAGACAGTGAAGTAATAAAGAATCATATTAAGTTTTTAGGGGCTGATGTTTTAATCTCTATAGGGTGCTCAATAGAATCCCTAGAACAGGAAGTATTATGCAAAAACATAGGTATGGATATTATTGTTACTGATAACAAATCAGAAGATAATTTAATCCATTCCCTTGTAATAAATCCCAACTTAAAAGGTTCTAATTATAAAGAAAAAGAACTATCTAATAGTGGAGTTGTATTTAAATTGTGTCAAGCTATAGCTAGTTATTATAATATGAAGAGTATAAATAAATATATAGATCTTGTTATGCTGGGTACCTTAGCTTCAGGTAAAGCTCTTAAGGGAGAAAATAGCATAATATATGAAGGAGGACTTAGTTACCTTCCTCATACAAATAATTATGGGTTAAGGGCTTTAATGAAATATCATAATATTCATGAGTTCAATTATAAAAACTTAAAAAATATAGTTTTTTTATTGACCCCTACTTTAAATGCTATAGGAAGAATGGACAATGCTCGTATTGTGGTAGAACTTCTTACTACTAATGATGCTTATAGAGCTGCCCAAATAGCCAAGTATTTAAGTAAAGAAGTAAATAATAATATTTTAAATACATAATATTATGTGATTTGTGGAGGAATATAAGATGGATTTTAAAGAGAAAATAAGGATAATAGAGAATTTTCCGAAGGAAGGTATAAGTTTTAAGGATATTACTACGCTTATAGGAGATGGAGACTCTCTAAGAAAAACTATAGATCATATAGCTAATCACCTAAAAGATAAAAAAATAGATGTGATAGTTGGACCGGAAGCAAGGGGATTTATATTTGGAGTTCCTGTGGCATATGCTCTAGGAGTGGGATTTGTTCCTGTTAGAAAAAAAGGAAAACTTCCTTTTGACACTATAAGTGATGAATATGATTTAGAATATGGAAGCGATATATTAGAAATTCATAGCGATTCTATAAAGCCTGGTCAAAGAGTAGCTATAATCGATGATTTACTTGCAACAGGTGGAACAATATGTTCTGTAGCAAATCTTGTAGAAAATATAGGTGGAAAAGTTGAAGCTATAGATTTTGTAATAGAACTTACAGAACTTAAAGGTAGAGATAAACTTCAAGGTTATGACGTTATGTCTTTAGTACAATATGATATATAACCTCATTGAAATGTGTTAAACTATATTATATAATTATAAAAAAATGGCTGGTTATATAACCAGCCTTTGACTTTAACACTAAAGATTAGATATATTTAGTATATAAGAAAGTTTTTTAGAGGAGAGTAATCTAGATGCTAGAAAAATTAATGAGGAAAATTGATAAAAATTGTAATAATGTAGATAAGGACTTTATTAGAAGAGCATATATGTTAGCTGATAATGCTCATGAAAAGCAAAGAAGAGAATCTGGTGAACCTTATATAGTTCATCCTATTGAGGTTGCCTGCATTTTAGCAGAGTTTGGCATGGATGCTAATACTATAGCTGCGGGCCTACTTCATGATGTTGTAGAAGATACTGATTATAGTTTTGAAGATATAAAAAAAGAATTTAATGAAGAAGTAGCTATACTTGTAGATGGAGTTACTAAGCTTGGAAAGATAAAATATAAAACTAAAGAAGAGCAGCAAGCTGATAATGTAAGAAAGATGCTTCTTGCTATGACAAAAGATATAAGAGTTATCCTCATAAAATTAGCAGATAGATTACACAATATGCGTACTTTAAAATATATGCCTGTAGAAAAACAAAAGGAAAAAGCTAAAGAAACTTTTGATATATATGCTCCTTTAGCTCATAGACTTGGAATGTTTAAGATGAAATGGGAGTTAGAAGATTTGGCATTTAGATATATGAATGCTAATGAATATTATGATTTAGTAAGAAGAATTGCAGAAAAAAGAGCAGAAAGAGAAGAATATATAAGTATGATAATATCTGATCTTAATAGTAGATTAGAAAATGCTTCTATTGAATCAGATATCGAGGGTAGACCAAAACATTTCTATAGTATATATAGAAAAATGGTTAACAAAAATAAAACTATAGATCAAATATTTGATTTAACAGCCATAAGAATTCTTGTGGATACCATTAAAGATTGTTATGCAGTACTTGGGATAGTTCATACAGTTTATAAACCTATTCCAGGAAGATTTAAAGACTATATTGCTATGCCTAAACCAAATATGTATCAATCTCTTCATACCACCGTAATAGGACCTCAAGGAAAGACTTTTGAGATACAGATAAGAACCTTTGAAATGCATAAAACTGCTGAATACGGTATAGCTGCTCACTGGAAGTATAAAGAGGGTAGTGAGGGAGAAGAAGGAGATTTTGATGCTAAGCTATCCTGGCTTAGAGATATGTTAGAATGGCAAAAAGAAACTTCCGATGCAGAAGAGTTTATGGAAGGGTTTAAAATAGATTTATTTTCAGATGAAGTCTTTGTATTTACACCTAAGGGTGTAGTTATAAATTTACCTTATGAAGCTACACCTATAGACTTTGCCTATAGAATTCATACGGACATAGGAAATAGATGTATAGGTGCAAAGGTAAATGGCAAAATGGTTACACTAGACTATAAGCTTAAAACTGGAGAAATAGTTGAAATTTTAACTTCTACATCTCCAAAAGGACCAAGTATTGATTGGTTGAATGTTGCAAAAAGTAATCAGGCAAAAAGTAAGATAAGAGCTTGGTTTAAAAAAGAGAAAAGAGAAGAAAATATATCTAAAGGTAAAGAATTACTTGAAAAAGAAGCAAAAAGGCAGGGCTGTAATTTTGGAGAAATAGCTAAAGGTGAAGGATTTGATAAACTTTTAAAAAGATATAATTTAAATAGTATAGAAGATTTATTTGCCTCTATTGGAATGGGGATGCTTATACCTTCTATTATTGTTAATAGGTTAAAAGAAGTGAATATTAACTATAAAAATGCTTTAGAAAATTTACAAGCCAAAATTACAGAAGAAGACTTTAGTAAAGATAGAGAAAAGGATAAAAGTGATAGAGATTACGGAATAACTGTAAAAGGGCTCACTAATGTACTTGTAAGATTTGCAAAATGTTGCAACCCAGTACCTGGAGATAATATAATAGGTTATATAACAAAAGGAAGAGGTATATCAGTACACAGGACAGACTGTAAAAACATACAAAGCATGGATATGAACGATAGAGAAAAGTTTGTAGAAGTGGAATGGGGTAGGAATAGGGTAGATGGGTATATCTCTGAATTACAATTAAAAGCAGAAGATAGAAGTGGATTATTAACGGATATTATGATGATTATTACAGAATCTAGAATGAATCTACATGCTATTAATGCCAAATCAGCAAAGGGAAATATAGCTACTATTAATATAAAATTAAAGATAAATGATATTGAACAACTAAAAGAACTTATGAAAAAGATTAAAAGAACCAAGGGAGTAATTGAGGTATACAGAAGAAAGTATTAAAGGATGTGAAAATTTTGAGAGCTGTAATTCAAAGAGTATTAAATTCTAGTGTAACTGTAGAAGGAAAAGTTATTTCTAGTATTGGTACAGGATTTAATATACTTTTAGGTATTTCAAAAGAAGATACCATAGAAGATGCAAAGTATTTGAGGGATAAGATACTAAATCTTAGGGTATTTGAAGATGAAGAAGGAAAGATGAATAAGTCTTTAATGGAAGTTAGCGGAGAAATTCTCATAGTTTCGCAGTTTACATTATATGGGGATTGCAGAAAAGGAAGAAGACCAAATTTTATGAATGCATTATCTGGAGAAGAGGCAGAAAAGCTGTATGAACATTTTGTAAGTCTATGTAAAGAGTGTGATTTAAAAGTAGAAACAGGAGTTTTTGGCGCTGATATGAAAGTATCTATTGAAAATGATGGGCCGGTAACTTTAATACTAGAGAGTAAAAAAACTTTTTAAAATGGAGGTTGGTTTAGATATGATAATCAAGAGGATACCAGCAGGAATTTATGCTGCAAATTGCTATGTTATCATGGACGAGGAAAGTAAAGAAGCTGTAGTTTTAGATCCTGGTGGAGATGAGGATGACATAATTTCTGTAATAGAAGAAATAGGAGCTAAAGTAAAGTATATAATGTTAACTCATGGTCATGCCGATCATACAGGGGGGGTTATAAATTTACAGAAAAGATATGGATCCCCAATAGGAATAAGTGAGAAAGATGAAGCACTTATGTCAAATGGATCTTATATGTTTGGTAGCTTTGGAAAGGATAAAAAAGCTGACTTAACATTAAAAGATGGAGATACTGTAGATATAGGAAATAAAACCATAAAAGTAATAGAAACTCCGGGACATACTCCTGGTTGTATAAGTTTTTTATTAGAAGATAAGGTGTTTACAGGAGATACTTTGTTCGCAGGTTCAATAGGAAGAACAGATTTACCTGGAGGAGATTTTGACACTATAATAAGTAGCATAAAGAATAAATTAATGGTTTTAAGCGATGAAGTAATAGTTTATCCAGGACATGGACCTGAATCCACTATTGGAGGAGAAAAGAAAAGAAATCCATTTTTGTAATAGGAATAGGAGTAACTATGGGCATTAATATAAAATTAAACGATATGAGCTATAGGTATGAAGTTTATCAAATTATTAACTTATTCCACAGTTTAGAGGATATCGATTTTGTCGAATCAGATGAGAATTTTTATGTTCATATAGATAAGGACTATATGGAAATAGGAAACAAAGATTATTCTAAAGAGTTTCAGTTTTCAAAGGGTGTACCCATAAAAGAAGAAATAAAAAAGTATATTTATAGTTATTTTAGTAAGTTATATGGTATTGAATTACCTTGGGGAACTTTAATAGGTATTAGGCCTAGTAAAATAGCATTAGCTCTATTAAAGGATGGATATTCTGAGAAAGAGATAATTGAGCGTTTTCAGCATAGAAACCTCACAAAAAAAGATAAGGTTGAGCTTTGTATAGAGATTGCAAAGTATGAAGAGAAGTTTATAAATGTTGATAAAAACAAAGTTAGCATATATGTAGGAATGCCTTTTTGTCCTACAAGATGCCTATACTGCTCCTTTACTTCTAATCCTATAGCAGGAAATAAAAGATTAGTAGAACCCTATTTAAATGCGTTAGTAAGAGAAATAAAAGAGGTATCCAGCTTTATAAAATCAAAATCTATAGAGATAGATACAGTATATTTTGGAGGAGGTACTCCTACTGCTGTTGATGATGATAATTTTGAATATGTGATGAAAAATATCTATGAAAATTTAGTTTTAGACTTTAAAGTAAGAGAGTTTACTGTAGAATGTGGCAGGCCAGACTCCATAACGGAAACAAAATTAAAGTCTATGAAAAGGTACGCTGTAGATAGAATAAGTATTAACCCTCAATCTATGAACGATGATACACTCAAACTTATTGGAAGGATGCATTCTGCAAAGGATGTTATAGATAAATTTAATCTTGCTAGAAGATTAGGTTTCAATAATATTAATATGGATATAATAGTGGGACTTCCGGGAGAAAAGGTTAGCCATATGAACACCACTTTAGATATGATAAAATCTTTGGCTCCTGAAAGTATAACGGTGCATGGGCTTTCTATAAAAAGAGCCTCCAGATTATATGAGGATCTAAAGTTAAATAAAATTTATGAAATAGCTGACCAAAAGGAACTTATAAAAATGTATGAAGCTACAAAAGATACTGCAAAAGAATTAGGAATGATTCCTTATTATATGTATAGACAAAAAAATATGGTAGGAAACATGGAAAATGTGGGTTATTCAATTCCGGGGATGGAGTGTATATATAACATACAAATGATCGAAGAAAAGCAGACCATAATTGCTTTTGGGGCAGATGCAGTTTCAAAAGTTGTGTTTTTAGATGAGAATAGAATTGAAAGATTTCCTAATGTTAAAGATATAAGAGAATATGTAAATAGAATTGATGAGATGATAGAAAAGAAAAAAGATTTATTAAATACATTATATAACTTATAATCTTTAAAGATTTAATAATATGAATTAATTTTATTTAAGGAAGTGATGTAATGGCTATAACTATAAAAGCGCCAAAAGGCACAAAAGACATGTTACCACAGGATGGATATAAGTGGCATTATATAGAAAATAAACTTTCAAACATAGCAGAAAACTATGGCTTTAGAGAGATAAGAACACCTATATTTGAACATACAGAACTATTTATAAGAGGAGTGGGAGATACCACAGATGTAGTTCAAAAGGAAATGTATACTTTTAATGATAAAGCTGACAGAAGCATTACATTAAAAGCAGAGGGCACTGCTCCTTCTGTAAGAGCTTTCATAGAAAGCGGATTATATAGTGAAGCGCAACCTACAAAATTATACTATTTTACTCCAGTATTTCGTTATGAAAATGTACAAAGAGGAAGATTGAGACAGCATCACCAGTTTGGAGTAGAAGTTTTTGGGGGAGAAGGAGCTTCATTAGATGCTGAAATTATAAGTCTTGCTATGAGTGCTTATAGAGAGTTTGGGGTTAAAGGATTAAAACTTAAAATAAATAGTATAGGATGTCCTGTTTGTAGGGCAAAGTATAATGAGGTTTTAAAAGGATTTTTAAAGGATAATTTTGAAGAGTTATGCCCTACTTGTAAAACTCGTTATGATAGAAATCCTATGAGAATATTAGATTGTAAAGAAGAAAAATGCAAAGTTATAACTAAGGAAGCACCAGTAATACTAGATTATATTTGTGAAGATTGTAAGGAACACTTTGAAGATTTAAAAACTCACTTAAAGGCTATGGATATAACTTATGAAGTAGACCCTTATATAGTGAGAGGTTTAGATTATTATAGCAAAACAGTATTCGAAATAGTAAATGATAACATCACAGTTTGTGGTGGAGGAAGATATGATTATTTAATAAAAGGGATTGGTGGACCTGAGATGCCAGCAGTAGGATTTGGAATGGGAATGGAAAGGCTCCTTATGACATTGGAGGAAGAAAATGTAGAAATTCCAAAACCTACTGTAATTGAACTATATATAGGATCTATTGGCAGAGATGCTGCTTTAGAGGCATATAAGTTTACTTATAAACTAAGGCAAAAGGGAGTTAAGTGTGAATGCGATCATTTAAAGAGAAGTGTAAAGGCACAAATGAAGTATGCTAATAAAGTAGGAGCGGCTTTCACCATGATACTTGGTGAAAATGAACTTAAAGAAAATAAAGCAAAACTTAAAAGAATGGTTGATGGAGAACAATTTGAGGTGGATTTAACCAACTTAAATGAACTTATAGAAATCATACAAAAATAATTTATCGCAGGAGGAAATATAATGGGCGAGGCTTTAAACGGACTTAAACGTACAATTATGTGTGGAGAATTAAGAGAAGAACATGTAGACAAAACTATAACTGTTATGGGATGGGTTCAAAGAAAGAGAAATTTAGGAGGTCTTCTTTTTATTGATTTAAGAGATAGAACTGGAATACTTCAAGTGGTTTTTGGAGAAGAAATTAATAATGATGCTTTTATAAAAGCTGATTCTATAAAACCAGAATATTGTATTGCAGTAACAGGAAACATTGTAAAAAGAGAATCAGTAAATGAAAATATGCCAACAGGAATGGTTGAGCTAAAGGCAGAAAGTGTTAAGATATTATCTGAATCTGAAACTCCACCTATATATATAAAAGAGGACTTAGATGCAGCAGAATCTATAAGATTAAAATATAGATATCTAGATTTAAGAAGACCAGATATGCAAAGTATTTTTCATATAAGACATAAGGCTGCAAAAGCTATAAGAGACTTTTTAGATAAAGAAGGATTTTTAGAAGTAGAAACACCTATGCTTACTAAAAGTACACCTGAAGGAGCAAGAGATTATTTAGTTCCTAGTAGAAATTACCCAGGCATGTTTTATGCATTACCTCAATCACCACAATTATTTAAACAATTATTGATGGTATCAGGTTTCGATAGATATTTTCAAATAGTAAAATGTTTTAGAGATGAAGATTTAAGAGCTAATAGACAACCAGAATTTACTCAAGTAGACCTTGAAATGTCCTTTGTGGAAGCAGAGGATGTTATGACAATAAATGAAAGATTAGTATCCTATGTGTTTAATGAAGTGTTAGGTGTGGAAGTTAAAACACCTTTCAAAAGACTTCCTTATAAAGAAGCTATGGAGAAATATGGTTCAGATAAGCCGGATTTAAGATTTGGCATGGAGATAAATGACATAAGTTCTGTAGTAGAAGGAATTGATTTTAAGGTGTTTAAAGATGCTTTAGATAATGGCGGTTCTGTAAGAACTATATGTGTTAAAGGCGGAGCTTCCATGGGAAGAAAAGATATCGATAGACTAGGGGAATTTGTAAAAACTTATAAGGCAAAGGGATTAGCGTGGATAGCATTAAAAGAAGAGGAAATAAAATCCCCCATAGCTAAGTTCTTAAAGGAAGACGAAATGAATGGAATAATTAAGACTGTAGGAGCTGAAGTAGGCGATTTAGTATTAATTGTAGCAGATAAAAACAGTGTGGTATTCCAGTCTCTAGGTGCTTTAAGATTAGAACTTGCTAAAAAGCTTGAACTACTAAAGGATAATAAAGAATTTAATTTCTTATGGGTTACAGAGTTCCCATTGGTAGAGTACAATGAAGAAGAGGATAGATACCAAGCGGCACATCATCCATTTACATGCCCTATGGATGAAGATATTCCATATTTAGAATCAGAACCAGGAAGAGTTAGAGCTAAAGCTTATGATATGGTTCTTAATGGAGAAGAGCTTGGCGGTGGAAGTATAAGAATTCATGATTCTAAACTTCAAGAAAAGATGTTTAATGTTTTAGGATTTACTAGTGAAAGCGCTTGGGAGAGATTTGGATTTTTACTAGAAGCCTTTAAATTTGGACCTCCTCCACATGGTGGGTTAGCTTTTGGATTTGATAGAATGGTTATGTTCTTATCAGGAACAGACAATATAAAAGATGTTATTGCATTCCCTAAAAACCAAAATGCATTCTGCCCAATGACAGAGGCTCCTAATGTGGTAGATACTAAGCAACTTCAAGAGTTGGGTATTAGTGTAAGAGAAAAAGAAGATAATTAATTAAAGTTGAAAACATTCTGAAAAAACACTATAATATAATTAAAGAAATAAATTCCTGTTTTGCGCGTTTGTGAGCATATATTGCTCCAACATCTAGATGATAGGGAGCCTTTCTCTTTTAGTAGAATGAAATTCATGTTTTTATGAAATACAAGAAGCTAAAAGGAGGACACCCACTTTGGTTGAACTGGGTTCAATCATAGGCTCATTGAACGGCAAGATGGGATTTCTTTTTGCTTAGTTGATATATTTAGTAATGGATGATATAATAACTATAGTATTATACGGGGTATAGGTATAGGCATAGATGAGGAGATGATTTTTATGGAAGATAGAAGTGCTGATTTAAAAAAAGATATAATTGTACGTTTAAGAAGAATTGAAGGTCAAGTAAAAGGAATTCAGAATATGGTGGATAGGGAAGTTTGCTGTAAAGATATGCTTGTTCAAATTGCAGCAGTAAGAGCAGCAATAAATAAAGTTGGGGGCTTAATGCTTGAAAATTATGCTATTAATTGCATGGATTTAGAAGAAAGCAGTGAAAATAATGAAAAAATAGAAGAGTTAGTAAGTACTCTTCTAATGTTTTTGAAATAAATTAAAAGAGTATTTATGATTTTTATAGATACTCTTTTTTATTTATTTCAAATGTTATTTTTAATAAATATGTGGTTAAGAAATTTCACTTCTTTTTCTATTTTCATTTATAAATCTTGAAGTAGAGGAAACAATTATAATTCCAATGGCTAAAGCTCCAGCTTTACATATAGTGTTAAAACCTATTTCTAGAGACTTTCCTATATTTCCTTGGATAGATTCTAACATAGTATAGTACATAGCACCTCCTGGAACCAAAGGTATTAAAGCACAAATAGTAAAGGTTGTAACAGGAGTTTTCAGACATCTAGCTAATATTTCAGAGTATACACTAAAAATTATAGTACTAAAAAACAAAGCCGACAACTCTGAAAAGTTTAGCTGTAAAAATAAAAGATAAAAAAAGAAACTCATAGCTCCTCCTAAGGATGCAAAAAAAAGTTTTTTCCCCTTTATGTTAAATAATATTGCAAACCCTAAAGTGGCAATAAAAGCATAAATTGATTTTAATATCATTTTAAAAACCTCCACTTAATAAAAGCCAAAAACTAAGTACAATTCCTGAACCAACAGCAATAGCTATTGCAATTAAAAAGGCTTCAACAGATCGTGCTAAGCCTGCTACTAAATCGCCAGCTATAGTATCTCTTATAGCATTGGTTATAGCAATTCCTGGTACCAATAACATTATTGAACCTATGATGATCTTATCTATATCAGAGGATATGCCAATTGAAACAAATATTATAGCTAATAATGCTGATAACATTCCTCCTAAAATATTTATAAAAAATGCATTTATGTTTAACTTAGAAGCATATATGGATACAGAGTGTATGATACCACCAATGAGGAATGAAGCAATGAAGTCTCCAAAGCCTCCTCCAAACATAAGAGTGAAAAATCCTGCAATTAAGCAAGCACTTAGTATAGTAATCCTGTAGCTATATCTAGGAGCATTCTCAATTTTTTTTAGTTCTTCTCTGAATTCGTCAGCAGTCATTCCTTTTAATTTTATGCTTCGTGATAGATCATTTACTTGGGATATTTTTTCTAAATCTACAGTTCTTTTCTTTATTCTTTTTATTATAGATATGTTATGGCCATACTTGTCCGTAGCAGATACCATAATTCCTGTAGGAGTAACATAACTGTCTGCATTTTTTATTAGATAAGCATCGCAGATTCTTAGAATAGTTTCTTCAACTCTATAGGTTTCGCCACCATTCTCTAAAATTATTCTTCCAGCTTCTGTAGCAACAAAAATAATCTTATTTACATCCATAATTAATGCTCCTTATCTAAATAGTTTACTGTACTAAAAAGTATTATATCACAGAAAAATATTTTATAGAGTTGTTTTGAAAATTAAAATTATTTTGAGTTTATTGTAAATTATAGTTGAATATTATCCTATTGAATTTTATAATGATGGTAGAAGGATTTTATTCATTTATTATTAGAATCTAAAGGAGTGTTGAATATGATATTTTCATACTTAGAAAAGTCTGACAGAGAAATACTAGATATCATCAAAGAGGAAATGGACAGACAGGAGTATAACATAGAATTAATAGCCTCAGAAAACTTTACTAGCAGAGCTGTAATGGAGGCTATGGGTTCAGCATTAACAAATAAATATGCAGAAGGATATCCACATAAAAGATATTATGGTGGTTGCGAGGTTGTAGACAAAGCAGAGGACTTAGCTAGATATAGAATGAAGAGATTATTTAATGCAGAGCATGCTAATGTACAACCTCACTCAGGCTCTCAAGCAAATATGGGGGTTTATTTTGCAGTTTTAAAACCAGGAGATACTGTTTTAGGAATGGATTTAAGTCATGGAGGACATTTAACCCATGGAAGTCCAGTTAACTTCTCTGGTAAGTTATTTAATTTTGTTTCTTATGGTGTAAATAAAGAGAACGAACAAATTGATTATGAAGAAGTTAGAAAAGCAGCATTAGAACATAAACCTAAAATGATAGTAGCTGGAGCTAGTGCATATCCAAGAGTTATTGACTTTCAGAAATTTAGAGAAATAGCTGATGAAGTTGGAGCATACTTTATGGTAGATATGGCTCATATAGCAGGATTAGTAGCAGCAGGACTTCATCCATCACCAGTACCATATGCAGACTTTGTTACTACTACTACACATAAAACTTTAAGAGGACCTAGAGGAGGAGCTATATTATGTAAAGAAAAATTTGCAAAAGATGTAGATAAGAGCTTATTCCCAGGTATGCAAGGTGGTCCTTTAATGCATGTTATAGCGGCAAAAGCTGTTTGTTTTGAGGAGGCTCTTCAAGATTCCTTTAAGGAATATATGAGTCAAGTAGTTAAAAACGCAAAGGTTTTAGCAGAAGAACTTGTAAATTACGGATTTAAACTTGTCTCTAATGGAACAGATAACCATTTATTATTAGTAGATTTAACTAATAAAAATATTACAGGAAAAGATGCAGAAAAATTATTAGATACAGTAGGAATAACAGTAAATAAAAATACTATTCCTTTTGAAACTTTAAGTCCATTTGTAACAAGCGGAATGAGAATTGGTTCACCAGCAGTTACAACAAGAGGATTTAAAGAAGAAGAGATGAAAATAGTAGCAAGACTTATAAATGAAGTTATAGAAAATAGAGAGAAGGATCTTTCTTATGTAAGAGAAGAAGTAGTAAATCTTTGCAAGAAATTTCCTTTATATGATTAGAAAAAATAGTTTTTAATAAAAATGTGAAGTTAAGCTTCACATTTTTATTTTTATTTATATATGTTATAATAATTTAGTAATATTACATGATAATTAGGAGGATTTAAATTTTATGGAAGCTTTAAAAAGTGTTGATAAAAATATGAAAAATTTTCATAAACAAGGAGCGTTTCTTACTTCTAAAAATGGAGAAATTATAAATACAATGACTATAAGCTGGGGAAACTTAGGACTCGCTTGGGGAAAACCAGTTTTTATTATTTATGTTAGAAAATCAAGATTTACACATGATATAATAGATAAAAGTGGTGAATTTACTATAAGTCTTCCTTTAGATAATAGTATGAAGAAGCCACTAGGGGTTTGTGGCTCAAAATCAGGAAGAGATGTAGATAAGTTTCAATTGGCTGGGATTAATACAAAACCTTCAAATAAGCTAAAAAGTCCTGTTATAGATGGGTGCGATGTATATTTTGAATGTAAGGTAGTTTATAAACATAATATTAGTCCAGAAATAATAAGTGAAGATATAAATAAATCCACTTATTTAGAAGGAGATTATCACACTGTGTTTTATGGCGAAGTAATAGATTATTATGTTGGTGATAAATAATGTTTGACAGCCACATACATACTAAATTTTCTACGGATTCTAATATGACTTTGGAGGAAGCTTTATTAAAAGGTAAGGAATATAATATAGGTTTAGTTATCACGGAACATATGGATACTAACCATCCTGAAGAGGGTAAGTTTAAATTTAATATAGAAGATTATTTTGAGGAGTATGGAAAGTATAGAAATAATAATCTCCTTTTGGGAATAGAATTAGGTATGAGTAGGGACTTTAAGGATATAAATAGAGAAATAATAATGAATAATTCCTTTGACCAGGTTATAGGTTCTCTGCATTTTTTAGGAGATAAAGATATATTTCACAAGTCTACCTATGAAAATAGAGAAAAAAATGAAGTCTATAAAGAATATCTTGAAAGTTTATTAGAAAATATTATGAATCATACTTACATAGATATATTAGCTCATATAGATTACATATGTAGATATGGCCCCTTTGAAGATAAGGAGCTATATTATGATGAACATAGTGACATTATAGATGAGATTATTAAAAGTTGTATAAATAACAATATAGTTATGGAGATTAATACCAGAAGGCTTGGGTTAAAAGCTGTAAAAGATAATTTGTTCCCTATATATAAAAGATATAAAGAGTTAGGTGGAAAAAATATATCCATAGGTTCAGATGCACATGTAAAGGAACATATAGGTAATAACTTTTCCCTGGCTACTGAAATTTCAACATCATTAGATTTAAAAGTAGTTTACTTTAAAGATAGAAAAATGAACTATTTATAGAAAATTTACATAAAAAAATTCCTAAAACTTTGTTGACAGGAGTTTTTTTATATTATATACTTTGACTATCAAAATATTTGAAAGTCAAATTTAAATTATATTTGATTTTAACACCTCCCTACATTAGTATGAAATTATATAAAAAAGAATGGGAGCGTAAAGGAGATTATGAGCAAAAGTATACATGTATTAAATGAACTATTGGTGGATATTTTTAATGACATACTTCAAATAGAGCAAAATGCTCTTCGAAATGGAGAATTAAATGATTTATCTGTTACCGAAATACATACCATTGAAGCTATAGGTATGTATGAAGCTAGAACTATGTCGGAAGTTGCTACAGATCTAAAGATAACAGTAGGAACTTTAACTACAGCTATTAACAAATTAATAAAAAAAGGCTATGTGGAGAGAAAGAGGATAGAGGAGGATAGGAGAGTAGTATTAATACAACTTACTAAAAGAGGAAAGCTTGCCTATAGACTTCACGAAAAATTTCATTCTGACATGATAAAGGCCACCATAAATGGATTAAGTGAGGAAGAGGAGAAGACTCTTATTAGTTCTTTAGAAAAATTAAATAGCTTTTTTAAAGAAAAGTATAAACTTCAGGATAGATGAGGAGTTTTTATATGAAAAAATCCAAAATTATAGGTACAGGTATGTATGTACCACCTTATAAATTAACAAATCAGGACCTAGAAAAAATGGTTGACACTAGTAATGAATGGATAATATCCAGAACAGGTATAGAAGAAAGAAGGATTTGCAAGGATGAAGAAACTACAGATATAGCTTTTAATGCAGCTGTAATGGCAATTAAAAATGCAGGAATAAAGGCAGAGGAAATAGATATGATAATTATGGCAACTATAACCTCTGAAAATCTCACTCCTTCTGGTGCTTGCGAAGTACAAAAAAAACTTGGAGCAATAAATGCAACAGCCTTTGACATAAATGCTGCTTGCTCAGGTTTCATATATGGGTTAACTATAGCAGATTCCTTTATTTGCTCAGGTGGAGCAAAAAATGTATTAGTAGTAGGAGCTGAAGTGCTTTCTAAGATTGTAGATTGGAAAGATAGAAATACCTGTGTTCTTTTTGGTGATGGTGCTGGAGCTGCCCTTCTAACACAGAGCGAGTCAGAGGGGATAATGGGGTATGTTACTAAATCTAATGGGGATAAAGGAGAATACCTTAAATGCGCTTCTAGACAACTAAATGAAGATAATTCTATTTTGAATAATAAGTTTGTAACTATGAATGGTAAAGAAGTTTTTAAGTTTGCTACAAAGGCAATGGTAGATTCTGTAGAAGAGGTTTTAAAAAAGTCAAATACTAAAATAGAAGATATAAAATATATAATACCTCATCAAGCTAATAAACGAATTATTGAGTTTGCTGCAAGTAAACTTAATTTGCCATTAGAAAAGTTCTATATAAATTTAAACCTTTATGGAAATACATCTAGCGCAAGTATTCCTATAGCTCTTAGTGAAGTAGTAGAAAAAGCTATGGTGAAAAAAGGAGATAAAATAATTTTAGTAGGATTTGGAGGCGGACTTACTTACGGTTGTATATTAATTGAATGGTAATTAATATAAAGTAATTCCTGGCTTTCGGTAAAGTTTCATTAAATAGAATACCCACTAAGGCATTATGGATGGTATTCATAGTATAAAATTAAAATAAATTGGAGGTAACATTATGATATTAGATAAAGTAAAAAAGATAATAGGAACTCAATTAGATATAGAAGGGGATAAATTACAATTAAGTACTACCTTTGAAGAGTTAGGAGTAGATTCTTTAGACTTATTTCAAATAGTTATTGAGTTGGAAGAAGAATTTAATATACAAATAGCAGAGGTAGAGAATATAAAGACTATAGAAGATGTAGTGGAATATATAGAAAGTGTTACAAAATAAAGAAATCCTTTGGAGGTAAGATATGTTCTCGAGTGAATTATGTGAATTATTAGGTATTAAGTATCCTATAATCCAAGGTGGAATGGCTTGGGTAGCTGATAGTTCTTTAGCTGCTGCAGTTAGTAATGCAGGTGGCCTTGGACTTATAGGTGCTGGTAATGCTTCACCTGAATGGGTAAGAAATGAAATAAGAAAAGCAAAGGAACTTACAGATAAGCCTTTTGGAGTAAATATAATGCTACTTAGTCCCTATGCAGAAGAAATTGCAAAGATTGTTTCTGAAGAAGAGGTGAAAGTTGTAACTACTGGAGCAGGAAATCCAGGAAAGTATATGTCTATGTGGAAAGAAAAAGCCATTAAAGTAATTCCTGTTGTGGCTTCTACTGCTTTAGCTATAAGAATGGAAAGAAGTGGAGCAGATGCAGTAGTGGTAGAAGGATGTGAAGCAGGGGGCCACATAGGAGAACTTACCACTATGGCATTAGTGCCACAAGTAGTAGATTCTGTTCATATACCAGTAATTGCAGCAGGAGGAATTGGTGATGGAAGAGGTGTAGCAGCAGCTTTTATGCTAGGTGCTAAAGGTGTTCAACTAGGTACTAGATTTTTGGTAGCAGAAGAATGTAAGGTTCATGAAAATTATAAGCAAAAGGTAATAAATGCTAAAGATATAGATACTATGGTTACAGGAAGAGCTACAGGTCACCCTGTTAGAGTTATAAAAAATAAGCTTTCTAGAGAATTTCAAAGCCTAGAGAAAAATTTTGCACCTTTAGAACACTATGAAAACTTAGGAAAAGGAAGATTGCCTAAGGCGGTTTTAGAAGGAGATACAGAATGGGGATCTGTTATGGCAGGTCAAATAGCAGGACTTGTAAAAAAACAGCAAAGCTGTAAGGAGATAATTGAAGAAATTTTCTTTGAAGCTGAAAATGTAATTAAAAACATTAGCTGTAGAATTTAGGAGGATACCATGAGAAAGGTAGCTTTTATATTTCCAGGTCAAGGTAGCCAATATGTAGGGATGGCTTATGAGATTTATAGAAATATTCAAGGGAGTAGGGAAGTTTTTCATAGGGCTTCAGAGGTTTTACAATTTAATATTTGTGATTTGATTTTTAAGGATGAAAAAAATGTTTTAAATAAAACAGAATATACCCAACCAGCAATATTAACTGTAACCATAGCTTTATTAAGAGCTCTAGAGGGATACAGTATTGTTCCTGAAATTGTAGCAGGCTTAAGTTTAGGTGAATATTCAGCTTTAGTGTGCTCCAAGGTTCTAGACTTTGAAACAGCAGTAGCTTTAGTTAAAAAACGTGGAAGGTTTATGGAAGAGGCAGTTACAGGAAAAGAAGGTGCTATGGCAGCTTTACTTGGAGGAACTATAAAAGATATAGATGAAATATGTAGTAAATCAAGACATAAAGGTTTCATAGAGGTGGCAAACTATAATTGTCCTGGACAGATAGTTGTAGGAGGAGACTTAGAAGCAATACAGTATGCTGTAGAAATAGCTAATAATGAATATAAGGTTAGGGCTAAAAGGTTAAATGTCAGTGGGCCATTTCATACTCTATTGTTAAGGGAAGCTTCTATACGATTGGAAGAAGAGCTAAAAACAGTAAAACTTTCAACACAAAAGGTTCCAATAGTAACCAATGTTACTGGAGGTTTTATAAAGGATGAAGATATAAAATCTACTCTTGTGAAACAAGTTATGAGTCCTGTTAAATGGGAACAAAGCGTAAATACAATGATTAATTCTGGAGTAGATACTTTTTTAGAAGTAGGACCTGGAAGAACCCTTAGTTCCTTTGTAAAAAAAATAAACAGAGAAGCTCTAGTGTTAAATATAGAAGATATGAAATCTTTAGAAAAAACTTTACAGGTTTTAAATAAAAAGCTTTAGGAGGAGTTATATGTTAAAAGGCAAATGTGCAGTAGTGACAGGAGCTTCAAGGGGCATAGGTAGAGCT
The DNA here is from genome assembly GCF_018919175.1 of Clostridium simiarum. Taxonomy (GTDB): domain Bacteria; phylum Bacillota; class Clostridia; order Clostridiales; family Clostridiaceae; genus Clostridium_L; species Clostridium_L simiarum. Next base: position 876,994 of record NZ_JAHLQL010000001.1, on the reverse strand, counting down.
ATAGCTTTAAAGTTAGCATCACTAGGCGCTGATTTGGTTATTAATTATAGAAATGAAGAATTAGAAGCTTTAGAAGTACTTAAATATATAGAAAGTCATGGCGGTAATGCTATTTTGCATAAGGGAGATATAAGTAGGTTTGAAAGTGCAAAAGAACTTATGGATTTAGCTTATGAAAAATATAATAGAGTTGATATACTGGTGAACAATGCAGGTATAACTAGAGATAACTTGATACTAAGGATGAAGGAAGAAGATTTTGATAAAGTAATAGATGTAAATTTAAAAGGTAGTTTTAATTGTGTGAAGCATGTAGTACCTTTTATGTTGAAACAAAAAAGTGGAAAGATAATAAATATGTCTTCTGTTGTAGGCGTTTATGGAAATACAGGTCAAGCAAATTATTCTGCTTCAAAGGCAGCTTTGATAGGACTAACTAAATCTCTGGCAAAAGAGTTAGGTAGTAGAGGGATAAATGTTAATGCTGTGGCACCAGGTTTTATATGTACAAATATGACAGATAAACTTTCAGAAGAGGTAAAAGCAAAATTAGAATCTTCCATACCTCTTAAAAGGTTGGGGACTGTGGAAGATATAGCTGAAACTGTAGCTTTCTTAAGTTTACCTGCTTCAGATTACATAACTGGGCAAGTGATTCAGGTAGACGGAGGTATGGTTATATAGGAAAGGAGATAAAAGCTTTGAAGAATAGAGTTGTTATAACAGGACTAGGAGCCATAACTCCTTTAGGTAATTCTGTAGAAAAATTTTGGAATAATATTATGGTAGGCTGTTGTGGAATAGATTATATAAAAGCTTTTAAAGCAGATAATTTTAAAGTTAAAATTGCAGCAGAGGTTAAGGATTATAATCCAGAAGATTTTATAGAAAAAAAAGAAGTGAAAAGAATGGATAGATTTTGTCAGTTTTCTTTAATTGCAGCAAAGGAGGCTATTAAAGATTCAAATTTAGATATTAGCAAAGAAGATCCATATAAAATAGGAGTTATAGTTGGTTCAGGTATAGGTGGTTTTAGTACTATAGAAAAGGAAGAAGAAAATTTAATTAACAAAGGACCTAATAGGGTATCGCCTCTTATTATACCTATGATAATAAGCAATATGGCTCCAGGAACTATAGCCATAAAAAATGGTATTAAAGGAGTATGTTATACTGTAGTTACTGCTTGTGCTACAGGAACTAATGCTATAGGAGATGCATTTAGACTTATTAAAGATGGTTATCAAGAGGTAGTTATAGCTGGCGGAACTGAAGCTTCAATAACACCTTTAGCTATGGCTGGATTTACTAACCTTACAGCTCTAAGTAATAGTACTGATTTAAACAGAGCATCTATACCTTTTGATAAGGAAAGAAATGGATTTGTTATGGGAGAAGGAGCAGGCATAGTTGTATTAGAAGAACTTAATCATGCATTAAAAAGAGGTGCTCATATTTATGGTGAGATCGTGGGATACGGTTCAACCTGTGACGCATATCATATGACTTCACCAGATCCAGAAGGGGAAGGCGCCATGAGAGCTATGGAAGATGCTATTAAAGAAGCAGGTATTAACAAAGATGAAATATCTTATATAAATGCCCATGGTACTGGTACTGAGTATAATGATAAATTTGAAACCTTAGCTATTAAGAGATTATTTGGAGATTATGCCTATAAGATACCTGTAAGCTCTACAAAATCTATGACAGGACATTTATTAGGAGCAGCTGGAGCTGTAGAAGCCATAGTTTCCATAAAAGCCCTTCAAGAAGGATACATCCCTCCTACTATAGGATATAAAGTAAAAGATGAAGATTGTGACTTAGACTATGTTCCCAACAAAGGAAGGAAAGCTGATTTGACTTATGCCTTGTCAAATTCTTTAGGATTCGGTGGACATAATGCTTCTCTATTAATAAAAAAGTGGGAGGAGAATTAGCATATGGGTTTGAATTTAGACTTAGAGTCATTATTAAAAATTATTGACAGAGTAGATAATTCAAGTATAGCTTTGTTTGAAATAAAAACTGAAGAGGCTTATATAAAATTAGATAAATCTAAGGAAGAGAGAAAAGAGATTTGTAAGTTAGATGAAGATATTAATTTTGAAATAGAAGATAATAGCATCGGTTTAACTACAAATGAAAAGATTTTTGGTAAAGATAAAGACTCAGAGGGAGTAAAGAAAGAAACAAGAAAAGAAGAAATTTTGGAAGAAGAATATGCAATAATAAAATCCCCCATGGTAGGTACATTTTATTCTGCTCCTACACCAGAGGAACCCTCCTTTGTTAAAAGAGGAGATACTATAAAAAAAGGTCAAGTGATTTGTATTATAGAGGCCATGAAACTAATGAATGAAATAGAAAGTGAATTTAATGGAGAAGTAGTAGAGGTTTTAGTGGAGAATAATGATTTTGTAGAATATGGTGAAGCTCTATTTAAAATAAGAAAGGAAGTGTAGAAGATGAATATTAAAGAAATACAAGAGATAATTCCTCATAGATATCCTTTCCTATTAGTTGATTTTGTAGAGTATGTGATACCAGGAGAAAAGGTGGTTGCTTATAAAAATGTAAGCATAAATGAGCAACATTTTATTGGTCACTTTCCAGAAGAACCTGTAATGCCAGGAGTTTTAATTATAGAATCACTGGCTCAAGCAGGAGCTATTGCCATTTTAAGTTTAGAAGAAAATAAGGGTAAGATACCTTATTTTGCTGGAATTAATAAAGCTAGATTTAGAAGAAAAGTAGTTCCAGGAGATAGATTAAAATTAGAAGTAGATATCATAAAAATGAAGGGCAATATAGGTGTAGGAAAGGCCATAGCAAAAGTAGAAGAAGAAATTGCTTGTGAAGTTGAGTTAATGTTTGCTTTAGGCAGTTAGGAGATGAGCTATGTTTAAGAAGATATTGATTGCTAATAGAGGAGAAATTGCTGTAAGAATAATAAGAGCTTGTAGGGAAATGGGAATAAGTACTGTTGCTGTTTATTCAGAGGCAGATGCTACAGCTCTTCACACCATGTTAGCAGATGAAGCTGTATGCATAGGCCCTAGCAATTCTAAGGATAGCTATTTAAATATAGAAAACATAATAAGTGCTACGGTTTTAAAAGGTGCAGAGGCTATACATCCGGGATTTGGATTTATGGCTGAAAGCAGTAGGTTTGCTTCTATTTGCAATGAATGTAATATAAAGTTCATAGGTCCTGAAAGTGAAGTTATAGATCTTATGGGAGATAAGGCAAAGGCTAAAGACTTTATGAGAAATTCAGGAGTTAGAGTTATACCTGGTTTTGAAGGAGATATAAAAAATGAAGAGGAAGCTTTAGCTATAGCAAAGGATATAGGATTTCCTATAATGATAAAGGCCTCCAATGGCGGAGGAGGAAAAGGTATAAGAATTGTTAAAAGTGAAGAAGAGCTAAAAGGTGCCTATAATTTAGCTAAGGCTGAGGCAGAGGCATGTTTTGGAGATAGTAGCTTGTATATAGAAAAGTTTATAGAAAATCCTCATCATATAGAGGTTCAGATTTTAGCCGATGAAAAGGGCAATGTTATTCATCTTGGAGAAAGAGAATGCTCAATCCAAAGAAAAAATCAAAAGGTATTAGAGGAATCCCCTTCGCCTTTTATATCAGAGGATTTAAGAAAAGAGTTAGGAATCATGGCAGTAAGAGCAGCTAAAGCTGCAAAATATACTAATGCAGGTACCATAGAGTTTCTTGTAGATGGCAAGGGTATACCTTATTTTATGGAGATGAATACTAGAATTCAAGTAGAGCATCCCGTTACAGAAATGGTTACAGGAGTTGATATTGTTAAAGAGCAAATAAATATTGCTTATGGAAGAGAACTTAGCTTTAAACAAGAGGATATTAAAATTAAAGGTCATGCTATTGAATGTAGGATAAATGCAGAAGATCCGAATAATGATTATAGACCTTGCCCAGGTAAAATTCAGGAACTTCTAATTCCTGGGGGACCTGGAATTAGAATAGATAGTGCCATATATCAAGATTATACCATACCGCCATTTTATGATTCTATGTTAGCAAAGCTAATTGTTTATGGAAGAAATAGAGAAGAAGCCATAATGAAGATGAAAAGGGCATTGAGCGAATTTGTAATTGGAGGTATAAAAAATAATATTGAATTGCAGTTTGAAATATTATGTAGAGAAGATTTCATAAAAGGAATTTATGATACCTCCTTTTTAAATAGGAAGTGATGAAGTATAATGCTAAAAGATATATTTAAAAAGAGAAAATATATAACTATTAATAGAGAGGTTTTAAGTAATAAAAACAATATAGAAGAAGCAAAACCTGAAATTCCTTCAGGAACCTGGATAAAATGTGAAGGTTGCGGAAAGATTATGTATAAAAAAGATGTAGAAGATAATCTTAAAGTTTGTAAATACTGCAATTATCATTTTAGATTAGGTGCTAGAGAGAGGATTTCAATGATCTGTGATGAAGGTTCTTTTTTAGAGATGTTTGATAATATAACCACATCTAATCCTATGAATTTTCCTGCCTATGAATTAAAGATAAAGCAGTCTATAAACCTATCTGGAGAAAATGAGGCAGTAGTTACTGGTGAAGGAAAGATTGATGGTGTTTCTACAGTTATAGCTATAATGGATAGTAACTTCATAATGGGAAGTATGGGTTCAGTGGTAGGTGAAAAAATAACAAGAGCCATAGAGTTTGCAGTTAAAAAGCAGTTACCTTTAATAATATTTACTGCATCTGGTGGAGCAAGGATGCAAGAGGGTATTATATCCCTTATGCAGATGGCTAAAATTAGCGCAGCTTTATCAGTTTTTGATGAAAACAGATTATTATATATAACAGTTTTAACGGATCCAACTACAGGAGGCGTTACAGCTAGCTTTGCTATGCAGGGAGATATAATATTAAGTGAACCACAAGCATTAATTGGTTTTGCAGGAAAAAGAGTAATTGAAAAAACCATAAATGAAAAACTACCTTCAGGTTTTCAAAGTGCAGAATTCATGTTAGAAAAAGGTTTTGTAGATAATATTATTCATAGAAAGGATTTAAAAGAAGTCCTAGGAAGCTTGTTGCTCTATCATAGGAGGGAGGAATAAATGAGTGATATAAATAAGGCTTGGAATAAAGTTACTTTAGCTAGGTTAAAGGATAGACCCTCTTCAGATTTTTTTATAAAGAATATATTTGATGATTTTATTGAATTTCATGGGGATAGATGTTTTGGAGATGATAAAGCCATAATAGGAGGTATTGGGAGATTAAAAGATAAGTCTTTTACTATTATAGCAGAAGTAAAAGGTAAGGATACAAAAGAAAACTTAGTTAGAAATTTTGGTATGCCTCATCCAGAGGGGTATAGAAAAGCCTTAAGACTTATGAAGCAGGCTGAAAAATTTAATAGACCTATAATATGTTTTGTGGATACTCCTGGGGCATTTTGTGGAGTAGAAGCAGAGGAAAGAGGGCAAGGTCATGCTATAGCTTCTAATCTTTTAGAGATGGCAAGATTAAAAGTACCTATACTTTCGGTGGTTATAGGTGAAGGAGGAAGTGGAGGAGCTTTAGCTCTGGCAATGGCAGACGAGGTTTGGATGCTGGAAAATTCCATTTATTCCATATTATCACCAGAAGGATTTGCTAGCATTTTGTGGAAAGATGTTAAAAAGTCAAAAGAGGCTGCAGAAATGATGAAGTTAACCAGTGAAGATTTATTAAAATTTGGAGTTATAGATAAAATAATAGAAGAACCTTTAGAGGGATTACAAAAGGATCCATTTTCAGTGGCATCCTATATGAGACATGAAATAATTGATTTTATAGATAGATATGAGGATATAGAAAGTAACTCTTTAATATATAGGAGATATAATAGATATAGAAATTTTGGTATTTATAATGAATAAAAGCATTACACTCAGGAAACCCTAATTTTAGGGTTCTTTTTTTATTTAAAGCATTATTTAAATAACTATTTATCAAGTTATAACTAAGCTTCAGATGAAGTACCTATCTATCTTAAGCTTAGAAGAGACTATATAAGTGGGGAGTGTAAAGAGTACCTTCTATAAACAATGAATGTTATGGAATGTAAACATGTATGTAGAACTTAAATATTTAAATTTTTGTTAACTTTATAAATTTAGGTTTTTCAAGGATGCATAGTTATTCATAAAAAATGTTAAATTCAAAGGGATTGGTATTTTTATACATATATGCATAGTATAAAAAATAAATCAAATGGAAACTTCTGTAGCATAGAGAAGTATGCAGTAATTACAAAGAGCATAGAGAAAGTAGATGGAATATTCTGCTAATAGGGAATTAAAATGAACTTATAAGACGTTATAAGAATTTTCAGAAAATATTCTTATGACATATAATAGTTTTATATACTTTTGGTTATTAAAATATATGGAGGTGGACAAGATGTCCCAAAGTATAAATGTTACATCTGAAATAGGAAGACTTAAAAAAGTAATTTTGCACAGACCAGGAAAAGAAATAGAGAATCTTGTTCCAGCGTATCTTGATAGATTGCTTTTTGATGATATACCTTATCTAAAAGCTGCAAAAAAAGAGCATGATGGCTTTGCTAAGATTTTGAAGGAAAACGGGGTAGAAGTGTATTATGTAGAAGATTTAGTATCAGAGGTATTAGAAAACGAAAGACTCAAAAATAATTTTTTATTAGAATTTTTGAAAGAGAGCAAACTAACCTCTCACTCTCTTATGGAATCTTTATCAGAATATTTAATGGCTATGGATTCCAAGACAATGGTAGATACTTTAATTTCTGGGGTTAGAAAAGATGAAATTAAAATTAAAAAAATATCATCCTTAATAGAAATAATGGATAATAAATATCCTTTTTACTTAGATCCTATGCCTAATCTATATTTTACTAGAGATCCGGCTGCTGCCATAGGTAGGGGGTTAAGTATTAATCGTATGCATACCTTAGCTAGAAGGAGAGAAAGCTTATTTTTGGAATGTATATATAAGGAGCATCCTTTATTTAAAAGTGAAGAAACGCCACTTTGGTATAAAAGAGATGTACCTTACAGTATAGAAGGTGGAGATCAACTTGTATTGTCAGATAAAGTTTTGGCTGTAGGTTGTAGTGAAAGAACCTCTCCAGAGGGTATAGAAATGTTAGCACAGAATTTATTAAGAGCTGAATCAGGTTTTGAAAGGGTTTTAGTTTTTGAAATTCCTTCTTGCAGGGCATTTATGCACTTAGATACTGTGTTTACAATGGTAGATTATGATAAGTTTACTATTCATCCAGAAATAGAAGGACCTTTAAATGTATATGAAATAACTAAAGGTAAAGAGGGGGCTTTAATATTTAATTCTCATAAAGATGTTTTGAATAATATATTAAAAAATGTTTTAAAATTACCTTCTGTGGAACTTTTAAGATGCGGCGGTGGAGATGCTATTATTGCAGGTAGAGAACAATGGAATGATGGTTCAAATACTTTAGCCATATCACCAGGAACTGTTATTACCTATGAGAGGAACTATGTAACTAATGAGCTACTAGAAAAAAACAATATAAAAGTATTAACTATGCCAAGCTCTGAGCTTTCAAGAGGTAGGGGAGGTCCAAGGTGCATGAGTATGCCCATATGGAGAGAAAATATATAATATTTTGGAGGGATTAAAATGGCTGTAAATTTAAAAGGTAAAAGTCTATTGACATTATTGGATTTTACTCCAGGTGAAATAAGATATCTATTAGATTTGGCTCATGATTTAAAATCAGAAAAAAGAGTAGGAAAGAATAAAAAAGTTTTAGAGGGAAAAAACATTGTATTATTGTTCGAAAAAACATCTACAAGAACTAGATGTGCTTTTGAGGTAGCTGCTCTTGATGAAGGTGCACATATTACATTTTTAAGCAATTCCCAAATGGGAAGTAAAGAGTCCTTAGAAGATACAGCAAAAGTTCTTGGAAGGTACTATGATGGAATAGAATTTAGAGGGTATAAACAAGAAACCGTAGAACTTTTATCTAAATATTCAGGGGTTCCAGTATGGAATGGACTTACAGATATAGATCATCCAACTCAAGTTTTAGCAGATCTTATGACTATAGAAGAACACATAAAGAAACCTTTAAATAAGGTTAAATTAGTTTTTGTAGGTGATGCTAGAAATAACATGGGATATGCTTTAATGTATGGTTGTGCAAAAATGGGGATGAGCTATATGGCTTTAGCTCCAAAGGAATTGTGGCCAGATGAAGGAATTTTAGAAAAGTGCAAAATCATAGGAAAAGCTACTGGAGCTACTATAGAAGTTTCTGACAATATAAAAGATGTTAAGGATGCAGATGTTATTTATACAGACATATGGGCTTCTATGGGAGAGGAAGAAAAAATGCAAGAAAGAGTAAAATTATTAACTCCTTATAAGGTAGATATGGATATGCTAAAGGCTACAAAAAATGAAGATGTAATATTTATGCATTGCCTTCCTTCCTTCCACGATTTTGAGACTCAAGTGGCAAAAGAGGCTAAAGAAAATAAAGGATTAGATATTAGAGAAGTTACAGATGAGGTATTTAGAAGTAGACATTCTGTAGTATTTGATGAAGCTGAAAATAGAATGCATACTATAAAAGCTGTAATGGTAGCTACATTATAATTAAAATACAACTTATTTTAAATAATTTTTAAAATAAAGCTTGTTTAGAGGAGAGGTAAAGATGAGTAGAATAGTTATTGCTTTAGGTGGAAATGCTCTTCAATCTAACCCTAAGGACACTTCAGCTGAAAGTCAATTAAATACAGCTAAAGACACGGCAAAATATATAGTAGATTTAGTGAAAGAAGGCCATGATATTATAATAGCCCATGGCAATGGACCACAGGTAGGACAAATAGTTTCAACTTATGAAACAGCTCATAATATAGAAAAAAACAACACTATTATGCCTTTCCCAGAGTGTGGAGCCATGAGTCAAGGATATATAGGATATCATCTTCAACAGGCTATTAAAATGGAGTTAATTAAAAGAGGAATAAATAAAGAAGTAGTAACTTTAATTACAGAGGTAGTTGTAGACGAAAAGGATGAGAATTTTAAAAACCCTTCTAAACCAATAGGTTCATTCTTTACAGAGGATGAAGCAAAGAAAATTAGTAGTGAAAAAGGTTATGTATTTAAAGAAGATGCTAATCGTGGATGGAGAAGAGTTGTACCTTCACCTCTTCCTATTAAAATTATAGAAGAAAACTCTATTAGAACTTTAATGGAAGCAGGACACATCGTTATTACAGTAGGAGGTGGTGGCATACCTTTACTAGAAAAAGAAGATGGAACCTTTAAGGGAGTTGATGCTGTAATAGATAAAGATTTTGCATCTGAAAAGTTAGCGGAGATATTAGAGGCAGATAAGTTTTTAATTCTAACAGCTGTAGAAAAGGTTTATATAAATTATGGAAAGCCAGAAGAAAAATCACTAGATAAAGTGAAGGTAAAAGACATGGAGGAATATATAAAGCAGGGGCACTTTGCTCCAGGCTCTATGTTACCTAAGGTAAAAGCTGCTATAAAATTTGCCACCTCTAAAGAAAAGAGGGAAACTATAATAACTTCTCTTGATAAAGTTAAAGAAGGATTAAAAGGAATTACAGGAACAACTATAACTTTATAGTTTCAAATAAGTAATGGAGCAAAAGGATATCCTAGGATAATTAGGATATCCTTTTATATTTATGATAGAATATACTTATTATTTATAATAGATATTGAAAGAGTGATGATTATGAGGAAACCTCTAGCAGATAAGATAAGACCTAGAGAATTAAAGGACGTAGTAGGACAAAAACATATTTTGGGAGAAGGGAAGATATTAGATAGAATTTTGCAAAGTGGATGTATTACTAATATGATATTTTATGGACCTCCTGGAATTGGTAAAACTACTGTAGCAAACATAATTGCAGAAAAGGGTAATAAAAAGTTTTACAAACTAAATGCAACTAATGCTAGCTTAAAGGATATTCAAGAAATAGTAAGTTCTTTAGATACTTTTGAAGGAATTAATGGAATTTTGCTTTATTTGGATGAGATACAAAACTTCAATAAAAAACAACAACAGTCTTTATTAGAATTTATAGAAGATGGCAGGATTACTCTTATATCTAGCACTACAGAAAATCCATATCACTACATATTTAAGGCTATTTTAAGTAGATCTACTATATTTGAATTTAAGCCAATTGAAAAAGAAGATATGGGATTTGCTTTAGAAAGAGCTGTTAAGATAATAAGTGAAGAAGAAAAAAGTATAAATATACAGCTAAAAAATGAGGCTAAAGATTATATTATAAATGCTTCTAATGGTGATGTAAGAAAAGCTATAAATGCTTTAGAGATATCAGTTTATTCTACGCCACCAGATGAAAATTATAATATAGTTATAGACTTAGATGTAGCTAGAGACAGCACTCAAGTTAAGGTAGTTTCTTATGACATGTTAGGAGACAATCATTATGATATTTTAAGTGCTTTTCAAAAATCCATAAGGGGTAGTGATGCAGATGCTTCTCTTCATTATTTAGCTCGACTTATAAAGGCAGGAGATTTAATTTCCATATGCAGAAGACTTTTAGTTATAGCTAGTGAGGATATAGGTCTTGCTTATCCTAATTCAATAACTATAGTAAAGAGTTGTGTGGATACAGCCATGACCTTAGGATTTCCAGAAGCAAGAATACCATTAGCACAGGCTGTTATACTATTAGCTACATCTCCTAAATCCAATTCTGTGATATCTGCTATAGATAGAGCACTAGAGGATTTAGAGAAAAAAGAAGTAGGAGACATTCCTCTTCATATTAAAGATGCTCATTATAGTGGAGCTAAAAGTTTAAGTAGAGGAATAGGGTATAAATATCCTCATAACTTTAAAAATAACTATGTCAAACAGCAGTATCTACCGGATAATATCAGGGAGAGAGTTTATTATGAATATGGATATAATAAAATGGAACAGACTTCAAGGGAATATTGGAATAAGATTAAGAATGAATAAGGTTTGTTTATTAACAAACCAATTTTATCATAAATTAAGTTATTGTTGACAACTATGGTCGGCTTTGATAAAATTATCATGAAAATCAAGTAAAACACTCAACATTAATAGGAGAGTGATAATTATGAAACTTTCTACTAAAGGAAGATATGGTGTAAAGGCAATGTTTGATCTAGCTATAAATTATGGTGGAGCACCTATTTCCATAAAGAGTATATCTCAAAGACAAGGCATATCGGAATATTATCTTGAACAACTGTTTTCCCCCCTTAGAAAAGCTAATTTGATAAAGAGTATTAGGGGAGCTCAAGGAGGATATGTTTTAAATAGAAAGCCAGAGGATATAACTGTGGCAGATATTATGGATATTCTTGAAGGACCTATAGAAATTTCAGATTGTGTCGAAGGTACTCCTTGCGATAACATGGATTGCTGTGCAACGAGACTTCTTTGGGCTAAGATAAAGCATAGTATAGATAGTGTTATGCAATCTGTTACCTTAAAAGATATGGTGGAGGATTATAACAGAATAAAAATTTCACACCAAGACATTAAAATCCAAAAGTAAGGAGTGGTAACATGGAAAAGGTAGTATATATGGATTATGCTGCAACAACATATACTAAACCAGAGGTATTAGAAGAAATGATACCTTATTTTACTGAGCATTATGGAAATCCTTCCTCTGTTTATTCTATATCAAGAGATACAAGAAAAGCTATAGATTTAAGTAGAGATAGGGTGTCAAAGGCTATAAATTGTGAAAGAAATGAAATATTTTTTACTGGAAGTGGTACAGAAGCAGATAATTGGGCTGTAAAGGGCGTTGCTTTTGCTAATTTTACAAAGGGGAATCATATAATAACCTCTAAGGTAGAACACCACGCAGTACTTCATGCCTGTGAGTACTTAGAGAAGCATGGGTTTGAAGTTACATATTTAGATGTAGATGAAGAAGGATTTATAAATTTAGAAGAACTAAAAAATGCAATAACTGATAAGACTATATTAGTTTCTATAATGTTTGCAAACAATGAGATTGGAACAATTCAACCTATAAAAGAAATAGGACAGATTTGTAGAGATAAGAAAGTTATTTTCCATACAGATGCAGTTCAGGCAGTAGGTCATATTCCTGTAGATGTTAAGGAAATGAATATAGATATATTATCCTTAGCAGCTCATAAATTCTATGGACCTAAAGGCGTAGGCGCTTTATACATAAGAAGAGGCATAAAGATTGATAATCTAATTCATGGTGGAGCCCAAGAAAGAGCTAAAAGGGCAGGTACAGAAAATGTAGCAGGTATAGTGGGCTTAGGTAAAGCTTTAGAAATTGCTGTAGATAAAATGGAAGAGAACAATGCAACATTAATTGAATTAAGAGATAAATTAATAAATGGACTTATGGAAATTCCACATACAAGACTAAACGGACCAAAGGGAGATAAAAGATTACCAGGTAATGTGAATGTCTGTTTTAGGTTTATAGAAGGAGAGGGTATACTATTATCCTTAGATGATGCAAATATATGTGCTTCTAGCGGTAGTGCCTGTACTTCTGGGGCTTTAGATCCATCACATGTTTTATTAGCTATAGGTCTTAATCATGAAAGAGCTCATGGATCCCTAAGACTTTCTATAGGTGACGGCAACTCTGAAGAAGAAGTGAATTATGTTTTAAACGTATTGCCAGGAATAATAGATAGGTTAAGAAATATGTCACCTTTGTGGCACGATTTCATTAAGAAGGGAGAAAGTTAATTATGTATAGCGATAAGGTAATGGATCATTTTAGAAACCCAAGAAATGTGGGAGAGATATCAGATGCTAATGGAATTGGTGAAGTTGGAAATGCTAAATGTGGAGATATAATGAAGATATATCTTAAAGTTGAAGATAATGTGATAAAAGATGTTAAATTTATGACATTTGGTTGTGGATCTGCAATAGCATCTTCTAGTATGGCTACGGAACTTATAAAAGGAAAAACATTAGAAGAAGCATGGGACTTAACTAATAAAGCAGTAGCAGAGGCATTAGATGGACTACCACCAGTGAAGATGCATTGCTCAGTTTTAGCAGAAGAGGCTATTCATAAAGCAATAAATGATTACAGAGAATCTGTTGGGTTAAAACCATGGGATTATAAAGAACATAATCATGATGAGCTACATAGCGAAGTTCACGGAGAATAATATATAGCAATTTTTAATAAAATATTTATAAAAATAATACTCTCAAAGGGGTATTATTTTTTTATTTTTTGATAAAAATAAATATAAATGCCTATTTTATAAGTAGCTTTTATAAAAGTACTTGTAAGGTGAATGGTGGTGAATTTATGTGGAAATATAAGGATATGCTTTTTAAAAAAGTTTTAGATGTTAATGGAAAGAAAATAGGAGTAGTTAAAGATATACTATTAGATTTTTCAAAGGCTGAAATAACAGGATTTAAGTTGTCCTCCTACTCTTTGTTGGCAAAGGATATAAACATTTCTGTTAAAGACATAATATATATAAATGAGAGAATAATAGTAAGGGATGTATGGGATGATGATTTCCTAGAATTTAACAACATAAGACATTTAGAAGTCATAGATAAAGAAGGAAATATAATAGGTGTATTAGAGGATATGATAATAGATCCTGAAGATTATAGTATAAAAGCCATGGTTATATGTGAGGGATTTTTTTATAAATTATTTAAACATAAAAAAATAATTTCACCCAGGCAGTTAATGCTAGGAGAACATAACATAATTTTATGCAAAGTTCAAGGAGTAGATTTTAAGAACATACCTAATAAGACATTGTGGTAAAATATTTTTCTGAGGTAAAAAGATGAAGGTTATAAATAAAAAAATAAAATATTTACTTGTGATAATAGCCCTAATAATTTTAACATATGTTTGGTGGAAAATAGATATATTAAGAAATCTTACTATGGTAATAATAATATCTTTTCTACTATATTATAGTTTAAGACCTATACATACTAGAATTATATCTAAAGGTATAAATAGCAAGGTTTCAGGAATATTACTTATAACCGCTTTTTTACTTTTATTTATGTTTTCTTTTTTTATAATAATACCTACCATACTTAAAGAAAGTGGAAACGTATATTCTAAGCTAGAGGTTATAGATAAATGGATGGTTAATATGTATGAAAATTTAAAACTAAATAATAATAAAATATTTATAATGGTTGAAGAGTTAATAGGGGAAAAGGTAAATAGATATATAGCTGGTATTTCTGCTAATACTTTAGAGAGCATAATTAGCATAGGAGAGAATGCATTATCTTATGCAGTAGTTCCAGTGTTAGCTTACTACTTTCTAATAGATGAACATATTATCTGCGAGAAACTTATACTGTTTTTTCCTGTTAAAAAGAGGAGGGTAATAAGAAATATTGCAAAAGATATAGATGAAATTTTAGGCAGGTATATAATAAGTCAATTCATACTCTGCCTTGTAATTGGTGTATTTACCTTTATTTCCTTAATGATTTTTAAAATAGAATTTCCATTACTACTATCTATTATAAATGCTATTTTCAATATAATTCCATATTTCGGACCTATATTTGGCGCTATACCAATAATAATTATAGCTTTATTTCAATCTACAAAAAAAGCTATATGGGTAACTATATTTTTATATATAATTCAACAAATTGAAGGAGACATTATATCCCCTAAGATAATAGGTTATAGTACTTCTATCCATCCCATGATAATCATACTTCTAATATTAATTGGAGGAGAATTAGGCGGCTTATTAGGACTTATTTTAGCTGTGCCTATAGGGGTGATATTAAAGGTTATTTATGAGGACATAAATTATTATTTATTTTAAATATAAAGGATTTAAAATATTGACATAAATCCTAGAATAACATATAATTTGCCTATAAAGAAATATTATTAGCTGTGAAAAGAAGGAGTAAGTCTACATAGACTATTTAGAGAGGAAGTGGCAGGTGAAAACTTCTTAGATATTAGACTGAAGGCTGTCTTGGAGCTAAATATTAAAGAGATGTACCTTTGGTACATAACTAGGGTGGTACCGCGGAATTACAACTTTCGTCCCTTTTGGGATGGAGGTTTTTTTTATTTGTTTTTATAATAGGAGGTAAAAATATGAAATACATGGGTTTAAATGAATTAAGAGAATCTTATTTAAAATTTTTTGAAAGTAAAAATCATTTAAGGTTAGAAAGCTTTCCTTTAGTTCCAAAGGAAGATAAAAGTTTATTACTTATAAATGCAGGCATGGCTCCATTGAAACCGTACTTTACAGGATTAAAAACTCCACCTAGCAAAAGAATAACTACCTGTCAAAAATGCATTAGAACAGGAGATATTGATAATGTAGGAAAGACTTCAAGACACGCTACTTTTTTTGAGATGCTTGGAAACTTTTCTTTTGGAGATTATTTTAAAGGGGAGATAATACCTTGGTCATGGGAGTTTGTAACTAAGGTTTTAGACATACCGAAAGATAAGCTATATGTTACTATTTATTTAGAAGATGATGAAGCTTTTGATATATGGGTAAATAAAACCGATGTAGATCCAAGCAGAATATTTAGATTAGGTAAAGAAGATAACTTTTGGGAAATAGGTCAAGGTCCATGTGGTCCATGTTCAGAAATACACTTTGACAGAGGAGAAGGTGAAATAAAAACTGCTGAAGATTTTATTAAAGCTTCTGAAAGTGATAGAGTAGTTGAGTTTTGGAATCTTGTGTTTACTCAATTTGATAAGGATGAAAATGGAGTATACAATAGATTAGAACATCCTAATATTGATACAGGTATGGGTCTTGAGAGAATTGCCACTATTATGCAAGGAACAAAGAATATATTTGAAGTTGACACTATAAAGGATATATTAGATGAGACTGCTAGAATAGCAGATGTTTCCTATGGAAAAGATGAAAAAACAGATGTTTCTTTAAGAATAATAGCAGACCATGCCAAAAGTGTTTCTTTTTTAATTGCTGATGGTGTATTACCTTCTAATGAAGGAAGAGGATATGTTTTAAGAAGACTTCTTAGAAGAGCTGCAAGACATGGAAGACTTTTAGGTATAAAAAGAACCTTCATTAATGATATAGTTGAAAAAGTAATGGCTAATTATGGTAATGCATATAAAGAATTAGTAGAGAAGAAGGATTATATAAATAAGGTTATTCTTTTAGAAGAAGAACGATTTAATGAAACCATAGATTCAGGTATAGACATTTTAAAAGGATATATAGAAGAAATAGAAGAGCAAGATAAATCAATACTAGCAGGAGATAAGGCTTTTAAACTTTATGATACTTACGGATTTCCACTAGAATTAACTGAGGAAATATTAAATGAAAAAGGACTTGTAGTAGATACAGAAGGTTTTAATAAAGAAATGGAACTTCAAAGAAAAAGAGCAAGAGAAGCTAGAGGCGAGAGCAACTATATGGGAAATGACAGTAATATATTGAATAAAATAGATACAGATTTAAACTCTAAGTTTGTAGGTTATAAAAATATAAGTTTTTCCTCAAAGGTATCTTGTCTTATAAAAGATGATGAATTTGTTTCTACATTAAAGGCGGGAGAAAAGGGAATCATCGTAGTAGAGAATACTCCTTTTTATGCTGAAATGGGAGGCCAGGTTGGAGATAAAGGTATTATTGAAAAAGATGGATTTAAGGCTGAGGTTTACGATTGCAAGAAAAATATCTCAGGAAAAATAATTCATTTTGTTAATATAACTTATGGAGAGTTATCTATAAATGAAGAAGTGACTTTAACAGTAGATGGGAAAAGAAGAGCTGCTATATGTAAGAACCATACAGCAACTCATTTATTACACGAGGCATTAAGAGAAGTTCTAGGAGAGCACGTTAGCCAGTCTGGATCTTATGTTGATGGGGATAGATTAAGATTTGACTTTACTCATTTTAAGGGGGTTACCTTAGAAGAGATAAAAGAAATAGAGAGTCTTGTAAATGATAAAATTATGGAAGCTTTTGATGTAAACACAGAAGAGATGAGTATAGAAGAAGCCAAGAGTAGTGGTGCTATAGCTTTATTTGATGATAAATACAAAGAAAATGTTAGAGTAGTATCTGTAGGAGATTTTAGTAGAGAACTATGTGGGGGAACTCACGTTAGAAATTCAGGGCAGATAGGACTATTTAAGATATTATCTGAATCAGGGGTTGCTGCAGGCATAAGAAGAATAGAAGCTGTTACTGGATTTAATGCTATACATTATGTAGAAGAAAAAGAATCCTTAATAAAAGAAAGTTCTCTAATTTTAAAATGTTCAGAAAAAGATTTAATAAATAGACTGCATAATAGTGTACAAGAATTAAAAGAGAAGGATAGAGAAATATCTGAATTAAAATCAAAGCTTGTACAAGGTGCAGAGGATGAAATTTTAAATTCGTCAATAGATATTTTAGGTATTAAAGTAATAAGGGCTCAATTAAAAGATGTAGATACGGATGCTTTAAGAGATTTAGGGGATAGTATAAGAAATAAGATTGAAAATGGAGTAGTAGTCCTCTCTAGTGTAGTAGGGGATAAGGTAAATCTATTAGCTATGGCTACAAAGGATGCTGTATCTAAAGGTGTTCACTGTGGAAAGATAATTAAAGAAGTTGCTACCATAGCAGGTGGTGGCGGCGGTGGAAGGCCGGACATGGCGCAGGCAGGAGGTAAAAAACCTGAAAAAGTTGAAGAGGCTTTGGCTAGTGTAGAAGAAACGCTAAAATCTATGATAAAAGCATAATAAAAAACTTTTAGGACTTCTATATGTAATGATGTCTAGAATAGAAAGGTTAACATATTTTGAAGTCCTAATATATATAGTGTACAATTTTGGTATTTTGATTTATAATATATATAAACATCAAAGTTTTGAATAAGCATAGATGTAAAAGTAAATAATATAGATAGAGATATCATTCTTACATTTAATTTTATAATGTGTAAGGGGGTGAAGCTGCTTTAAACTTTAAGTTTTATGGCAGCGCAGAACATGGGTAATAATGAAAATACTATGCAATTTGATTTAGGTAGGGATAAGCAAGCCTTAACTAAAAAAATCCTTACAGAGGTTTTTGATTCATTACAGGAAAAAGGATATAATCCTGTAAATCAATTAGTTGGGTATTTGATTTCCGGAGATCCTACCTATATAACAAATTACAATGGTGCAAGGGCTTTAGTAAGAAAGCTTGAGAGAGATGAAATACTTGAAGAGGTTTTAAAAGCTTATTTAAGTATAAAATAATAAGTGCCCTTTGGGGCACTTATTATTTTAATATTTTAAGAGGAGACAGTTTATGCGAATATTAGGCTTAGACGTTGGTGATAAAACTATTGGAGTAGCAGTAAGTGATCCTTTAGGTTTTACTGCCCAAGGAATTACTACTATTAGAAGAAAAAATAAAAATGTTGATATAGAAGAAATAAGAGTTATATGTAAAGAATACGAAGTAGAGACCATAGTGGTGGGATTACCTAAAAATATGAATGGTACCATTGGACCACAAGGCGAAAAGATATTAGGCTTTTCTAAGCAGATAGGAAAAGCTTTAAATATACCCATAGAAATGTGGGATGAGAGGCTTACTACCATAGCGGCAGAGAGAGCTATGTTGGAAGCAGATCTTTCAAGAGCTAAAAGAAAAAAGATAGTTGATAAAGTTGCAGCTACTTATATACTTCAAGGATACTTGGATAGGATTTCTAAGTAGATATTGACAAAGGAAGAGACAACTTTTAAAATTACAATAAAAAAAGGAGTGCAGGAAATGGAAAATGATGTAAGTACAATCGTTTTGAAGGATGAAGATGGTAATGAGGTTGAATTTGAGGTAATTACTAAATTTGACATAGAAGAAAATGAATATGTAATAGTAGCTTCAATGGAAGAAAGTGAAACAGAGGCTATAGCCTTAAAAATATTAAAAGATGATGATGGAAATGATATTTTAGTTACTGTAGAAGATGAGGACGAATTTGAGTTGATAGCTGAAGCTTACGGTGCTATTTTTTCAGAAGATCAGCTTAATTAATTGTTGAAATGAGGTATTAAGAATGTCAAACTTAACATCAACACAAATTAATAAATTAAAAGAAGATCTAAAAGAAAGAGGATATAAGCTCACACCCCAAAGAAGAGCTATAGTTGATACTATAGTAAACAATGAAGGAAGCCATTTAACTGTAGAGGAAATATATGATGAGGTAAAAAAGGGATGTCCTGAAATTGGTTTAGCTACAGTATATAGGACTATTGTTCTATTAGAGGAGTTGGGCATAATATATAAGCTAGATTTAAATGATGGATGCAGCAGATATGAGTTAGTACATGAGGATGAGACTCATAGGCATCATCATTTGATATGCAATAACTGTGGTAAGGTTATAGAGGTTCAAGGAGATTTATTAGAATCTTTAGAAGAAGAGATCGAGAAAAACTACAAGTTTAGGATTAAAGATCATAGCGTTAAGTTCTTTGGTATCTGCGAGGAATGTTCTAAAGAAAATAACCAGGACTTGTAATATTCAACATAAAAGGAGGAAACTTAATGTGAAAAAAGAGAAGGAAAAAATAAGGATAATTCCTCTTGGCGGTGTCAATGAGATTGGGAAAAATTTGACAGTTATAGAGTATAAAGAGGACATTATAGTAATTGATTGCGGTTTAAAGTTCCCAGATGAGGATATGTTCGGTATAGATATAGTAATACCTGATGTGACATATTTATTAAAAAACAAAGACAAGGTGAAAGGTATTTTTTTAACTCATGGTCATGAGGATCATATAGGGGCTCTTCCTTACGTACTTAAACAGATGAATGTGCCAGTATATGGAACTAAGCTTACACTAGGAATAGTGGAAACGAAACTTAAAGAGCACGGACTTTTGAGCACTACAGAGTTAATAAGAGTAAAACCTAGGGATATAGTTAAATTAAATAGTGTATCCATAGAATTTATAAAAACAAACCACAGTATTGCAGACGCAGTGGCTATAGCTATCCATACCCCATTAGGTGTAGTATTGCACACAGGAGATTTTAAGGTAGACTATACTCCAATAAATGATGATGTAGCAGATTTATCTAGATTTGCAGAACTTGGCAGAAAAGGCGTATTAATTATGCTAGCAGATAGTACAAATGTGGAAAGACCAGGTTACACTATGTCTGAAAGGACAGTAGGAGAAACATTTGAAAATATCTTTTCATCAGCCAAGGGAAGGATAATAGTTGCTACTTTTGCATCTAACATTCATAGAATTCAGCAAATAATTACTGCGGCTTCAAAATATAATAGAAAAGTAGCTGTTTCAGGAAGAAGTATGGAAAATATAGTAGCTGTAGCCACTGAATTAGGATATCTTAATTTTGAAAAAGATGTTCTTGTGAATATAGATTCCATTAATAAATATCCAAATAATCAGTTAGTTATAATAACTACAGGAAGCCAGGGGGAGCCAATGTCTGCTTTAGCTAGAATGGCTTCATCAGAGCATAGAAAAGTTAACATTATAGAGGGAGATATGGTAATCATATCGGCTACTCCAATTCCAGGAAATGAAAAATTAGTATCTAGAGTTATAAATCAACTATTTAAAAAAGGCGCAGAGGTTATATATGAGGCATTAGCTGATGTGCACGTGTCAGGTCATGCTTGTCAAGAAGAGCTAAAACTAATGTATACACTAGTTAAACCTAAATTTTTTATGCCTGTACATGGAGAGTACCGTCATTTAAAACAACATTTTGATTTAGCTGCAAAGTTGGGAGCTCCTAAAGAAAAAATGATAATTACTGAAATAGGTGACGTTATCGAAGTTAATAGAGATATGATAAGAAAGAATGGAACAGTATCTTCAGGAAATGTTTTTGTAGATGGTTTAGGAGTAGGAGATGTTGGTAACATTGTATTAAGGGATAGAAAACACTTATCTCAGGATGGTATTTTAACTGTAGTAGTTACTATAGAAAAAGAAACTGGCACTGTAATTGCGGGTCCAGATATAATTTCCAGAGGATTTGTATACGTAAGAGAATCAGAACATCTTATGGACGAGGCTAGAGAAATAGTAAAAAGTTGTCTAAAGTCTTGCGAAGAAAGACACGTAACAGATTGGGCTACCATGAAATCTACTATAAAAGAAGGATTAAGAGTTTTCTTATATGAAAAAACAAAAAGAAAGCCAATGATACTACCAATAATAATGGAAATATAATTATACTTAGGTGAAAAGTTAAAGCTATGCTTTAATAGAGATATGAATATTTACAATAAAGCTCATGAACTAGCAAAGGAACTGAAGAAATTAAAAGAGGTGAAAAAATTTAATGAGGCCTCAAAGCTTATAAAAACAAAGCTACAGCAAAAAAATGCTAGATGATTTTGCAAATTTTCAAATGGAAGCTTACAAGATGTATATGAGTGAAGGTAAATTGTCCCCTGAAATGGAAGAAAAAATTTAAAATTTAGGTTCTATAATTTCTATGAATCTAGAAGTAACTAGGCATTTGCAGGTAGAATCTAGGTTTGTAGTGATTTTAGGAGCTATAATTAAGACATTAAATTAAGCTGTAGAATTAAAAATTTTTTCAGAATAATAACTAATATTTATTAGTTAAGTTGACATTTTAGAAACATAATATTAGAATTAATATGGTTAAGGACAAAATTGGGTACTAACGTATCCAATTTTGTTTTATGTACAAAACGATCAAATCTTAAATTTTGGAGGCTAAAACATGAGTTTATTTATAAGAAGTGATATTAGAAACGTGGCTATTATTGCCCACGTCGATCATGGTAAGACTACTCTTGTAGATGCTATGCTAAAGCAAAGCAATGTATTTAGAGTAAATGAGAGAGTAGAAGAGAGAGTTATGGACTCTAATGACTTAGAAAAGGAAAGAGGCATAACTATATTATCAAAAAATACAGCAGTTACCTATAATGGGGTTAAAATAAATATAGTAGACACTCCAGGACATGCTGATTTTGGTGGAGAGGTTGAGAGAGTTCTTAAAATGGTAGATAGCGTACTTTTAGTAGTGGATTCTTACGAAGGACCTATGCCACAAACAAAATTTGTTCTTAAAAAAGCTTTAGAACTAGGATTAAATCCTATAGTTGTAATAAATAAAATAGATAAACCAGATGCAAGACCTGTTGAGGTTATTGATGAAGTTTTTGATCTTTTTGTTGAGCTTGGAGCTAGTGATGAACAGTTAGATTTCCCTATAATTTATTGCTCTGCTAAATCTAATTATGCTAGGTTAGATCCTGAAGATGGAAATATGAATATGGCACCTTTATTTGATATGGTAATCAAAAGAGTAAAGGCACCAGAAGGATATATAGACAAACCACTTCAATTACTTATAACTACTATAGATTCTAACGAGTATGTAGGTAGAATTGCTATAGGAAAAGTTCAAAGAGGTAACATAAGAAAAAATCAAACAGTTGCTTTGATGTCAAAGGATGGTAGCATAAAAAATGCTAAGATATCTAATCTTTATGTGTACGAAGGTCTAAAAAGACAAGATGTTGAAGAAGCTAAATTAGGAGATATTGTTGCTATAAGTGGAATAGATGCTGTTAACATAGGTGACACCATAGCAGATTCTACTTCACCAGAAGCTCTTCCTTTTGTAGATATAGATGAGCCAACTATAAGTATGAACTTTATGGTAAATGACTCACCTTTTGCAGGAAAAGAGGGAGACTATGTTACTTCAAGACATTTGAGAGATAGATTCTTAAAGGAATTAGAAACAAATGTAAGCATGAAAATAGAAGAGTTATCTCCAGATTGCTTTAAAGTTAGTGGAAGAGGAGAACTTCATTTATCCATACTTATTGAAACTATGAGAAGAGAAGGATATGAGTTCCAAGTTTCAAAACCTTCCGTTATATTTAGGGAGGAGAATGGAAAGAAAGTTGAACCTATAGAAAGATTAACCATAGATGTGCCTGAAGAATTTATGGGTGTGGTTATGGAAAAGTTAGGACCAAGAAAAGCAGAGATGGTTAACATGACTTCTGCAGTAAATGGTTATGTAAGATTAGAATTTTTAGTTCCTGCTAGGGGATTAATAGGCTTTAGAAATGAATTTATGACAGATACTAAAGGAAATGGAATAATGAATCATATTTTTGAAGGATATGAGACATATAAAGGAGATATACCAGAAAGAACAAGAGGCTCTCTAGTGGTATTTGAAGACGGAGATGCAATAACTTATGGATTATACAATGCACAAGAAAGAGGAAATCTATTTATAGGACCTGGTACTGCTGTTTACCATGGTATGATAGCAGGAGAATGTTCAAGAGCAGAAGATATCGAAGTAAATGTATGTAAGAAAAAGCATCTTTCAAATACTAGATCTTCAGGTTCAGATGAAGCCTTAAGATTAACACCTGTAAAACCAATGTCTCTTGAGCAATGTTTAGAATTTATAACTAGTGATGAACTAGTTGAAGTGACACCAAAGAATATTAGAATGAGAAAGAGAATTTTAGACAGTAACGAAAGAAAGAGACTTACAAATAGGAGTAAGGCTCAATAATTATTTAAAATAATTTGTTTAGGAGGATAAAATGGGTGGTGTAACTTTTGATTACATGGAAGAGTATTTAAGAGAGCTTATACCTGACCACCAAGGGATACTGAAAGATCTAGAAGAATATGCAGTAGAAAATGGAGTACCAATAATCCAAAAAGAAACAGGTAGATTTTTGGAGTTAATGGTGAGTATTACTAAACCTAAGCGTATATTAGAGCTAGGTACTGCTATTGGATATTCTTCTATTTTGATGAGTCTAGCGTCAGATAAAAATAGCCAAATTCTAACCATTGAAAGAGATGAAGATATGGTAAAGAGGGCTAATGAGAATATAGATAAATTGGGATTTCAAAATCATATAAACATATTACAGGGAGACTGTTTAGAAGTACTTGAAGCTATGGAAGGAAAATTTGATATGATATTTATGGATGCAGGAAAAGGACATTATAATCATTTTTTACCTCATTGCTTAAGGTTACTTCATGAAGACGGAATAATAATCGCTGATAATGTGCTTTTTAGAGGTATGGTTGCCTCTCAGGATTTAGTGAAAAGAAGAAAGATAACTATCGTGAAAAGGATGAGAACATACCTTCAAATGGTTTCTGAGGATAAAGATCTTATTACCTCTGTAATACCTATGGGGGATGGTATTGCTGTTACTAAAAGGAGGAAGGTGTAATGAAAAAACCTGAAATATTAGCCCCAGCAGGCAACCTTGAGAAACTTATTACCGCTATAGACTTTGGCGCTGATGCAGTTTATCTAGGTGGAAGCAAACTAAATCTTAGAGCATTTGCGGACAACTTTACTACAGAGGATATAAAAACTGGAGTTAAGTATGCTCATGATAGAGGAAGAAAGGTATATGTTACATTAAATGTTTTTCCTCATAATGCTGATATTGTAGGACTTGAAAATTATCTTAAAGAATTAGAAAGTTTAGAAGTGGATGCTATACTAGTATCGGATCCAGGAATTATGATGACAGCAAAAGAAGTAGCACCTAATTTGGAGATACATTTAAGTACTCAGGCTAATAATGTAAACTGGAAATCAGCTATATTTTGGCATAATATAGGTGTAAAAAGAATTGTTCTTGCAAGAGAGTTATCTTTAAATGAAATTAAAGAAATTAGAAGTAATCTTCCTGAAACTTGTGAGTTAGAAGCTTTTGTACATGGTTCCATGTGTATGTCTTACTCTGGAAGATGTCTTCTATCAAATTATATGACAGGGAGAGATGCTAATAGAGGTGCTTGTGCTCAGCCTTGTAGATATAAGTATTATCTTATGGAAGAAAAAAGACCAGGAGAATACTTCCAAGTTATAGAAGATGATAAGGGAAGCTACATAATGAATTCTAAGGATTTATGTATGATTGAGTACATACCAGAACTAGTTAATAGCGGAATATGCTCCTTAAAAATTGAAGGTAGAATGAAGAGCTCTTATTATGTGGCAGCAGTAGTTAAAGCATATAGGCAAGCTTTAGATTCTTATTTTGATGATCCTAAAAATTATAAGTTTAATCCTAAGTGGCTTGAAACATTAATGAAAGTAAGTCATAGACAATATCATACAGGATTTTACTTTGGGGAAACTAATAAGCAGATTTATGAAAGTTCTTCTTACATAAGAGATTACGATATAGTAGGTACAGTGATAGAATATGATGCTGTAAATCATATAGCCACTGTAGAACAAAGAAATAAAGTTCTACAAGGAGATTCAGTAGAGGTATTAAGACCAGAAGGAGAAGAGATCACTGTTATTTTAGATAATATGAAGGATGCAGCAGGTAACAGTATAGAATCAGCACCAAGAGCACAGATGATATTTAGATTTTCTACAGAGACCATATTAAAGCCAAAGGATATACTTATTAAAAGCAAGGAGGAGAAGTAATGAATAAGCCCATATTGATAGGTATAGCAGGAGGGACTGGTTCAGGAAAAAGTACCATAGCAAAAGAAATATATAGTAGATTTAATGAAGAATGTATTGCAATGGTTGAACAAGATTCTTACTATAAAGATCAAAGTGAAATTCCTTTTGAAGAAAGGGTTAAGATTAATTACGATCACCCTAAAGCTTTTGATACAGATTTACTTATCCAACATTTAAAGGCTTTATTAAATGGCGAAGCTGTAGAAAAGCCTATGTATGATTTTGAAGAGCATAATAGGAAAAAAGAAACTGTTACAGTTGAATCAAAAGATATAATAATATTAGAAGGAATACTAATATTAGAAGATCCACGAATTAGGGAATTATTAAATATAAAGCTTTATGTAGACACAGATGCAGATGTTAGAATAATAAGGAGAATATTGAGAGACATAAATGAGAGAGGAAGAAGTGTTGACTCAGTTATCAATCAATATTTAAACGTAGTTAGACCTATGCACCTACAATTTATAGAACCTACAAAAAGATATGCAGATATAATAATTCCAGAAGGTGGACATAATAAAGTGGCAATAGATATAATAGTAGCAAATATAAAACATATATTACAAGAATAGCAAATATTATAAAAAGTTTGAATATAACACCTCATTACTGTCAAGAATTTAAAGTAGTGAGGTGTTTTTATGCGGCATAAAATTTTTAAAAGAGTCAAAGTTGTAGGTATAAGTACAACATTAGTTTTTATTTTACTAATACTTAGGATAGTGCAGATTCAGTATTTTTATAGCGATAGGTTAGAAGTTATGGCTAACTCTCAGTACAGATATAAGGAAAACATAAACGAACTTAAATTTAGTGTTTTAGATTCAAAGAATCGCAATTTAATTGAATATAATAGAAAGTATATATTAGTTATTGATCCAGCTACTTTTAAGAGAAATAATAGCAGTACAGAAGTAAATAGAATTTATGCCTTTAATTATATATTAAAAAATTATAATAAAGATTACGATCTTGCAACTATATTAGAATCGCCTAATAGTGCTAGATTGTATATAAATTTAAATAAAGAAGCCTATGAGAAGTTAAAAGCTGTAAAAGGGATAAAAGGTACTTATCTTTACATGTATGATGAGGTTCAAAGAAGTAAAGCCTGGAAAATAGAGAATATGATAACAAACTTCAAGTATAACAAAAGTGATATAAAGCCAGAGAACTCTCTAGAAGGAGCTATATACCTAAAAACTAAAGATAACAACACCCCTTCTGTAATATTTGAAAAAGATGTAGATGGAAACATAAATGAAGGTATTTATGATATAGATGAAAGTAATATGAATATAAGATTAACCCTAGATAAGGAGATGCAAGATGCAGTTAGAGAAATCTTAAGTGCTGAAAAGTACAAAGGTTATGATCAAATAGGTGTAACCATAGTAGAAGCCAATACAGGTAAAATAAAGGTTATGGCTCAAAAGGATGAAAGTAAACCTAATATAAATTTAGCATCTACTACTGAAAATGGCTATGTACCAGGATCTATATTTAAGTTATTAGTGGAAGAGATAGCTATTGATAGAGGCTTATTTCTACCACAAAGTAAATTTACCTGTGAACTAGGTAAGTATTCAATATGTAAGAAGGCTCATGGAGAGTTAACTTTAGAAGAGGCGCTTATGATATCTTGTAATAATATCTTTGCGGAAGTTGGAAAGGAAATTGGTTGGCCAGTTATAGAAGAATATGCTAGAAAGCAAGGACTTTTTGAAAAGGTTCTTAATATTCACGGAAAGGGAGAAGTTACAGGAGATTTTGTATTACCTACAGCCTATGAAGATGGCCCTAGATTACTATCTATAGGACAGAATATGAGAATAACTCCACTTCAAGGGGCTAACATTATAAGTACCATAGTAAATGAAGGAGTTTATGTAAAGCCTACTATATTAGAGGGATATGTAGATAATTACAATAATATGCTAAGCAAAACTCCTTTAGACAAAACTCAAGTTATCAAAAAGAATACAGCTAAAATAATGAAAGAACAAATGATTAAGGTAGTTAGGGATGAAAAGGGAACAGGAAAAAGTGTATATATGGAAGGGGTAGAAACTGGTGGGAAAACCGGTACAACTACTAGGATGGAGCCTATAGTATCTGAGGAGAATAATAAAACTATAATGGAAAAACATTCTGATGGATGGTTTGCAGGATACTACAAATTTAAAGGGCAGTATTATTCTATGGTAGTATTTGTAAAAGATATAAATGAAGACAATCAATATGGAGGCTCTACTGCTGGTCCTATATTTAAAGAAATTGTAGAAACCTTATTAAAATAAAAATATAAAAATATGGCTTAGGGAGAAATCTCTAGGCCAGTTTTCTTGTTTTTAAGGAGATTATTCAATAGTACATAATTACTAATATTTTCAAAAAAACTAATCTTTTAAACCTAAAAAGCCTGCATTATTAAGATGTTTTATGGTATATGCTTTGTAACTTTTAGTAGGAACTTGTTTTTAGAATATATTTCTAATATACTTTCCGCCCAGAATAAAACAAGGTATTTGTTATGAAAATCTATAAACTAATAGTGTTTAAAAATATATATACAATTAGGAAACATTTTTATACATCCGCATAATATATTAATAAGCACTATTAGGAGGAGCATCTGTGTTGTTGATCAATTATCTATTAGATATGATTGGTGGAATTACGGTATTAACTGGATATGTAACTGGAGGGAATTCTTTTCCTAAACCTTTAGAAGAGAAAGAAGAGGAGTATTATATTAATAAATTAAAAGAAGGAGATGTTGAAGCTAAGAGCATTCTTGTAGAAAGAAATCTACGGCTTGTAGCTCATATTGTTAAAAAATACTCTTACCCAGGAAAGGATATGGATGATTTAATTTCTATCGGTACAGTTGGACTTATAAAAGCTATTGATTCTTTTGATAATACAAAGGGTACTAGACTTGCCACTTATGCGGCTAGATGTATAGAAAATGAAATACTTATGCTGATTAGGAATAATAAAAAAATTAAGGGAGAAGTATATCTTCAGGATCCAATAGGTATCGACAAAGAAGGAAATGAAATATCTTTAATGGATGTTTTAAGTAGCGAAGATGATTCTGTAGTAGAACTTGTAGAACAAAAAATACAGATAAAAAAATTATATAGCAAAATTAATACGGTGCTACAACATAGAGAAAAAATTATAATTGAAATGAGATATGGATTAATAGATGGTAAGTGCAAAACCCAAAGGGAGATAGCAAAACTTTTAGGTATTTCCAGATCTTATGTTTCAAGGATAGAAAAAAGGGCACTTAAAAAATTATTAAAGGAGTTAGATGGTAAAAATAAGATATGAAGGAAAATATATATGCTAAATTTCTTTTATTTAACAGTATGTAAAAGGAGTTTAGCATATTTTTGTAGAATTAATACATTTGGAGGTTGATTAAATTGAAGATATGTGGGCTTATAGGTAAAAATATTCAGTATTCATTATCACCTAAAATTCATAATCAGTATTATAAAGATAACAACATTAATTTAAACTATAAACTATTTGATATGGAAGAAGAGGAACTAATTCACTTTCTGAAAAATATAGATAAAAAAAGTTATGTAGGATTTAATGTAACAATACCATACAAGCAATCTATAATAGAATATTTAGATGAGGTAACCTATCCTGCAAGTTTAATAGGGGCAGTAAATACTATTTCTATTGAAGGGGAGAGATTGGTGGGTTATAATACTGACTATTTTGGATTTATCGACAGTTTAAAATGTTATGACATAAGAGTTCAGGATAAATCTGCATTAATATTAGGTAATGGAGGAGCGGCTAAGGCAGTATATTATGCATTAAAAGATTTAGGTGTTAGGAATATAGATGTGGCAGGAAGAAATGTGGCTAAAATAGATAAAGATTTTCTTCTTGCTGGAAACATACTTAATTTAAAAAGTATAAAAAGTTTATTTAAATATGATATTATAATCAACTGTACTCCACTAGGAAACATAAATAATCAGGTTTTGCCAATAAATTTGAAAAATTTTAGTGGGGATTTGGTAATTTATGATTTGAATTATTCTCCGAAAAAGACTAATATATTGATAGAAGCAGAAAAACTGGGGTTGAAAACAATAAATGGGGAATGTATGTTAGAACATCAAGCTTACAAATCAATAGATATTTGGTGTTCAAATTTAAAAAGGTAGGAGGAATAGCTTTGACAGACTTAAATAAGTTATTAGAAATTACAACGCAAAGGCAAGCTTCTGATCTTCATCTTACAGTGGGTATACCACCTACTATAAGAGCTAATGGGAGGTTGCAAGGTATTAAAGAGGATAAGTTATCACCTCAAGATACAGAAAAATATGCTAAAGAAATATTAGGAGATTTATATGAAACTTATCTTGAGAGAGGAGAACTCGATACCTCATATTCTGTGCCAGGACTTGGACGATTTAGAGTTAATGTTTTTAAACAAAGGGGAAGTAGCGCTATAGCTATAAGATTTATATCACTAAAGGTGCCTACATTAAATGAGCTTGGTCATCCTCCTGTGATAAAAGAACTTATAAGCAAACAAAGAGGATTAGTACTTGTCACAGGACCAACAGGTAGTGGTAAGAGTACAACTTTAGCTGCTATGATAAATGAAATAAATAATTCAAGAGAGGCTCATATAATTACATTAGAAGATCCAATAGAATATTTACATAAACATAATAAATCTATAATAAATCAAAGAGAAATAGGGAAAGATAGTATTAGTTATCAAAATGCTTTAAAGGCAATATTGAGAGAGGATCCAGATGTTATATTGGTAGGTGAAATGAGAGATCTTGAAACTATATCTGTTGCCATAACTGCAGCAGAAACAGGACATCTTGTTCTTTCCACATTACATACTATAGGTGCAGCTAAAACCATAGATAGAATTGTAGATGTTTTTCCGCCATATCAGCAACAACAAATTAAGATACAATTAGCAGCAGTACTTCAAGGTATAATATCTCAACAACTTATAGAACGGATGGATAAAAATGGAAGAGTTGCAGCTTTAGAGACAATGGTAGTGACTCCAGCTATACAAAATATGATAAGAGAAGGAAAGACTTATCAAATAGAATCTTCCGTTCAAACTGGAGGCAAATATGGTATGAAAACTATGGATATGGCATTATTAGAACTATATAAAAAAGGTATAATAACTAATGAGGCAGCTTTAACCTATTGTGTAGATAGAGAATTTATTACTAGAATGATGATGATTTAAAGGATAGATTAGTGTATATTAAAAAATAATGGGGAGGTTATCTCTCCATTTTTTCTTAATATAATTCGATTGAAATTTATTAAATTTTTACATATTAAATAAAAATATTAATTAAATATTAATTAAATATCATATTTGCATATAGTATTTAATTGATATTTGTGCTAAAATAACTTTGAACTAGGGGGGATATGAATGGAAGTTTTTAATTCATTTCTTCAAATTTTGTCAGCAACTTTTTCACAGGTAGTATTTTTAACATCTACGTATTATTTACTACTTTCGTTTTTTGGAATAGTGAGATTTAAAAAGAAAAAGCAATTTAAAGCAGAAAAGAGCTTTGCTTTAATTGTAGCTGCGCATAATGAAGAAGCTGTAATCCAAAATATTGTGCATAGTTTGAATATGTTGGATTATCCAAAAGAACTGTATGATATATTAGTAATTGCAGATAATTGTACTGATAGTACTGCAAGAAAAGCAAGGGATGCTGGAGCTAAGGTATTTGAAAGAAACATGAAGGACAAAAGAGGTAAGGGATATGCATTAGAATGGATGTTTGATAAGATATTTAAAATGGAAAAAAAATATGACTCAGTGGTAATCTTTGATGCAGATAATTTAGTTTCTAAAGATTTTCTTACGGAGATGAACAATAAACTATGTGAAGGTTATAGAGTTGTGCAAGGATATTTAGATGTGAAAAATCCGAATGATAACTGGGTAACGGGATGTAATTCTATAGCGTTTTGGACTTCAAATAGAATGTTTCAGCTCTCTAGAAATAATTTAGGGTTATCTAATCAACTTGGAGGTACGGGATTCTGTATAGACACAGAAATACTTCAAGATTTAGGGTGGGGAGTAACTTGCCTTACGGAGGATTTAGAGTTTACATGTAAATTGGTTAGTAATGGTTATAAGGTAGGATGGGCACATGATGCAATAATATATGATGAAAAGCCTCTTACTTTGATGCAATCTTGGGCTCAAAGAAAGAGATGGATGCAAGGTTTTGCTGATGTTTCTAGTAGGTATTTCTTTAAACTTATGAAAAAAGCAATAAAAGAATTTAACTTTGTAGCTTTTGATTGTGCACTTTATACAATTCAACCTGTAATTCTGGTATCTAGCGGAATTGCTATGTTAATAAACTTAAGTCATTCATTTATGTCTGCGCCTGAACTTATAACAAATGCTATGACTATGCTAAAAACAGCAAATTTTAATATGATTAAGTTAGGCAGTACGCTGTTATTGATGCTTCAATTTATATATACGCCTTTTCTTTTGGTTCTAGAAAAGAAGTTTAGTTTAAGGATGTTTTTATATTATCTTATTTATCCTCTATACTGTGCCACTTGGCTACCTATATCTATACAGGGGATACTAAATAAGAATAAAAAAGAATGGATCCATACACAGCATACTAGAAGCATAAAAATTCATGAACTT
The DNA here is from genome assembly GCF_018919175.1 of Clostridium simiarum. Classification (GTDB taxonomy): domain Bacteria; phylum Bacillota; class Clostridia; order Clostridiales; family Clostridiaceae; genus Clostridium_L; species Clostridium_L simiarum. Next base: position 844,616 of record NZ_JAHLQL010000001.1, on the reverse strand, counting down.
GAAAAGGCAAATTAATATACTTAAAATTTCAATTAAACTTTTAATATATTATAGCTGTATTTTATTAAATATGATATAATTAAATATTCCATAAAACATAAGAGAACTCAGGAATTCATATGAATTTAGAGTTCTCTTATGTTTTATGAAAGAAATTTACAATTATTTCAATGGAAATTTAATATTTTAACTAATTTTTTATATATATAAAAGGAAATTTTTAATATGCGTTGAATATATAAATGTATGATATAAACCTAAGAGGAAGGAGGTATTCAGGTAAAGATATGGAAGAAATTTATATTGTAGGAGTTGACATTGGTTCCTCAAAGGTTAGTGCTACTATAGGTAAGATAGAAAAACAGGGAAACCTTACGATATTAGACAGTGTAGCAAAGGAAAGCCAAGATATAAGAAATGGTGAAGTGATTGATATACACAATCTATCAGATGCATTAAAAAGTTGCATAAGCGAGCTGGAGAACCTAGTCAATCTTTCTATTGATGAGGTATATTTGGGGATTCCTGCTGGTATATGTCGAATTTTAGAAGGAAAAGGTGTTTTTACACTACCTAAAGAAAATATCAAGATAGAAGAAAAAGATGTGGAAAAGGCATTAGAGTTTTCAAAGAGTATATCTATACCTAATGATGAAGAAATAATTGATATAATCCCTTATAGATATAAAGTTGATGAGAATGAGGATATAGAAAATCCTATAGGTATGGTAGGAAGTAAATTAGAAGCAGATACAAAACTTGTTGTAGTTAAAAGATCTGTAATTTCATCAAGGATAAAAATTCTTGATAATATTGGCTTAAAAATAAAAGCTTTACTCATTCAGGCTGAATCTTCTAAAGACCTATATAATAGCTCCACTTATTCTACAGGAAATGTTTTGATAATTGATACTGGTGCAAATAACAGTGATGTGGCTTATTATGAAAAAGGAATTTTAACAGACACATTCCAGATTCCATTAGGTGGAAATATAATAACTAAGGATATTGCATTTTGTACTAATACTGATATTAATGACGCAGAGAACTTAAAGAAGAAAGATGGTAAATTAATTAAAGAACAGGAAGATGATAAGGAAATAAAAAATGGGCTAGAAAATAAGGATGTTGTAGAACAAATAGTTTCAGCTAGGGTAGAAGAGATATTGTCCTTTATTCATAAGGAAACTGAAGAAAGAGGATATAAGGATAAAATAGATAATATTGTATTGCTAGGTGGTGGCATAAGTTTATTTAAGGGAGCAAAAGAATTCACTCATAGAGTTATGAATAAATCAGTATACATATTACAGCCCTATGAAATTTTAAATAAACCTTTAACTATAAACTCATTAAGTATTGTTAAAAATGTGTATAATGAGTTAAAATTAGATTATAGGGTAGTAGAAAATGTTGAAGAGGATTTTGAATTTAAAAGTACAAGAAGAAATAGAAAAAAAAACAATAGTGATTTTAAGTCTAAAATAAAAAGGTTTTTTGATGAATTTTTCTAAAGAGGAGGAATTATTTTGTTAGATTTTGATTTGGATGTTCAACAGTTTGCACAAATAAAAGTAATTGGATGTGGTGGTGGAGGAAACAACGCTGTTAATAGAATGATAATAGAAGGACTTAAAAATGTTGAATTCATCGCTATTAATACAGATAAACAAGCATTAATGTTGTCCCATGCAACACAGAAAATACAAATAGGAGATAAATTAACCAAAGGATTAGGTGCTGGTGCCAATCCAGAGATTGGACAGAAGGCTGCGGAAGAAAGCAAAGAAGAGATATCTCAAGCAATAAAAGGAGCTGATATGGTATTTATAACTGCTGGTATGGGTGGCGGAACTGGAACAGGTGCTGCCCCTGTAGTTGCGGAAATTGCCAAATCTATGGGGATTCTAACCGTTGGTGTAGTAACTAAACCTTTCCCTTTTGAGGGAAGAAAAAGAATGCTACATGCAGAAATGGGTATAAACAATTTAAAAGAAAGCGTTGATACCTTAGTAACTATACCAAATGAAAAGTTACTTTCTATGGTAGATAAAAAGACTTCACTTATGGAAGCTTTTAAAAAGGCAGATGATGTTTTAAAACAAGGTGTTCAAGGTATATCAGATCTTATAACAATACCAGGACTTGTTAATTTGGACTTTGCGGATGTTAGAACAGTAATGTTAGATAAAGGACTAGCTCACATGGGGGTTGGTAAAGGAACAGGAGATACTAGAGCGCAGGATGCTGCAAAACAAGCTATATCTAGTCCTCTTTTAGAAACTTCTATAGTAGGTGCTACAGGAGTATTGTTAAATGTAACAGGTGGACCAGATCTTGGGCTTCTTGAAATTAATGAAGCGGCTGAGATAGTTCAACAAGCTGCAGATCCGGATGCAAACATAATATTTGGAGCAGTTATAGATGAAGATTTAAAGGATGAAATAAGAATCACTGTAATTGCAACAGGTTTTGAAGAAGAGAGGGGAGCTGGAAAAATAAAAAAAGAAAGCTCAAGTTTTGTGGCGGAAAGAATTGATAAAGATCCAATTCAAGAGGCTGCTGCTACCTCAAATAATTTTGAAGAAAATGAATTAGAAATACCAGCATTTTTAAGGAAACAAAGAAGATAGTTTAAAAGTTTATATTGTAATATATAAAAAGCTTTGATGTGATTAGCATCAAGGCTTTTTTTCATGAAGTTTTGACTATACAGGTGAAAGGTTTTTATTAGAGTTTTAAAGTATAAAATGTAAAAAAATAAATTAAAAAAATATACACAAACTATATAAAATGACAAAATTTTGAAACATATAATTATATAATAGTTTTGAAGGAGTGATATATATGGTGGTTTATTTAGATGTATTGATTATTGAGAATTTTATAGTTAATTTATTTTTAATATTTATAACCTCAGATACTTTGAGGGTAAAAGTTAAAGTAGTTAATGCTATAATTGCCGCTGTAGTTGCTACATCATATCTATTTGTAATGTTTGTTCCTAAATTAAGTGCTTTTAATTCAATATACATAAAGATACCTTTGGTTATAGTATTTATGGTAGTAAGTTTTGCAAGGCTGGATTTGGCCTTTATTTTAAAAGCATCCATAGTATACATTATTTACTCTATGATATTAAGTGGATTATGTTTTTTTATAGGAATAAATAATATTAATTTTATAGATAGTAAAAATCCTTTAGATAGTTTTTCTTATAAATATATTTTAATGGCAATAATGATACTTTATATTATATTAAACAGAACAATTGGTTTCATAAGAGATAGAGCTATAGTAGACAACTTGATATATAGCATTGAAGTAGTTCATGAAGGAAAAATAAAAGGATTTAAAGGATTTTTAGATACAGGAAATGAATTAAGAGAGCCAGTTACAAATTTACCAGTAATTATTGTTTATAAGGAAGCTTTAGGAAATATAAGTATAAGTGAAAAAGATAAGTACAGAATACCCTATAAGGTTGTAAATGGGTATAAAGGTAATCTAGAAGGCTTTAAACCGGAATCTGTACGGTTATTTTATAATAAAAATCAAAAGATATCCATTAAGCCAATAGAAGCTATTATATGCTTATGTGACAATCCTTTAAGTGAAGGAGGAGAATATGCTGCTTTACTATCAAGAGGGATATTATGAAGGGGGTTAACAAATTGAGGATTAGAATATGGATAAATAGGATAATATCAAAATTAGGATTATTTTTTAAAAAGATTTATTATATTGGAGGTAATGATGCACTTCCTCCCCCTTTATCTAAAGAAGAGGAAGAGGATTTAGTATTAAGGCTTATAAAGGGAGATGAAAGTGTAAGAAGTACATTAATTGAGAGAAATTTAAGGTTAGTAGTTTATATAGCAAGAAAATTTGAAAACACAGGAGTGTCTGTAGAAGACCTTATTTCTGTAGGTACCATTGGATTAATAAAGGCTGTAAATACCTTTAATCCTGATAAAAAAATTAAATTGGCTACCTATGGATCCCGCTGCATAGAGAATGAAATATTAATGTATTTAAGACGTAATAGCAAAATAAAAGCAGAAATATCTTTCTATGAGCCTTTAAACATAGATTGGGATGGAAATGAATTACTATTATCAGATATATTAGGTACAGAAAATGATATGGTTTACAATCTTATAGAGGATGAAGTTGATAGACAATTATTATTTTTAGCTATGGAAAAGCTTAATGAGAGAGAAAAAGAAATAGTAAAATTAAGATTTGGTTTATTTGGATCTAGAGAAAAGACTCAAAAGGAAGTAGCAGATATGCTTGGTATATCACAATCCTATATTTCTAGGCTAGAAAAAAGAATAATTAAAAGGTTAAAGAAAGAAATAAACAAAATGTTATAAGCTTGTCTTTAGTATAAAATCTGTTTCTTCAGGGGATAATTAAAATGCAATTACTCTGAAGGGACTGATTTTGTTATGATGATCAATAAAGTTGAAATTTGCGGAGTTAATACATCTAAATTGCCAGTACTTAAAGACAAAGAAATGAAAAAAATGTTACTAGAGATGAAAAATGGAGATACTAGGGCAAGAGAAGATTTTATTAAAGGAAACCTAAGATTGGTTTTGAGTGTTATTCAAAGATTTAATAATAGAGGTGAAAATGTAGATGATCTTTTTCAAGTGGGCTGTATAGGACTTATGAAAGCTATAGATAATTTCGATTTAAGCCAAAATGTTAAGTTTTCTACCTATGCTGTACCTATGATAATAGGAGAGATAAGGAGGTATTTAAGAGATAATAATTCTATAAGGGTTAGTAGGTCTTTAAGAGATATAGCATATAGGGCTCTGCTTGTTAGAGATAAGCTAGTAAATGAAAACAATAAAGAACCTACCATCTCTCAAATAGCAAAAGAACTTAATATACCAAGGGAAGATGTTGTTTTTGCTTTAGATGCTATACAAGATCCAGTGTCCTTATTTGAGCCCATATACCATGATGGTGGAGATGCAATTTATGTTATGGATCAAATAAAAGATAATAAAAATATTGATGATAGTTGGTTACAAAATATATCAATAAAAGAAGCTATGAAGAAATTAAATAGTAGAGAAAAACTTATACTAAACTTAAGATTTTTTGATGGAAGAACTCAAATGGAAGTAGCTGAGGAAATAGGAATATCTCAGGCTCAGGTATCTAGATTAGAAAAGACTGCATTAAAACATATGAGAAAATACATATAGATTTATAAGGCACAATATTCCTTTAATAAGGTGAATATTTGTGCCTTATATAAGATATTAATAAATAAAAGATAATTAAATAAATGGAGGGGTTTTAATGGAGTTGGACATGCATTCTATAAACAATATAAGGTCTATGGAAGTTATAGATATTAATACAGGGATTAAATTAGGATATATAAGAGACATAAAGATAGATTGTGAGAATTATAAGATACTTTCTGTATTAGTACCTATTCAAAAAAATTCTTGGTTTAGTAAAATGGATACTATAGAGATTCCTTGGGAGAAAATACTTAAGGTAGGAGTAGATGTGATATTAGTTGATAATGATAAGATAGAACAGGAAGAAGAGTCATAGAATGTAGAAATCTGCCTGAAAAATGTGTATAATTAATTTATAGTAATAATTTATATAGAAGGGCGGGAAGACTTTGAAGTGTCCGTACTGTGCTTATGAAGAAAGTAAGGTTGTAGATTCTAGATCTACAGATGATAGAATGGCAATTAGGAGAAGACGGGAATGTGTGTCTTGTGGGAAGAGATATACAACCTATGAGAAAATAGAAGATATTCCTATATTAGTAATAAAGAAAGATATTACAAGAGAATATTTTGATAAAGATAAGATAATAAATGGGTTAATAAAGGCTTGTCAAAAAAGACCTGTATCAAGAAGACAGATAGAGGATATAGCTAATGATATAGAAAAAGATTTAAGCAATAAAATGACAACAGAGATTAAATCAGAGCTAATAGGAGAAATGATAATGGATAGATTAAAAGAATTAGACGAGATATCCTATGTTAGATTTGCCTCTGTATATAGACAATTTAAGGATATAAATTCTTTTATGGAAGAGATAGAAAAAATAATGAGTAAATAGTAATTAGCCAAGCTCCTAGAGTTTGGCTAAAATATTATATTTTAATGTTAAATCTATGTTAAAAAGGTTAAATGTTAAGAAAGTTATAGAATTAAGGTTCATAGATGATAAAATAAAAGGAGAGATTTTGTGAACAGTGTTATTATAAATAAAAAATTTCAATTTATACACAAGAAAATAGGAAATGCTAAATTTTATTTTTCTACCGCCTACAATGGCATATCTTTTAAAAAGGATGAGGAAGAAGGATTACAAAATATATATGAATTAAAAAGACTTTTTGGATTAAAAGAAGTGGGGTTTTTAAATCAAACCCATAGTGATGTTATAATAAATTATAATAATGTAAATAATCAAGATGGAGATGCTCTTATTTGTAAAGAAAAAAAACTTGCCATAGGAGTTTTTACTGCAGATTGCGCCCCAATACTTATTTTTGATAAAGGAACTAATGGTTTTGCCGCGGTACATAGTGGATGGAGAGGTACAGTGGATCTGATTCTTCTTAAAACCTTAAATACTATGAAGAAGGTATATGGGTCTAAAGGAGAAGATATAGTAGCTTTAATAGGACCACATAATAAGGTTTGTTGTTATGAGGTAGGTGAAGAAGTTAGGAATGCATTTAAAGAAAAAGATTTTTATAAGGATAAAAAGATTTTTAACCAGAATAATTTAGATATTGAAAGATGCCTTAAATATCAATTAAGAGATTTTGGTGTGCTTGAAGAAAATATATTCACTGATAATTTATGTACATACTGTGAAAAGCCTTATAAGTTTCATTCCTATAGAAAACAGAAAAATAATTCAGGAAGATCATTCTCTTTCATATTTTGTGATTAACTGACTAATAGATTTATAATGTTATACAAATAAAATTATATGGAGGGTTGGCTGTGTCAGAGGAAAAAATATTAGTAGTAGATGACGAAGAGCATATAGTTGAATTATTGAAATTTAACTTAGAAAAGTCAGGATATAAGGTAGTTATAGCAATGGATGGAAATGCTGCTATAGAAATAGCAAAAAATGAATTACCTAAACTTATATTACTAGATCTTATGCTTCCTGGAAAGGATGGATATGATGTATGTAAGGAAATAAGAAAAGATAATATTACTGCACACATTCCTATTATAATGTTAACTGCTAAAGGGGAAGAACTAGACAAGATACTTGGGCTAGAATTAGGTGCAGATGACTATATAACAAAACCCTTTTCTGTTAGAGAATTAATCGCAAGAGTTAAAGCAGTTTTAAGAAGAATGAATGGTCAACCTATAGATATAAGTTATAATTTTGGCAATATTAATATAGATTTTCAAAAACATGAGATTTCAAAGAACTCTAAAAAAGTTGACCTTACCCTTAAAGAATTTGAACTATTAGAAATATTGATTAAAAACAAAGGAAAGGTTTTAACAAGAGAGGTACTTTTAGATAAAATATGGGGATATGAATACATCGGAGAAACAAGAACTGTTGATGTGCATATAAGGCATTTGAGACAGAAGATAGAAGATGATGATAAAAACCCAAGACACATAGAGACCATAAGAGGAATAGGATACAGATTCAATGAGGGGTACAAGGGAGATTAAATATGAAAAAAAAGATTATGTTCTTTGTGCTAGGAATAATAATTTTTAGTCTGGTTTTGGTAACTTCTCTTTTTATGGTTATATGGAATTATCAACATGTAGATCTTGTAAAACGGAACCTTGAAATGGATAATAGGCTTATAGAAAACAGTATAAAATTACAAGATAAACAAGAAAGAGTAAGAATATTAAATGAAAATTTTAAAACTTCTAGTGTTAGGCTAACATACATTGATTCTGATGGTGAGGTTATATTTGATACATTAAAAGATATAGACGCTATGGATAATCACAAGAACAGAGAAGAGTTTGTAGAAGCTAAAAACAGTGGAGAAGGTAGCAGTGTAAGATATAGTAGTACCTTGGGAAAGAACATGGTATATAACGCTATAAAGTTAGAAGATGATTCTATTTTAAGAGTAGCTATGGCTGTAGATACCTTGAAAGAGGTGCAAAGAGGTTACCTTAAATACTATGTTATTACTTTAATTTCAGTAATAACAATCTCTCTTTTATTATCTTCTAAATTTACTCATATAATAGTAAAACCCATAAAAGAGCTACAATTTTTAACCTCTCGAGTTGCAAAAGGTGAACTTGATAGAAGAGTAGAGATATTAACGGAAGACGAAATAGGACAGTTAGGTATAACCTTTAATGATATGGCAGACAGGCTTCAATTTACTATAAAAGAAGCTTTAGATAGACAAAATAAGCTAGAAGCTATACTTAAAAGTATGGATAGTGGAGTTATAGCTGTAGATGAAGCTTATAATATTATTATAATGAACCCCTATGCAAAAAAGATATTTGGAATAGATAAGGATATAATAGGACAAAATTTAATGGAACATATAAGAGATTTTGAATTTGAAAATGTATTTAAAGAGAGACAGGATGAATATAAGGAGATAAGGATACTTTGGCCTTCAGAAAAGGAATTAAGAATAAAAACAGGAAACATAATAAGTAATAATAAACTTATAGGAACTGTAGCTGTGGTTCAAGATATTACAGATCTTAAGAAATTAGAAAATATGAGAACCCAATTTGTAGCCAATGTGTCTCATGAACTTAAAACTCCATTAACTTCAATTAAAGGGTTTGCTGAAACTTTAAGATATGTAGATGATGATGAAAAGAAAGATAGATTTTTAAACATAATAAATGATGAGGCGGAGAGATTAACAAGACTTATTGAAGATATATTAGCTCTATCTGATATAGAACAACATAGAGATGAAAAGTTTGTTAAAATAGATGTAGAACAGAGGATTAATGATATTTACTATCTTATGAAAAATTCAGCATGTAATAAAGATATAGAGATTACATTAAATCTTGAAAAACATATAACTTTATATGGAAGTGAAGATAGATTTAAGCAGATGATGATAAATCTTATAGATAATTCCATAAAGTATTCAGATAAAGGTTCAAAAATTTTAGTAAGCTTAAAAAAAGAAAATAAAAATTGTGTAATAAAAGTAAGAGATACAGGCATGGGAATTCCTAAAGAGCATATACCTAGACTTTTTGAAAGGTTTTACAGAGTAGATAAAGCTCGTTCAAGGGCAAATGGTGGAACAGGCTTAGGATTAGCTATTGTTAAACATATAGTACTAGGCTTTGAAGGGAATATAGATGTTAAAAGTCAGGTATCAAGAGGAAGTGAATTTATAATTACTTTACCTATAAAAGAAGAACTCTAAATGAGTTCTTTTTTATTTCTAAAAAACAGTTTAAATATGGAAATAGAAAGATATTAAAGTCAACTTATATAAGAGTAAATTAGATGATCCTATATTTTTATATAATAAAATTTATAACATAATTATAAAGTGAAATCTGAAAGGCTCATAAAGTCATAACAATAAGTAAATAATGTCATAAAAAATATAAAAAAAGATAGTTTTCAGCATAGAACTATTAAATGAAGAGAATACTAAAATTAAAGAGATTTTCTTAAACCTTAACTTAACCTATGTTAATTTTAATTAACAGTGGAATAATACGCTATTAACTTTGAAGTATTAATATTAGTACTGTAATAATAAAAGGAACATATGGAATATGGAGGTATTGGAATGAATAAAAAAATATCAAAATTTATTACGGCTACTTTATTTACAACATTTATAGGTGTTACTTTAGCTGGTTGCACAAGCAAATCAGACAATAAAGCAAGTGAGAATAAAAATGAGAATAAAATAGAAGGAACTATAACAGCAACAGGCTCCACGGCGCTTCAGCCTTTAGCACAAGAAATTGCAAAAATGTTTAACTTAAAAAATCCAAATGCTGTGGTAAATGTACAAGGTGGCGGAAGTGGGACAGGTCTTAAGGATGTATCAGCTGGAAACGCTAATATAGGAAACTCAGATGTTTTTGCAGAGGAAAAACTGGAAGCGGATAAAGCTAAGGAACTTTTTGATAATAAAGTATGCGTAGTTGGATTTGCTACTGTAGTTAACTCTAGAATCAGTGTAGATAGTTTAACAAAGCAGCAACTAATAGGTATATTTACAGGAAAAATAACTAATTGGAAAGAAGTTGGGGGAGAGGATATAAAGATCACTCTTATAAGTAGACCAGACTCTTCAGGAACAAAGGCAACTTTCAAAAAATATGCCTTAGATGGAGCTAAAGAAGCCACAGGAGAAACTTTAAAAGAAGATTCAAGTGGAGCTGTAACAAAGGCGGTTAAAGAAACAGAAGGTGCTATATCTTATCTTGCTTCATCATATTTATCAAATGAAAAAAATAAAGAGGGAATTAAGGTTCTTAAATATGAAGGGGTAGAAATGAATAAAGAAAACATAACTACGGATAAATATAAAATATGGTCTTATGAACATATGTATACAAAAGGTGAACCTACAGGTGTAACAAAAGCATATATAGAATTTTTTAATACTGATGATGCTAAAAAGACAATGGAAAAGTTAGGATACTATCCTACTAGTGATATGAAGGTTACGAGAGATAAATAGATTAATATATCATTAAAAGGCTGGTTTCTTATAGGAAATAAGTAGCCAGTCTCTAATCCTTCTAATAAATATATTACTGAGGTTGTGATGATTATGAAAAGAAGTCTTAAAAGTAAGATAAAAAATGAATATTTAGGCAGAACCTATGCTACAATTTGTGGTTTGTTTATTATAGTTTTGACTATATCTATAATATACTTTATTATCTCAAATGGAATAAAACTATTTACTCAGAATAATCAATCCTTATTAGAGTTCTTATTTTCTAGTAAATGGGATCCAGAGGATAGTAAATATGGTGCATTGATATATATATTAGGGTCTTCAGCAGTATCTATAGGAGCAGTTATAATTAGCACACCACTAGGGATAGCCCTTGCGATATTTATGAATATGATATCACCTAAGCTAGGAGAAAAAATAATGCAACCAGCTATGGAGTTATTTGTTGGAATACCTTCAGTAGTTTATGGATGGATTGGAATAAGTGTACTGGTACCATTTATAAAATCACATTTTGGGGGTTTAGGATTTAGCCTTTTAGCAGGTATATTAGTATTAAGCGTAATGATTTTACCTACTATAACTAGTATAGCTTCCGATTCTATAAAAACTGTATCTAGGGATTATATAGAGGCTTCTTATGGGTTAGGTGCCACTAGGTGGCAGACTATAAAAGGTATTGTAGTTCCTTCAGCAAAAACAGGAATATCTACAGGAATAGTGTTAGGACTTGCAAGAGCTTTTGGAGAGGCTTTAGCTGTGCAAATGGTTATAGGAAATGCACTTAGATATCCTACAAACTTATTAAAACCTTCATCTACATTAACGGGAGCTATAACAATGGACATGGGAAATACCGTAATGGGAACGGAATGGAATAATGCATTATGGTCTATGGCATTATTGTTAATGATAATTTCATTTGTATTTATACTTATAATAAGATTAATAGGGAAAAGAGGTGAGATGCGCTAATGGAAAAAACTAAGGACAAAATAGCTACTATAATTTTATATATAATTTCAAGTTTTGTAATATTACTATTAGTAGGATTTATTTCGTATATATTAATAAAAGGCAAAAGTGCATTAACACCATCCTTCATATTTGGAGAACCTAAATTTACTGAAGCTGGTGGGGGTATAGGCCCTCAATTATTTAATTCCTTTTATCTGCTTATTGTAACTTTAATTTTTACAGTGCCACTAGGTATAGGTGCTGGAATATATCTTGCCGAATATGCTAAAGAAGGAAGAATGCTAGATGCAATAAGGCTTTCTATTGAAACTATGGCTTCACTTCCATCTATAGTAGTAGGGTTGTTTGGACTTATAGTTTTTGTGCAAATGGCAAAATGGGGATATTCACTAATAGCGGGAGCTCTTGCTATAACCATACTTAATCTTTCTTCAATGACAAGAGTATGTGAAAATGCTATAAAAGCAGCATCTAAAGGAGTTAAAGAGGCAAGTTTAGGGTTAGGAGCTACTAAATGGCAGACTATAAGAAGAGTTATACTACCAATCGCTATGCCACAAATTTTAACAGGAGTAATATTAGCGTCTGGAAGAATATTTGGAGAAGCTGCTGCTCTAATATATACAGCTGGGATGAGCGCTTATCCATTAAATTTTAGCAACATAAGTCTTATAGATAAGGCATCACCCTTTGCCTTAACCAGATCAGCTGAAACACTTGCTGTTTATATATGGAAGGTAAACTCAGAGGGAATGCTTCCAGATGCTTCTAGGGTAGCTAATGGGGCTTCAGCAGTATTAGTTTTAATGGTACTGATATTTAATTTTTCAGCAAGAATATTAGGTAAAAAGATATATGAATCTTATACTGGAAAGAGATAGGGGGACTATCATGAATATAATTGAAACAAAAGATCTTAATCTATTCTATGGCAATGCTCAAGCCTTAAAGAAGATAAATTTAGATATGGAAAAAAATACGGTTACAGCTCTTATTGGGCCTTCTGGTTGTGGTAAATCTACTTTTTTAAGAACTATTAATAGGATGAATGATTTAATTGATTCAGTAAAAATTGAAGGCCAGGTTTTATTTGAAAATAAAAACATATATGATGATTATGATGTGATTGAACTAAGAAAAAGAATAGGAATGGTGTTCCAAAAACCAAATCCTTTTGCTATGTCTATTTATGATAATATAGCATATGGTCCTCGAATTCATGGAATAAAAAATAAATCAAAGCTTGATGAAATAGTGGAAAAAAGCTTAAAAGGTTCAGTGCTTTGGGATGAAGTTAAAGATAGACTAAAAAAGAATGCATTAGGGTTATCTGGAGGACAGCAACAAAGACTTTGCATAGCTAGAACTTTAGCTGTAGAACCAGAGGTATTACTTATGGATGAACCTACATCTGCATTGGATCCTATCTCAACTTTAAAAATAGAAGAATTAATGGATACATTAAAAAAAGATTATACAGTTATTATAGTTACACATAATATGCAGCAGGCGGGGAGAATATCAGATAACACCGCATTTTTCCTTTCAGGAGAAGTCATAGAGTATGGCAAGACAGAGGATATATTCCACAGACCTAAGGATAAAAGAACAGAGGATTATATAACAGGTAGATTTGGTTAAATTTAAAATGAGGTGATATTTATGACAAGAAGATCCTTTGATACAGACTTAGCAAACCTTCATAGGGAAGTTTTAAGAATGGGAAGCATTGTTGAAAAACAGATACATTTATCTATAAAGGCTCTTGTTGAACAAGATGAGGTTCTTGCCTGTGAGGTAATAAAAAATGATGATATAGCTGATGAGCTTCAAAGAGAAGTGGAAGATAGATGTGTTAAATTAATAGCTATGCAACAACCTTTAGCAAAAGATCTTAGAAATATATTTACAACAACAAAAATAGTTACAGACTTAGAGAGAATGGCTGATCATGCTGTAGATATTGCAAAGATAGTAAAAAGATTAAAAGGAGAAAAATATTTAAAAGAATTAGTGGATATTCCAAAGATGGCCGCAATTGTTCAAGACATGATAAAAGATTCTCTAGATGCCTATATAGAAGCGGATGTGGATAAAGCATATGCTATATGTAAAAGAGACGATGAAATTGATGATATATATAGGAATGTATTTACAGAGCTTTTGGATTATATGAGAAATGATAAGAGTAATGTAGGGCAAGCCACTCAATTTTTATTTGTGTGTAAATTTCTTGAAAGAATAGCTGATCATGTAACAAATATATGTGAATGGACTATTTATTTAGTTACAGGAGAAACTGTAGATTTAAATGATTAGTAGATAAAATATGTTATAAGTTATATAATATATTTTATAGTGATAATTTAAATTAATATTTAAAGAGAGTATCTTAAAGTAGTTATCTTATCATGGAAACATGTGAAATTACTTTTTCCTATGCTCTCTTATTTTATTGACTATAAAGGCCAATTAATGTAATATAACTAATTGATAGCAAAAAAATTAGGAGTGGAAAAATGAATACAAAAATATCCAAAGTGTTAGAAGATAGTATAGCAGAAGAGTTAGGTATAGAAGTTGGAGATAGGATAATTAGCATTAATGGAAATAGCATAAAAGACATAATAGATTATAGATTTTTAATGGCTGATGAATATGTAGAGATAGAAATAGAAAAGCCAGATGGAGAAGAGTGGGTTCTTGAAATAGAAAAAGATTATGATGAAAAGTTAGGTATAGAATTTGAAGAAGCTATAATGGATAATGCAAGGAGCTGTAGCAATAAGTGTGTATTCTGCTTTATAGATCAATTGCCTAAGGATATGAGAGAATCACTTTATTTTAAAGATGATGATTCAAGACTTTCTTTTTTGCAGGGGAATTTTGTAACCTTAACTAATATGAAGGATGATGATATTGATAGAATTATAAGATATAGGATTAGTCCTATTAATATATCAGTACATACCACTAATGGTGAATTAAGAAAGAAGATGTTAAATAATAGATTTGCAGGGGACATATATCATAGGCTTAAAAGGCTTTCAGAGGCAGGGATACAGATGAACTGTCAAATAGTTAGTTGCCCTGGTATTAATAATGGAAAAGAATTAATTAATACTATTGAGGATCTTTATAAACTTTCACCATCAGTTGAAAATGTTGCGGTAGTTCCAGTAGGAGTTACCATGCATAGAGAAGGATTATTTCCTTTAAAATTATATGATAAAGAGTCTGCTATAGAAGAAATAAATACTATAAAACAGCTACAAGATAGATATAAATCTGAAATTGGAGAACCTTTTATAAGACTTTCTGATGAGTTCTATGTAATGGCTGGAATGGATGTACCAGAGTCAGAGTTTTATTCCGGATTCACACAATTAGAAGATGGTGTAGGAATGATACGGTTTTTTAGGGATACTATAAAAAGAGATTTATCAAAATTAAATAAAGATAAAAAAGGTAGTTTTACTATTGCCACTGGCGCTTCTGCCTATGAAGAAATCCAAAGTGCAGCACAGTGTATAATGAAGAAAAATCCTAAAATAGATATAAAAGTAGAAAAGATTATGAATAAGTTTTTTGGAAATACTATAACAGTAGCAGGGCTCTTAACAGGAAAAGATATAATAGATGCATTAAAGGAAAGGGAACTAGGAGATTATTTAATAATTTCAAAAAATATGCTTAAAAGTGGTGAAGAGATATTTTTAGACGATGTTACCTTAAAGCAGATGGAGGGAGAATTAAAAAGAAATATATTAGTTTGTAATTATACAGGAGAAGATCTTATAGACATAATAAATAGTAATTGTAAGGAGGAGTAAAAAATGGGAAAACCAATAGTTGCAATAGTAGGTAGGCCAAATGTAGGGAAGTCAACATTATTTAACAAATTAGCAGGAAAAAGAATTTCTATAATAGAAGATACTCCAGGAGTAACTAGAGATAGAATATATGCGGAGGCAGAGTGGTTAAGATATAATTTTACAATGATTGATACTGGTGGAATAGAACCAGAAAGTGATGATGTTATAATTGCACAAATGAGAAGGCAAGCTCAAATTGCCATAGAAACTGCTAATGTAATAGTATTTATAGTAGATGGAAAAGAAGGACTTACAGCAGCAGATAGTGAAGTAGCTCAAATGCTTAGAAGGAGTAAAAAGCCTATAGTACTTGTAGTAAATAAAGTAGATTCACTTAAAGAAGAGAATAATGCTTATGAGTTTTATAATTTAGGAATAGGAGATCCAATAACTATATCTGCATCTCAGGGCTTAGGACTTGGAGATATGTTAGATAGAGTAGTTGAACACTTTAAAGATGAGGATTTTGACTCTGAAGAGGATGAGTACATAAGGATTGCAATGATAGGAAAACCTAACGTTGGTAAATCATCACTAATAAACAAGCTTTTAGGAGAGGATAGAGTTATTGTAAGTGATATTCCTGGAACTACAAGAGATTCTATAGATAGTTACCTAGAAAGCGATTTAGGAAAGTTTATATTAGTAGATACTGCTGGACTTAGAAGAAAGAGTAAGGTTAAAGAAGAAATCGAAAGATATAGCGTTATAAGAACTCTTACCTCTATAGAAAGATCTGATGTGTGTATACTTATGATAGATGCACAAGAAGGCGTAACTGAACAGGATGAAAAAATTATAGGTTATGCTCATGAATTAAATAAAGCTATAATGATAATAGTTAATAAGTGGGATCTTATTGAAAAAGATGATAAAACTATGGAAAAGTTCAAAAAAGAAATAGCATCAAAAGTATCATTTATTAATTATGCACCTTATTTGTTTATTTCAGCTTTAACAGGACAAAGAACTCACAAGGTTTTAGAGATGGCAAAAAAATGCTATGACAATTATTCAAAGAGAATAACTACAGGTATATTAAATGAAGTTATAAGTAGGGCAGTACTTATGAAAGAGCCACCTGTAGTTGGGCTTAAGAGATTAAAGATATTTTATGTTACACAAATAGGTACAAAGCCACCTACTTTCGTATTCTTTGTAAATGACCCTGGAACCTTACACTTCTCTTACCAAAGATATTTAGAAAATCAATTAAGAGCAAGTTTTGACTTTGAAGGAACAGGTATTAAATTAGAATTTAGAGAAAGGAAGGAATAGCTATGAGCAAAATAGCCTTCTTAGGAGGAGGAAGTTTTGGTAGCGCTTTAAGTATACTTCTAGCTAAAAAAGGTAATGATATAGTAATTTGGGACAGAAAAAAATCTGTTATGGAAGATATAAATAATACTAGAGAAAATAGTAAATATTTGAAGGGACTGAAATTCCCTAAAAATATAATTGCTACAAATGATATGAAATATGCAGTAGAAGGTGCTGAATTTGTAGTTTTAGCAGTACCTTCCCACGCTATAAGAGAAATTTCAAAGACTATAAGTACATTTATTTCAAAAGAAGCAGTGGTAATAAGCATCGCAAAGGGCATTGAGGATGGCAGTTATAAGAGACTGTCACAGGTTATAGAGGAAGAATTAAAAAATCCTATTGTAGTATTTTCAGGACCTAGTCATGCAGAGGAAGTTTCTATAGATATACCCACTACAGTAGTAGTAAGCTCTAAAGATATGGAAAAGGCAGAACAAGTTCAAGATTTATTTTTTACACCTAACCTTAGAGTATATACAAATGATGATCTAATTGGAGTTGAAATCGGTGGAGCTGTAAAGAACATAATAGCTTTAGCAGCAGGTATAGCTGATGGTATAGGATATGGAGATAATGCAAAGGCAGCTCTTATGACAAGAGGTATGCATGAAATTATGAAAATTGGAGAAAGTCTTGGAGGAAGAAAAGAAACATTTTTTGGTCTAACAGGTATGGGAGACTTAATAGTTACTTGCACTTCTCTCCATAGTAGAAATAGAAGAGCTGGCATATTAATAGGTAAAGGAAAAACCATGGATGAAGCTATAGAAGAAGTAGGTATGGTAGTAGAAGGAATAAAAGCTTGCAAAACCTTTTATGAATTAAAGGAAGATTTAAAAATATCCATGCCTATAACAGATATACTATATAAAGTACTCTTTAAAAACAAAAACCCTGAAGAAGGGGTTAAAGAATTAATGGAAAGAGATAAAAAAAGTGAAACTTATTAAAAGAAGACTTAATTTTAGTCTTCTTTTTTTCTTTACTAGTAATAAAGAGAGAGAAATACCAATATATATATATTGTTAATATATAGTTTGGGAGGGTAGGAATTGGAGAATTTTAATATATACAAAGATATATCTGAAAGAACTCAAGGTGATATCTATGTTGGAGTTGTAGGCCCAGTTAGAACTGGTAAATCAACCTTTATAAAAAGATTCATGGATACTATGGTAATTCCTAAGATTGAAAATGCATATAAAAAACAAAGAGCAAAGGACGAACTTCCTCAAAGCTCCTCAGGAAAAAGTATTCATACAACAGAACCTAAATTTGTTCCTAATGAAGCTATAGAGATAGCTTTAGATGATGGAATAAAATTTAAAGTTAGGATGGTAGACTGTGTTGGATACATTGTAAAGGGAGCCCTAGGGTATAAAGAAGGAGAAGAAGCTAAAATGGTAACTACCCCTTGGTATGATTATGCAATACCCTTTGAAGAAGCCGCAGAAATAGGCACTAAAAAGGTTATTACAGAGCATTCAACCATAGGACTTTTAATAACTACTGATGGCTCTATAACTGATATAAGTAGAGATGAATATATAGAGGCAGAAGAAAGGGTAGTAGAAGAGCTAAAAAATATGAATAAACCATTTATAATGGTTTTAAACTCATCTAGAGCATATTCGCCTGAAACTATAGCTCTAAGAAAAGAACTAGAAGAAAAATATGATGTACCTGTTCAAACCATTGATGTGTTAAACATGAAGGAAGAAGATATGATGAATCTATTCCAAAGAGTACTAAAAGAGTTTCCTATTAAAGAAATAAATATAGATATGCCACATTGGATAGAAAAGCTTGAAGGAACTCATTGGCTTAAAGTGAATTTTTTGAACATAATAAAAGATATGTGTAAAAATGTATATAAGGTAAGAGATATAAAAAGAGTATTAGATGGAGTAAAAGAAGAGGAGTTCCTTCAAAGTGCTTTAATTGATGAAATGAATATGGGTGAAGGAATAGCTAGAGTTACTATGAATCCAAAGGGTGGAATATTCTACGATATCCTTAGTGAAATCTGTGACTCAACAATAAGAGGAGAAGACGAGCTTTTAACTATAATGAGGGAGCTTCATGAGGCAAAGGTAGAGTATGATAAAGTTTCCAATGCATTAAAAGATGTAAAAGATACAGGATATGGGCTAGTAGCGCCTCAATTGTCTGAAATGAAGTTTGAAGAGCCAGAGATAGTAAAACAAGGTAATAGATACGGAGTAAAACTTAAAGCAAGTGCTCCTTCACTTCATTTTATAAAAGCAGATATACAAACAGAAATATCTCCTATAATGGGAACTGAAAAAGAAAGTGAAGATCTTGTTAAATCTTTATTAGAGCAATTTGAAAATGACCCTTCAAAGATGTGGCAGAGTAATATGTTTGGTAAGTCATTAGAGGTATTAGTAAAAGAAGGTCTTCAAAATAAATTATACAAAATGCCTGAAGATGTTCAGAGTAAAATTCAAAGAACATTACAGAAAATAATAAACGAAGGTAATGGCGGACTGATTTGCATAATACTTTAAGCAAAAGTAATTAGTATTTTGCAATTGTTATTATAGATGTGATTAACATCATATTAATAGTATAAAAATTTATATATTAACTTATATAATAAAGAAACATAAAATTTTAAAGTTTTATGTTTCTTTATATTAATAAAAAGATAGTGTTTATAAAAATAATAGAATAGATTGTAAAAATTTCATTTAATAGAAGCATCTTGATTTTTATTTCATAATCTTTTATAATCTAATGTGTAAGAAAACTTAATATCTGGGTATGGCGCAGATGGTAGCGCGCTACAATGGGGTTGTAGAGGTCGCAGGTTCAAATCCTGTTACCCAGACCAAAATAAAAATCCTGTAAACTAAATGTTTCACAGGATTTTTATTTTTGAATAATTACAATATTCAACTAATTTTTATTAAATGATAATACTTATTGACAGCAAAAAAAGTAATTGCTAAAATATAGGGATAAAACCTATAAAGATAATAATTGGATTTAATATGCTAGTACATAGTGTAAAACAAAAGAAAAAATATGAAAGGAGATTTTTATAAAAATGTTGATTAATATTAAAATAAGCATTTATTTATAAAGTATTACAATTTAAAAAATTTATTTTAAAATTAAAAATATCAACATTATATAGATAATTTATAAAAAAGGAGATATTACATGAAATTTTTTAATATAAAAAATATAAATATAAAAACTAAGCTCATAGCTATATTAGCATTTTTAGTATTATTGATTGCAGCTATTATAGGTAATAATTTTTATACCTTTGAAAAATTAAATGGAGATGCACCTGCCATTAATCTTTCAGGTAGCGAGAGGATGAGAAGCTATAAGCTTTCTTATATGGCTAACTTATACATAAATGAAACTGATTCTTCAATGAAATCTAAAATAAAAGAAGATATATTAAATGAGATGGAAACCTTTGAAAAAATTCTTAATGGCTTAGAAAATGGTGATAAAGAATTAAAGTTATCAAAAGCTAAAGATAAAGAGTCCATTGATATATTAAAAAAGATTAACCTGAAATGGAAGGATATGAAAAATAATTATAATGTTATATTACAAACAGAGGATAAAAATATACAGATAGAAAGTATTAGTCACATTAATAGTAATATAAATGATGTAGTAAAGGAGATAAATGATTTAGTAAATTATTTGGATAAATTATCTAGTGAAAAAATATATATATCTAAAAATATAAGCATAGTCTTCTTTATAATTTCTCTAATTGTTACTGTAGTTTCTTTTATAGTGATTAAGAAAACTATTATAGCTCCCATAGAGAATCTTAAAAATAGAATGAAAGATATAGCAGATGGAGAAGGGGATTTAACCCAGAGAATAATTATAAATAATAGGGATGAAGTTGGAGAACTTGCCTACTGGTTTAATTTATTTATTGAAAATGTGCACAGTATAATTGAAAATGTTGTTGTTACCTCAGAAAGTACTAAAGAAACCTCTGAGCAAATATCAGATATATTTGCTCAAAATGGACAAGCTACAGAAACCATTGCCTTTTCTGCACAACAGGTATCCGAAGGAAGTAATGTTCAAAGTAATGAAGTTGAAAGTTTATTTATAAAGGTTAAGAATATGACAGAAAAAATAAAAGAAATAAACTTCATAGTAAATAATGTATCTGAGATTTCAAATAAATCTCAAAGTGAAGCTGAAAATGGAAATATAAAAATCGAAGAAACTAAGGCACAACTTGATCTGCTAAAACACACCATAGGTGAGATGGATAATAAAATGAATTTATTAGATAATAATTCAAAAGAAATAAGTAAAATAGTTGATCTAATAAACAACATATCAAGCCAAACCAATTTGTTAGCATTAAATGCATCAATTGAAGCAGCAAGGGCAGGTGAGATGGGTAAAGGCTTTGCTGTTGTAGCTGGAGAAGTAAAAAAACTAGCAGAAGAAACTGAAAAGGCAACAGATCAGATAGTACCTTTTATTAAATCTGTTGAAGAAAATGTTTATTTAATAAAAAATCATATGAAAGAAGTTACTCTAGAATTAGATAAGGAGTTTAAAGTTTTAAATGAAACCATAAGTACACTTTATGTTATACTAAAGGGAAGTAAAAGTACTGTAACAGGAATAGGTGACGCAAATAGTATATTAATTGATGTAAATAATAATTTTGATAATATAAAAGATGTTTTTTCTGATATAATGAATATAACTAAAAGTAATGCGGATAATATGCAAAATGTTGCAGCAGCAGTTGAAGAACAGTCAGCGTCTACTCAAGAAGTTTCAGGGTCTATATCTGAACTATCTTCAATGATATCTGAACTATACAAGAAGGTTTCTAAATTTAAAGTATAGATATGTTTTTTATAATTTATAAATGAGTTTAAAACTTACTTATAATTTTAATAACTATATTAGAGATATTATATATTAGAATTTATAAATTTTAATATATAAAGCTTTATGAACATATTTACAATATGATAAGATAAAGCTATAATGATATAGAATTTAATATTAGTGATGATAGAGAAGAGTACATAGAAGCTAATTTTAAAGAGAGTCGATTATGGTGGGAGTTCGGCATATTAGTCTATGGAAAGAAGCTCTGGAGCTTTTAGACTGAAAGTTTTAAAGTAAGTCAAGAGAGGAAGATTTCTCTTATTGAAATTAAGTGGGTTAGTATAACCAATTTAGGTGGTACCGCGGAAGATAGCCTTTCGTCCTAAACTAAGGATGAGAGGCTTTATTTATTTTAAAAAATAATAATATTTTAAAATTGTAAGTGAAAGGATTGATAAAATGAGTAATGAAAAATTAGCGGATCTTCTATTCCCTAGTATAGACAAAACTCCTAACTATTATTTAGAAAAGTATCCTAAGAGAAACTTAAAGGAGGGAGCTAAAGTTGTTAGATATGCTCCAAGTCCCACAGGATTTCAACATATAGGTGGAGTGTTTGCAGCTCTTGTAGATGAAAGACTAGCAAGTGAAAGTGAAGGAGTTTTTATTCTAAGAATAGAGGATACAGACCAAAAAAGAGAGGTTGAAGGAGCTATTGAAGATACCATAGCTACTATGAGAAACTTTGGTATGCACTTTAATGAAGGAATGACTGGAGAAACCACTGAAATAGGTAATTATGGGCCATATAGGCAAAGCCATAGAGAAGAAATTTATAAAACCTTTGCTAAGAGTTTAGTTATAAAAGGCTTAGCATACCCTTGCTTCTGTTCCGCAGAAGAACTGAATCAAATTAGAGAAAAGCAAACTGATATGAAATTAACTCCAGGATATTATGGAGAATATGCAAGATGTAGAAACTTATCTTTTGAACAGGTTAAAGCCCATATTGAAAAGGGGGATGAATTTATCTTAAGATTAAAATCTCCTGGTAACATAGAAAATAGGGTGGAATTTCATGATTTAATAAAAGGAGATATATCATTTCCAGAGAATAATCAAGATATAGTTATTATAAAATCAGATGGACTTCCAACTTATCATTTTGCTCATGCTATTGATGATGCTTTAATGAGAACTACTCACGTAATAAGAGGAGAGGAATGGTTATCATCTCTTCCAATACATGTGCAATTATTTGATATTTTAGGATTCCATACTCCAAATTTTGCTCATATTCCAACAATTATGAAGCAAGATGGAGAAACTAAGAGAAAGTTAAGCAAAAGAAAGGATCCAGAAAGTGCAGTTTCTTATTATAGAGAAGAGGGATATCCTGTAGAGTCAGTTATTGAATATCTTTTAAATATAATAAATTCTAACTTTGAAGAGTGGAGAGAAGAAAATCCACAACTAGATTATAGAGAATTCCCAGTAGCTTTAGAAAAAATGAGTAAAAGCGGTGCTTTATTTGATATAGTTAAGCTAAATGATGTAAGTAAAAATGTTATAGCTAGAATGAAAGCAGATAAGGTATATGAGTTATATACCCAGTGGGCAAAGGAATTTGATAAGGAAAGCTATGATTTAATGATTAAATATAGTAGCAGAGCAAAAGAGATATTTAATATAGACAAAGATGGTCAGAAGCCAAGAAAAGATTTTGAAAAGTGGAGTGACGTTAAGGAAAAGATATTTTATTTATTTGACGAATTATTTTACATGGAAAGCTCTGAAGATATAGAATTACCAAAGAACATGACTTTAGAAGAAGCGAAGCATATAACAGAAGCTTATATTAAAGTTTTTGATATTAATAATGATAAAGATAGCTGGTTTGATAACTTGAAGTCTTTAGCTTTAGAATTAGGTTATGCAGCTGATAGAAAGAGCTTTAAGAAAAATCCTGAAAATTATAAAGGAATGGTTTCTGATGTGGCTGGAGCTGTAAGAAGTGCTTTAAGTCATAGAAATAATACGCCAGATCTATATACTATTATGCAAGTAATGGGTGAGGATATGGTTAAAGAGAGATTTAAGAAATTCTTAGAAGTATAAAATAAAGAGCACTGAAATAATAAAATATTTCAGTGCTTCAAGTTTTTCTTATAATAATATTTTAATAAAATTTACACAGTAAGTATTTTCTATCTGTACATCCACCATGGGTTATAAAAATGATAATGATGGTGATGATAGTGATGATGGTGATGCCTTGGGGAATTACGGCGAGAATGTGAACGATATAAGTCTGTTTCTTCAATCTCAGGATCAACTTCATCTCGAGACATTCCACAATGCATCATATGTTGAGGCATCATCATATAAGGATTATGCATCATAGGACTCATCATAGGACTCTGCATCATAGGACTCATCATAGGATTTTGAAAATAAGGCATAGCTTGCGGGCACATCATATGATGATGCATCATTGGATATTGAATATGTGGCATTTTTTCAGAGTGCTCTTCTTTATGATGACAATGATGCTTCTTGTTACGAGGATCATTAAGGTTGATTGTATCATTTGTGTTATCGTTGCTACTGTACATGTATATACCTCCAAATAATTTAACTACAATATTACAATATGCAGTAAGTAAAGAAAGAGTGCGATTAATTATAAAATAAAACTCCAAAAGGTACTATAAATATTTTAAATGGAAAGTGGTTTGACTATTTAAATAAACAATTAGATATAAAGATCAAAATTTGATATTATTAATAATACAGGAACTAAATATATGGCCCCTTGGTCAAGCGGTCAAGACGCCACCCTCTCACGGTGGAATCAGGGGTTCGATTCCCCTAGGGGTCACCAAGCTTGAAAACACAGTGTTTTAAGGAATTAAGACACTGTGTTTTTTTGTTTTTCCTACACTAGAAAAGTAAAAATATAAAAGGAGTATTTTCTCCTTAATCAACTAAGTAAATAAATTATTTAATTTTTGGGCAACAATAGTTTTTCTTTAAGCATGGTAAGATAACATCTTTTGAAGTTAGAGAATAATAGGATAACAGAATAATTTAATTAAGAAAGGCATCTAGGAAACTAGGTGTCTTTTTGATTAGATAAACTCTGATAAAAATTACAAATTATTGCATTGTATCCCTTAAAATGTATTTATTACAGAAAGAAAGGAGGGATACTATGTCAAAAGAGGAACTACTCTTAGAAAAAATAGAAGAAGTAAGAGACTTAATGAATCAACTTATAAGGGAAAAGCAAGAACTTCTTGACCAAAATGTTATACAATTAAGCCAAAGATTAGACAATTTGCTTAATGAGTATAACGATTTTTTAAGACAGGATGATTAGGGAATAGCAAACTAAGGATAAAAAGGCATCCAGTTATATGGATGTCTTTAGTTTTAATAAAACTAATCAAAAAAGCTTTATTTGGACAAATTATCATTGAATCTGATAGGAATCAATATAAAAACATACAAGCAGAAGGCTAGGGGAGTGTTATGACTTTTATTCAAAAGAGGCTACAGAGTGAATTGTTCATCACTAGTTTTTGTGATTCACTTTAACTCTTTTCAATAACCGTATAAATAAGTATAATAGTACTGGAGTTTAAAAGTAAAAAATAATTAGTAGAAGGTGGAACTATGGGAAGATTAATATTAGCAGAAAAGCCTTCTGTGGCTAGAAATATAGCTGAAGCATTGGGCTGTAAAGCTCGCAAAGATGGATATATAGAAGGTTCAGGATATATAATAACTTGGGCTTTTGGTCATTTGCTTACTCTTTATGACTGTAGGGATTATGATGAAAAATTAGCTTTATGGGATTTTGATTATTTTCCGTATATACCTGAGAAGTTTAAATATAAGGTTAAAAATGATGGTAAGAACAAAAAGGTAATTGATAAGGGTGCAAAAAAACAATTAGATATAATTAGTAGTCTTATAAATAGAGATGATATTACAGAAATTATAACCGCTACGGACTACGATAGAGAAGGTGAACTTATAGCTCTTCTTATATTTCAATATTTAAAAGTTGAAAAGCCAATTCACAGAATATTAATTAACGAATGGACCCCAGAGGAGATAAATAAAGGATTAAATAATCTTAAAGCTAATTCAGATATGGTTACCTTGCAGGAGGCAGGAGTAAGTCGTCAACTGGCAGATTGGGTAATAGGTATAAATTTTACTGCTGTAGCAACAATGAAATATACTAGAGGCAGGGGAAACTTATTAAATATTGGGAGGGTTCTGATGCCTACCCTTAAATTAATATATGACAGGGAGATGGAAATAAAAAATTTTAAATCCGAAGCTTTTCATGAACTTATTGCAACTTTTGAAAATCAGGCAGGTAGCTATAAGGGGAAATTTTTTCATGGGAATAATGATAAATTTTCTAATAAAGATAGTGTGGTTAGGTTGAAGGAAGAAATTGAAGGAAAAGAAGGTAGGATTAAAAGTAAAAAAGTTGAAAGTAAGAATGAATATCCTCCAGCACTTTTTAATTTAAGTAATTTACAGGGTTTTATTACTAGTAAATTTAATGGATGGACTGCAGATAAGGTATTAAAAGTAGCTCAAAGTCTATATGAAAAAAAGTATATAACCTATCCAAGAACTGAAAGTACTGCATTAGAAGAAAGTCTTAAGGATAAGGCAAAGAATGTGTTAGAAGTTTTGAAAAAACAGTTACCATTTAAAGATGAAATAATATTTAATGAATCGAAAAAAGTATTTAATAATGAAAAGGTTGAGAGTCATAGTGCTATAATACCTACATATGTTATTCCAAAAGGGTTAGATAAGGAAGAATGGGAAGTTTATAATAGCATAAAGAATAGATTTGTTTCTCAATTTATGGAACCAGCTCAGTATGAAAATACTGAAATTATAACTGCGGTGCAGGGTGAGAAATATGAAAGATTATTTAGTACAAAGGGAAGAATACTTAAAAATAAGGGATGGCTTAAGCTTTATGATGAAGAGAAAAAAGAAGAATTATTACCTCCAGTAAATGAAAATGAGGAGGTTAAAATTGAAGATATTAAGGTTACATCTAAGAAGAGTAAACCACCAGCACATTATACAGAAAAAACTCTTTTAAAGGCAATGGAAACTTGCGGCAAGGGTAATAAATCACAAGAGGGTGAAGAAGAGGACAGCACCATATTATATGGATATTCTATAGGAACAGCTGCTACTAGAGCAGAAACTATAAATAAACTTAAGTTTGCAGGATATATTGTTACCAAGGGAAAATCTCTTTTAATAACGGATATAGGAAGTAAACTTATAGAAAGCTTCCCAGTAAAAGAACTAATGGATACGGACTATACTGGAAGATTAGAAAAAAAACTATATGATATGGAAAAAGGCAACTACAATAAAGATGAATTTTTGAAGGAGATATTTAACTTTACTAAAATCGGAGTTATGAAAATGAAAAGAAGTAGACCTACAATAATAAATGATACTAGAGAGGTAAAAGAAAATTAATATTAAACTAAAAGTATCAAAGTATAATTTAAGCCCTAATTACTATAATTATAGTGATTAGGGCTTCTTAAATTTTCCTTTTGCTTTTCCATTATTACTCTTTTCCTTAGAATTTTTTTGAGACTTGCTATTAGATTTTTTAACTGGATTTCCTAAAGATTTATTAGTAGTAGTATTATTTGTTTCTTCATTATGATTAGTAGTAGGAGTATTAGTAGTAGGGGTATTGCTATTATTGGTATTATTATCTGGTATTTCAGGTTCTAATTCTTTATCTATATATTTATTAGGACTTTCTTCTTGGATTGATTTTTGGTCATAGATTTCATTAAAATTATCTTCAGTAGTAGTTGGTGTATTATTTTTTTCTTTATCAGAATTACGGCTAGATAAGTTTTTTAGTATAAAATAAGAAGTTGTTATAAGTACTAGACAAATCAAAATTATAAAATATTTTAAATTGCCTTTAATGATATTGGTGCTTTTTAAGATAACCTTTGGATCTTCTTTTAATGTTTTGGTTAGTTCTATATCTATAGTACCCTCTTTTAATATTTTTGTACCTTCTTCTTTAACATAACTATTTTCTAATTGAGCTAATATGTCTTTCTTTACTTCTAATATATTTTTATAACGATCTAACTTATCTACTTGCATGCATCTCTTTATTATAGATTTAATTTTATTATGTTTAAAAGTATCATAATTTTCATCTTTTAAAGGTTCTAAGAATCCTTTTGGTTGATTTCCTTTTATCATAAAGTACATAATAGCACCAAGAGAGTATATATCCGTTTCCACAGAGGATTGTTCTAATCCATATTGCTCTGGTGCAGCATACCCTTGAGAATACATATATACAGTATCATGCTTTTTATTAGGTTTAAATTCTCTTGAAGTTCCAAAATCTATTAATTTGATATTTTCATTAAATATCATTATATTTGAGGGTTTTAAGTCCCTATATATTATTGCAGGACTTTGACTATGGAGATAATTTAAAATATCGCATAGTTTTAAGATTATTTGAAAAACCTCATGTTCATCTAAAAACCCTTTTTCTTTTACATAATGTTTTAAAGTATTTCCGTGAATAAATTCTTCCACTATGTATAAAACATTATTTTCTTGAAACACATCGAATATCTTTGGAATTCCATCGTGAGTTAATTTTTTTAAAATATAGGGTTCTGCCAAAAGCACTGTATTTTTTTCATTCAATTGAATACTTTTTATAGCGTAAGTTTTACCATCATTCTTCATTATATTTTTTGAAGAATACACGTTGCTTGTCCCACCGTTACCTATAATATCTAAAATCTCATATTTTTTATTTAAAATAAATCCTTTATTAAGCAAAATATCACCCTTTATAGTTTATTGCAGTGTTATTATAGCATTTTTTATATTGAAAATACAAAGGAATATATGTTTTTATATATTTGAATTTAGGAGAAAAGGAATAGTTTTTTTTATTTAACATAAGATTTATTATAGTGATTTTAAGGAGGGAGCTCAATGTCAAATGAAGAGTTTTACACTTTTCGTGGATATATGCAAAAGGATTTAAAACTATTAACCCCCTCCATGGAAGATTATATGGAAATGATATATAGACTTTCACAGGACAATGGTTTTACAAGAATAAATGAAATAGCAAAATTTCTTAATGTGCAACCGCCTTCAGCTACAAAGATGATTCAAAAACTTTCAGAGGTTAATTTGATACAGTATGAGAAATATGGAGTCATTATACTTACTGATGAGGGAAGAGATATAGGGGAAATGCTTCTTAAAAGGCATAATGTTATTGAAGGTTTTTTAGGATTTATTTCACCCTTAGAGGATGTGCTAGAACAAACAGAGAAATTAGAGCATTCTATTAGTAGCGAAACTTTAAAGAATTTAGATATTTTTGTGGAGTTTCTTAAAGAAAATCCTGAAATTATAAAAGCCTATCAAATTTATAGAAATGAAAGAAGAAGTACCATAGAGAATAACTATATATAGATTTAAAAGTTGGCTAATTTAAGTCAACTTTTTTGTATATTTAAATATTTTTTACACTTTTTATAAGGTGATGCATAAAATGACATTAGCTGAAGGAAATAAAGTTAGCCTAGACTAAAAATATAGCTTAATGGAGGAGGAAAAGGATGTTAAATTTAAATAAAGCCCAAGTAGGGGATAGAGTAAAAGTGGAGGAGCTTTTTATGCAAGGATTTTTAAGAGAGAGGATGCTGGCCCTAGGACTTACCAAAGGAGCGAAGGTAGAAGTTATACAAAGAGGACCCTCTGGTGATCCAACAGTTTATAATATCAGGGGTGCAATGATAGCTCTAAGGGAAGAAGAAGCATCTCTTATAAAGGTTATTGAAGAGTAATCTAAGTAATAGTAAGTTTGGAGGTTAGAAATGGGACTTACCTATAAATCCACAGGAATGGATACATTAACAGAGGAATATAAAATAGATAAGAAGAAAGATCAATTTGTTATTGCCCTAGCAGGGAATCCAAATACAGGGAAAAGCACGGTGTTTAACTCTTTAACAGGGCTTCGTCAGCATACTGGGAATTGGCCAGGAAAGACCGTAACTAATGCTAGAGGAGAGTTTAGGTATAATGATAGAGAATATATTTTGGTAGATTTACCAGGAACTTATTCTCTTTTCTCATCTTCAGTAGAAGAAGAAATAGCTAGAGATTTTATTTGTTTTGGAAATTCTGATGTAGTTGTTGTTATAGCTGATGCTACTTGTCTAGAAAGAAATTTAAATCTTGTTTATCAGGTAATGGAACTTACTGATAATGTAATTCTATGCATAAATCTTATAGATGAGGCAAAAAAGAAGGGTATAGTAATAGATGCAATAGGCATTGAGGAAGAATTAGGTATTCCGGTAGTGTTATCAGCTGCTAGAAGTGGTGTTGGAATTGATGAACTAAAAGAAGTAATAGATAAGGTAGTATTAGGTAAAATAAAGCCTAAACCTAATAAATTGAATTATGAGGACTACATTGAAAAAATAATAAAGGAAATGGAGAGTATAGTACAAAAGGAAAATGTGGGGATAAATTTAAGATGGATGGCGTTAAGGCTTGTTGATGGAGATGCAGCAATATTTAATAGCATATTTGAAAAAATGGATGCAAATGCTTCAATGGAATTAAAAGTAAGGATTGATGAAATTGTTAAACACACAAATAAAAAGAAAATCAGGGATGATATAACTTATAGAATATACAAAAAGACAGAGGAAATAAGAGATAAATATATAAAAATAGATAAAAATAAAAAGGACAGAGACAGAGTAATTGATAAATATATTACTTCTAGAGCCTTTGGAATTCCTATAATGATATTCATATTAGCTTTAGTTTTATGGATTACAATTATAGGAGCTAATTACCCTTCACAGCTTATTGCAAAGCTATTATTTAAGTTTGAAGATATTCTTACTAATTGGTTCATGCATATGAATGCGCCTAAATGGCTACATGGAATACTAGTGCTTGGACTTTACAGAACTTTGTCTTGGGTGGTTTCTGTAATGCTACCCCCTATGGCGATTTTCTTTCCTCTTTTTACCTTACTAGAAGACTTAGGATATTTGCCTAGAGTAGCTTTTAATCTAGACCATCTTTTTAAAAAGGCTTGTACTCATGGAAAACAATGTCTTACTATGTGCATGGGATTAGGATGTAACGCGGCAGGAGTTATTGGATGTAGGATTATTGACTCACCAAGAGAAAGGTTAATAGCTATAGTTACCAATAATTTCATACCTTGTAATGGGAGGTTTCCAACACTTATTGCAGTTTCTTCTGTGTTTTTATTAGCCAATTCAAAAGGAAAACTTTCTAATTTATACCCCGCTTTAGCAGTAACAGTGATGGTTATTATTGGTGTAGCCATAACCTTATTAGTTTCTTATGTATTATCTAAAACTTTACTAAAAGGAGTTCCCTCAAGTTTTACCTTAGAGCTACCACCTTATAGAAAGCCTCAAGTTGGGAGAATACTTTATACTTCTATAATAGATAGAACAATTTTTGTTTTGGGGAGGGCAGTAGTTGTAGCAGCGCCAGCTGGAGTTGTTACGTGGATACTAGGGAATATATATATTGGGGATTTAAGTATAATTTCTCATGTTGCAAGCTTTCTTAATCCCGTGGCAAATTTAATTGGATTAGATGGATATATTCTAATGGCCTTTATATTAGGATTACCGGCCAATGAAATTGTTCTACCTATATTACTAATGTCATATATGTCCACTGGAACTATGATTGAATTTGAAAGCATAGAAGCTTTAAGACAGATTTTATTAAACCAAGGATGGACATATCTAACTGCTTTAAATGTTATGCTGTTTACTTTATTACACTGGCCTTGTGCTACTACACTTTTAACCATAAAAAAAGAAACGGGTAGCAGAAAATGGACAATTCTTTCTGCTTTAATTCCAACAGCTATAGCATTTATAGTATGCTTTATAACAACAAGTGTAGCAAGAATTTTAGGAATGATTTAACATAAAACCCTGGAAAAGTCCAGGGTTTTTTATGTTAAACTATAGAAGTATGAAATATATGCTCCTCTATTCTTGGCATAGTTCACCTTCATTAATTATTTTATCATTACATTTTTCTAAATTAGATAGGGCTAGAGCAATTATGAAGACTCTAATACTTATTGGAATTTCTAAAGATAGAGTAGGTTCATCTTCTTCCCATTGACATTGGATTTCAAGAAAGGTTTCTATTGAAGATGAATCATTATCATTAATATCCATTATTATCACCTTGATAGATTATTATAATATAATATATCTTTTATTAGGATAAAGGGTGATAGTAGATAAAATAATTATGTTGTGACGTTTTTATTATGAATATGTCTATTAGTTATTATCTTAATATTATTAAATTCACTATAAAAATAACTAGAAGTTTATTAATAATGTAGGTACTATTTAAAATCCTCTTTTTTAGGTTCCATGGATTTTGAAGGCTCTATTATTTCTATATCAGTACTATCTAATATTATTGGTTCTTTCATATTTCTTTCAATATAAACAGTGGAGAATAGTATCTCTATACCAGCACATAAAAAATATAGTGCTATTAATACTGCTAAAGATATAAATGTTACATAGGGTTTAAATGTCATCATTAAACCAAAGGAAAAAGCCGCCAAAGATAGAATTAGCGCTATGTACCAATAAGTTACCTTTCTTCCTTTAAAAGAACCTATTAATGAAACTAATGCATTATATGTACACCAAAGACCTAATATTATAGAAAAGGATAGTATAGAAAGATTTTCATTAAAGTAAAAGACTGCTGCTATGATTATAAAAATTAGTCCTTCAAATAATTTTAAATAAAATAAATAGCTTGCTTCAAAGTTATTTTTGTTGATTAAAGCCTTTATAAGTTTTATTACACCCAGAGCTACTAATAATAGTTGAAAAAATAAGGATAGAATAGTAAGAGACTCTAAAGGATGTACAAGACTTATAATTCCTACAAATATAAATAACATTCCTTGAAGTATTGATAACATTTTACTGTCTCTCATAAATATTGCCTCCCTTTATAAAATTATGTATATTATATATTATAAAGGATAAATAACAAAATTGAGATAAATTTTTCATATTCTTTGTTTTTATTTTTTTACCTCATGTCTAACATGAGAAATATTCAAATCCATTATATGAAATCTGATAGCACTAAGTTAAAGATTTGTTTTCTATGATTTACTTTTTATGAAGAGAAGGTACATAACTTACCTGAATAATTTTATTGTAAAGAATAGGTATAAAGAGCTAATTCTTATAAAAAAACTTTACTTGAATGTTGAAATTATCTTATCATAAAGTAACAACATTTAAATGGAATTAGGAAATGTGAAAAATATTATAGATTTTATTATTAAGGTTTACATTGATTTGATTAAAAAATGGGTATTATAAGGAGGATTACATGGAAAAAATTTTAATAAGAGAAATGAATAAAGGGGAAGACATACCATATGAGCTTTTATTATTGGCAGACCCTTCAAGAGAAATCATTAAGGATTATATTAATAGGGGAATTTGCTATTTAGGTTTTATAGAGAATTCTTTAGTTGGAGTATATATTCTGTTAAGAACAAGACCATTTACACTGGAATTAGTAAATGTTGCTGTAGATGAAAGATATCAAGGAAAAGGTATAGGGAAGACCTTAGTATTGGATGCTATAAGTAAGGCAAGAGAAAAGGGAGCTAAAACTTTAGAAATTGGCACAGGAAACTCAAGTATAATGCAACTAGCATTATATCAAAAATGTGGATTACGTATAACTGGTATAGATAAAGATTTTTTTAAGAGACATTATAAAGAGAAAATATTAGAAAATGGAATAGAGTGTATTGATATGATTAGATTAAGCATGGATTTATGAAAGTAAGTATTAAATAATAATAAGGGATTTCAGTATGTTTTGTTTAAAATAAATAAAATATATATTATAAATCTGTTAGATAGTAAAAATTAGGAATTAGAATATATAAGGGTTATATTAATAAAAACCTCTGTAGAATAATAGGAAATTCTTACATAGGTTATTTACATATAACATACAGGAGATATGAAAAGGAGATATTTAAATGAAGGATAAAAAAAATGATTTTAGTATAGAAAAACCTAAGTTGCCTATAGATCTAGAAGGGATAGAATCTATAGGGCAGTTAGAGGACGAGAGTTACATATCCTCTGGAGTTATAGGGGGATATATAATTGAAAATCAAGTAGCAGATGCTGTAACTTTTAATGAGGTTATATTTAAAAATTCTACTTTTATAGGAAGCTCTTTGAACTATGCTGAGTTAACAGATGTAAGATTTGAACACTGTGATTTATCAAATGTTGATTTTAGAAATTCTATAATTCATAGAGTGGAGTTTATAAATTGCAAGGTTATGGGCATTAATTTAAGTGAGTCAACTTTGAGAAACGTAAGGTTTAATCAATGTAGTGGAGATTACGGATTTTTTAGTTTTGCTGACTGTAAGGCCGTAAAGTTTCAGGACTGTGAGTTATGTTATTCTGATTTTCAGGATTGTAATTTTAATAAGGTTGGATTTTATAATACAGATTTAACTCAATGTCAAATGTCAGGGACTAAGTTAAAGGATATTGATTTTACTAGTTGTAATGTAGATGGGATAGGGGCCAGAATAGATAACTTAAGAGGAGCAATATTCTCACCTGTACAGGCAGTTTCATTATCCAAATTAATGGGAATAATTATAAGATAATGAATTGACACTGCATATTAATAGAAAAAATACTAGACTTCATATAAAATTAGTAAATAATCTTAAAAAGAGATTAGTAATATTACATAGGAATTTAAAATTCTTATAACAAAGAAGGATTTTAAATTCCTATTTTTACTTTATTATGTTATAAGATTTTTAAAAGGTTTACAATAACATATTATTAATTTAACGCTAGTATAGATATTGAATTAATAAAAAATATAAATATAAGTTGACAAAAAGGTAAAAAACATATATTATTTTTATAATTTAAAAATATAGATGAAGAAGGAGAAAAAAGCATTATCACTTAACAAAAGAGAGCTGATGGTAGGTGGAAATCAGTGTTAATATAATGTGAAATAATCACTCCAGAGTCTCTTGGTTGAAAAGTTATGAGTAAATAAAGACGGGTGCTACCGTTAAAAGGCTAAAGTTAATATAAGGATTACTTTAAGTAATCTTTATATGATTTGAAATAAGGTAATAGTAATCTATTACAAAGTAGGGTGGTACCACGTTAGAAATCTTCGTCCCTATGAATATTTAAATTCATAGGGACGAAGATTTTTTATTTAAGTTTAACTTTTTAAATATTATAAAAGGGGGAATACAAATGAAAAGAGATAATTTTGGTTCAAAACTCGGGGTAGTAGCTGCTGCTGCTGGATCTGCTATAGGTTTGGGGAATATATGGAAATTTCCTTACATAACTGGGGTAAATGGAGGAGCTGCTTTTATATTAGTTTATTTACTTTGCATATTTCTAATTGGAATTCCAGTGATGTTATCTGAGTTTGCATTGGGTAGAAAAAACCAGGTAAATGCAGTAGAAACTTTTAAAAAGCTTAAACCAAATAGTAAGTGGCATTTAGCTGGATATTTGTCTGTACTTACAGCTTTTATAATACTATCCTTTTATTCTATGATAGCTGGTTGGGTATTTTCTTATATTTTAAGATCTATTACAGGGTCTTTTAATAGTATACCTGTAGAAAAACTTTCAGAGCACTTTACAACTTTAATTTCTAATCCATGGGAACCTCTAGCGTTTACATTATTAGTGTTGGTCATAACTGCTATAGTTGTTTTCTCTGGAATACAAAGTGGTATAGAAAAATTTAGTAAAATAGTAATGCCTCTTTTAGTAGTGCTAATTTTAATTCTTATGGTGAGATCTTTCACCCTTCAGGGAGCTTATAAAGGTATTGAATTTTTATTTAAACCGGATTTTTCTCAATTAAAGCTTAAAGGAGTATTAGAAGCTTTAGGACACTCTTTTTACACATTAAGTTTAGGTATGGCTATTATACTTACTTATGGAAGCTACATTAAGAAAGACGTGAATCTAGTAAGCTTATCTATACAAGTTGCTCTAGCAGATACTTTAATCGCTTTGATGGCAGGTATGGTAATTTTTCCAGCAGTATTTGCCTATGGACTTGAACCAACCTATGGACCAGGGTTAATATTTGTAACATTGCCAGCAGTATTTAAATCTATGCCCTTTGGAAATTTCTTTGAATTTTTATTCTTTATATTAATAGCTATTGCCGCAATTACATCTACAGTGTCTTTAATGGAAGCAGTAGTGGCTTTTGTTTCAGAAAAATTTAAATTAACTAGAGGTAAATCTACAGTTATTATCTTAGTGTTATTGTATCTTTTAGCTATTCCTAGCATATTATCCTTAGGTCCTTTAGCAGGATTTAAAATAGGAGGAAAGGTATTTTTTGATGCCATGGACTTTATAACTTCAAATATATTTTTACCTATAGGTGGAATTGTAGTTTGCATATTTGTTGGATGGATTTGGGGAGCTGATAAGGCTGTAGAAGAAATAACAAGTGATGGTGTTTATAATTTTAAATTTAGATATATTTATAGTATTTTAGTAAGATATATAGCTCCCATAGCTATATTGTTTATATTTCTGTATTCTTTAGGAATAATAAAGATATAGAGAAAAGGAATAGTGAGATAAAGCGAAACTTTAACTCGCTATTCTTTTTTATAATTTTTATTGACAAAGGTTAAAATTAGATTTATTGTTTATTATATAAAGTAAGTTAATAAATAAAAGTAATTGAAATAAAAAACTTTTGTTATATAATAAAGTTTCAAAAAAACCTTAAAAAGGAGGATGTCTAATGATAAAAAAAATAGATAGCAAAAACATGGGGAGTAGTGATTTAGGGTGGTTAAAGAGTTTATTTCATTTTTCCTTTGCAGAATATTATAATTCTCATAATATTAATTTTGGAGTTCTAAGAGTATTAAACGATGATTTAATAAAATCTAATAATGGATTTGATACTCATGGACATAGAGATATGGAGATAATATCTTATGTGGTAAATGGACAATTAACTCATGGTGATAGTATGGGTAATAAAAGAACCATAGAAAGAGGTCAGGTACAATATATGAGTGCTGGCACTGGTGTCCTTCATAGTGAGCATAATTATGGAGAGGATACAGCAAGACTACTACAAATTTGGATAATGCCAGATAAAAAGGGCTATGAGCCGAGTTATGGTGACTATATGTTCCATTGGGAGGATAGAAAGAACAAGTGGTTACATATAGTTTCAGGAAAATTAGGCGAGGCTCCTATAAAAATAAATCAAGATGCTAATTTTTACGTTTTAGAATTAGAAGAAAATGAAGAAATAGATTTTCATGTGAAAGATGGAAGGCAAGCTTATTTAGTACAGATAGAAGGAATAGCAGAGATAAATGAGGTGATTTTAAAAGAAAAAGATGCCATGGAAATAATAGAAGAAAAGTTGCTTATAAAATCAAAAGAAAAATCTCACATTATAGTTATAGAGATGAAAAAAGAAAAGTAGAAATTTCACTTACTTATTCAAGATTTTTCATTTAAATCATAAGAAATAGATAAATGAACTTTTTCTTAGGTGCTATGATTTTTTAGTTAATTATGTTTTGATTAAAAAATTATAATGTGAATTTAAACTAGATAATTAGTATATAATTAGGTCCTAATTCAAAGAGGCATTTATAATTAATCATATCTTTGAATTAGGACAAATTTTATAGCCCTATTCAGATTTATATACTATTTCATAGTCTGTATCTTTAATTAAAAAAACTTTTTCTATATCGTCCATTATTATAGAGTTTATATTTTTTTCATAATCAAATTCTATGCTTATGCCGCAGTTAGAGCTGAGCTTTCTAGGGGTTGGTAATATTTTATGATTTATTTCTTTTTTTTTCAATACATTACTGAATTTTATAGCTCCTGAATGAGTATAAAATAAAGAAATATATTTCATAGTATTATTTTTTAGCATATAGTATAAAATCATCATTTAGCTCTTTTACTGAGACAGCATAGCCGGATTGTTTCATGTAACGTTCTACATTGTTTTTGGCAGTAGTATTATCCACCATTATTTCTATTCCCTCTGGATAATCAGTTAAAGCTTTTTTTGCCATTAATACAGGTTGAGGACAGGACATACCTCTAGCGTCAATTTGCACCAACTTTTACATCCCCTTTCGATTTTATATTAATCTTTTTTGTTTCTTTTTCTATATTTATATAAGATATTAAAAGTACAATTATGAAACCAATTATAACAGCTATTTTTCCATTAGCTGTAGGGCCTTTTGCGCTAGAAGCTAAATTAAAGTTGTGAACAAAAGCAGAACCTACAAATAGCCCTAGAACAGTAATAACAGAGTCTATGTTTCCTTCAGCAGATAGTATTAGTTGTCTTAAAGGACAACCTCCTAATAAAACTGATGCCCATCCAGCTAAAGACATTCCTAAAAAGTTCCACAAAGCGTCGTTATGAGCCACAGGTTGATCTAAAAAGCTAATATTAAATTTACCAATTATTAAATTTCCTATAAGAGCAAATATAAATATAGAAATAAAACCAGATATTAAATAGCTGTCTTTAAACATTATTAAATCTCTAATTCCTCCAACCATACATAATCTGCTTCTTTGTGCAAGAGCTCCTACAATAAGACCTGCAATTAATGCCATGTAGATAGGAGCATGGGACGAGCCAGGTCCTTTGGAACTAAAGAATATAAATGCGGGAGCTGCTATAAGTAACGCAAATAGTCCTATATTAACGGCTGGAAACAAGTAACTTTCAAGTTTTGTAGTTTTATAATTTCTTTTTAAGCTAAAGCCCTTGTTTAAAAATTGTATACCTACAATAATTCCTGCTGCAAAACCAACTAGTCCAACGATGGCGTTTAAATCTCCCCCTGCTAATCTTAAAACCATTCTTAAAGGGCAACCTAAAAACATGAGAGCACCTACCATTACTATAAAACCTAGTATAAACCTTATAAATGGTGAAGAACCCCCTCTGGAGTCTAATTCTTTTTTGAAAAATGCCATTATAAATGCGCCAAGAACTATGCCTATAACCTCAGGGCGTATGTATTGAACCACTTCAGCCCTATGTACACCTAAAGCTCCAGCAGTATCCCTTATAAAACAGGCTATGCATAAACCCATATTTACAGGATTGCCAAAGTACACAAGTAGTACGGATATTATCCCCACAATGGCTCCGGTTATTATAATACCTTTTTTTTCTTTCATAAATATCCCCCTTTATTTTCTTATTCAATCTAAATATACCAAATTGTTAAATATATGTTAAATAGATAAGTTTAATCATAGGTGGTATAACTATATATAGTTTCTATAGAAGAGCTTTGGAATGATTTGTTAAAAAGTTATATATTAAATAAAAGCTATTTATTACAACATAAGGAATAATGCGGAATAAACATTTCTCTACTTTGTAATTTTTAATAGAAAAGGGTTATAATAGAATTGTAAGAAAACATATTAATCTATATTATAAGTCTTATTTATCATGTGATTACCACAAAATATGCTACTCTAGGAGGGTGTTTTATGAAAAGCATCATATATTATTTTTCAGGTACAGGAAACTCTTTAAAAATAGCCAAAGACTTAAAGAAAAATATTGAAGATACAGAAATTATACCTATAATAAAAGCTTTAAACGAAAAAGATTTTAGTTGTGAAGCTGAAAGGGTTGGGTTTGTTTTTCCTATATATTGCGCAAATATTCCACCTATAGTAAAAGAATTCGTAGGGAAGATAAATTTAGATAAAGCTAAGTATATATTTACTGTAGCTAATTGTGGTGGAATAGATGGAAATACTTTGTTTAATATGAATAGCATACTTAAAGATAAAAACTATAAATTAAACTCCGCATTTACAATAACCATGCCAGATAATAGCATAATATATAAGAATTCAGAAGAAGATAGGAAAAAGTTTTTAGATAAAGAGAATAAAAGTACAAAAGAAATAGCTTCTATAATCTTAGAGAATAAAAATGTAGGTATAAAAGGTAAATATAAAAGTTATATGAATGGTTTAAGTAAGGTTATGGCATGGGCTATGAAGTCTATTTATAGGGTTGACAGAAAAGGCTGTGTTGAAGAAAAATGTATAAAATGTGGTATATGTGATATGGTATGTCCTACAAACAATATAACCTTGTCAGATAACTTCCCTAAGTGGGGGAAGAATTGCACTCAATGCTTCGCTTGTATTCATTGGTGCCCTAAAAGTGCAGTGAAATTTGGAAGAGTTCAAATAAAAAATAATAATAACTATCATAATCCTGATGTAGTGATTCAAGACATAATAAGTCAGAAAATGTAAGCGTATGTTATGCATTTAACATATATAATATAATTTAACATAAGTTTATATAGAGATAAACAGCATAAAAAAACATAAAA
The DNA here is from genome assembly GCF_018919175.1 of Clostridium simiarum. Taxonomy (GTDB): domain Bacteria; phylum Bacillota; class Clostridia; order Clostridiales; family Clostridiaceae; genus Clostridium_L; species Clostridium_L simiarum. Next base: position 804,222 of record NZ_JAHLQL010000001.1, on the reverse strand, counting down.
TTGCCTACATTGAAGCTAGGGATTTTATGTTTTTTATTACGTTATAACTTTTTAAACTAGTAAAATTATAAAAATACAATGATTCTATTCATTAGAATAATTACTGTGGCTCAGGAGAAAATAGATATATAACAAAAGTTAAAGGAGTGATATTATGTCTCATGCTACAGGTAAAAAGAAGAAGAAAAAAACTTCAGAAAGAAGACCAAAAGTAGACATCATATATGAAGAAGAGATGAAAAAACATAAATCAAAAGGAACCATAAATCCAGAATAATAAAGGGAGGAGATATATTATATGAATGAGAATAAATTTAATAAGGGACAATACGAAAAAGCTGCGGAAAGAGCTAAGGAATTACTTGATAAGGGCATTGGAATTACTGAAATAATAAATATGACAGGGCTTTCAGAGGAAAGAATCAACAAAATCCATAATAAAATGAAAAGATAATATATTATCTTAGAAATATATATTTTTAATGAAATTATTACACCTTTATTGTAAAATAGATTTTAGTTAGATGAAGAAATTCGATGGTATTAAATGAAAAATAAAATCTGTATAGTGTTTATTTCAAAAATGGGGGGATTTTATGAAAAAAGTAGCAGTTATTTTTAATGGTGGAACAATCTCTATGAAAGTTGATCCCAGAATAAAAGCAGCAGTTCCAAGTCTTACTGGAGAAGAGATAATGTCAATGGTAACGGGGATAGAAGAATATGCAGAGATAGAATCTCATAATTTTTCTACTTTGCCTGGACCTCACATGACTCCAGAGATTATGTTAGATTTATCAAAGTTTATCCAATCTTTTTTAGAGAGAGAGGATATAACAGGGGTTGTGGTTACTCATGGTACTGATTCCCTTGAAGAAACAGCATATCTTGTGGATTTAACTATTAACTCTAGTAAACCGGTAATATTTACGGGGTCTATGAGAAGTAGCTCAGAATTAGGATATGATGGTCCATCAAATTTAGCGGAAGCCATTTGCACAGCTATATCTGAAGAAGCAAGAGATAGAGGGGTATTGGTATGCTTAAATGGAGAACTTAATTGTGCATCAGAAGTTACTAAATCCAATTCTATGAGTTTAAATGCTTTTAAGACACCTAACTTTGGTCCTATCGGAATTGTGGACAACAATAAAGTGATTTTTTATAGAAACAGTGTTGAAAAACAAACAGTAGCTATAGATAAAATAAATGCTAAGGTTGCATTGATTAAATGCGTAGCAGGGATGGATTCTGGAATGATAAATTATTGTATAGATCAAGGAAATCAAGGAATTGTAGTAGAAGCTATGGGAAGAGGAAATATTCCACCTCTTATGGTAGAGGGAATAAGATTAGCTATAAATAAAGGTGTAGCTGTTGTAGTAGTGTCTAGATGTTTTGAAGGAAGAGTTTTTGATTCCTATGGCTACCATGGTGGAGGGAAGGAATTAAGAAATCTTGGAGTAATATTTGGAGATAATCTTCCAGGACAAAAGGCTAGAATAAAATTATTGGTAACTTTAAGTCATACAAATGATATAAATAAGGTGAGGGCTACCTTTGAAAAAGGTTTGTATAATAATATTTAAAATCTAATGATATATTCTGTGAATATAATTAATCAATTATAAAATACGAATAAAAATAAAAAAATAAAAAGTATCATACGTAATGTTGACAATATTTAATTAATGTTGTAGAATAATATTCGTAAAGCGTAGAGCTCATATAATTTTGATGATAAGGATCAAAAGTTTCTACCAGACACCATAAATGTCTGACTATGAGTGAATCTTTAGAATTGTCTCCAATTACAGCTGCAGTTGTACTTTTTATTTGTTGAGATGATGCCTATATAGATTCCTCAAGGAATCTATATAGGCATTTTTATTTTTAAACTATATAACTAAAACTTTAAAGAAAATTATAATTAAATTTAGGGGGATGGACATGGAAGAATCATTTAAATTTAGCAAAATAAAATCCGACAACAATACAAGTGTAAAAAAAGAGATAGTGGCAGGTATAACCACATTTTTAACCATGGCATATATTATAGCGGTTAACCCAACAATTTTAAGTGCCACAGGGATGCCAGCAGGTGCATTAGTTACGGCTACTTGTCTTTCAGCAGGTATTGCAACTATAATGATGGGATTTTATGCGAATTTACCTTTTGCATTAGCATCTGGTATGGGGCTTAACGCGTTCTTTGCATATACAGTAGTAATAAAAATGAATGTGCCTTGGCACGTGGCTCTTACAGCAGTATTTATAGAAGGTATTATATTTATAGTTTTATCATTGACTAATGTAAGAGAATTGGTTGTTAATACTATTCCTATGAATTTAAAGTTAGCTGTTACTGCTGGAATAGGACTTTTTATAACCTTTATTGGATTTGTTGATAGTGGAATGGTAATAAAGAATGACGCAACTTTAGTAGGACTTGGCAATTTTATATCACCAACAGTTTTAATTGCTTCTTTAGGATTAGTGGTTATTGTAATTCTTTCAAAAAAGAAAGTAAGAGGAGCTATTTTATTTGGAATTTTTGCAAGTACTATGACGGCTTGGATCTATGCTATGATAAATCCAGAAGCAGCAGCTTTACATAAAATATTTTTACCAGCGGGAATTTTTAAATTTGAATCTTTAGCACCAATTGCTTTTAAATTAGATTTTTCATTTTTAATGGATTCATCAAAGATATGGGGATTTATTACTATAGTTTTCACATTTTTGTTCGTTGATTTCTTTGATACTGTTGGTACTTTAGTAGGAGTTACATCAAAGGCAAATATGTTAGATGAAGAAGGAAGAGTACCAAGAGCAGGTAGGGCTTTATTAGCAGATGCTGTAGGAACCACTTTAGGAGCATTACTTGGCGTTTCAACAGTAACAACTTTTGTGGAAAGCTCAGCAGGAGTAGCTGAAGGGGGAAGAACAGGACTTACAGCTATTACTACAGGAATATTATTTCTTCTAGCTATGTTTTTTTCACCATTATTTGTAGCAATTCCAGCTTGTGCTACAGCACCAGCTCTTATAGTAGTAGGATTTTTTATGATAGAAAATGTAGTTAAGATTGACTTTTCTGATTTTACAGAAGGAGTTCCTGCTTTTTTAACCATTGCTTTAATGCCATTAACTTATAGTATAGGTGATGGATTAACTATAGGAATATTATCTTATGTAATAATAAATTTAGTAAACAACATATTTAGTAAAGAAAAGAAAAAAGTTTCTCCTGTGATGATAGTGCTTGGAATTATATTTATTTTGAAAATAATATTTACAGGATTAAAATAGTATATAGATATTAAGATAAAACTCTACATTCTAAGTAAATGTTAATTTGTGATATAACTAGAATTATTAATAGATTCTAGTTATATCTATTTAATATATTATTAAGAAGGTAGAGTTTTTTATTTATGTACACTTTCTATTATTTTGCATATTATAGAAGTTTTAAAAGCTTTGTAGCAAAACATTGAAATATGAATATTATGGTAAAAAGTAATATTTTGGAGGAATTCAATTGAAAATAAATAATAGGATAGTAAATCTTCAAGAATATCATTTTAATAAGATTGAAACGCTAAAAAGAGAAGTTAGCGCAAAAGGCAAAGATATAATAGATCTTGGCATAGGGGATCCGGATCTATCTCCACCTAAGGAAGTTAATGAGGCTCTTATAGAGGCTTTAAGTTATGAAAAATATCATAACTACCCAGTAAGTGAAGGAATTTTTGAATTAAAAGAACAGATTGCTAAATATTATAAAGTTAATTATAATGTAGAGTTAGAAAAGGATGAAATATTAATACTGGTGGGATCAAAAGAAGGATTAAGCAATATAATACCAGCAACTTGTGATATATCAGATCATATTATTTTACCAGAACCTTCTTATCCAGCCTATGAGGCTTGTAGCAGGCTTTGGGGGGTAATTCCATATAAAACACCTCTTATAGAGGAAAGAGGTTATTTTCCTAGATTAAATACAATTCCTGAAAATATTAAGAAAGTAGCAAAGCTTATGATTATTAATTATCCCAATAATCCTACAGGAGCTATTTTAAAAGAAGACTTTCTATGGGAAGTAAAAAAAATGTGCAGAGAATACAATATAGTTTTATGTAATGACGGGGCTTATAAGGAGATAGTTCAAAATAATAAGAAAAAGTTATCTATACTTATGGGGGGGATAGAAAATTGTATTGAATTTGGTAGTTTCTCTAAAGCTTTTAGCATGACAGGATATAGGATAGCTTATGTAGCTGGTGATAAAAATATTATAAAAGCTTTATTGAAGGTTAAAAGCAATATAGACTCAGGTCAATTTATTCCTATACAATATGCTGCATTAAAAGCAATAAAAGATTGTGAGCATTATATAGAACATATAAACCATATATATTATAGAAGAAAAATTTTGGCTGAGAATATTTTAAAAGAGAAAGGATTAGAGTACTTCAAAGGACAGGGAACCTTTTACATTTGGTGTAAAGTACCTAAAGGCTATACAACAGATGAATTTTGTAATAAGCTACTTGTAGAAAGGGGCATAGTGGTTACACCAGGATATGTATTTGGAAAGCTTGGATTTGGACATTTCAGGATATCTCTTACTAAGGAGGAAGAACTTATAAGTAAGGCGCTGAATAGCATAGATAAAATTAGTATGAATTAGATAAAGTCTATTTTTAAATAAACCTTGAAATAATGGATGCTATTTATGTATAATAGGTATTATGAACTGGAAGAACATAAGGAGGATTTTGATGATTAGAAGTATGACGGGCTTTGGGAGAGCCAGTAGTGAAGAAGGCAGTAAACGAAGCTTCATAATAGAAGTTAAAAGCGTTAACCATAGGTTTTTAGATGTTAATGTTAGAATGCCTAAAGCGATGATAGCTCTAGAAGAGAGAATTAGAAACATCATTTCTCAGTACTTAAATAGGGGTAAGATAGATCTATTTTTAAATTATAAAAATTATGAAAAAGTAGAAGGGAAAGCAAATCTAAATAGAGAGCTTTTAGATAGTTATATGGGATGTCTAAATGAGATAAAGGAAAGATATTCTGTTAAGGATGATATATCCTTATCTTTTATTTCTAGGTTTCCTGATGTAATATATGTTGAAGAGGAAGAATCGGATTTAGAAGACCTTTGGAAAGAAATACAGCCTTTGGTACATTCAGCAGTAAAGGGCTTAGTAGCCATGCGAGAAAAAGAAGGAATTAAATTAAGAGAAGATATCCAAAATAATTGTAATAGTATAAAAAAAGAATTAGATAAAATAGAATTAAAATCTCCTAAAGTTGTGGAAGAATATAAATTAAAACTTGAGGAAAGAATAAAGGAATTAATAGGAGATGCAAAGGTTGATGAAAATCGTTTAAGTATGGAGATTGCTATATTTGCAGATAAAGCCAGTATTGCAGAAGAGATAACAAGATTAAATAGTCATATAGGTCAATTAAGTCATACTCTAGCTTTAGAAGAACCTATAGGCAGAAAACTAGATTTCATAGTTCAGGAGATGAATAGGGAGGCTAATACTATAGCTTCTAAATCTTCCGACTTAGAAATAACAAATTGGATATTAAATGTGAAAAACAATATTGAAAAAATAAGAGAACAAGTGCAGAATATAGAATGATGAATTTTAGGAGGAATACAATGAGTATTAAATTAATAAATATAGGTTTTGGTAATATAGTTTCTGCTAATAGGTTAGTGGCCATAGTTAGTCCAGAGTCAGCTCCTATAAAAAGAATAATTCAAGAAGCAAGAGATAGGGGCATGTTAATCGATGCTACCTATGGTAGAAGAACCAGAGCTGTCATAATTACAGACAGCGACCATGTTATTCTTTCAGCTGTTCAACCAGAAACTGTAGCTCATAGACTGTCATCTAAAGAAGAGGAAGCTATGGATGAGGTTGATGAATAATGTCTAAAAAAGGTATATTAATAGTTATATCAGGTCCTTCAGGAGCTGGAAAGGGTACCATTTGTAAGGCTTTATTAGAGAGAAATGAGTATTATCTTTCAATTTCAGCAACTACTAGATCACCTAGAAAAGGAGAAGAGGACGGTATTAACTATTATTTTTTAGATAGAGATGAGTTTAAAACTAAAATAGAAGAAGATGACTTTTTAGAATATGCTGAAGTTTATGGAAACCTATATGGAACTCCTAGATCCAAAGTTCAAGATATGCTTGATAGTGGAAAAGATGTCATACTTGAAATAGATATCCAAGGAGCTTTAAGAGTTAAAGATAAAGTAGATGATGGAGTATTTATATTTATATTGCCACCATCTATGGAAGAGTTAAAACAAAGAATAATAAAAAGGGGTAGTGAAACCCCGGAGTCTTTAATGACTAGATTTAAATCTGCTTATCAAGAGATTAATTATGTGTCAAAATATAATTATGCTGTGGTAAATGATACCGTAGATAAAGCAGTTAGAAAAATAGAAAGTATACTTATTGCTGAAAAATGCAGAGTAGATAGAATAAAAGAAAAGATATTAGATTCCAAGGAGGGCCTGATTCATGAACAACTCTATGATTAATCCATCAATTACAACTTTATTAGAAAAAGTAGATAATAGATATACTCTAGTTACAGTAACTTCAAAGAGAGCTAGACAAATAATTGAAGGCGCTGATCCAATGGTGGATGTTGAGTCCAAAAAACCTTTAACTCAAGCTATTAATGAAGTAGGAGAAGGTTTTATTAACTATGAAACAGTGAAGGAAGGATTCAAATAGTAATGCAAGAAAAGAGCAATTGTGTAGTAATAGGAGTCTCTGGCGGTATAGCTGCATATAAAGCTCTAGATATTATAAGCGCCTTAAGAAAAAAACAAATAGAAGTGAATGTTATAATGACAGAATCTGCTACAAGGTTTGTTTCACCCTTAAGCTTTCAATCTTTAAGCCAAAACATGGTTACGGTAGATATGTTTGAAGAACCTAAAGCTTGGGAAATACAGCATATTTCATTAGCTAAAAAGGCGGATATACTTCTTGTAGCTCCAGCTACAGCTAATATAATTGGCAAGGTAGCAAATGGAATTGCAGATGATATGTTATCTACTACCATAATGGCTACTAAAGCAAAGGTTGTATTTGCTCCAGCTATGAATACAAATATGTATGAAAATCCAATAGTTCAAGAAAACATAGCCAAATTAAAAAAATATGGATATGAATTTATAGAACCAGCTAGTGGAAGGTTGGCCTGTGGTGATGAAGGAAGAGGAAAGCTTGCAGACACTAAATATATAGCAGATAAAATAGAAAGTATGCTATACGAGCCTAAGGACTTAGAAGGTAAAAGGGTTCTAGTTACAGCTGGTCCTACTATAGCAAAGTTAGATCCAGTAAGATACATAACAAATAGATCTACTGGAAAGATGGGATATGCTGTAGCGGAAGAAGCTAGAGATAGAGGAGCTGAAGTAATTTTAATTTCAGGTCCAACATCTTTAAAGGATCCTTTTGGTATTCAGCTTATAAGGGTTGATACTAATGAGGAAATGTTAAAAGCAGTGCTTTCAAATTATGAGGATGTAGATATAGTTATAAAGACAGCGGCAGTAGCAGATTATAAACCTAAAATTTATAGCAAAGAAAAAATAAAAAAGCATGATGAGGACCTTATGTTAGAGTTTTTAAGAGATAATGATATATTAAAAATTCTAGGGGAAAAAAAGAAACATCAAGTTTTAGTGGGATTTGCTGCAGAAAGCCATTCATTATTAGAGAATGCAGAAAAAAAGCTTAATAATAAAAATTTAGACTATATAGTTGCAAATAATATTATTCATACGGGTTTTGCTTCAGAAGATAATAAAGTAAGCATAATTTGTAAAAATGGAGATATTATAGACTTAGAACCTATGCTTAAAAAACAGGTTGCAAAAAATTTATTTGATATTATAAATAAAAGGCGCTAATCTGCGCTTTTTTATTTTATAAAGGGTGATATATATGTTAAAGTTTGCTGGTATTGTTATAAACCAAGATGCCAATGAATTGGATAGAATTTTCACCTATAGGATTAAGGAAGATCATAGGAATAAAATAAAGGTTGGACATAGGGTAAAAGTTCCTTTTGGTCGAGGAAATAGGCTTATAGATGGATTTGTTTTATATCTTTATGAAGGGGTAAAAGAACTTGAAGATACTTATGTAGAAATAAAAAGTATTGAAAATCTCTATAGTGATGTGGAACTTTTTACGAATAAAGACGTAAAACTTATGGAGTTTATGAGAAAAAAATATCTTTGTTCCTATGTAGATGCTTTGAGACAATTTCTACCTAAAGGTATTATTGGTGGAATGAAGAAAAAGACTGTAGAAGTGTTATTTGTATCTAAATCCTTAGAAGGAAAATATGATAAAGAACCTTATATTTCTATATTCAATAAGGTAAAAAGTTTAGAAGATGGAGTTACAAGGGCTGAGCTAAATAAGAACTATGGAATGTCTTTAAGTTCTATAAATACCCTAATAAAGCATGGATTTATATCTGCAGATTCTAAGATTATCCAAAGATATAATCATAAAGAGTTTCAATACTATGGCAAGAAAAATTTAAATACTGAACAAAAAAATATAGTGGAAAATATTTTAAATTCTTATAACCACACTTTTCTCATTCATGGAGTTACAGGTAGTGGAAAGACGGAAGTATATATGAATTTAGTAGAAGATAATATTCAAAGAGGAAAAGCTTCTATAGTTTTAGTACCTGAAATTGCCTTAACGCCACAAATGATAGAAAGGTTTAAAGGACGATTTGGAAAAGAGGTAGCAGTATTTCATAGTAAACTCTCAGATGGAGAAAGATTTGATGAGTGGTTTAGAGTTAAAGAGGGTAAAGTTAAACTAGCTGTAGGAGCTCGTTCAGCAGTGTTTTTACCATTTAAGGACTTGGGGCTTATAATAATTGACGAGGAGCATGAAAATAGTTATAAATCTGATAGCAATCCAAAGTATCATGCTAGGGATATTGCAGAGTATAGAAGCAAATTAGAGGGATGTAAAGTAGTGCTGGGTACTGCTACTCCTAGTATAGAAACCTATTATAGAACAGAAATTGGGGAAATAGAACTACTTAAAATGGAGAATAGAGCAGACGGAGCCTTAATGCCTAATATACATGTTGTTGATATGAGAGAAGAACTTAAAAATAATAACAGATCTATTTTTAGTACTTTATTATATAATGAGATAAAAACAACCTTAAATAAGAAAGAACAAATTATATTGTTTTTAAATAGAAGAGGTTTTTCTACATTTGTATCCTGTAGAAAATGTGGATATGTATTTAAATGTGATGATTGTGATATATCAATGACCTATCACTTTTCAGGTAATTATTTATCTTGCCACTATTGTGGTAAAAAGATGAGGGTTAGCAATATTTGTCCAGTTTGTCATAGTAATTATGTGAAATATTTTGGAGTAGGAACAGAGAAAGTTGAAACAGAAGTAAGAAGGCATTTTCCAGAGGCTAGAGTACTAAGGATGGATCTAGATACTACAAGAAAGAAAGATTCTTATGAGATAATATACAATACATTTAAAAAAGGTGAGGCTGATATTTTAATTGGAACTCAGATGGTATCTAAGGGATTGGATTTCCCAAATGTATCTTTAGTGGGAGTTTTAGCTGCAGATTTATCTTTGAATCTTCCAGACTATAGGGCTTCGGAAAGAACATATCAACTTGTAACTCAAGTATCCGGTAGAGCAGGAAGAGGAAAAACTATTGGTAATGTTATAGTGCAAACATATTTGCCGGAAAATTATAGTATAAAAGCGGCTCAAAATTATAGTTATTCTAGTTTCTATAATCAGGAACTTACTATTAGAAAAGATATGAGCTATCCACCCTTTGGGAAAATACTATCTATAAACTTAAGTTCTAAGAATGAGGATTTATTAATAAAATGTATACAAAATATTGGCATTAATTTAAAAAATAAGTTCCTATACCATGATAAAATAGAAATATTGGGACCGTGCCCTTGTATGATAAGTAAAATAAAAGAATCCTATAGATGGCAAATAATAATAAAGGGACAAATAGCTGATGAATTAGCAAAAGAAATAAAAGACTTTTTATATGAAAGTATAAAGGATTATTATAAGGATATAAGATTAAGTATTGATATAAATCCTAATAGTTTAATATAATGTAAATTAGAATTAATATATAAAGATATGGAGGAGAAATTTTATGGCTTTAAGAAATATTAGAACTTATGGAGATGAACTTTTAAGAAAGAAGAGTAAACCTGTAGAGGAAATTAATCATAGAATTAAGGTTTTAATTAAGGATATGTTTGAAACTATGTATGATGCAGATGGGGTAGGCCTTGCTGCACCTCAAGTAGGAATACTAAAAAGAATAGTAGTAATTGATGTAGGCGAAGGCCCTATAGCATTGATTAATCCAGAAATAATATCCAAAGAAGGTTCTTATATAGATGTTGAGGGATGTTTAAGTGTTCCAGGAGAGCAAGGTGAAGTTGAAAGACCTGAAAAGGTAAGAGTAAAGGCTTTAAATGAAGAAGGAAAAGAAATTGAATTTGAAGCTGAAGAATTATTTGCAAGAGCTGTTTGTCATGAAATAGATCATTTAAATGGAGTTTTATTTGTTGACAAAGTACTTTCAAAGGAGGAATAATTCTAATATGAACATAGTATTTATGGGTACTCCAGAGTTTGCAGTACCCTCTCTTCAAAGACTTATAGATCAGTATGGAATAATAGCTATTTTTACTCAACCAGACAGACCTAAGGGTAGAGGTAAGAAGTTAGCTATGTCTCCAGTAAAAGAATTAGCTATAAAACACAATATTCCAGTATTTCAGCCGGAAAGGGTTAAGGGAAATGAAGAAGTATTAAAAGTTCTTAAGGATATGAATCCAGATTTTATAATAGTGGTAGCTTATGGACAAATATTACCAAAAGAAATATTAGAGTTGCCTAAATACGCATGTATAAATCTTCATGCTTCATTATTACCAAAGTATAGGGGGGCAGCTCCTATAAATTGGGCAATAATCAATGGAGAAGAAAAAACTGGAAATACTACTATGCTTATGGACATAGGCTTAGACACAGGGGATATGCTCTTAAGTGATGAAGTATATATAAATGAAGATATGACCAAAGGAGAGCTTCATGATATACTAATGAACAATGGAGGAGATCTCCTTGTAAATACTATAGAAGCTATGGTTAAAGGTGAACTAAAACCTAAAAAACAGCAGGAAGATGAAGCCAACTATGCTTCTATGTTAGACAAAGAGATTGCAAAAATTAACTGGAATGAAAGTGCTAAAAATATACACAATTTAATAAGAGGTTTAAATCCATGGCCTATTGCTCATACTGAATATGAAGGAGAAAGAATGAAAATATATAAAAGTAAGGTTTTGAAAAAAGATTCTATAAAGACTCCTGGAACAATACTTAATGTAAGCAAAGAGGGAATAGAAGTTGCCACAAAAGATAAGGTACTTCTTATAGAAATTGTACAATTTCCTAATGGTAAGCCACTAAGTGTTGAGGCTTATATAAATGGGCATGATATTAAAGAAGGATTGTTATTAATATAATTTTAAAGGAGGTAATCTTTTGTTTTATTATGATAGTACTTATTTTATTTTACTGCCAGCTTTATTAATTTCTTTATGGGCTCAGACTAAGATATCTAGATCTTTTAATAAATATTCAAAGGTTTATAGTTCTAATGGATATACAGGATCACAGGTGGCTAGGATGCTTCTTGATAGTGCTGGACTTTTGGATGTTCCTATTGAAAGGGTAGCTGGTAATCTTACGGATCATTATGACCCTTCAAAGAGAGTATTAAGACTTTCAGGAGAAGTTTATTCTAGTACTTCTGTGGCATCTATAGGAGTTGCAGCCCATGAGGTAGGGCATGCCATTCAACATCAAAATTCCTATAAGCCACTTATAGTAAGAAATACTATAGTGCCTATTGTAAATATAAGTTCCAGTGCATCTTGGGTAATATTTTTTATAGGTATAGTAATGGGAATTCAACCTCTAACAAGTTTAGGAATAGTTTTGTTTTCTGCTGTGGTTTTATTTCAATTAGTAACACTTCCAGTAGAATTTGATGCATCAAGTAGAGCACTTAGGATACTGGAGGAAAGGTCAATATTATATGAAAATGAAATATATGGTGCAAAAAAAGTACTGCAAGCTGCAGCTATGACCTATGTAGCAGCTACACTTATGGCTATATCACAGCTATTAAGATTAGTTGCTATAAGTAATAGAAGAAATGATTAAAGAATTTGAGGTAAAGATATGAATGCTAGAGAATTAGCACTTAATGTTGTATGCAAGGTATTTAATGAAGATGCCTATTCTAACATTGTTTTGAATAAAGAATTAAATAATAAAGATATAAAAGAAGTTGATAGAGGATTAATTACAGAAATAGTCTATGGTACTATAAAATATAAATATACCATAGACTATATAATAAGGGTATTTGTAAAGGATATTAGAAAGGTAGATAATTATATATTAAATATATTAAGAATTACTATTTATCAGATGAGATATTTAGATAAGGTTCCTAATTATGCAGCAGTAAACGAAGCTGTAAACTTAGCTAAAAGGAAGTCACAAGGAGCATCTAAATTTGTAAATGGAGTACTTAGAAACTATATAAGAAATAAAGATAAGGATTTTCTTAATAAAGACAATAAGTTTGAAAGATGGAGCTATGAATATTCTTTTGAGCCTTGGATGGTAAAGTTTTTGCATAAGCAGTATGGAGATAGGTATACAGAGCTTATATTGAAGGGATTAAATAGTAGGCCCGAAGTAACAGTAAGGGTAAACTTATCTAAATACTCCTATGATGAAGTTTTTTCAAATTTAGAGGAATCTGGTTATGAAATTTACCAAGGCTTTATATGCAAAGAGGCCATAAGGATATCAAAGGGAAGTAATATTGAAAAAAACAAAAGCTTTATTGAAGGTAAAATTACAGTGCAAGATGAAAGTGCTATGTTAGTGGCACCATCAATGAAACTTCAAACTGGAGATGTAGTTTTAGACTTATGTAGTGCTCCAGGAGGTAAAACTACACATATAGGAGAAATATTAGAGGGAAGTGGACAGGTTTTTGCTTTTGATATACATGAAAACAAATTAAGTCTTATAAGGCAGAATACTAATAGGCTAAGTCTAACTAATATATCCTGTGACACTATGGATGCTACTAAGTTAAATGAAGATTTTATAGATAAAGCAGATAAAGTATTAATTGATGTACCTTGTTCAGGACTTGGTATAATAAGAAAAAAGCCAGAGATAAAGTGGAACAAGAGTTTAAAGAACTTAAAGGATATAGTAGAAATACAAAGAAATATTATGGATAACGCTTCGAAATATGTAAAAAAAGGTGGGGTACTTCTTTATTCTACATGCACATTGAATAAAGAAGAAAATGAAGAAAATGTAAAATGGTTTTTAAATAATCATTCTGATTTTAAACTAGAAAAAGTATTTTTTGGAGATGCTAATAATATTATTTATAGTGAAGAAGGCTATGCCACTATATTACCCCAAGAAAATATGGATGGATTTTTTATAGCTAGATTAATAAAAGTTTAGTAGGTGTTTACATGGAAAATATTTTAGATTTTTCATTAAAAGAATTAAAACAATGGATGAAAAATAATGGAGAAAGTGAATTTAGAGCAAAGCAGATAATGGATTGGATATATAAGGGCGTATGGCAATTTGATTTAATGTCTAATATTCCTAAAAGCTTAAAAGAAAAGTTAAATAGAGATTTTAGTATATATTTACCTAATATTATTGATGTTTTTGAATCAAAAAAGGATAATACTAAAAAACTTTTGTTAGCGCTTAAGGATAATAATCTTATAGAATGTGTAATAATGAACTATAATTATGGAAAATCCATTTGTATATCAACTCAAGTAGGATGCAGAATGGGATGTAAATTTTGTGCATCTACTGTAGGCGGTATGATAAGAAATCTTTCACCAGGAGAGATGATATCAGAAATACTTGTTGCACAAAAGGTAATTGACCATAGAATATCCAATATCGTACTTATGGGAAGTGGAGAACCTTTTGACAATTATGATAATGTAGTTAAGTTTTTAGAAATTGTAAATGCTGATTATGGCTTGAATATTGGTCAAAGACATATTACTTTATCTACTTGTGGTATTGTACCTAAAATAGAGGAGCTTGCAAAAGAAAAGATGCAGATAACCTTAGCCATATCACTTCATGCATCAAATGATTTAAATAGACAGAAGATAATGCCTATAGCAAATAAATACTCCATAAAAGAAATAATTAGTGCTTGTAGAGATTATATAGACCAAACTGGTAGAAGAGTTACCTTTGAGTATGCATTGGTTAAGGGGGTAAATGACTCTGTAGAGGATGCCATAGAATTAAGTGACTTACTAAAAGGATTATTGTGCCATGTTAATTTAATTCCTGTTAATGAAATAAAGGAAAAAATATACAAGAAGTCTTCTGAAGATAATATTAATAAATTTAAAGAGGTATTAAGTAAAAGGGGAATTGAGACCACTGTAAGAAAAGAAATGGGATCAGACATTGATGCGGCTTGCGGTCAACTTAGAAGGAGTTACATAGAAAAGACCCAAATATCAGAAGAGGGGTGCTAATAATGGTGGGAATGATGACTGATGTAGGTAATGTAAGAAGTTTAAACGAAGACTATATTGGAACCTTAATCAGTGAAGATATAAAATTATTTATTGTGGCTGACGGTATGGGAGGACATAATGCAGGCGAGGTAGCAAGTAAGATTGCTGTAGAGAGTATAACAGATTATTTTAAATTAAAAGAGGATATTTCTGAAGAAGACTTGGAGAATGAATTAAAAAAAGCTATAATTTATGCAAATGAAAAAGTATTCAATCTTTCCCATAAAGACGAGGTATATAAAGGTATGGGAACTACTATAACTGCTTGTATTATATATAAAAATAAAGTTCTAGTGGCAAATGTAGGTGATAGCAGTTGCTTTATACTAGAAAAAAATAATATAATTAAAATAACTAAAGATCATTCTTTAGTTCAAGAACTTATAGATGATGGAAGTATCACAGAAAGTGAAGCAGCTCATCATCCTAATAAAAATATAATTACAAGAGCAGTAGGGACTTATTTAGATATAGATATAGATGTATTTGATATTTCAAATAAACATTTTGATGCAATATTATTATGCTCAGATGGGGTAACTAATGAAATTTCAAAAGAAGAACTGGTCTATATGATCGTAGAAAGTACTTGTGAAAGTTACGAAGAACTATGTAAACATATAGTTGAAGAAGCTAAAAAACGTGGAGGACGAGATAACATATCCTTAATTTTAGTTGGAGGAGAGCATAATGATGATAGGAACAATATTAGGTGATAGATATGAGCTCATAGAAAAAATTGGAGAGGGAGGAATGGCCGAGGTTTATAAGGCAAAATGCCATAAGCTTAATAGATTTGATGCTGTAAAAATATTAAAAAAAGAGTTTGTATCTGATAGTGAATTAGTTGATAAATTTAAGAAAGAGGCAACGGCTATTGCCAATTTATCCGATAACAATATAGTTAATATTTTTGATGTAGGTACCCAAGGAGATATAAACTATATTGTTATGGAATACGTAAAGGGAAAAACTTTAAAAGAGGTTATTAGAGAAAATGGAAGATTGCCTTATGAAAGAGTTTTAGATTATGCTACACAAATTGCAAGAGCTTTGGATTGTGCTCACAGAAACAATATAATTCATAGGGATGTAAAACCTCAAAATATATTGGTAACAGAAGATGGTATTGTTAAAGTTACAGACTTTGGTATAGCTAAATCACCAGATTCTACCACCATAACAAACTCTAAAAAAATATTAGGCTCTGCTCATTATTTCTCTCCAGAGCAAGCAAAAGGTACATACGTAGATGTTAGAACTGATATTTATTCTTTAGGAATAGTATTATATGAAATGGTTACAGGAAGAGTACCTTTTGATGCTGAGAGTCCCGTTTCTGTGGCTTTGAAGCATATACAAGAACCTGTAGTTCCACCAAAGCAGATAGTGGAAAACATACCGGAGAGTTTAAATAAGTTAATATTAAAAGCTATAGAAAAAGAGCCTATAAAGAGATATCAAAGTATTAAGGATATTTTAAGTGATTTAATTAAAATACAAAAGAATCCTAATTCAGAGATAATTTATAACAATGTAGATAATGATTTCACTAGAATAATGGATCCTGTAACTGAAGATTTAGTTTATGAAGAATCTGATAGCAATGATAAGAGTGAAATATCGGAAAAGGGGTTATCAAAGAAAAGTAAAAAAGCAATTATATTGTCTTTAATAGGTGTGTTGGTTATATCTTTAGGTGTATTAAGTGCTTATTTAATAGATAGATCTACTAAACCAAAGCAAGAAGCTAAAGAGTTAACAGTGCCTAAAATCATGGGTTTATCTAAAGAGGAAGCTAAAAAAGTGCTTGAAGATGGTAAATTAAAGATGGAAGTAGTTGGAACAGATAAAAGTGATAAACCAGAAGGTACAGTAATTGACTCTAATCCAAAAGAGGGAGAAGTAGCAAAAGAGGGAGATATAGTAAGGGTTATTGTAAGTGGAGGAGTACCTACAATAAAAGTACCAGACCTTAAAGGCGTAGATTTGAAAGATGCTAAGGATATATTAGCAACTTATAATCTTGAAGTTGGAAATATAGATTCTGCATTTAGTGATACAGTTGCTAAGGACTCTATTATAAAACAGGATCCGGAAGCAGATAAACAGGTAGAAAAAGGCACAAAAGTTAATTTGGTTATAAGTAAAGGGCAAGAAATAAAGGTAACAAAGGTACCAAAGGTTACAGGTGCTAACATACAAGATGCTGAAGGTGCATTAAGGAATGCTAAGTTGAATATAAATAAGAGTACGGAAGAAACTAGTGATAAATCTAAAGATCAAAGGGTATATTATCAATCCATAGAACCTGGTATAGAGGTAAAAGAAGGTTCAACCATTAATATAAAGTATTATGTTTATAAAGAGCCAGAAAAGATAAAGGTGGGAGACATAGTAGGTAAAAAAGTAAAAGAAGCACAAGAAATTTTAGCTCAAAGAGGTATAGGTTTGAACCCTAATGGATTTGGAGCTGAAGACACAATTGAAAAGATAGATGTTAATGAAGTGGTATCAGGAGGAACTGTTACGATTGTATCAGCTAAAAAACCTGAACAAGGAAATAACAACAATAATAACAATCAAAACCCAGTAAATCCGCCACAAAAACCTAACCCATAATCTATCATTAATGGAGGAACAGATGAAAGGTATAATTATAAAAGGCATCGGAGGATTCTATTATATAAAGACCCAAGAGGGAGTAGTTGAATGTAAAGCAAGGGGGAAGTTCAGATTTAATGAACTTACCCCTATAGTTGGTGACAAGGTGGAGATAACAGTTAAGAATGGCAAAGGTGTAATAGAAGAGATTAAGGAAAGAAGTTCTGAACTTATAAGACCTATGGTAGCCAATGTAAGTCAGGCCTTTATAGTATTTGCCATTAAAAATCCAGATTTAAACTTAGAGCTTTTAAATAGATTTATATTACTTTGTGAGTACAATAACATAAAATCAGTAATATGTATAAATAAAATTGACCTATGCTCAGAAGATCAATATAATCAAATTAAAAATACTATGAATAATTTGGGTTATGAAGTTTTGTTTATAAATGCAAAAGAGGAAAAGGGTTTAGAACTTCTTAAGGAAAGATTAAAAGATAATGTAACAGTATTATGTGGACCCTCTGGAGTTGGCAAGTCAACAATACTGAATAGTTTAAGTGAAAACCATAAAATGGAGACTGGTGAAGTAAGTGAAAAAATTGGAAGAGGGAAACATACTACAAGACACAGCGAATTAATACAACTAGAGGAAGGTTTTTTAGTAGATACTCCAGGATTCTCCACTTTAGATATAAATTTTATATCTAAAGAAGAATTACAGTACTGCTTTCCAGATTTTGAAGCCTATTTATCAAAATGTAAATTTAATTCTTGTTTGCACTATAAGGAACCAGGTTGTAAAATTAAAGAAGCTGTAGACAGTGGGAATATAAGTAAGTTTAGATATGACTTTTATACTAAAACTTTAGAAGAAATAATGGAAGGGAGAAAGAAAAAATGGTAAAAATAGCACCTTCGATATTATCAGCAGATTTTGCTAAATTAGGAGAACATATTGGAAGGCTTGATAAAAGTGAGGCAGATATTATACATATAGATGTTATGGATGGGAGATTTGTGCCCAATATTAGCTTTGGAATGCCCATAATTAAAGCTATAAGACCTTATACAAAAAAGATTTTTGATGTTCATCTTATGATTGAAGAGCCTTCTAAGTATATAAAGGACTTTGCTGAGGCAGGAGCAGATATTATTACAGTGCATTATGAAGCTGAAAGGCATTTAGATAGAACTATTAGCTACATAAAAAGCTTTGGTGTTAAAGCCGCAGTGGCTTTAAATCCAGCTACTCCTGTTAGTGTATTAGAAAACATATTAGATGAATTAGATATGGTATTAATAATGTCTGTAAATCCTGGATTTGGCGGTCAAAAATATATAAAATATTGTGATAATAAAGTTAAAGACTTAAAGAACATGATAATAGAAAGAGACAAAGACATATTCATAGAGGTAGATGGTGGAATAGATACATCAAATATTTATTCTATTACAAATAATGGAGCTGACATAGTAGTTGCTGGATCAGCTGTTTTTAGAGGAGATAACATAGAAGAAAACATAAAGGCACTTAAAGAGGCCGCAAAATGAAAACAGTTATAGTTTCAGGAGGTAAAGCTCCGTCTTTTGACTTAATTAGTAAGGAAACAAAAGATTGTGATTTTATTATTGGAGCGGATAAAGGTGCAGAGGTGCTTTACAAATATGGGATCAAACCTAATATTTTATTAGGGGATTTTGATTCTATTGATAAGGATGTTTTAATGTATTTTAAAAACAATTTAGAGTTTATTGATGTATATCCAGTAGAAAAAGATTTTACAGATACTGAACTAGCACTTTTAAAAGCTATAGAAAAGCAATCAGAAGAGATAGTTTTTTTAGGTTGTACTGGAAGTAGACTAGATCATGTTCTCGCAAATATAGGACTTTTAAGAAGATGCTTAAAAGAAGGAATAGAAGCTTATATAAAAGATGATAATAATTGTATATTCTTAACTGACAAAAGTTGCAAATTCAAAGGTGAGAAAGGTCAAATGATTTCTTTTCAAGCTTTTGGAGAAGCAGTTAAGGGGTTTAATATATATGATGCAAAATATGAACTTAGGAACTATACTCTTAACTTAGGAGATCCTGTTACGGTATCCAATGAGTTTTTAAATAATGATATAAGTATTAGCTTTGAAAAAGGTATAGTTATAGTATTATACTCAAAAGATTGATTTATTAATTTAAGCTCTAATAAAAGATAAAATAATTAGAATAAAATTAATCACCAAAGACAGTTTGCTGTAATATAATGATTATTGGAGCAATATGTTTCTGGTGATTAATTTGTCTAAACTATGTCATAAGAAAAAAATACTTGGAATAGTAGTAGGTTGTGTTGGATTAGGTATGGTATTATCAGTATTAATGCCCTTGTGGGGATGGCTTTTAGCTATAGGAGGAGGTCTCGTCTATTGTGGATGGTATCTTTTCGATAGCAAAAAATAGAAGATTACAATTTAAACACTAGAATTATATATTAAGAGTTAATCTTTGAGTAAGAGCTATTTTAAGGAGGGTAATATGAAGATAGTGGCAATAAAATTACCTAAGTTTTTATCTAATCTATTAAAATTATTTAAAAAAAGTAAATAATAATAAATAAAAAATGCAATTGCTTAAGTACAACTGCATTTTTTATTTATTATATCGCTCTTTCAACCTTACCTGAACGAAGGCATCTTGTACAAACATGAACAGTCTTTGGAGTTCCATTAACTATTGCTTTTATTCTCTTTACATTTGGAGCCCATTTTCTTTTTGATTGACGGTGTGAATGGCTGTATTGAACACCTGACATAACACCTTTATTGCAATATTCACATCTTCTTGACATTGTAAAACACCTCCTCTAACCTTAGAAGATAATATTCTTCATTTAGCACAAATAATATTCTATCAAATATTCATATTTTGTGCAAGTAAAATATAAACTTATTAGTAAATAAAGTAATTAAAATCTTTAATTTTCTTGAATAAATTATTCAATTAATATAGAATATACTATATGGAATTAATCAAGGAGGATTATATATGATAGGAATTTCTAACGAACATGGTAATATAGAATATTCAGATGAGGTTATAGCTAACATAGTAGGATTATCCACTATGGAATGTTATGGTGTAGTTGGTATGGCTTCAAAAAATGCTGCTGACGGTTTGTGGGAATTACTAAAGGTTGAGAATTTAGGTAAAGGTGTTAAGATTAATTATAAAAATGATGAATTGACCATAGAACTATTTGTAGTACTAGAATATGGAACTAAAATATCAGTTATAGCTAATAATATAATTCAAAGAATAAGATACAATGTAGAGAGCTATACAGGGCTAAAGGTTTTATGTATAACTGTAAATGTTCAAGGTGTCAGAGTCTAGGAGGTTTGCTTAAATGAAATATTTAAAAATAAATGGTGAGCATTTTTATAATATAATGGTGAATGCCAGTAACAGATTAGAAGAGCAAAAAGAATTTGTCAACTCTTTAAATGTATTTCCAGTACCTGATGGAGACACAGGGACTAACATGTCAATGACTTTTAAAGCTGCAGTAAAAGAAATTGAAAATATGAATTCTGAGTCTATAGGTGAGGTTTCAAAAAAATTAGCTAAGGGTGCCCTAATGGGTGCTAGAGGTAATTCAGGGGTTATACTTTCCCAAATATTAAGAGGTATTGCAAAGGGTTTAGAAGGTAAAGATGTAGTAAATGCTGAAGAATTTGCAGAAAGTCTTATGGAAGGTAGTAAGTCCGCATACAAGGCAGTAATGAGACCTATAGAAGGAACAATTCTAACTATAGTAAGAGTGGCTGGTGAAAGTGCAGTAAAAAGCAGAAATACAGATATTACAAAGCTTATGGAAGATGTTTGTAAGTCTGCTGAAGATGCCTTAAATAAAACTCCAGATATGCTTCCAGTGCTAAAAAGTGCTAAAGTTGTTGACTCTGGTGGTATGGGATTATTAATAATATTAAAAGGAATTTATGAAGGCTTAAGAGATGATGTCAAGGCTACAATTGGGGATGTTAATTTTGCTGAGTCAAAGACTTCTGCTGCCAATAATCTTGTAGATCATGATATTAAGTTTGGATATTGTACTGAATTTATAATTTTAGGAGATGCAGATAAAGCTGAAAGTTTCAAGAATAATATTGAATCTTTTGGAGATTCAATGATAGTAGTTGGATATGATGACGTAATTAAAGTTCACATACACACTAATGATCCTGGAGCAGTTTTATCAAGAGCTGTAGCTTTAGGTGAACTTTCAAAAATTAAAATAGACAATATGAGAGAAGAACATAGAAGTCTTATAGTAGAACAAGAGTATAAAGAGGAGCCTAAAGAAGAATTGAAAAAGTATGGATTTATTTCAGTGGCAATGGGAGAAGGAATAGAACATATATTTAAAGATTTAGGTGTAGACTACGTTATAGAAGGTGGTCAAACAATGAATCCTAGTACTCAGGAAATAGTACAAAGTATAGAAAAAGTAAATGCTGAAAATGTATTTATATTACCAAATAATAAAAATATAATTATGTCAGCAACTCAAGCAGCAGAATTAGCAGAGAAAAATGTAATTGTACTACCTACAAAAAGTATTCCTCAAGGGATAACTTGTGTAACAATGTTTAATCCTGATATTGAAGTTGAAGAAAATGTAGAGGTTATGAAAGAAAGCATAGAATCTGTTACTACAGGTTCTGTAACCTATGCTGTTCGTGATACTGAAATGGATGGAATTGAAATAAAAGAAGGTAATATACTAGGAATAGTAGAAGGAAAGATTAAAGAGGTAGGCAGTGAGGTTTTTGAGGTTACAGAAAGTTTATTAGGGAAAATGGTAGATGAGGATAAGTCCTTAATAACTTTATTCTACGGAAGTGACTGCGATAAAAATAAAGTAGAAGAATTTGCTAAGAAGTTAGAGGGAATATACGAGGATTTAGATATACAATGCTATGAAGGAAAGCAACCTTTATATTACTTTATAATTTCAGTAGAATAATTAAAAAAGCCTTCGGGCTTTTTTTATTATGAGGTGTTATTTATGAATCTTTATAAAGATATAGGAGAATTAAAAGGTGTAGGAAAAAAAACAAAGGAGACTCTTAATCGATGTGGAATATTTACTATGATGGATCTTCTTTTATATTTTCCAAGGGAATATGAATTTGTTAATAATGATATTATTTGGGAAGAAAACTTTGAAAAAGAGAAGTTGGTGTTAAATTGCATTTTTCAAGGAGTTAAAAGTGATATTAGAACTAGAACGGGCAAACATCTAACTACCCTAATTTTTAAATATAAAAATATGAAAGTTATAGGAAAATGGTTTAATCAGCCTTATATAAAAAAACAGTTTAATATAGGTGAAGAATATATATTATTAGGTAGTTATAAAAAACAAGGTGATATCTTAGATGTGATAAACCCTGTTATAGGTAGTAAGGATCTTAAAAGTGGTAACATTGTCTCTAAATATGTGCTTAAAGATAATCTAACAAATAAAATCATATTAAAATTAATAAACACAATTTTAGATAATATAGAGATAAAAGAAAATTTACCTTTAGAATTATTAAAAAAATATAACTTTATGTCTTTAGATAGCGCTATTAGAAATATACATTTTCCAAAGGACATGAATAGTTTAAATCATGCTAAGGATAGATTGAAATTTCAGGAACTATTCACTTATTCTCTAAAGATATTAATGTTAAAGAAAAAACTTCAATCTGATACGTTGGGTATTTCATTTAAAATGGATAAATCCTTAAGTGAATTGAAAGATAGCTTACCATTTAGCCTTACAGAAGCTCAAAGTAGAACTATAAGGGAAATTCTTATGGATGAAAAAAGATCTTATCCTATGAATAGATTGGTACAGGGAGATGTAGGAAGTGGTAAAACTATAATAGCTATAATAGCCATGTTTAATGTGGTTAAAAATGGTTATCAAGCTTTATTTATGGCTCCTACTGAAATTCTTGCTAAACAGCATTATGATGAATGTAAAAAACTACTAGGCGATTTCAATATAGAAATAGAATTACTTACAGGAGGTACACCTGCAAAAGAGAAAGACAGTATAAAAAACAAGTTAAGAAGTGGCGATGCTATGATAGTAGTAGGTACACACGCACTAATTGAGGATGATGTAGAAACAAGAAAATTAGGTATGATAATAACAGATGAGCAACATAGATTTGGAGTACATCAAAGAAGTAAATTAATAAACAAAGAAGGTATGGCAGATGTTTTGGTTATGACTGCAACTCCTATACCTAGGACCTTGGCTTTATACTTATATGGGGATTTAGATGTTTCTATTATAGATGAGTTACCTCCAGGACGACAGAAGATAGACACAGTATTCTATAATCAAAGTCAAAGAGATTATGTATATAAATTTTTATTACAAGAAATAAGTAATGGAAGGCAGGCTTATATAGTTTGTCCTCTTATTGAAGAAAATGAAGATTTACCACTTAATTCTGTAAATAAACTATATGAAGAATTAAAAGAAACCTATTTTAAAGAAATTTCTGTAGAGATACTGCATGGGAAGATGAAGGGAGCTTTAAAAGAAGAGATAATGAGTAAATTTAAGAATGGAGATATATCTGTTCTACTTTCTACTACAGTTATAGAAGTTGGAGTAAATGTGCCTAATGCTACAGTAATGGTTATAGAAAATGCAGAAAGGTTTGGTCTTTCGCAGCTCCATCAGTTAAGAGGAAGGGTAGGGAGAGGTAAGCATAAATCTTATTGTTTACTTATTGGAGAGGCAAAATCTAATACAACTAAAAAAAGAATGATGATTATGACTGAGAGCAATGATGGGTTTTATATCGCAGAACAGGATTTAAAATTAAGAGGTTCAGGGGAACTTTTCGGAATAAGGCAACATGGGGAGACGGGATTAATATTAGCAGATATCATGGAAGATATAGAACTTTTTAAAATTGCTAACGAAGAGGGGAGAAGAATTATAAACAGCAACTCTTCTTTAGATAAGAATTTAAGAGAAGAAATTATGAAGTATTTAGAAAGTAGTTCTAAATATATTTGTTTTAATTGAAGTATAAAATCTTTGAATAATATATATTCCTATGTTAAAATATAAAAAAGTGGTTTTTAAGGAGGAAAATAAATGAGAATAATCGCAGGTCTTGCTAAGGGCAGAAAATTATTGTCACCTATGAATATGGAGACAAGACCAACTTTAGATAGAATAAAAGAAGCTATGTTTAATATAATACAGCTAAGAGTTCCAGATGCTACTGCACTAGATGTTTTTGCAGGAACTGGAAGCTTAGGGCTGGAAGCTGTAAGCAGGGGTGCAAAAGAATGCTATCTAATAGATAAAAGTCCTATAACATTTCCTTTATTAAAACAGAACATAGAAAACTTGAACTTTCAAGATAAAGCTCATTGTTTAAATATGGATTCTTATGAAGCTCTAAAAATGCTAGGAAAATCAGAAAAACAATTTGACATAATATTTATAGATCCACCTTACATGAAAGATATGATACCAAAAGCTGTGGAATTGATTCATGGTAATAAGTTATTAAAAAAAGATGGGTTAATTGTAACGAAAATTGATACTCAAGAAGATATACATACAGGAAATGGCTTTATAGAGTTAATTGATCATAGAAAGTATGGTAATACTACCGTATGTTTTTATAGCTATAAGGAGGATTAAACTAATATGAAAAAGGTTGTTTATCCAGGGAGCTTTGATCCTATAACTAATGGTCACTTGGATATAATAGAAAGAGCTTCTAAGATTTTTGATGAAGTTATAGTAGTAGTTTTAGTGAATGTAGATAAAAATGGGCTTTTCCATATAGAAGAAAGGGTAAGACTTATAGAAAAAGTCATAAAACCTTATAAAAATGTTAAGGTTGAAAGTTTTGATGGACTTTTAATAAATTTTATGAAGGAAAGAGATACTAAAGTAATCATAAAAGGACTTAGAGCCTTTTCAGATTTTGAATATGAATTTCAGATGGCTCTTATGAATAATAAGCTAGATTCCTCTATAGAAACAATATTTATGATGACAAATGCACAATATTCTTATTTAAGTTCCTCTTCAGTTAAGCAAGTTGCCAAGTTTGGAGGATGCATAAAGGGATTAGTACCAGATGATATAATCCCTGATATAATGAGAAAAGCTAATAAATAGGAGGGTTTCAAATGGATGTTATTCAGTTATTAGAATATCTTCAAGAAATAGTGGACACTGCATCTAAAGTACCCATTACAGGAAAAATAGTATTGGATAAAAAAGAAATATTAGAAGTTATAGATCAGATAATAAATTATATGCCTGATGAGTTTAAGAAAGCTCAATGGGTTTTAGGTGAAAAAGAAAGAATTCTAGGGGAAGCTCGTGAAGAATATGAAAATATAAAAGAGCAAACCATGGAAATGATGAAAAAACAAGTTGAAAACCATGATATAACAAAAGAAGCACAAATAAAAGCTCAGGAAATAATAGCAGCGGCTCAAAGAGATGCTAAAGCTATAAGGCTAGGAGCAAGAGATTATGCTGATGAAGTGTTATGTCAATTGGATAAAGAAATGGAAGAAAAAACCAAAGATATGATGACCAATATAAAAAGGGATGTAGAAGAATTCATGAAAGCTCTATCAGAGGATCTATCAGAAACATCTTCTACTATAAGGGAAAATATAAAAGAATTAAGAAACATTAAATAATTTTTTTGAAATATAGCTTATTAAAGAAATAAAAACCAATAACAAAACGGGAATATAATTTTTATAATTTATGACCCTAGGCATAATTTGTGATGATGTACATAGTATTTTTTCACCTATAAATAAAGTTGTAGTAAATGTAATACAAAAGCTTATAAGACCTTGAAGAACTTTTCTTAGAAAGTATCTTATTATTGAGATTTCTTCATATTTATATGTGAAAGAATGAACCTGAGCCATTATAGCAAGTCCACTAAAGGCGCATAAAAAGCTGATGAAAGATAATTTTAATGCATAATTGATACTTGATTGAGATAATATATAGCACCCATTAGTAACTTCAATAAAACCTAAAAAAATACCATTAAGAGTTTCTTTAGGTAAAAAAGATATAATATATAACTTATCTAAAACAATGTTATAAATAGCATTGTTTTTTATTATGGACAAAATAACAGAAAAAAGGACTACATAAGAACCTATAGAAAGGGTTGTTTTTAAAGCGTTTTCTATTGATTCTTTCAAAACAGTGCCAAAGTTATAAATTCTAGTTTCCTTAGTTATTTTTAAATTTGTCATTATGTTATTATTGCTACTACTTAAAATAAGAGCTATTATAATACAGGATAAATAATTTGAAAATAGAAGAAGATATCCAGATTTAGTGCTACCTAACATTGATGTACCCACAGCTCCTACTAGAAAAAGGGGACTGGAATTAGAAGCTACATTCACTAATTTAGAAAACTGTGAAGGTGTTATACTACCTGAATCATATAATTCGCAACTATATTTTGCCCCTAAAGGATAGCCGCATAATAGACTTACAATTAATGCAAAGCTAGACTCTTTAGGTAAACCTAATGGTTTACATATTATGGGGCCCAGCAATTTTGCGTATATACTTACGCCATCGTATGCTACTAATATATTTGTCATAACCAGAAAGGGAAATAAAGAAGGAAATAAAGAGTTAAAGAATAATTTCGCACCTTTTATAGAGGATTCTATACACAAGGTGGGGTTTAATATAAAATATATTATAAAAGACGTTAAGACTATGGTAATTAGTATATTTACCTGCTTAGATTTAAGCAAATAAAATAGTAAAATTGCAATGCACAATAAAAGTATAATTAAAACAAACTTCATATTTAAGCCTCCTACAATCCTAAAATCTAGTTTCATACTAAAGATTATATTGAGAAAACAGCAGTATTATTAGTAAATTATATAGATTTATTTAATAAATATTTTAAACTTAATAAAAGCAGGAGGATTTCCTGCTTTTATTAATAACATTTCTTAGATCAAAGTAATTAATATTTTTTCATTCTATTATTCTAGGTCTTTGCAAATAATCTTCATTATATCTTACAGAAGGATTTAACATACTGTAGGCTCTAGTACTTTGCATATCTAGTTTTAACATTGGACATAATTCTTTAGGAATTTTAGTGTGTATTTTAATGTTGGATTTATTTTTTATTTCCTTTAATAGTTTAGATCCTCTAGAATTAAAACCTAGAACTCGTATATATTCCGTGTTACTTCTTCGTAAAGATTCAACTGGATAATTTTCAAAACCAATATAATACTGACATAAAAGTCTGCTTATTCTGGTAT
This sequence comes from Clostridium simiarum, assembly GCF_018919175.1. Classification (GTDB taxonomy): domain Bacteria; phylum Bacillota; class Clostridia; order Clostridiales; family Clostridiaceae; genus Clostridium_L; species Clostridium_L simiarum. The sequence goes on along the minus strand of NZ_JAHLQL010000001.1, from coordinate 776,430 downwards.
AGGTGTATCTTTTACTTTTTATTTCTTTAATAGCATCATGGTAATTTTCGCTATTCCATAAAGTTTTATATACTTTATTATATAGGCCTTCAGAAGCCTCGGGTATATTTTTTAGAGATGCTTCATCTGTTAGAGACTTATATTTTATAAAAGGAAATATATTTTCTATTTCAGCAAATTTGTAGTTTTTTTTAGTTAAATTTTCTATGATTTTGTAGGAAGAGCTGGGAATATGGTTTTTAATTGGCGATAAATCGCTACTAGATTTAAGATAATTTCTTATGGCTGTAGCACTAGAAAAATCTTTGTTAAGGTTCTCATCATTATAATTAGATCCTTGTCTCTTAATTGTAAAGGGAATTATAGAACTATGGATTCTAAATAGTGTTTTTAAATATTCTATAGCTAATATATTATTTGAAGAATTTAAAATATCCATTAGATACTTAGAATCATAAGTACAAGAGTTATGATTCATATATTCAATTAAAGCTAAAGTCCGTGCTTTGGTAAAAGGAAGTCCTGATGATAGGTGATTTTTTAATAAGTATTTATATTCATTAGGTTCTTCACATAATATAGAGGATATTAGTTTTAGTGGTTCTGTATCTCCGATTTCACTTCCAAAACTTAAATAGTTTACAATACCTAAAGAATCCAATATTTCTACTGCACCCTTTGCGAAAAATTCAGCAGAGGATAAGCTAAATATTACAGGAAGCTCAATGACTAGATCTACCCCACTTAAAAGAGCCATTTCTGCTCTATTCCATTTATCTATGTAAGCTGGTAAACCTCTTTGAACAAAATTACCACTCATTATACATATAATATAATCGCAATTTAACTCCTCTTTGGTCTTTTCTATATGATACTTATGACCATTATGTAGTGGGTTGTATTCGGAAATAATGGCAGCTATTTTCATGTAAATTAACTCCTTTATAAATTTAAATGATTATGTAATTTAAAACTATAATCAATAAGAATAAGTTATAATGAACTAAATTATATATTCGCTTTAAAAATAGTTTAATATATAGTATTATACTATAGAGAAATACATATTTAAACTCTGGCTATATTTAGAAAATTTAAAATATATAAATATTATTATAAGCAAAGGATTTTATTATTTTTTGTTGAATTGTATAGCATATTAGGAGTATATTAGATATAGCGGCCTTAAATAGAGGAAAGGAGAAATGAACATGGAACTTATGAAAAATATCTGGCAAGCAGCAAAAGCAGATAGAAAAAAAATTGTGCTTCCAGAAGGTGACGAAGAGAGAAATCTTGTAGCCAGTGAGAAAATTAAAAAAGAAGGATTAGCTGAGGTAGTATTAGTTGGTAGCCTTGAGATTATTAAAGAAAAAGCTAAAAATTTAGGAGTTAATTTAGATGGAATAGAGATTATAGATCCAGAAACATCTCCTAAAACAGATGAATATGCAGAAGCTTTTTACGAGTTAAGAAAGAATAAAGGAATGACTAAGGATAAAGCTTTAAAAATAGTAAAAGATCCATTATACTATGGTACAATGATGGTAAAAATGGATGATGCACATGGAATGGTATCAGGTGCTGTACATACAACTGGTGATTTATTAAGACCAGGATTACAAATAATAAAGACTGCTCCAGGAGTTTCTGTGGTTTCAAGTTTCTTCATTATGATGGTACCAGACTGTCAATATGGTGAAGAAGGAATGTTGGTATTTTCAGATTGTGCTGTTAATCCAAATCCCACAGCAGAACAATTAGCATCCATAGCTATTGCTACAGCTGAAACTGCAAAAAGTTTATGTAAAATAGATCCTAAAGTAGCAATGTTATCTTTTTCTACTATGGGAAGTGCGGATCACGAGTTAGTAGAAAAAGTTAGAAACGCTACAGAAATAGCAAAGGAACAAAGACCAGATTTAGCTATAGATGGAGAAATGCAATTAGATGCAGCTATAGTAGGTAAAGTTGCTAAACAAAAGGCACCAAATAGTGAGGTTGCTGGAAAAGCAAATGTATTAATATTCCCAGATTTACAATCTGGAAACATAGGATATAAGTTAGTTCAAAGATTTGCTAAGGCAGAGGCTATTGGACCTATATGTCAAGGCTTTGCTAAGCCTATAAATGACTTATCTAGAGGTTGTAGTTCTGATGATATAGTAAGCGTTGTAGCTTTGACTGCTGTTCAAGCTCAAGCTATTAAGTAAATAAATTTATTATTTGTAAAAGTGAAAGGGGTAAATTAAATGAAAATACTAGTTATTAACTGTGGTAGTTCATCTTTAAAGTATCAATTAATTGATATGGCAAATGAAATGGCTTTAGCTAAAGGGTTAGTTGAGAGAATAGGAATTGAAGGTTCTATATTAACTCAAAAAGTTGAAGGAAGAGATAAATATGTGGTTAAAGAAACAATGAATGACCACAATGATGCAATTAGAATAGTTCTTGATGCTCTAGTAGATAAAGAAAATGGAGTTATCAAGAACATGGAAGAAATTAGCGCAGTAGGACACAGAGTGGTTCATGGGGGAGAAAAATACTCTAAATCAGTAATTATAGATGATGAAGTTATGAAAGAACTTGAAGAATGTGCAAAACTAGCACCGCTTCATAATCCACCAAATATAATTGGAATAAATGCATGCAAAAAATTAATGCCAAATACACCAATGGTTGTAGTGTTTGATACTGCATTCCATCAAACTATGCCTGAAAAAGCGTACATATATCCATTACCATATGAATTATATACTGAGCACAAGATTAGAAAATATGGCTTCCATGGAACATCTCATAAATATGTTTCTAATGTAGCAGCAGAGATGATAGGTAAAGATATAAAGGATTTAAAGATCATAACTTGTCACTTAGGTAACGGAGGAAGTGTTACAGCAGTTAAGAATGGTGAATCTATAGATACCACTATGGGATTCACGCCTCTTGAAGGAATAGCTATGGGAACAAGATCAGGAAATATAGACCCTGCAATAGTTACATTCTTAATAAAAGAGCTTAACTATTCTGTAGAAGAAGCAAATAATTTATTAAATAAAAAGTCCGGAGTGCTTGGAATATCAGGAGTAAGCAGTGATTTTAGAGACATTGAAGAGGCTGCAAGTAATGGAAATAAAAGAGCAGAATTGGCATTAGACGTATTCCATTACAGAGTTAAACAGGCTATAGGATCTTATGCAGCAGTAATGGGTGGCGTTGATTGTATAGTGTTTACTGCAGGATTAGGAGAAAATGCTCCAGAAACAAGAGAAGCAATATGCAATGGACTAGAATTCTTAGGTGTTAATGTAGATAAAGAAAAGAATAATGTAAGAGGGAAAGCTACTCTTGTAAGTGCTGCAGATTCAAAGGTAAAAGTTTTTGTAATACCTACTGATGAAGAACTTATGATAGCAAGAGATACAAAGGAACTTATAAGTAAATAGCAAGAAATATCTTGACTTTTAATAGGGTAGTTTATATAATAAATTGTGGTTATAAAGCAAATATAATTACTTAAGGAGTGAATATGAAAGCTTAGGAGCATTACAGTCTAAGCTTTCAGTGGAAAGCTATGATTATAGAACTTACCGAATTAAACAAACATAAGTCTTTTAAGAAAGAAATATCTTTCACCTATGAAAAAAATCGTATAAGATACGATGGTGAAAATATATGTTTTTCAAAACCAATAGAACTAAATGGTGATATAAGCTCTACTGGTGATATAATTAACTTAGTATTACAAGTGTCTACAGAATTAGAACTTGTATGTTCTAGGTGCCTAGAAAAGTTTAATTATCCTCTAAATTTTCAAATGAATGAACAAATGTCCTTTGATGAAGATATAGAGGATGAAGATATAATCATTTTAAATAATGATAAATTAGATGTTACTGAATTTGTAGAAAACAGTATCATATTAACATTACCTATGAAAAGACTTTGTAGTGAAGACTGCAAAGGGCTTTGCCAAAATTGCGGGACTAATTTAAATATACAAAGTTGTGATTGTTACAAACATGATATTGACCCAAGATTGGCTAAGTTAAAAGATCTGTTTTTGGCTGATTAAGGAGGTGTTATAAATGGGAAATCCAGCGAGAAAATTTTCTAAAGGAAGAAGAGATTCAAGAAGAGCACAAACTTTCAAGCTAAGCGTGCCAGGTATTGTTGAATGTCCACAATGCCATGAAATGAAGCTTGCTCATAGAGTATGTAAAAATTGTGGTTACTACAAAGGTAAGGAAGTTGTAGCTGCTGAAGAAAAATAAGAAAAGTCAAGAAAGTCATATGACTTTCTTTTCTTTATACCTTAAATAGAAAAAGGGGTGTTAATGGTGAAAATTGCTGTGGATGGAATGGGTGGAGATTATTCACCTAAAATAGTTGTGGAAGGTTCTATAGAGGCCTTAAAAGAATTTAAAGACTTACATATAATTATTACAGGTAAAGAAGAAGATATAAGGTCTGAATTAGATAATCATGAATATGATAAAAGTAGATTAAGTATCGTTAATGCAACCGAAATAATAGAAACTAATGAGCACCCCGTAATGGCAATAAGAAGAAAAAAAGATTCTAGTTTAGTTAAAGCATTGAATTTAGTAAAAAACAACGAAGCTGATGCAATAATTTCTGCAGGAAGCACTGGAGCATTTATGGCTGGTTCTCTTTTTATAGTAGGACGTATTAAAGGTATAGATAGGCCTGCCCTTGCTCCATTAATGCCAGGAAAGAATGGCAAGTTTATGGTTATAGACTGCGGTGCTAATGCAGAGTGTAAACCTAATAATTTAGTACAATTTGCCTATATGGGAAAAATATATTTTGAAAATATTTTAAATACTAGAAACCCATCTGTAGGACTTGTGAATATAGGTGTAGAAGAAGAAAAGGGTAATGAGTTAACAAAGGCTACCTACCAGCTATTAAAAGAAGCACCTATTAATTTTGTAGGAAATATAGAACCTAGAGATGTACCATCAGGTGATACTAATATATTGGTATGTGATGGTTTTGTGGGAAATACAATTTTAAAGATGTATGAAGGTGTATCTTCTACGATTTTTGATATTTTAAAATCTGAGATAATGGGTTCTACTAGAACTAAAATTGGAGGACTCCTTTTAAAACCAGTATTTAAAGGTTTCAAAACAAAATTTGACTACAAAGAATATGGTGGAGCTGCTTTCCTAGGAGTTAAAGGAATATGTATAAAGGCCCATGGAAGTTCTGATGGAAGAGCATTTAAAAATGCTATAAGGCAAGCTAAAATATTTTATGATAATAAAATTATTGAAAAGATAAGTAAGGAAATAGAAGAATATGATATAAATTAATATTGCATTCTTATATTGACGATAAATAATATATGTAATATTATCTAATTATAGAATTTTGTTAGGAGGTGAGAATATGACATTTGAGAAGATAAAGGCAATTATAGCTGACAAATTAAGTGTTGATGAAGACGTTATTACTATGGAATCATCCTTTATTGAAGATTTAGGTGCTGATTCTCTTGATATAGTTGAACTTGTAATGGCTTTAGAAGATGAGTTTGACCTAGAGATAGCTGATGAAGATGCAGAGAAAATTTCTACTGTAGGAGATGTAGTAGAGTATATAAGACAAAATGTTGAAGAGTAACCTAAAGTCCCGTATATCGGGGCTTTATTTATCCCATAGGTGCCTTTATAAAAGTCACTTTATGATAAAATAAAGTTTATTCTTGAGTTTGCATACTGGTTAGTAGATTGAAGAATAAACTTCTTTGAGGAGTTGAGCAAATGAGACATTATTTAGATAACATATTGAATCTTGAGAGAGAGATTCAAACAACATTTACAAACAAAGAATATTTAGTAACAGCTATAACACACAGTTCTTATGCTAATCAATTTAAGAACATAACCTATAATGAAAGATTAGAATTTTTAGGTGATTCCGTATTACAGCTTTGCATAACAGAGTATCTTTTCAATAATTACAGGGAAAAGAGCGAAGGGCAGCTAACTAAATTAAGATCTCTCATAGTGTGTGAAAACTCACTTTATGAAATTGCATTAGGTTGGAATGTTGGAAAGTATATGAGAATGAGTAGAGGGGAAGAATTGACTGGAGGAAGAGAGAGGGTATCAATTCAAGCAGATTGTGTTGAAGCCATAATTGCTGCAGTATATTTGGATAAAGGTATAGAGTATGTTAAAGAATTTATAATAAAAAACTTTAAAAATACTATAGTAAAAGCTATAAATCAAGAGATAATATTAGATTATAAAACTACACTACAAGAGACTCTTCAAAAAAATGGGGAAGTAGAAATTGAATATGAGCTAGTTAAATATGAAGGGCCTCCACATAGAAGAAAATTTTATACAAGAGTGGTTATTGACGAAAGAGTTATGGGGGAAGGTGCTGGATATAGTAAAAAAGAGTCTGAACAAAATTCAGCTAGAGAAGCCTTATTAAATCTGGAGGATAAACATGAGTAAAAATCATTATATTATACCTATATTTGTTCCACATGAAGGGTGCCCTCATAATTGTGTATTTTGTAATCAAACAAAAATAACAGGAGAAGAAGAAAAAGTAGATGCTAATTTTGTAAAAAACACTATAGATGAGTATTTAAAAACTATAGACAAAAATTCTGCAACTATAGAAGTATCCTTTTTTGGAGGCACTTTTACGGCTATACCTATTGAAAAACAAAAGGAACTTTTAGCTGTAGCAAAAATATATAAAGAAGATGGAAAAATAAATAAAATAAGATTATCTACTAGACCTGACTACATTGATAGGGATATATTAAATAATTTGAAAGACTACTCTGTAGATATAATTGAACTTGGGATACAATCCTTAGATGAAGAGGTGTTGTTAAAATCAGGTAGAGGTCATAACGAAGAGGATGTAATAAAAGCTTCTAATATGATAAAGGATTATGGATTTACATTAGGGCATCAAATAATGCTAGGATTACCTGGGGATACCTTTGAAAAGGACATAGACACTACTAAAAAAATAATAGGAATGAAGCCAAAGCTATGTAGAATATATCCTTCTCTAGTAATTAAAGATACCCCTATGGAATGGATGTATAACAATGGGAGATATAAGCCATATACCTTAGAAGAGGCAGTAAATATATCAAAAATAGTATATTCTATGTTAATATCTGAGGATATAAATGTTATAAGGATAGGATTACAGCCTACAGAAAATATAAATAAGGGTGGAGATGTGGTTGCGGGACCTTTTCACCCAGCTTTTAGAGAATTGGTTGAAAGTAGTTTATGGAATGATATTATATATGACAGTATAAAAGAATTTTCTACAAAAATAACCATATATATATCAGATAGAGATGTGTCTAAACTTTACGCTAATAAAAAGATTTATTTTAATAGAATGAAAGAAAGTATTAAGTCAGAAGAACTTTGCATTAGAATAGATAAGAAACAACCAAGAGGAAATGTAACTATAGATATCAATGGAAATATAAGAAAACTGTCGTTTTATGATGTAATAAAAAATAAAGGTAAAGAAGGAAATTTATTTCTCCCATAGAATTATTAAGTATAGCGTCATTGCTTATAATAGCTTATTTTCACTAAAATTAGTTTTAATAAACATGGTAGGGAGGATTTGAATTATGGAGGTATTAAAAGTATCAGCTCAATCACAACCAAAATCTGTTGCAGGTGCTTTGGCAGCAGTGCTTAGAGACAATTGTTCAGCGGAAGTTCAAGCTGTTGGAGCAGGAGCAGTAAATCAAGCAGTTAAAGCTATTGCAATAACTAGAGGATATGTAGCACCTAATGGCATAGATTTAGTTGTAGTACCAGCCTTTTCTGAAATATTAATTGATGGAGAAGAACGTACGGCTATTAAGTTCATTGTAGAACCGAGATAACAATCAGCTTGATATCTATAAACACTGAAAGAAAAATATTTGAAATATTAATATAAATGGAAGTGCCAAAAGGTACTTCCATTTATAATTATTGAAATTTTTAAGCATATATTATAAACTAATATAAGGTAAAAAAAGTAGAGGTGTTAAGTATGAAGGTTAAAATTAGGGAAAGAATAGGCAAATTTTTATTATATTTTATGATTTTGGTATTTTTAATTGGCTTAGTACCAATGGTATTAAAATAGCTGAGGGAGTGGACTTATGTTTTTAAAATCTATAGAGATAAGAGGTTTTAAATCCTTTGCAGATAAGACGGAATTAAGCTTTAAAAAGGGTGTAACAGCAGTGGTTGGACCCAATGGAAGTGGAAAAAGTAATATATCTGATGCTATAAGATGGGTGCTGGGTGAGCAGAGTGTTAAAAGCCTAAGAGGAGGAAAAATGGAGGATGTCATATTTGCAGGTACCCAGTATAGAAAACCTGTTGGACTTGCACAAGTATGTTTAACTCTTGATAACTCATCAGGGGAGCTTCCTATAGATTATAGTGATGTTAATATTAGCAGAAGGCTTTATCGCTCAGGTGAAAGTGAATACTTCATAAATAATACACCCTGCAGATTAAGAGACGTTCATGAATTATTTATGGACACAGGTATAGGGAAAGAAGGATACTCCATAATAGGGCAAGGAAAAATAGATGCTATATTAAGTGGTAGACCGGAAGAAAGAAGAGCTCTTTTAGAGGAAGCAGCAGGTATAGTGAAGTTTAAGTCAAGAAAAGATGAGGCGCAAAAAAAACTAGATTTAACGGAGCAAAATCTAGTAAGAATAAATGATATAATAAGTACTTACGAGGAAAGACTTGAACCTTTAAGAATAGATAATGAAAAGGCAAAAGAGTTTTTGGATTTGTCTTCTAAATTAAAAGATTTAGAGGTGTCTTTAATAGTAAAAAGATTAACTGCTATAAATGAAAGTATTTCAAAGCAAAGGATGAGTCTAGAAGAAATAAGTAATGAAATTCAGTGCTTACAAATTGATCAAAAGGAAGTTAAAGGTTTTTTAATAAAGCAGGAAAATCTTTTAGATAACTATGAAAATCAAAATAAAGTTGATAAGGAACAGTATTATAAAATAAAAGAGACAATACAAAGACTTCAGTCTCAAATTCAAATTACTGAAGAAAGATGCATAAATTCAAATAAAAGTATAGAAGCAAATAAAAAAGAGATAGCTACCTTACAGAATAAATTAAATGTTTTTGAAGAAGAGAAAATAAATAATGAAGAGAAGCTAGTAGAGAATCAAAATAATCAAAGCAAGTTAAAAGAGGAGATAGTTAATTCAGAAGAACATATAAAAAACTTAAATGAAGAGTTTTTAGAGCTAAAAAAAGAAATCAATACATTAAGAGAAGACGCTATAGAAATATTAAGAGATATATCAGAATTTAAAAATCAAAGATCTAGGATAGAAAATGATATAGATTCTTTAAAAGTAAAAAAACAACAGCTTAAAGATTATTGTGATAATTATAAAAATTCATTAAGTATAAATAATACTACATCTATCATGCTTATAAAAGAAAAAGATAAATTCCAATATAATATTAAAAATTTAGAAGGAGATATAAAAGAAAATAAGAAACAATTAATAAAGTTAAGAAATGAGATAAATGATTTAGAAGTTAAAATAAAAGAAAAAAGTAGAAGTGTAACCAAATTAGAAGCTAATCGTAATGCACTTATAAATTTAGAGAATAATTACGAAGGATATAATAAATCTGTTAAGACTTTAATGAGTAGGATTAAAAAAAGGGAATTAAATATAGATAGTGATAAATGTTGGGTTTTAGGTGATGTAATCAATGTATCTTCGGATAATGAAGTAGCTATAGAAATCGCCTTAGGTGGAGGAATTTCAGATATAATAACAGATAATGAAAATCAAGCTAAGTATTTAATAGAATATCTTAAAAGAAACAACTTAGGGAGAGCTACTTTCTTGCCTTTAAATATTATACAGGGAAAAGAAATTGCACTAAATAATGATATAAAATCCATTGAGGGATATGTAGGAATTGCTAGTGAAATTATTAGCTTCCCTGATAAGTTTAAAAACGCCATTGACTATCTTTTAGGAAGAACTATTATTTGTAAGGATATGGATAGTGCACTGAAGGTAGCTAAGAGAGTAAATTATAAATATAAAATTGTTACTCTACAAGGAGAGGTTTTAAATACTGGTGGAGCCCTTACTGGAGGAAGTATATATTATAAAAACACAAATATTATAGGTAGAAAAAGAGAAATTGAACAATTAAAAACGGATATAGAAGAACATAATATTATTATAGAAAAATTAAATTTACAATTGATTAATTCTAAGGAAACCTATAAAGATATTGATGATAACTGTTTAAAACTAAAAGATGAAATTCATTATAATTATCTTGAAATAGCCAAAATAGAAGAAAAAATACTTGCTATGAACTCTGAAAGAGAGAGATTAAATAAGAGTATAGCTACTTCAGAGGAGGAAATGGCTCTAATAGAAGAAAATATAAATTTAAACCATGAAGCTTTAAAAAAGAAGAATGAGTATATTTCTAATTTAAATAAAAAAGATAAAGAATCTCAAGATAGAATAAAATGGATAGAGGAATATATAAAAGATAAAGAAGAAGATTTAAAGGGTAAAAAGGATAGACTTACGGAATTAAAGATTAGAAAAGCTCATATTGATGAAGTAGTATCTAATAAAATAAAAGACTTGATTAGAATATCAAAGGATTTAGAGGAAGTTAGTTCTAAGCTTTTAGAAATAAAAAGTGCTATAATACAAGAAGAGGAAGCCCTTTCTAAAGGAGAAAAAGATATTGATTTATTGAAGAAAAAAATAAATGAACATGAAAATAAAGGTGAAACCTTAAAGGAAACCTTCCAAAGCTACGAAACTGAGAGCATAAAAATTAAAAAAGATATTTCTAATTTAAAAGCTAAGATAGAAGAATTTCAATTGCTAATTCAAAAGAAGGAAGATGAAAAGAATAAAGTTAATCTTAATAAAACAAGATTAGAAATTGAAGAAGAAAATTTATATGAAGAATTAAATAATCAATTTTCTTTAAGTTTTGTAGAAGCTTTAGATTTAGCTAGAGAAATAAAAAATGAATCTTCTGTAAAACAAGAGATATTCGAATTAAAAAAAAGCGTATCAAACTTAGGTACAGTTAACTTAGGTGCTATAGAAGAGTATGAAGAGGTAAAAGAAAAATATGGCTTTATGAGTAATCAAAGAGAAGATTTAAATGAGGCTAAGGATGAGCTTATAGAAGTTATCAATGATATGATAAAAAAGATGAAAGAAGTTTTTACCTCTAATTTTAAGGTGTTAAGAGAAAATTTTAATGAAACTTTTAGAGAGCTTTTTAAAGGTGGAAGTGCAGATCTTATATTAGGAGAAGGTGATGAGCTTACTGCAAATATTGAGATTAATGTTCAGCCACCAGGAAAAAAACTTCAAAACATAAATCTTATGTCAGGAGGAGAAAAGGTTCTATCAGCAATAGCCTTGCTATTTGCTATATTGAAAATGAAACCTACACCATTTTGTATACTAGATGAAATTGAGGCAGCTCTGGACGATGCTAATGTTTATAGGTATGCAGAATTTTTAAAAGAGTTTTCTAGCAACATTCAATTCATAGTCATAACCCATAGAAAAGGAACAATGGAGGCTTCAGATATGCTTTATGGTGTTACTATGGAGGAAAGAGGAATTTCTAAAATAGTGTCAGTAGATTTAAGTGCTTAATAAGGAGGAATACAGATGTTTGGAGGATTTTTTGAAAAATTAAAGTCAGGATTAACTAAGACTAGAGATACACTTACAGATAAGGTTAATGAAATTTTAAATTTAGCTGTAACTATAGATGATGATTTATATGAAGAATTAGAAGAAATCTTAATAACTTCTGATATAGGAGTAGAGACTTCTGTGGATATCATAGATAGACTAAAGGTTAAAATTAGGGAAGAAAAAATAAATGACCCTAATATGATAAAACCTTGTTTAAAACAAGTAATAAAAGATATGCTTACAGATAAAAAACAACAGGTTGATGATAATTTTCCAAAAGTACTTCTTATAATAGGAGTAAATGGGGTTGGTAAAACAACTTCTATTGGAAAACTTGCTGCAAAGTATAAAAATGACGGTAAAAAAGTCATTTTAGCTGCAGCAGATACTTTTAGAGCTGCTGCAATAGACCAGTTAGAGGTATGGAGCAATAGAGCTGGGGTAGACATAGTAAAGCACCAAGAAGGCTCAGATCCAGCAGCGGTGGTATATGATGCAATTCAAGCTTCTAAAGCAAGAAAAGCTGATATTTTGTTTTGTGACACAGCAGGTCGACTTCATAATAAGAAAAATTTAATGGATGAACTTTCAAAAATTAATAGGATAATTGATAGAGAGTTTAAAGAAGCAAAGAAGGAAACTTTATTAGTATTAGATGGTACTACAGGACAGAATGCAGTAATTCAAGCAAAGCAGTTTATGGAGGTAAGTCCATTAGATGGAATAATATTAACAAAACTAGATGGCACTGCTAAAGGTGGAGTTGTAATATCTATAAAAAGGGAACTTGATGTGCCAGTAAAATATATAGGTGTTGGTGAATCCATAGAAGACCTTCAAGAGTTTGATGCAGAAGCCTTTGCGGAAGCTTTATTTTAATATTAAAAAGTCTCTTTAAAATAAAAATTTATCTTTAAAATAAAAAAAAATTAAGGTGTTAAGCAAAAGTACTTGACACATCTATTTAGTTTTGGTATGATTTTTTTTGTGAGTTAGGTGATTTAAATGGAAGATAGATTTGCCATCTCCCTATTGCTTGATTTTTATGGAGAACTATTAACAGAAAAGCAAAAGAAAATAATGGATTTATACTACAATGAAGATTTTTCATTGGCGGAGATAGCAGAGATAAATGAAACTAGTCGTCAAGCTATACATGATACTATTAAAAGATGTTATAAGTTATTGATGACCTATGAAACAAAATTAAAGTTATTAGAAAAAAGTTTGCGTTTATCAAGTGATATAAAAATTATATGTAATAAGCTAGAAAATCTTCAAAAAGGTTTTGATTTAACAGAAGAAAACTATATTGAAATTGAAAATATAAAAAATATTCTTTTAAAAGATATTAATATTTAGGAGGATTAACATGGCTTTTGAAGGATTAACATCCAAACTTCAAGAAACTTTCAAGAAGTTAAAGGGAAAAGGTAAGCTTTCTGAAAAAGATATAAAGGAAGCCATGAGAGAGGTTAAACTTGCTCTTTTAGAAGCAGATGTTAACTATAAAGTAGTTAAGAAGTTCATAAGTATTGTAAGTGAAAAGTGTGTAGGGTCTGAAGTTTTAGAAAGTCTTACTCCAGCTCAACAGGTTATAAAGATAGTTAATGATGAATTAACAAATCTAATGGGAAGTGATGAAAGTAAGATAAGTTATTCAGATACAGGAATTACAGTAATCATGCTTGTAGGACTTCAGGGGGCAGGTAAAACCACTATGGGAGGTAAGCTTGCACTTCACTTAAGGAAAAAGAATAAGAAACCTCTTCTTGTAGCTGCTGATATATATAGGCCTGCAGCCATTAAGCAATTGCAGACTGTAGGAAAGCAAATAGATGTGCCTGTATTTTCTATGGGAGATAAAATAAATCCTGTAGATATAGCAAAAGCATCATTAGAACATGCTAGAAATAATGGAAACAATATTGTTATAATAGATACAGCTGGTAGGCTTCACATTGATGAAGAATTAATGAAAGAATTAAAGGATGTAAAATCAGCTGTGAATCCTCAAGAGATTTTATTAGTGGTAGATTCTATGACAGGTCAAGATGCAGTTAATGTTTCAGAAACCTTTAATAATAATCTTGACATCTCCGGAGTTGTATTAACAAAACTAGATGGAGATACAAGAGGAGGGGCAGCACTATCTATTAGAGAGATTACACAAAAACCTATTAAGTTTGTGGGCATAGGTGAAAAAATGAATGATATAGAAGTTTTTCACCCTAATAGAATGGCTTCAAGAATATTAGGTATGGGAGATATATTATCTCTAATTGAAAAAGCTCAGCAATCCATAGATGAAAAAGAAGCTAAAGAGTTAGGAAATAAGATATTAAATCAAGATTTCAACTTTGAAGACTTTTTAATAGCTATGAGTCAAATGAAAAAGCTTGGACCTTTAAATAAGTTAATGGATATGATACCAGGGGCTAATGCAAAGGAACTTCAAGGTGTAGATTTTGCTCAAGGTGAAAAAGAGATGGCTAAGATGGAGGCCATAATAAACTCAATGACAGTTAAAGAAAGAAGAAATCCAAGTCTCTTAAGTACACCATCGAGAAAAAAGAGAATAGCTCAAGGTTCCGGTGTTACAGTACAAGAGGTTAATAAGATAATAAAAAGTTTTGAAAGTATGAGAAAGATGACTAAGCAAATGAAGGGTATGCAAAAGAATATGAAAAAAGGTTTCTTTGGAAAATTCCCATTTGCTTAAATATAAATCAGAAGTATTAAGCCCTGTAGGGAAGATCTTTTAAAGGAGGTGAAAATAATGGCAGTAAAAATAAGACTTAGAAGAATGGGTGCAAAAAAAGCTCCTTTTTACAGAGTTGTTGTAGCTGATTCAAGAAGCCCAAGAGATGGTAGATTCATAGAAGAAATAGGATACTACAATCCAGTTGCTGAACCAGCAGTAATCAAAATTGATGAAGAAAAAGCAGCTAAATGGATGGATAATGGAGCACAACCATCAGAGATAGTTAAGAAGCTTTTTGTAAAGGCTGGTATAAACGATAAGCTTTCAAAGTAATTACTTGGGAGGTGAATTCTGCTTGAGACTTTATTAAAAGTCTTTTAGCAGAAGTTTTATGAAGGAACTAGTTGAAATAATAGCTAAATCATTAGTAGATAATCCTGAGATGGTACAAGTAAATGAAATAACTGGAGAGCAATCTATAATTTTAGAATTAAAAGTTGCTCCAGAAGATATGGGTAAAGTTATAGGAAAACAGGGAAGAATAGCAAAAGCTATCAGAACTGTTGTTAAAGCTGCGGCAATTAAAGAAAATAAAAGAGTAATTGTTGAGATTATATAACATACTTTTCAATTCAGAGTTAGGTTTATTCCTAGCTCTTTTTGATTAAATTATATTTGGTGGTGAATATATGAAAGAGTATTTATCTGTAGGTCAGATAAGCAAACCTCATGGAGTAAAGGGAGAAGTTAAAGTAATACCTTTAACTGATGACATTAAAAGATTTAGAAAATTGAAAAAGGTACATATAGATGAGGAAGAAAGAGCCATAATATGGTGTAAATTTCAGGCGGATAGGGTTATACTTAAAATTGAAGGTATAGATACTATGGAAGAAGCTGAAAAGCTAAGAAATAAGGATATTAAGGTTAAAAGGGAAGATGCTATAAAGTTGCCAAGAGATAGTTATTTTATAGTAGATTTGCTAGAATGTACTGTATATGATACAGATGAAAATAAAATTGGAAAGATGTATGATGTTATTAAAACTGGTAGCAATGATGTGTATTGGGTTAAAGGAGAAAAAGAGATATTGATACCAGCTATAAAAGATGTGGTAGTAAAAATAGATATTGACTCTCAAAGGATTGTAATAAAGCCTATAAGGGAGTGGCAATATGAGGATTGATATATTAACACTGTTTCCAGAAATGTTTAATATATTTGATTATAGTATATTAGGCAGAGCAAAAGAAAAGGGGCTTGTTGATATAAATTTACACAATATAAGAAATTTTAGCAGTAATAAACATAAAAAAGTAGATGACTATCCTTACGGCGGTGGTGCAGGTATGGTTATGTCTGCTCAACCTATAGTAGATTGTATAAAAAATGTAAAAGAAAAAAATATTGGAAAGGTAATATTTCTGGGACCAAGAGGAGAAAAATTTACCCAAGATAAAGCCAATGAATTGTCTAAAGAGCCAGAACTTATATTTTTATGTGGACACTATGAGGGTATAGATGAGAGAGCTTATAAGTATATAGATGAAGAAATTTCTTTAGGGGATTTTGTACTTACAGGGGGAGAAATGGCTTGTATACCAGTAATAGATAGCATATGTAGGCTTATACCTGGTGTTCTTGCTACTAGCCAGAGTTATGAAGAGGAGTCTTTTTATAATGGGCTTTTAGAATATCCCCAGTATACTAGACCTGAAACTTTTCAAGGGGAGAAGGTTCCTCCTGTACTTATTTCTGGACATCACGAAAATATAAGAAAATGGAGAAGAGCTAGATCTCTTATAATAACTAGAGAAAAGAGACCGGATCTTTTTAAAAAATTTAATTTAACAAAGGAAGATAAAAAATTATTAAATAATATTACGAAATTATAAAAAATATTATTGAATAAAGTAGCCATATATGATAAAATATCATCTGTGCTAGTACGGGCGGTCCTCTATCATGTACAAGTGGTAAGAACGTCAATTTATTTAAGGAGGGAATGCACAATGAACGAATTAATAAGATCTATAGAATCACAACAAATCAGAAATGACCTACCAAATTTTGAAGTAGGAGATACAGTAAAGGTTCACGTAAAGGTTAAAGAAGGAAACAGAGAAAGAATACAAATGTTCGAAGGAACTGTTCTTAAGAGACAAAATGGTGGAATAAGAGAAACATTTACAGTAAGAAGATTAGCTTCAGGAGTTGGTGTTGAAAGAACATTCCCAGTTAACTCTCCAATAGTTGAAAAGATAGAAATAGTAAGAAAAGGTAAAGTAAGAAGAGCTAAATTATTCTACTTAAGAGATAGAGTAGGTAAAGCTGCTAAAGTTAAAGAACGTATCTAATCTATATAGACAGCTACATAAAATGATTTTTATGACAAGAAGGGACTTTTATAGTCCCGTTTTTGTTATTTAGAAATATATATTTTGTAAAAATGAAAGGGAGTGAGGATAGTGGCAATAAATTGGTTTCCAGGTCATATGGTAAAAACAAAAAGAGAGATAAAAGATAATCTTAAATTGGTAGATGTGGTTATTGAAATTAGAGATGCTAGAATAGTTAAATCTAGTAGCAATCCTGACATAAACGAACTTTGTCAAAACAAGCCTAGAATAATATTGTTAAATAAATCAGATTTAAGCGAAAGTAAGGTAACTAAGCAGTGGATTGATAATTTGTCTTCTGAAAAAATTAAGCTTTTAGAGGTGAATAGCTTAACAGGAGAAGGAATTAAAAATATAAAACCAACTATATCTCAGCTTTTAAAAGAAAAAGAAGATAGGATGAAAGCTAAAGGCCTTAAAAGCATAATATGGAGAGCAATGGTAGTAGGTATACCTAATGTTGGTAAGTCTTCTTTTATAAACAAGATGGCTAAAAATAGCATTGCTAAAGTAGGAGATAGACCAGGAGTAACTAAAAATAAGCAATGGATAAAAACCTCACTAGGCGTTGAGCTTATGGATACACCTGGTATTCTATGGCCAAAATTTGAAGATGATGAGGTTGCATTAAATTTAGCATTTACAGGATCTATTAAAGATGAGATTATGGATGTAGAAGAACTAGCATTAAAGCTTATCGAAAGACTAGCTAGTAATTATCCAAAGAATCTTATTGAAAGGTATAAATTAGATACTGTAGAGGGCACGGCCTTAGAGATAATGGAGGCTATAGGTAGAAAGAGGGGAGCTATAATATCTGGCGGTAATATAGATTACAATAGAGTAGCTATAATGCTATTAGATGAATTCAGAGGTGGAAAGATAGGAAAAATATCTTTAGAAACACCTTAATTAAGGGGGAATAACTTTGAAGGATATCTTATTAAAAGAAAGCTATGAAAAGTTATCCGTTGATGTTTTAAAGAGTTATGTTAATTCCTTAGACATGGGGATTTTAGATGAAAGTGAAGCAGCTTATATACAAAATAAATTCCAAGAGGACAGAAGAAAGTCTGTTAATAGTTTAGGGAAGAAACTTATGAAAAACTATGAAGGTTATAATAAAGAACTACAAAGGGTAGAAAATCTCTACAATTTTGATAGAAGTTTTAATGAATATCACATTATTGCTGGAGTTGATGAAGTAGGAAGAGGGCCTTTGGCAGGACCTATAGTTTCGGCGGCAGTTATATTAGATTTAAGAGTATGTTCTAAGGAAATGATTTTAGATATAAATGACTCTAAAAAGTTAAATGAGCATAAGAGAGAAATTTTAAGTAAAATAATAATATCAAAGGCTTTAGCTTATTCAATATCTTTTTGTAGTAATGAAGATATTGATAAGAAAGGCATAGGGTTTTGTAATAATGAGGTTTTTAAAAAAGCAATAGCTAGTCTTAAAATAAAACCTAATTTAGTATTGTCCGATGGTTATACTATAAAAGAATTTTCTTTACCAAATAAGGCTGTAATAAAAGGAGATTCGAAAAGTGCTAGTATAGCTGCAGCTTCAATTGTAGCAAAGGTTTATAGAGATAATTTAATGAAAAAATATCATGAATTATATCCCGAATATGATTTCATAAGTAATGTAGGATATGGAACTAAGAAACACATTGAAGCTATAGAAAAGTATGGGGCGACTCCTATACATAGAAAAAGCTTTCTAAATAATATCATAGGCGAAAAGCATCTTTAATTAGCGTTATTTTATGTAGATTATTATGATTAAATAGTACCTCTATTACATCAAATCTAAAAGTGTCTTTATATAGTTTTTTCTTTTGTATATAAAATTCAGCAGTTAAATATATTTTATGCATTTTACGGTAGGTTATGGATTCTAAAGCAGTGCATACATTGTCTCCATACCTACTTTTTACTTCTATAAAGCAAACATAATCACCATCTTTGGCTATAATATCAATCTCACCTATTCCACATGAGAAATTTGTTTCGATTAATTCATAACCTTTCTGAATTATATAGTCTAAAGCTAAAGATTCACCATGATACCCTAAAGACTTTTTAAAAGATTTCAATTCATTACCTCTTTTCTAGTAATTTTTTCATATATAAATTTTACTTTTCTTACTACACTTTTAATGGTTCTTCTCTATTACTGCAGATTCTAGATTTCCACTAAACATAGAAAATACCTATAGGTGCAGAAGGATGAGCATATATAATCCTCTTTTTACTTCAGTGCACCCTATGAAGCCTATTTACTTACTGCCTTATATTTAATTACTTTGGTGGTTCAAGAGGATGCATACATATATAGTGGGGGAGCAAGCATATCAGTTATTTTAATAAATTACATAAGTCAATTAAAATAAGAAGTAACTAATGTTAATAATAAATAAGTAAATAACTACAAGTTATTATTAACATTAATTATATAATTATACATAATGGTCAATAATTAACATGAGGTGATTTTGATTATGGCTATTAAAATTTTTAGTGCAGCTTGTACTGGTATTGATGGATTTTTAGTAGATGTAGAGGTAGATATCTCCAAAGGGTTACCAAACTTCACCATAGTTGGCTTAGGAGATACAGCTGTAAAGGAGTCTAAGGAGAGAGTAAGGACAGCTATTATAAATTCTGGTTTTGAATTCCCAGTAGGAAGGATAACTGTAAATCTTGCTCCTGCTAGCATAAAAAAGGAAGGAGCAGTTTTTGATTTGCCTATTGCATTAGGCATATTACTAGCTAGCTCACAAATAAACTATTCTGATATAGATAGATTTGTATTTATGGGAGAGCTTTCTCTTAGTGGAGGATTAAGACCTATAAAAGGAATTCTCCCAATAATATTAGAGGCTATGGAAAAAGGCATAAAAGATTTTATTGTGCCTTCAGAAAATATTAAAGAATGCATGATAACTAACGATATAAGAGCTTTTCCATTTGATGATTTAAATCAGATTACGCATTTTTTGAATTATAGAGATGTACTTCCTTATAGCCAGGATTTTAATGATGAGGATATAGAAGAGCTAGATTATAGTTTTGATGATGTAATAGGCCAAGAAAGCGTAAAACGTATATTAGAAGTATCAGCTGGAGGTTTTCATAACATATTGCTTTATGGACCACCAGGATCAGGTAAAACAATGTTAGCTAAAAGGATGCCAAGTATTCTTCCTTATTTAAGTTATGAAGAATCTTTAGAGGTTACAAAAATATATAGCGTTTCTGGAAATTTATCTAAAGAAGAAGGATTAATAAGAAAACGACCTTTTAGAAGTCCTCACCATAGTATTTCAAAAACTGCCTTGGTAGGTGGAGGAAGAGAGCTAAAGATTGGAGAGATAACACTTGCTCATAATGGTGTGCTTTTTTTGGATGAAATACTTGAATTTGATAAAAGTATACTTGAATTACTAAGGCAGCCTTTAGAGGATGGAAAAATAAATATAACTAGGCTTACAGGTTCAGTAACATATCCTGCCAACTTCATTTTTATGGCTAGTTTAAATCCATGTCCTTGCGGATACTATTTATCCCAATCTTCCGTTAAGCAATGCATATGCAATTATAATGAAAGAAAAAGGTATTTAGAAAGATTATCAGGTCCTTTATTAGATAGAGTTGATTTATTTTCTTTTGTACCTCCTCTAAAATATGATGATATAAAGGGAAAAAACACATATAAATCCTCTAAAGAAATAAAGGAGAGAATACAAAAGGTAAGAGAGGTTCAAGTGGAAAGATTTAAAGGAAGTGGTATAAAGTATAATTCGGAGATGAAGGGGGAATATATAGAAAGATTTTGCAGGTTGAATGAGGAATGTAGCTATATGCTAAAAGCTGTTTATGAAAAATATGGACTTAGTACAAGAGCCTATTATAAGATATTAAAGGTATCTAGAACTATAGCAGACTTAAATGGAAATAAAGATATAAAAAAAGAAGATATTATAGAAGCTATACAGTATAGAAGATTTGTTAAAGATATTATTTAAAAAAAAGTATGCTCCGAGACCTTTAAGTTTTTAGAGGATGGAGTATACTTTTAGTTATATTTTACTAGAATAATGGCTATAATTTAGAAAAAAAGATTTTAAGGTGATGTATATGAATAATTATGAATTTAATTTTATATTAAGTGATATATCTAATAATAAAAAGGTTTTACTATTAGAAGCTTATGGAGATCCACAAAATATATACGATAATATGATTACTCAGAGAAATAGCAATTATTTTATGTATATATGGAGTAAATTAGAAGAAAGTTTAAGTAAGGATACAGAAGAATTTATAGAAAAATTAGAAAAAAATCATATAAAATATTGTTTTTATGGAGATAGCAAATATCCAGAACAATTAAGACAGGTAGAGGATCCTCCTTTTGTGTTATTTTATAAAGGAAATGTGAAAAGGTTGCAAGGAGGTACTAATGTAGCTATAATAGGCTCCAGAAGGTGTAGTGATTATGGAGAAGAAATGACTAAATATATAATTAAGAATTTAAAGGACTATGATATCAATATAATAAGTGGAGGAGCTAGAGGAATTGATAGTATATCTCATAGACTATCTTTAAATGAAGATATATATACATGTAGCATATTGGGGTGTGGATTAGATGTAGTTTATCCAAAAGAAAATAAAGGTTTATATGAAGAGATTTCTAAAAAAGGATGTATTATTTCTGAGTTTATGCCTGGAACTGAGCCTTATAGGATGAATTTTCCTAGAAGAAATAGAATAATAAGTGGATTAAGCAAATTAGTTATAATAGTAGAGGCTGCACAAAGAAGTGGAACTCTAATTACTGCAAGTTATGCTTTATCTCAAGGCAAGGATGTTATGGCTGTACCAGGAAGCTATTATTGGAAACAAAGCAGAGGATGTAATGAACTAATAAGGGATGGAGCATATGTATTTACAGATATAGATGATATATTAGATATATTGAAGGTATCTAAAAAAAGTAAAGGGAAAAATAATAATAGAAAAAGCTTAAATAAAAATTTTTTGATGAAGTTTATAGAGGATAGACCTATACATATAGATGAAATAGCTAACAAAAGTAATATTGACATAAAGGTATTGTATGAGTTATTATTTGAAATGCAACTTACTGAAGAAATAATATGCTTGGCAGGTAATTATTATGTTAAAAATATTTAAATTAATATAAAGATATATTGGGATTACATTATGTAGGGGGTGAAATCTCCATTTTTATTATGGAGTAGTATATGGGACAAAATTTAGTAATTGTTGAATCACCAGCAAAGGCAAAAACTATTGGGAAATATTTAGGTAAAAATTTCGTTGTAGAGGCTTCTATGGGGCATGTTAGAGACTTACCTAAAAGCCAGTTAGGGGTAGATGTAGATAATAATTATAACCCTAAATATATAACTATAAGGGGTAAAGGTGAATTATTAGAAAAGTTAAGAAAGTTAGCTAAGAAAAGTGATAAAATCTATTTGGCTACGGACCCTGATAGAGAAGGAGAAGCAATTTCTTGGCATTTAGCAACTGCATTAAATATAGATAAAAAACAGAAATGCAGAATAGAGTTTAATGAAATCACTAAAACTGCTGTAAAAAGTTCTATAAAAAGTCCTAGAGAGATAGATGAAAATTTAGTAGATGCTCAACAGGCAAGAAGAGTTCTTGATAGACTAGTAGGTTATGAAATAAGTCCAATTTTATGGAGAAATGTAAAGTGGGGTCTTAGTGCAGGAAGAGTACAATCAGCAGCTTTAAATTTAATATGTGAAAGAGAAGAAGAAATAGAAAAGTTTGTTCCAAAAGAGTATTGGACAATAGATAGTTTACTTTCAAAGGATAAATCAAAGTTTACTGTAAAACTTACAAATTATAAAAACAAGAAAATAGAAATAAACAATGAAGAAGAAGCAAATAATATTATAGATCAAATAAAAAAAGGAGAATTCATAGTAGAAAAGATAAAAAAATCTGTAAAAAACAAAAATCCTCTTCCACCTTTTACTACGAGTACATTGCAACAGGATGCTTATAAAAAAATAAATTTTTCTACTAAAAGAACTATGGCTGTAGCACAGCAACTGTATGAAGGGGTAGATGTAAAGGGACATGGAACTGTAGGACTAATTACTTATATGAGAACAGACTCTGTAAGGATATCCAATGAAGCTCAAAAGGCTACAGCAGATTTTATTGAAAAAAACTATGGGAAAGAGTATATACCAAAAGAAATAAGAACATATAAAGGAAAGAAAAATGCTCAAGATGCCCATGAAGCTATAAGGCCAGCAGACGTAAATATAACACCTGAGCAAGTAAAGGGTAGCTTAAAAGATGAGCAATATAAATTGTATTCTTTAATATGGAATAGATTTGTAGGAAGTCAAATGGCTTCCTGTGTATTAAATACCATTTCAATAGAAATAAAGAATGGTGACTATACTTTTAGAGCTAATGGATCATCAGTTAAATTTGAAGGATTCATGAAAATATATGAGTATTTAGTAGAGGAAGAAGAAGGAAATACGAAAATTCCAGAGCTTAGTGAAGGTGAAATTTTAAAATGCAATAAAACAGATGGAAAACAACATTTTACTCAACCGCCAGCAAGGTATACTGAAGCAAGTTTTGTAAAAATTATGGAGGAAAAAGGTATAGGAAGACCTAGTACTTATGTTCCTACAATTTCCACTCTTTTTGATAGAAAATATATAGAACGAGAGAAAAAAAGTTTATTTCCAACAGAATTAGGTAAGATAGTAAATGACATAATGGAAAAATATTTTAAGCAGATAGTAGATATAGAATTTACTGCTGCTATGGAGACAAAATTAGACAGTATAGAAGAGGGAGAGGAAACTTGGAAAAAAGTAGTGGATGAGTTTTTTAAACCTTTGAAGACTTCCATAGATATAGCAGAAAAAGAAATATCTAAAATAACCATAGAAGATGAAGTTAGTGATGTTCCCTGCGATAAGTGTGGCAGAATGATGGTAATTAAGTATGGTAGATTTGGTAAATTTTTAGCTTGCCCTGGATATCCAGAGTGTAAAAATACCAAACCTATAGTAGAAGAGTTAAAAACCCCATGCCCTAAATGTGGTGGTACTCTAGTAGTTAAAAGAAGTAAGAAAGGTAATAAATTTTATGGATGCTCCAACTATCCAAATTGTGATTTTGTTAGTTGGGCTGAACCTTCAGAAGAGAAATGTAGTGAATGTGGTACTTTTATGTATAAGAAATACAGTAAATCCAAAGGAAATTACTTTGAATGTTCCAATTCAAATTGCAAACATAAAAAATACGTGGATAAAGAAAAGCAGGATTAATTGATGATATTTTTGATTAAATATGAATTTTATTTAAACATAGGTAGTAATATGTCGAATTAATAAAATTACAGTTGAAAATCATTGACTAGTGTGATATTATAATTTAGGTAAAGCTATGACAATTCTAAATATTTAAATTGTTTAAAATATTAAAACAATTTACAGCTGTATAAATTATAGAGGAATACTATTATTTATATACTACTTATTACAAGGAGGAAATAAAATGTCCACGTTATTAAATAAGACCAGAATGCTAAACAAAATACTGCAAAAATCTGGAGCGGAACCAGTTATATTTGATGATATCTGTAAGCTTTTAAGTGAAGTACTTGAGTGTAACGTATATATAGTTAGCAGAAAAGGAAAAATTTTAGGTCATAATTTTTCAAAAGGATTTGAGTGCGATAGAGTTAAAAGCAAAATATTAAATGAAGGAAGATTTCCGGAGGAGTATAACAACAGTCTTTTAAATATACACGATACATTATCTAATGTTGCTAATAAAGGAAATTGTGTTTTTGAAGATAGTTGTGAATGTAATCTAATAGGAAAGAACTCAACTATAGTTCCTATTATAGGAAATAGGGATAGAATAGGAACTTTACTTTTAGCTAGGTTTGGAGATTCTTTTACAGATGATGATTTAGTTTTAGCAGAATATAGTGCTACAATTGTAGGCCTTGAAATGTTAAGAGCTAAGCAAGATGAAATAGAAGAAGAAGCTCGTAAAAAAGCAGTAGTTCAATTAGCTATAGGAACATTATCCTATTCTGAATTAGAAGCAGTGGAACACATATTTAATGAATTAGATGGACCAGAAGGTCTTTTAGTTGCTTCTAAAATAGCAGATAAGGTGGGAATTACAAGATCCGTTATTGTAAATGCTCTTAGAAAGTTTGAAAGTGCTGGAGTAATTGAATCCAGATCTTTAGGAATGAAGGGTACTCATATCAAGATATTAAATGATAAGTTACTAGATGAATTAAAAAAAATAAAGTAAAGGGATAAAACCTTTTACTTTTTTTATGGATAAGAAGGAAAAATAAATTAAAATTTAAAATAAATATTGATACTATACTAACCTTATGATATACTATCAAAGGAGAAAATACACACATTATCCAATTTATAAAAGGGTGCCCTAGAGGTATTTTATAGATATGAAGATAATGGAGGTAAAAACCAAGGAGGTAAAAACAATGGCAGTAATTTCAATGAAACAATTATTAGAAGCAGGTGTTCATTTTGGACATCAAACTAGAAGATGGAACCCTAAGATGGCTCCATATATATTCACAGAAAGAAACGGAATATATATAATAGATCTTCAAAAAACAGTTAAGAAGATAGATGATGCTTATGATTTCGTTAGAGAGTTATCAATAGAAGGAAAAGATGTTCTTTTTGTTGGAACTAAGAAACAAGCTCAAGAAGCTATCCAAGAGGAAGCTGTAAGATCAGGAATGCACTTTGTTAACAATAGATGGTTAGGTGGAATGTTAACAAACTTCAAAACTATAAAAACTAGAATAAAGAGATTAAATGATTTAAGACAAATGGAAGAAGATGGAACATTCGATGTTCTTCCAAAGAAAGAAGTTACTAATCTTAAAAACGAAATGGAAAAATTAGAAGCTAACTTAGGCGGAATTCAAGACATGGATGTTAGCAATGTAGGAGCATTATTTGTTGTTGACCCAAGAAAAGAAAAGAATGCTGTATCAGAAGCTAAGATATTAGGAATACCTGTAGTAGGAATAGTTGATACAAACTGTGATCCAGATGAAGTTGACTATGTAATACCAGGAAATGATGATGCCATAAGAGCAGTTAAATTAATAACAGCTAAAATGGCAGATGCCATTATCGAAGGAAGACAAGGGGAACAGTTAGCAGAATAACTATAATTAATATAAGAGGTAGGTGAGGCATATGTTTCATTTACCTTTTAAACTAACCAATAAGGAGGAATTAAAATGATTACTGCACAATCTGTAAAAGAATTAAGAGACAGAACTGGCGCTGGAATGATGGATTGCAAAAAGGCTTTAACTGAATCTAACGGAGATATGGAAAAGGCTGTTGAAATATTAAGAGAAAAAGGCTTAGCAGCAGCTGCTAAGAAGGCTGGAAGAGTTGCAGCTGAAGGAATAGTTGAGACATTCGTTTCAGATGATAAGAAAAACGCTGGAATGATTGAATTAAACTGTGAAACAGACTTTGTTGCTGTTAATGAAGAATTTATGGCGCTTGCTAAAAATTTAGCAAAGATGGCTTCAGTATCTAACGCAGCTGATGTTGATGCTTTCATAGAAGAGAAATACATAGCTGATGAAACTAAATCTGTAAAAGAAGTTTTAACAGAATTAATAGCTAAACTTGGAGAAAACATGAATGTTAGAAGATTTGTTAAATTTAACATTGAAAATGGAGCAATTTCTAGCTATGTTCATGGATCAGGAAGAATTGGAGTTTTAGTTGAATTAGGATGTGAAAAACATAGTGAGATATTAGAAGAAGTTGCTAAAGATGTTGCAATGCAAGTAGCAGCTGCAAATCCACTATTCCTAGATAAAACTTCTGTAGACCAAGATGCAATAGAAAAAGAAAGAGAAATCTATAGGGTTCAAGCTTTAAATGAAGGAAAACCTGAAAAGATAGTTGATAAGATGGTTGATGGAAGAATACAAAAATACTACAAAGAAGTTTGCTTAGTTGAGCAAGTTTGGGTAAGAGATCCTGATTACACTATAACAAAGTATCTCCAAGCAAAATCTAAAGAAGTAGGATCAGAAATAAAGATCAATAGATATGCAAGATTTGAAAAAGGTGAAGGAATAGAGAAAAAAGAAGAAAACTTTGCTGAAGAAGTTCAAAAGCAAATGCAGCAGGGAAAATAAAAAAGAGAACACTGCAGTGTTCTCTTTTTTTAGAAATATCTATTCTAAAGTAATAATTTTATTGGAGGTTATTATATTATGGGAGTTTGCAAATATAAGAGAGTTATCCTTAAGCTATCAGGTGAAGCCTTATCAGGAGCTAATGGTTTTGGTATAGATTTTAATGTAGCTACAAGAATTGCAACTGAAATTAAAGAGCTAGTGGATATGGGAGTTGAAGTTGGGGCTGTTGTTGGAGGCGGAAACATATGGAGAGGTAGAAGTGGTGAAGGGATGGATAGAACCACAGCGGACTATATGGGAATGCTAGCAACTTGCATAAATGCCTTAGCACTTCAAGATTCTCTTGAAAGCATCGGGGTAAAAACAAGAGTGCAAACCGCAATTGAGATGAAAGAAATTGCAGAACCTTTTATAAGAAGAAGGGCAATGAGACATCTTGAAAAAGGAAGAGTAGTGATATTTGCTGCAGGAACTGGAAATCCATATTTTTCAACAGATACAACTGCTGCATTAAGAGCGGCAGAAATAGAAGCAGATGTAATATTATTAGCTAAAAAAGTCGATGGAGTTTATGATAAAGATCCTCATAAATATCCAGATGCTAAAAAGTTTGATAGTTTATCTTATATAGAAGTTTTAGAAAAAGGGTTACAAGTAATGGACTCTACGGCTACATCTTTATGCATGGACAATAATATACCTATATTAGTATTTGGATTGGATGATCCAGGAAATATAAGAAAAGCTATAATGGGAGAAGAAATGGGTACTTTAGTATCATCAAAATAATATAGGAGGGTTATTATGATAAAGGATATTACAAGTAAAGCTGAAGAAAAAATGAAAAAGACTATGTCAGTGTTAAAAAATGATTTAGCTACAATGAAGGCAGGAAGAGCTAATCCCACAATGCTTGATAGAATTGAGGTAGAGTATTATGGAAGTATGACGGCTATAAATCAAGTAGCTAACATATCTGCTCCAGAACCAAGATTGTTGCTTATTCAGCCATGGGAAAAGAGTACGTTAAAAGATATTGAAAAGGCAATTTTAAAATCAGATTTAGGTATAAATCCTTCAAATGATGGAGCTGTTATAAGACTTATGGTACCTGAATTAACTGAAGAAACAAGAAAAAACTTAGTTAAAAATGTAAAGAAAACAGGGGAAGATGCTAAGGTAGCTATAAGGTCTATAAGAAGAGAAGCTAACGATAAAATAAAGAATTTGAAAAAAGACGGTAACGTTTCAGAAGATGAAGTTAAAAAAGGTGAAGAGGATATACAAAAGGTAACTGATAACTATATAAAACAAGTAGATATAATGATAAATGACAAAGAAACAGAGATAATGTCAATATAGTTAGCTATGCCTTTAAATTATTTTTAAGATATAAAACCTGCTTTTGCAGGTTTTATTTACTAATTTATTTTAGTATTGGAGGCATTGCAGTTGTTTAATATATTTAAGAAGAAACTAGTAAACAATGAAGAACATATAGAATTAGATATGAATAATATTCCAAAACATATTGCGATAATAATGGATGGTAATGGTAGATGGGCAAAAAAGAAGAACTTGCCTAGAACAATGGGACACAAAGCTGGGGTAGAAGCTATAAGAAGTATTGTAAAAGAATGTAATAGGATAGGTGTGAAGTATTTAACATTATATGCTTTTTCTACAGAAAATTGGAAGAGGCCTAAAGAAGAAATAGATACTTTAATGAAACTTTTAATTCAATATTTAAAAAATGAATTTAATGAACTTCATGAAAATGGTGTAGTTATAAATCATATTGGAGATATAAAAAAACTACCAGTACCTTGTCAAGAGGAGCTGAAAAGTGCTTATGAAAGAACTAAGAATAATCAGGGAGTAGTTATGAATCTTGCTCTAAATTATGGGGGAAGAGATGAGATAATGGATGCCATTAATAAGTTAATTAAGGATATTAAAAGCAATAAAACCTCAACAAATACCATTGATGAAAAACTTTTTGAGAGTTATCTTTATACAAAAGGAATGCCTGACCCAGATCTAATAATTAGGCCAAGTGGAGAACAGAGGATAAGTAACTTTTTATTGTGGCAATGTGCTTATTCAGAGTTTTGGTATTCAGATATATATTGGCCAGATTTTAATGTCTATCATCTTCATAAAGCCATAATTGATTATCAAAAAAGAGATAGAAGATTTGGTGGTATAAAATAGAGAATGTAGGTGATTATTTGAAACCCAACAGTAGATACTTAGGGGCGTTAATATTATCTCCCCTTGTTATATTCTTATTTATAGGGGGTATTTATCTAAAATTTATTTCTTTAGCTTTATCTTTAATGGGTATGTACGAAATATATAAGGCTGCTAAAGAAATTAATTTAAAACCTATACCATTAATTGGTTATTTAGCTTGTTTGACATATTACATTTTTAATTCAAATATGAGCATATCATTACTTATTGTTATAGCTTTAACATTTATTCTTCTAATAATACCTGTAATAAATACAGAATACAATTTTATAGACATATCAGTAACTATATTAGGATTTATTTATTCTGGTGTATTTTTTAGCTTTATTTCTCTGGTAAATGAAATGCCTTATGGTAAATATTTAGTGTGGATAATATTTTTATCTTCTTGGACTTGTGATACAACAGCTTATTATGCAGGAAGATTCTTTGGAAAAAGAAAATTATGTCCAAAAGTAAGTCCTAAGAAAACCATTGAAGGATCTATAGGTGGACTTGTAGGAAGCATGATTGCTTGTGGAGTATACGGATTTTTTATAAGTAAAAATGTTCCTATTGCTATTCATCACTATATAATACTAGGATTACTGTGTGGAATATTTGGTCAGTTTGGAGATTTAGCTGCATCTTCCATTAAAAGATATGTAGGCATAAAAGATTATAGTAATTTGATACCAGGACATGGTGGAATATTAGATAGATTTGACAGTGTAGTATTTTCATCGGTGGTAGTATTTTATTATTTTCATTTTTTGTTATAATTTTAGTTGATAATTTATAAAGAAATAGCTTGTTTTTATGAAGAGACATATAAAAATATATGTCTCTTTTTTTCAATTAGTGAATATTCAAATTGCTTTAGCAGAATAAATTGAACAATTAGACTACTTATAATATACTAAAAGGAGAGAAAATTACAAAATTTGATACTGTAGATTTGCATTAATAAAAATATTAATCAAATCTTAGTATTAATAAGTATTTATATCATGTCTATGGACTATAATATTTTGTGTGCTTTGTAAAAGTAACATGCAACTAAAATCATAGATTTTGGTTCTCTAATTTCTTATAAATGGTATGCGAGACACGCGGCACTTTGGACAAGTTCTTCTAAGATTAAGATGGAGGAAGGTATTTCTTTTAAATAAACTTCATTTTAATCTTAGAATCACTTAATAAATTAATGATGAGGGGAGTAGTATATGATAAGAACTTTAAATGAATTAGTTCATATTACTAAAGATAGAAAGGTTAAAACTCTTTCTGTGGCTGTTGCTCAGGATAAAGAAGTGTTAGCGGCAGTATCTGAAGCAGTTAAACTGGGAATTATAAATGCCATATTAGTAGGCGATAAAGAAAAGATAGAGAGTATTTCTACAGAAAATAATATATCTATAGAAAATATTCATATAATTAATGAAAAGGATAACAAGGAGGCTGCAAAAAGAGCAGTTGAGGAAGTAGCAACTGGAAGAGCCCATTTTATAATGAAGGGTATGCTTAGTACATCGGATTTATTAAAGGAAGTATTAAATAAAGATGCAGGACTTAGGGGAAAAGGTTTACTATCTCATGTAATGTTATATGAAGTTCCCAATTACCATAAGTTAATATTTTTAACAGATGGAGGTATGATACCTTATCCTGATATAAATGAAAAAGTTGGAATATTAAATAATGCAGTAAAAGTAGCAACTAGTCTTAATATTAGAAATCCTAAGGTAGCACCTATATGTGCGGTAGAGGTAGTAAATACATCTATGCAAGCTACAGTAGATGCATCTATGTTAGCTCAGATGAATAAAAGGGGACAGATAAAGGGATGTATAGTAGATGGTCCTTTGGCTTTAGATAATGCTATATCAATGGAGGCAGCTGAGCATAAAGGGATTAAAAGTGAAGTAGCAGGTGATGTAGATATATTGCTTGTACCAAACATAGAGTCAGGAAATTTCCTTGGTAAGTCACTTACTTATTTTGCTGGAGCTGAAAGTGCAGGGATCATTGTAGGAGCAAAATGTCCTATAGTATTAGTATCAAGAGCAGATTCTGCAAAATCAAAATTATATTCTATAGCATTAGGATCACTAATAGATTAATTTTAGGGGGAGATCTTTATGAAAGTTATAATGTCTGGAAATGAAGCCATGGCAAGAGGAGCTTATGAGGCAGGATGTAAAGTTGCTTCTGCTTATCCTGGAACTCCAAGTACAGAAATATTAGAAAACTTTGTTACTTATGAAGGAGTTTATGCTGAATGGGCACCCAATGAAAAGGTGGGGTTTGAAGTTGCGTCTGGAGCATCCATAGGAGGAGCTAGAAGTTTAAGTACTATGAAGCACGTAGGGTTAAATGTGGCAGCAGACCCTCTTTTTACTATGGCTTATGAAGGGGTTAATGGAGGCTTTGTAGTGGTTACAGCAGACGACCCGGGGATGCATTCTTCTCAAAATGAGCAAGACAATAGGTTATATGCTCCTCATGCAAAGGTAGCATTAATAGAGCCTTCTGACTCTCAAGAATGTAAGGATTTTATGAAAGAAGCTTTTAAGATTAGTGAGGAATTTGATACTTTGGTATTATTTAGAAGTACTACTAGAGTGTCTCATTCCAAAGGCATTGTGGAGTTAGGGGAAAAAGTAGAGGTAGATATAAAACCCTATGAGAAAAATGTATCTAAGTATATTATGATACCAGCAAATGCTAGAAAAAAGCACTATGAAGTAGAAGAAAGGTTAGAAAAATTAAAAGAGTTTTCTAATAAAACTTATTTGAATAGGATAGAGCTAAAGGATACCTCTGTAGGTATAGTTACTAGTGGAATAAGTTATCAATATGCAAAAGAAGTTTTTGGTGATAATGCTTCTTATCTTAAGATTGGTATGAGTTATCCTCTTCCTGATAAACTGATAAAAGAGTTTGCTGAAGAGGTAGATAAGTTATATGTAATAGAAGAAAATGAGCCTTACTTAGAAAATGCAATAAAAATAATGGGTATAGACTGTATTGGGAAAGAAGTTATACCTATATGCGGGGAATTAAATCCTGAAATTATAAGAAAGGCTATTTTGGAAAAGGAAATTAACTCCGTTTATGGCTCTGATATAGTTCCACCATCAAGACCACCAGTACTATGCCCAGGTTGTCCACATAGGGGCATATTCTATGCAGTTTCAAAATATAAAGATATAATTTCTACAGGGGATATAGGATGTTACACTCTTGGAATGATGCCACCTCTTAGTGTTACCGATACGGTTATCTGTATGGGTGCTTCTATATCTGGTGGATTGGGAATGCAAAAAGCTAGAGAATTGTCTGGTAGTAAATCTAAAGTATTTGCTTTTATAGGGGACTCTACATTTTTCCATTCAGGTATAACAGGACTTATAGACTCTGTTTATAATGGAATACCAATAGTTACATGTATATTAGATAACAGAATAACTGGTATGACAGGTCATCAAGAAAACCCTGGTACAGGTAAGACCTTACAGGGAAAAGAAGCTCCAATGGTAGATATAGAAAGTCTAGTATTATCATTAGGTATAAAAGAAGAGAACTTAAAGGTAGTAGATCCTTATGATTTAAAAGCTACAGAAACAGCAGTAAAGGATGCTTACAATAGTGAAGAACCTTTTGTAATAATAACAAAGAGACCTTGTGCATTGATAAAGGATGTAATTAAATATAGAGCAAATATGAAGTGCAAAATAGATCCAGATAAATGTAAAAGATGTAAAGCTTGTTTAAGGATAGGCTGTCCAGCTCTAAATTATAAAGATGGAGTAGTAAGTATAGATAAAAATATGTGTAATGGATGTGAAGTCTGTAAACAAGTTTGTAAGTTTGGAGCTATTGAAAAGGTGGGTGAATAAAATGAGTAATATAAAAAATATTTTATTTGTAGGCGTAGGTGGACAAGGAACCATATTGGCATCTAAAGTATTGACTGAAGGCCTTTTGAATTCAGGGTATGATGTGAAAATGTCAGAGGTACATGGAATGGCTCAAAGAGGGGGAAGTGTAACAACTCAGGTAAGGTATGGAGAAAAAGTATACTCTCCTATAATAGAAAAGGGAACAGCTGATGTAATTGTAGCCTTTGAAAAAAGCGAAGCTGCTAGATGGTTACCTTATCTAAAAGAAGATGGGGCATTAATAGTAAATGATTATGAAATACATCCAGTTACGGTACTTATAGGCAGTGAAAAATATCCTGAAAATGTCACTGGAAAGTTAAAGGATTTAGTTAAAAATTCTATTATAATTAATGCGGCAGCTATAGCAGAAGAATTAGGTAATATAAAAGCTCAAAATGTGCTTTTATTAGGAGCTCTAATAAAGGCTCTTTCAATAGAAGGTATTAATTGGGATAAGATTTTAGAAGATAATGTACCAAGTAAAGCCTTAGAGTTGAACAAAAAGGCTTTAAAAATGGGAATGGAATTCTAAAGTAAATAAAAAATGGAGAGTGCACACTCTCCATTTTTTATTTAACAACTTTTATATATTCTACTTTAGGATCCTCTGTACCTTGAACATAGAGACCAGCATCTTTTAGTTCTTGAACATACTGAATTATGTTCTTAGTAATTTTCTCACCAGGACATAAAACAGGAATACCTGGAGGATATGCTAGTAAGAATTCACCGCTTATCAAACCTACACTATCTATTAAAGGAACAGATTCCTTTGTACCATTAAAAGCTTCCCTAGGTATTAAAACCCTTTCTGGAATAGGTGGTATATCAATAAAGTCAGGTTTTTTAGTATTTTTAGATGCATACTCTTCACTTATTTCTTTTAATGCCTCTACAAGCTTATCTATACTTTCCTTGGTGTCTCCAAAAGAACCAACAGCTAATACATTATAAAGATCTGAAAGTTCCATTTGGATATGATATTTAGTAGATAAAATCATATCCAAATCATATCCAGTAATACCTAAGTCTCTACAAGTAATTGTAATTTTAGTAGGATCTAAGGCAAAAACCCCAGGATTGCCTAAGATTTCATTACCAAAGCAATAGAATCCAGGTATTTTATTTATTTCTTCTCTAGCATAATTAGAAAGAGCTATGGATCCTTCAAGTAGTTCTTTTCCATGTAAAGCTATTTGGCGTCTAGCACAATCTAAAGAGGCCATCAGTATATATGAAGGTGACGTTGTTTGAAGTAGATTTAAAATCTGTTGAACCCTTGTAGGATCTACATACTTTGAGTTTACATGTAATAGTGAACATTGAGTTAGTGCTCCTATTATCTTATGAGTACTTTGTGAGCAAATGTCTGCACCTGCTTCTATAGCTGACATAGGTAATTTATCATTAAAACTTAGATGAGGACCATGAGCTTCATCTACAATTAAAGGTATATCATAACTATGCACAATATCTGCTATCTTTTTAATATCCGTTGACACACCATAATAGGTTGGATTTATTATTAAAACTGCCTTTGCTTCAGGATGCTCTCTTAAGGTAGCCTCTACAGTTTCAGGAGTGACACCTTGAGCAATCCCTACATCTTTGTCTAATTCAGGTTGCATATATACTGGAACAGCACCGCTTAAAATAATGCCGGCGGTAACAGATTTATGTACATTTCTAGGAACCACTATTGTATCACCAGCATTTACTACAGACATAATCATGGCTTGAATTGCTCCAGAAGTACCATGAATTGAGAAAAATGCAGCCTCTGATCCATAGGCATCGGAAGCTAACTCCTGAGCCTTTTTTATAGGACCAGTAGGATGATGCAGGCTGTCTACGAGTTTAAAAACAGTTACATCAATCTTAAAAGGATTTTCTCCAATAAAACTTTTAAATTCCTCATCCATACCAATTCCTTTTTTATGGCCGGGTACATGAAAAGGTATTGTTTCTCTATTAACATATTCCAATAAGGCATCAAATAGAGGGGTTTCATTTTGATCTAATTTATACACCTTGCTATGGCACCTTCTTTCATATCATACTGGGCGAACCCTTGAAAATAGTGAATTTTATAATCTCATAAAAAACAATATTATTATAAGTTATATAAACTTTAAATGCAATATAAAATGGTAATAAAAAAAATATAGTGTATATTATTTCGCTAACCAGTCAATAATACAAAAAAGGAGGGATATATATGGAAATTTTAAAGATAAATAAAAGAGGGAATAATAGAGAAAATAAGGGAAATAAACTAAGAAGATCTGGAAGAGTACCAGGTATAATATATGGAAAAAATAAGTACTCATTTATGTTCGAAGTAGGGGAATTGGAACTTGAAAGAAATATTTCAAAATATGGCTCTCATGGCATAGTAAATATAGATTTTGAAGGAGAAGAACAAAAAGCTATTATAAAAGAAGTTCAAAAGGATCCAATTACTCACAAAATATTACATATAGACCTGGAAGCCATTAATAAGGATAAGTATGTTCAAACAGAAGTGCCTATAGCTTTTAGAAATGAAGAGGAAATTTTAAGAAGAGGGGGAGTTGTTCAAAAGGAGAGAGATAGGATAAAAGTTAAATGTAAACCAGAGCACATACCTCACTGTATTGAAATTGATTTAAAGGCTGATGAAATAGGAACTGTACTTAGGATGGAAGATGTTGAGTTTGCAGAGGAGATAATTAATTTAGAGGATATTAACACAGTCATAGCCTCTATAAGTTATGTTTCAAGGTTAGATGAAGTAGATGAAGATTCCCTAGAAGAAAAGTAGTTATTACCTGTATATGTGCTATAATACTATAACATATACAGGTAATTTTTATTGTGCAATTATATACTTATGGTAATTTTTTTAGTATAATGGTTTTGTCAACAATTTACTGGGGGGATATTAATTATGTACCATTATGAAAAATATAAACAATGGTTAAATTCAACAGAGGTTGATAGGGAAACTAAAAATGAATTGCTTACCATTAAAGATAATGATAAAGAGATTGAAGATAGATTCTATAAGGATTTAGAGTTTGGAACTGGTGGCTTAAGAGGAATAATTGGTGCAGGTACAAATAGAATGAATATATATACGGTAGGAAAGGCTACTGAAGGCTTAGCAGAGTATTTAAAAGATATACAAAGTGATTCTTCTGTAGCTATTGCTTATGATTCAAGAAATATGTCTAAGAAATTTGCAGAGGAAGCTGCACTTACATTATGTGCTAATGGTATTAAGACTTATATATTTGAAAGCTTAAGACCTACACCCATGCTCTCTTATGCAGTTAGACAATTAAAATGTAATGCAGGCATAGTAATAACTGCTTCACATAACCCTAAACAATACAATGGGTATAAAGTTTATGGTGAAGATGGAGGGCAAGTTACAGATGCTAAGGCAAAATCTATATTAAAATATATAAATAATATTGACACTTTTGAGATGATAAGGACTATAAATAAAGACCTAGCTATAAAAGAAGGGTTGTTAATTTATATTGGAGAAGATATAGATAGTAGCTATATGGAAAAGGTTAAGGAATTATCTTTAAGAAAGAATCTTGTAAAAGAAAATGCAGAAAGGCTTAAAATAATATATACACCTATTCATGGTTCAGGAAATATTCCTGTAAGAAGATTATTAGGTGAGTTAGGATATTCTAATCTTCATGTGGTTAAGGAACAAGAACTGCCAAATGGGGATTTTCCAACGGTTGCCTATCCAAATCCAGAGGATCCTAAAGTATTTGAATTAGCTTTAGAAATGGCTAAAGATATAAATCCTGATATAATAATTGGAACAGATCCTGATTGCGATAGGATAGGAGTAGTAGTAAGAGATAAAAAAGGACAGTATAGAGTATTAACTGGAAATGAAGTAGGCATGCTTCTTTCTCATTACATAATGAGTTCATTAAAAGAGGAGAATATAATGCCTAAAAATCCAATTATAATAAAAACCATTGTGTCTACAGACTCTGTAAGAAGCATTGCTAAAGAATATGATGTGGAAGTAATGGATGTATTAACAGGCTTTAAATATATTGGAGAAAAGATAAAAGAATTTGAAGAAGATAGCTCTAAAGATTTTATATTTGGCTTTGAAGAAAGTTACGGATATCTAAGTGGAAACTTTGTAAGGGATAAAGATGCAGTTATTACTTCAATGCTAATAGCGGAAATGACATTATATTATAAAGAAAAAGAAAGGTCATTGTATGATGCATTAATAGACATATATGATGAATATGGATATTATAAAGAGAAGCTTATATCCATTGAGTTAAAGGGCAAAGAAGGTCAGGAAAAAATTGAAAAGTGTATAGAATACTTAAGACACTCTATGAAACCTACTATAAATGGAGTAAATATTATAAAAAAATTGGACTATAAAACTAGTGTAGAAAAGGACATTATAAAAGTTGAAGAAAATATTATAAAGCTGCCTAAGTCTAATGTGCTAAAATTTTTATTAGAGGATAAATCTTGGTTTGTAGTAAGGCCTTCAGGCACTGAACCTAAAATGAAAGTATATCTTTCAATTTCTTCTAATAATTTAAATAATGCAGAAGAAAAAATCACTGAGTTTGAAAATAGTGTTATGGATATAATAAACTGTGCTTTTGAGGAGTAAAATATCATCCAAAGTCGTATTAATGTTTGTTAAATATGATTTTGGATGTAATATTTGATAGAAGGAGTGATTTTTTGAGTATTCAATCTAAATTTAAACAAAAGCTTCAAAAATTAGTTTTTATCCAAGTAAAAAAGGAAGCTTTAGAAGAACTTTTTAAAACAAAATTAATATATAAAGAAGATATATTTATACCCCTAGAGGCATCTTATATTACTGAAGAAATAATAAAAACTTATGAATTTGATAGTATACCACTACATAAAATAATCAAGTCAATGTTTTTAGTTCTAGGCTTAGATGAAGATTTTAAATATAATAATATATATAAAACTTTGATAATAAGAAATAATAATGCTATAAATTACATAAAAAGTGAAATAGCAAGCTATGTTAAAAATGAAGATTATGAAGAGGCTTATGTTTTATTAAAAGGATTAATAGCAGTAGAAGAAGAGGAAGAAAATATTGAAAAGGCCATATGTATTGCAGAAGTACTAAGAGTTAAGCAAAGAGATTTTGCTGTGGAAGAATTAAAACTTATTGAGTATTTAAAAAGTATAAATGACTATGGTTTTCCTTATTTTTATGAAGCCTTAATATATAAAGATGAAGAAAAGTACGAAATGGCACTATTATCTATTGAGGAATGTATTAAAAAAGAAGGTAGTAATAAAAAAGAAGCTGTAGAATTAAAAAAGATTATTAAAGATGCTTTAGATTATGAAGAAGGTAAAAGCTTAGTTTATGAT
The DNA here is from genome assembly GCF_018919175.1 of Clostridium simiarum. Lineage (GTDB taxonomy): Bacteria > Bacillota > Clostridia > Clostridiales > Clostridiaceae > Clostridium_L > Clostridium_L simiarum. Next base: position 737,662 of record NZ_JAHLQL010000001.1, on the reverse strand, counting down.
AATCCTAGTAAAGCTTTAGAGTATTTATTACCAATGATAGATACTTATGAAGATAATGCCATGCTTTTTTATCATATAGCTGTAGCATATAGACTTATCGGTAGTTATGAAAAAGCCATTTATTATTTAAATCAAAGTAGGAATATAGATGATAATATACTAGAAGTGGTTAATGAAATGGGCTTGAACCACGCACATATAGAAGATTATAAAAATGCTATATCATATTTTAAAAAAGGCTTTGAAGTGTCACAAGGTATTGAATTCTGTACCAACTTAATAATGTGTTATTTAAAAATTGGAGATAAAAAGGAAGCAAATAATTATTTTAAAAAAGCTAAGGAAATTGACCCTAAGGATGAAGTATTAATTGAAATAGAAAAATCTATGAAATAGCAAAGTAGCATAATATTATTAATTAATATAAATAATAGTAGTAAGTAAGTTAATTTATAGCCTTAAGGAAGGAGCGGTAAAATAATGAAAGTAAAGAAAGCAATAATACCTGCGGCAGGATTAGGCACAAGGTTTTTACCTGCCACTAAGGCACAGCCAAAGGAAATGCTTCCTATCGTAGATAAACCAACAATTCAATATATAATTGAAGAAGCAGTGGCCTCAGGTATAGAAGAAATTTTAATAATTACAGGAAGAAATAAAAGAGCAATAGAAGATCATTTTGATAAATCTGTAGAGCTTGAGCAAGAGCTAGAGCATTCAGGAAAAGAAGAACTATTGAGCATGATAAAAGATATATCTAATATGGTAAACATTCATTACATAAGGCAGAAAGAGCCTAGAGGGCTAGGGCATGCTATAGGTTGTGCTAGGACTTTTGTGGGAAATGAGCCTTTTGCGGTAATGTTAGGAGATGATGTGGTAGAAAGTCATACTCCATGTTTAAAACAACTAGTAGATTGTTTTGATGAGTTCAAAACTACTATTCTGGGGGTACAGGAAGTACCTATGGAAGATGTAAGTAAATACGGAATTGTTAAAGGTATGCATATTGAAGATAGAGTATATAAAGTTAAGGATTTAGTAGAAAAGCCTAAGATGGAAGAAGCTCCATCTAATGTGGCTATACTAGGTAGATACATAATTACTCCTCAAATATTTGATATAATAGATGAAACAAAACCAGGAAAAAATGGTGAAATACAGCTGACAGATGCTTTAAGACAGCTTGTTTCAAATGAACCCATGTATGCATATAATTTCCAAGGAAGAAGATACGATGTAGGTGATAAGCAAGGTTTCTTAGAGGCAAGTATAGAGTTTGCACTAAGAAGAGAAGATTTAAAAGAAAACTTCATGAAATACTTACTAGGTATAAAACATAATGAAGAATTTAAGGAACTTTATGAAAAGATAAAAAATAGTAGTAACTAAGGGGGAGAAAAATTTGAAAGTTTTAGTTACAGGTGGAGCGGGTTTTATCGGTTCGCACTTAGTAGACAGATTAATTGAATTAGAACATCAGGTTGTTATAGTTGATGATTTAAGCCATGGAAAGAGAGAATATATAAATCCTAAGGCAAGGTTTTACAATGTAGATATTAGAAGTAAAGACTTAGAAAAGATTTTTTCAGAGGAGAAACCTGAAGTGGTTTTTCATGAAGCAGCACAAATTAGTGTTCCTAAATCTTTGGATAATCCTATCATGGATGCAGAGATAAATATAATAGGCACAATAAATCTTTTAGAATGTTCTAAAAAACACAATGTAAGAAAGATCATATATCCTGCTTCTGCTGCTATTTTTGGAGAGCCAGAATATCTTCCTATAGATGAAAAACATCCATTAAACATGATAAGCGGATATGGGATAACAAAGCATACAGTTGAACATTATCTTCAAGTTTATAGTGTTTTGTATGGTATAGAATATACAGTATTAAGATATGCAAATGTATATGGGCCAAGGCAAGACTCTACAGGCGAAGGTGGAGTGGTGTCTATATTCTGTGAAAGAATGTTAGAAGGACAAAAAATATATATTTTTGGAGATGGAGAGCAAACTAGAGATTTTGTATATGTAAAGGATGTAGTTGATGCAAATATTTTGGCTATGAACAACCTTAAAAATGATATATTTAATGTGTGCACAAATAGTAAAATCTCAGTAAATAATCTATTTGATTTGATAAGCTCAATAATAGATGATTCCTTAAAACCTATATATGGAGAAGAAAGGCATGGAGATATTAGGCATAGTTATATGACCTTTGAAAAAATAAGGAATAAAGGTAATTGGGAACCGAAATATTCTTTAGAAGAAGGAATAAAAGAAACTATTAATTTTTATAAAGGATTATAAATCACTAAAATCATAGTTCAAGTTAATACTATTATGTAGATTTAGTATAATAGCATTAAATATAAAGATAAAGAACTCTAGAATTTAATTTTAGTATTGTAAGTTAGCTTATAATCTAATGTATTAAAGAAATACTTTTGCTTAACTTAAGCTTGTACAGAACTTTTATGAATTAAGAGTTCTTTATTTTTTCAAGGGTTTTTACTAAGGTTCTCCTATTAATGCATAATTAAATTGACTTAACATATTTTAGAGTGTAAAATTATTTAAGAAAACAAGCTTAAATGAGGTGCAATATGAAAAGTAATAAATTTGCTACAGAAATATTTAAATTAGGCACTTATCTAATTGATTCTTTATTAGTAATTTTGTCAGTATATATAGCTTTTATTATAAAATTTGAATTCCAACCACCGATGTTCAATTTAGAACCGTTTATAGATATAATACCTTTTATAGTTATAGCTTATTTGGTGTTTATGTATGTGTTTGGTTTAAGCGATATATTAAAAAAAGGTATAGGGGAGATTATATACTCTATAACCTTAACCGTAATTTCACTTTTTATAACCACTGCTTTTATAACATTTTTTGCTAGAGGATTTTCATTTCCAAGAAGCGTTCTTGTGATTAGTCCTTTTATTCAATTTGTTTTATTATGTTTTTGGAGAAGCTTGGTGTGGAAGGTAAAAAGAATACAACATGGAGTAAAAGATTCACTAATAATTGGAGATGAAAGTGTAGATAATGTTACAAAAAAAATACTATTAAAGCAAAGAGAGCTATATAATGTAAAATATATATGTAGCAGCAAGTCAAAGAATATTGAAGAATATTTGGACAATGTGGAGGTTGTATTTATTTGCAACGATGTAGATTATAATGTAAAAAGAAATATAGTGGATAGATGTTTGGCAGATAGAAAAAGTATATATATAATACCAGATATATATGAAATTGCTATATTAAACTCTAAATTAAATAGGGCGGATGATATTCCTATGTTTAAAGTTCAAAAGTTAGGATTAACCTTTGAACAAAGGCTATTCAAAAGAATACTAGATATTATAATATCTCTTATAGGAATAATAATCACTAGTCCAATTATGTTAATAGCTGCAATATGTATAAAGATAACAGATAAAGGCAATATATTCTATAAACAAGAAAGAGTAACCATAGGAGAAAAGAACTTTGATGTATTAAAATTTAGGACTATGGTAATGAATGCTGAAAAACTTACAGGACCTGTTTTAGCAGGAGAAGATGATCCAAGAATAACAAAAATAGGTAAGATAATGAGAGCTACTAGAATAGATGAATTACCACAATTTTTTAATATATTAAAAGGCGACATGAGTGTAGTAGGGCCTAGACCAGAAAGACCGTTCTTTGTAGAAAAATTTAAAGAAGAGATTCCAGATTTTAAATATAGAACTCTTGTAAAGGCTGGTTTAACTGGATTAGCGCAGGTTTTAGGAAAATATACTACAACACCAGAAGATAAGGTAAGATATGATATAATATATATCAAGAATTATTCATTTTGGCTAGATTTAAAGCTTATACTTCAGACTATTAAAATAATGTTTATGAAAGAAAGTTCAGAAGGTGTAAAAGTTGAACAATCTTTAATAGACATAGTTGAAAAAGAAAATCCGGAAATAGTTATAGATAAAGATTAAAAGATATTAGGCCTTAACCTAATATCTTTTATAACATGTTAAATAAAATAGTTTAAGAGGTAATTAAAATGAGAAAGTTAGCATATGTGATTACTCAGTCTGAAATGGGAGGAGCTCAAAAGAATATACTTTTATTATGTGAAGGATTAAAATCTTACTACGATATCACTGTATATTCCGCAAGTGGAGGAAAGATGATAGATTCCTTAAAGAGCATAGGAGTTAAACACAAGGTTGTTCCTCATATGGTAAGAGAGATAAGCCCAGCACAGGATTACAAAGCTTATAGATACCTTGTGGAAGAGTTTAAAAAAGAAGGCTTTCATATAGTTCATTGTCATAGCTCTAAGGCGGGGGTTATAGGAAGGGAAGCAGCAAGGAGTGCTATGGTACCTAATATTGTTTATACAGCTCATGGATTCGTTTTTAATGAGCCGATGAATAATATTAAAAAGTTCATATATAAAAAAGCAGAAGAGAGAGAAGCAAGATTTAGTGATAATATAATATGTGTAGATCCTAAAGATGTGCTTATAGCAAAAGAATTAGGTATAGTGCCTAAGAGAAAACTAACTTATATCCCTAATGGCATAGATTTTAATAATACACCTAAAAAGCATAAGATATCAAGAGATGAGATATTTAGATTTGGCCTTGTAGCTAACTTTTATGAGACTAAGGGTCATAGATATCTAATAGGGGCCTTTAAAGAATTGTTAAAGAGTTATCCTAATTGTGAACTTATTTTAATTGGAGATGGTATATTAAAAGATGAGATGACTTCTTTAGCTGAAGGAGAGCAAAGGATAAAGTTTTTGGGATTTAAGGAAAATGCAGAAGATCTTATGAATACATTTCATTGCTTTAGTTTATCTTCTGTAAAAGAAGGGTTTCCCTTTGTAATTTTAGAGGCTATAAAGCAAAGGATACCAATAATATCTACGGATGTAGGTGCTATAAAAGATATATTAAAAGAGGATAAATATGGGTTAATTATTGAAAAAGCTTCTATTTCACAGATGAAAAATGCTATGGAATATGTTATAAATAATTATGAAGAAGCAGTAGAAAAAGCAGAAAATGCCTATAAATATTGTAAAGAAATCTATTCCTTAGAAAGAATGATAGAGCTTACAAAAGAAATATATGAAAATACCCTATAAAAATACATTCAACCTTTTTTAAAATTTAAGTTTGGAGGTAAAACATGCAATTATCTTATAAAGTTAAAAAAATAATATTTTTTATGCTAAATATTTATATAGCGACACTTTTACTTTTACCGGTGGATTTTAGTATTTACAAAAATATAAGTCCCTCTGATGTAGTATTATTTTTCTTTTTCTTAGTATATATAATTTCTGTATTTAGATGTGGAGATGTAAAGAAGTATATAACTATTAATAGTAAAAAGATATTTAGAAATAATTTTGTTAAAGTCATGCTATTATTATTTGTTTTTATGATTACGTCTACCCTGTATGCACCTTATAAAGCAGTTTCTGTAGGAGAGGCCATAAGACTTCTTACTTATGTATTTTTAGGTTTAATAGTTTATTTAGAACTAAATAATAAGAGTTTTTTTAGAATGTTTATTACAAGTTATTTTGTATATACAGGAATTTTATGTCTTGTTGGTATATTTCAGTTTTTTACAGGGAAAGGAATATCTACTACAGTAGTAATAATGGATGAAGTTAATAGAGTTCAAGCAACTCTTGGTAACCCTAATGGATTTGGAGCTTTTTTGGTTCTAAGCTTTTTTCCAGCCTTAATGATATTTATTATTGAAAAAAATAGGACGTTAAAAGCTTTTTATGGAATTAATTTAGCTTTAATATTTACAAATATAATTTTGAGTTTTTCAAGAAATTCTTGGTTAGCATTGAGTATAGGAATAGTATGCCTAGCTTTACTTTATAGCTACAAATTTTTATACATATTAGTTTTAGGCGGTGTTGGAGCATTAGCATTTCCTTCTTTTAGGGGAAGAATACTTCAATTTACAGATGTATCTCAAAATATGTCTAGGGTAAATATATGGAGAATAGGATTAAAAATGATTAGAGAGCATCCCTTTAAAGGAGTAGGAAATGGGAACTTTTCAGCACTTTATGATAGTTATGTTGAAAGATACCCTGAATTATGGATGGAATCTATAAGTGCATATCCAAGCCACAACTCATATATTAAAGTATTTAGTGAACTTGGTATTTTTGCATTTATAGTTTTTATATTAATAATTAGTAAGATGCTAAAAACAGTTAATTTTTTAAGAAAAAACTTAAAAGGTTATTATAAGAATTTTTACACAGGTTTTTTTGTATCTTTGATTGTTATGCTTACATTAAATCTATTTGATAATATATTCTTTGTACCACAGATAATGGTTCCATTTTGGATTTTTGTATTTATGGGAGAGTATATTAAAGAAAATATTATAATATTTAATAACTAGAAATTAAATGGATGTGAAGTCATGATTGATATTTTAGGATATCCAATTTATAACGGATATAAAGATGAACTAATAGAAAAAATAATAAATAAAGAGAAAAAGATACATGTAGTATCTGGCAATCCAGAGGTATTATATCAAGGGTTGTATGAAAAAGAGCTTTACAATAACTTTGTTTCAGAGGAGAGTTTAATAATACCTGATGGTGTTGGAGTGGTTTATTCAGCCAAGATCAAGGGACTTCAGGTAAAGGAAAAAATTGCAGGTGTTGAAGTTATGCAAGATATAATAAGTTATTGTGATAAGGCTAGCAAAACCATATACTTGCTAGGAGCGAAAAAACAGGTAGTGGAAAAATGCAAAAATACTATAGAAAAAACCTATAAAAATGTTAAAGTTGTAGGCTATAGAGATGGATATTTTGACTTAGAAAATTGTGATGATTTAATAGAAGATATAAATAAATGTAATCCGCATGCGTTATTTGTTGCAATGGGGTGTCCAAGGCAAGAAAGATTTATAATAAAGTATATGAACAAGCTTCCTTGTAAAATATATATGGGAGTGGGAGGAAGTTTTGATATAATCGCTGGAGAGGTAAAAAGGGCACCAAAATGGATGATTAAATTAGGTATAGAGTGGCTTTATAGGGTAGCTAAAGAGCCATGGAGAATAAAAAGACTAGGATCTATTCCTAAATTTATGTTTAAGGCTTTAGTATATAAGAATGTAGGGTGAATTTTATGAGATATGGCATGCAATATTTAAAGACGGAAAATGTACATTTGATTAAGGATATGGGTATGATTCCCTATAAACTTTTTAAAAGGCATGGTTTTCAGTCTTCTGTTATAACCTATGAAAATGGAGAATATCCTTACTTAAACAAAGAAGTAAGGGGTTTAAATATAAATTTTGCAAAAAAATTTTTTCATAGTTTTTCTTTAGATGGGGCTGTCTACTTAATTAAGCATGCTAAAGAGTATGATATAATACAAATATTTCATACAACATTATCTTCAGTTATATATGCTTACATATACAAAGCTTTTAATCCAAAGGGAAAGATATATCTAAAGCTTGATTGTAGTCATAAGTTAGTAGAAAGAATCCGGGGGTTAAATGCTTTAAGCTACAGATTTTTAAATAAATTTTTTAGTAAGATTGATTTAATAAGTGTAGAACAAGAGGAGTTATATCCTAAAATTAAAGAACTATTGCCTAGACAACAACATAAAATAATAAAAGTATCTAATGGAGTGGATTATGATTATATAGAAACTTTGAACTTAGAGTATGATTTTTCTAAAAAAGAAAATATTATTTTAAATGTGGCAAGGATAGGTGCTGAAGAAAAAAATACTTCTATGCTATTAGAGGCTTTTGCTAATATTAAAGATATAGAAAAGACAGATTGGAAATTAGTGCTGGTAGGGCCTGTGGAAAAAAACTTTGAAAGCTATATTAGTGATTATTTTGCTAAATATCCTAAAGTCATTAATAAAGTCATTATTAAAGGAAATATAGACGATAGAAGAGAACTTTATATGGAATATCAAAGGTCAAAAATATTTTCTTTAACATCCGACTTTGAAAGCTTTGGAATAGCTTTTATAGAAGCTGCCGCCTTTGGAGATGTGATTGTGGCAACGGATGTAGGTATAGCAAAAGAAATAGTTGGAGACAATAATGGAAGGCTTGTTCCTGTAGGTGACGTAAATACTTTAACAAAGGCATTAGAGGAAAGTATATATAATTTAGATTTAGAATATATAAGTAATAAAACCTACGAACTTACTAAAGAAAAATATGATTGGAACAAAATAATAGATTATCTTCATGAAGAATTAGTAAAGATATAAAAATGATTTGTTGAAAATATATGTGATATAATAAAAGGCTTTAAAATATTAAGAGAATTCGAATATTTTAAAGCCTTTATTTTTTTATAATCAATAGGGTACTATAAATTTCAGAAAAGGAAAATGTTAAAGATAATGTTTTATCATGATAAAACATTACATCGAAGAATAAATTCATAATATTCAAAACATAAAATATAGAAGGAAAATTAACAAATTTAAAGAATATTAAAGGTATATGATTTATTGGAGGGGTTTACTATGAATATTGTTGAAATTGATGGAAACAATCTTGATTTAGAAAAAATTATAATGGTGGCAAGAAAAGGCTCAAAGGTAAAAATAAGCGAAGATGCCATAAAAAGTATTAGAACATCTAGAAAGATAATTGAAGATATAGTTAAAGATAACAAAGTAGTATATGGTGTAACTACTGGCTTTGGGAAATTTTCGGATGTAAGTATATCCAATGAGGATTGCAAGACTCTACAAAAGAACCTAATACTTTCCCACGCTTGTGGTACAGGTAATAATTTATCTAAAGAAGTGGTTAGAGCTATAATGCTTCTTAGAGCAAATGCTTTATGCAAAGGTTATTCAGGCATAAGTGAGGAGACTTTGAATACGTTAGTAAATATGCTAAATAAAGGAGTAATCCCTGTTATACCAGAAAAGGGATCCCTTGGAGCATCAGGAGATTTAGCACCTTTATCACATATGGTATTACCTATGTTAGGAGAGGGAGAGGCAGAATTTAACGGAGAGATACTACTAGGTAAAGAAGCTATGGAAAGGGCAGGAGTATCTGTAATAGACTTAACATATAAAGAGGGATTAGCTTTGATAAATGGTACTCAGGTAATGACTGCTGTTGGAGCAATAGCTTTGTATGACGCCATAGAAATATGTAAAATATCAGATATAGCAGCAGCTTTATCCCTTGAAGCATTAAGAGGAATAAAAGACGCTTATGATTTAAGAATACATAACATTAGACCACATAAGGGGCAAATAAATACTGCAGATAATATTTTAAAATTAGTAAAAGGTAGTTCATATATTACTTCTCAAGGAGAGCTTAGAGTACAAGATGCTTATACATTAAGATGTGTACCGCAAGTGCACGGAGCTAGTAAAGATGCTATAAATTATGTGAAAGAAAGAGTTCTTATAGAAATAAATTCAGTTACAGATAATCCTATTGTTACTAAAGAGGGAGATGTAATTTCAGGAGGGAATTTCCATGGACAGCCTATGGCCTTATCCTTTGATTTTCTTGGTATAGCTGTAGCAGAACTAGGTAACATATCAGAAAGAAGACTTGAAAGACTCATTAATTATCAATTAAATGATTTACCACCTTTTTTGGTTAAAAATGGAGGACTTAACTCTGGATTTATGATAACTCAATATGCAGCTGCATCACTAGTTTCAGAAAATAAAATATTAGCTCATCCTGCTTCAGTAGATTCTATACCATCTTCTGCTAATCAAGAGGATCACGTAAGCATGGGAACCATTGCTGCAAGAAAGAGCAGAGATATTTTAGAAAATGTAAGAAGGGTATTGGCTACAGAAATAATGGCTGCATGCCAGGCAATTGATTTTAGGGATGGATTTATCTTAGGGGAAGGTACAAAACAAGCTTATGATGTAGTTAGAGAAAATGTGAAATTTATGGAAGAAGATAAAGTCATGTATAAAGAATTAGATAAATGTACTAAACTTTTAGAGCATGGCCATATGGTTGAAGCTGTAGAAAAAAAGATTCAATTAGATATTTAACCTTAAAATAAGGTACTAATATATTAATACTGACTAAAAAGCATATACTTTATTAGATATAAATGGTAAAATTGACTTTGATTATTATTAAATATGGAGGGGGAAAATCATGTTAAAAGAATTAACTGTAGAAAACTTTGCAAAGGAGCTAGCTTCAAAATCACCAGCACCTGGAGGGGGAAGTGCGGCAGCTTTATCTGCAACTTTAGCTGCGGCTTTAAGCAGCATGGTTTTTAATTTAACTATAGGGAAAAAATCTTATGAAGCCTTAGAGGAGGAAGAAAAGAAAAACATAATAAAGGCTTTAGAAAAGACAGAAAGTATGAGGGAAGAATATATAGATCTTATGGAAGAAGACACTAAAGTATTTTTAAAGGTTATGGAAGCTTTTAAAATGCCTAAGGAGACAGAAGAAGAGAAAAAAATTAGAAAAGAAAAGATAGATGAAGCTTACAAATTAGCTTTAGAGGTACCTAATAAATTATCTAAGAATTGCTTTGAGTTATATAAATATATTGAAGTTGCTACTAATTATGGTAATATTAATGCTATATCCGATGCAGGAGTATCTGCTTTGCTTATTCAATCTGCCTTAGAAGGTGCTATATTAAATGTAAAAATTAATTTATCAAGTGTAGAAGATGATTCATTAAAAGAAGAACTTTCAACTCAATGTGAGAATTTAGTGAGGAATGGAAGAAAGAAAAGAGATGAATTATTGAGAATAGTAGAAAAGAAAATAGGGTTTTAATTTATAATATTAATCTATATTTTGGGGGAATAATATGGATAGCAAAAAAGTAAAAAAGGCAGTTAGCTTAGAAGGTTTTATTTCTATAGCTTTATTCTTGTTATTTTTCATATTAATGGGAAGAACTATGGGAACAGACAATATGTTTAATACTATAATGAGAACAGCCCATGACTTATTATTAAACACAGTTTTTTTTATAATGGCCATAGCGGTGGTGGCAGGAGCCTTAGCAGGACTTTTATCTGAATTTGGGGTAATTGCTATAATTAATAAAGTGCTGTCTCCACTTATGAAACCATTATATGATCTTCCAGGAGCATCTGCCTTAGGCATGGTAACCACTTATTTATCTGATAATCCTGCAATTATAACATTAGCAGAAGATAAGGGATTTAAAAGATATTTTAGAAAGTATCAAATACCAGCCTTAACTAACTTAGGTACTGCCTTTGGAATGGGACTTATAGTAACTACATTTATGATGGGACAAAAATCTCCTATAGGAGAGAATTTTGTTGCAGCAGCCCTTATTGGAAATTTAGGAGCAGTTATAGGTAGTATTATTAGTGTAAGAATAATGCTTTACTTTACAAAAAAATATTATGGTAAAGATCAGTGGGCATCAGATGAAATGAGTGAAAATGTGGATATACTAAATTATAGAGAGATTAGAGAAGGAAATATTGGATCTAGGATTCTAGCTTCAATGCTTGAGGGGGGAAAAACAGGGGTAGATATGGGGCTTTCTATTATACCTGGAGTGCTTATGATATGCACATTAGTATTAATGCTAACTAACGGACCAAGTGCTACTGGTGCATATACAGGAGCAGCTTTTGAAGGGGTGCCTGTACTACCGTGGATAGGTGGTAAGTTGTCCTTTATTATAGAACCTCTATTAGGTTTTAAAAGTGCAGAAGCAATAGCTTTCCCAATTACATCTTTGGGAGCTGTAGGAGCAGCTATTAGCTTAGTGCCAAACTTTCTACAAAGAGGACTTATTGGAGGAAATGAAATAGCTGTATTTACAGCCATGGGAATGTGCTGGAGTGGTTATTTAAGTACTCATGTTGCTATGATGGATGCACTAAAGAGTAGAGAATTAACAGGAAAAGCTATTTTAAGCCATACTATTGGTGGCTTAGCAGCAGGTATAGCTTCACACTTAATTTATGTACTGATATTTTAGTTTGTTCAAATAAAAGTTTTAATGTAACCATAATAATAAAGAGTACTAAAGCTTATTAGTTCTAGTACTCTTTATTGATTTATTGCTGACTTGGCAGTTCATCTAAAGACTTTATAGAATATCCTTGAGATTTCCAAGTAGTGATTAATTCATCTAATATCTCAGTGTTAGTTTTTGAAACTGCATGAAGAAGCACTATGGCGCCGTTATGGCTTCTTTTTAATACGGTGTCCAAAGCTTTTTCTTTAGAAGGTTGACTTTTAGGATCCCAATCTTTATAAGCAAAACTCCAAAATATAGTTTTATAACCTAGTTCTTTTGTGTAATGTAAAGATAATTCACTATATTTCCCCATAGGGGGTCTAAAATATTTAGCCATCTTTTTACCACCAGTAGCATTTTCGTAACAGGCTTCTAAATCTAATAATTCCTTACTAAATTTATCCTTGTCCTTTATAGATGCCATAGAGGGGTGATTGCAACTATGATTGCAAACTAAGTGACCTTCATCTACCATTCTTTTTATTATATTTGGATTAGAGGTTATATAAGGTTTAACTACAAAAAATGCTGCTTTTACATCATGTTTTTTTAGTACATCTAATATTTGGTTTGTATATCCATTTTCATAACCTTCATCAAAAGTTAGATAAAGTACTTTCTCCTTAGTATCACCTACATAATAACTATCATATTTTTTTATTAATTCAGCTCCTTCTTTTGCAGGTTCTGGTGTTAAGCCATCATTTCGTGGGTTAAAATACCAGTTTAACTCTTTAGTATCTAAATTTTTCGAATTGCTCTCAGTAGCCATGATAGATGTAGGTATAGATTTTTCCTTAAAACCCTTTTCAATAGTGCAATTCTTTGATAAACTGTTTACAAAAAAGGTGGAGATTAATAAAAATTTAGCTAAGGTATTGAATTTCATATTATCACCTCAATCGTATTAAATGGAGAGAAAGAAATGATAGAAAATTTAAATAAACAATTAGATTATATAGTCAAAGTGTTAAATGCATCTGATAATAGTATTGTCAATAAGGACGTAATAAATGAGTGTAAAAAAAATCTTGATATTCCTTATAGTACATCCTTTGGAGAGTATTATAATTTAATTCTTAAAAATAAAAAAAGTAATGGTGTTGTTTACACTCCTCAAAAGTTAACAGATATATTAGTTAAAGACATAATTAACAAAGATTATATAATTTCTAATGCTTATACAAAAATATTAGATCCTTCTTGTGGTGTTGGAAATATATTAATGGAAGTATACAGATATCTTTATGAAGTGTTTGAAGACAATTTAGAAGAAATAAATAAAAATAATGATCTAAACCTAAGTAAAGAAAACATTGCAAAGCACATAATAGTCCATAATATTTTTGGATACGATATAGATGAAATAGCTTTGAAGGTCTTAAGTGTGGATATTTATATAGCCACTGGGATTTATTATAGTAAAAATTTAAAAATAAGAGACTTTTTAATAGACAAAAATAAAGAGCTTTATGATTATATAATAGGGAATCCACCTTATGTGGGGCACAAAGCTATAGATAAAGAATATTCATATTTATTAAGAGAACACTATAGTGATATATATATAGATAAGGGAGATCTATCGTATTGTTTTATCAAAAAATCCTATGATTACCTTAGTGAAGCAGGAAAAGTGGCTTTTATAGTGCCAAGATATATTTTAGAGGGTAAAAGTTCAAGTTACATAAGAAGTTTTATGGATAGAAACTATTCTATAAAAAAGATCATAGATTTTTATGGATTAAGACCTTTTGCTTATACTGGAGTAGATCCTATGATTTTATATATGAGTAAGAAAAAAAATAAAGAATGCAAGGTAAAAGTTATAAGGCCATATTTTAAAGATGTACTAAATGATAAAACTGAAATAGAAAAATTTAAGTGCTATGATACGGAAATAATAGATTCAAAAGGTGTTTGGGTTTTATTAGATCAGAAGGAAAAAAGATTACTTAATAAAATAGAAAGTAAGAGTGATTATAAGATAGAAGATTTTTGTCAAATTTTTCAAGGAATAATAACTGGTTTAGATAAAGCCTTTGTAGTAGAAAGTAGCCATATAATAAAACATAATATTGAGAAAGAATTACTATGCAAGTGGATAAAAAATAGCTATATTAAAAAAGGAAAAGTACAAGGAGATGAAAAATATTTAATATATTCAGATGATATAGAAAAAGAGGTCCAATATCCTAATGCTATTAAATATATAGAAAGATATAAAGAAAGATTAGAAAATAGAAGAGAGTGTAAAAATGGTATTAGAAAGTGGTATAACTTACAATGGGGAAGAAAAAAATCTTTATTCAAAGAAAAAAAGATAGTATTTCCTTATAAGTCGCCTAATAATAAGTTTTCTATAGATACTGGAAGTTTCTTTAGTGCAGATGTTTATGGTATAAAGATAAAAGAAAATATAACAACTTATGAATACTTAGAGTCTTTGCTAAACACAGAGATTTATGAATTTTACTTTAAAGTGTTTTTAAAGAAGCTAGGAAAGAATATGTATGAATATTATCCAAATAAAATAAATAAATTTTTAGTACCTATTATAAAGGGGAAGGATAGGGTTTCAAATAAAGATTTAGAGATATACTTTCAGTTAGATGAAGAGGATATAAAGATAATAAAAGAATACTGTATTTAAAATAGAATAATAAAAATAGCTTTTAAAAATGCAAGATACACATTTCTAAAAGCTATTTTATTTATTTTGTGAGATCTTCAATAAACTTTGGAAGAACAAAAGATGCGCTATGCAACCTTTTAGTGTAATATTTTGTATCTAAATCGTATTTATCAATTACATTAGCTTTTTCAGGATCATATTTTTTAGAACCTAAAGTAAAACTCCAATAACCACTTGGATAGGTTGGTATCCCTGCCATGAATAATTTAGTTATTGGGAAAACAGCTTTTGCATCATCATAAACTTTTTTAACCACCTCTGGTAGATAGAAGGGAGTTTCTGTTTGAGCGACGAAAATTCCGTCATCTGTGAGACATTCATATATTTCCTTGTAAAAACTACCACCAAATAAACCTTCAGCGGCACCAAAAGGATCAGTGGAATCTATAATTACTACGTCAAATTCATTTTTATGTTCATGAACATACTTTATTCCATCACCTATAAATATTTCACATTTTGGATCTGTTAGTGCACAGCTTATTTCTGGTAAGTATTTTTTACATTCTTCTATAACAATTTCATCTATTTCACACAATACAGCTTTTTCTATAGAAGGATGTTTTAATATCTCCCTTATAGTACCACCATCTCCACCACCCACAACTAAAACCTTTTTAGGATTAGGATGAGTAAGTAAAGGAATATGAGTTATCATTTCATGATAAACATATTCATCATTAATTGTAGTTTGAACTATTCCATCTAGAAGTAGCATACGACCAAAAGCTTCAGTATCTACTATAGCCAAGTCTTGAAAAGGGGTTTTCCTTCTAACTAGAGTTTCTTTAACTTTATAAGTCATGGCAGCATCCTTAATTTGTGATTCACTTAACCACATATCCATATTAAAACCTCCTAACGCATTAATAAATATATATGAACATTATAACAACCCTTAAACCTTAGGGCAATAAATTGTTGAAACTAATTTGTAGTTTTTGCTATTACTATAAATATATACTGAAATTATTAAACCACATTAAGGATTAATTAAGCAATTAGTTGAAATATGTCTACCCTTAGAGTATAATTTAAAAAGCGAGATTTTGAGAGAAAGGAATGTACATAAAATGAAACTTGGAATAGTAGGATTACCTAATGTAGGCAAAAGTACTCTTTTTAATGCCATAACTAAGGCTGGAGCTGAATCAGCAAACTATCCATTTTGTACTATTGAGCCTAATGTAGGAGTGGTTAATGTACCTGATAATAGATTAGATGTACTTGAAAAAATGTACAACTCTAAGAAAAAAGTTTATACAAATATAGAATTTTATGATATTGCAGGTCTTGTAAAAGGAGCAAGTAAAGGAGAGGGCTTAGGAAATAAGTTCCTATCTCATATAAGAGAAGTAGCTGCCATAGTTCATGTAGTAAGATGTTTTGATGATTCTAATGTAGTGCATGTTGAGGGATCTGTAGATCCTATAAGAGATATAGAAACAATAAATTTAGAACTAGTTTTTTCAGATCTTGAAGTTCTAGAAAGAAGAATTGAAAAAACTATAAAACTTGTAAGATCAGGGGATAAAAAAGCAAAAGAAGAGTATGAGCTTATGGAAAGAATAAAAGCTCATCTTGAAAGTGGTAAACCAGTTAGGACTATGTCTGCTACAGAAGAAGAGCGAGAGTTTATAAAAGGATTGTTTTTAATAACATCGAAATCTGTTTTATATGGAGCTAATATATCTGAAGAAGATTTAATGGCAGGAAATATAAACAACAAGTATGTGCAAATAGTTAAAGAGTATGCAGAAAAAGAAAATTCAGAGGTAGTAGTGATTTGCGCTAAGTTAGAAGAAGAGCTTTCAACTTTAGATGATGAAGAGAAAAAAGAGATGCTAAATGAATATGGTTTGGAAGAAACTGGGCTAGATAAATTAGTAGCTTCTAGCTATAAACTTTTAGGATTAATTAGCTTTTTAACTGCAGGGCAACAAGAAGTTAGAGCTTGGACTATAATAAAAGGTACAAAAGCTCCTCAAGCTGCAGGAAAAATTCACTCTGACATAGAGAGAGGATTCATAAGAGCAGAAACAATAAGCTATGACAAATTAGTAGAAGTTGGCTCAGAGTCCGCAGCTAAAGAAAAGGGATTCTTTAGACTGGAAGGAAAAGAATATGAGATGAAAGACGGAGATGTAGTAAACTTTAGATTTAATGTATAGATGAAAGTCAGCAAATTAGTTAGATTTATCATTATAATATATTAAAGATCCGTGGTTAAATATAGAACTCTGAATTCTTAAGAATTTTAGAGTTCTTATTTTTGTATATTAATATTGAAGTTAAATTTAAAAAATATATTTATACCATGATTCAAAGGAGGAAGAGTATTCTTCGTAAGTAAACTCCACTTGAATCTAAGACAATTGATAAAAAAAAGCCTTTAAGATTATAATCTTAAAGGCTTAATACACAAGCTTGGCGGGAATATGTGGGAATCGAACCCACCCGTCGTGGTCTTAGCACGGCAACACAGTTTTGAAGACTGGCGAGCACACCAGCACTCATCTATTCCCTTGTCTTACACTTTGTAATTCTACAGGAAAGTACATGAAAAGTCAATAAATTTAGTTAAATAAAAAAATATTAGTTATACTTTATGTGAAAAGGTTTTAAAAGGGAATATGCATAAAATGTAATTAGTTTAGAAAATATTATACTAGCTTTATTAATTTAATTAGGATTTATAATAAATTAAAAAATATGAAAAAAACCTTATACTTTTAGAAGGGTTTTTCTTATTTTTATAGAATTATTTAATAAAGTGGTTAAAAGTGGAGTAGAGTGGAGGGTAATGGTAAATGTTTATAGGTGAGTATCAACATGCCTTAGACAATAAGAATAGAATTATAGTACCCTCTAAGTTTAGAGAAACACTTGGGAGTAAATTTGTTATAACTAAAGGTCTTGATGGCTGTTTATATATTTATACTATAGATGAATGGAGTGCCCTAGAGGAAAAACTAAGGAAACTTCCATTAACTAGTAAGGATGCCAGAGCTTTTGTTAGATTTTTTTTCTCAGGTGCAAATGAATTGGAACTGGATAAGCAAGGAAGAGCATTAATCCCTCAAAACTTAATAGAATATGCCAACATAAAAAAGGAAATAATAAGTATTGGGGTAATGAGTAGAATTGAAATATGGAGTAAAGAAAACTGGGAAGAATATAATAACTCAAATATAGATTTTGATGAGATAGCTGAAAAGATGAGCGAATTAGGGATATAAAGGAGTAGACATATGGAATTTAAACATGTTTCTGTATTATTAAATGAGTGTATTGATAATTTAAATATTAATCCTGATGGAATTTATATTGATTGTACCCTTGGAGGAGCAGGACATTCCTCTGAAATATTAAAAAAGCTAGGAAGTAAAGGAAAGTTAATAGGTATAGATCAAGATGAGGATGCACTAAAGGCGGCGAAAGAAAGATTAAAAGAGTATACTAATGTGATCTATGTTCACAGTAATTTCTATGATATAAAAAACGTACTTAAGGATTTAAATATAGAGAAGGTAGATGGCATATTGATGGATTTAGGAGTATCTTCTTATCAGTTAGATAATGAAGATAGAGGTTTTAGTTATATGCAGGATGCACCTTTGGATATGAGGATGGATAGAAGCAGAGGGTTTTCTGCATATGATATTGTAAATGGATATTCGAAAGAAGATTTATATAGGATTATAAGAGAGTATGGTGAAGAAAAGTTTGCTAAAAGAATTGCGGATTTCATAGTAAAGGATAGGGAGGAAAATCCTATTGAAACCACTGGAAGATTGGTGGAAGTAATCAAAAGAGCAATACCAGCTAAAGCAAGAAGAGAGGGACCACATCCAGCAAAAAGGACCTTTCAAGCTATTAGAATTGAAGTTAATAATGAACTTAATATAATAGGAAAAACTATAGAAGATGCTGTAGAGTGTTTAAATGATAATGGAAGGATAGCTATAATAACATTTCACTCTTTAGAGGATAGAATTGTAAAGAATAAGTTTAGGGATCTAGCAAATCCTTGTACATGTCCCAGAGAATTTCCTATATGTGTTTGTGGAAAAAAGCCAAGTGTAAGGGTATTGACAAGAAAGCCTATAGATCCAAGTAAAGATGAGATAGAAATTAATCCTAGAAGTAGAAGCGCTAAACTTAGGGTAGCAGAAAAGTTAGTTCTAAAATAATTTGGAGGTGAATAAATTGATAGTGGAAAAGGATAGACATTATATTAACGGCAGCAGCGCTTTAGTTCCTGAGAGAAAAATAAACAAAGAAAAAAAAGAAGAATATAATAAACTTCAAAAGTCAAAAAAAGAAAGGGAACTAAGACAATTAAAGGAAAAGAATAGGAAGAAAAAATCTGTAATGAAAGTAATTGCACTTATATTTATTTTAGGACTAACACTTACAGGAAGATATGGGATTATATTCAATATGCAAAAAGAGCTATCTACCATTAAAAATGATATTACAAGAGTGAACTCGGAAAATGAGGCTTTAAAAATTGATTTATTAAGAGTAAGCTCTTATGATAGTGTAAAAACTATAGCAGAAAAACAATTAAAGATGGTAGAGACAAATAATAGCAATGCTTTTGTAGTTGACTTTTCTAAAAATAATTTTAAAACTAAAAATAATGAGCAAAAACAAACTACTATAATAGAAAGACTTAAAAATATATTATTCTAAATTTAAAAGTTATTAGCACTCAAGTGGAGGTAAATAGTTGTCAAAAATTCAATATCGAGATGGGGTTATCATACGAAAGAGAATGGTAATGGTATTCATGTTACTGACACTATTATTTGTTTTTTTAATTGGTAGACTTTCTTACATAATGGTAGTAAAATCTGCTGATTATTCAGCCAGAGCAGAGGAACAATGGACAAGTGAAGTAAAAATTTCTGCTAAGCGTGGAAGTATACTTGATAGGAACGGAAAGGAACTAGCTATAAGTGCTAATGTGTATAGAGCAGACTTAGATATGAATGCGTTAAGATCTTTTTTAAAAAAGAAAGAGCTAACAAATAATGATGTGGCGCCATCTATTGCAGAGGCTTTAAATATGGAGCTTGAAGCTGTGCTGAAAATTTTAAATAAAACACTTCCTAATGGTCAACCTATGCAATCTGCTAATTTAACTCGAAGAATAGAAAAGGCAGAGGCGGATAGATTAAAAGCTTTAAACATAGGGGGCGTAATTGTTTCACCAGATACTAAAAGATATTATCCTAACAATGACTTCTTAGCTCATGTTCTTGGTACTACTAATGTAGATGGAGATGGATTAACAGGTATAGAGCTAGCCTATAATAGGGAACTTACTGGAACATCAGGAGTAAGGATCTTAGAAATAGATAGTAGAAGTGCAGATCCAGACAATACAATATCAGAATATACCAAACCTATGGAGGGCATGGATATACTCTTAACTATAGATGAAAAAATGCAGCATTTTGCAGAAAAGGCAGCAGAGCAGGCTCTTATAGATAATCAGGCAAAGGCAGTATCTATAATAATTATGGATCCAAAATCAGGAGAAGTATATGCCATGGTAAATAAACCGGATTTTAATCCTAATACCCCTAAGGGGGAAGGTGAGAGCTGGGAAGAGTTACAAAAAAAGTGGAGAAATAGGATAGTAAATGATACTTATGAACCAGGATCTATTTTTAAAGTAATTACTGCAATTGGAGCTATGGAAGAAGGCCTTATTAGTGAGTCAGATAAATTTTCATGCAATGGTAGCACGAAGGTTGCTAATAGGACTATACATTGTTGGAAAAGAACAGGACATGGTGTGCAAACTTTTCCAGATATATTAAAAAATTCTTGCAATATAGGATTTATAAATGTAGGTCAAAAACTTCAAAGAGAAAAGCTTAATAAATATATTAAAGCCTTTGGGTTTGGAGAAAAAACAGGAGTAGATTTGCCTGGAGAAGCTAAGGGGATAATAAAAAAGACAGAAACTATAAATGATGTGGACCTTGCCACTATATCTTTTGGACAGACTAATACAGTAAATCCAATACAGTTTTTGGCTGCTTTTAATACCATTGCCAATGATGGAGTTTGGGTAAGACCACATGTTATGAAGGAAATTATAAATAGAGAAGAAAATTCAATATATAAGTCTTATGAAGATCTTGGAGATAAAAAAGTAGTAAGTGCAGAAAATACAAGACTTTTAAGAGGATACTTAGAAAGAGTTATTGCAGAAGGTAGTGGAAAAAGAACTTTTATAGAAGGATATCATATTGCGGGAAAAACTGGTACAGCTCAAAAAGTTAATTCTCAAAATGGTACTTATGAGAGAGGAAAATATGTTTCTTCTTTTGTGGGAATGGCTCCAGCTAATGATCCTAAAGTTACTGTTTTTATTTCCATAGATGAACCTAGTGCTGGAGAATATTATGCAGGGGTTATATGTACACCCGTTGCTAAGCAAGTTTTTAGTGATGTATTTAATTATCTTAATATAAAACCAGATGCAAATGATGAAAGTGTTAAAGAGAGCTTACTAAAAGATGTGATAATTCCAGAAGTGAGAGGATTGAAAAAATCTGAAGCAATAAAGATACTAAAGGAGAACAATTTGAGTTGTGATATTAATGGAGATTTAGACATAATTTATGATATGAGCCCTAAACCTGGATATACGGTGAAAGAAGGTAAAAAAATACTGCTTTACACTGATACAGCTTCTAACTATAATAAAGAAGTGATGGTTCCAGATTTAACTGGGTATTCAAAAGAAGGAGCTTTAAAGATATTGAACTCTATAGGATTAAAAGCAACTATAGAAGGAGAAGGAATGGTTATAGAGCAAAGCTTAGATAAAGATACTATTGTTAAGTATGGAACAAGTATACAATTGTTTTTAAGTACATCAGGTTTTGATTAGTTAAAATATTTCAGCTTTAGGCATGTGGAATAAATTTTATACCACATGCCAATATTATGTCAGCATATATAAAAGTTTAATAAATTTCATGAGACATAACGTAATTTATGAATTTAATTAGGCATATTAATAGATAAGGAGATGTAATAATGCAGATTAAAAAGATTCTTCATGGGTTAGAATACACTGTTATATGCGGAGATATTGAAGATAAAATAAACCATATACAGTATAATTCAAAAAAGGTTAATGCTAATGATATGTTTTTTTGCATAAAAGGGCTCAAAGTAGATGGGCATTTATATATAGAGGACGCTATAGATAAAGGAGCAAAAGTAATTGTTTTAGAAGATGAAAAAATTATAGATAAGAGAAAAGATATTACAGTTATAAAAGTAGAGGATACAAGAAAAGCTTTAGCTATAGTTTCCTCCAATTATTATGAAAATCCTTCGAAGAAATTAAAGTTAATAGGAGTAACCGGTACTAACGGCAAAACTACAGCTTCTTATATGATTAAAGGTATATTGGAGGAAGCGGGATATAAAGTTGGATTAATAGGAACAATTGCAAACTTCATAGGAAAAAGTAAGTTACCTTCTGAGAGAACTACTCCAGAATCTTTAGAACTACATGGCTTGTTTTCTCATATGGTAGAAGAAGGGATAGAATATTGTGTGATGGAAGTTTCTTCCCACTCTTTGGCTTTAGATAGAGTTTATGGAATTACATTTAAGTCCGCCATTTTTACCAATCTTACGCGAGATCATTTGGATTTTCATAAGACTTTTGATAATTATTACCAATCTAAATTGAAATTATTTAAAAACTCTAAATATGTATCTATAAATATAGATGACGACTATGGAAAGCAAATTTTAAAAGATATATTGAATAATTCCGCAACAAAGAATACTTATTCTATTAGAAATTTTTCAGATTTTAAAGCTTATAATATTAAAAATTATCCTGATGGAATTAGTTTTAGTATAAATTATGAAGGTGAAGAATCAAATATTAAAGTAGATATACCAGGTTATTATAATGTTTATAATAGTCTAGGAGTTATTTCTATATGCTGTAATGAAGGTATCTCTATGGAGCAGATAAAAGCTGGACTTAAAAAGGTGGTAGTTCCCGGAAGATGTGAGATATTGACAAAGGATAAGGAGTTAGGATTTGATATAATATTAGACTATGCTCATACTCCAGATGGCTTAGAAAATGTACTTTTAAGTCTAAGAGAACTTACTGAGGGTAGACTTATAAGTGTATATGGCTGTGGTGGAGATAGGGATAAAACAAAAAGACCTATAATGGGTGAAATAGGATCAAAACTTAGCGATATAACTATAATTACATCAGATAATCCAAGAACAGAGGAACCTAGAAGTATTATTGAAGATATATTATCAGGTATAGAGTGTAGGAAAAATTGTATCTCAATAGAAAATAGAGAAGAAGCTATTGAAAAGGCTATTTCCATAGCTAAAAAGGGAGATATCATATTAATTGCAGGTAAGGGACATGAAACTTATCAGGTTTTAAAAGAAAAAACAATTCATTTTGATGAAAGAGAAATAGTAGAGAAAGTATTAAATAATAAATTCGGCAGAAAGTAGGTATTGTATAATGATAGGTTTAACCTTTGATGATGTTTTAAAAAGTACAAAAGGAAGTGTTTATATACACAAAGGAGAGGTGTTTTTTAATAAGATAAATAGTGATACAAGAAACATAGAATGTCAAAGTATATTTATAGCATTAAAAGGCAATAATTTTAATGGTAACCACTTTGTTGAAGAAGCTCTAAGTAAAGGAGCAAGTCTTTGTATTGTAGATGAAGTAACTTTTGACAAAGAGGATATTATAAAAAATCATGATAATTTTGCCATAATAAAAGTTCAGGATTGTAGAAGGGCTTTATTAGATATGGCAAAATATAAAAGAGAAAACATGAACATTAAAGTTATAGGAATAACAGGATCTACAGGAAAGACTACAACAAAAGATATGGTGGCTGCTTCTTTAGGAGATAAATTCAAGGTTTTTAAAACTAAAGGCAATTTTAATAACGAAATAGGACTTCCTCTTATGATATTAGAGATGGATAGTGCATATGAAATAGCTGTATTAGAACTAGGGATGAATAATCTAAATGAAATTCATAATTTAGCTGAAGTGGCCAAACCTGATATAGCCCTTATTACTAATATAGGAATATCTCATATTGAAAATTTAAAAACAAAAGACAATATTTTAAAGGCTAAAATGGAAATAACAGACTTTTTCAATAAAGATAATACATTAATAATTAATGCTGATGATCCTATGTTGTCTCATATTCATAACGAAGGTTATGATATAATAAAAACTTCTATTTTAAATGATAATAGTGACTTTAAAGCTGAGGAGATTGTTTTAAAAGAAGATTCCAGTGAATTTTCTTTAATCTATAAAAAAACATCTTTAGGTAAGATAATTTTGCCTGTACCTGGAATACATAATATACAAAATGCTCTTTTAGCTATAAGTTGTGCTTATTTAATGGGAGTAGATAAAGAAAAAATAGCAAAGGGATTAAACAATTTAGAAATTTCTTCTATGAGATTGGATGTAATAAAAGGAAAAAGCTTAGATATAATTAACGATTGTTATAATGCTAGTCCTGATTCAATGAAGGCAGCTATAGATGTTCAATGTAATCTAAATGCTAGTAGAAAAGTTGCGATTTTAGGAACAATGAAAGAGCTAGGAGATTATGCTTATGAAGCACATAAACAAATAGGAGACTATGCAAGAATAAGAGACATTGACGTCATAGTTGCTGTAGGGGATTTTTCTAATGCTATTGCCGAAGGTTATGGTAATGAGGGATGTGTATTTTTATTTAAGGATACAGAAGAGGCTTTAAATAATATTGATAAAATAATAAAAAAAGGTGATTTAGTTTTGGTTAAGGCTTCAAGGTCAATGAAATTTGAGTTGATAATTGAAAATTTAAAAAGGATATATAACTAAAGAGGGGGGAAGCTTTATATAGCGAAGTTATGAATATGGGTAGTATGAACAATTTATTAAATTCTTATAATATTTTTTCTATATTAATTAGTTTTATTATAGTATCAATTTTAGCCCCTATAGTTATTCCTATGCTTACGAGGCTTAAATTTGGTCAGAATATAAGGAAAGACGGTCCTAAATCTCATCAAAAAAAAGCAGGAACTCCTACTATGGGAGGAATAATTTTTATTATTGCTACATTAATTTCTATGATTATAATGGTAGGAAAGCCAAGTGATGAGGCCATGGTTGCATTGTATGCCTTTATAGCTTATGGTTTTATAGGATTTTTAGATGATCTTCTTAAGATAATACGTAAAGACAATTTAGGACTGAGAGCAAGACAAAAGATGGTTTTACTTCTTATAGTTTCTTCTATATTATCCTATTATGCTTATACTAAGGTTGGTACAGAAGTATTTATTCCTTTTACTAATAAAACTATAGATTTTGGAATACTTTATATTCCTTTTATGTTGTTTTATTTTTCAGGAGCAACCAATGCAGTAAATTTAACAGATGGACTTGATGGTTTGGCTACATCTGTAACATTATTGGTTATAACTTTTTTTGCTTTAGTTAGCTTTGGCATGGGTCACTATACTCTTTCTATATTTTGCCTTATTGTTGCAGGGGCTTTATTAGGATTTTTAAGATTCAATGCTTTTCCAGCAAGAGTATTTATGGGGGATACAGGTTCCTTAGCTTTAGGAGGAGCAGTGGCTACAGTAGCCATGGTTTTAAAGTTACAAATACTATTGGGTATAGTAGGCGGGATTTATGTAGCAGAAACTCTTTCTGTTATAATTCAAGTTACATCTTTTAAGCTTACCGGAAAGAGAGTATTCAAAATGTCACCATTGCATCATCATTTTGAGCAAATTGGTTGGCCTGAAACTAAGATAGTAAGCAGTTTTTCAATTATAACAGTTTTGCTATGTTTAATAGCATTTCTTGCCTTTTAAAAACAATAAGGAGGATATATTATGAAAAAAGGAAAAAAGAATACAGGGCAAGTAGATTTTGTTATGTTTGCTTCAATACTACTACTTCTTGCTATAGGGGTAGTAATGGTTTATAGTGCAAGTTCATATATATCCTTGTATGGTAAAAAGGATAGTATGTTTTATTTAAAAAGGCAAGGTGCTTTTGCAGTGTTGGGTATTATTACTATGTGTATTTTTATGAATTATGATTATCATAAATTAAAAAAATATACTACACTTCTTATGATAATATGTATACCCTTATTATTTGCTGTTTTTGCCTTTGAAGATGTTAATGGAGCTCAAAGGTGGATAAGACTTGGGCCAGCTTCCTTTCAACCTTCAGAAATCGTAAAATATGTTGTAGTTCTTTATATGGCAAAAAGCTTAGATTACAAAGGGGAAAAGGTTAAAAGTTTTTTGTATGGAATACTTCCATATCTTTTAGTTTCAGGATTTTATGCTGGAATGATACTATTAGAAAAAAACTTAAGTATAGCTTCGGTTATAATGATAGTTACACTTATAATTTTATTTGTAGCTGGAGGAAGAGCCTTCCACCTTTTTGGAATAGTAACACCCTCGCTTTTTGCATTAGGGGTTCTATTTATATTTTCGGAGTCTTATAGAAGGGATAGATTATTAAACTTTATAGATCCTTGGAAGGATCCGGCGAAAAATGGATATCAATTAATACAATCTTTATTAGCTTTAGGTTCAGGAAAGATATTAGGTCTAGGTCTTGGGAAGTCAAGGCAAAAAGCTTATTATATGCCAGAACCTCACAATGATTTTATATTTGCTATTATTGGTGAGGAGCTTGGACTTATAGGATGTTTGTTTATAATATTACTGTTTTTAATTTTTATATGGAGGGGTATAAGAGTTGCGTCTAAAACAAAAGATACCTACGGAACCTTACTTGCAATAGGAATAACATCAGTAATTGCAGTTCAGGCCATAATAAATATTGCGGTAGTTACTGGATCTATGCCTGTTACAGGAGTTCCACTACCATTTATAAGTTATGGAGGATCTTCTTTGGTAATTAATATGATGGCAATGGGTATTTTACTTAATATATCACGACAAACAGAAAGTGTGTAAAAATGAGCTTATGTACTAGTGATTTATAGGAATAATTTTTATTTCTTTGGATCAATTGCTAGTATATAAGCTTTGATTATTTTTATCATATAAAAATTAATGAAATTACTTTGTATTAATGGTATTATAATAATAGGAATCTTAATAGCTTTAAATGAGGAGATTGGAATGGGAGAAATAGTTAAAAGTAAAGAAGATAATAAGCTAATAATAAAGAGAAGAAGAAAAAAAGCTATTAAAAAAGCTTTAATATTATTTATATTTTTAATTGCTTTATTAATTACCCTATGCTTTAAATTACCAATATTTAATATTAAAAATATGATAGTTCAGGGAAATAAAGTTATATCTTCAGAGGAAATAATAGAAAAGTCTGAAATAAAAGAAGGAAATAACATTTTTTATATAAACACTAAAAAAATCGTAGGGAACATAAAGAACAATCCTTATGTTTATAGCGTAAAGATAAGTAGAAGACTTCCTAATACAATTGTTTTTGATGTTAAGGAAAGAAGTGCTTTTTTTTATGGAATAAATAATAATAAATACTTTATAATAGATAAGGAGTCAAAATTATTAGAAACAAGAAGTGAGATTAACAATATGAATCTTATACATATAGAAGGGTTAGATTACCAGAATGCAGAAGTAGGTAAGGAAATATTTAATGAAGATGATAGAAAAAGTAAAATTATCAATATATTTTCAACCTTAATAGAAAATAATATCTCTGGCATAGATATAACATCTATAGATATAAAGGATGTTTTAGCTATTAAAGTTTATCATAATAACATGTGTATAGTCATAGGAACTAGTGATGGTATAGAAGAAAAATTAAATAAGGCAATTAATATAATTTTAGCTAAGCCAGAATTAAGTCAATCTAATGGATACATAGATGTTAGTTTTAAGGGTAATCCTGTAGTATTTGTACAACAATAGGAAGAGGTGGTAGCGTGAAGAAAATTGGATCTCAAATAACTGTGGCTGTAGTATGTGCATTGCTTGGATTTTTATTAGCTTATCAATTTAGGCTTTTAGGAGGGCAAGATAAGCAGTTACAGACTAATAATTACAATCAAGAAGAGATAATTGCAGAGGTAGAAAGACTTCAAAAACAAAAGGAGGAGTTAGAGAAGAAAAATAATGAAGTATCTGCACAATTAAAAAAGTATGAAGATAGGGCTACCCAAGATAATGATGTGACAAAAGAATTAAAAAAACAGTTAGATGATAGTAGGTTAATACTAGGAAGTTCAGATGTATCAGGACCTGGGGTAATATTATATCTTAGCCCTAAAGATCCAGTGTTTTCTAGCAATACTAATACATCTTATATAACAGATGATGAACTAGTATATATAATAAATGAATTGAATTTTTCAGGTGCAGAAGCTATATCTATAAATGATAAAAGAGTCACTCTACAAACTGGAATAAAGAGTTCATCTAATAATAGCTTTATTTTAATAAATGATGAAAAAATATCTCCAAGAGAAAGAATAGTGATAAAAGCTATAGGAAATAAAAAAACTCTAGAAGGTGGAGTTAATTTTGCAGGTGTTTTTCACTATCAAAATTTAGAAAATTATAATATAGATATCAAAACTGCTGATGATGTGAAAATATCTAAATTTAATAAATCTTATAAATATGAATATATGAAACCTGTAAAATAGTTAGGAGTGGTAAAGTGATTGCATTCATAGGACTTTTAATTGGTGTATTAATCGGTATATTTTGGAATGTTAATATACCAGATAAATTTTCCCCATATATATCTGTTGCTATATTAGCGTGTTTGGACTCCGTATTTGGGGCTATAAGGGCTTATCTGTCTAAAAATTTTCAGGCTGATATATTTATTTCTGGATCCTTTGGTAATGCCGCACTAGCTGCTGGTTTGGCATACTTAGGAGATAGGCTAGGTATACCTATGTATATAGCAGCAGTAATAGTGTTTGGTGGAAGGATATTTGATAACTTTGCTATAATAAGAAGGTTATTACTTGAAAAAGCTAAGTCACATTAATATTATTATATAATTAATTTTTAAATCCAAAGGGTGATTTTATTGAAGCTCAATGAAGGGAAAATATTCGTTTTTGTAGCTGCTATTATAATTGGAGTTCTTATATCTTTTAATATACATTTGAATACAGCCACTGAAAGAGAGTATATAAGTACGAAAGAATATCAAGAGGCCTATAATAGACGAAATAAATTGTATAGAGAAATTTCAGACTTAAAAGAAGACTATTATGATAATTATAAAAAACTAAATTCTTATAAAGACGAATCACAAAATAAAAATGATAAAGTAATTGAAACTATTATGGATGAATTAGAAAGTAATAAAACTATTTTAGGGTATAAGCAAGTTCAAGGAGAGGGGATAGAAGTAACTATAACCGATGGATTTAATGAACTTAACCCTGATATAGAAGATCCTTTATTAAGGTATATGAGAACTTTTCATAATACAGATTTAATTCAGCTTATAAATGAACTAAAGAGTTCAGGGGCAGAGGCTATATCCATAAATGGCCAAAGGTTAATGAATAATTCGGAAGTATATTGTAGCTCAGCCTTTATAAGTATTAATGGAGTTAAACTTCCTGCACCATTTTATATAGATGTTATTGGAAGCATGGATAAGTTTAGGACTTATTTTGGGTCTAATGATACTTATATTAAAAGATTGCAAGGTAGAGGGATAAATGTCTCTTTTGAAGAGAAAGAGGAGATAAATATTCCAGGCTATATAGGGGAGTTAAAAGTAAACTATTTAATTAATGCTAAAAATAAATAATTATTTATTTTGATTTTGAAGGATTTTTTAAATTTTTGAAGAATATAAACCTTATAACGGTTATCAAAGGAGACGATACAATTGAACATCTTAGATAACTTAAAAGAAATTACAAATCAAATACCAAAAGATGTAACTCTCATCGCTGTTAGTAAAACAAAACCTGTGGCAGACTTATTGGAAGCTTATAATTTGGGGATAAGAGATTTTGGAGAAAATAAAGTACAAGAACTTTTAGAAAAGCATGAAAGTTTGCCGAAGGATATAAAATGGCATTTCATAGGACATCTCCAAAGGAATAAGGTGAAAAATATCGTGGATAAGGTTTGTCTTATTCATTCTTTGGATAGTATTAGACTACTAAGGGAAATAGAAAAACAATATAAAAGTAAAAATAAAATTGCTGAAGTACTTATCGAAATCAATATAGGAAAAGAAGAAAGTAAACATGGCATTTTAATAGAAGATTTAGAGAACCTAGTTTCAGAGGTAGAAAAATGTGATTTTGTTAAAGTAAAAGGTTTGATGGCTATAATACCTAAAGGGGACGAAGAATCTTCTAAATTTTATTTTCATAAAATGAAAGATATATGGAGTAATCTTAAAGATAGGCAGTTTTCAAATGTAACTATGGAATACTTATCTATGGGGATGAGCGGAGATTATGCTGTGGCTATTCAATGCGGTTCCAATATGGTAAGAATCGGTGAAGGCATTTTTGGTAAAAGAGTATATTAAGTTTGGGAGGGATTTAAATGGCAGCTAAAGTGTTAAATAAAGTTTGGGGTTTTCTAGGATTAGAAGATGAGTATGATGAAGAATATGATGAGGAAATGGATGGAGCAGAGGAATTTGAAAGAGAAGAGGTTCAACCAGCTATTCCAGCAAGTACTAGCAAAAAAAATCAAGGTAAGGTAGTGAGCATACATACAGCTGTTTCAGCTAAGGTTACTATAACAAAGCCTACAGTGTATGAAGAAGCAACGGATATATGTGATGACTTAAAAAATCGTAAAATAGTGGTTGTTAATACTACTTCATTAGAACCTAAAACTGCCCAAAGGCTATTAGATTTTATGGGTGGAGCTAGCTATGCTTTAGGAGGAGAACTTCAAGAGGTTGAAAGGGGAGTATATATTTTATCACCTTCAAATGTTGAAGTTACCAATGAATTAAAGACAGAATTAAGTAAGGGATTATTTAATTGGGCTAAATAGTACCTTAAACCGGAAGGGAGTAATATTTATTTTAAGAATTTTTTTTAAAATATTATTTACCGTTATTGAGTATGTTATATTTTTAGAAGTTATTTTATCCTTTATTTTTCAAAATCAAAGAAATAAATTTTTAGAAATAGTAAGAGTACTAACAGATCCGCTGTTAAGACCAGCTAAGGCACTACAGGAGAAAGTGTATCCTAACTTTCCTATAGATTTTTCGCCTGTTATAGTTATATCTATAATATATTTATTGCAAAAAGTAATTATGCCTATTATATAGTAATTATGAATAAGAATGATTTTATAAAATTTTTAGGCGATGATGATATAGGAGCTATTTCAAATATTTATGATAAAATAATTTTAGCTGATAGAAGCTTAACAGTAGTTTATACAAATGAATTTTTAACACCAAATCTTTGGAAGAAGGTTAAGGAGTACTGCTATAAGATAAATATGCCTTGTTGCACTTTTGGTGGGTTTGAAGATGCTGAAAGAAGGATAATTAGATTTAATAATAATTACGAATCTAATTATCCTATTGAAATTATTAGAATTACTAATAAATCCAAGTTTAATGAACTTTTACATAAAGATTATTTAGGTTCATTAATGTCTCTTGGTATAAAGCGTAGCAAGCTTGGAGATCTTGTTTTAAAAGATAATCAATGCTATGTGCCTGTAATGGAAGATATATTAGATTATATACTTATTAATTTAAAAAATATAGGTAGGTGTCCTTGTGAAATAGATAAGATTAGTAAAGAGGAGGATATACCTGAATATTCTTTTGATAAAAATGTATATTTAGCTTCCTCAAATAGATTGGATGTTATAATTAGCTCAATTACGAATTTATCTAGGAATAAAAGTGAGCAATACATAAGGTCTGGAAAAGTATTTTTAGATTATATAGAGTGTTATGAAAAAAGTGAAGAAATCAAATCAGGGGATACTATAACTATAAGAGGACATGGTAAGTATAAAATTGGAGAAATAGTAGGCACTACTGGAAGCGGTAGATTAAAAATAGAAATAAAAAAATATATTTGACGGGGTGATGACTTATGAAATTAACTCCAATGGATATCAATAATAAGGAATTTAAAAAAGTAATTAGAGGGTATGATCCAGAAGAGGTAGATGAATTTCTTGATAAAGTTGTAGAGGATTATGAAGGAATATTTAAAGAAAATTCCATACTTAAAGAAAAAATGTCAGTGATGAATGAAAAAATAGATCATTATTCTAATATAGAATCTACAATACAGAATACCTTAGTGTTAGCTCAAAACGCTGCAGAGCAAGCTAAAAATAGTGCACAAAAAGAGGCAGATATTATAATAAGAAGTGCCAATGAAACTGCACAAAAAATATTAGATAAAGCACACAATGATGTTATTGGTATTAGTGATGAATATGAAAAGTTAAAGCAAGATTTTGTTAAGTTTAGAGCTAAATTTAGGAATTTTATGAATGTACAACTAGAGACTTTTGATGATCTTGAAAAAGATTTTGTTAAAAATTATAATGTGGGGGTTCCTGTAGAGGAGACTTCTCTTGAAGAAATTGATAATAAAGAAGTTGAAGTGTTAAAGGAACAGGCTGTAAGCTCTGATGACTTAAATGCCATTAAAAGTTTTTTTGCTAAAAATAGCTAATCAATCTCACTCTTTTATGAGTGAGTTTTTTTATTCTTAAATTAGGAGGATTAAAAATGTATAAGAAAATGGTAAGGGATTCATTGATTCCCTATGATATATATATTGCAGATAAATTTGATGATATAACTAAAAGGTTAGAACATATAAAAAAAGAAGAAAATTCAGATATGTTTCTTATATATGACAAAAGCCTAAAAGAAGATTATAAGGATATTATAGAAAAAATAAAAAATAATTTTGTGAAAAATTCATTTTCTGTGAAGTGCAAGGAAGTAAACAAGAATATACATTCAATAAATGAAATATATGAGTTTTTAATAGAAAATGCTGCTAAAAATGACGCTATCCTAATTTCTCTAGGAGGAGGTATATTAGGAGACTTAGTTGGATTTGTAGCAGGAACTTATATGAGAGGGATTAGATATATAAATATACCTACCACAATAATTTCTCAAGTAGATAGTAGTGTTGGAGGAAAAGTAGGTTATAATTTTAGTGATTTTAAAAATTATATTGGAATGTTTTATAATCCACTAGAAGTAATAATATGTATAGATTTTATTTATACATTAGATAAAAAAGAGGTACTAAGTGGTTTTGGAGAGATTGTGAAATATTGTATTATAGATGATAAAGATTTATTAGAATATTTTCAAATAAATATTGAACACATTAAGAAGTTAAATAAAAATACTATGCTTGAACTAGTAGAAAAATGTGTTTCTATAAAGAGGAAGGTAGTTTCTAAGGATTTTAGAGATAAGGGACTTAGAAATTTATTAAACTTCGGCCACACTGTAGGGCATGCTATAGAGGTAGATTCACAATATAATATTTCACATGGTGAAGCAGTAGCCTTAGGAATATTAGTAGCTTTAAAGATATCTGAATATAAGTTATCTCTAGATAAAAAAACATATAGCTACATTGAAGAAATTTATGATTTGATAGGAATGAATAAATACTATAAAATAAATAATATGGATAAATTAATTCATACTATTAAAGGAGATAAGAAAAATGATTCTTCTATAAGATTTGTATTAATAAATTTTTTAGGAAGTTATGAAATAGGGGTTAAAGTAGAAGAAGAGGATTTAATAAGAGCTATCAAAGAGAGCATAGAAGGTGATAAAATATATGGATAATTTGTTGAGTCATAAAAATAGCGGTGACCCTATCATAGTTAAAGTAAAAGATATAGATATTGGTAGGGAAAAAAAGGTTGTTATTTCTGGACCTTGCGCTGTAGAGGACTATGATACAATGATTTTATTAGCTAAAAAGCTAAAAAGTTGCGGTGTAAATATATTAAGAGGTGGAGCTTTTAAGCCTAGAACATCTCCTTATGATTTCCAAGGGCTAGAAGAAAAGGGCTTAGAAATATTAAAAGCTGTGAGAGAAGAGGTTAATATTCCAATATCTACAGAAATTATGGATCCTAGGGATATAGAAAAATCTCTTGAATATATAGATGTTATACAAGTGGGATCTAGAAACATGTATAATTATAGCTTGTTAAAAGAAATTGGTAGGCTAAAAACTCCGGTAATATTAAAAAGAGGAATAAGTGCTACCATAAAAGAATGGCTATGTGCTGCAGAGTACATATTAAGTGGTGGAAATGAAAATGTTATATTCTGTGAGAGGGGTATTAGAACCTTTGAACCTTATACAAGAAATACTCTAGATTTAAATGCAGTGGCTTTTATAAAGAATAACTATAGATTACCTATTATTGTGGATCCTAGCCATGGAACGGGCGTAAGAGAGTTAGTTTATCCAATGTCTCTAGCCTCCATCGCTGCAGGGGCAGATGGTCTTATTATTGAAAGTCATTTAAATCCTGACAAGTCTATTTCTGACGCTAAACAAACTATATCCGTAGATACTTTATGTGATATAATTAATAAAATTAAGTGATTCCTAGGCTCAGATGGGGTTTGCTTATTAGGAATATCTCTGTTATCTGAGATTTAGAAGAGATTATATACATAGATAGCAGTATTTATCTCTACTTTAATACAACAAGCGGAAGTATTAAAGTAGCAGCAATGTGATAAATTAAGCATATTTAAGGGGAGTAATATGGATATAAATATAAATGGTTTTAAAAAAAATGTACATAAAAAAATAATAAATTTACCTGGAGATAAGTCCATTGCACATAGGAGCCTTATAATAGGATCTATTTCTAAGGGAAATTACAATATATATAATTTCCCTAAAAGTGAAGACTGCATTACTACCTTAGAAATTATGAAAACATTGGGAGTGAAGGCTGTGTATGGAAATAATAATGTTATTTCTATAATCAGTCCTGGTGTAGAGAATTTTAAAAAAGATGCTGGTATATTGAATTGTAATAATTCTGGAACAACTGTAAGACTACTATTAGGACTCTTATGTGGTGCAAATATAAAATCCACATTGATAGGAGATGAATCTCTTAGTAAAAGACCTATGAAAAGAGTTATAGAGCCTTTAGAGTTAATGGGTGGAAATATAAAATCTAGTGAGGATAAGCTTCCTATTGAAACCACAAATACATCGGTATTAAAGGATATGAAGTATTTCATGAGTGTAGCTTCTGCTCAGGTTAAATCTGCTTTATTGATAGCAGCTTTAGTAGCTTCAAAAAATATTGTTATAAAAGAAAATTTAAATACTAGAGATCATACAGAAATTATGATGAAATATTTAGGAGCAAATATTAAAGTTCAGGGAGATATTATATCCTTAGAAAAATCTATACTGACATCAAGGGATATTTATATTCCTGGGGATATATCCTCAGCAGCATTTCTTATAGGATTATGTATACTATCTGAAAAATCTAGTATAAGCATAAAGGAAGTACTTATAAATTCTAGAAGAAGCAAATTTATAGATATTTTAATAAGTATGGGGGCTAATATAGAAGTAGAAAATAAGTTAAATAAGAGTGGAGAGCTTGTTGGTGATATAAGGGTAACAAGTAGCAAATTGAAAGCTGTAGAAGTACTTTCTTATGATACTCCTAATATTATAGATGAAATCCCAATGTTAAGTGTTTTAGCTGCATTTAGCCAAGGAACTACAGTTATTAGGGCAGTAGATGAGCTAAAAGTAAAAGAAAGCAATAGGTTAAATGGGATTATTAATAATCTAAGTCTATGTGGAATAAGGGCATGGTATGAAAAAGGGGATTTATTTATTGAAGGGAAAAGTGGATATATAAATAAAGATGTAACCATTGAAACTGAAAAAGATCACAGAATAGCCATGGCTTTTGCAGTTTTGTCTATTAGAAACTTAAAAACTACCAGAATTAAGCATTGGCAATGCACTAACATTTCTTTTCCAGAGAATATAAAATTTTTCAGTAAATTTTTAAATATAGATTACATTTAAAATAGTCTTAAATATATAAGTGAAATATTAATATAAAATAGTTATAAAAATTCTTATTTTCCACAGAATAAGTATATATGTTATTTTAGGAGGAAAATAAGAATGGATAAAAAGTTATTAGAATATTATAGAAAAAAGCTATTAAGGGAAAGAGAAAGCATACTTGATGTAATTCATGGGGATAAAGAAATGGAGTTTACAAATTCTAGGGAAGAATTCTCTTCGGAGTTGTCATTTTACGATAATCATCCCGCTGATCAAGGCTCGGAGATGAATGATATTATGAGGGGAAAAGCTCTTAAAGAAAATGAAATTTCATTAATAAATAAAATTGATAAAGCACTAACATCCATAGATAATAAAGAGTATGGTATTTGTAAACATTGTGGAAAGAATATAAATAAAGAGAGGTTAGAAGTTGTTCCTTATGCTATATATTGTGTTGATTGTCAAAATGAAATAAGTGTTAAAGAAGGTTTAAAAGGAGATATTTCTATTAATTCAAATAGAGATTATGATTATAGAGAACTTAATGAGCCTTATGGATTAGGATATAAAAGAGAGGATGCAATGAATCAACTTCAATCCTTTAATAAGATAAAAAACTTAGAAGATTATTATGAAGAAGATGATGATGAAAATGACTATGAGGTAGAGTGGATTGAAAAAATAAGCAATCAGCAATATAAAGCGGGATTGCCAGACTAATTTAATGGGGGATGGAGTATTGGAGATAATTATTATTATTTTAGGTGTATTAATTGATAGATTTACAAAAATATGGGCTATAGGTAATTTAGCTAATGGTGCTGATAAAGTTATAATTAAAAATTTTTTTACTTTATCCTATTTAGAAAATAGAGGTGCAGCTTTTGGGATTTTCCAACATAAAACTATGTTATTGTCTTTAATAACCATTATTATTGTATCTATATTGATTTTTTATCTAGTTAAATATAAACCCAAGTCTTTTATATTAAGAGTTGCATTAGCTTTAGTGATATCTGGAGCAATAGGAAATCTTATAGATAGGTTATATTATAAATATGTAGTGGATTTTATTGTTTTTCATTACAAGGATATGTATTATTTTCCAACATTTAATTTTGCGGACATATTTGTAGTTATAGGAACTTTCTTATTAGCAATATTCATAATAAAGGATGGGGAATAATGGAGGAAAACATATTTATTGTAGAAAAAGAAAATGAAGGTATTAGAATAGATAAGTATCTTTTTGATATTTTAGAAGATAAATCCAGATCATATATACAAAGACTTGTTGAAGAAGAGAAGGTTTTAGTAAAGGGGAAAAGTATTAAAAGTAATTATAAGGTAAAAGAAGGAGATACCATTAAGGTAATCATACAAGATCCGGTGGAACTTTGTATAAAGGCAGAAGAAATACCCTTAGATATACTTTATGAAGATAGTGATGTTATTGTGATAAATAAGAAACAAGGAATGGTAGTTCATCCAGCTACAGGGGTATATACTGGTACCCTTGTAAATGCTTTATTAAGTCACTGCAAGGATTTATCTGGTATAAATGGCGTAGTAAGACCTGGAATTGTCCATAGAATAGATAAAGATACTTCAGGAGTATTAGTTATAGCAAAAAACGATAATTCTCATAAAGCTTTAGCAGAACAATTTAAGGTTCATTCAATAAAAAGGGAATACTATGCATTAGTAGAAGGTATAGTAAAAAAGGATAGTGGAATCATAGATACTATCATAGGTAGGCACCCTGTAGATAGGATAAAGTTTGCTGTAGTTAAAGAGGGAAAAAGGGCTGTAACTCACTATGAAGTTTTAGAAAGATATGAAAGACACACTTTAGTAAAATGTAATTTAGAAACGGGAAGAACACATCAAATTAGGGTACATATGGCGTATATAGGACACCCCCTAGTAGGGGATCCAGTGTATGGACATAAAAAACAAAGGTTTAAGGTAAATGGTCAAATGCTTCATGCTAAATCTTTGGGATTTATACACCCAACTAAAAAGATATATATGGAATTTAATTCTGAACTTCCAGGATATTTTACTAATATATTAAATATATTAAGAAATTACTTGTAAACATTAAAGTAAAGTGATATAATCAGTGACAGATAACCTTTAAAATGATCCAGAGAGATCCAAAGGCGCCACAAGGTAATTATATCATTTAAAGAACTTGATTTTATGCGTCTTATCTTTTAAAGGTAGGACGATTTTTTATTTATAAAGTGAAAGGAGATTACTTATGAATTTGAAGGCAACTTTATTAGATGAGAATGCTATAAAAAGAAGTCTCATAAGAGTATCCCATGAAATATTAGAAAAGAACAAAGGGGTAGAGGATATTGTCTTAGTGGGAATAAAAAGGAGAGGTTATCCATTAGCTCTAAGGATAGCAGAAAATATAAAAAACATTGAAGGTATAACAGTGCCAGTAGGAGCTGTAGATATAACCTTATATAGAGATGATCTTACAGATTTAAACGATAACCCTAGAATAAATGATAAAAATTTAGGGGTTGAGGTAAAAGATAAAAAGGTTATATTAGTAGATGACGTGCTTTATACAGGAAGAACTGTTAGAGCAGCTATAGATGCTATTGTTGATAATGGTAGACCTAAGTGTATTCAACTAGCTGTATTAATAGACAGGGGTCACAGAGAATTACCTATAAGAGCTGATTATGTAGGAAAAAATATACCTACATCAAAAGCTGAAATGGTATCTGTAGAAATAAAAGAAATAGATCATCAGGATTCAGTTAAAATTTATGATTTAGACTAAAAATATAAAATTACATTAAAAGATTTTCTTTATATAAATCTTTTAAAATAATCCAGTGAGGTTAAAAAGAGGAGGAATAATATGAAAAATTATGTAGATGTAGAAGAAAGATTACCTATGTTAAAGACTTTGCCATTAAGCTTTCAACATTTATTTGCAATGGTAGGAGCAACAATTTTAGTTCCTATGTTAACTAATACAAATCCTTCATTGGCACTTTTCTGTAGTGGTGTGGGTACAATTTTATATATATTTTGTACTAAGGCTAAATTACCTGCTTACATAGGATCATCCTTTGCTTTTATTGCACCTATGCTTTCAGCATCAGCTCAATATGGTAGAGAATCTATGCTTTCAGGAATCATAGCAGCAGGGGTTATTTATGTAATAGTTGCAGCTATAATAAAGTTTACAGGTACCAAGTGGTTAGATAAACTTCTGCCACCTATAGTTGTAGGTTCTGTAGTTATAGTAATTGGATTGGCACTTGCAGGAGTAGCTATAAATTGGTCTGGATTAAACCCAAACTTTACTACGGAAGCTATGGCTGGAGTATCTAGGGGAGCTTGGATATTAGTTGCTTTAGTAACTCTAGGGATAGGTATTTTTGGAAGTATGTACTTTAAAGGA
Source organism: Clostridium simiarum (assembly GCF_018919175.1). Lineage (GTDB taxonomy): Bacteria > Bacillota > Clostridia > Clostridiales > Clostridiaceae > Clostridium_L > Clostridium_L simiarum. The sequence goes on along the minus strand of NZ_JAHLQL010000001.1, from coordinate 698,284 downwards.
TTTTTAGGAGTAATTCCTATACTTATGTCTATGGTAGTAGGATATATACTAGCCTTGATTTTAGGTGTAATACCAGAACAATCTTTAGAAATGATAAAAACTGCAAAACTTATTCAAATACCAACATTTATGGCGCCAAAGTTTAATTGGAATGCTATACTTTTAATGGCACCAGTAGCCTTCGTAACTTTAGCTGAACATATTGGACATGTATATGTAACCAACAATGTATGCGGAAGAGATTTTACAAAGGAGCCAGGACTTCATAGATCTATCTTAGGTGATGGGGTTGCAACAATATTTGCTGGTTTAGTAGGAGGACCTCCTAATACAACTTATGGTGAAAATATAGGCGTCATGGCTATAACTAAAGTATACAGTGTATGGGTAATAGCTTGGGCAGGAATTGTGGCTATAGTACTATCCTTTATTGGACCTGTATCAGCAATAATAAGCAATATTCCATTACCAGTAATGGGTGGAGTGTCTACATTATTATTTGGAATAATAGCTTCATCAGGATTTAGAGTGTTTGTAGAGAATAAAATTGATTTTAGTATGAAAAAAAATCTTATAATATGCTCTGTTATAATAGTACTAGGCATAGGCGGTGCTGTAATACAGTTTAAAGGCATAGAATTATCAGGTGTTGCTTTAGCTACAGTGGTAGGAATTATATTAAATTTAGTATTACCTGAAAAGAGTAAAACAGAAGAATAATTTTTATATAAAGAAAAGTGACTTATTGATAATAAATCTATAAGGATTAGAATTAAAAAGTCTATATTACATAATGAATATAAATATTTTATAAATAATAGCTTGCATATACATGCAAGCTATTATTTATTTTATAACTTTTTTAAGTTAATCTCTTTAGGAGTTATATATATAGTTTTATTAGTATAATATATTACCATACCTGGTTTAGCACCAGAGGGTTTCTTTACATTTTTAACTAAAGTATAGTCTACAGGAACATTGGAAGAGTCTTTAGATTTACTATAATAGGCAGCTAATGTAGCTCCTTCTAAAAGGGTGCTTTCAGGAATATTTTCACCTTTTATTATTACATGAGAACCAGGAATATTTTTAGTGTGTAGCCAAGTATCTTGCCTATTGGCAAACTTAAGAGTTAGATAGTCATTTTGTATATTATTTTTACCTACGTAAATATCTATGCCATCACTAGAAATAAAGTGTAGAGGCTTTGAAGGTTTTTGTTTTCCCTTTTTAGAACCTCTATATTTGATATAACCAGATTCAATAAGCTCAGATTTTATGTCATGAATTTCGTCATAATGTTCTATATTAATCAAATTACTTAAAACAGAATTCAAATATTTAATTTCATCCTCAGCAACTAAAAGTTGCTCCTTTGCAGCCTCTTCAGATTTTTTATATTTATTATATCTTTTATAATAATATTGTATATTTTCTGATGGAGATTTATTTTCATCTAATTCAATTGTTAGATACTCTTCTTTATCACTATAATAATTTAATAAATTTACCTTCTTCATACCAGGTTTTATACTATATATATTTGCAGTGAGAAGTTCCCCTTTGATTTTGTAGTCAGACTTATTTTCGCAATCTTTTAAGGTGGATTTTAAAATTTGAATTTTTTTGTTACATCTATCTAAATTAGTATGAATTAACTTTAATAATTCTGTGCTTCTACCATGAATACGATCACTTCTATCCTTTTCTTTATAAAAGTCTTCTAATAATTTTGATGGTGATTCGTAAGATTTTTTAGTATAATTTATCATGGTGATTAGGTCTATGCAATAGAAATCTTTAGGGCTTCCTTCTTCTATGTAACTTAAGAATTGGAAGTCTTTAGATTTTACCTTATTAAAGTAGTCATTGCATATTTCAACATATAAATTGATGTTTTCTTCTGTTTCTTTTACAGAAATATATTTATTATATAAATCTTTAGATAATAACTTACTTACTCCAGTAAAACAATTTGAAGCAGTATTATGGGATAATATTATTTCGTTGGATTTTATATACTCTAGTAAATCATCTTTAATGAAGGACAAAGGGTTAAATTTATCTGAAGAAGGTGGATATTTATATTTTATACCAGGATAAAGGCTTCTATAGCTATTAATCTCTGGAGTTATATGTTTTATTGAATCCATAACCATAGAATCTCTTTGTCTTACAAGGGTAATATTACTGTGTCGTCCCATAATTTCAACCACTAATGAATACATACTGTCAAAACCTAATTCATCAGTGTTTTCTATATTCATAAGTAGTATTCTATCATTGTTAAGCTGAAGTAAGTCCCTTATTCTTCCACCGATTAAGTACTTTCTTAATAACATACAAAACATTGGAGGTTGAGCGGGATTAGTTTTCGGTTCCTCTGTAAGATGAATTCTTGGATAATTGGGACTTGAGCTTATCAGTAGTTTTCTATTTCCCTTAGGTCCTCTAAGGGTTAAAGTAATTTCATCTTTTTCAGGTTGATTAACTTTATCTATTTTACAATTTAATATTTCATCTTTTAATTCATGAACTAAACTTTGTAGAAATATTCCATCTAAAGCCATAAATAAACTTCCTTTCTTAAAAAACATTAAGTATTTAACTGTGAATATGTTAATTATATCAATAGTTAGGAAAGTTGTCTAAATGTAATACAAATTTTACGATTTATTTATATATGTATAGTATTATATTATAAAGAAGAATATAAAAAATATAAAGAGGAGGGATATAATTGAAATTTAAAAAGATGCATGGAAATGGAAATGACTTTATAGTAATTGAAGACTTGAATAATATGTTTAAAGGAAAAGAGGCGGAAATTGCTTTAAAACTTTGCCATAGAAATTTTGGAGTTGGAGGAGATGGAATACTATTAGTAAGACATTGTAAAGAAGCAGATATAGAAATGGTTATTATTAATTCTGATGGATCCTTTGCTTCTATGTGTGGTAATGGTATAAGATGTTTTGCTAAATATGTCTATGATGAAAATATAGTTAAAAAGTCAAAAATAAATATAAAAACTGGTGATGGAATAAAGGAAATTAATCTTATAATAGAAGAGGATAAGGTAAAAGAGATAATTGTATATATGGGAAAGCCATCTTTAAAACCTTCTGATATTCCAGCATTATCTGAAGATATAATAATAAGTAAATCTATTGAGATAGAGGGTAAAAAATATGAGATAACTTCTCTTCATATGGGTGTACCTCATACAGTTATTATAGATAGATTGGATAAATATAATATAGAAGAAGGAAGATTAATAGAATCATACTCTATTTTTCCTGAAAAGACAAACGTTGATTTTTGTGAAATAATAGATAGAAAAAATATTAAAGTTAAAACTTGGGAGAGAGGGGCAGGAGCAACTTTAGCCTGTGGAACGGGAAATTGTGCTTCAGCTTATGTTGCACATTTATTGGGATATATAGATAATGAAGTAAAAGTTATTGTAGATGGTGGAGAACTAAAAGTTAAGATAGAAGACCAAGGTATATATATGATTGGAAATGCCAAAGATGTATTTGAAGGATTTTTTTTAATGGAGTATTAATATGACTGGTGGTAATAATAGTGAGGAGAAAACTTAAAACTTATATACTTTTAATTCTATCTGTATTTTTAATTGGATGTAATAAAAAATACAGTGGTGAAGAAAATGTGCCTATAGATTATAACTATGAAAGTTTTTCCAGTGTTACATTGATGGAGTCCTCAGAAGGGATTGTAAAGGCATACAATTTTGCAGAAGGAAAAAAGAAATATATAGAAGATGTAAAAGGAATAGAAGATTTTAAATATACAAAAGATACTATTGTATATTTAAAGGGAACAAGTGAAGGGAATGAGCTACCAGATAACAGCCTTATTATAAGGAAAAAAGGGAAGGGATTAATAGAGGTAAATAAGCACCATAGTTATTTAGATATAAAGTTATCTAAAGATGGAAATAAGATTGCATATAGGGCCTTTGAAGAAGATAGTTATGATAGTGTAAAAGGTGTTATGATATATGATGTTGCTGAAAACAAAGAGAAACGCATAAATACTGAAGTAGTAATCTCAGGTAATGTATATGATTGGATAGATGAGAATAATCTAGTTTATTATGGATCTAGGGGTAAGGAATCTAATCTAAAGGGCTTATTTAAATACGACTTTAAAAATAATAAAGAAGATTTAATAGCACCTATTGAAGATGGATTTATTGTATACTTACAAGCTTTAGATAAAGAAAATTTTATGGTAATGAATTTTAAAAGAGACCACTATGAGTTAGGGATATTTAACATTGAAAACAAAGAATATAATTTAGTTGAGTCAAAAATTTCTAAGGTATTTTATTCACTAAAATATGAAGAAAGTATATTTATTATGGCAGAAGATATTAATGGAAAAAGTTCTATATATAAACTAGAATCAGATAAAAGTGTAAAGAGGATGATATATGATTTTCCTAAAAATATAAATGATTCTGGAGGAATGGCATCAGATGAAAATGGTAATGTGTATTTTTTAGGATATGATAAGAATAAGGAAGAGTCTAAAGTATATATGATAAAAAAACAAGATAATTCAGTGAATTTAATAATAGATAAAGAAGGAAATTATCACATGTACAAAAGAGAATTATAATAAAAGGTTAATAGAGAATATTTCTGTATAGAAATATTCTCTATTTTTATGTATAAAAAGTAAATAATTGTTAAGAATCATAGATAAATCATTGATGGAGGTAAAAACATGAAAGTAATCAAGTCAGAGCTTAGTTCCAATATAGTAAACCTTATACCAAAAGGTATGGCTTATGATAATCTTATGGTTCCTTTAATGATAGATAGAGAAACTATTTATTTAGGCATAAATGATGAAAATAATATAGTTGCTATTAATTATGTAAAATTTTTATACAAAAAAAATGTGCAAGTTCATATTATGGATAAAGAAAGCATATTAGAGAGATTATCTTTATACTATGGCAATGATATCAAAGATAATTCTATAGAAGAGTTAGTAAATGATAATAGAGAAAAATTCAAACCTAGTAGTGATTTTTCTAAAAATAAAGATTCACCAGCATCTAGATTAGTGGAAGATATTATAAAAGAGGCTATTAAAATAAAGGCTAGTGATATCCATATTGAACCAAAAGAAAATGAAATATCTATTAGGTTTAGAAAAGATGGGAGCCTCTTTGAGTTTATTAAAATGCCTAAAGCAGTGTTAGAGAGTTTAATCATAAGAATAAAATTACTATCTAATATGAATATTGCTGAAAAAAGAATACCTCAAGATGGAAAAATAAACTTTAATATTAAAGATATAGGTCATGATATAAGAGTTTCTTCAATACCTACAATAAATGGAGAAAAGTTAGTTTTGAGAATTTTGTACAAGGAATCAAATTTTAATCACTTAGAAAGTTTGGGATTTTGTAAAGATCAATTGAAACTAATAAACTCTATGTTAAATTCACAATATGGGATGATTTTGGTAACTGGACCTACTGGTAGCGGTAAAACTACAACTTTATATAGTATGTTAAATAAATTAAATCAAGAAAATATAAACATTACAACCATAGAAGATCCAGTAGAATATAGTATAAAAGGAATAAATCAAATAAATGTAAATCCTAAAGCCGGCATTCATTTTTCTACAGGGTTAAGAAGCCTTCTAAGACAGGATCCCGATGTGATAATGATTGGGGAGATAAGAGATGAGGAAACAGCTCAAATAGCCTCAAGGGCTGCGATAACGGGTCATAAGGTGCTTTCTACACTCCACACTAATGATTCTATAGGAGCACTATATAGGCTTTCAGAAATGGGTATAAAAAGATATATAATGATGGACTCTTTATTAGGGATAGTTTCACAAAGACTTATAAAAAAACTATGTCCTCATTGTAAAACAATTTCTAAAATAAAGGATTATCAAGGTAAGATTTTAGATATTGATATGTGCGAAGATTATTATGAGGCTAGAGGCTGTAGTATATGTAGAAATACTGGATACCTAGGTAGGGTACTAGCTAGCGAAACATTATATTTAGATGAGGAAAAAAAGAAAAGGTTACAAACATGTAAAGACATAAGAGAATTTAGAGATGGAGTAGGTAACATTGAGGAAAATAATCTTTTATATCAATATAAAAAGTTATTATTAGATGGAGTAATTGATTATAATCAGCTTGTTCCAATTATAAGCCAACAGAGGATCATGCTAAATGAATAAATACTATTATAAAGCATACGATTTGCAAGGAAAGAAGAAGTTTGGAAGATTTATAGGAGAGAAAGAAAACCTTAGATCAGTATTAAAGGGAGAGGGCTATTATTTATGTAAATACTATAAATCCATAGATTTCAAAGACCTTTTAAAGAAGCCTTCCTATAAGGATTTAGGGATTTTATGCCAAAATCTAAGTATTATGCTTCGCTCAGGAGTAAATATTTTTAATTCATTAAATATAATATCACATGAAAATCAAAATATTAAAATTAAAGAAAGTATTTTAGGTGTATGTGTACATTTAAAGGATGGAAAAAGTTTAAGTGATAGCTTTTCTCAATATTCACAGGTATATCCTAAAATTTTTATACAAATGATAAAAGTTGGAGAAGAAAGTGGAAATTTAGAAAATAGTTTCGATACACTTAGTAAATATTATTATAAGCAGGAAAAATTAAAAGAAAAACTAAAAAATTCCTTGTCTTATCCAATAATACTATTACTTTCTACTATTATGATGTTCTTTTTTATAACGGTACAAATAGTACCTTCTTTTATTAATTTGTTAGATGAAACTTTAGAAGGATTACCTATTTACACCAAAGCCTTTATAACTATGAGTAATTTAATAATAGATAAGTGGTATGTAATATTAGCGATTAGCTTATTATTATTACTAATGATATGTATAAACTACAAAAATAATAATATAAAATATGGAATAACCATGAGAATAAAGATATTAAGAGATTTCTATAATATTAAATTTGTTACAAGCTTAAAGACATTAATAACTTCAGGAAATACTATTATAAATAGCTTAGAAAGATGTGCTGATATTATAGATAATCCTATATATAAAAAGAATATAGATGTAATAATATCTGATATAAAAAGTGGAAAGAGTTTATGTAAAGCCTTTAAGAAATCAAATTTATTAAATTCAATTTCTTTATCTATATTGGAGGTAGGGGAGGAAAGTGGAAATTTAGAAGAGAGTTTAAATTATATTGAAGATATACTTATGTTTAATTATGAAAAAAATATAGAAAAAAAGATAAATCGGATTCAACCTATGTCCATAATTATAATAGGCTCTATGGTTTTGATCTTAATAATTATATTAGTTTTACCTATGATGGATAGTCTTACATCTCTTTATTAGATTATAATCCTTACAAAAAGGAGGTTTGGTGAAAATATGCTTAAAAAGAAAGGATTTACCCTAATTGAAGTATTAGTAGCATTAGGTCTATTAAGTATAGCCTTTTCTATAACTTATGCACCAATTAACCTAATAAAGCGAAGTATAAAGGATACTGAAATAGAATATTATAAAACCTCTATGCTATCTTTAATTTCGTATTCTAGTAAATATTGTAAAGTTAATAATCAAATAGGATACATTGAGTTAGAAGGCAAAACAAATAATATAAATTTTGTAGTAGAAACCAAAGTTATAAATCATGTATCTATGCCTAAAGGGTATGAATTAATGGTAGTAGGTAATCCTAAAATATTTAAAGTTCAAAACAATGGTACTATTGATGCAGGTACTATAAAATTTAAAGACAATAATGGAAAGTTACATTCAATTACAATACAAGTAGGGAGTTTTTATGGAGAAATTAAAACATAGAAAAAAGAAGGGCTATATGCTCCTTGAGGCTGTAATAGCACTTTCTATTTTGATTTTAATAATTGGAAGCTTTTTCTTTTCAAGAGGATATTATTTAAAAGAAAAATTTAATCAAGATAAGATTATTAAAGAAATGCTATTTTTGGAGGCTCTAAAAAACGAAATATACCATAATCAAAGTTTTAACAATTTACTTACCCTTTGTGAAAAAGAGTATTATATTAATAATCAATACATGGATGTTGATTCCATAAAACATAGGGATTTAATGCAAATAATTGATGAGGAAGAAATAGAAGGACCTTATACAAAGATATACACTACTTTAGAAGAAGATATACTAAATATAAGGATAGTGATTGAAAAAGATTCTTATAAGAAAGAAACAAAATTATATAAAGGAAATTATTAATATATGAAAAAGAATATATTTAATTTCAAATTAGATCTAAAAAGTAAGAAAAAGGCCTTCTCTATTCTAGAATTCATTATTTATTTTAGTATTTCAATAACTATAATTCATTTTCTTTTTACTATTATAATTATTTCCCTTAAGGATTATAAAGAAAGCAATAAATCCTATGTTAATTATATTTATTTAAACCAAGCTATAGACATAATAGATAGGGAATTGAATAGTGGAAGAATGGAAGTAATAGTTCAAGATAATTTTATATGGATAAAAGAAAAAGATTTTAAACCAAATACTTCCATTGAAAAGTACATAATGAAAAATGATAAAGATAGAATAGTTGCAGTGATTAAAAAAAATAATATAGTTCAAACTTCCAATAACATCATAAAAAATGTAGAAGAGTTTTATGCAGAGAAAAATCAGGATCTTATTTTTATAAAAATAGTATTAAAGGGAGGAGATTTCATAGAGAAATGCTATGCAGTAAACAGCGGATAAAAAAATCCAATAAAGGCAACATACTTCTTGGAACCTTATTAACTATGACTATGGTATTTACTATTAGTGTCTTTATATTAAATATGTTAAATGAGAGAGTTAATACTAATAGGTTAATATATAAAAGAGTTTTAAGAGAAAATAGTAAAGCTAAAGAAATATTACTTACAAGGTTCAAGTCGGAACTACAGAGTTCTTTGGATAAATGTTTAGAAGAGAGTGCTGATGTAGAGATAAATGAAGTTGAACTTCTAAGACCTTTTACGAAGTCTATAATTTATGAAGATTGTAGCATAAATTATGATGGCTTTAATAAATATATTAAATTGAAGATTAGAGATTTTAATGGAGTTTATTGTTATGAGTATTATAAATATAATATAGAAGAAAATAAGGTAAATTTAGTTAAATATTAAGGAAGGTGATAATTATATACAAAAATAAAGTTTATATTATTATGGGTAAAGAAAATTATATTTGTTATGGAAATAAAGATTATTATAAAAAATTTAAATACGAAGATATAGATTTTGCAACAATAAAAAAGAAAAATGTAAGTATTTTCTTAAAAGAAGAAGAGATTTATACCTTTAAAATGAAGCTGCCTAAGATGAATAATTTATTATTAAGAGAAAATATAGAAAGAGAAATTAATTTACTATTTAAAAAGGAAGATATATTATTTGATTATAGTGTAATAAGTTGCAATAAAAATATTTTAGAGTTAATTGTTAAATGTATTAACACAGATAGATATGAACTTTTGGATAATTATTTTGCTCATTGTAAAAAACTAAATATCATACCTTTGCAAGAAGCTCTAATAAGGGAGATAAAATCTAAAACAAATATTAAACATGGAATAATAGTAGCACACATAGATGGAATCCTATATTCTATTGTTTTAAAAGAGGGTGATTTAGTATTTTCTACATTGAATAAAGATATAGATAAAGATAATGGTTATAGTGCATGTACTGAGGCTTTAGAACTAATAACAAAGGCACTAGTAGATTGGGATATATCTTTACCTAAAACAATATATACAATTAATATAAACTTAGGAGAAGAAAACATTAAATCTTTCAACATAGAGAATTATAATATAAATAGTAAGGAGCTTTTTAATGTTAAGTAATTATAAGAACCCTTATAAATACGCTACCTTTAATTATATATATAATAAAGAAAAAGAAAAATCCGTAGCTTATAATAACTATATAATATTACTTATACTTTTAGTTATTTTTATGATAAAACCACTGGTTAATCTTAATAAAACTTTAAAGGATACTAAGTATAAAGAAATAGAAAGTGATATTAACCTTACAAATTATAATAATGAGAAAAAGGATAGTAACATAGAAAAATTTTCTCATGGTATATATGATATATTTAAACTTGAAGAAAAAGAATTATATATAAATAATGTGTCTATTACTAAAGATAAAGTAAATATGACTGTTACATTCATTAATAATAATGCTATAGATGAGTTTATTGGCTACTGGAGTAAACATGAAAGTATGAAACTAAAAAGTATGGAATACATAAAAAATGAAAAGGATAAATATACTTTTAATGCTATATTGTCCTATTGAGGTGAGAGTATGATATGGAATTTTAAAAAGTCTATTATTTTAACATTAACAATTATATTTTTAATAGAGATAATACTTATATGTACCAATAATATCTATAGGCTTTTAAATAAAGAAGCTTTTAAGGATTATAATACATTACCTACTTCTAATATGGAAGGGTATAATGTACAAAGAGAATTTGATATAAATAACATTAGTATTTCCGATGTGTTAGCTTTTAATGAAAAAGAAGGGTTCTCAATAAATAGCATTAAGTATAATGAAGAGGAGATAAATTTATCCGTAGATTTTACAACTAATAAAGAAGGTTTTTTACAATACTTGTTAGTACTAAAGGATAGTAAAGAAACTATTAATATAGAGGAAATAAACATTATTTCAGAAGAAGAAGATATTATAAAAGGATATTTGATTCTTAAAACCACTTAAAGATTGATAAAGGGGAAGATGGAACATGGCTTGCAATATAATATTTATAGGAATGCCTGGTAGCGGTAAAAGCTCTATAGCACATATCATTAGCAAAAAACTTAAATGGGGTTTTATAGATACTGATAAGTATATAGAGTATAAAGAATGTAATACGGTAAAGAATATATTTAGGTATAAAGGTGAGGAGTATTTTAGAAACTTAGAAAAAAAAACTTTACAAGAATTAGATACTATGTGTTACAAAGTTATAGCTACAGGTGGTGGTTTACCAATATATAATAAAAATATGTCTAAACTAAATTCCATGGGTATAACCATATTTTTAGATGTACCCTTATATGAACTTGAAAAGAGGTTGAAAAATAAAAAAGATAGGCCTTTACTTTTAAAAGAAGATATAAAAGACAAGTTGAAAAAATTGTATAATGAAAGAATTGAGATATATAAAAAGGCTAGTATAACAATAAATTGTGAAAATAAAAACAAGTGTGATATACTTAATGAAGTATTAAATAAAGTAAATCCACTTATAAAACCCTATAAGTAACAGTGTAGTGATATAGTGAAAAATATGTAATACTTATTGAAAATATACAGTGCTTTTGATAAAATAACATTGTTAAAGGTTGATTTTTTATAAAAATTAGTTTAAAATCTAATAGGTTTGATAGGTGAGTGTTTATATGAAGATACTTATTGTAAATGGTCCTAACTTAGATAGGTTAGGTAAAAGAGAAGTAAATATATATGGAAATATGACTTTAGAGGAAATAAACAATAAAATAAGCAATCATTTTAAGGGAAAAGTAGAAATTGATTTTTTCCAAAGTAATGAGGAAGGTGCTATTATAAATACTATAGCAAAAGCTGAAGAGCATTATCAAGCTATAGTTATAAATCCAGCAGCATACTCTCACTATAGCATAGCTATATTAGACTCCATAAGAGGGGTAGATATACCTGTTATAGAAGTACATCTTAGTAATATTTATAGTCGAGAACAGTATAGAAAAAACAGTGTTACTGCAGAAGGTGCTATTGGAGTTATCAGTGGATTTGGATGGCAAAGTTATATTTTAGCTATAGAATTTTTAATAAGTAAATATTAGAAAGGTTATAAGAAATAATAATTTATATAGAAAAACTAAAGTGTTTTTGGTATTAATTTACCTGAAAAGGTTATAATATAAATGAATCTAAAAGATTTTGGAGGGATACTTAATGATATCAGCAGGAGATTTAAGAAAAGGTACTACTTTTGAATTAGATGGACAAGTATTTACAGTAGTAGATTTTTTACACGTTAAACCAGGAAAAGGTGCAGCTTTTGTAAGAACAAAGCTTAGAAATGTAATATCTGGAGGAGTTACAGATAAAACTTTTAACCCAACTGAAAAGCTACAAGAAGCTGTAATAGAAAGAAAAGAGATGCAGTACTTGTATTCTGATGGAGAATTATATTACTTTATGGATCAAGAAACTTTTGAGCAAATTCCTTTAAATCATGAAAAAGTTGAAGATGCTATAAAGTTCTTAAAAGAAAATATGTTTGCTATAATAAAGTTTTATAAAGGAGAAGCATTCTCTGTAGAAGCTCCTAACTTTGTTGAGTTATCAATTACTCATACAGAGCCAGCCGTTAAGGGAAATACAGCAACTAACACATTAAAACCAGCTACAGTTGAAACTGGAGCAATAGTTAATGTTCCTCTTTTCGTTAATGAAGGAGATATGATTAGAATAGATACAAGAACTGGAGAGTACATGGAAAGAGTTTAAATTCTAATATAGTGACATTAGTTTAGCTAATCCAAAAGGATTAGCTAAGATTTTATATAAAGATAAATTTAGAACCTTTTATTTAAGAAAAGGATGTGTATCTATGAGTGATATTATAGAAAAAATAGATGAACTTAAGTCATATAAGTCATCAGAAGAAATTTTAGATGGGACTCTTCAAATTATTATTGATTTATCACAAAGGGTTCAGTCTATGGAAAAGACTATAGAAGAGTTAACTGAATATGCTGAGTATATAGAAAGTAGATTAGATGACGCTTCTTCATTATTAGAAGGTTTTGAAGAAGAAGTGGATAGTTTTGAGTATAAACATGAAGAGGATGATTATATTGAAAGTTCCTGTCCTTTTTGTGATGAAACACTATTTATAGAAGAGCAACTTTTTAAAAGTGACTCAGAAATAAAATGTCCAAATTGTAATAATACAATGAAATTGCAAGAAAAATACTTAGAACCAATAAAAAAGTAAAGAGTGTAAAACATTTGTATATTGTACAAATTTATATAGTAAATTTAAAATCCTAAGAATAATCTTAGGATTTTTTTATTTTTTGTAATATTTATCAATATACAAAAATAAAAATTAAGTATAGAAAAGGAGGTGAACAATCTCTAATAAAAAGTTAGAGAGAGGAAAATTATGTATACTAATGAAATTATGGATATTTTACCCAAAGACATATTATTAAATCTAGCAGAGTTTAAAGATTTTAAATTAGTTCAAGAAATTAGACTAAGAGTTAGTAAACCATTAATAGTTCAAATAAATCAAAATGAAATAATAAAACCCTTTATTGTTACTAAAGATCATATAAAGACTATATTGCAAAGAATAAGTAATTATTCAATGTATGCCTTTGAAGAAGAAATAAGACAAGGATATATAACTATAAAAGGAGGACATAGAATAGGTATTTCTGGGGATTGTGTTCAAGATAGAGATGGAATTAAAACTATAAGAACAATATCTTCACTGAATATAAGAATATGTAGGGAAGTTAAAGGTTGTGGTGAATTTTTAATTCCTTATATAACAAAAGAGGGACAAGTATTAAATACCATAATCATATCTCCTCCTAAATGTGGAAAAACTACTATTTTAAGAGATATAAGCCGTCAGATATCTGATGGAGATACAAGGAGAGGAATTAAAGGGAAGAAGGTAGTTATAATAGATGAAAGAAGTGAGATTGCTGCTTGCTATGAAGGGGTACCTCAGCTAGAGGTAGGTATTAGAACTGACGTATATGATAACTGTATGAAAAGTGATGGGATAATAATGGCTATAAGATCCATGGCTCCTGAGGTGTTGATATGTGATGAAATAGGCTCTGAAAGAGATATGGAAAGTATCTTATTAGCTCTTAATTCAGGAGTGAACATCATAACTACTATCCATGGTAGCGGAATTGAAGATATGGAAAAAAGATTAGTATTTAAAAACCTATTGGAGGCAGAAGTTTTTAGAAAAGCAGTAGTACTAAGTAATAGACGTGGCATTGGAACCATAGAGTATATATATGATTTTCAGCTTAATAAAGTAATTTATGGAGAAAAAATATATGGTTAAATATTTAGGTTTTTTAATGATATTTATATCCTGTTCTTTAGCTGGCTTTGTATATGCTGAGTCCTTAAAAAAGAGGACATCTCAATTAAAAGAGCTGGAAAGATGCTTAAATCATCTTCAAAATGAGATTTTTTATACTCATACGCCACTTCCAGAAGCTATGCTAAATATATCCGTAAAAAGCAAATATGTATTTAAAGATATTTTTAAAGATGTAGCTGATGACTTGAAACAAAATATGGTTAAAGATGTTTATGAAAGCTTTGACAAAAACTTAGAGAAACATAAAAAATCCTTAAATATTAATATGGAAGATAAGAATATAATTTTAGACCTGGCTAAAAGTTTGGGAGAATCGGATATACAATCCCATATCAGTATTTTTTCAATCACTCTTAAAAATCTTCAAGAGCAGATTGAAATTGCTTTAGATAAGAGCAAGAAAGATATGAAAGTATATAGATATTTAGGAATATCCATAGGTCTAATGATAATTATTTTCTTAATATGAAGGAGGAGAGGACATGCTAGATATCAGTTTACTATTTAAAATAGGAGGCGCTGGTATAGTATTGGTTATATTAGATAAAGTTCTTACCAGCAGTGGAAAAGATGACATTGCAGCTATTGCAAATATAGCTGGAGTTGTAGTGATACTGCTAATGGTGATAAATCTTATAAGTAAATTATTTGATTCTGTAAGAACTATGTTTCAATTTTAGGTGGTTTTATGGAGATAGTAAAAATAGCCTCTTTTGCTTTTATAGCATTATTTTTATTCATACTATTTAAAGACAAAAGAGAAGATATATCTATATTTATTACCTTAATCACCAGTATTATAATTATTTTCTTTCTGCTTAATAAAATTAATTTAATAATTCAATTTCTTCAATCAATAGCCTTGAAAGCAAACATAGATGCTGTTTATCTAAGTACAGTTATAAAAATATTAGGTATAGCATATGTAGCTTCTTTTTGTGCTGAAATATGTAAAGACGCTGGAGCTAATAGTATTGCTTCAAAGGTAGAACTTTCAGGAAAAATTCTTATTTTATTTTTAGCCATACCAATTCTGATGGCAGTTTTAGAAGCCATACTAAAGATTATGTAGGTGGTATATATGAAAAAGATAATAATGATGATTTTATTTATAATCATCACAAGTTTTACTACAGTCAAGGCAGAAAGTCAAATTGACAAAATAAATATTAATGAAAAAAATACTATTGAACATATAGAAAATAAGGATAGTAATATTGTAGACGAAGCAAAATTAGAAAATTTATATGATTATATGAGAAATATAAAACTAGATCATGAACTAGTTAATGACCTTGATATTAAAACTTATATATCTAATTATATTAAAAGTGGAAAGGGTAATCTTGATTTTAAGGGAATAGGTAAAGGTCTTATTAGCTACACATTAAAAGAGGTAGTTACCTCTTCAAAGTTTTTAGTAATGGTAATAGTTATTGCCCTAATAACGGCTCTATTAAAAAATATTCAAGATGCTTTTACCAATGATAACATCACGAACATAGCTTATTTTGCATGTTATTCCATTCTTATAATGATATTATCAAAAAGTTTTTTGATATCTATTAACCTAGCTAAAAATGCTATAAACGATATAACTAATTTTATGGCTGCTTTGATACCAGTATTAATGCTTTTACTAAGTAGTGTTGGTGGGATAGCTCAAGTAGCTACTCTAGATCCTATAACCTTAGCTGCAGTAAATATAGTACCAAGGTTTTATGTGGATTTTATAATTCCACTTATACTCATGGGGTTTGTACTACAATTTATAAATAATATATCAGAAGAGTATAAGATTTCTAAATTATCCAAGCTTGTAAATCAAATAGTACTATGGGCTCAAGGAATAATTATGACTATATTTATAGGAATAATAACCATAAGAGGAGTGGCTTCAAGTACTTTAGATGCAGTAACAGCAAAAACAGCTAAATTTGCAGTGGATAATTTTGTACCAATTGTAGGAAAAGCCTTATCTGATGCGGTATCTACTGTGGCAGGATACTCTTTGTTACTAAAGAATGCTATAAGTTCTTTGGGATTAATTATAATACTAATTATTATAATTACACCCATAATCAAATTATTTATAATGGCCATGCTTTATAAAATTACTGCAGCTTTTATAGAACCTATAAGTGATAAAAGAATAATTGATTGTGTAAGCTCCATAGGTGATTCTATAACCCTTATTATGTCCTGTGTTATTTGTGTTTCAGTAATGTTCTTTATAATGATAGCTATACTGGCTTCCAGTGGAAAAACTATTATTGGGGCTTAAGGAGGGGAGATATGGATATCCTAAAATCTTGGATTATAAACATTTGTAGTACGGTGTTATTTATTACAGCTATAGAATTAATACTACCTAATAATACAATGAAAAAATATGGGAAATTTGTTTTAGGGCTAATTTTAATGACGGTGGTAATAAATCCTATATTTAAAATAATGAATAAAGATAAAGAAAATTTAACTTGGAATATAGAGAAAAGCGAAAAACTTTTGTCTAGTTTCGAAGAAGATAAAGAATACTATAAGAAAAAAAACGTAGAGTCTACTATGGAAAATTTCAAGAAAAATTTACAGACG
Organism: Clostridium simiarum; assembly: GCF_018919175.1. Lineage (GTDB taxonomy): Bacteria > Bacillota > Clostridia > Clostridiales > Clostridiaceae > Clostridium_L > Clostridium_L simiarum. Next base: position 681,437 of record NZ_JAHLQL010000001.1, on the reverse strand, counting down.
CAATTAAATGAGGTTTTATTAAAAAAGTATCCTAAAGATAAGTTTCAAATAGATGCATCTTTAGAATACGAGAATAATAACATTTCACTAAAGTCTGTGCAAGTTAAGGTTGAGGACAAAAGTGTAAGTAAAATTAAAAAGATAGAATTAAATGCTAATACTAAAGTAGATAGTGATACAGAAGAATTAGTTAGTGATAAACAGAAAGAAATAAGATCTTACTTAAGTTCTATTTTGGGATTAGATGAATCGAATATTAAAGTTATAAGATAAAGTAAAACTTATTTTAGATGTAGTTTTAACTACAATTGAACTTTAGCAGAAGGAATCTAGAAGCAGGTATTTATAAAAGAGAACATTATATATTATGCTTCAGATAAATTCGATATATGGAGGGATAAAAGTGAATCTAAAAAAAATAGTAGATGAACTGAGCAAAAAAGGAACTAAAGGCACCTTATTTAATATTTTAATAATATTTCTTATTGGGCTTTTTATAGTAATAATTTCCGATGTGTTTAAAAATACTTCAACTAAAAAAACTGTGACAAATGAACAAGAGAATAAAGAGATAGCCATAAAGGATAGCATACTATCTTATGAGCAAGAGCAAAAAAGTCAACTTAAATATATATTAACTAAAATAGAGGGGGTGGGAAGTGTAGAGGTAATGATGTATTTTGAAAGTGGAGAGGAACATGTACCAGCATTAGATATGAATAATTCTACTAGTACAACCCAAGAAAAAGATACAGTAGGAGGAAGTAGAGAGATAATTCAAAAGAATGATGGTACTAAGGTAGTTATGAGTAATAAAGGCAACGAAAATGAACCTCTTATACTTAAGACTTATAAACCTAAGGTAACAGGCATAATAATAGTGGCAGAAGGGGCCGAAGATAAAAAAGTACAATACAACATAACCAAAGCTGTATCTAGTTTCTATAACATTCCTGACAATAAAGTAAATGTATATTCAATGAAAAAATAGCATATAATTCAATAGAAAAAGGATAGGGGGAATATAAATGAATAAAAAGCAAGCAGGTATAATATTAGCATTATTAGCATTAATAGTTTGTGCTGGAGTATTAGCTGCAAAGGTAAACGGCAATGTAGAGGAATTGGCTATGGGAAATGTTGATTCAGGAAAAAATACATTGAGTTTAAGTAAAGACAAGAAACCAAAAGAGGTTTCTGAGTCAGATTTCTTCTATGAATCAAGAACTACAAGGGATCAAAGAACTTCAGAAACCATACAAACTCTAAAAACTTTAATGTCTAATAGTAATGTATCTAAAGAAGAAGTTGATAACTTAACTAAGAAACATGCAGATTTAGCATTGAGTCAAGATAATGAAAATAGAATAGAAATTGCATTAAAAGCTAAAGGATTTGAGGATGTTTTGTGTTTAATAGAAAGTGACAAGGCAAGAATAATAGTTAAGACAAAGGAAGAGTTAACAGATAAACAAAGAAAACAAATACAAGAAGTAGTTATGAGTGTTGCTAAAATAAAAAATGTGGAGATAGAGGCTAAACAATAATAATTGTAAAAGATATTATTATTTGATATAATGTACCTAAGATTAGTAGATTGCTATGCAAAAGTAGGAGGTTAATTTATATGGATGATATAAAGAAAGAAGATATGAACCTAGGTATAGTAAAAATATCAGATGAAGTAGTTAGTGTGATAGCAGGAATTGCAGCAGCAGAGATCAAAGGTACTGCAGATATGAGCCATGGAGCAACAGCAGGCATAACTCAACTTTTTACAGGTAAAAAGAATAATTCTAAAGGTGTAAAAGTTAATGTTGAAGAAGAGAGTGCTTCAATAGATGTAATTTTAAATGTAGATTATGGTGTAAAGATACCAGAAGTAGCTGCAAAAGTTCAAGAAAATGTAAGAAAAGCTGTTGAAACTATGACGGGATTAATTGTATCATCGGTTAATATATATGTTCAAAACATAATACTACCAAAGGAAAATTCTTCAGTAGAAACAAAAGAACAATAATAAAACACCCTCTTTCTAAAGAGGGTGTTTTTAATTAGTTTTGAATATTTTTCTATATAAGGTATAATTTATATAGAATTGTGTTGATACTAATTATGATATATAATATTTAATGGTTGAGGATAAATTATCCTTAAAATTGTCTAGATTTTATGATTAAACATTAGGAGGATGCAATGAACAGAACTAAATCAAGAGAAGTAGCATTAGAACTTGTTTTTCAAATGATGCTTAATAAAGAAAATTCAGAAGAGACCTTTGAAAGTTTTATGGAGAATACTGATTACGATATAAGTGAACTAGATATTAATTATATAAAGTCAATTATGGAAGGGATAGATTCTAAGAAAGAAGAATTAGATTTAGAGATCGAAAAGTACATGGTAAATTGGAAGCTTCCTAGAATTTCAAAAGTTAACCATTCAATTTTAAGAATAGGAGCTTATGAAATATTATACTTAAAAGACGTACCTTATAAAGTTGCTATAAACGAGGCTTTAGAACTTACTAGAAAATATTCTGAGGATAAATCAGTATCCTTTATAAATGGGGTGCTTGATAAAATTAGTAAAAATAAGTAAGTAAAGAAAAGGGGAGAGAATTATGGGAGAAATCATCAATGGAAAAGAATTTGCTAAGTCTTTAAAAAGTGACATAAGGAAATTCGTAGAAGATAAAAAAGGTGAAGGCATTAGAGTGCCTTGTCTTGCTACAATCACCATAGGAGAAGATGGTGGCTCTATGTATTATGTAAATAATCAGATTAAATTATGTAAGGATTTGGGACTTGAACCAAAACATTTTTCATTAGATGAAAGCATCAAGGAAGAGGAACTAATAGGTCTTATAGAAAATCTTAATGAAGACAGGGAAATAGATGGAATCATGCTTCAGTTACCTTTACCTAAGCATATAGATGAAAAGTTAGTATCATCTAAGATTAGTTATAAGAAAGATATAGATGGTTTAACAGATATTAATTTAGGTAAGTTTTATAAAGGGGAAAAAGCATTTGTACCTTGTACTGCTAGAAGTGCAATAGAGTTAATAAAAAGTACTGGAGTTAAAATAGAAGGAAAAAGGGCAGTGGTGTTAGGAAGAAGCAATATAGTGGGTAAACCAGTAGCCCAATTATTAATGAATGAAAATGCAACAGTCACTATTTGTCATTCAAGAACAAATGACTTAAAAGAAATTTGCAAAGAAGCTGATATACTAGTAGTTGCTATGGGGAAACCTCAATCTATAGGAAGAGATTATATAAAAGAAAAAGCTATAGTAATAGATGTAGGAACTTCTTCTGTAAATGGGAAAATCACTGGAGATGTTATATTTGATGAGGCTATAGAGGTTGCTTCCTTTGTTACTCCTGTACCTGGAGGAGTAGGTGCTGTAACTACTACACTATTAATGAAAAATTTGTGTGAGGCTTTTGAAGAAAATGTATATTAAAACATTAACAGTGACTGCAGTAAATAGCTATGTAAAAAAGATAATAGATAATGATTTAATATTAAATAACTTAAAGATAAAAGGTGAAGTATCCAACTTTAAGAGGCACTCTAGTGGGCATTTATACTTTACTTTAAAGGATGAATCTTCAAAAATTAGTTGTGTTATGTTTAGAGATTATGCAAAGTTTCTAGATGTTGAGATGGTAGATGGATTAAGGGTTGAAATAAAGGGCAAGATAAAAGTTTATCAAAAGGATGGAAGTTATCAACTATATTGTGAAGAAGTGAAAAAACAAGGACTAGGAGATTTATATGCTGCTTTTTTAGAACTTAAAGAAAATTTAGAGAAAGAAGGGCTTTTTAAATTAGAACATAAAAAGCCCCTTCCTATTTATCCAAAAAAAGTTGGAATTATAACTTCATCTACAGGGGCTGCTATTAGAGATATAATAAACGTAGCAAAGAGAAGAAATGCTTATATTGATATGATAATTTATCCCTCTTTAGTACAAGGGGATGAAGCTAGTAAAGATGTTATAAAAGGTATAAAGTATTTTGAAAAAAACAATGATGTTGAAGTTGTAATAATAGCCAGAGGAGGTGGATCTATAGAGGAGTTATGGGCTTTCAATGATGAAGAATTAGCAAGAGAAATATATAATGCTAAGATTCCTATAATTACTGGCGTAGGTCATGAAGTTGATTATACCATAGCAGACTTTGTAAGTGATCTAAGAGCACCCACACCATCAGCGGCGGCAGAAATTGTTTTTCCAAATTATTATGAAATAGAAAAGAATATTCATATTAATTATATTAAACTTAAACAAAGTATAGATAGTACTTTATCAGAAAAGAAAAATCAGATAAACCTATTAAAAAAGATTATTGAGTTAAATAGTCCTATGAATTATATAGTCAATGAATATAAGAATATTAGTGATCTTAATGATAGACTTAATAGCGGAATTAAGAGAAAAGTTTTAGATGAAAAAAATAGATTAGGTTATATGATTGATTTATTAAATGCTCATAACCCATTAAAAGTTTTAAATAAGGGGTATACTTTAATTAAAGATGAAAATGGTAATCTAATTAAAAACAGTAAAGATTTAAAAGATGAAGATTTAGTAGAAATTTTATTTAGAGATGGTAAAATAAATGCTAAGATTTATAATGATTAATCTATGGGCTATAATTAATAATTATTAAAGGATGATTTAATAATTATTATAGTCTAATAACTTTAAATAGGAGTGTGTTTATGCCTAAAAAAAGCGAAAGCTATGAAAATTTATTAAATAAATTAGAGATTATAGTAGAAGAGATGGAAGGAGAAGAGTTAACCTTAGAAAAATCCATGAAAAATTACGAAGAGGGTATAAAGCTTTGCAATAAATTATATGCTTTGATCAATGAAATGGAAGGAAAAATAAGCATATTAAAAAATGACAAATTAGAGGAGTTTGAACAATAAATATGATAAATTATGATTATATTAAAAGTGATATAGAATCATGGTTAGAATTATATTTTAAAGATAAGAGAGAATATAATTATAAAATATATGAGGCCATGTACTACAGTGTCAATAATGGTGGTAAAAGGATAAGACCTATTCTTAATATACTTATATATAAGTTATATAACAATGATTATAAAGAAATATTACCTTTAGCATCAGCTATAGAAATGATACATACCTATTCTTTGATACATGATGATCTTCCCTGTATGGATGATGATGATATAAGAAGAGGAAAGCCAACTAATCATAAAGTATTTGGAGAGGCTATAGCTATATTGGCAGGAGATGCCTTATTAAATGAAGCTATGAATATATTATTTTCTTTATGTTTAACTAAAGATAAAAGCTTTTTAGAAGCAAGTTATTTTGTTGCACAAAGCTCTGGTGCAGAAGGAATGATCGGAGGTCAAGTTGTAGATATATTAGGAGAAGGTAAAAGTATATCTAAGGAAGAATTAAATTACATGCATGACAAGAAAACAGGGGCTTTAATTAGAGCATCTATATTATCTGCAGCTATAGCAGCTAATGCTCCAAAAGAGCAAATACATATATTAGAGGAATATGCCCGTGGTTTAGGATTAGCTTTTCAAATAAAAGATGATATTTTAGATGTTGTTGGAGATGAAAATCTTTTAGGTAAATCAATAAATAAGGACATGAAGAGTGAAAAGTCTACTTTTGTAACTACATACGGACTTGAAAAATGCAAAAAAATGTGCAATGATATAACCCATAAATGTATTGAAAACTTAAAAAGTTTAAATTTAGATACAAAAGACCTTGAAAAACTTACTATAGATCTTTTAAATAGGGAGTTCTAGTAAGATTTTATGTCTGATTAGTTATTGAAATATATAAATTGAAAATTTAATAAAAATCTAAAAACACTTTCAGACATATATAAAATGAAAAAGGATATGATAAAATATGTTTAATATGCTAGATAGATATAATAATCATAGAGATATAAAGAAAATGACTCTAGAGGAACTAGATTGTTTAGCAACAGATATTAGAAACTTTTTAATTGAAAAGGTTTCTAAAACAGGAGGTCACCTAGCTTCAAACTTAGGTGTGGTTGAGCTTACATTAAGCTTATTTAATGTGTTTGATATGGATAGAGATAAGGTAATATGGGATGTTGGACATCAATCTTATGTATATAAAGTATTAACAGGAAGAAAAGAACAGTTTGATACTTTAAGACAAACTTGCGGCATAAGTGGATTCCCTAAAAGAAATGAAAGTATATATGATTTTTTTGAGACAGGACATAGTAGTACTTCTATATCGGCTGCTTTAGGTATGGCCCGAGCAAGAGATCTAAAAAGGAAAAAACATAATGTAATAGCAGTAATAGGTGATGGGGCTTTGACTGGGGGAATGGCTCTAGAAGCACTAAATGACGTAGGGTACAGAAAAACTAACCTAATAATTGTATTAAATGACAATCAGATGTCTATAGACAAAAATGTGGGAGGATTATCTACATATTTAAGTAAATTAAGGGTAGATCCAAGTTATAACAAATTAAAACAGGAATTTAATTCCACTATGGAAAGAACCTCTGTAGGAAAAGGCATAGTTTATTCTATTAACAAGATAAAAGACAGTATAAAACAAATTGTTGTTCCTGAAATGTTTTTTGAAGATATAGGAATAAAATATTTAGGACCAATAGATGGGCATAATATAAGGGAAATGAGTAAAGTTATGGACCTTGCAAAAGAAATACAAGGGCCAGTTTTGATTCATGCTATTACGCAAAAAGGAAAGGGATATGATTTTGCTGAAAAGAATCCCAATAAGTTTCATGGCATAGGTCCATTTAATTGTAATAGCGGTGAACTTTCTTTTATTAGTGGAGATAGTTATTCTAAAAATTTTGGAGAAGAACTAGTAGACATAGCAAAAGAAGATGAGAATGTTGTAGCTATAACAGCAGCTATGCCTGATGGAACAGGACTTAAAAAGTTTGCAGAGTTATATCCAGAAAGATTTTTCGATGTAGGAATAGCAGAACAGCATGCTGTAACTCTTGCAGCTGGAATGGCTGCTGCTGGATTAAAACCTGTGTTTGCAGTTTATTCTACATTTTTACAGAGAGCTTTTGATCAAGTATTGCATGATGTGTGTATTCAAAAACTTCCGGTTATTTTTGCTATTGATAGAGCTGGAATAGTTGGGGAAGATGGCGAAACCCATCAAGGGGTTTTTGATATATCCTATCTTTCTTGTATACCTAATATAACTATATTAGCACCTAAATGTATGGGAGAATTAAAAAGTATGCTTAGGTGGTCAACCAATCAAGATTTTCCTATTGCTATAAGATATCCAAGAGGTGGAGATTTAAAAGATATAGTATTTTCTCCACTAACATTAGAGAAAATACAAAAAGGAAAATGGGAGATATTAAGAAAAGGTAAGGATGTGGCTATTATCGCCACAGGAAAAATGGTTCAAATAGCAGAAAAGGCAGCATTAATACTAGAAGATAAGGGTGTAAAAGTCTCCCTAATAAATGCTTGCTTTATTAAGCCTATAGATAAAAAAATGATAAAAGACTTAGTAGAAGAAAATAAATTAATCCTTACATTAGAAGATAATGTAACTACTGGAGGTTTGGGAACTCAAATATTGAGTTATATAAATACACTAAATAGTAATATAAAATTTAATAATTTAGGGTTTAAAGATGAATTTATAAACCAAGGAGATATGGTTTCTTTATATAAAAATTATAATTTACATCCAGAGGGTATAGTTAAATCTGTGTTAGAAATGCTATAATAATAAATAAAACTACTTAAAGGAGCAGTTATGTCGGTTGTAAAAGAGAGAATAGATATTTTATTAGTAGATAAAGGTATATTTACATCTAGAGAAAAAGCTAGAGCTAGTATTATGGCTGGAGAAATTTTTGTAGATGGAATGAGAGTAGATAAGTGTGGAGAAAAGATTAAGGTTGACTCTAACATAGAATTTAGAGGGGAAACTCTTCCTTATGTAAGTAGGGGCGGTTTAAAGCTTGAAAAAGCTATAGGTAATTTTGATCTTACACTTAGTAATAAGGTTTGTTTAGATATTGGAGCTTCAACAGGAGGATTTACAGATTGTATGCTTCAAAATGGTGCTTCAAAGGTATATGCCATAGATGTTGGATATGGACAGTTTGCATGGAAGCTTAGAGTGGATCCTAAGGTAGTGTGCATGGAAAGGACCAATGTAAGGTATGTAAAGCCTGATGACATAGGTGAAGCTTGCGATTTTGCAAGTATTGATGTTTCATTTATATCACTTAAAAAGGTTATACCTGCAGTAATAGAACTTCTGCAAGAGCGAGGCGAAGTTGTAGCTTTGATCAAACCACAATTTGAAGCGGGAAGAGAAAAAGTAGGAAAAAAAGGTGTAGTAAGAGAAGCCTCAACACACAAAGAAGTTATTACGAATATAATGAATTTTTTAATTGATAATAATTTAACTATAATAGATTTAGATTATTCTCCCATAAAAGGTCCTGAAGGAAATATAGAATATTTAATTTATTTTTGCAAAGATCAAAGAGAAACAGATTTTAGTAAAGATAAGGTGGATATAGTAGTTAATAAATCACATAACAGTCTATAACTTATCCCGTAGCCATAAGCCCTAAAGATATCATACACTGTATGAAGGTAATTTACACTAAAGTAGCATTCTATCCATAGAACTATAGCTAAATCTATGGTTTTGTATAGTTGCGTTACTTTAAGCAGGATATAAGGGCTGTAACGCCGGGGGATAAGTGTTTCTAAGGATTAGGTAGACAGCGACATTCATCATAAGAAAATTCCACCTGAGTCTAAGAATCACTTGATAAAGGAGCTGTAGATTTGAGCAAAATGAAGAGTATTGGTATAAATATAAATACTTCCAAAGATGAAAAGGGTAAAATACTTGAAAATATTATAGAGCTTATAAGAAAAAAATTAGGAAATATAGAAATAAAGATATATTATGATTGTAGAGGATTAAATGGTGATAAAAATCCAGGAATAGATATGCTTGTATCTTTAGGAGGAGATGGCACTATGTTAAATAGTGCCAGAGAGGTTTCGAAATTTAAAATTCCAATATTAGGGGTTAATATTGGAACTTTAGGTTTTTTAACTGCTGTAGAGATATTAGATTTTGAAATGGCTTTAGATGCTATTTCAAAAGATAACTACTCTGTAGAGGAAAGAATGATGCTAAATTGCGTTGTTAAGCAAAATAACAGGGAAGAATTAAGAGCGTTAAATGATATTGTAATATCTAAATCAACTCTTTCTAGAATAGTGAGATATGACATAGAAATAAATAATATATTCTATTCTTCTTTTAAAGGGGATGGAATTATAATTTCTACCCCAACGGGTTCCACTGCATATTCATTGTCGGCAGGAGGACCAATTATTTATCCCACATTAGATTTAATAAGTATAACTCCAATATGTCCTCATACTCAAGGGATGAGAACCATGATATTTAAAGCTTCAGATAAAATTAAAATTAATATCAAAATAGGAAATGAGAAGATATATATAACATCTGATGGTCAGCAATCTTTGCAACTTAAAGAGGGGGCAGAGATAAATATAACAGAAGATTGTTTTAAATGTTATATTATTAGATTAGATGGCTATGATTATTTTGATATACTTAGAAAAAAAATAATGTGGAGAACTCAAGAGGTTGTAGGTGATAGATAGTGAAATCTAAACGTCATGCAAAAATATTGGAAATAATTTCTTCCAAGGATATAGAGACACAGGAAGAGCTGGCAGAAGAACTTAAAAATAATGGATTTGATGTTACTCAAGCTACGGTATCAAGGGATATTAAAATGCTAAAGCTCATAAAAGTACTATCAGCTCAAGGTAAGTATAAATATGTTGTTATTGCTCCAGAACAAAATCAAATTGCAGATAAACTTGCAAGTGTATTAGCTAATGCTGTTTTATCAGTAGAGAGTATAGATAAAATGGTGGTAATAAAAACCCTTTCAGGATCAGCTTCAGCAGCAGCAGAAGCTATAGATAACCTACAACTTACAGAGATTGCAGGAACTATAGCTGGAGATAATACAATGTTTATTTTAGTAAGAACCTTAGATAAGGCGGAAGAACTTGTAAATAAGGTTAGAAAAATGATAACAAAATAAAAATAGATTTTGCAAGAGAATTAAGGTGGTAAGAAAATGCTTCTTCAATTAAATATATATAATTTTGCATTAATTGAAAAATTAAGTATATCCTTTAATGGTGGATTTAATGTGCTTTCAGGAGAAACAGGAGCGGGTAAATCCATAATAATTGATGCCATTAACTATGTATTAGGTAGTAAATTTAATAGAGATTTAATAAGAAACGGTGAAGAGAGAACATATGTAGAGGCAGTTTTTACATTAGAAAATCCTAAGACCATGATGTTATTAGATGAGTTAGAAATAGAATATGAGGATATACTAATTATAAGTAGAGAGAGTTTTCAAAATGGAAAAAGCATAGTAAAAGTAAATGGAAAGTCTGTAATCCTTTCCTCATTAAAGTATATATCCAATACTCTTATTGATATACATGGGCAGCATGAGAATCAAACCCTTTTAGATGGGAATAACCATATAATTTATTTAGATGATTTTGCAGATGAAAATTTTATATTAAAAAAAAGAGAATACGACGAAGTATACAAAGAATTAAGTGAAGTAATTAAAAAAATTGAAGATATAAAGGGTAATGAAGACAGAGATAAATTGATTGATTATCTAGAATACCAAATTAAAGATATAGACTCTGCTAATTTAGATGCAAAAGAGGAAAGAGAACTTGAAGAAAGATTTAATATATTATCAAATTCTGAAAAAATTAATAATAGCGTCAGTATTTCCTACGGCATATTAAATAATAGTGATGAGAATTTTACATCTGTTTTTGATTTAATAAATTCAGCTCTTAAAGAATTAAAAAGTGTGGAAAGACATTCAGATAAACTAAATATTTTAGCGGGACAACTTCAAAGTATTTATTTTTCTGTAGAAGATATTATATCAGAGCTAAGGCAAGTGAAGGAAGACATAATATATGATGATAGTGAATTAGAAAAAATAAATTCTAGATTATATAAAATAGCGGATTATAAAAAAAAATATGGAAAAACTATTGAAGAAATACTTCAATATAGAGATCGAATTAAAAATCAATATGATGAAATAATAAATAGTGAAGAAATATTGAAAGAGCTAGATTTAAAAAAGCAACAATTAATTGATATATTAGAAAAAAAGGCATCAAAGCTTCATAAGTTAAGAAAAGAAGCAGCTGGGAAGTTAAAGAATAAAATAAAGATAGAATTAAGTTATATAGGTTTAGAAAAAAGTGTTTTTGATATTCAAATAGAATACCTTTCAACTTTTAATAGTTTTGGAAAGGACAAGGTTCAATTTTTGATTTCTACTAATCCAGGAGAACCATTAAAGCCTTTAGAAAAAGTGGTTTCAGGAGGAGAACTTTCAAGAATTATGTTGGCATTAAAGACAGTGTTTGTAGATAATGATAAAATTCCTACAGTTATATTTGATGAAATAGATACTGGTATAAGCGGAAGGATAGCCCAAAGAGTAGCTGAAAAAATGTATCTAATCTCAAAAGCTCATCAGGTATTTTGTGTAACACATCTTCCACAAATTGCAAGTATGTCAGATAATCATTTTTTAGTATATAAAACAGTAGATAATAATAAAACTTATACAAAGGTTAATAATTTAAAATTTGAAGAAAAAGAAATAGAAATTGCTAAAATGATAGGTGGATTAGAAGTAACAGAAGTAACGGTAGAAAATGCCAGAGAAATTATTAAATTAGCAGAAAAATTAAAAGACACTTTATCATAAAATTTAATACATACTTAATTCATATATTCACAAAATAAAGCCATAAGGTTAAAACTTATGGCTTTATTTTTTTATATAAAAGTATCAATAAATAGAATTTTATAATGAGCATTTACTATTATAACATTATTATTACAGCATATTAGCATATTAAAAAGGGAAATTTAAAGATAACAAAATAAAAAGGAGGAAAAGGCATGAAGAAAAAAGTATTATACAAGTTGTGCTTTATTTTGACTCCTATATTTATTCTTTTTTCAATTATATGTTTTGATATAAATAGAATACCAAGTACGATATTTGTAAAGGAAAATGAAAGAATAAGTATAAACCATGTATTAAAAAACAACCTTATAAATAATAAGTTCTTACAATCCTCGCAGGCCTCTTCTAAAGAGAAAATAGACATAAAAATACTGGGGATATTACCAGTAAAATCAGCTATGGTTAAATCTGTGCCTGATGTGGAGTTATGTCCAGGTGGTGACAGTATAGGTATAAAATTAAGTACACAAGGAGTATTGGTAGTTGCTTATTCTGATATTGAAAAGGATAAAGAAAAATCTTCTAGCATTGCCGCAGAAGCGGGTATTGAAGTTGGAGATAGTATAATAAAAGTAGACGGAGTGGAAATCAATAGTGCAGAAGAAATGGCGAAACTAATAAATAAATCTGAAGGAAAAAATATTTCATTAACCATAAAAAGAAAAGAGGAGATTTTTGAAAAAAATATTTTGCCAATAAAAAATAAAGAGGGTAAATATAAGATTGGATTATGGGTAAGAGATTCAACTTCAGGAGTTGGAACACTAACTTTTTATCATAGCAAATCAAAAAAATTCGGTGCCTTAGGACACCCTATAACAGATGTAGATACGGGAAAAGTAATGTCTATAAAAAAAGGTGAGGTAACTAAAGCTTCTGTTATAAATATAAAGAAAGGCGTAAAAGGTAATCCAGGAGAATTAAAAGGAATATTTACAGAGGAAGATGCTCCATTAGGCATGATAAATAATAATACGGAATGCGGTATTTTTGGTGATGCTTCACAAAATATAAATAATTTAAAGCTTAATCAACCTTTAAAAATAGCTCTAAGAAATGAGATAAAAGAAGGTCCTGCTGAAATAATAACAACACTTGATGACCATGGACCTAAGAGATATGCCATTGAAATAGAAAAATTGTTGCCACAAGATGTTCCGGGACCTAAAAGTATGGTTATAAAAGTTACAGATAAAGAACTTTTAGAAAAAACTGGCGGCATAGTTCAAGGAATGAGCGGAAGTCCTATAATTCAAAATAATAAAATAATAGGAGCTGTAACTCATGTTTTAATAAATAAACCAGATACTGGATACGGTATATATATAGAATGGATGATAAAGGATTCTGGTATAATTGATTAAGATAACAGACTTTATTTTATAAACTATCTGAAATCAACAGCATTCTAAGGTATAACCAAATAAATTGGATAAATTGGAAAATAGTAAAAAGTTTTATAGCTTTTTACTATTTTATATTTAAATAATATGAATTTATCCTTTTTTAGAAGGAAAAAAAATAGTTTTGTCGAATTAATTAATTGTTAAGATTTGGAATAAAATATTTAAAGGGGAGAAATGAGATGGATCAATCAAAAATTTCAGTTTTAATTGCAGATGATAATAAGGAATTTTGCAATATTTTAAATGATTATTTACTCAATCAAAGAGATATTATTGTAACAGGCATTGCTAAGGATGGATTGGAAGCATTAAAACTCATTGAAGAAAAAAAGCCAGATTTAGTAGTTTTAGATATTATAATGCCACAGTTAGATGGGTTAGGAGTATTAGAAAGACTAAATACCATGGATTTAGAGCCAATGCCAAGAGTTATAGTTTTATCAGCAGTAGGTCAAGACAAAATAACACAAAGAGCAATAACCTTAGGGGCGGATTATTATGTAGTAAAACCTTTTGATATGGATGTTTTTACAAAGAGGATAAGACAGATGTTTAATAATACATTAGCTACAGATACTAAAAAAACTGTTGTTACCATGTCCGAAACTGTAGAGCTCAAACCTGTAAAAAAGGAACCTGTGGATTTAGAAACTGAAATAACTAATATAATTCATGAAATAGGTGTGCCGGCTCACATAAAGGGATATATGTATCTTAGGGAAGCAATAAGCATGGTAGTAAACGACATGGAGCTATTATCAGCAGTAACTAAAGAGCTATACCCTTCTATTGCAAAAAAATATAATACTACTGCAAGTAGAGTAGAAAGAGCAATAAGACATGCTATTGAAGTAGCTTGGGGAAGAGGGCAAATAGATGCCATAAATAAGCTATTTGGATATACAGTACACAATGAAAAGGGGAAACCTACCAATTCGGAATTCATTGCTATGGTTGCTGATAAGTTAAGACTTAAAAATAAAGTTGGTTAACATAGTAATATTAAGGATTTAAGGATTAAAAAACAATAAACAGCATAAAAAACAACTGGGTTTTACTAGAATGTATAAAAATTATGTATTAATTTATAAAAATAATTTTCAAACAAATGATTAAATTTCATCTAAAATTCAATGCAGGTGTGTTTATGTATGGCGATAAAATAAGGTGGATTAATATAAACAAAAAATTTATAAAATAAAACCTTCGTTGTTCATACAATGTAGGTTTTTATTTTATTTATTTATTGAAAGGAATGGTAAATGTGAAGTTATTTGAAGAAACATTAAATGAAGAAAAAATATACCAAGGTAAATTTATTAATTTAGTTAAACAAAAGGTTAAGTTGCCTGATGGAAAGGAATCTACTAGAGAGATTGTAAGGCATCCAGGAGCTGTAGCTATATTAGCTTTTATTGATGAGGATACCATAATTATGGTGGAACAATTTAGAAAACCTCTTGATAGAATATTACTTGAAATACCAGCAGGTAAACTTGAAAAAGGTGAAGACATAGAAAAATGTGGGAGAAGGGAACTAGAAGAAGAAACAGGATATATAGCAAAGGATTTTACATACCTAGGAAAAATAGCTACTACACCAGGCTTTACTGATGAATATATTTATTTTTATAAAGCAGAAGATTTACATAAAGGAAAAATAGGTGGCGATGAAGATGAATTTATAAATGTAAAAAAAATATCTTTAAATAAGGTAAAAGAGATGATAAAGTCTGGCGAAATAATTGATGGGAAAACTTTAGCAGTATTTATGTTAATGTAAATTTATAGAATATACCTTCCTCTTTAGACATAAATATAAGTAAACAATTAGATAATAAAATGAGTCTGGGAGGAAGAAAAAATGATAAGGGATAACAAATATATAAACAATATAACTATGCATATTCAAGAGAACTTTTGGCTTTATATAATAAGTTTATTGTTTTTGTGTACAGGAGTGGTTCTAGGAGTTTATGCTGTAAAGTACATGTCTGAAGTAGATAAATTAGATCTTGCAAATTATTTTAATTCCTTTACTAATATATTAGCCTCAGAAGAATTAAACAATAAAGTTATATTTTTTGAAGCAATAAAAACAAACATTCCAATAATTTTAGTACTATTTATTTTAGGATTAACTTTGGTTGGTATGCCTATAATACTTTTAATTAATTTGATTAAAGGTTTTTCTATTGGATTTACTTTTTCATTTATAATAAGTACCTTAGGAAAAAAGGGAGTAGCCATAACTCTAGTTGGAATGCTACCTCAAAATATAATATATATACCTTGTATAGTTATAGCTTCAGTAATATCTATGAGGATATCTCTAGATAAAATACGAAATAATGTTTTCAATCAGAAACCTCATGTAGCTAAGGAAAATAAGAATATTGTTATGGACTTAGTAGTTATAGCTATGTTTGTACTTTTAGGGACTTTGATTGAAAGTTATATTACTCCAGCCATACTTAAATATTTTCTTAGTTGAAATATATTATAAATACAAGATATATAACGGCTTTTTACTTTTACCTAACTATGATAAAATGTATATAATATATTAAAGTTTATAGGTGGTATTTATGGAGGAGTATATTGAAAAATATCTGCAGTTTGTAAAAGGAAAGCATTTAACTAAAAATACAATAGAGGCGTATGCTAGAGATTTAGAAAAATTCTCTAACTTTTTGCAAAATAGAGAAGAGGAATTTCAACAAGTGGATGAAATTACCATTATGTCTTATGTTCAAAATCTCATAAAAGGTAATATAGCTAATTCATCAATTAATAGAAACTTGGTTACTCTTAGGAATTTTTATAAATACTTAATGCAAAACCAGTTTGTTAAAGAGTCACCAATAATAAATTATGAATTACCTAAAATTAAGAGGAATCTTCCAGAGGTTCTTACTATAGAAGAGGTAGAAATTTTGCTGGATATGCCAGATACTGATACATATAAGGGTCTAAGGGATAGGGCTATGTTAGAGCTTATGTATGCCACAGGAATTAAGGTAACAGAATTGTTAAACTTAAGGATTTTTGATATTAACTTAGATATGGAATACATGATATGCAAGGGAACAAAGGAAAAAGAGAGAATAATACCACTAGGTAGCGTGGCTATAAAATACATTGAAGAATATTTAAGTTTAAGAAAAAGTATGAAGGATTCAGAGAGTTTACTATTATTTTTAAACTCAAGGGGAAAGAGAATGAGTCGTCAAGGTTTTTGGAAAATAGCTAAGGCCTATGCTAAAGATGCAGGAATAAATAAGGATATAAATCTATATACCTTTAGACATTCTTTTGCGGTACATCTTTTGCAAAATGGTGCAGATATAAAATCTGTGCAAGAGTTATTAGGTCATGTAGATATAGCAGCTACAGAAATATATTATTCTATAACAAAGAAAAATAAGCTAATTGAGGTGTATAAAAATTCACACCCTAGAGCTTAACAAAATTTAGAAAATAATAAATTAATATTTCCTGAAAACAACTCTTAACTTAGGAGTTGTTTTTTATTTTTATAAATACTTTAGTTTATTGTGATAATAATTAAATTTTAGGAAAAAATAAATTTAAAAGAAGGGAGGAAAAAATAATGATAAGAATAAAAAAATCTGGAGTTTTAATACTATTGGCTTTAATTTTTACCTTTAATTTATTTACAACA
This sequence comes from Clostridium simiarum, assembly GCF_018919175.1. Taxonomy (GTDB): domain Bacteria; phylum Bacillota; class Clostridia; order Clostridiales; family Clostridiaceae; genus Clostridium_L; species Clostridium_L simiarum. The sequence continues at coordinate 664,383 of NZ_JAHLQL010000001.1, read as the reverse complement.
GTAGCTTACGCTGATGAAAAATCTTCAAAAGAAGAAACTAAGGTAGAAGGAATGGATGTTGAGGCTAAATCTGCTTTACTTATGGAAGTAAGCACAGGGAAGATTCTATATAATAAAAATTCAAATGAAAAGTTTGCTCCAGCTTCTGTTACTAAAATAATGACTATGTTAATAACCATGGAGGAAATTAGTAAAGGTAAGATTAAATTTGAAGATAAGGTTACAGTAAGTGAAACATCAAAAAAAATGGGTGGAAGTACCATGTTATTAGACACTGGAGAAGTGAGAACTGTAGAGGAATTAATTAAAGGTATAGCTATAGCCTCTGGTAACGATGCAGCAGTAGCCATGGCAGAATATATAGGAGGTACTGAAGAGGGCTTTGTAAATATTATGAATGAAAGATGTGCTGCTCTTGGTATGAAAGACACTACTTTTAAAAATTGTACTGGGCTGCCAGTTCAAGGACATTTAACTACTGCTTATGATATATCAATAATGTCTAGAGAACTATTAAAATATCCTGATATTCTAAAATATACAGGTACATATATGGAAACCATATCTGAAGGTAGAAAAACCCCAATAGGTCTTGTGAATCATAATAAACTAGTGAGGTTTTTTAATGGCTGTGATGGACTAAAAACAGGATACACAGAGGAGGCTCATTACTGTATATCGGCTACGGCAGTAAAGGATGGAGTTAGAGTTTTAGCTGTTATAATGGGTGCACCTACTTACAAGGTTAGAAATAAGGATGCTAGCATGCTTATGAATTATGGTTTTTCTAAATTCGAAAAGAAAGATATTGTACAAAAGGATGAAGACATAGATAAAGTAGTGCTTGATAAAAGTGGAGAAAAGTATTTTATAGCAAAGTCTAATGATGAATTAAGTATTGTAATAGAAAAAGGTAAAAATGTTGATATTAAAAAAGAGATAGTTATAGATAAGGATAGAAAAGAATATAATAAAGGAGATATTATAGGATATTGCCAATACTATGCAGGAGAAGAGGTTGTAGGTAAGGTTGATATATACAGCGATAGAGATTTAAAAAGAGCTAATTTTATAGATAATATGAAGTATAATTTAAAAAATCTATTTAAGGGTTCAATTTGATGCTGCACTATAATAGTTTAATAAGCTTATAAGAGTTAAGGCAAATCCTAAAATGATTATGCTTAATCTTTCACTACAATAGTTTAATCATTAGGTAAAATAGTATATTTTTATGATAATAAGGTTACCTCATTAAAATAAGGGTAGCCTTATTATTTACTACAATATTTAAACTAAACTAAAAACTCTAATTCTATAGCAAATATAAAGATGACAATACTTTGATGCTATAATATAATTAATGGGTATAATCAATGAAATAATTATAAAAAGGTGAAGCTATGAATGGTTTAAATATTAAAATATCTAACTTTGAAGGTCCTTTTGATTTATTATTACATCTTATTAAAAAGAATGAAATGGATATATACAATGTAAAGATACATCAGATTACTAATCAATATATTCAATACATAAAGGAAATGCAGGAATTGGATTTAGAAGTAACTTCAGAATTTATAGTAATGGCTGCTACTTTAATAGAAATAAAGTCAAGGATGTTATTGCCTAAAATGAAGAATTCAGAAGAAGAAGAAAATTATAAAGAAGATTTGGTTGAAAAGTTAATAGAATATAAAAAGTTTAAAAAAGCAGCAGAGTATTTTAGAAAACTAAAAGGAGAAACAGGAGAGGTATATTCTAAAAAACCAGAGATTATAGAAGAAAAGACTTTAAAAAATAATGAAGAGTTATTGAAGGATATTACAATGTTAGAACTATACAACCTGTATAGTGAATTGATACAAAACTATATAAATAAAAGAAATACAAATAATGTAATAGAAAAAGAAATACCTATAGATAGGTATAAAATCGAAGATAAAATGGAACATATCAAGATAATATTGACAGAAATTAATGGGACAACCTTTTCAGAAATTATGAATAGATGTGATTGTAAATTAGAAGTTGTAGTTACTTTTTTAGCGCTACTTGAACTGATAAAAGAAAAGTTTATAAAAGTTGTACAAGAAGATAATTTCTCTAGGATTTATATAGAAAGGATGGCTTTAAATGAAGGACATGGACTTTAATCAAGTAGAATTTGAAGAAACCTCTAAAAAAAATTTGTATACCTCTGTAATAGAATCACTTCTCTTTGTAAGTGGAGAACCAATGGAGTTAAAACATATTTCAAATATTATAGAATGTGATAATAAATACACAAAAGAAATATTAAAGGAAATGATAAAAGAATATGAAAAAGAAAGAAGAGGAATAAAGCTAATTCATACAGATGGAAAGTATCAGTTAGTTACAAAGCCTGAAAATAGTGATTATATACAAAAGATACTTAAAACTAATTCTAGACAGTCACTTTCACAGGCAGCTCTTGAAACTCTTGCAATAATTGCATATAAACAACCCATAACTAGGATTGATATAGATGAAATAAGGGGGGTTAAAAGCGATAGTGCAGTACAAAGATTACTAGAGAGGGAACTAATAAAAGAAAGTGGAAGGTTAGAGGTGGCAGGAAGACCTATTCTTTATTCTACTACTGAGGAATTTTTAAAGCAGTTTAATATGGAAACTTTAAAAGAATTACCATCCCTAGATTCATTTATACAAGAGGATATTGCTGGAGAAGTGGCTTTTACAAATGAGGAGACAAATTTATAAATAAGTAAAAGGGAATATGCAAGGATTATTCCTTGCATATACATTGACCAGAATTATCTTCAGGTTTGTTTTCCTTCTTATTCATTAAATCTTTCATCATATCTATTACCTGAGGTACAGTATCTACTATCTTGTCGTAGGTGTTATCTTGGTCTACAGATAATAGTCTTAGGTTGTTTTCTCTTAAAACTAAGAATGCCACAGGCTTAATGGATACCCCTGCACCAGAACCGCCACCGAAAGGAAACTTACTTGTTTTCTCTATGCTGTTACTACATTTAGGGGCAAATTCAGAGCCTCCGGAAGCAAATCCAAAGGATACCTTTGATATAGGTAGTATAAGGCTGCCATCTTTAGTCTCTACAGCATCTCCTATTATGGTATTAACGTCTACCATATCCCTGATACTCTCCATAGTGTTTTTCATTAAATTATCAATAGGATGATTTTCCATAATAATGCTAAAAGAGTTATAACTCTTTAGCTTTCACCTCCTTAAGTGATCTTTTATATATTAAAAGCACATTAATAATTTGTACTAAATTTGTGTAAATTATACAGCATATTTTTATATCTACACTATTTTTATTAAAATAAGGTTCTAAATCAATATTATAATCTTTAATATTAAATATATCTTGCAATAATACATATAAGGTATAAAAAAAAGAATTTAAAACTCCATATGCTACGGCAGTTACAGCAGCATCATCTAATCCATATCCCATGTTTACATCAATAGATATTTTATGTTTTAACTTTGAACATTTATATTTATTTAAAATAAGCATAAAAACTTTTTTATGTTTATTTTTTTTACTCTTAGTTTTTTTAATAAATGATTTTGCTTTACCTTTATTAAACTCTATATTTTTCTTGTATAAACTAAGGCTCAGTTTGTTTTCTTTGTATTTTAAATTGAGTTTTATAGGAAAAGGAAAAAATATTAATATAATAAATAAAAGCAATAATATTAATAAGAAGATATTTAACATGATTCTTCCTCCAAAATTTGATACATCTTTTATTATTGCCAACTAATTCATTTTTAATTAGCTATAGGAAAAAATATTTAGTATTAATGTTAGAATAAATGGGAAAAATAATTTAAAAGCTAATTATTGGAGGACTGTATATGAAAAAATTTAGATTTTATATAATAACAATGCTATTAATAATGGCAACAACTAATTTTCTCCCAAAGGTGGTTTTGGCAGAAGAAAAGTCTAAGGAATTAAAAAACATTAATGTATCAGCACTTACGGCTATAGCATTAGATGCTGATACAGGAGTGGTACTATATGAGAAGAATGCTCATAAAATAGTACCTATGGCTAGTACTACAAAAATAGCTACAGCTTTAGTGGCATTAAAATATGGAGATATGGACAAAAAGGTACAGATAAGTAATAATTCCACCAATGTAAGTGGATCCAAGGTAGGGTATAGAAAAAATGAGGAGATAAGTATAAGAGAATTACTATACGGATTAATGTTTAAGTCTGGAAATGATGCTGCAATAGCTATTGCAGAGGGTGTAGCTGGATCAGTAGATGGATTTATGGAGCTTATGAATGAATATGCTATGCAAATAGGTTTAATGGATACAAACTTTCAGACACCACATGGGTTAGATAAGGAGGAACATTTTTCTAGTGCTTATGATTTGGCTATATTAACAGCTAAGGCAAAAAAAGATAATGTTTTTAGTGAAATAGTATCTAGTAAAGAAATTAGTAAGGAAAAAATGAACTTTACTAGAGATTACAATAATATAAATAAATTATTATGGCAGATTCCAGAGGCAAATGGAGTGAAAACAGGATATACTGGTAATGCAGGAAAGTGTCTTGTGTCATCTGTAGCCTATGATAATAAGGATATAATAATTGTAGTATTAAATTGTAATGAAAGATGGAGTGAAACTAAGAAGATATATGAGTATGTTTGCAAAAATTATGAATATAAAAAAATTATATCTTCAGAGGATATAGTAAGTGAATTTCAGGTTAAAGAAGGAAATAAAAAGGCAGAAGCATATTTAAAAGAAGATATGATTCTACCTATTAAAAAGGATTCAAAATGGGATGTGGATATTAGTATAAATAATAATATTAAAGCACCATTAGAGAAAGATGAGATTATTGGAAAGGTTACAGTGAAAGGTGAAGGCGGAATAATCTATCAATGTCCCTTGTACAATAAGGAGAAAGTAAAGTCATTACCTAAATATAGAATTTGGCTAGATAATATATTTAACTAATATTAGCAAATTATAATATTAGTTGTAACACATAGTATTAATTGTAAATACTTTAATACTATAGAAAACTCCATGGAAATTACATTAAAAAATGAAAGGATGGTATATATGAAGTATGAGGTAACGGACTGTATTGATGCAGGAACTGAATTTTGTGCTTAGTTCATAAAAATACATCATATATACCATATAAAAATTTTCATATAAAACTTTTGTAATTTATAGTTAGTATACCATCCTTTTCATTAAAATAAATTGATTCTATAAGTTCTCTTAATAGATACTTTTTATCATCTATGGTAAGTTTAGTCATTATGGAATCTAAGGTAAAGTATTCCTTTGACATGTTTTTAATATAAGAAATATTTTCATTTAGTAGAGTTTTAGACTTTTGATGATTTTTTAATTTTTCAATGTAAGTCTCTATATCTAAGATTTTAGGAGTTATATATTTAGATAATTCTGGAGTCAAGGATAGTTGAGCCACTAAGTTTTCAATTTTCTTTTCGTTATATAGGATTTCACTGTTTGTATTATTAGAATATGAGAGATAATCCTTGTATTTTATATTCTTCAAAAGAGATTTAATAAATCTATCACTATTTAAAGGGACATTAGCAATAGAACTAAGTATAACTTCATCTATTTCTTCCATGTTTATATTCCCATTGTCGCATAGCTTACCCTTAGAATTAGATTTGTTTTCGCAAACATAATAAAGTATTCTTTCCTTTGAATTAGCTTTTATGTGGCCATGTTTAATGTGCATATTTCCTTTACATTTATGGCACTTTAGTAAACCAACCAAAAGTGCAGTATTGGATTTACCTATAGAAGGAGAGCTTTTAGAATTGTTATCTAATATATGTTGTACTTGTAGCCAATCAGTAGGATCTATTACACCTTCATGGTTACTTATAGCTGCTATCCATTGAGATTTATCTCTTTTTACTTTTATGTTTTTTGTTTTATTATAAATTAATATACCATTTCCATTAGGGGTTCCTAAAACATTTATTCCATTAAGTTTTAAATATTCAAGTACTTCTAATGAACTTTTAACATATACTGGTGACCTTAATATAAGCTGTATCCTCTTGGAGGTCCATGAAATATTAGATTTTGATGGTATATTATTTTCATTAATAAAATTTTTAACTTTATTTAAAGACCTTTTTTTCTCGTATAAATCATAAATAAGTTTTACTACTTTAATTTCTTCATCTATAGGATAAAGCTCATATATTTTTTTTTCTTTTCCTGTTTCTTCTTCATACAGATTACATTGACTTTTATAACCTAAAGGAGTTTGACCACCTAACCAACGACCGGTTTTTGCAAGTTCTATCATATTATCCTGAACCCTTTGAGCAATGGTTTCTCTTTCTAATTGAGCAAAGATAGAGGCTATATACATCATAGCTTTTCCCATGGGAGAGGATGTATCAAATTGCTCTCTAATGCTTATAAATTGAATGTTTAAATCATCTAGCTCATCAATAAGGTTTGTAAAATCAGATAGATTTCTACTAATTCTATCTAATCTATAACAAATTATAATATTAAACTTATTATTTCTAGCGTCTTCAAGCATTTTTTGAAAATGAGGTCTTTTAGTATTTTTACCAGAAAATCCTTCATCCTCATAGATTATAAATTCATCTATATTAAGATTTATTCCATAGTCCCTGCAGAGCTGTATCTGATTTTCTATAGAATCTCCTACATTAGTAATCTTTGATTTTCTAGAATAAATTGCAGCTTTCAAATATATCACCTAAAAGTATTTATAACAATATATAATATTCAAAAGAAGAAAGAGGGTTACTTTTAAGCTTTATTATTAATTATTAGAAAGGAGGTATGTTTTGAAGAAAAAGATAAAAAGTATTATTGTTAATAATTATAAAGAAGATAGTATAAGTAGGATTTTAATTGAAAAACTTAGCGAGATTATGGCATTAAATTTAAATGATGAAGAAATAGAATATTTATATAACCTATATACTGAGAGTGAGAGGAAATAGATTATATGCATATATGTTTGTAGCAGATAAAAAAGAGAAGCAATATAAGCTTCTCTTTATAAATTTACTCTTTAGTATTCTTTTGTGGAACTTTACAAGCTTTACAGGAGATTTCACCTTTAGCAAAATCCTCATTGCAATAAACTGAACAATTTCCATCTGGAGTATTATTTTCAATAGATTCATAATCAGTGTCATTTTTTTTCTTTGAATTACTATAAGCTATATAACCAATTAATCCAATTGCTAAAATCACTAGCATAACTATATATTTTGTCATAATTATCACCTCTTGACAATATTTTGTTATTTAAATATATTATAACTCTTTTAAAACTAAAATTCAATAATTTTTTAATAATAATTAATATCAACAAAGTTGAATTATTATTAAGATATAAAAATAAGATTGCTTTATAGTACTGTTAGGATTTAACTTTGTTTAAGGTGTTGTTAAACTATAAAATATAATATAAAAAGTTAATTAATGCAGACAAATAAAAGTAAAGATGCTATAATATCTTAGGAAAAAGAGAGGTGATAATATGAGTAATATTGCTGGAGAGGGTTGTGAAATACTGGTACCTTTTAATGAGAGAAAACCATTAAAGGATATTGAAAGAAGTATTGTAAAAACATATAAAAAGCATATTTGGTCTAAATTTGTTAAGGCCATAAAAGATTATAAATTAGTTGAAGAAGGAGATAAGATAGCTATAGCTATATCTGGAGGAAAAGATAGTTTACTTATGGCTAAGTTGTTTCAAGAACTAAAGCGCCATGGAAAAATGAACTTTGAATTAGAATTTATAGCTATGGATCCAGGTTATCATGAAAGTATAAGAGAACTTTTAATAGATAATTGTAACTATCTGGACATACCAATAAAGATATTTGAGTCAGGAATATTTAATGTAGTAGATGATATAGCTCAGGATTATCCATGCTATATGTGTGCTAGGATGAGGAGAGGAGCTCTTTATGCTAAAGCCAAAGAGTTAAATTGTAATAAGCTAGCATTAGGACATCACTTTAATGATGTTATAGAAACTACCTTATTAAATGTATTATACGCTGGAAATTTTAAAACCATGCTACCTAAGTTAAAAGCAGCGAACTTTGAAGGAATTGAACTTATAAGACCTTTATATTATGTTGAAGAAAAATATATACAAAGATTTATTCAAAATAGCGGTATATGGCCATTAAATTGTGCCTGCATGGTGGCAGCTAAAAAAATAGGAAATAAAAGACATGAGATTAAAGCTCTTATTGAAAGTTTAAAAGTGAATTTTAAAGATGTAGATAAATCCATATTCAAAGCTGCAGAGAATGTTAATATAGATTCTATATTGGGTTGGCAAAAGGACGGAAATAATCACTCTTATTTAGATTTTTATAACATGGAATAGAATAAAAAATTTAAGGTAAACATTAAAGGAACTCTATAATAGAGTTCCTTTAATGTTAATAAAGTAAAAATTTAAACTTAATAGGATGTAATTTCCTGGGAAATGTTTCAAGTTATTTTGAAGTTAAATAGCCCTCTGCTTTTAAAAGTTCAGCAGTTAATACTGATCCGCCAGCAGCTCCACGTAAAGTATTGTGAGATAAACACACAAACTTATAATGGAATAACTTATCTTCTCTTAGCCTACCTAAGGAAATACCCATACCCATATATAGATCCCTGTCTAATTTAGTTTGAGGTCTATTATCTTCATCAAAGTATGTTAAAAATTGCTTAGGAGCACTTGGTAATGAAAGTAATTGAGGTTTTGATTCAAATTCCTTCCAAGCCTTAATTATATCTTCTTTAGTAGGTTTTTTTTCAAAGGATACAGAGACTGTAGCTAAGTGACCATCAGATACGGGAACCCTTATACATTGAGCGCTAATAATGGGCTCTTTTGCCAAGATAATTTTACCTTCTTCTATATTCCCCCATATTTTAAGTGGTTCATTTTCACTTTTTTCTTCCTCACCACCTATATAAGGTATAACATTGTCTGTTATTTCCGGCCAGTCAGAAAATACCTTTCCACTTCCAGAGATAGCTTGATAGGTGCTAACCATTATTTTTTTAGGCTTATACTTCAATAAAGCATTAACTGCTGGTACATAGCTTTGTATTGAACAATTAGGCTTTGTCACTATAAAACCTCTGGTAGTACCTAGTCTCTTTTTTTGCTCAGATATTATTTCAAAGTGGTTTGAGTTTATTTCCGGTATTATCATTGGAATATCTTCCATCATTCTGTGAGCAGAATTGTTTGATATAACTGGAGTTTCAGCTTTTGCATAACTCTCTTCTATTTTAATTATGTCCTCTGTAGCCATGTTTACAGCACAAAACACAAAGTCAACAGCACTACTTATTTCCTCAACTTCAGTTATATTTTTTACAGTTATATTTTTTATTTTTTCAGGAATTGGCAAGTTTAATTTCCATTTACCTTCAACTGCTTCCACATATTTTTTCCCAGAAGATCTTTCACTAGCTGCAATTTCCTTTATTTCAAAGTATGGATGGTCTGCTAACAGTGTAATCAATCTTTGACCTACAAAGCCTGTACCACCCAGTATTCCTACATTTAATTTATTACTCATAAATATACCTCCATAGTATTATTAGATAATCTATATTAATAGTACAGATTATAAATTTAATATATAATCCTATTATACTTTCATATATAAAATATGTATACTATCATAAATTATATTATGATATAAAGGTTTATTTTTTGCAATTTTTAATATATACTCTATTTAATAAGGAGACTTTCTAATAGGGGGGCTTTTAAATGAATAGCTTAAGTTTTGATGTAAAGAACATAGAAGATGATATTGAACTTTTAGAAAAGGCAAAAATTGATATTTTGATGCTAATAGACTTTCCAGTATGGAATAGACTAACTACTGCTATGGAAAATATCTGTAAATACTATATGGCTTTTATCAGAAGCGAAAATGAATTAAATATGTTAGAAGATATGGGTGATAATAAAAAAGAAAAGGATGTTAGAAGATTTGAACTCACTATGGATATGGATAATATCAAAAAAGAGATAAAACCTTATTTAAAAGATAGAGATGAGATCTTAAAAGATATATCCGAAGAAAAAAGAAAAGAGCTTCAGGATATATATTTGAAAATAAGTGAGTTAGAACTTAGAAAGAAACAATTAATGCAATTAATAAATATGGAATATGAATCAAATGATTATTAGAAGAACCTATTAAGGCTTGTAAGAGCCATTATACTATAATTTCATGAAAAAGATGTTACTCTAATAGACAGTGTAAAAAACAAAGAATACATGTTTCTTTACTATAAGAACATATATTCTTTGTTTTCTTTTTTGAATTATTTATGCAATAATTACTTCTTTAGCATCTTCTATATCTTTAAATCTTATAGATTCTTTAGGAACAATCATCTTTACCTTATTAGGAACTATTTCAAGATTAACCTTGTGTAGTTTTTCTAGCTCACCATCTGCATTAAATGTAAAAGGAGAAGAACTTTCTACAGATATTTTGTGAGCCTTATAAAAGGAAACCTCTTTAACAGATCCATGTTTCCCTTTAAGAGCTCTTGGTAAAAATCTAATGAGCTTTAGTAAAGGTGCATGATCAACAACACAGATATCTAATAAACCATCCTGTATATCAGCATTAGGAGTAATAGGAATACCTCCACCATAACATTTGCCATTAGAAGCAGCTATGAGCATAGTCCGTTGATTTAGAATCAAGTCATCAATATTTACCTTCATAGGAATGCTCTTATAAACAAAAGGTGTATAAAATAGGCTGAAAATATAAGCAAGATGATTAGGTAAAAATTTCATGTTTTTAAATAAGCGAGCATTATATACAACTTCAGAGTCAAAGCCTACAGAAGAAATATTTATATAATATCTTTCGTTAGCTTTGGCTACATCTATAAATTTTTCATCACCATTTATTGTATCAAGCAAAATATCTTCACTATGTATATTTTCTAGTAAAGTTCTAGCAAAGTCATTTCCTGTACCACAAGGGATTACAGAAAGTGAGCTATTACTATTTATCATACCGTTTAAAACCTCATTTAAAGTTCCATCGCCACCGATAGCATATACTCTATAATCTTCCTTTGAAGTATATTCTTTTACAAGCTGAACAGCATGTCCCTTTCTTTCTGTGATTTCAATTATATATTCCTCATCCCTATCTTTAAAAATTTCTTTAATTTTATCTATGTAAGTTAAGCTTTTACCTCTCCCAGCAATAGGATTTATTACGAATAAATGTTTCATATTATACCTCTTAGTTAATATAGTGTTTAATAACAAATTTAATAACTACAAATAGTTATTACTAACTTATCATAAAACACACAATTTTTCAATGATGATGCATTTTTATGCATTAACCTTGTCCTTGCCATCTAGCAGCATCGGGTAATTGTATTATATGCTCACAACTTTCCGGAAAGTCCTTTTGTGACTGTATAAATTGGAAAGGTGTCTGTATTTATCAAGAATATCATAATAATGAGAATAAAATAAAACCAGGCAGAAAAGAAATTCTATGCAAAATTTTAAATAAAACATATTTAGAGCCAGATGTTATATCTATGACTATATTAATACCTCATAAGCTTGCTCAGGATCTTTATGCTGTAGGTAGTTATGTTTTCATGAGAAATCCTGAAAGTATAAGTTATTATGATGTGCCTATTTCTGTTATGGATGTAAATTTAGAGGAAAACACAATAACTCTAGTTATAGAGATAAAGGGAGTTAAAACAAAGAGTATAGAAAAACTATGTGAAGATGAAAAAATAGTTTTAAGAGGTCCTTATTGGAATGGAGTATTTGGTATTAAAAATATATATAATGCTAAGGAAGGAAATTCAATAGTAATAAGTAGAGGAATAGGTATGGCACCTATGATTCCTGTTATTAGAAAATTGTACTCTAATGGAAATAAAATAACATTGATATTAGATAAAGGAGGGTATAAAAATAATTTTGTAGAGGAAGAACTTAAAAAATATGATGTATCTCTTATTGAATGTGATGTATTAGAAGGAGGGGAGCTAACAGAGGATATAAAAAATATATTAGATAATTTAATTAAGGATAAAGATATAAACCTCATACATTGCTCTGGTGCAGACATTTTAATATTTAAAATAGTAGAGTTCAATAATAAAAGGGTTAAGTTATCCTGTTGTAATAACGCTAAAATGTGCTGCGGTGAAGGAGTATGTGGAAGTTGTAGTCATAGATATAAAGGTCATAAACAAAAAAGGTTTTGCAAAATTCAAACTGAACCGGAAAATATATTTGAAGGGAGAAGGTTCATATGAAGGTTATAATTGTTGGTGCAGGATGGTCAGGAATTGCAGCTGCTATAGTAGCTAAAAAGGTGGGAGCTGAAGTTATACTATTAGAAAAAACTGATCTTACCTTAGGTCTTGGAAATGTTGGAGGTATAATGAGAAACAACGGAAGATTTACTGCTTCAGAAGAATTGATAGCCATGGGGGCAGGAGAACTTATAGAATTAACAGATAGCATATCAAGGCATAAAAACATAAACTTTCCAGGGCATAAGCATGCTTGGCTATATGATGTAAATAAAATAGAACCAATTATTAGAAAATATATTGAGGATCTAGGTATAGAGTTGCATATTACTTCAAGGGTGTCAGATGTGGAAAAGGAAGGAGATAAGATAAAAGGTGTTTACTTAAGTGATGGAACTTATATTGAAGGAGATGTATTTATTGAAACTACAGGATCTACAGGCCCTATGGGAAATTGCTTAAGATATGGTAATGGATGTTCCATGTGTATTTTAAGATGTCCAGCTTTTGGACCAAGAATAAGTATAAGTGCTAGGGCAGGAGTAGATGATCTTCAAGGGGAGAGGGAAGATGATGTATTTGGGGCTTTCAGTGGCTCCTGTAAACTATCTAAAGAAAGTTTATCTGAGGAAGTTAAAGAAAAGCTAAACGAAGAAGGAGTAGTAATTTTAAAAGTACCTACAGAGGATATAAATTTAGATAAATTAAAATCCAAGGTATGTCAACAGTATGCTTTAAAAGAATTTGCAGAAAATATAATATTACTAGACACTGGTGAAGCAAAGCTAATGACAACTTATTACCCTTTAGAAAAGCTTAGAAAGATAAAAGGGTTAGAACTAGCTAAGTATGTAGATCCTTATGCGGGAGGTAAAGGAAATTCCATAAGATATCTCTCAGTAGCTCCAAGAACAGATGATATGAAAGTAAAGGGCATTGATAACTTATTTGTAGGAGGAGAAAAATCAGGGCTCTTTGTAGGTCATACAGAAGCTATTTGTACAGGTACTCTAGCAGGATATAACGCTGTAAGATATGCTTTAGGAATGCCTATGCTAATCCTGCCTAGAAGCACAGTAATTGGCGATATTATCTCCTATGCTAATTATAAATTAACCACAAAGGAAGGAAGAAGAAATAGATATACCTTTGCTGGAGCAGAATACTTTAATAGAATGAAAGAAAATAACTTATATACTACAGATTTACAAGTAATACAAGATAGAATCAAAAAATTAAATCTAGATGGAATCTTTAGCTATAGGTTAGTATCAAGTGATTCTTAGGCTAAGATAGGGATGGGATAAATTAAAGGTTCATGGATAAAATCATCTCCATAATTAAATTTATGGGGATGATTTTGTTGAGGATTATAGTTTTAAATAATTTTAAGAGGATATTACATTAGGAAATTCAATTGTGAAAGTACTTCCCTTATTTAGGACACTTTCAACATATATTTTTCCGCCATGAGCTTCAACAAATGTTTTTGTTATAGTTAGACCTATACCAGAACCACCAGTATTTTTATTGCGAGACAAATCACTTCTATAAAAACGTTCAAATACATAAGGCAAGTCTTTTTCGGGAATGCCTATACCATTATCAATAACTTTAATCATAACATCTTGTTTTTCCTTTTTTAGTATAACTTCCACCTTTCCATTAGGTTTCAAGTATTTATAAGAATTAGTAAGTAGATTATGCATAATTTGCTTGAATTTATCCTTATCCATTGAGGTATCTATTTCTGGACTAATATCACTTATTAGTTGATAATTTTCTTTAATATATAATGGTATAAAAGTATCAATAATTTTCTCTAGCTCAGAAGAAATATTAAATGTACTTTTATTTAAATTAAGGTTAGATTCTTCTAGCTTTGATAGATTACGAAGATTATCTACCATCTTTGATAATCTATCAATCTCCTCATAAAAATCTTCAAATCTTTCTGGGGTAGGCTTCCATATGCCATCCATAAAAGCTTCAACATGAGTTTTTAATGTAGTCAATGGGGTTCTTAATTCATGGGCAATGTCAGAAGTTAATCTCTTTCTAAGCATTTCTTGATTCTTTAAGGTTTCTGCTAAATAATTGATTGAATTAGAAAGCTCATCTATTTCTTTAGTATTTGAATTAACCAAGGCTCGCACATCTAGATTTCCAGATCTCATTTTATTTGATGCCTCGGTTATTTTAACAAGAGGATTTGAAATCTCTCTTGAAATAACTATACTAATCACAAGTCCAAATATTAATGCTATAAAAGCAGAAAATAAAAATGAGCGATTTAGAGTATTTATAAAAGTAACTGAAGCAGTAGATAAATAAGAACTCCCGAAATAACCAATAGTTATACTTCCTATATTTTTATTATTTATAGCTAAAGGATATTTATTTTCAATATATTCACCTGTATTATTTTCAGAAACATTATTCATCATATGACCCATCATGGCTTTATGATATAAATGAGAATTTCCCGATGAGTATATAGTATTACTATTTAAATCTTTTATTTCAATATATAAATCTTGCATTATTGCATACCTTTGTAGTTCAGCCTCATTTGCTTTTGAAAAGCTACCTTGATTGTTATATATATCTTCTGCAATCTTAATTACATTATTAATTTTCGATTTATGCTCATCAACTAAATATTTGTTAAATTCTTTGTTAACTGTATAATTTGATATAAAGCTTGCTAAAATTATTGAGACTATAACTGCTAAAAAAAAGCCTAAAGATAATTTTTTTGATAAAGATGCTTTCATTGCTTCACCTCTATAAAGCTTGGGATAAATTTATAGCCCATGCCGTAAATAGTAATTATATATTTTGGCTCTTTAGGAGTATCTTCTATCTTTTGACGGATAGTTTTTATATAAGTATCAACGGTTCTATCAAAGCCTTCATAGTCCATTCCAAAAGCCTTTTCCACTAGTTGTTCTCTTGAAAATACTTGGCCAGGGTTTGCAATCAATGCTGTTAGCAGTTTAAATTCATTTGTTGTTAAGCTTATTACTTCTCCTTGTTTTTTTACAATCATTTTTTTTATATCCACTTCTAAATCTCCATTATTAAAGGTTAAAATATCAGCCATAGGAGAACTATCTCTGTAGGTTCTTCTTAGTAGAGCTCTCACTCTAACTACTAATTCGCAAACACTAAAGGGTTTAGTTAAGTAATCATCAGCACCTATAGATATGCCTTCGATTCTTTCATCCTCATCAGCTTTTGCAGTAAGCATAATAATTGGTACAGTAGAATAAGCTCTTATTTTATGACACACTTCCTCACCAGATAACTTAGGAAGCATTAGATCCAAAACTATAAGGTGGATGGTTTCTTTGTTAACTAAATTAAGTGCTTCTAATCCATCCATTGCAGTAATTACATCAAAGTTATCCTTTTCTAAATAAGCTTTAACCACATCTACTATTTTGGGTTCGTCATCTACAACTAATATTTTAAATTTACTATTCATGTATTCCACCTCGTATCAACAGATCTGTAGTTTTATTATAATATACATATATTTAAAAAACTAGGGAACGCAAGTCCCTAGTTTCTTTGTGATAAAATAGTTTTTCTTTTTAAATATTCTTCTTCACTTATTTCTCCTCTGGCAAACTTTTCGTTAAGTATTGTCATTAAATCATTTGATTTATTAGTAAAGCTTTTAAATAGTTTAACAGTAAGAAATATTAGACCAACAAATATTAACAACCTAAATCCCATTGCTAAAAACATCCATCCAAATCCTAATGAACCTGAAGAGTTAAAGTCAAACGGGCGGAAACCTCCACAAAACATAATCAAAGTCCTCCTTAATAATTTTATAATCTTCTATTGATGAGTTAATTATATAAATTAATTATGAAAGAATTATGGAGATGCACTACTGTTACATATGGTTCTTTGTTGTGGGCTACCTATAGTAATAATAGGTTTTTTACCACTTATATGAAAGTTTAGACCATGTTCATCATTGTATTGTCAATGGAAAGATTGTCTTCAATCATGACTTGAACATTATAACTAATATTATTAGTATCTCCAAGGATAAATCCGTGCATAAATGGAGGACGAGGCATGCCTTTTGGAGGAATAGGTTTAATTAATTTAATATATCCTTCAACTACAGAGGGGATCATATCTTTTTTAATTAAAAGAAGAGGGGTGTGTTTACCCATATGTGCAAATGATACGCCCCCTATAGTTGTTATTGGACGATTAAGCGTACCAAAGGTAAAGGCGTGACCTTCTCTATAATTTCTTCCCCAGCCAAATTCAGTTTTAGGATCTTTATATTTAGCAAAATTAACTGCTATCTCATAAGGATTTTCACCATCAATTCTCTCTAGGTGTTTTATGTTATTTAATTGTAGTAAGGTATTTTCAACTGCTTTTGAAATTGTATTAGTTGAGCCAATGATATAGACATTAACTTCATTCATTTTTTTTATAGCTTCTAGGGTACAAGATGGAATGGCATCCTTTTTCACATATAAAATAGGATCTCCATGATGTGCAGACCAATAGGCAGACATAATTCCTTCAGAATAGTCTTCGCCAGAGATTAATATAATATTTTTAAAACCTCTTCTTATAATAGGTATTTTACATGCGGTTTCATAATGATCCTGTCCTGTTATACGAGCAGTTCTTAAACCATACATATTTAATTCTCGTACTATGTTATTAGAAATACTTCCTACTATTATTACATGAATTCCTTCATAGCCTTTAGGAGATAATTTTAATATTTCCCATAGAGTTTTTCTGTTTAATATATTACCATCAGTAAATAGGATAGGAGCATCAATTGGAAAATGAACTAAGGGAGATGCGGCAATTCCATCGAAAACTTCGTTCTTGTTTACTAAGATTATAGCATTTGGCCTCATAGTTGTAAAAGTAATAGTGGACACATTATTGGCTACGTCAATGGAATTAATTCCACATACCCTTGTAGTATTTAATGTAGTGGGACAAGACGCTGTAATATAATTCATAATAGTCTCCTTAAAGCATAATTTGTAAATATTATATGACTAAAGAATTTCTTCGGTGTCTAACTTAAACATAATGTTATATAAAAAGAAACATCCTTACTTGTTATGAGTGCTTCAAAGCATGTATTAATGAGCCTGATTTAAATGCAAGAAGAAGCTGTGATGACCAATGACATAAGCGATGAATATTGAATTATAAACACTTTGAAGTTCTATCTAAAGTTCAATATGATATAATAGAATTAATTAGAATAGTGAACAATATTTATTTAATAGTGTAAAGTAAATCATGAAAAAATTAAGGATAACTTTGCTATACTCTTTCAAAAAAGTTTATATATGAGCCAAACTTTAAATTTAGATATACAAAAAAGATCTTCATTGTTAGGGTACCTATACAATGATATCCTTTTATGTTATTTTGGGGTTTTGTTAGATCTAATCATAAGAGAAAAGGTTTTTATTATTTTCATTGAAAAACAATTGCATACTTGATACATAAATAAAAAGGTTTAAACTAGCTATTAAAGGGAAGGAGGAGATGTTATGAAATCTAAAGGGTTTAATGCATATAACAAGTACGTGATATTGAAACATGCTCTGAAAGAGAATAACGTTTCTCAAACCTGTGAGCTATTCGGTATTTCAAGAACAACCTTTTACAATTGGCAAAGGGCTTATCAGAAGCACGGTATGATTGGATTGGAGAGTAAGGAACCCAAAAAGCCCCAAATGCCAAATAAAGTTAGTAAGGCTATTGAGCAGGAAATATTAGCATATGTTGCAAAATACCCGGCAGATGGACCAAAGAGGATTTACTATGAGCTGAGAGCTGAAGGCTTTGACACTGGTGAAATGGGCATTTACAATGTTTTAAAGCGGCATGAACTAACAAAGAAAGCTCAGCGGGTTGAATATTCTATGGACAAAAAGCTTCACATAAAAGCCAACCAAAAGGACAATAAGGAAGTGCCTGTTTTTTTCAATACAAGGGAAGCTTATCCGGGGTATTTAGTGATTCAACGAATTGATTTTATGGGCACCTTTGATGGAATTGGTAAGATATATCAGTACAGTCTCTACGACACTACTTCAAAATGGAGAGAGGTAAAACTGTATAATAAAAAGCAAGATATTGATATTTGGAATTATTTTGAACTTAAGCTGATCTATTTACTAAAGACTTTCAATTTAAACATTGAGAATTTAATCACTGAAAGGAAAAAAGCATTTTTGCCCTATTTCGTAAGAGGTAACAAGTATAAGGAAATTATAGAGAATTTTCATATCAATCACAGGTTTATTTCCCTTGAGGATAATATTATATTAGATGAGATGAGGGAGTTTAATGAGTTTTTAGTCACAGAATTCTACAATAAAATCGGTGAAAATAGTGATCTTGATTCTTTTATAAAAGTTGAACGTGCACTTAATGAATTTGTAAGAGAATACAATTTCTACAGAGCAATTTCCAGTGGTTGCAATGCAGGGAAGGCACCAGTGGAGGTTGTTCTTGAAAGAGCGTCACATAATAATGCGGATTTGGACACGTTGCCACTTTGGATTCTGGCATTAATAAATTCTTCAAAGTGGGGTGATAAAGATGAATAATGCAGACTGTAAAGTTGCAGTTATTGGAGGAGGACTCTCTGGACTCGTAATTGCTCAGGAGCTTCAAGAAAAGGGATATAAGAATGTCACTGTTTTTGAAAAAGATGAACGCCTAGGCGGTAAATTGCACACCATCTGGTACAATGGAAAATCCTATGAACTTGGGGCGATTTTTGGCTTACCTTCTCAATTGAATCTAAAAGCACTGATGAAAAGGTTAAACATTAAAACTGATGGACCGAAATTGTCTCGTGTCAATTATAATGCTAATGGTGAAAAAATTATGCAAATCCCCAGAGAGGAGTTGGGAGAATTTATGGAGGAGCTCCAACTATTGCCCAATGTTTTGATGAGGTATAAGTCACTGGAAAATGCCAGCATTCAAAATATTGAGCCTCCATTAATGCTTCCTTTCTCAAAGTGGTGTGATATGCATGGCTTTGAGATTTTAAAAACCATTTATGTGCATTATTTCACTATTTTTGGCTTAGGAAATATTGATGAAGTTCCAGCTCTTTATGTACTTAGAATCCTGAACCATGAGCACTTAATGTGTTTTATGCAGTTGCCGGAATTTACTACCTGGAAGTATGGGGTTTCTTCCTTGGCTGAATGTTTAAAACAGGAAATTAAAGACATTCGATTAGGTCAAAAGGTAACAGATATTTCCTTGTCTCAGCATGAAACATTGCGGGTACAAACGCAATTTGAAGTTCTTGATTTTAATCGAGTTATCATTACTGCCCCTTTAGATCAATTTTCAAATCTTCATTTTTGGGATCGGGATATGAGGCAACACCTAAGTAGTATAAAATATCAATCATTTAATGTTTATGCGTTCATCGCGGATAAAATTCCCAAAGGCTGTGGTTGTGTACTGGAAAACTTGTCACCCGGCAAGCGGGGGCACATTATCATATGGGACTCTAGATGGGATACATGTGATGGTGAAGGAATGGTGATGATTTACGCATACAATCCTCCTGATAATTCTAAAATATCTTCTTTAGATATTATTAAAGGTGATTTGTTGAAGTTGGGTATAGAGAATCCAAGGCTTTATCAGACTAAGCATTGGAAGCATTGTCCTTATGTGGACACTCTTGCACTAGAAAATGGATTTTACGATAAAATGGAAGAGATGCAAGGCAAAAACAATGTATTTTTAGCAGGTGAAATTATGAGTACGCTTTCAATGGAAAACTGCGTTCGGTATTCACTAGATTTATTGAATCGTTTTTTTGACTAATTGTTCTGTTACATCTAAAAAATCTCTTTAAGCCAAAAGGGTTTAAGGAGATTTTATTTCTGTAACCCAGATTCAAACTTTGAACTTATTTTTGAATTGTTGCAGATTTTGTTCTTTAAAGGATTGAAAGGGCACTTAATAATTCGATACACTTGCTAAATAGAGCAAACACTATATTTATGTGAAAATTAGAGATAGGAGTGTTCAGTTGTCTATAAGGTTATAACTTAAAGAACATAATTTAAAACTCATTTAAAAGAGCATCATGTTTTTATAATTTAAAAATACTAGGTTACTTTCTAGGTAAACGTGAAAAAAGTAACGAATTGGATTAGCTGATGAAGGATTAGATTGGACATCAGTATTTATAGTGTATCACTAATCAAACTGATAATCTATAGTATTTTGACCTATTTAAACGACTTTTTTACTATGAAGTGAGGTTTACATAAAGTACTATAAAAAACCTTCAGATGAGGCTTAAAGAGGGAATTAATATCTATTATAAGTGTAAACTAAACTTGAAAGACAATGTTGATAAGTGTTGGAATTTCAATGTTCCTCTTTTTTTGACAATCATTGTTATTTTAAATACAATGAAGATGATAAAATAATAACAATTTTCATGGAAATGTCTGAGACATTCTAAGGGTAATGAAAATTTGTGGATAGGTGGAGATAATAAATGGAAACGTTTAAAATTTTAGAAATTAAGGAAAGTGTCTTCGAAGATAATAATCGTGAAGCTGATGGACTTAGGAATGAATTAAAAAAGAATAAGACCTTTTTATTGAATCTCATGTCATCACCAGGTTCTGGGAAAACAACCACGGTTTTGAGAACTATTGAAGCTTTAAAATCAGATATGGTAATTGGCGTTATGGAAGCAGATATTGACTCTGATGTTGATGCTCATGATGTTGCTAAAACCGGTACAAAAGTCATCCAATTGCACACAGGGGGAATGTGTCATCTGGATGCTGATATGACTAAGCAGGGGTTATTGGGGCTTGGTACAGAAGGCATTGATTTTGTTATTTTAGAGAATGTAGGTAATTTGGTATGTCCAGCAGAGTTTGACACCGGTGCATCCAAAAATGCTATGATTTTAAGCATACCAGAGGGAGATGACAAACCTTTAAAATATCCTTTAATGTTTTCAATTGTGGATGTTTTATTGATTAATAAGATTGACGCAATAGATTATTTTGATTTTGATTTAGAAGCAGTTAAAACCCGTGCAAAGAAACTAAACCCAAATATCAAAATCATTCCTATTTCAGCAAGAACAGGTGAAGGTATTGATGAATGGGCAGATTGGATTCGTACTGAAGTAAAAAACTGGAAAGAGCAATAGAAACATAATAAAACTCAAATTAGGAGGAAGACATATGGTAAAACAAAAAGTATTGGATCTTGCTAATCATATTGGTAAAAAAAAGTCTGGCTCAAAATCAGCATATACGGCAAAAGATCCTGAATATATGATTTTGGAACCTGTTGTTACAGATGAAATGGCAGAGGTAGGTCTTTGCTTGCAATTCCGTAAACCTATGAGTGCTGAAGAGATTGCTCCTTTGTGTGGCAAATCTCTAGAGGATACAAAAAGAAACTTATGGGAATTAGCAGTTGCCGGTGTTTGCTTCATTGGTGAAAAGGATGGAGTTGATAAGTTCTGGCTTGAGATTTGGGTTCCAGGGGTTATGGAAATGATGGTTAACAACAAGGAAAACGTTAAAAAGTATCCGCAAATTGCAGAGGCTTTTGAAGCATATGGAAGAACAAGAGGCCCCCAGACAGCAGGTGCTTTCCCTGTAGGTACAGGGCTTATGCGTGTTATTCCTATTGAAACAGCAATTGATGGTGAAACTAGAAGAGCATCTTATGAGGAAGTTTCTAAATATCTTTATGAAAATGAGATTTTTTCAGTTTCAGATTGCTCTTGTCGTACAGCTAGAGAAGCCATGGGAGAAGGTTGTGGGCACTTGAAGGAAGATATGTGTATTCAGCTGGGACATGCTGCTGAATACTATATTCGTACAGGCAGAGGTAGAAAGATTACCCGTGAAGAAGCTTTTGAAATTATTAAAAAAGCGGAAGAGAATGGTTTGATGCATCAAATCCCTAATACAGATGGTCCTGGACAAACTCACGCAATTTGTAACTGTTGTGGATGTAGTTGCCTATCTTTAAGAACTGCTGGAATGTTTTTGAATAATGATATGGTGCGTTCAAATTATGTTTCCCATGTTGATAAAGATAAATGTGTTGCTTGTGGAGAATGTGTTGAGATTTGTCCTGTTAATGCATTGAAATTAGGTCAAAAATTATGTACTAAAGCACCAATTCATGAGAAGAAGAGAGAAGAACTTCCATCTAATGCAGAGTGGGGTCCAGACAAATGGAATCCGGATTATCGCATTAATAGAGAAAATGTGGTAGACACTGGAACAAGTCCTTGTAAAACACAGTGTCCAGCTCATATTTCTGTACAAGGCTATATTAAGTTGGCTTCTCAAGGAAGGTATAAAGAAGCACTTGAACTTATCAAGCATGAAAATCCGTTTCCAGCAGTATGTGGGCGTATCTGTCCAAGGAAATGTGAATCCGTCTGTACCAGAGGTGACATTGATGATCCTATTGCTATAGATGAAATAAAAAAATTCATCGCGGAACAAGATTTAAATATGGATAATCGTTATGTACCTAAATTGAGACATGAATATAGAAATAAAATTGCCATTATCGGTGCTGGTCCATCAGGTTTATCTTGTGCTTACTATTTAGCTGTTGATGGTTATAAGGTAACAGTGTTTGAAAAACAAAAAGCACTTGGTGGTATGTTAGCACTTGGGATTCCATCCTATAGATTGGAAAAGGAAGTTATAAATGCAGAATTTGATATTTTAAAAGAATTAGGCGTAGAGTTTAAAACTGGTGTTGAAGTGGGAAAAGATGTAAGCCTTAAAGACTTAAGAAGTCAAGGATATGAAGCATTCTATCTTGCAATTGGTGCTCAGGCAGGTAGAAAACTTGGTATTGAAGGTGAAGATGCAGAAGGGGTCTTTACAGGTGTTGATTTCTTACGTAATGTTAACTTGGGTAATGATATAAAACTTGAAGGAAATGTTGTTGTAATCGGTGGCGGTAATGTTGCTATTGATGTTGCGAGAACAGCTACAAGAGTTGGGGCTTCAAAAGTTGATATGTTCTGTCTTGAAAGCCGAGAGCAAATGCCAGCTCTTGAAGAAGAAATTGAGGAGGCAATATCCGAAGATATTGAAGTTAACAATTCTTGGGGTCCAAAGCGTATTGTTACAGAAAAGGGCCGTGTTGTAGGTGTAGAATTCAAAAAATGCCTTTCAGTTTTAGATAAGAATGGAAAGTTTAGTCCAAAGTTTGATGAAAATGAAACTAAGATTGTTAAGGCAAACAATGTATTGCTTTCAGTAGGGCAAGCAATGGATTGGGGCGGATTATTAGAGGACTCAAAGATAGAATTAAATCCAAATAAGACAATCAAGGTGGATTCCTTTACTCTTCAGACAGGAGAGCCAGATGTATTTGCTGGGGGAGATGCCATGACAGGTCCTAAGTTTGCTATTGATGCTATTGCTTTGGGTAAAGAAGGTGCAATTTCAATCCATCGTTATGTTCAGCCAGGACAGAGCTTGATTCTCGGTCGTGATAGGAGAGAGTATCATGCATTTGATAAAGGAAACTTGACCCTTGAAGGATATGATCATATTCCAAGGCAAAGAGCAAAACATGTTGACGGTACTAAAGCTAAAGCATCTTTCAAGGATTTACGTAATACCTTTACGGAAGAACAAGTTAAAATGGAAACAGAACGTTGCCTTGGTTGCGGTGCTACAACTGTAGATGAATACATGTGTTTAGGCTGTGGTGCGTGTACAACTAGATGTAAGTTCGACGCTATATCACTTGGCAGAAAATATGACGCTACAAGTGTACCTTTTGAAGAGCTTAAACCTATAATTGTTAAAAATATGATTAAGCGTAAAGGTAGAATTGTTGTCCGTAAGATTAAAAAGTCTTTAAGTGGAGGGAAAAAGAGCAGTTAGAAAAATAGATATTAAAATAAATAAAAGGCGGTGGGAACGCAAGCCCACCCCTAAGTTTCTAGATTCAGAGAGGTAGAGGTGAATTCATTTGCATGAATTGGGCGTTGTAATTAAAGTAGTTAAAACAGTTGAAAACTTTGCCAAAAAAAATGGAATTACAAAAATTGATACTTTGGTGCTCCAGATTGGTGAGATATCTTCGATTATACCAAAGTATATTGAAGCTTGTTATCCCGCTGCAGTGGATGGTACACTATTGCAGGATACAAAACTGAAAATTGAATTGTTGCCTGGTAATGGTAGATGCCATAAGTGCTATAAGGAATTTAATTTGATTCAGTGCAGAAATCAATGCCCAGACTGCGGTAGCCATGACTTGGAGGTGCTCAGTGGTAGAGAGTTTTTAATCAAAGAGATCATAGCTTGTTGAAAGGAAGGTTATTATGAAAAATCAAATGACCAAAGAATTAGTATTATCAGGAGTATTTATAGCCATGGGTCTTGTATTGCCCATAGCATTTCATGCCATAGGGGGAGGCGGTCCAGTGTTTTTGCCTATGCATATACCTGTGCTCATTGCTGGATTTTTTCTAGGATGGCCATTTGCCTTGGCAGTAGGTGTGTTTACTCCGCTTATAAGTTCATTATTAACTGGGATGCCACCCTTTTTTCCAGTATTGCCTTACATGATGCTTGAACTTGCCACTTATGGTGTCATAGTAAGTTTGCTTTACAGAAACTTAAAAATGAATGTCTATGTGTCCCTTATCATTAGTATGGCATGTGGAAGAGTCATGGCTGGTGTTGCTGTATGGACATTGGCAACGTTTTTTATGGCAAAATTGCCTAGCCCTGTTGTGTTTGTACAAGGTGCAATCCTTAAAGGGATCCCAGGAATCATAATACAAATTATCTTCATACCTGCAATTGTGTTAGCTGCCAAAAAGTTCAACCCAACTACGGAACTTCGCAAGTCGGCGTAGGTGAGTTTAAATGAAAGAACAAAAAGATTTTTTCAATAGTGTAGCAAGCACTTGGGATGAAATATGTAATCACGATATGATAAAAGTGGAATCTATACTGGATATGATTGAGATAAAGTCAGGGAGTTATATCCTAGATGTGGGAACAGGTACTGGCATACTAATTCCCAGTCTCTATCAAAGAGTAAGTAAATCAGGTCGCATCAAGGCAATAGATATGGCTGAAAAAATGATTGAGGTGGCTTATAAAAAAAATAAATACCATAATGTCAGCTTTGAATGTGGAGATGTCCTGGATACCAATGAGGATGAAATCATCTATGACCACGTCATATGCTATTCTATGTTTCCTCATTTTCAATACAGAAAAGAAGAAGCGGTTCACAAGCTGGCACAAAAGTTGAAAGTTGGAGGCAAACTTACCATTTGTCATTCTCAGAGTAGAGAGGCAATCAACAATCTTCATAAAGGAGTGGATGATGCTGTCAAAGAAGATAATTTGCCTACAATGGAAATCATGAGAAAGTATTTCCTAGATGCTGGTTTGAAAGTTCTGAAGGAAGTAGACAACACAGATATGTTTGTGATTATCGGATGCAGATAGTTAATTGATAATTATTGCATAAAAAAAGCCACCGTCACTTTTAAAATAGTTAAGAGAAAATATCAAAAATACAAATAAAAATAAGATGGGTGAAGATTGAGTAGAATTATAGGACAGACCCTGTGGTGATACTGTAGAAACAGTGTTGCTACAGGGGTGTTTCTTTAGTAACGTAAAAATCAAAAGAATAAAAAGATTTACACTTATGATTATTAGAATAAAAAGTATTATTATTAAAAACTAATGGTAGTTGTGTGTTAACGTAAGAGATAGATAAGAAAAAGCATATGAATATATTTAATTAAATATATTCATATGCTTTTTTATTTCACAGTTAGAAATTATAGAGAGGGTTATAGAGATATTATTGTGCAAGAGTTAAATTGGTAATAGATCCCTCCCTATATCTTTTCTCGAAGATTATCATTGAGATTTTGGTGTAATTGAAGAGGTTTTCCCCCAATTTACCAGTATTGTATAGGTATATTATGTATCAAAACGGGTAGAATCATAAAAAGATGCTCACATATTATGGATATTATTCATGATATAAAGAACATTAATAAAGATGGTACTGGAGCGAGAAGTTTATGAAAGAAGTATTACATTTAGGGATTGATGTAGGATCAACTACTATTAAGCTTGTATTATTAGATGGGAAAGATAATATTATTTATAGTAAATATGAACGACACTACTCTAATATAAAAGAAACTACAGCTTTACTTATAAAAGAAGCTTTTAATAAATATAAAGATTATAATATTACGGCAATGGTAACAGGATCTAGTGGATTATCTCTTTCTAATCTTTTAGGATTATCTTTTATTCAAGAGGTTATTGCCTGCACAAAAGCAATTGAAACTTTTATAGATGTTGCTGATGTAGCCATAGAATTAGGTGGAGAAGATGCAAAAATAACATACTTTGAAGATAGTTTAGAACAACGTATGAATGGAGTTTGTGCTGGTGGAACAGGAGCTTTTATAGATCAGATGGCTACATTACTTGAAACTGATGCTAAAGGATTAAATGAGTTAGCTAAAAATTATAAGATTATTTATCCCATTGCTGCAAGATGCGGAGTTTTTGCAAAAACTGATATACAATCTCTTATAAATGAAGGAGCTACAAAGGAAGATATAGCTGCATCTATATTTCAAGCTGTTGTAAATCAAACTATAAGTGGCCTTGCTTGCGGAAAGCCAATAAAGGGAAATGTAGCACTTTTAGGAGGTCCTTTGTATTATTTATCAGAGCTTAGAAAAAGATTCATTGAAACTTTAAAATTAAAACAGGAAGAAATATTATTTCCACAAAACTCTCAACTATTTGTAGCTATTGGTACGGCTATTGAATCTAAAAAAGAAAAAGTTATAACCTTTGAACAATTATTAAAATCTGTTGAAAACTTAGATAATAATAATGTATCTACTTCATATACATTAGAGCCATTATTTAAAGATGAAGAAGAATTACAAAGCTTTAGAGAGAGGCATAATAACTGTAAGGCTAAAAGAAGAGATATAGCTACATATGAAGGTGAAGCCTTCCTAGGGATAGATGCTGGTTCCACAACTACTAAAGCTATATTAATAGATAATGAAGGTGCTATATTATATTCTTTTTATGATAATAATAAGGGAAAGCCTTTAGAAAGCACCATAAACATATTAAAAGATATATACAGTAAAATTAATGAAAAAATAAAAATTGTTAAAGCAACTGTTACTGGATATGGAGAATATCTAATAAAGTCAGCTTTAAATATTGACATTGGAGAAGTTGAAACCATCGCACATTATAAAGCATCGGAGCACTTTTTAAAAGGTGTGGACTTTATACTTGACATAGGAGGTCAAGATATGAAGTGTATCAAGATAAAAGATGGAGTGATAAATTCTATTCAATTAAATGAAGCTTGTTCATCAGGATGTGGTTCTTTTCTTGATATGTTTGCACAATCCTTAAATATGAGTATTGAAAAGTTTTCAAGGCAAGGTTTATTATCGCAAAGGCCAGTAGACTTAGGGTCAAGGTGTACCGTATTCATGAATTCTAAAGTTAAACAAGTCCAAAAAGAAGGAGCAGATATTGGAGATATATCCTCTGGATTATCTTATTCCGTAATTAAAAATGCTCTTTATAAAGTTATAAAAATAAAAAATCCTGAAGAACTTGGAGAAAAAATTATAGTTCAGGGAGGAACTTTTTATAATGAAGCTGTTTTAAGGGCTTTTGAGAAAGTTTCTGGAAAAGAGGCTATAAGGCCGGATATTGCTGGACTTATGGGGGCATTTGGAGCTGCTCTTATTGCAAAAGAAAATTATAATAAAAACGAAGTTTCTAGTATTTTATCAGAATCTGACCTTGAGAAATTTAAAGTATCAAATGAATTTAATCATTGTGGATTATGTAGCAATAACTGTTTACTTACTATAAGTAAATTTTCTAATGGTAAAAAATTTATTTCTGGTAATAGATGCGAAAGGTGTATAGGAGTTACTAAAAATAAAAAGAAAGGAGTAAACTTATTTGATTATAAATATAAAAGAATTTTTGGATATAAACCTCTTACCATAGAAGAGGCAACAAGAGGAGAAGTGGGGATACCAAGAGTTTTAAATATGTATGAAAACTATCCCTTTTGGTACACTTTTTTTACAGAACTAGGTTTTAGGGTAGTACTATCTCCAAATTCTACAAAGAAAATTTATAATGAAGGTATTGATACTATACCATCAGAGTCTCTTTGTTATCCTGCAAAAATTGCTCATGGTCATATAGTAAGTCTTATAAAAAAGGGATTAAAATTCATATTTTATCCATGTATTCCTTATGAAAAACTAGAAGATGAAACTGCAGATAATCACTACAATTGTGCTATAGTGATTTCTTATCCAGAGGTTATTAAAAATAATATTGAATTTTTGAGAAGTGGACAGATTACATATAAAAATCCATTCTTAAATTTTAATGATAGAAAATCAATGAAGAAAAATTTATATGAGGAATTAAGAGTATTTGATATAAGTAAAAGAGAAATAAACATTGCAATTGATAAAGCTTATGAAGAAGCTAAAAATGTTAAAGAAGATTTAAAAAATAAAGCATTAGAAATTCTAGAAGATTTAGATAAAAGTGGTGGAAAGGGCATTGTATTAAGCGGTAGACCTTACCATTTAGATTTAGAAATAAATCATGGCATAGCCAATATGATATCAGAAGAAGGGTTAGCAGTTTTTACAGAGGATTCAGTAGCTGATTTAGCTAAAATCCCACGACCATTAAGAGTACTTGATCAGTGGACTTATCATTCAAGAGCATACAGGGCTGCAAATTTTGTAGGAAATAAAGAAAATCTAGAGCTAGTTCAATTAAACTCTTTTGGATGTGGATTAGATGCAGTTGCTACAGATCAAGTACAAGAGATATTAGAAGGTTTTGGGAAAATATATACATTACTAAAAATAGATGAAGTTAATAATTTAGGTGCAGCTAAGATTAGAATACGCTCTCTTAAGGCAGCTATAGATAATAGAAATAAACTACGAACTTCTAAATTGAAAATTATGAAACCCTATGATAAATCTATATTTACTAAGGAAATGAGAGAAAATCATACAATACTTGCTCCACAATTTTCTCCAATACACTTTGAATTATTGGAAGTTGCTTTTAAAAGTTCTGGATATAATCTAAAGATATTACCAAGGGTTAATAAAGAGACTATGGAAGAAGGACTAAAGTATGTAAATAATGATGCTTGTTATCCCTCCATTGTAGTGATAGGTCAAATCATAAGTGCACTTAAATCTGGAAAGTATGATTTAAACAATACCTCTGTAGCAATTTCTCAAACAGGGGGAACCTGTAGAGCATCTAATTATGTGGCTCTTATAAGAAAGGCTTTAAGGGATTCAGGGTATGAAAAAGTACCAGTTATATCTTTAAGCGTTCAAGGAATAGAGAATAATCCAGGATTTAAAATAACTCTACCAATGATTAATAAAGGCCTGATGGCAGTAACTTATGGCGATCTGCTTATGAAAATGATAAACAGAGTAAGGCCTTATGAAAAGATAAAAAATTCAACAGATCTACTTTATTTAAAATGGTTAGAAATATGTAAAAACAATGTAATTAGTGGAAGTTTTAAAGAATTTAAAAATATTACAAATCAAATGATAAATGAATTTGATAATTTGAAAATTAACAATATAATTAAGCCAAAGGTAGCAATAGTTGGGGAAATTTTCTTAAAGTATCATAGTTTAGCAAATAATAATATTATAGAAATACTAGAAAACGAAGGAGCAGAGGTAATAATGCCGGATTTAATGTATTTTCTATTATATTGTGCTTATAATCAAAAGTTTAAATATGAGAAATTAGGTGGAAATTTTAAAAATTTATTAGGCGGCAAGTTAGCTATTAAATACATAGAGTCTTATATAAGTGAAATGAAGAAATCACTTAGTAATAGCAAAAGATTTACTCCACCAGAAACAATTGAAAAATTGGCAAAAAGAACAGATGATATATTATCTCTTGGTAATCAAGCTGGAGAAGGATGGTTATTGACGGCGGAAATCATAAAATTATTAGAGTCTGGAGTAAATAATATGATTTGTATACAACCATTTGCCTGTTTACCAAATCATGTAATAGGAAAAGGGATGATCAGAGAGATTAAGAGAAGATACCCTTATTTAAATATTACGCCAATAGATTATGATCCTGGTGCCAGTGAAGTAAATCAATTAAATAGAATGAAGCTTATGCTTTCAACCGCCACTAAAAATTTGGAGAAATTAGAAAAAATAAAATAGATATAAAAAATTAAGAGCAGAAATGCTCTTTTATTATTTATATAAAAGTTTAATAAATTTTCATTAAAAAAATGCTCTATCTTATTTATGTTTTTTATGTTTACCCATAAGAGTATTTCCTTAGTATATTTAGATATTCATAATATCTAAATATCTATGAAGTGTTACAAATTATTTTTTAGGATAGATGAATAGTAACAATTCAGGATTAGTTGTGATAAAATACAAAAAATGAACTTTAATTACTTATTTGTAACATAAAGGTAACCATATGTAATAAAAGCACGTACTAAATATAGGAGGAATAAAATAATAGAAAGATTAAATATAGAGGGGGGGAGGATAAGGTGTTAGAGAGATATGAAGCCAGGCGTATCCTAAAAAAGAAGTCTTTGCCAATACTTATAATAGCTTTTATCCTAATAAGTATGAGTGTTATTAGCAATCTAATAAGTGAAGATTTTAATAATGGAAATATCAAAGACTTAGATTTTTCAACAGTAGCTGCTCAATCAGATAGGTTCGTGTCTGAGGGCTTGATAAGAATAACTGAAGGGGAAGAAAAGATAGGCTTTAGTAAGATGCTTGATAATAGTGATGACGCAATCAAGAATCGAAATCAAGGAAATCTTCTTCAGGCTTATAAGCATGAAATGATTGTACGAATCATACATATGAACATTTTTTCTAGTATAGAGAATAGGAGAATATTTGAGGATTTTACAAAAGAAGTTTGGAATGATATAGCCCCTGATATTACCTATCCAGATAATAATGGTAATGAATATAATGTATCTACGGCAACTAAAATAATGGATATGGAGCTAATAAGGTGGACTCTAGAGCTGAAATACCTTTATAGGTGCTATAAAAACAATATCTCATACGTAGAAAGGGATGATGCTAATGAAGCGGTGTTTTTATATGAGCTCATGGATAAGATAATTCCTGTATTTATTCTGATTACTATATTATTGTTAAGTATTGATTCCATAAGCGAAGAACACCGATTAAGAATAACAAGAAATGTATTGTCTCAACCAATTAGTAGGTTTTCTTATTTCTTGAAAGTATTATTTTCAAACATAGTCACTGTGCTTCCAGTTATTATTATCTCCATATGTATCGTTACTCTATTTTCTGGAGTTTTAAGTAGATTTCATTCCTTCAAGATGCCTATTTTAACAACAACAAATCAATGGACAGCACTAAGGATTAATGGAATGAATCTGGTTAAAGCGGCTTCTGAGCCAAATGGAATTGAATATCTAGGACCTGTTCCAGTAGCTTTGGATACGCTAATCAAAAACATATATCCCATAATAAAACTTATCAGTTTTACCGAAGCAACCATTATTTTTACGCTAGAAATGGTTCTATTTGCGGTATTTGTAAATATTGTTACAGTATTTGCTTCATCATTGACTAACAAAAAATCCATTGCATTAGTAATTGCAGCAGGTATATTTGGAGGACTATATGGTTTATTAAGGCTTATTCCAGAACTTCCTAATCCACTGCTTGCCTTGAATGTAAGAGATATTATTAGTGGGGCATCCTCATTTACCTTGTTATCTCTTACAGTAATACAGGTGATTTCTATCCTTATTATGATTGGAATTAGTGCTTGGGTGTTTAATAAGAAAGAAATTGTTTATTAGGAGGGGATAAAATGAAAATACTTAAGTATCAGTTATTAAAAGAATTAAAACAGCGAAAAAATATAGTGATATTTTTTGGTATGGTTCTATACTGCATAGCCTTAATTTTTTATATGAATTATTCAAACACAA
Organism: Clostridium simiarum; assembly: GCF_018919175.1. Classification (GTDB taxonomy): domain Bacteria; phylum Bacillota; class Clostridia; order Clostridiales; family Clostridiaceae; genus Clostridium_L; species Clostridium_L simiarum. The sequence goes on along the minus strand of NZ_JAHLQL010000001.1, from coordinate 631,805 downwards.
AGTATATAGAGAAAATATATAACTTTAATGAAAATGCTGTTCTAGAATATACAGGAGCAGCCAATGGTACCAAAATAGAATTGATTGCATTAAAGGAGGAATATAAAGATAATGAATCTGACCCTGTTTATAAAAAGAAGTCGGAAGAAATTGATAAGAAAATAGAGTTATATCAATCACTTTACATAAATTATCTTAGTAGAGAGAATGGTTACTTTAAATTAAAGTACGGAAAAATTCTTGAAGATGAAGATTTGAAAACTATTTTAAAAAGCTCTAAGTCTATTAATCAAGTTATTATCAAGGGGGTTGAAAATAGTGTAGTTGATAACTTATGGTTAAAAGAGCGTGGATTTGAAAAAGAAGAGATTGAGAAACAAATTGCAGATTATCAAGAAATACAGGACAAAGGAAATGAATTCCAGATAAGTCCATATACTTTGAATATGGCCAATTATCTTAGAAGGTACTTTGATCAAATCAATGTGTTTATTTTATTAGTAGTAGTATTAATGTTATCTATAGAATCTTATACCAGTGAATTTGAAGAAGGAAGCTATAATACCATATATACTGCTCCTTATAACAGGAGAAGCTTAATCAGGTCAAAATACATTGCAAGAAGCTTGTTGAATATTTGTTTGGTACTAGTGCCTTTACTAATGGTAACTATATCAGTTGGAATTATTTATGGTTTCGGTGATTTAAGCTATCCCGTTAGAATGAATGAAAGCATTGAACATTTTAGTTTATTTATTACATCAAATCAAGAGGTTTATATTTCTGTTTTGAAAACTTTAGGTGTCCAAGTAGTTTCAATGATTGCATTAATTATTTTTCAAACAATAATGGGAATTTCAGCATCTGTATTGATTCAAGATAGCACAGCAAGTTTTGGTGCAATCTTAGCTATATTGCTTATTACCTATATGAGTACTATGATTAATAGTTTTAGTAGAATTTTAAGATTTATCAATCCATGGTCTTATATGGATTTGCAAAATATATTCTTTTCTAAGTATAAAACAACACAGACTTATGGCATAATTATCCAAATTGTGGTTATAGGATTAATTACATTTATAACTACTAAGATATTTGAAAAAAGGGATTTATCAGGAGGTGTTGCTTAAATGAAAAAGAGAAATTTTAGATTTATATTAATTTTGCTAGCTATTTTTTTAATTGCAGGTTGTGGTACTAAGAAGAATGCAGAAAAGGACAATGAAGCAAAGGAGAAAAATAAGATAAGTGATCCCATACCTGTTGATTATCAAGGAGTAGAAACAAAACAAATTAGAAAGCCTGCTAAGGGTGATAGTATAGCTACTATTGATACTAGTATGGGGAAAATTCAAATTTTACTTTTTGAGAAAGAGTGCCCAAAGGCTGTGGAAAATTTTATTCAATTAGCAAAGGAAAAATATTTTGAAGAGTTGAATTTTTCTTCTTATACAAGTGTGTCCATAGGTATCGGAAAAATAGGAGATAAAGACTATGAAGTGAAGACTGCAAGCAATAAGAATTTTGATGTAGAAATTGATCCTGACTTTGGAATGCTCTATGGTAGTTTAATTATTCCAAGACGTATAAATGTATCAGGAGAAAAGGGAATGAACACAGGGCAATTTGCTATCATCGATAAAAATTTCTTAGCAGATGAAGAAAAACAGGAATTAGAGGGTATGGATATTAATGAAAGTTTAAAAGATGCATTTTTAAAGATTGGCGGTAATGTAAGGAACCAAGGGAAAATTACTGTATTTGGACAAGTAATAAAAGGTATGGATACCATAGAAAAAATGAGGGCTGTTGAATTAGATTCTTTTGGTGGACCTAAAAAAATTATCACCATAAACAATGTAACAGTAAATAAGGTTGAGTAGGAGGTAGACATGGAAAAATTATTGGAAGTTAAAGATCTAAATAAAAGCTTTGGAAAGACTAAGGTTCTCCATGATATCAACTTTGATATATTCCCTAATGAGATTGTAGGTTTTATTGGACCAAACGGAGCAGGAAAATCAACAGTAATGAAATGTATACTATCACTTATATTCCCTGATAGTGGTACTATTACAATAAATGGTTATGATATAAAAAAACATCGTATTAAAGCCTTATCTTCTATGGCAGGGGTTATTGAAACACCTGGTCTTTTCGTAGATATGTCAGGAGAAGATAATATCAAATTATTTGCTGAACTTAGGAATATAGATAAAAAACGGGTAAAAGAAATTATGGAATTCACTAAATTAGAAAATAATCTTAAAAGAAAGGCTGGAAATTATTCCATGGGGATGAAACAAAGATTAGCTCTGGGGATTGCTCTATTAAGTAAACCAAAGTTGCTTATATTGGATGAACCTACCAATGGACTTGATCCAACCTCAGTGATTGAATTACGTAATGTTTTGCTTGATTTAGTTGAAAAGGAGGACATATCCATTTTGTTTTCTTCTCACCAACTAGAAGAAGTAGAAAGAATAGCCAATAGGCTGGTTTGTATAAATAAAGGTAGAATTATTGAATTCAATGAAAGTGATTTGAAAACATCCATATATATCTTAGAAACTGAAGTATTAGAAAAATTAAAAAACTATTTATCATTAAAAGCTATAAATTACAAGGATATAGACCATAAAAGAATTGAAGTAATTACAGAAAAGCTTGAGATACAATCATTTTTAGTAGACTTAGATCAAGCAGGTATAAAAATCACTAATCTATATAAAAAAGAGATATCACTTGAAGAAAGATATAAAGATATTTATATGAATGAATAAAATATAGCAAAAGGTGAAGGGTTTTTATGATTAAAAAATTTAAATTAAAAACACTAAGGCGTACATTAAAATATTTAATAGAAATTAATAAGCAGGTTATATTCCTTAGACTGCTTTCAGTAATATTTTTGGGATCGATTTCTGGTTTAACAGTATATGGTTCAAAAATACTTTTTGATTTATTTAATTCAAAAGTAGAATTAAATGTATTTTTGAAAACTATAGTAATATACACATTAATACAAATTATTAGCGTTATCTCCAGTGAGTTTGATAATTATTTATTAAGTATTTCGCATATTAAGTTTCAAAATCATATAGATGGTATATTATTTAACAAGTACCAATCCCTAGAATTACGCGATTATGAGAATCCTGACACCTATGATTTGATAAATAAAGCTCAAATGGATGGTACCAATAGTGTGATTGGAGCCTTTGATTCGCTATGCCAGATAATAACAAAGTTGTTCGCAATTTCATCTATATTTGCTATTATACTTAGTGTTCAGACCTGGGGATTGATCATAGTGCTTATTATACCTATAATATCCTCTATATTTAGTTATAAGCTTGAAAAAGATACTTATAATTACAAAATGCAGAGAATTACATTAATAAGAAAAAAAGCTTATTTCAGTGGTTTAATTACAAATGCAACAGCATTTAAAGAAATCAAGGCCTTTGATTTAGGTCAATATTTCTTGAATAAGTATAAAGAGATTTTGAATTATATAAAAAGTAAAGAGACTTGTATTTCTAGAAAAAGGTTTAAGTATAATATAATAATCCAACTGATAGATGTTTTTGTAACCGTATTTGTTATCTTCGTTTCTATGTTAAGAGCAGTTAAAGGTCTCTTTTCTTTTGGTATGATTGTAGCTTATATAAATAGTTTAACTACCATAAAAAATAATATGAATACATTACTGAATAGTATAAATAACATTATTATTCAATCCGTTTATGCAGAAATGTATTTTGATTTTATAGATATGGATAGAAGTCCTAAGGAATGCAAGCCAATTGAAAAAAGTATTTATGATATATCCATCACCGATTTGTATTTTAAATATCAATCTAATGATTATAATACATTAAAAGCTATTAATTTAAATATAAAAAAGGGTGAAAGAGTAGTTTTAATTGGGGAAAATGGCTCTGGAAAGACCACATTAATGAAAATTCTCTCAGGTCTTTATAAAGATTATGAGGGGAAAGTTTTTATAAATGGTATAGATTTAAAACAATTGAATGAATTTGATTACCGTAAGCATTTAAGTTTCTTTTTTCAGGATTATAATATGTATGAATTAACATTAAGAGAAAACATTGCACTATCAGATATAAACAATATAAAGGATGATGATAAAATAGAAAATATTATTAGAAACTTCAATTTAACATCCAAGACATCCGAGTTTGATAATGGGTTAGACACTCAATTGGGTTTTTGGTTAGGAGGAAAGCAATTATCTATAGGACAATGGCAACGATTAGCTGTTAGTAGGACTTGCTTTAGAAAAGCAGATGTTTACTTATTGGATGAACCAACATCAGCATTAGATGTAAAGGCAGAATATAATGTATTAAAGGCTTTTTTAGATAATGATACAAATAATATTAAGATTTTGGTATCACATAAGATATCTAGCATTGTTTTTTTTGATCCAAGAATTATAGTTATGAAAGACGGAAACATAATAGCTGATGGAAAGCACAATGATTTGTATACTACATGTCAGCACTATAAAGAATTGTATGATAATAGCATGAAAATTCAAGTTAGAGAAGAAGGAGCATATAGCAATCAGTAAGTAAGATTTCTTAACTAAGATGAACTCTCAATAATCTTTTATAATAGACCAAAGTATATGCAAAAAATTCATATATTTTTATTTAAACGAGTCGATGATAAAATTATTATTTTCTCTAGGGTTTTTTCAATTCTATAGTAATATATTCTTCATCGTTCATAATAAATAAGCCACCCTTCCTAGTAGAATTGTTTTGCAAATCAATTTTACACTATGAATTGGTGGTTTTTTATTGTTTTCAAAAAAGTCTTTTTATATAAATTGCTACTGACGGATATGGAGAGTTTTGGCGAAGTATTATCAATTTAGGGGGATTTTTCTTGTGATGAGATTTTTAATAAGCAGAAAAACATGTATTAAATTATAGGTAGATAATCAAAGAAAATAATTTATATTTTATAGGCAGAGCTATAACTAATACACTGTAAAATTAAAGCTAGATAAATATTTATTAATTTAAATGGAAATTTTTATTTGTTTGATAATTTAAACTCTTAAATACAATTAAATGCAAAATATTTGTTTTAAAATTATTATTATTTTCAATTTAAAATAGCTATAAATATATTTATTTTAAATTAATCCATATAACTTGATTAAGGGGATTTTAACTCTTTAATGAGCAAATAATTAAGATTAAATCCTTCTTTAGTAGCTACTCTTTGTGTAACATAAGTTTCCTATTGTACTTTATGTTTTCCAAAAGTTAAGGTTAGTAATAAAATATAGTAATGTTATAAGTTATTAACAAATTAATGGGGGTGATTATGTGGATTTTGTGGTAAACAAGGTTATGGACATTGATAGAGATGCAGAAAACTATAGAAAAAAAATTGAAGAACTAATAGGAGATAAACAAAGGGAATTAGAGAAAAGGATAAATTACATGAATCTTCAATGGGAAGAGGAAGGGAAAAGTATAAAAAAAACAATACTTTTAACTACTTTAAATTATGCTGAAAAAAAGGCAGAGGAAATAAAAAAAGAGAAAGAGGAACAAATATCAGTAATTGAAGAAAAATTCTTTAATAATAAAAGTAAAATAGTGGATGAAGTATTTAGCAAAATAATCCATTCCCTTTAGGAGTGATGTATTATGGGAAGCATTGTTAAGTTTACTGCTGTAAATTCCAAGGTAAAGACTCTAAAAGGAAAGATGCTTAGGGAGGAAGATTTTTTAGAATTGCTCCAATGTAAGGGTTTAAAAAACGCCTTAGCGTATTTAAAAGAAAAGACTTATTATGGAGAAGTTCTCAAGAACTATGATTTACAAAAAATCCATAGAGGAGAACTAGAAATAATCCTAGATAGGCAATATACTAAAATATTTAATAAATTCATTAATTATTTTAATGGGGAGTTTAGGAAGGTAATTAAAAATCTCTTTTTAAGATGGGAAATAGAAGATTTAAAAATTATAATTAGAGGTAAGTATATAGGGCGAACAAAAGAAGAAATAAAAAGCAATCTCATTGCTAAAAATCCATTAAATACTATAGATTACGATTATTTAATTACTTCAAAGTCTATTGAAGAGTTGATTGAACGTCTAAAGGGTAGTATATATTATGATGGTATAAAAAATTTGGCTAAAGATGTGTCGGATAAAGGATTATTTAGAATTGAAACAGAACTTGATTTTGTATATTTTTCTACTTTGAGAAAAGAGCTTAAACATTTAGATAAAGAAAATAAAGAGTTAATTAAGGATATAATCGGGTTAGAAGCTGACTTATCAAATCTAAGTTGGATATATAGAGGAAAAAAATTCTATAACATAACTCCTGAAGAGTTATTTAACTATACTATTTATGATGGATATAAGCTTTCAGAAGAAAAGATAAGAAGGATTTGTTACGCTAATAGCATGGAAGAAATTTACAAAGTTATAGAAAAAACTCCTTATAGGTGGATATATGAGATTGATGACTCCATTACCGTAGAAAAGAGAGAAAGAGAATTTCAAAAAAAATATTTTGGTAAGTTTATTAGAGAAAATAGAGCAAACTTTAGTATGGTATTAAGTTATTTAGTTCTATATAGGATAGAGATAAAAGAGATAATATCTATAGTAGAACAGAAGAGGTATGACTTGGATATAAAAGAAGGTGCAAAATATGTACATGTTACACATTGATAATTGGGAGGTGAACTTATGTCCGTAGAAAAAATGTATATGGTAAACCTGATTGGAGCTTTTTCAGACTTTGAAAAACTTACAAAATCTTTAGCATTAGATGGGTATATACATCCAGTAAATGCATTGCAGGAGATAAATTCCTCAGACTTTGCTTTAAAGACATCGGAAGATAATATAGAGGCTTTAATGGATGTAAGTTATATTAGACCTTATTCTTATGATAGGGATTTTAACTTAAGTTTAAAGTATTTAGAAAGATTAAAAGAAGAAAGAAATAATTTTAATATAGCTAAAGAAGAGGTTAAAGAAGTAATTTATGATTATAACTTAATGGAAAAAGAGCTTGATGAGGTTTACTCTAAGTTTCAAATTTTGTATAAAGAGTATGAAGGATTAAAGGATAAAGCTCAATATATAAAAAATACCTATGAAGCTTTTGAATTTTTAAAGGATGTTTCAGTACCTTTAGAAGATATAACTTCTATGAAAAATTTCAAAGTAGGTCTATACAAGGTAAGTCAAGAGAATATGAAGAAAATTAAGGCTAATTATGAGAATATACCTTCTGTAGTTACTAGCGTTTATAAAGAAAAAGATTTTGTTATATTTACAGCTTTTACACCAAAAATTTTAATAAATGAATCTGAAAGAATTTTTAAATCTGCTAACTGTGAAGAACTTCTTTTACCTTATCAATACAAGGGTACGCCAAAAGAGGTTGTTAAAAAGCTGAGTATAGAAAAAGAAAATACAATGGCTGATATTGCTTTAATTGAAGATAAGCTTAAGGAATTTTTAAATAACAATTCCAAAAGAATATCAATACTTGAAAATAGCTATGAATTAGAACAAAAATCTTCAGAAATAAAGAAAACAGCAGCATGCACTAATGAGTTTTTCTATTTATCTGGATGGGTACCTTCTACATATATAGAAAAGATTGAAAAGCTTTTAAGTTCTTTTGAGGAAAGAATAATTCTTATAAAAAAGACTCCAAAAGAGATAAATAATAAAGCAATAATACCACCTACAAAGCTTAATAATAAAAAATTATTTAAACCTTTTGAAAGTATGGTTGGAATGTATGGAATACCTAGTTACAGTGAAATTGATCCTACTCTTTTCCTTGCTATAACATATACCATAATGTTCGGTGCTATGTTTGGAGATGTTGGTCAAGGGGCGGTACTACTCTTAGCAGGATTATTTTTAAAGTATAAACAAAAAAGAGTTAATTTAGGAGGGATTTTATCAAGATTAGGTGTTAGTTCCATGGTATTTGGATTCCTTTATGGAAGTATATTTGGATTTGAAGATGTGATAGATGCTCTTTTGATTAGACCTATGGAAGATATAAATGATATTTTAATATGGGCTATTGTCTTTGGTTGTGGCTTCCTTGTGCTTGGATTTATATTAGGCATTATTAACAGCTTAAAGAGAAAAGACATAGAGCATGGGTTATTTGGAAAAGATGGACTAGCAGGATTCTTATTTTATTTAGGAGTTCTAACATTGGTTTTAACTAAATTAATGAAGAAAGATGTATTACCAATGGGAGTATGGATGGTTTTCCTTATATTTTGCCTAGTTTTAATTTTATTAAAGCAACCTTTAGCAAATATGATAATAGGGAAAAAGCCTTTATTTGAAGATGGAGCTAAAGATTACTTTATAGAAGCAAGTTTCGAGGTAATAGAGACCTTGTTATCTATGTTCTCAAATACAGTTTCTTTTATAAGAGTAGGTGCCTTTGCATTAAACCACGTTGGCCTCTTTGTTGCCTTTTCGGCAATGGCAGAGATGACTAAAAATGGTGTAGGATCAGTGCTTATTCTGATTCTTGGAAATATAATTATAATTGGATTAGAGGGGCTTATAGTATTTATTCAAGGATTAAGACTTCAATATTATGAATTGTTTAGTAAGTACTATGAAGGTAGTGGAATTCCATTTGAACCTATAAAGGTCAATTTTAATTAGTTTTATAATAATTAATATAATTTGAAAGAGGTGCAATTTTATTATGATGATATTATTAGTAGTAACATTTTGTGTTGTAATAGGAACTATAACTTATGGAGTGGTTCAAAAAGGAAGAGATGAAATCAATGGAAAACAAAAGATAAGAAAGGCTTTAAAAGTAAACTTAAGCATATTTATACCAGTTATAACAGCGGCTTTGGTTATGAATATACCAAGTATAGCACATGCAGCTGAAGCTACATCTCAAGGAGCATCAGGACTTGGATATCTAGCAGCAGGATTATCTACTGGACTTGCTACTATCGGAGCAGGTTATGCAGTTGGTGCAGTTGGATCTTCAGCATTAGGCGCTGTATCAGAGGACCCTAAGATATTAGGAAAAACTCTTATATATGTTGGTCTTGGTGAAGGTATTGCAATATATGGTCTTATAATATCAATAATGATACTTTCAAGAATATAATTAGGGTGATAATAAATGAAAAGTTTTTTAATAAGTGATAATATAGATACTTTTGTTGGTATGAAAATGGCTGGAATTGATGGCTTAGTATTACATCAAAGGGAAGAAGTTATAAAAAAGATAGAAGATTTAAGGAATGATAAAGAAATAGGCATTATTATAATAACAGAGAAAATAGGTCTTCTAATAAATGATGTGGTAAGAGAGATAAAGTTATCAAAAGAAGGTCCACTACTAGTTGAAATTCCAGATAGACATGGATCTATAAAAGGTAACGATGCTATAGTTAAATATGTAAAAGAATCTATTGGACTTAAGATATAGGAGGTTAAATATATGACCACCATTGAAGATAAAATAAACTTGTTTTCAAAAATATTGTATGACAGATTGAATGAAGAAAAGGAAGAAAAGTTAAATAAGTTTAATGAAGAAGCTGAAATAAAGCTAAAATATGAAAAAGAAAAAATAGAAGAGCTTAAAAAGAATACTCAAAGAGAGGTATTAAAGAAAGCTAATATTAAGGCAAATGAGATTGTTGCTAAAGAAAAATTAAATAAACAAAGAGATATATTAGCTCTAAAAGATAAGATTATAAAAGATACCATATCAGAAGTAAAAGAAAAACTTTTAGATTTTGTAAACTCTAAAGAGTATGATGATTACTTTATGAATATATTAAAAAAATCTTTAAATGAAGTAGATCATGGAAAGTACTATGTAATACTTTTAGATAGGGATATAAAAAGATACGAATCTTATATAAAGGAAGTTATTGAAAGTAACTCTCATGGAACTATTGAGGTAAAAATATCTAATGAGGACTTTATTGGAGGTCTTATAATTAGAGATTTTGAAGGAAGATTTAAAGTAGATAATAGCCTCTGTTCGAAACTGGAAGAAAGTAAAGAGATTATTGGTGTTAAGATTATGGAAATGCTTGCTTAGGAGGTGAACATATGGAAGGAAAGATTGTTGGAGTAAATGGTCCTGTTGTAAAAGCTGAGGGTATGAAAGGCTTCAAGATGAGAGAAATGGTTATGGTTGGGCATAAGAAGCTCATCGGAGAAATAATTATATTAGAAGAAGATTTTGCAACCATACAGGTTTATGAAGAGACAGGTGGACTAAAGATAGGTGAGCCTGTAGTTTCAACTGGAAACCCTTTATCCCTTAAGTTAGGACCTGGTATATTAGGAAATATATTTGATGGAATAGAAAGACCTCTAGAAAAAATAAATTCCATATCTTATGGATTTATACCAGAGGGAATAGGACTTATATCTTTAGATGAAAGTAAGCTATGGAAAACAGAGATAACTGTTAAAGTAAATGATGAGTTAAAAGAGGGAGATGTGTATGCTAAAGTTCAAGAAACCCCCACTATATTACATAAGTTAATGGTTCCTCCTGGAATCTTTGGTAAGGTAATTGAAGTAAAAGAAAATGGTGAATATAATATAGAAACTACAGTGGTTACCTTAAAAGACGGGGAAAGAATTCATGAACTTAAATTATATCAATATTGGCCAGTAAGAAGTGCTAGACCTGTGAAGGAGAGAAAAACTATATTTAGACCACTAATTACAGGTCAACGTATAATTGATGTATTCTTTCCTTTAGCGAAGGGTGGAACCTGCGCTATACCTGGAGGTTTTGGAACAGGAAAGACTATGACTCAACATCAGTTAGCAAAGTGGTCTGATGCTGATATAATAGTATATATAGGTTGTGGGGAAAGAGGAAATGAAATGACAGAAGTTTTAGAAGACTTCCCAAAACTTATAGATCCTAGAACAGAATTACCTCTTATGAACAGGACTGTGTTAATAGCTAATACCTCTAATATGCCAGTTGCTGCTAGAGAGGCTAGCATATACACAGGTATAACCTTAGCAGAATATTTTAGAGACATGGGGTATCATGTGGCTATAATGGCTGATTCGACTTCTAGATGGGCTGAGGCATTAAGAGAGATATCAGGAAGACTTGAAGAGATGCCGGCAGAAGAAGGCTATCCTGCTTACTTACCATCAAGGCTTGCTGAGTTTTATGAAAGGGCAGGTTATGTAGAAAATCTTAATGGTACGGAGGGGTCTGTTACAGTAATTGGTGCGGTTTCTCCAGCGGGGGGAGACTTTTCAGAACCTGTAACTCAAAACACAAAAAGATTCGTTTCAGCATTTTTAGGTCTAGATAAAAAACTAGCTTATGCAAGGCATTATCCAGCAATAAATTGGTTATCTAGCTATAGTGGATATCTTTCTTTATTAAAGGATTGGTATGAGGAAAATGTAGCAGAGGATTTAATGGATCTTAGAGCTAAGATGCTAAAAGTACTATATGAAGAGAATAAACTAAGTGAAATAGTGAAATTAGTGGGAGAAGATGTATTGCCAGACGATCAAAGGTTAATTATGGAGGTATCAAAATGCCTTAAGGTAGCTTTCTTACAACAAAATGCTTACCATAATTTAGATACCTATGTTCCTCTTGAAAAGCAATATAAAATGTTAAAGGTAATTGAGCGTTTTTATGATTATGGCAATAAAGCAGTAAGGGTTGGAATTCCAATATCAGTTATTATGGATAAAGATATTATGGAATCATTATATAAAATGAAATATAATGTTCCCAATGATAATTTTTCACTGATAGACAATTTGGATAAAGATATTATAGATTACTTCAATGAAATAATGAAGAAATATAAGTAAGGGAGGAACTTAAGATGAAAAAAGAATACTTAATGCTCGATAGAGTTCAAGGTCCTCTAATAATATTATCTGATGTAAAAGATGTAGCTTATGATGAAATAGTAGATATACTTGTGGACAATAAGCATAGAAAAAAAGGTAAGGTTGTTCAAATATACAAAGATAAAGCTGTAATACAAGTCTTTGAACCAACCTTAGGTATTTCTGTAGATAATACATCAGTACATTTCCGTGGAGAGTCTTTTAGGATACCTTTATCTAAAGATATTTTAGGAAGAGAATTCAATGGTATAGGAGAACCAAGGGATAATGGAGGAGAGGTTTACTCATTAAAAAAATATGATGTAAATGGTAGACCTATGAATCCTGTAGCAAGAAAATACCCTAGAGACTATATACAAACGGGTATATCTTCAATAGATTGCTTGGCTACATTAATAAGAGGACAAAAACTACCTATATTCTCTGGTAACGGTATGGCTCATAACGAATTAGCGTCGCAGATTGTAAGGCAGGCAAAAGTATCTGGAGGGGAAGATAATTTCTGCATTGTATTTGGAGCTATGGGTATAAAACATGATGATGCACATTTTTTTAAAAAGAGCTTTGAAGAAGCTGGTGTTTTAGAAAAAGTTGTTATGTTTACTAATCTTGCAGATGATCCAATAGTAGAGAGAATAATTACCCCAAGATGTGCTTTGACTGCAGCGGAATATTTAGCCTTTGAAGAAGGTATGCATGTACTTGTAATATTAACAGACATTACAAGCTATTGTGAAGCTTTAAGAGAACTTTCCTCTTTAAGAGAAGAAGTACCAAGTAGAAAGGGATACCCTGGATACTTATACTCTGATTTAGCATCCTTATATGAAAGAGCAGGTATGATGGAGGGAGAAAAGGGAAGTATAACTCAAATTCCTATACTAACTATGCCTAATGATGATATAACCCACCCTGTTCCAGACTTAACAGGATTTATCACAGAAGGGCAAATAGTTTTAAGTAGAGGTATTCAACAAAGAGATATTTATCCCCCAGTAAACATTTTGCCTTCTTTATCTAGACTGATGAAGGATGGAATAGGTGAGGGGTATACAAGAGAGGATCATGCTGAAGTATCCAATCAGATTTTTGCTGCCTATTCAAGAGTTCAAGATGTAATAGCTTTAGCTCAAGTAATTGGTGAGGACGAATTATCAGAAACAGACAGAACTTACATGGAATTTGGAAGACTCTTTGAAGAAAAATTTTTAAAGCAAGAATATGATGAAGATAGGGATATGATGGAAACTTTAGATTTAGCTTGGGAAATATTAAACATACTTCCTAAAAATGAATTAGATAGAGTTTCTCCAGATATGTTAAAGAAATATTATAAAGCAGTGGTGAAGTAACATGGAAAATTTCGCACCTACTAAATCTACTTTAATTTCAGCTAAAAGTTCTTTAGAATTTTCAAAGAAAGGCTTTGAATTATTAGATAAAAAGAGAAATGTTTTAATAAGAGAGATGATGTCTTATGTTTCAAAGGCTTATGAACTTCAGGAACAGATAAATTCAACTTTTAATAGGGCTTATGAGGCATTAAGAGATGCTAGCATAAACTCAGGTATAATTAATGTAGAAGATATAGCTATGGCAATAGAAGAATCTAAAGACTATGATATATTATTTAAAAGTGTTATGGGAGTGGAAATTCCTAAAGTAATCTTTGAAAAGAAGGAAATAGAACCTAAGTATGGATTCTACAGAAGTTCAGCTTCTATTGACGAGGCAGTAAAGGAATTTAATAAAGTAAAATTCTTAACTTATGAATTAGCGGAAGTAGAAAATGCAATTTATAGATTAGCTATGGAAGTAAAGAAAACTCAAAAGAGAGCTAATGCATTGCAAAATATACAGATTCCAAAATTTGAAGAGGTTGTTAAGTTTGTTACTGAGGTTTTGGAAGAAAAAGAAAGAGAAGATTTCTTTAGATTAAAGGTTGTAAAGAAAAAACATAAAACTTCATAGTTTTTATATTAAGCCACATTTATTTTTAAATAGATGTGGTGATTTTTTATTACTATTTGAAATAAGAATTTTAATAATGTTATATTGTAGGAATTTTATAGCAATGATAGAATGGTAAGGAAGGCTATTAAAATTAGGAGGTGGCTATTAATGGACATAAAAAAAAGGATTGAAATGCTTAGGGAAGAGATGAAAAAGAATCAGATAAAGGCTTATATAATTCCTAGCAGTGATTATCATCAAAGTGAATATGTAGCAAAGTACTTTAAATACAGAGAATGGATATCAGGTTTCACTGGTTCTGCTGGAACTGTGGTTATAACAACTGATAAGGCAGGTTTATGGACTGATGGTAGGTATTTCATACAAGCTAATAAAGAGTTGGAAAATAGCGACATAGAGTTATTTAAGATGGGGATTCCTAATGTACCAGAGTATTCAGAGTGGCTTTTAGCTGAATTAGAAGAAGGAGACAAGGTAGGTTTTGATGGTAGAACCCTATCTGTTAATCAATATAACAAAATGGAGCTTATGTTTAAGAATAAAGGATTGATACTAGAACATAAATTGGATTTTATAGATAGACTTTGGGAAAATAGACCAGAGATACCTAATGGAAAGATATTTAAGCATGATGTAAAATATTCAGGAAAAAGTACACTGGATAAGCTTAATGAGGTTAGGGGATCTATGAGAGAAAAAGGAGCTACAGCTTATTTTATCTCTTCACTAGATGATATAGCTTGGTTATTTAATCTTAGAGGACAGGATGTAGCAAACAATCCAGTTTTTCTATCTTATTCTCTTATAACCTTAGAAAAAGCAATATTATTTGTAGATAAAAATAAAGTTAAAGATCTTGATTTAAGTGATTTTAATAAGGATAATATAGAAGTTATAGATTATAATGAGGTTCAATCTGTAGTAAATTATTTAAATAATCATGATAAAGTGTTAATGGATGCAGAAAAAACAAATATATATATGTATAAGATAATTGAAAGTAAATCTAAAACTTTATTAGAGGATAACATTACTTCAAAATTTAAGGCCATTAAAAACCCTATAGAAATTAAAAATTTAAAGCATTGCCAAATTAAAGATGGTGTGGCTATGGTTAACTTTATACATTGGTTAAAAAATAATATTGGAAAAGAAGAAATAACAGAGATATCCGCAACAGAAGCTTTAGAGGACTTTAGAGCACAACAGGAAAACTTTATAGAGCCAAGTTTTGATACTATAGCAGCTTACAAGGAACATGGAGCAATGATGCATTATAAAGCTACTAAAGAGAAAGAACATAGCCTAAAAGCAGAAGGATTTTTCCTTGTAGATTCAGGCGGGCAATATTTAGATGGTACTACTGATATTACTAGAACCATAGTCATGGGAAATTTAACAGAAGAAGAAAAGAGAGACTTTACTCTAGTTTTAAAAGGGCATATAGGATTAAGTAATGCTATATTTTTATACGGAACTACTGGATCCAATTTAGATATACTTGCTAGAAAACCTATGTGGGATAGGTTTATAGATTATAAATCTGGTACTGGTCATGGGGTAGGATTTCTTTTAAATGTCCATGAAGGACCTCACCGTATTAGTACTATACCAAACAATGTAAGGTTAGAGTTAGGTATGATAATTACTAATGAACCTGGCATATATAGAGAAGGTAAACATGGGATTAGAACTGAAAATACGCTTTTAGTTGTAGAAAAAGGTGAAACTGAGTTTGGAAAATTCTTTGGTTTTGAAACTATTTCTTATTGTCCAATTGACTTAGAGGCCATAGAAGTAGAGCTTTTAACTGAAGAAGAAAGAAATTGGGTAAATCAATATCATTCTATGGTTTATGAAAAATTATCACCACATCTTAAAGAAGAGCAAAAACAATGGCTTTATTCAGTAACTAAAGCCATATAAATATTAAAAGTAAATCTTTATGAATCTATCTCATAAAGATTTACTTTTTTATTAGGGTATTTAGTAATTTATAAAAGGTTTAATAGCTTTTTATAAACATTTGAGTCCAGTATTTTACTCCACTTTTAGTAGTAGCAAGACCTACACCTAATTCGTTATAATTAGAACTTAATATATTACTTCTATGTCCAGGTGAATTCATCCAAGAAGTAACTACCTCTTGAGGAGTTCTTTGTCCCATAGCAATATTTTCTCCAGCGGCACTAAATTTTAATCCGAAGTTTTCCATCATCATAAAAGGTGAACCGTAAGTTGGAGATTGGTGAGAAAAATAGTTTTTATCTATCATATCCTGAGATTTATAACGAGCAACCCTAGATAGTTGCCAATTAGATTTTAATGGAGCTAAACCTCTATTTGTTCTTTCTAAGTTCACTAGCCTTAAAACTTCATTTTCATGAGTGGTTATTTGCTCACTGAGTGCAGGAATCTTTAATTTCTGACCAGGATATATCAAATTCGGGTTTGAAACTTCTGGATTAGCATTAATTATTTCGCTTACGCCTATTTGATATTTTACTGCAATCTTCCACATGCTATCATTAGGTTGAACGGTATATAAAGTTTGTGCCATTACATTTTTTACTCCAAAGCATAAAAACAAACATAAAGAAAAGAAGAAAGTTCTCTTTTTAAGATTCATAAATTTATCACCTCATATATAGTATCTATAATTTTTAAAAAAATATAGATGAGAATATATGGTGTTTTTAAAATTATTTTTTTAATAAATTTCAACAATTGTCACCAAAAACAAACATTAACAATATAATAATATATACCCAAGTAAGTTGAAAAGTAAAGGAGGGATAGCTGTGGGACATCATAGAAGAAAATGTGGTTGTTGCTGTACTCCATGTTGTAGAGGTGGATTCAACAATTGCGGTATAGGATTCAATAATTGCGGTTGTGATATAATATGGATATTGCTACTTTTAGGAATTTGTTAATTAAGTTTATGATATAATAGGAAACATGCTACTTTTAGGAATTTGTAGATAATATAAGGAGAGCAGAAGCTCTCCTTATATAAATAAATTTTCATAAAAACTTTTTAGTAATAAAGCATCTTTCTCTAAAATTGGACTTTCACATATTACGCAACCTTTTACATCGTAATCTGCAAATGCTTTTAGACAAGCTTTATAATTAAAATCACTTTCTTCAAAAGGAAGGTGATTTTTTTCGCCCTTTAATCCATAATTTATCCCAGAAAGGTGTATGTGCATATCCTTTATACCATCCTCACCTAAATTAGATAATATGTATTCCAAGATATTAGCAAAATCTTTATAATCTTTTAAGCAGCCATTACCTCTAGCATGGACATGAGAAAAATCTATACAAGGTTTACAATGGGGTAATTCTTTAGATAAACTAACTATTTCTTCTACAGTACCAAACTGAGTACCTTTTCCAGTAGTCTCCAATCTGTAAACTATATTAGACTTAGGGAGTTTCATAAGCTCTTTTTTTATGCTATTATAGGTATCAACTTTAGAACTATTAAGATAGTAGCCAGGATGAAAAATTAAACTAACACCACCTACAGATAGTAATGCTTCAGCACCTTTTTCGATTCTTTCTCTTGATTTCACTTTCTTTTCTTCCTCTTCAGCATTTAAGTTTATGAGATATGATCCATGAGCTGAAAGATAAAAGTCGCTTTCAATTTTTGATTTTATTACAGAATCTCTATTTTTATTTGTGATATTAACAGATCTAACAAAGGGGAGCTCCATTGCATCTAACCCAATACTTTTAAGATATGTTATTCCTGTAGAATAATTAAATTTTTCATTATTTTCTCCTAGGGGTAACCCAGATATACCAAATAAAAGTTTGTCCATAGTATACTCCTTTTCTATATAAAATATAAGTAAAGTATATCAAAAACCAATAGAAAACTTCAAATATTAACATAATAAATATTATGTTAATTAAAATAAAATGTAAACTAAAAATTGATTTTAATCCAATTAATAAATATAATCTTAATAGAACGTAAAAAGATGGAGTTGAATAATTAATGGAAGAAAGATTACAAAAATACATGGCAAGATGTGGAGTAGCTTCTAGAAGAAAAAGTGAAGAATATATTCTTGATGGAATTGTAAAGGTTAATAACCAGGTTATTAGAGAACTTGGCTTTAAAGTAAATCCAGATAAGGATAAAGTTTATATAAATAATAAGCTTATAGTTCCTGAAAATAAAAAGGTATATATAATGCTAAATAAGCCTGAAGGATATGTAACTACATTAAAAGATGAAAAAGGAAGGAAAACCATATTAGATTTAGTAAAGGTAAAAGAAAGAATATTCCCCATAGGCAGATTAGACTATGATAGCTCTGGACTTTTATTACTTACTAATGATGGGGAAATATACAATAAAATAATACATCCAAGAGAGGTAGTAGGGAAAACCTACTTGGCTTTAACCAAAGGAATATTTAGCAAAATGGAAATTCATAAATTTAAAAACGGTGTTGACATAGGAGGTTATATAACTAAAGAAGCTAAAATAGAAGTTAAAGAAATTTATAAAGATAAATCTTTGGTTGAAATTACTATACATGAGGGGAAAAATAGACAAGTTAGAAAGATGTGTTCTGCATTAGGTCATGATGTAATTGAATTAAAAAGAATATCTGTAGGTAAAATTAAGTTGGGTGACTTAGAAAAAGGAAAATGGAGACAGTTAAATAAAGAAGAATTAGATTATATAAATTCTTTATAAGGAGATAAAATATGTTTAATTATACAGCGGATATAAGTTTATTATCTCATAAAATAATTAAGGATAATATAAATAATTTTAATGTAGCAATAGATGCTACTTTAGGAAATGGCAATGATAGTGATTTCTTGTCTGAACACTTTAAAAAGGTATATTCTTTTGAGATACAGCATGAGGCTATATTAAGTTATAAAGAGAAAAGTATACCTAATGTTATTTTAATTGAAGAATCTCATGAGTTTATAAAAAGTCATGTAGAGGATAGAGTAGATTGCATAATGTATAATCTAGGCTTTTTACCTGGTGGAGATAAAAGTATAACTACTAAGTGGGATTCTACATTAACTAGTATAGAGCAAGGTTTGGAACTTTTAAATCCAGGAGGAATTATATCTTTAGCTATATATAGTGGACACCCAGAAGGTAAGAAGGAAAAAGAAGAATTATTAAAATACGTTTCCTCCTTGCAAAAGAATATCTATGGAGTTATGATTCATGAGATGCTTAATAGAGTTAATGCTCCTTCACTTATAATAATTGAAAAAAAATAATACACTAAAATACTCTATAAAAAATATATAGATGGATTAAAGGGTTTAATTAACAAAAAAATGAATTACTTATTGAATAAATTTTCATTAGATGATAAACTGAAATAAATATTTCATTTTTTTATAAAATTGAAGAAAGGAACGGAAATATTTATGGAAAGCAATCAAGATCTAATGAGAATGATTCAAGTAAAGTTTCCAAGATTAAGTAAGGGTCAAAAATTAATTGCAGAATATATATTAAAGCATTATGATAAGGCAGCTTTTATGACCGCTGCAAAATTAGGAACAAGTGTAGGGGTTAGTGAATCCACTGTGGTTAGATTTGCAAATGAACTTGGATTTAGTGGGTACCCTAAACTTCAAAAAGCTTTACAAGAATTAATTAAAAACAAATTGACTACAGTGCAAAGAATTGAACTAGCTAATGATTTTATAAGTGAAGAAAATGCTCTTAAAGGTGTATTAAAAGCTGATATGGAAAATATAAGATCTACCCTTGAAAAAATTAATCATAAAACCTTTGAAGATGTTGTACAAAATATTTTTGATGCTAAAAGGATTTATATTATTGGATTAAGAAGCTCCACTGCTTTAGCTGAATTTTTAGGGTTTTACTTAAATGTAATACTAGATAATGTTAAAGTAGTAGGCTATGGAATCAGTGATATATTTGAACAGATAATTAGAGTAGGAGAGGGAGATCTAGTAATAGGAATAGGATTTCCACGTTATGCTACAAGAACTATTGAAGCTTTAACTTATGCTCAAAGTAGAAATGCTAAAGTAGTAGCTATAACAGATAGCTTGTTATCTCCATTAGCCTCTCAAGCAGATTATACATTAATAGCACAAAGTAACATGGCCTCATTTGTGGATTCACTAGCGGCTCCTTTAAGCGTTATTAATGCTTTAATAATTGCAGTTGGATTAAGAGAAAAAGAAAATATTTCAAAGACTTATAATGATTTAGAGGAAATTTGGCAAGAATACGAGGTTTATTCTTATAAAAATATTGAGGATAGATATTAATTTTACAAGCAATCCTGCATTAAAATGAAGGATTGCTTTTTAATTGTG
Source organism: Clostridium simiarum (assembly GCF_018919175.1). Classification (GTDB taxonomy): domain Bacteria; phylum Bacillota; class Clostridia; order Clostridiales; family Clostridiaceae; genus Clostridium_L; species Clostridium_L simiarum. The sequence continues at coordinate 611,523 of NZ_JAHLQL010000001.1, read as the reverse complement.
TTAATCATTGCAAAAGTAAAATTTTTTAGAAAAAAAGAAGGAATACCTTACTAAATATAGAATATTAATAGTGTCAAGAAATTTGATATGCAAATATAATGTAAAATGAAGCATTACATTCATTTTAGGGGGTATTATTAAAATGACAAAGCAAAGATTAAATCCATCTCAGTACATTGAACAAGTAATTGAAAACGTTAAGAAAAGGAATGCTGGGGAGCCAGAATTCATTCAAGCTGTGGAAGAGGTTTTAGATTCTTTAGCTCCAGTTTTAGAAAAACATCCAGAATACATTGATGCAAATCTTCTTGAAAGATTTTGTGAACCTGAAAGACAAATAATGTTTAAAGTGCCTTGGGTAGATGATGAAGGAAATGTACACGTTAATCGTGGATTCAGAGTTCAATTTAATGGATGCATAGGGCCTTACAAAGGTGGTATAAGATTCCATCCTTCAGTTTACTTAGGAATTATAAAATTCTTGGGTTTTGAGCAAATATTAAAGAATTCATTAACTGGACTTCCAATAGGAGGAGGAAAAGGTGGATCCGATTTTGATCCAAGAGGAAGATCAGATGGAGAAATCAGAAGGTTCTGCGAAAGCTTTATGACTGAATTATATAGACATATAGGACCAGACGTAGACGTTCCAGCAGGAGATATAGGTGTAGGAGCAAGAGAAGTTGGTTATATGTATGGATATTACAGAAGAATAAGAGGAGCTTTCCAAAATGGTGTGCTAACTGGTAAAGGACTTTCCTATGGTGGAAGTTTAATAAGACCAGAAGCAACAGGATTTGGTGTTGCTTACTTCTGTCAGGAAATATTAAAACATGAAGGAACAGATTTCAAGGGTAAAACAGTAGCAGTATCAGGATTTGGTAATGTTGCATGGGGAGTATGCCAAAAGGTAGCTGATTTAGGTGGAAAGGTAGTTACACTATCAGGACCAGATGGATATATCTATGACCCAGATGGAATTGTTACCCCAGAAAAAATAAATTACTTAGTAGAAATGAGAAACTCTGGAAGAGATAAAGTTGAAGATTATGCTACAAAGTTTGGTGTTCAATTCTTCAAGGGAGAAAAACCATGGGGAGTTAAAGTTGATATAATAATGCCTTGTGCTACTCAAAATGATATTCATTTAGAGCATGCAAAACAAATAGTAGATAATGGAATTAAGTTTGTATGTGAAGCAGCTAATATGCCTTGTACAAATGAAGCTGTTAAGTACTTCTTAGAAAATAATCTTATAGTTGGACCTGCTAAAGCAGCTAATGCTGGAGGGGTTGCAGTTTCTGCATTAGAAATGTCACAAAACAGCATGAGATTATCTTGGACAAGAGAAGAAGTAGATCAAAAATTACATCAAATTATGATTAACATACATGATACAGCAATGACTGTTTCTAAGAGATATGGATTTGGATATAACTTAGTAGCAGGTGCAAACGTTGCAGGTTTCGTAAAAGTTGCAGAAGCTATGTACGCTCAAGGAATTTACTAAAATATAATTAAAAACAGCTAAAACCTTAGGTTTTAGCTGTTTTTTTCAGATTTTTAAGTGGATAAATTTATTATAAATTGACAAATATTTTGTCAAAGTTTATCATTAAACTAGTTTGATATAGTTATAAACTAGGAGTTGAATATATGAAAAAAATTATAGTAATAGGTGCAGGACCAGCTGGATTAATGGCAACAATTAAAGCTTCTGAAAAAGGCTTAGTTTACTTAGTTGATGGAAATGAAAAAATAGGTAAAAAATTATACATTACAGGTAAAGGAAGATGTAATGTTACTAATGCCAAAAGCATAGGTGACTTTTTTGATTATATACCTGGAAATCCCGAGTTCCTATATAGTTCACTTTATACTTTTACTAATGAAGATGTTATGAGTTTTTTAGAATCCTTAGGAGTGGCATTAAAAGTTGAGCGTGGAGATAGAGTGTTCCCAGAATCAGACAAATCATCAGATATAATAAGAGCCTTTCACAAAGAGTTAGATAAAAGAGGAGTTAACGTACTTTTAAACTCAAAAGTTAAAGATATAAAACATAAGGATAAAATAATAAACTCTATTGTTTTAGAAGATGGAACAGAATTAAATGGAGATTATTTCATTTTAGCTACTGGAGGGGTCTCTTATCCTCAAACTGGTTCCACTGGTGATGGTTATAAATTTTCAAAGAAATTAGGACATAATATAATAGAACCTAAGCCTTCTTTAGTGCCTATAGATATTAAGCAGCAGTGGGTAAAGGAGCTTCAAGGATTATCTTTAAAAAATATAGAGCTTAGCATTATTAAAGACAAGAAGGTTTTGTTTAAAGATTTTGGTGAAATGCTATTTACTCATTTTGGTATATCTGGACCAATAGTTTTAACTGCTAGCAGATTTATAAAAAATAAGGAAGGGTACAAAGTGAAAATAGATTTAAAACCTTCTCTTGATGAAAGTACTTTGGATAAAAGAATACAGAAAGACTTTATAAAATATATAAATAAGGACTTTAAAAATTCTCTAGAGGATTTACTCCCAAATAAACTTATTCCTATTATAATAAAACTTAGTGATATAGAACCTGAAAAAAAAGTAAATGCAATTACAAAAGAAGAAAGAAAAAAATTAGTATACATATTAAAAAATATGGAGTTAGATGTAAAGGGATTAAGACCTATTGCGGAAGCTATAGTTACCGCTGGAGGAGTTGACACTTTAGAGATAGACCCTTCTACAATGAAATCTAAAGTGGTTAAAAACTTATACTTTGCTGGAGAAGTAATAGATGTAGATGCTTTTACAGGGGGATATAATGTTCAAATAGCCTTATCTACAGGTTATCTTGCAGGAAGTAGGGTAGGTGAAGATGATGATAGCTATTAGAGGTGCTATAACTATAGCCAAAGATGATGAAGAATTAATAAAAGAAGCAACTATAGAATTGTTTCAACAAATTATTGAAACTAATAATATGAATAAGGAAAATATAATTTCTGTGTTTTTTTCTTGCACAAAAGATATAACTAAAGTATATCCAGGAAAATATATAAGAGAGGAATTAGGGTTAAATAACGTCGCTATAATGCATTTCAATGAAATGGAGGTGCATTCAGATAAATATATGCCTTTATGCATTAGAACTTTAGTTTTATATGAATGTTTAGATGGGAGAGATACATTTCAATCCGTCTATTTAAGAGAGGCTAAAAAACTTAGACCAGACCTAAATCATTAACAAAAACTATCTTAAAGGATTTTAGTTTTTTATATAGAATATATAAATACTATATACCAATACCATTGAAAGGAGAATTATTTTGAGATTATCAGTAGCTATAGACGGACCAGCAGGAGCAGGAAAAAGTACCATTGCAAAGTTATTAGCAAAGGATTTTAATCTTATGTATATAAATACAGGAGCTATGTATAGAGCTGTTACATTAATGGCACTAAGCACAAATGTTTCTTCAGAGGATATTGATGGCTTATGTGATTTAATAGATAAAATGGATATGTATTTTAATAAGGATAGGTTGATATTAAATAATGAAGATGTTGAAGAGAAGATAACCTCTCCGGAAATTAGTAAAAAAGTATCAGAATTTGCTGCTTTACCTGAAGTAAGAAAAAAGTTAGTTAAATTACAACAGAATATGTCAAAACAGTATGATGTAATAATGGATGGTAGAGATATAGGGACAGTAGTTCTTAAAGAGGCACCCTTTAAGTTCTTTCTAACAGCCTCTCCAGAGGAAAGAGCAAATAGAAGATATAAGGAATTAGTAAATAAAGGCTTAAAGGTGGAATATGAGGATATATTAAAAGATATAATAAATAGAGATTATTTAGATAGTAATAGGAAGACAGACCCACTTAGAAAAGCTGAAGATGCCATAGAAATTGATACTACAGGTTTAAATATTGATGGTGTAGTTAATAAGATTTCAGAACATATAAAAAGTTCTTTAGTAAGTGGAGCCAAATAAAGGAGCGAATTATGAAAAATCAAGTAATATTATCTCAAAACTCAGGCTTTTGTTTTGGTGTAAAAAGAGCAGTAGAGGATGCCATTAATACTCAAAAAAATCTTAGTAAAAATATTTATACATTAGGGCCATTAATCCATAATGAAAGTGTAATAAAATATCTTACAGAAAATAATATATTCCCTATAGAGTTAGAAGATTTAGAAACTCTTAAAGAGGGAGATACTATAGTTATAAGGTCTCATGGTGTACCTAAAGATACATATGTTAAGTTAAGTGAAAAAGGGTTTAATATTGTTGATTTAACATGTCCGTTCGTATCAAATATACAAAATAAAGTAAGTAAATATTCTGAGTTAGGATATGATATACTAATAGTAGGTGACCCAAATCATCCAGAAGTTAAGGGTATAAATGGATGGTGTAATAATAAAGCATTTATATTTAAAAATGGAGAAGTAGATGTTTCTCTACCTAAAAGGGTGTGTGTAGTATCACAAACTACAGAAAAACAAGAGAATTGGGAGAAAGTCATCGCCACAGTAGCTAAAGAATGTAAGGAATTTATAGCTTTTAATACTATATGTTCGGCTACAGAAGTGAGGCAAAAAAATGCATTTAAAATTTCAGAATCTGTAGATAAAATGGTTGTTATAGGTGGCAGACATAGTTCTAATACTAATAAGTTATATGAAATATGCAAAGCCAATTGTGAGGATACTATACATATAGAAACTGTAGAAGATATTCCTAAAAACTTTCTACAAAACAACAATCCCTATTCTATAGGAATTACGGCAGGAGCTTCTACACCAGATTGGATTATAAAGGAGGTATTAAATAAAATGAATGAAGAGAAGAACTTTGAAATAAATGAGCAGTTAGCATATATGGAGGAAAACGACAACAGTGTATTTGTAGGTCAGTTGGTAAAGGGTAAAATAATATCTGTAAATGAAAAAGAGGTATATGTAAATATAGGATACAAGTCAGATGCGGTGTTACCTAAAGAAGAAATAACTTTAGAAGAGGTGGAATTAAAAAATATTCTTAATGTAGGTGATGAAATAGAAGCTAAGGTAATTAGCAGAACTAATATAGATGGATATGTGGTTCTTTCAAGAATTGAGGTACAAAGAGAAAAGGCTTTTAATGAACTAAAGAAGATGAATAGTAATGATGAGGAATTAGAGGTTAAAATAGTTGAAGAGGTTAAAGGTGGATTAATAGCAAATTATAATGGAGTAAAGGTTTTTTTACCGGCATCACACATAGAACTACACCATGTAGAAGATTTAAGTCAATATATAGGTAAGACTCTTAAAGTAAAAGTAATAGAGTTTAGTGAAGAAAAAAGACAAACAAAAATAGTTATATCAAGAAGAGCCATATTAGAAAAAATAAAAGCTGAAATGGAATTAAAGGCTTGGGAAACTTTCCAATTAGGTGATGATTATGAAGGGGTAGTAAAAAGATTAACTGGTTTTGGGGCCTTTGTAGAGGTAGAGGGTGTAGATGGACTATTACATGTATCTGAAATCTCCTGGGGCAAGGTGAACAAACCTTCTGATGCATTAAAGGTTGGAAGTAAGATAAATGTTAAAATTATCGAATTAGATAAGGAAAATAAAAAGTTGGGATTAAGTATTAAAGCCTTAAAAGAAGATCCTTGGAAAGATGTAGAGCAAAAGTATCCAACAGGAAACATAGTTTTAGGTAGGGTTGTTAGATTCGCTGATTTTGGAGCATTTATTGAATTAGAGCCAGGTGTAGATGGATTAGTCCATATATCTGAAATAAGTCACAAAAGAGTTAATAAGCCATCAGATATGTTAAAGATAGGGGAGCAAGTAAAAGCAAAAATATTAGAAAGCAATACAGAAAATAAGAGAATCTCTTTAAGTATTAAATCTATAGAATAAAATTAAATTATATAAAACCCCCTAAGAGCAATAGCTAATTATTGATCTTAGGAGGTTTTTCTTTTATTAAGTAATAAAAGCTTAATAATTCAATATATTTATATAGATAACAATATTGTCTATGGAGTGGAGATTATTGGATAGATTAGATGTGGATGTTAATATATTTCCTAAAGAAAAAAGGATGATAGAGCAATCCATGCAGTATTATGGATTAAATATTATAAATATAAAAAAAGTGAGAAGTGCTTATAAGGTTACATGTAAAGAGGGGACTTATTGTTTAAAAAGAATGAAGAGGGGAAAAGGTAAAGTAAAAAATGGATTTATCCTTGTAGAAGAACTAAATAAAATAGGTTTTAATAAAGTAGCCAAATATATTAAAACTAAAGAAGGATATAACTATGTTAAGTATGGAAAATACATTTTATATTTAACTGATTGGATAGATGGAGAGGAAATTAAAATAAATGATGAATTAGAAGCATCTCAATGTGCTATGCTACTTGCCGAGTTTCATAATGCTGTAGAAAAAATAGATATTTCAGAGCTTAAAATTAAAAACAACCTAAAAAACTGGCCTAAAATATTTTTATCAAATCTTTATGATTTAGAATACTATAAAAAATTAATAAGTCGTAAAAGACTTATTAATGAATTTGATAAATTATATGATAGCTATATAGATATATTATACGAAAGAGGGGTAATAGCTTTGAATATTCTTCAAAACTCCTATTATTACGATATATCTAAAAAAGCTGAACATAATAAAACTTTATGTCATGACAGTTTTTATTATCAAAATATACTAAAAAAACAGGAAGAGTATTATATTGTAGATTTAGATAGTATAATCATAGACTTAGAAGTTCATGACTTAGGTAAGTATATAAGGAGATTAATGCATAAAAGTGATTTTATGTGGGATTTTGAAAAGGCTAAATGCATAATTGAAGCTTATATATCAGTAAGACATTTAAGTAAAGATGAATTAGAGGTTATGCTAGCATTAATCATATTTCCACATAAATTTTGGAAGCTAGGAAAAAAGAGATATGTAAAACATAAACATTACAGTGAAATAAAATATATGAAAAAATTAGAAAAAATAATAAGGTATATAGAGCTACAAGAAAGTTTCATCTCTAAATACATAGAATATTTGGAGAACCTCTAAATTTCATTAATTATATCTATATAAATCAATAAAATATTGACTTATACAGAAGCCTATATTATACTGATTTTGTCTAATAATTAATGTTAATTATGAGGTAATTATGTATAATTGTGCTAAATTATCAAAAAAGAATTGCAGTATTTTTACTGATATGTTGAAAAGGTCTAGAGAATTTAATAAATTGAATAAGGATTACTATAATTGTTATAAGAACTATAGTGCTTTAGAAAGAATTCTAATGAAATCTTCTACATTATTGCTTAAAGATGAAACGGGATATATAGGATATCTTTGGTACGAGAAACTTGATAAAAAGGACTACACAATACACTCTATGTGGATTAAAGAAAATATAAATTTAAGTACCATTAATAATTATCTCAAAATTTTCAAAAAAGAGTATAATCTTTTTTATGAATGTAAAAGTAACAGCTATAATAGTAAGGTTTTAAGTAAACTAGGCTTTATTAAGACAGAAGGAAGCATAGAGCTCTTGATTAAAGTAGATAGTGATTTTAAGTTAGATTTAATTGAAGACTTAGAATTTGAAATTTTTCAGGAAGGAAGGCAAGAACCTCTAAGGTGTCTTATTCAAAATGAAATATTTAAAAATAAAAATAGGATACCTCTGGTGATAGAAGATATCATATTTGATGAAAATCAAGATTACTATATAAAATCTGGAGGGGTATTTTTAAAGTATAGAGATGAATATATTGGATATGGACAACTGATTTTAGATGATGATGCTATTATTATAGTAAACTTTGGGGTAATTCCTAAGTTTAGAGGTAGAGGATATAGCAAGTTATTAATAAAAAAATTACTGAGCATGGCACAACAAAAAGGTTATTCAAATATTAAAATAAAAGTTGCTAATAATAATGTAAAGGCCTTAAATCTTTATAAAAGTATAGGGTTTAATTTCAATGAAGAAATATCCCTTTGGCAATTTAAATATAATAATACAAATAATAAAAAGAGGGCATAGGCCCTCTTTTAAATTACAACTTTTTATAAGCATCTAATCCTTTAGCTAATACCTCCATAGCTTCTTTTAAGTCTTTGGAGTTTATACAATAAGAAATTCTTATTTCATTTTTCCCTAAACCATCAGTGGCATAAAAACCTTCAGCAGGAGCTACCATAACTGTTTTGTTATCATAGTTAAAGTCAGTTAACATCCACTTTGCAAAATGATCTGCATCACTAATAGGCAACTTTGCAACTACATAAAATGCGCCAGTAGGTTTTTCGCATACAACACCTGGAATGCTTTTTAATGATTCATAAAGTATATTTCTTCTGTTTTCATATTCTTTTTTAACTTCCGCAAAATATTCTTTAGGTGTATTTATTAAATTAGCTGCACCTATCTGTTCTAAGGTCGGAACACACAATCTTGATTGGCAAAGTTTTAGTATTTGTTTTATTAAATCTTTATTTTTGGAAGCAACTAAACCTATCCTAGCTCCACAAGCACTATATCTTTTAGATATACTATCTACTAAGATAACTCTATCTAAGATGTCTTCCATATATAATACAGAGGTATATTCTAAGTTATCATATATGAATTCTCTATAAACTTCATCAGCAATTAAAAATATGTCTTTCTCCTTAGCTATATCTGCTAACATTCTTATTTCATCATAAGTATAAACTACACCTGTAGGATTACCTGGATTTGATATTAATATAGCTCTAGTTTTATTAGTTATTTTTTCTAATATAGTTTCTTTATTAGGCAGATGAAATCCATCTTCAGCTTTTGTTAAAAAAGGAACTACATTAACTCCGGCAGCTTCACTGAATCCATTATAGTTTGTATAAAAAGGTTCAGGAATTATAATTTCGTCTTCACAATCACATATAGCCATTATAGCAAATAATAGAGCCTCACTACCACCATTAGTTACCAATATCTCATCTTTTTCAAAGCTTATATTCCACTCATTATAATAGCTAATAAAGCTATTAATAAGTCCGTCCATTCCCTGAGAGTTAGTATACTTTAATACTGTTTCTTTAAACTTTGAAATAGACTCAAAAAAGGTCTCAGGTGTTTTTATATCTGGTTGACCTATGTTTAAAGGAAATACATGTTTGCCTTTTGATTTAGCTTCTTCTGCATAAGGAGTAAGCTTACGTATAGGTGAAAATTGCATTGATTGAATTCTCTTAGAAAAATTCATGTGATAACCTCCCTCTATAATTTTTAATATTCTTATTATAGTAATTATAGTAATAACCCTTTAATTAATACAATTAAAACTTTCCACAAGATGTAACCCTATAGGGAAATCAAGAATCTACTTAATAATACTTGCTTAAAACTTTTCCTAATCTTTCTATACCTTCTTTTATTTTTTCTTCAGGCATATTAGAATAGTTTAATCTAAAATAATTTTTATGTCCACCATTAGGGAAGAAAGAAGCACCAGGTACAAAAGCAACCTTTTCCTCTAAAGCTTCTTTTAATATCTCAGCAGCATCTAGACCTTCTTTTAATTCCACCCAGGTAAATAGACCACCCTTTGAATTAGTGAATTTTATTTCCTTAGGGAAATATGCTTTCATTGAATTTATCATAATATCTCTACGTTTTTTATAAACTTCTATTATTTTTGCAATATGTTCATCTAAGTTATATTCTTTCATGTAAGCAGCTGCTATCCTTTGGTCTAAAGTACTTGATTGTAAATCAGCACCTTGTTTTATCATTACATATTTTTGGATGATATCCTTATGTCCACATACCCAACCTATTCTTAAGCCAGGACAAAAAGTTTTTGAATAAGTTCCTAATTGAATTACAAAACCTTCTTTATCAAAGCTTTTTATAGTTGGATATTTTTCTCCATCAAAAATTAATTCTCCATAAGGGCTATCCTCAATTACAGGAACTTGATATTCAGCTCCTATTTCAGCTAATCTTTTTCTTCTTTCTATAGTCATAGTTTTGCCTGTAGGATTTTGAAAGTCTGGTATGGTGTAGATGAATTTAGTGTTCTTATGCTCTTTTAATGCCTTTTCTAACTCTTCTATTATCATACCATCATCATCCATAGGAATTTCCACGAAAGTAGGTTTATAAGCTTTAAATGCATTTATAGCTCCTAAGTAGCTAGGACTTTCACAAAGGATTACATCACCTTCGTTAATAAATAATTTAGCTGAAAATTCTAGTGCTTGTTGTGAACCACTAGTTATCATTATATTTTCTAAAGATGCATTTATTCCAACAGGTTTTAATCTTTGCTCAATTATTACTTCTCTTAAAGGATTAAATCCTTCTGTTGTACTATATTGTAATGCTTCTCTTCCTTGTTCCCTTATAACTTTTGAAGCAACTTTCTCCATATTCTCTATTGGAAAAAGTTCAGGAGCTGGTAGTCCGCCAGCGAAAGATATTATTTCAGGTTGTTGTGTTAATTTTAATAGTTCTCTAATTTCTGAAGCTTTAATTTCTCCCATTCTATCGGAGAATTTAATATTCATAAAAGCACCCCCAACAAATATTTCGATTTAAATACATTAAATACAGTTATATAATTCTACATTTTAATCTGTTTTCCTCTTTTAAACCTTTACACTGAATAATATATTTCAATCTTTTAATAATTTAAACAAATCCTAATTAACTCATAAAATTTTCAAAGGATTTATTATTAAAGTACAATCTGTTAATAGCTTATCCTAATATACAAAAAATAACTTCAAAAAGTTTACTAAGTTATATATAATAGATTAGAATGGTATTTTTATAATATAGACAAGGAGTAGAAGAAAGAATGAAAGAACAATTGAAATATTACATAGAAACCTGGGGTTGTCAAATGAATGAAGAGGATTCAGAAAAACTTTCAGGAATGTTAAAAAATATAGGTTATGAGAAAACAGAAAGTAAGCTTGATGCCTCTGTTATTATATTTAACACTTGTTGCGTAAGAGAAAACGCAGAACTTAAGGTTTATGGAAATCTAGGTGCATTAAAAAAAGTTAAGCAAAACAATCCAAATTTAATTATAGCAGTTTGTGGATGCATGATGCAGCAAAAAGGTATGGCAGATATTATATTAAAAAAGTATCCTTTTGTTGATATAATATTTGGAACCCATAATGCTCATAAATTTCCTGAATATTTAAATAGGGTAAGGCAAGAAGGAGTTCAGGTAAAAGAGATTGTAGATAAAGAAACTCAAATAGTTGAAGGAGTGCCTGTTGATAGGGAAAGTGATATAAAAGGCTTTGTAACTATAATGTATGGCTGTAATAATTTCTGTACTTATTGTGTAGTACCTTATGTTAGAGGAAGAGAAAGAAGTCGAAAACCTGAAGATATAGAAAAAGAAATAAAAGATTTAATTTCAAAGGGCTATAAAGAGATTACTTTACTAGGACAAAATGTAAATTCCTATGGGAAGGGGCTAGAAGAGAACCTAACCTTTGCGGATCTTTTAAGAAGAATAAATAAAATAGAAGGTCTTGAAAGAATAAGATTTATGACTTCTCATCCCAAGGATTTATCTGATGATGTAATATATGCAATTAGGGATTGTGATAAATTATGTGAACAGATACACTTACCAGTGCAAAGTGGCTCTAGTAATATATTAAAGAAAATGAATAGACATTATGATAGAGAAGATTATTTAAATATAATCAAAAAAATTAAAAAAGAGATACCTGGCATTGCAATTAGTACAGATATAATTGTAGGTTTTCCAGGAGAAACTGAAGAAGACTTTGAAGAAACCTTAAGCCTTGTAAAAGAGGTGGAGTATGACTCTGCATTTACCTTTATATACTCTAGAAGAAAATTTACTCCAGCAGATATGATGTTAGACCAAATTAGTGATGAAGATAAGCATAGAAGGTTTAACAAGCTAGCTGATTTAGTTAAAGAAATATGTGCAAAGAAAAATAAGGAATATGAAGATAAAATAGTAGAGGTTCTTGTAGAAGGTTTAAGTAAAAATGATGAGAATAAGCTTATGGGAAGAACAAGAACTGGAAAACCAGTTAACTTTATTGGAGATAAAGAAAGCATAGGTAAGTTAGTAAATGTAAAAATAACTAATGCACTATCCTTTTCTCTTAATGGAGAGGAAATTTAAAAAGCTCTTATCTATTAAGAGCTTTTTTAAAATTTAATGTTAAGGAGGAGAATACATGGCAATTACTCCTATGATGCAACAGTACTTAGAGATAAAAGAAAACTATAAAGACTGCATATTGTTTTTTAGATTAGGAGACTTCTATGAGATGTTTTTTGAAGATGCTAAGACAGCTTCAAAGGAATTAGAACTAGTACTAACTGGTAGAGACTGTGGCTTAGAAGATAGGGCTCCTATGTGTGGGATACCCTATCATGCAGCTCAAGCCTATATTGGAAGATTAGTAATGAAAGGATATAAAGTAGCTATCTGTGAACAAACAGAAGATCCTTCTACAGCAAAGGGGATCGTTAAAAGGGATGTAATAAAAGTTATTACTCCAGGAACTTTTAATGATAGCACCTTTATTGATGAAAATAAAAATACTTATATAATGAGCATATACATAGATAAAGATAAAGTTTCATTAAGTACTTCAGACATTTCCACTGGAGAATTTTATAGTACTTCTTTTAATTTAGATTATGATTTGGTTTTAGATGAGCTTTCTAAGTTTCAACCCAAGGAAATAATTATTCCAGAAGGTGTTGAAGAAAGCTTTATGAACAAAATAAGTGTTTTTAATAATATTGTTATAACTAAAAAAAATGTAGAGTATTTTACTAAAGATAGTTTAGATAACTTAAAACAGCAGTTCCAAGGGGAGGGTATAAACTCCCTAAAAGAGGAAATAGCCTATTCTGCCAATGGTTTATTGAGATATATTATTGATACTCAAAAACAATCATTATCGAATATAACTATACTAGAGGTTTATAATGTTTCTGAAGCTATGTCTATAGATATAAATTCTAGAAGAAATCTTGAGCTAACAGAAAATATAAAGGATAAGACAAAGAAAGGATCTTTGCTTTGGGTACTAGATAATACCTCTACTGCTATGGGAAGCAGAATGCTAAGGAAATGGATAGAGCAACCCTTAATAAATAGAGAAAAGATACTTTATAGACTTGATGGCGTAGAGGAACTTTATGAAAACATTAATTTACTAGAAGATATTAAAATAGCCCTTAAAGATATATATGATATAGAACGTATTATAGGAAAGATATCTACTAAAAGTGTAAATGCAAAGGAACTATTATCGTTAAGAAGTTCTTTAGAAAAAATACCATACATAAAAAATCTTTTAAAAGATTCAAAGTCTGATATTTTAAAGTATATAGGTGAGAATTTAGATGAATTAAGAGATGTTTATGAACTTATTGTAAAATCTATAATAGATAATCCTTCTTTATCATTAAAAGAGGGCAATATTATAAAGGATGGTTTTAACTCGGAAATAGATAGTTTAAGAGAGGCTAAGATAAACGGAAAACAATGGATAGCTTCTATGGAAAGTAAAGAAAGAGAGTTTACTGGAATAAAATCTTTAAAAATAGGTTACAATAAAGTATTTGGTTATTATATAGAAATAACTAAGGCAAATTATGATTCTATCCCTAAGGATAGATATATCCGTAAACAAACTTTATCCAATGCAGAAAGGTTTATTACAGAGGAGCTAAAACAAATTGAAGATCAAATTCTAGGAGCAGAGGAAAAGCTCATGGATTTAGAGTATAGCTTATTTATAAATATAAGAGATGAAATTGAATCCAACATAGAAAGAATGAAAAATACATCAAGATTAATTTCTATGTTAGACTGTATCTCTTCATTAGCCACAGTTGCCTTAGAAAATAATTATAAAAGACCGGTGATAAATAATGAGGATTATATAAATATTAAAGAGGGAAGACATACTGTAGTAGAAAAAGTCATAGAAAAAGGAAGGTTTGTAAGCAATAACACCTATATGGACACAAAAGAAGAGCAGCTATTACTTATTACAGGTCCTAATATGGCAGGTAAGTCAACTTATATGAGACAGGTAGCAATTATAGTTTTAATGGCTCAGATAGGTAGTTTTGTGCCAGCAGATTATGCAGATATAAGTGTATGTGATAAAATATTTACAAGGATTGGCGCGTCAGATGACTTAGCTGGTGGAAAAAGTACTTTTATGGTTGAGATGTGTGAAGTTGCTAATATATTAAAAAATGCTACAAATAAAAGTTTGATATTATTAGATGAGGTAGGTAGAGGAACTAGCACTTATGATGGACTTAGTATAGCTTGGTCAGTTATTGAGTACATATGTAAAAATAATAACATAAAATCTAAGACTTTATTTGCAACTCATTACCATGAGCTTACGGTTCTTGAAGATATGCTTCAAGGAGTTAAGAATTATTCAGTTTCTGTAAAACAAATAGACAATAGCATTGTGTTTTTAAGAAAAATATTACATGGTGGTGCAGATCAATCCTATGGTATAGATGTAGCTAAACTTGCTGGATTACCTGAAGAGGTTATTATAAGAGCTAGAGAAATACTTTTAAACTTAGAGAAGGAATCTAAAGGGGACTCTTTTGTAGATAAAACTCCTTATTCAAAGGACCAATTAAATGAAAGTAGTGTAGTTACTGAAGAAAAAACCTCTTTAAACATTGAGAGTAGTTTTGAGGAAGAGAAAAAACTAGAAAGTGAAGACATATACCAAATTGGATTTACGGATTTACAAAAGGAAAGTTTTATGAAAGATATCTCAGAGATAGATATACTAAATATGACTCCGTTACAATGTATGATTAAGCTTAATGAATTAGTTAAAAAGGCTAAGGATATAAATTAAAGGTGGTGATACCTTTTGAAAAGGATAAATATTTTAGATGAAAATACATCAAACAAAATAGCCGCAGGAGAAGTAGTGGAACGACCTTCCTCTGTAATTAAAGAGCTTTTAGAAAATAGTATAGATGCAGAGTCTAAAAATATCATGGTAGAAATAGAAGAGGGTGGAGAAAAACTAATAAAATTAGTAGATGATGGTAATGGAATACACCCTGATGATATAGAAAAGGTATTTATGCCCCATGCTACAAGTAAAATTTCAACTGTTGAAGATATATATAATATAAGTACTTTAGGGTTTAGGGGAGAAGCCTTATCCAGTATCGGAGCAGTGGCTAAGGTTATTTTAACTTCAAGAATAGCTGATAATAATTTTGGGGTAGAGGTAAGTATAGCTGGAGGAAAAATAGAGTATATTAAAGAGGTAGGTTGCAATGTTGGTACCACCATAGAAGTAAGGGATCTATTTTATAATGTGCCAGCTAGAAAGAAATTTTTAAAATCTACCCAAAGAGAAGCAGCCTTAATTGGTGATATAGTAAGTAAAATTGCACTTTCTAATACTAAAATATCCTTTAGTTACTATAATAACGGTAAAAAAACTTTAATAACCTATGGAAATGGAAGATTAATAGATAATATAAGGAGTATATATGGAAAAACTATAGCAGAAAACTGTGTATACTTTGAAAGTCATAGAGATATTATTTCTACTTATGGTTATATTGGCACTGAAGAAATTAGTAGAAAAAGTAGAAATAATCAATCCATATTTATTAACAATAGATTTATAAAAAATAAAACTATAACAGCTGCTGTAGAAAATGCTTATAAGAGTTTTCTAACTATTAATAGACATCCATTTTTTATAGTTTTTATAGATATATTTCCTGAGTATATTGATGTAAATATTCATCCAACTAAGGCAGAAATTAAATTTGAAGATGAAAGAATTATTTATTCATCAATATTTAATGCAGTACACAATAAACTTAGAGAGCATCTAGAAGGAAAGTTTTATTTGCCGGAAGAAAAGATAGAAAACCAGTATATAGCTGAACCTTCCTATGAAAAAATAAACTTTCTTTCAGAAGAGTTTAGAAAAAATAATGAAGAGTTAATTACTTATCCTAAGGAAGAAAAAAGCGATGTTAAGATATATGAAAATAATTACAAAGAGGACATAAATAACATTGCATATGAAAAGGTAACAATAGATATAGAAAATTTACCTCCTGAACATAGAAAAATAGAACTTCCTGTGGATTTAAAAGGATATGAATGCTATAGGGGAGGATATGTTTCAGATCCCTTAAAAGATCAAGTTACTGAAGTTAAAGAGAAACTTCCTAATCTAAATATAATAGGTCAATATAATAAAACTTACATTTTAGCAGAATATAACCATGAACTGTATATAATAGATCAACATGCTGCTCATGAAAAGATATATTTTGAAAAATATAGAAAAGAAATAAGAGAAGCTAATGTGATAATTCAAGGATTATTAACTCCATGTATTATAGAGCTAAACTATGAAGATTATGCTTATTATATTGAGAATAAGGAAATATTTATGCATAGTGGATTTGATATTGAAGAATTTGGAGAAAATACAATATCTATAAGAGAAGTACCCTATGTGTTGGGAAAATTAGATGTTAAAAATACATTTGTATCAATGTTAGATGATATCAAGAACTTTGGTCAGGGAAAAACAAATGATATAAAATATGATAGAATTGCAACTATGGCATGTAAGTCAGCTATAAAGGCTAATGATGAGTTATCACTGGAAGAGATGACATCTCTTGTGAGAAATCTATCTACTATCGAAGAGCCTTTCACTTGTCCCCACGGTAGGCCAACAATTATAAAAATTAGTAATTATGAATTAGAGAAAAAGTTCAAAAGAGTACAGTAGTTACATAATAAATATTATGTTAATTAAATAAAATGTTAACTTAAAGGTGATATTAATGAAAAAAAAACTTATAATAATAAGCGGACCAACAGGAGTTGGTAAGACGGATATTTCCATTAAATTAGCTAGAGAAATTAATGGTGAAATAATTTCCGCTGATTCAATGCAAATTTATAAATATATGGATATAGGTTCAGCCAAAGTGGAAGAAAACATCAGAGAAGAAATACCTCATCATTTAATAGACATAATAGCTCCTGAAGAGCCTTTCACTGTAGCTGAATATAAGGTTTTAGCTAAGGAAAAAATCCAACAAATCTTTAATAGAGGTAAAATACCTATAATAGTAGGGGGCACAGGTTTGTATATTGATTCTATTATTTGTAACTTAGATTTTACTGAAGGTGATAAAGATTTAGATTATAGAAAAAAGTTAGAAAATCTAGCTGCCGAAAAAGGAAAAGAACACGTGCATAGCTTGTTAGAGGATATTGACAGTGAAAGTTATAAGGAAATACATCCCAATAACTTAAAAAAAGTTATAAGGGCTTTAGAAGTACATCATATTACCGGAAGAACTTTTAGTTCCTTTAAAAGAAATGATTTGTATGACATTCCTTATGATTTGCATTATTATGTACTTACTATGAATAGGGAAAAGCTATATGATCGTATAAATAGAAGAGTGGATATAATGATGGATAAGGGGCTTTTAGATGAAGTTATAAAATTAAAATCTATGGGATATGATGCAAAAATGCAGTCTATGCAAGGTATAGGCTATAAAGAAATATTATTTGCTTTGAATGGAGACATAACTTTAGAAAAGGCCATAGAAATAATTAAGCAAGGATCTAGAAATTATGCTAAAAGACAACTAACTTGGTTTAGAAAAGATCCAAGAGTAAAATATATTGATAAGGATATATATACAGAAGAAGAGATAGTAAACAATATAATCAATGAGTTTAATAATAAAATATAATGGACTTTAAAAAGGGATTTTATATGAACACATAGAATAATAACTTTAAGTGAATTTTGGAGGGTGAGAATATGAATAAATCAACAAATAATTTACAAGATATATTTTTGAATGGAGCAAGAAAAAATAGGATACCTGTTACTATATATCTTACAAATGGTTTTCAGCTTAAAGGATTAGTTAGAGGATTTGATAGTTTTACTGTTATACTAGATTGTGATGGAAAGCAAATGATGGTATATAAGCATGCTGTTACAACAATTACTCCATTAAAACCTATTCTTTTTAATAACTCAGAAGAAAATAATGAAGAGTAGAGACACAAATAGCACATATTTTATTGAAAATTAATCAACATATTTATCAGAGAGATAGTAATTGTGATACACCATCTTCTCTAGGTGGATGATAAGGGCTGGTAGGCTCTTTTGGATAGCTTCTTTTAAAGATCAGAGGAAGATGTTTCCTCTTGGTAAACTCCACCTGAGCTTAAGAATCACTTGATGTTAAATAGGCAACTAGGTTTGCCTATTTCCTTTTTATGTGTTAATATTAAAAACGTAATTTAAACTTCGGAGGAGATAATATGCTTAAATCTACAAAAGAATTGTATAAATTTAAATATAATATAAGTGATAGGGTTTTAGAATTATATGAACAAGCTTTACTTGATGTGGAATCACAATTTAGAATATATGATGAAATAAGAGAATATAATCAAGCAAAAGTTTTATCAGCATTGCAAGAGGAGAGAATAAGTGATACTCATTTTACAAATTCTTCTGGTTATGGATATGGAGATATAGGTAGAGATGCTCTGGATAAAGTTTATGCTAGGGTGTTTAATGCAGAAGCTGCTTTAGTAAGACCTCACTTTGTAAATGGCACTCACGCAATAGGAACAGCTCTTTTTGGAAATTTACGGCCGAAAGATACTATGTTAAGTATTTGCGGTACTCCATACGATACATTACATGGAGTAATTGGTATAAATGGTGATGAAAATATAGGCTCCCTTAGAGAGTATGGAGTAAATTATAAGCAACTAGAATTGATAGATGGTAAAGTTGATTTTAAAAGGGTAGAAGAGGAACTGTTGAAGGATAAAAGTATAAAATTAGTACATATTCAAAGATCTACAGGTTATGGATGGAGAAGCTCCTTCTTAATCTCAGAAATAGAACAAATGTGTAAATTTATTAAAAAAATAAGAGAAGACGTAATTATATTTGTAGATAATTGCTATGGGGAATTCATAGATGTAACAGAACCTACTGATGTTGGAGCTGATTTGGTTGCGGGTTCTTTAATTAAAAATATAGGTGGCGGTATTGCTCCTACTGGTGGATATATAGCAGGGAGAGAGGAATATGTTAACCAAGCTGCTTTTAGATTAACTGTACCAGGAATAGGAGGGGAGTGTGGATCAACTTTTGGGGTAATGAGATTATTATTCCAGGGATTATTTTTAGCACCCCATATAGCCATGGAAGCTGTTAAAACAGCTGTATTTACTGCAAGATTGATGGAGCTTGCAGGATTTGAAGTACTTCCGAAATTTGATGATAAAAGAAGTGATATAATACAAGCTATTAAATTTAATCATAAAGATAATTTAATTAATTTTTGTAAGGGGATACAAAAAGGTTCCCCTGTAGATTCCTTTGTAGAGTGTGAACCTTGGGATATGCCGGGATATAATGATCAAGTTATAATGGCTGCAGGGGCATTTATTCAAGGATCTTCTATAGAACTTTCTGCAGATGCTCCTATAAGAGATCCTTATATAGCGTATCTTCAAGGTGGTTTAACCTTTGATCATGGTAAGCTCGGAGTATTAATTGCATTATCAAAAATTGTCAGGTAACTTTTAGCTTTAGATAAAGTTTGTAACTTAATCTAAAAATAAGTTTGACTTATCTAGGCATATGGCATTGCTTATTTTCCTAAAGGAGTATCAGCGATGGTAGTGATAGATTAAAAATAATAAAAACACTAGTAACTCTAGTGTTTTTATTATAGTTTAATATCTTCTATATATACCTACTAATTTACCTAAAATCGCACAATCATTTACTATTATAGGATCCATAGTCTTATTTTCAGGTTGAAGCCTTATATGGTCATCTTCTTTAAAAAAACGCTTTATAGTTGCTTCATTTTCTATTAAAGCTACAACAATATCTCCATTAATAGCTGTTTGTATTTTTTCAATAATAGCAAGATCTCCATTAAATATTCCGGCATCTATCATACTATCACCGCTAACTTTTAGCATAAATAAATCTTTATCATGCTTAACAAAATTCATTGGTATAGAAAAGGTGTCTTCTATATTTTCTACAGCTAAAATAGGCATGCCTGCAGTTACCTTTCCCATAATAGGAATATCTACCATTTCTTTTTTTTGCATAGAAAGTTCCAATATTTCTAAGGCTCTTGGCTTGGTGGGATCTCTTTTTATAAGTCCTTTTTTTTCTAATCTTTTTAAATGTCCGTGAACGGTAGAAGTGGATCTTAAAGACACAGCTTCACATATTTCTCTAACTGAAGGGGGATATCCCTTTTCTTCTGTATAACTCTTTAAAAATGTGTATATTTCCTCTTGCTTTGAGCTCTTATGTTCTGCCATTAATAAACACCTCACAATCTTAATTTATTATATCATATAATCTATTGTTAATCAAACTTATGTTCTTTTATACTTATTTCTACGTACTATAGGTAATATAATATTTAATTTCAAATACAATAAATTCTTAGCCATTAAAAATATAACCAATTTGATTTTTATTCTTTATATTGATATAATTAATTTTCGAAGTTTAATATAAAATTTTAACTAAAGGGTGATTATATGCATAATGATAAATTTTTAACAAAACATATTTCAAAGGATTTATCTCAGGATGATATATGTGATATTTTTCCTAATAAAATCTGTGACAATTGTTGCAAGTGCTTAGGTTTGGATAAATCAGATATAAGATCTATAGATATAGATGAAATAGCTACAAATAAAGTAGAGAGTATGATGTTTCAAGATGAGTTAGAGGATTTTTTATATAAAGAAGATAATATTGATAATAAAGATACTTCAACTGAACTTGAGTATGATGTTGAAACTACTAATGCTGATGCTGATGAAGAAATATATTATATTGAAGATTTTGAAGAAATAAAAAAAATACTAGAAAATGAAGAGTATTTTAAATTATTAGCTCATGAAGAGTTTCCGGGTTTAATAACACTAAAAAAGTAAGGGGAGGATAAATCTCTCCTTTACTTTTTTATTTGCTCTGTAATATTCTTTCGAATTTTAAAAATACACAAAAGGTAATATTCCTTGACATATATTCTATTATTTTTTATAAAATTATAGAATTTCATCATTAAGGGGATTCAAACTTACAGCTTCCCTTAATCTCTCGTCATCAACATGGGTGTAGATTTGGGTGGTAGAAATATTCTCATGACCTAGTATTTCTTGCAAACTTCTTATATCTACATTACCATGCTTGTACATTAATGTAGCTGCAGTATGTCTCAATTTGTGAGGAGTGTATTTTTCTACATCTAGCCCAGCTACTTCTATATGCTTTTTTACTATTCTTTCTACGCTTCTTTTATTTATACGTCTATTTTTGGAACTTATAAATAAGGCATCCTTATCTTCATCTGAAACCTTCGAAACATCTCTAACTTTCAAATAGTTTTCTATAGCATTCAAAGTAATCTTATTTAAGTAAACTGTCCTTTCTTTATTTCCTTTTCCAACAATACTTAGGGTATCTCCTTTAATTTTTGAAAGGTTTATACTACATAACTCAGATAATCTTAAACCACAATTAAGAAACAAGGTTATTATACAATAATCTCTTTCATAATATTTTTCCTTTATATTCATGGAAGCTAAAAGTTTCTTACTTTCATTAAGAGTCAAGTAAACGGGGTGTCTCTGGTTTATTTTAGGAGATTCCAATTCTGTTGCTGGGTTTTCATCTATAATTTTAGCTTTACTATGTAAGTATTTAAAAAAGGATTTTAATGTAGCTACTTTTCTAGCTCTAGCGTAATTGCCGTTTTTTCTATATTTTTCAGCAAAAGATATAAAGGCATATAAGTCGGTTAAAGTTATGCTGACTAAAAACTTTTCATCAATATCATTAATAGAAATATCCTCAAATTCTAAATTATCATCTGAAATACCTTTGTATATTTTAAGGAACCTAAAAAACATAATTAAATCTGTTTTATAGGCTTCTATAGTGTTGGTTGATTTTCCTTTTATAGTTTCTAAATAACCTAAGAAATCAGTAACACATAAAGGAAGGGAAGAGTTATACATTGATTTTATATTATATCTCATTTTTACCACCTAAATTCTTATTAATTAACCCTATTTCTCATGTATATTTTACATCACCTTATTAAAAAAGTAAAGCAACGTCGCTAAATGTATATTTAGCGACGTTATTATTATGCAAAATTATATAAAATTTATATAATTCCATTTAAATTGTACATTATAAAGAACTAAAAGATAACTAAGAATTTAATATTTCATATTATTTTGATGTATAAATTCATTTCAGATTCCTAACAATTCCGTATAAATCTAAAGCTCCAATTTAAAATTAAACCATAAATTTTAAATTTGCAAATTTAAAATACGAAAAACACATCTAAAAGTTTCAAATAAAATTAGATTTGAAATAAATCATTTAATTTAAAATCAACTTAAATAGAAAAACAATGGATAAAAGCAAAATGCTTTTATCCATTGTTTTTTATACATTAATTTCAGTATTGCACCCAATTAAATTTGAGTTATTTTGAAGCATGGGATTTATCTTATTTTCAATAAAATCTACCACTTGCCCCGGAGCTCTTCCTACAAACTTATTAGGATCTATAATCTCCATAATTCTTTCCTCGCTTAAAAGAAAGGCTTCATCCTGTTTTATTCTCTCGATTAAATCGTTGTTTAACCCCTCTTTTTTCACCCTTTTAGCTGCTTCCATAGAATGGATTCTTATTCTTTCATGAAGTTCTTGTCTATCCCCTCCCATTTTCACAGCTTCCATCAATATATTCTCTGTAGCCATAAAAGGTAACTCGCTAGCTACATGGGATTGAATTATCTTATCGTAAACCACTAAATTAGAAGAGATATTTAAATAAAGATTTAACACTCCATCCAGAGCTAGAAAAGCTTCTGATACAGCTATTCTTTTATTAGCTGAATCATCTAGTGTTCTCTCGAACCATTGAGTAGAAGCTGTTATAGCTGGATTTAAAGAGTTAACAATAACAAATCTCGCTAAAGCTCCTAATCTCTCCGATCTCATAGGGTTTCGTTTATAAGCCATAGCGGAAGAGCCTACTTGATTTTCTTCGAAAGGTTCTTCCATTTCCTTCATACCTTGTAGTATTCTTAAGTCATTACTAAACTTGTATGCACTTTGAGCTATTTCAGAAAGAGTGTTAAGCACTATAGAATCCACTTTTCTAGGATAAGTTTGACCAGTAACATCATAACTATCTTCGAACCCAAACTCATTAGCTACCATTTTATCAAGTTTTTTAACCAACTCTTCGTCGTTGTTAAACAAATTCATAAAACTAGCTTGAGTCCCTGTAGTTCCCTTAACTCCTCTGAATTTTAATTTGTCTATTGCAAAATCTAAATTTTCCAGATCTAACATAAGATCCTGAATCCATAAAGTAGCCCTTTTACCTACGGTGGTAAGTTGAGCTGGCTGGAAGTGTGTAAAACCTAAAGTAGGCATATCTTTATATTTTAATGCAAAATCAGCTAAAGAACTCATTATGTTTAATAATTTCTTTTTTATAAGAAGTAATGCTTCTTTCATAACTATAAGATCTGTATTGTCTCCTACAAAGCAACTTGTTGCACCTAGATGAATTATTCCCTTAGCCTCCGGACATTGTAATCCATAAGCATAAATATGGCTCATTACATCATGTCTTATTTCTTTTTCTTTTCTCTCTGCGTCATCATAGTTTATATTGTATATATTTTCTTCTAATTTTAAAACTTGTTCTTCAGTTATATCCAAACCCAATTCTTTTTCGCATTTAGCTAAAGCTACCCAAAGCTTTCTCCAAGTGGTAAATTTGTATTGGTCAGAAAAAATATAACTCATTTCTTTAGATGAATATCTACTATTCAATGGTGTTGAATATTTATTTCTCATAATTAACCTCCACACGAATATCTTTAGTTTTATTTCTATTATCATTCGTATTATATCATATTTAACAAAAGAGTTCTATTTTAAATTTATATTAATAAAATAATATTAGTATATTTATTATAAGGGGGATACTAATGTATAAGTTAAATATTTTAGATAAAATATCTTTTGTATTGGTTATATTAGGGGCTATAAATATGGGGCTTATAGGTATTGCTGATATAAACTTTTTCAATGTGCTCTTTGGAACAGTAAATGTTATAGAAAGAATAGTATATATTTTGGTAGGCGTTTCTGGACTAAATCTACTTATATTTGTTTTAAAAACTAAATCTATAAAAATTAGCAAATAAAAATACTCCCAATAAGGAGTATTTTTATAATTATTCTTCTAATGATTCAATTAATTTAACAACTTCTTCTGCAGCGTGAGTTTCATCGTCACCAGAAGCGATAACAGTTATCTTAGAATCTTTTGTCACTCCAAGAGATAAAACTCCTATTAAGCTTTTAACATTAGCTTTTTTACCATTAAACTCTACACTGATATCTGATTTGAATGAAGATGCCTTTTTTACAAGTAATGTTGCTGGTCTAGCATGAAGACCAGTAGCATTTTTTACAACTACTTCTCTTGAAACCATTTTGTATTCACCTCTTTAAAATTTAATTATTAACTACTATATTATAACATGTTTATAGCATAGTTCAACAGTTTAAAGCAATTAGATTCATATAATTACTTTAAATTCACTTCCATTAATAAATCTCCAACTTTATTTGCCTTGTAATTAAAAGTAATATTGGAAATAAGTTCTGAATTTGTAATAACTATAGGAGTTGTAGTAGAAGCATATTTTTCTATGTATTCTTTATCAAAAAATAAAATCTTTTCCCCTTTTTTCACCTTATCTCCTTCATTCACATAATAAGCAAAACCTTTTCCATTTAACTTTACCGAGTCAATACCAAGATGTATTAGTATCTGAAGTCCTGCATCGGTTTTTATAGCTAAAGCATGTCTACCTTCATAAACCAATGTTATTTCTCCATCAATAGGAGCATATAAATAATTCCCTTTGGGTTCTATAGCTACCCCTTCACCCATTATTTTTTTATTGAATAGGTAGTCGTTTACTTCTGATATTGGTTTTACTGTTCCATCTACTGGTAGAAATAATTCTAATTTATTATTCATAACAACACTCCCCATCTCAAGAATATAATAATAATATACCACGAAATGGGGAGTTTTAAAACTTTTATTTTATTTTATTTATAAAACTTTCTATTCTATTTAAACCTTCTTTTATATTTTCCATAGATGTAGCGTAAGATAATCTTATGTAATTATTAACACCAAAAGCATCTCCAGGTATTACTGCAACCTTTTCGCATTCTAAAAGTAATCTTGAGAAATCCATTGAATCCTTTATAATTTCTCCATTAAAATTTTTATTTAAGAGAGTATCTATTTTTATCATAACGTAGAAAGCACCATCTGGATTTATACAAGATATACTATTTATATTATTTATTCTATCCACCATATAGTCTTTTCTGTTTCTAAATTCATTTATCATGAATTTTATAGTTTCTTGTTCCCCCTCAAGAGCTTCTACAGCTGCATATTGAGCTATAGAATTAGGATTTGATGTAGTATGACTTTGTATATTAGACATTAATTTAATTATCTTTTCAGGACCAGCAGCATAACCTATTCTCCAACCTGTCATAGCATAGGATTTAGATACACCATTTATAACTATAGTTCTATTATAAGCATCTTCTGAAACACTAGCTATACTTACATGTTCTTTGTTTCCATATATTAATTTTTCATATATTTCATCAGAAATTATCGCTATATCATTTTCTTTACAAAATTCAGCAATTTGTTGAAGTTCTTTTTTGTTATATATAGTTCCTGTTGGATTGTTAGGGCTATTTATTATTATAGCCTTTGTTTTATTAGTAAGAACCGCTTTTAAGTCTTCTACTGTATATTTAAAGTTATTCTCATCTCCACTGTTTACATAAACAGGTACACCATCTGCTAAGCTTATTAATTCAGGGTAGCTTACCCAATATGGTGTTGGAACAATAACCTCATCTCCAGGATTCAATATAGCTTGAAAAACATTTGCCAAACACTGTTTTGCTCCTGTAGATATTATTATTTGTGATTGAGTATAGGATAATCCATTGTCATTTTTAAACTTTTTAATAATGGCATCCTTTAGCTCACTAATTCCAGATGCAGGTGTATACCTTGTTAGACCTTTTTTCATAGCCTCAATTGCAGCCTTTTGGATATTCTCCGGTGTATTAAAGTCAGGTTCACCAGCTCCAAATCCTATTACGTCTATACCTTCCGCTTTCATTTTTTTAGCTTTAGCTGTTATAGCTAAAGTTAAAGATGGAGCAATTTGCTCAGCTTTACAAGAAAAGTTCATTTATATCTCCCCCATTATTAAACATATATTTTATAATTTTATTCATTAACTTTTCACTCAATCCATAGGTTCCCATAAGCAATTCACCATTTATAGCATTTCCGTGGCAATCGCTTCCCCCTGTTATAAGAAATTTGTATTTACTTGATAGGTTATAATAATCATTAGTTTCTTTAATATTATGAGAAGGATGGAAAACTTCTATAGAAGTTAATCCATAGGCTTTGAAATCCTTTACCATAGCCTCTAAATTTATACCCTTATAAATTTCACCCGGATGAGCCAAAGAAGATATACCACCTATATCTTTAATAAGGCCCAAAGCATCTTTATAAGGAATTTTATATCTTGGAACATAGGCGCATCTATTTTTTGATAAATAATTATAAAAAGCTTCTTTGAAATTTTTTACATACCCTTTTGATATCATAGCTTTAGCTATATGAGCCCTGCCTATAGAATTAGAATTACTTATATCTAGCTCGTGAAAATCAATATATATATTATGAGTTCTTAATTTTCTTAGCATTTCTTCCACTCTATAAACACGCGCATTCTGAATTAAATTTAGATACTCCTGAAGTTTTTTATTTTTTGTATCTATAAAATATCCTAAAATATGAACTTCTTCATCTAAATACTCTGAACTTAATTCTATACCAGGAATTAATAAAGTGCTTTTACTATTAATCTTTAAATCATTAATATTATAATTTATAGTATCATGATCTGTTATAGAAATATATCTTATGTTTTTATCTGTTGCTTTTTTAACTATTTCTTCAGGACTAAAAAGACCATCAGAATAATATGAATGAAGATGTAGATCAGCATATTGCATTAGTAACACCTATTTTCTAAAAAATGAAAGATAACATTCATATATTAAAAATATACCATTAATTCTGTCAATTGTAAATACCTAAAATCCTGAAATAAATTGAATAGTTTAAAAATTCAAAAGGACCTGACATATACAAGTCCTTTTGAATTATTATCTACATTGAACTATAAGTTTAATTGCAGTTCTCTCTTCACCATCAATTTCAATATCGGTAAATGCAGGTACACAAACAACATCTTTTCCACTTGGAGCAACAAAACCTCTAGCTATGGCTATGGCTTTTATTGCTTGGTTCACAGCTCCTGCTCCTATAGATTGGATTTCTACCATGTTTTTTTCTTTTAATATAGCCGCCAACGCTCCAGCTACTGAATTTGGATTTGATTTAGTAGATACTTTTAATACTTCCATTAGTTTTACCCCCTAAATATAAAATCACCTACTAGATTTTATTATTAAATATTAGCTGATTTTACTATAACTACTATATTATAATTATTCTACACCTATGTAAAAAAACCTTTTTATATTTCATTCTTTTAAGATTTATATTTCATTGTTGTCAAAAAAATAAAATACATTTTGCTTTAGCAAAATGTATTTTAAAAATTATTTGGCGTAGTCTATAGCTCTAGTTTCTCTTATAACATTAATTTTTATTTGTCCTGGATATTCTAATTCACTTTCTATTGTTTTAACGATATTTCTTGCCATTTCTATAGCTCCTGCATCGTCAATTTGATCTGGTTTGACCATAATTCGAATTTCTCTTCCAGCTTGTATAGCGTATGATTTTTCAACACCTTCATGTGTGTTTGCAATTTCCTCTAATTTTTCAAGACGCTTAATGTAAGCTTCCAAGGTCTCTCTTCTAGCTCCTGGTCTAGCGGCGGATATAGCATCTGCAGCCTGAACCAATACAGCTTCAAGAGATTGCATTTCAACATCACCGTGGTGTGCTCCTATAGCATTGACTATTATAGGTGATTCATGATATTTTTTAGCAACATCAGCTCCTATTAGGGCATGCGGCCCTTCTATTTCATGATCTAAAGCCTTACCTATATCATGTAACAAACCCGCTCTTTTTGCTATAGTTGGATCTAAACCAAGTTCAGATGCCATCAAAGCAGCTAGATAAGAAACTTCCATAGAATGTTTTAGTACATTTTGGCCGTAGCTTGTTCTGTACTTTAATCTTCCTAAAAGTTTTACCAATTCAGGATGTAATCCATGAACACCAGTTTCAAAGGTCGCTTGTTCTCCCTCTTCTTTTATATCATTTTCTACATCCTTTTTAGCTCTTTCTACCATTTCCTCAATACGTGCTGGGTGAATTCTACCGTCAACGATCAATTTTTCTAATGCTATTCTTGCAACTTCTCTTCTTATTGGATCAAAGCAAGATAAAATAACAGCTTCTGGAGTATCATCAATAATTAAATCTACTCCTGTTAAAGTTTCAAGAGTTCGTATGTTCCTACCTTCCCTACCTATAATTCTGCCTTTCATTTCGTCATTAGGTAAAGCTACTACATGAACTGTAGTTTCAGATGCATGATCTGCTGCACATCTTTGTATAGCACAAGTTACTATTTCTCTTGCCCTCTTATCAGCTTCTTCTTTAGCTTTTGATTCAACTTCTTTGATCATAACAGCAGCTTCATGTTTAATTTCTTTACTTACTTCTTCCAGTAATATCTGTCTTGCCTCTTCTACAGATAAACTTGAAATTCTTTCAAGTTCTTGTCTTTGTTGTGAATATAAGTTTTTCACTCCATTTTCAAGTTCCTCTACTTGTTGTAATTTTTTACTTAAATTTTCTTCTTTCTTTTCTAATGAGTCACTCTTTTTGTCCAAAGCCTCTTCTCTTTGTATTAATCTTCTTTCAAACCTTTGAATTTCATTTCTTCTTTCACGAGATTCTTTTTCAAAATCACTTCTTAACTTATGAACCTCTTCTTTTGCTTCTAAAATTGCCTCTTTCTTTAAGTTCTCTGATTCTTTTTTTGCGTTATCAAGTACTGCTTCAGCCTCTTTTTCCATTTCTAAAATTTTCTTTTTAGATTCTTGTATTTTGTTATGGAATAGAACATATATAGCAATACCAGCTAGTATTAATATACCAATAACTACTAGTATTATTTTTACGACTGAATCCATAGTCTACAACACCTCCTTAGCTTTCTATGTGAATTTATACTTTAGTCAACACATTGCTTAGAAAAGGTGTCTTATTTATTTTCATAAATATAATTTGAGTATGATAAACCAGTATTTGTCTATATTATATTTTAAATTTAATTTTGTGTCAAGATTAATAGTATTTAAAAACTGCAAGAACAGAGTCTTGCAGTTTTTAGGAAAAACTTATTTTTTTGTTTTTTCTTCTTTTGCCTCTATTGCTTTATTTGAATCCATTGCTTTATCTTCAAGCTTATTTAATGGTAAATTAAACTTTTCTCTTAT
Source organism: Clostridium simiarum (assembly GCF_018919175.1). Classification (GTDB taxonomy): domain Bacteria; phylum Bacillota; class Clostridia; order Clostridiales; family Clostridiaceae; genus Clostridium_L; species Clostridium_L simiarum. Next base: position 581,668 of record NZ_JAHLQL010000001.1, on the reverse strand, counting down.
AAGATTATCTATTTCATTCATAACTACTGGATTTTCTTTTAAATATTGTTTAGCATTTTCTCTTCCTTGTCCTAACCTAATATCCTTATAAGAAAACCAAGCACCACTTTTTTGGACTATTTCTTCTTTAACACCTACGTCTAATATATTACCTTCTTTTGAAATTCCACCATTATACATTATATCAAATTCAGCTTGTTTAAAAGGAGGAGCCACTTTATTTTTAGTAACCTTTACCCTTGTTCTGTTACCTACTATATCGTCACCTTGCTTAATAGAATCTATTCTTCTTATATCTAGTCTTACAGAAGAATAGAATTTAAGAGCTCTTCCCCCTGGAGTAGTTTCTGGATTACCAAACATTACTCCAACCTTCTCTCTTAACTGATTTATGAATATAGCAACACATTTTGATTTATTAATACTACCAGCCAGCTTTCTTAAGGCTTGAGACATAAGTCTTGCTTGTAACCCTACGTGTGAGTCTCCCATTTCCCCTTCTATTTCAGCTCTTGGAACTAAAGCTGCTACAGAATCTACTACTATTACATCTACTGCTCCAGATCTAACTAAAGCCTCTGCAATTTCTAAAGCTTGCTCTCCTGTATCTGGTTGAGATACTATTAAGTTATCTATATCTACCCCTAATACCTTTGCATAACTAGGATCTAAAGCGTGTTCTGCATCTATATAAGCAGCTGCTCCACCTTTTCTTTGAGCCTCTGCTACTATATGCAAAGCAACGGTAGTCTTACCTGAAGATTCAGGACCGTATATTTCAACCACTCTACCTCTAGGTACTCCACCTATACCTAATGCAATATCAAGATCTAGGCATCCTGTGGAAACAGCATCTACAGTTAATATATTATGTTCACCTAACTTCATTATTGAACCTTTACCAAATTGTTTTTCAATTTGACTCATAGCAGCTTCAATAGCTTTTAACTTTTCATTATCAAAATTACCCATTAGGGTCACCATCCTCTCGCGAACGTTAGTTCTATTATATTATAAAATAAAATCTCTTAGTAGTCAACATATATTAAAAGTCCCTACTTGCATAGGAACCTTTATATAACATTATTACCATATTTTATTGTTTTAATCAACAAGTTGACTATTTATCTATCTTTATAGCCTCTTTATTTTTTATGAAGTAATCTACACCAGAAACTATAGTTATAACTACAGCTAAATATAAAAATGTTTGTGGAGCCCAATTAAAGAAACTATTAAGAAACTCACTACTAGATACCTTTTGAGCAAACTCTGGTTGAGAAGCTATGTTCACTTGCAACAGAAGTAGTATTATAGCTATAATTTGAATTACAGTTTTAAGCTTTCCCCACCAACTAGCTGCAATTACTGTACCATCAGAGGCAGCTACAGTCCTAAGTCCAGTTACAGCAAATTCTCTTGCAATTATTATAATAGCAGCCCAACCTGGCACTATCTGGTATTCTACTAAAGATACTAAGGCAGCTGTAACCAGTAGCTTATCAGCTAGGGGATCCATAAACTTACCAAACTTAGTTATTTGATTTCTACTTCTGGCTATGTAACCATCTAGTTTATCTGTTAATGCAGCTAATATAAATATAACCGTAGCTATCACTGTTCCATAAGGAATATCTTGAGCAGCTATGAAAATAAGAAATACAGGTACCAAAAATATTCTTATTATTGTTAGTTTATTTGCAAGATTCATCACAAACAACCCCCATTAGATCATATTCAGAGCATTGATTTATTTTAACCTTTACTATATTTCCTTTTTCTAAAGTTTTTTCACTTCTAAATAGGATTAATCCATCAATTTCTGGAGACATTTCACTGCTTCTCCCATGATATACCTCTCCATCATATCCTTCAATAATAACATCATATATTTTATTAATCTTTTTAGAGTTAATATGACTAGATACATCCTTTTGAATTAGCATTAATTCTTTTTCTCTTTTACCCTTAATTTCCTCTTCAACTTGATCTTCCATAATGGCTGCTGGAGTACCCTCTTCTTGTGAATAAGTAAATACACCTAATTTGTCTAATTTATATTCTTTAACAAAATCTTTTAACTCTTTAAAATCCTCTTCCGTCTCTCCTGGAAAACCTACAATAATTGAAGTTCTTAAAACTATTTCTGGAATATTAAATCTTAATTTTTCTATAACCTTAGTGATTTGCTCCTTATTTGTTTTTCTACCCATTTTTTTTAACACACTACTGCTAATATGTTGTATAGGTATATCTAGATACTTACATACCTTTTCATTATCCTTTATCTCATATATGAGTTCGTCAGTAACCTGTTCTGGATAACAGTAAAGAACTCTTATCCACTCTATACCTTTAATTAAGCTTAGTTCTTTTAATAAAGTTGGTAGCATCTTTTTATTATAAATATCTTCACCATATCTTGTAGTATCCTGAGCAACTAAAATAAGTTCTTTAACTCCTGCTTCACTAAGTTTTGTTGCTTCCTCTAATATACTTTCAATCTTTCTACTTCTAAAGTTACCTCTAATCTTTGGAATTATACAATAGGTACAAAAATTATCACAACCTTCTGCAATTCTTATATAGGCTGTATGTCCTTGAGTAGTTATTACTCTTTCACCTTCATTTATGTTATGGTGGCTAAAATTACAACTAACTATTTTTTTATGATTATTCATAAAATCTTTTATATAAGAGGTAAGCTTTGCATAATCATTAACACCCATTATTATGTCTATTTCAGGCATCAACTCACTTAAATCTTTTCCATATCTTTGAGTTAGACACCCTGTAGCAATTAATAATTTGCATTTATATTTATTTTTAAACTCGCCCATCTCAAGAATGGTATCAATAGATTCTTGTTTTGATTTTTCAATAAAACCACAGGTATTTACTATTATAATATCTGCTTTTTTAGGATCATTAGTAATTTCATATTCATCATTTAATTTACTTAAAATTATTTCAGAGTCAATTCTGTTTTTATCACAACCTAAGCTGACTAAACCTACTTTATACTTGCTCAATTTTTTTCCTCCTACGTCACTTAAATATACACATTAATTTTAAATCTCTTTTTAGTATTAAACAAGAGTTTTTTTATTTTTATTAAATATCTTCTTTAGATAATAATACTTCTCTAGGCTTACTTCCATCTCTAGGGGATATTACCCTCTTTTCTTCTAATTGTTCCATGATCCTAGCTGCCCTATTATATCCAATTCTTAACCTTCTTTGAAGTAACGAAGTGGATGCCTGATTAGCCTCTACTACAATTCGTATAGCTTCTTCTAAAAGTTCATCCTCTTCACTACCCGGATCTTCGCTCTTTATTTCTTCATTTATGTGCTCTAATATCTTCTCCTCATAGTCTTCCTTATTCAATTGTTGTTCTTTTATAAAGGTTACAACTCTTTCCACTTCTTCTTCAGAAATAAAAGCACCCTGGATTCTTAAAGGCTTTGACTCCCCAACTGGATAAAATAACATATCACCCTTACCAAGAAGCTTTTCTGCACCAGCAGAATCTAATATGGTTCTAGAGTCCACCTGACTAGATACAGAAAAAGAAATCCTTGAAGGTATATTAGCTTTAATAACTCCAGTTATGACATCTACAGATGGTCTTTGGGTAGCTATAACTAAATGCATACCTGCAGCTCTTGCCATTTGTGATAGTCTACCTATATAATCTTCTACATCGTGAGGACACACCATCATAAGGTCTGCAAGCTCATCAACAATTATAACTATCCAAGGAAGTTTCTCAGTAATCTTTTCTTTGTAGAATAACTCATTATAACTTTCTATATTTCTTACTCCGCAATCTGCAAACAATTTATATCTCCTAGTCATTTCATTTACAGCCCAATTTAATGCTGCAGCAGCCTTTTTAGGATCTGTAACTACTGGTATTAAAAGATGAGGTATACCATTATAAACATTTAGTTCAACCATTTTAGGATCTACCATAAGTAGTTTTACTTCATCAGGAGAATACTTATATAAAAGACTTATTATTAATGTATTTATACATACACTCTTACCAGAACCGGTAGCTCCTGCAATAAGTAAGTGAGGCATTTTAGTTAAATCTGCTACTACACAATTTCCACCAATATCTTTACCAAGTGAAAAAGCTAAATTTTTAGTGTTATTTTCAAATTCTTCAGATTCCACCACTTCCTTTAAGAATACAGCAGTTATATCTTTGTTTGGCACTTCAATACCTACTGCGGATTTTCCGGGGATAGGTGCTTCTATTCTTACTCCACTAGCTGCAAGACTTAAAGCTATATCATCAGAGAGATTAACAATTTTACTTACCTTAACTCCAGCACTAGGTTGGAGTTCATATCTTGTTACAGAAGGTCCCTTTGTAACCTGAATTATTTTTGCCTCTACGCCAAAACTGTTTAGTGTTTCTTCTAATTTAGATGCGCTGGTTAATAAATCCTTTTTATCATCTTTATTTAATTTAAGATTAGTATTTATATTTAAAAGATCCAAACCAGGAAACTCATATTGAATATTTCTTTGATTTCCTTCTATCTTTGAGGAGATTTCTTCACTTATACTTTCTTTAACATCCTTCTCTAGCTTAGAACTAGAAGTTGCAGCTTCATATGTATCTATAGGAATTTCTTCTTCTACATCTACTGATGAATTCTTCATAAAGTCTAATATCTTTATCTTATTATTTATTCCTTTTATAAATTCTTCTCTTTCCTTAGTACTTTCTAGTGAAGTCTCATCTAAAGCTACATTTAATTGTTCCTTTTGTCTATTATTTGTTTTATTGCTTTTGGTTTTTTCTTTAGATTTGCTTTGATTTTTAAGATTATTAGCAATATTATAAAGAGAAAAATTAAATATTATTATCATAGTTATAACATAGATAGCAACAAATAATATTATAGATCCTGTCTTACCTATTAATTTATATAAAGGAACATCTATAATATACCCTAAAATTCCTCCATGTAACTTGCTAGAGGTATTTATAATAACTTTTATACCTTCATAAAAACTATCTACATAATAGTTATCTATATATATCATTTGAAGGAATAGTATAGAATTAAATAGAAATACTGAAATCCCTATAAATCTTCTATCCATAGTATCTTTTCTCAGTAATATGCTTATCCCATAAAATACAAAGATCATAGGCAAGAAGTAAGTTCCTATACCTAATAAAGACCAAGTTATTTTGTTTAAAGCTTGGCCTAGTATTCCTAAGGAGGAAGTTATAACATTTATAAATAAAAATATACCTATTGTTATAAATACTATACCTATAATTTCTTTTTTAAAATCTTCATCATAATCTTTTTTCTTCTTTTTCTTTGTGTTTGCCATATATTTCACCCCATAGTTATATTCTACGAAATAAATAAATATCCTTTTAAATAATTTTTAGAAAGTAATAAACCACAGGAATAAGCCTATGGTTTATCATTAATCATAGATTTTAATTTTTTAATAGAGTCCTTTATTCCACCAACTTCATTTATTAATCCATAATTTACAGCTTCATCTCCAATGAGTATTGTGCCCATATCATTTAATAACTCATTTGTTTCCATCATCAAACTCTTTAAAGTATCTATTTCAATATTTGAAGTTCTTAATATGAAGTCATTTACTCTCTCTTGCATTTTATTAAAATAATTAAAGGTTTGAGGTGCTCCTATAACTAATCCGTTCATTCTTATAGGATGTATTATCATAGTAGCTGATGGGGATATAAAGGAGTACTCTGCTGAGGTGGCTAAAGGTACACCAATGGAGTGTCCACCACCTATAACTAGGGATACTGTAGGCTTACTTAAGCTGTTTATCATTTCCGCTATGGCTAAACCTGCTTCAATATCTCCACCTACGGTATTTAATACAATTAAGACTCCTTTAACCTTATTACTTTGCTCCATAGCTATAAGGTTAGGTATTACATGTTCATATTTTGTGGTTTTAGTTTGTGGTGGTAGTACACCATGACCTTCAATCTGACCTATGATTGGCAATATTTGAATTTCTTCATTAAAAATGGATGATTCAACTCTTCCAAGTTCTTTTATATTATCTATCTGTTCCTTTACTTCACTATTAGTTTCATCAGAGTCATTGTTACTATTTATAAACTTCATTTTCATCCCTCCATATGAACTTATTTTGTTCATATGGAGGGTATATTATACTTGTTATTTTAAAAAGTTGTTATGAAGTAAATTAATAGCTGTTTCTACATCATTACTAGAAATTAAACACCATATAGTAGTATGCGAATCCGCTGTTTGTAGTATTTCAATGTTTGCTTCTCTAAGTATTTTTAATATTTTAGCCATTACTCCTGGCACCCCTCTTATTCTATTACCTATAATAGCTACCTTGCTACAGTTACCTATAGCGGTATATTTTAATTCTAACTTATCCATTATACCCATTAATTTCAGTTCGTCTTTAGAGTCAATAGTAAATATTTTTTCCTTTGGAAATACATTGATTAAATCAATACTTATAGAGTTATCTGCTAACATATCGAATATATCATCATAGTAATTACTGTTTTCATTGCAGTCAAACTTAACATGTATCTGTGTTCTACTACCTACATGGGTTATTCCTGTAACTATAGAATCTTTAGATTTTTCTCCTAGACTATTTATCAATGTACCTTCAGAATCACTTAGAGTATTTTTTATCTTTATAGGAATATTACCTTCCATGGCTATTTCAATAGCTCTAGGATGTATTACTTTAGCTCCTTGCTCAGCTAATTGAAATACTTCATTATAGCTTATAGCATGTATTAAATTTGGTTCTATAACTATTCTTGGATCTGCTGTCATTATTCCATCTACATCTGTATATATGTCTATTTCTTCAGAATTCAATGCAACTCCAAGTAAAGAAGCTGTAACATCACTTCCACCTCTACCTAATGTAGTAAAGTGTCCTTTTTCATTATATCCTTGAAATCCTGTAACAACAGGAATAATATCTTCTTTTAATAATTCCAATATTCTTTCTGGTTTCACCCTAACTACAGATGCATCGTTATAATTTTCATTAGTAACAATCCCTGCTTGCCCGCCTGTTAAAGGCAAAGCTTTTAATCCGTGTTTATAAAATTCATCACACATTACCACGGAGCTTATAATTTCTCCGCAACTCATAAGCAAATCTGTAGCCAAAGGATTATCCTCCTTAAAGCCATCTCTAATCAAAGATAATAAAGTATCTGTAGCATAGGGATCTCCTTTTCTCCCCATGGCAGATACTACGATAACTGGGCTATACCCTTGTTTTTTGGCTTTAACTACCTTTTCAATAACTAACTTTCGTCTATCCACTGTGGATACAGAAGTGCCTCCAAATTTTTGAACTAGTATTTTCATACACTCATCCTCCCTAAAGGGTCTTTTTGAAGTTAATTTAATATATTATAAATTAAAGCTTGGTTTTTTTTATAATCTTTTCTTCTATATCAATAATAATAGTCCTAGCTCCTATTTTTTTTACATACTCCCAAGGTATTTCATAAAATTCTTCATTGCCAAAGAAATTAAATTTACCTTTAAAGTTATGTACAATTAAAAGTTTAAACAAACCTTGGTTATCAATAACTATATCATTATTACCTAAATAGTTATACTTTTCACCATCATTAATATTAATAATCTCATATTTCTCCATTTCGCTATATAATTTAATATTATCTCCCATTAAAATTTCCTCCCTAAAATTGTACTGTTATAATTTATGTAGAGGTTACAAGATTTATTACTATAATTAAAGGCAATAATAATGGGATAAATCTATAGCCTAGATACTAAATTAGTTCCTTAATATCCATTCCAGTTTTCATAGATAAACTATTTAAATCTATATTTCCTACAAAGGCAGAATTTAAAATGCCTTCTTTAAAACAACTACTAAAAATATGATTAATAGAATCCTGACTTATTTTATCTATTTTCATCATCACATCTTCAGGTTTATTCACTCGATTTAAAAACAAAACAGATTTACCATTGCTGAACATTCTGCTACTCATACTTTCTAATCCTAATATATAATTAGCTTTTATTTGTTCCTTAGATTTAAATAATCTTTCTTTGCTGATTCCGTTAATTACAAATTTGTTTAGTTCTTCATTTATTACTTTAATAGTCTCTGCCCCTTGATTTGGGTTAACTCCAGTATAAATATTTAGTATTCCTGTATTATTATATGATGAAAGATAAGAATAGACACTATAACATAGCCCTAATTCCTCTCTTACCTTTTGAAATAATATGGATGACACACTTCCCCCAAATACGCTATTTAAAAGAAGTAATGTATACACATCATCATTTCCTAAGGGGACTCCTCTTACACCAAGGTTTATATGTAATTGTTCTATGGGTTTTTGCTTATAAAAATGTTGATTTAGTATATCTGGTGAGGAATATTCTGCTACCTTTTTATTGGTAGATTTCCAGGTGCCAAAGTACTTTTTAACTAATTTCTCAATTATAGCCATATCTACGTTTCCACATATGGATAAAACTGAGTTTTCAGGTATATAATATTCTTCTATGTACTCCTTTAAGATATCCTTATTAAAAGATCTAATAGTATCTGCAGTTCCTAATATTGGATATGATATAGGATCCTTTCCCCATACTGAAATACTATGAATATCAGAAAGTACATCTTCTGGAGAATCTTCATTCATATTTATTTCTTCAATTATTACACTTTTTTCTTTCTCAATATCTTTATCCTCAAATTTACTATTAAAAAGCATATCTGAAATTACATCGAGACTAAGTTCTAGATGAGAATCTAAAGTTTTAGTATAAAAACAAGTGGCTTCTTTACCTGTAAAGGCATTTATTTGTCCACCTACATCTTCTATTTCTTCTGCAATTTGCTTTGCGGTTCTATTTTCTGTGCCTTTAAAAAGCATATGCTCTATAAAATGAGAGATACCATTATTTAATAAATTTTCATTTCTTGATCCATTTTCCACCCAAAGCCCCACACTAACAGATTTAACATAATCAATTTTTTCTACAATAACTCTTAATCCGTTATCTAGTTTAAATAAATTATACATAAAAACCTCCAGTAAAAAATAAAAAGGCACTTATGCCCTTCTATTTTTATTTATCATCATTATCATCTTTATTTTCAGTATCTTTTATTGCATCTTTTCTAGATAAATTTATTCTGCCTTGGTTATCAATTTCAGTAACCTTTACTAATATTTCATCTCCAACAGATACAACATCCTCAACTTTATTTACTCTGTTAACATCTAACTTAGAGATATGAACTAGCCCTTCTTTATTAGGAAGAATTTCAACAAAAGCTCCAAATTGAGTTATCTTAGTTACTTTTCCAAGATATATTTCTCCTGATTTAACTTCTTTTGTTAGATCCTCAATGATTTTCATTGCTTGTTTTCCACCTGCTGAATCATTGGAAGTTATAAATATCTTTCCATCTTCCTTTATGTCAATCTTAACTCCGGTTTCAGCTATTATTTTATTAATAGTTTTTCCACCTGCTCCGATTACTTCTCTTATCTTATCTGGATGTATGTTCATACTATAAGTCTTAGGAGCATACTTAGAAACCTCTTCTCTAGCTTCAGGTATACACCCATTCATCTTTTCTAAAATGTGCAACCTAGCTTTTTTAGCTGCTTCTATACTATTTTTAATGCAATCCTTAGATAATCCTTTTATTTTAGTATCAACTTGTATTGCTGTAATTCCTCTCTCAGTTCCTGCTACTTTAAAGTCCATATCTCCAAAGAAATCCTCAATACCTTGTATATCTGTTAATATTTCTTCTTCAGACAAATCTTCACTAGTAACAAGACCCATAGCTATACCTGCAGCAGGGCGTTTTATAGGTACTCCCGCGTCTAATAAAGCTAAAGTACTTGCACAAACACTAGCTTGTGATGTTGAACCATTAGAGCTTAATACTTCGGATACTAGTCTTATAGTGTATGGGAAATCTTCTTCTGAAGGAATTAATGGTTCTAGAGCTTTTTCTGCTAGAGCTCCATGGCCAATTTCTCTTCTTCCTGGTCCTCTTAAAGGTCTTACCTCTCCTACACTGTAGGATGGGAAATTGTAATGATGCATATATCTTTTAAATTCTTCTTCACTTATGCCATCTAATATTTGAACATCGCTTAATGCTCCAAGAGTTGCAACTGTTAATACTTGAGTTAATCCTCTAGTAAAAAGTCCTGTTCCATGAGTTCTTGGTAATAAAGCAACCTCACAACTTAGAGGTCTTACTTGGTCAAAAGCTCTTCCATCTGGTCTTTTCTTTTCTACTAGGATCATTTTTCTAACCACTTGTTTTTGAATTTTATAGATTACATCAGCAATATCTGACTTATTGTCTGGATATTTTTCATCAAATTCAGCGCTTATCTTTTCTTTAACTTCAGACATAGCTTTATTTCTATCATCTTTATCTGTTATGTGCATAGCTTCATTTATCATATCAAAACTAAAGTTTTTAACTTCTTTTTGAAGTTCTTCTTCTACTACATATAAGTTTGGAAGCATTTTTTCTTTTCCAAATTTAGACATAGCTTCTTCTTGAAACTTAACTATTTCTTGGCATTTTTCAAATCCAAATATTATAGCATTGTACATAACATCTTCTGGTATCTCATCTCCACCAGCTTCAATCATTATTACTCTATCTTTGGTAGCACATACTGTTAAATTTAAAGTACTAGATTCTCTTTGTTTAGAAGTTGGATTTAATATAAACTCTTCATCAATAAGTCCAACAGACACTGCACCTACTGGATCTTGGAAAGGTATACTAGATAGGCATAATGCTGTAGAAGCAGCATTAATTGCTAATATTTCAGGTAAATTATCGTTTTCTACAGATACAACAGTGCACACTATTTGTACATCATTTCTATATCCATCTGGGAATAGTGGTCTTAAAGGTCTATCTATTGCTCTACCATGTAAGATTGCCTTTTCTGAAGGTTTTCCTTCTCTTTTTATAAAGCCTCCTGGTATTTTGCCTGCAGCATATAATCTTTCTTCATACTCAACGCTTAAAGGAAAGAAATCAATACCCTCTCTAGGTTTCTCTGAGGCATTTGTGTTTACTAATACAACTGTATCTCCATAACTCATTAAAATTGCAGCATTAGATAACATTCCCACTTTTCCGAATTCAAGTTTTAATGTTCTACCTGCAACAGATGTTTCAAGTCTATGGTTCATACAATTACCTCCTTTCAATTAATCAATTATATTATTACCTTATTTTTCTTAATTATTAATAATTTAAAATAATAGAGCGGTTAAACCGCTCTAAGATTACTTTCTTAATCCAAGTTTTGCAATTATATCACGATATCTTTGGATATCTTGTGATTCTAAGTAATTTAAAAGACCTCTTCTTTGACCAACCATCATAAGTAATCCTCTTCTTGAGTGGTGATCTTTCTTATGAGTCTTTAAGTGTCCAGTTAATGAGTTTATTCTTTCAGTTAAAAGTGCTATTTGCACTTCTGGAGAACCAGTGTCTCCTTCATGTCTTCCGTGTTCTTTTATTAATTCTTCTTTTCTTGCCTTATCCATTAGTTTACACCTCCAAGTATTTATCCCCTATATCCAAGATGCAAGTCGGCACTCTACCACCTTAGAAATAGGTTCCCAACAGTCATTATAGCAAATAAGCATGCTGTTGTAAATTACTTTTTATCTATTTATATATATTTTTTTCTGTCTTGCAATGTTCTCATCTTCTTTAAGTTGAATTATCAAATCTTCCAAGGAAGGAAACTTTATTTCTCCCCTTGTTTTTTCAATAAAATACAATTCAATTTCTTCCCCATATATATCCTTATTAAAGTCTAGTATATAAGTTTCAACAGTAAGCTTAGATCCATTTACAGTAGGATTATTACCTACACTAGTCATACCTTTATAAATTTTACCTTCATAATTTACATTGGTATAATAAATTCCAATTCCCGGCAATATATATTCCTCGTCTAGTTTTAGATTTGCTGTAGGATAGCCTAGATTTTTACCACCTATACCTTTTCCATGTTCTATTTTTCCTCTTAACATAAAAGGTTCTAATAAAAGACTATTTGCTTTTTCTATATCGCCTTCTATAATTAGATTTCTTATGCTAGAGCTACTTATTATATCTTCATCAGTAGTCTGAGGTTCTATAACTACAAGTTCTACTCCATATTCTTTACATAAAACCTTTAAAAGTTCTACATTTCCAGAATTTTTATAGCCAAATCTATAGTTAAATCCCACTACTATCCCTCTAACATTATATCTATCATATAAGTCCTTAAAGAATTTTTCTGGTGTAAGTCTCATAAAATCTTCATCAAATTTTACTAAGCAAGTTATATCAACACCTATTTTTTCAAGTAATTGAATCTTTGTATTATTATCCATAATAAGTTTAGGTGCAATTGCTTTATTTACTACAGTTAAGGGATGATTTTGAAAAGTATAAACCATGCTTTTTATATTCATCTCTTTTGCTTTAGTTATAGCGGATTTTATAAGACTCATATGTCCTTTATGAAGACCATCAAAACTACCTAAAGCTATAAAAGTTTGTTCTTTTAAATTATCTGTATAAAAATCAATTATTTTCATAGTAAATACCTCTTATATCAATAACTTAACTATTTTAAATCCCTTATTATATTTTTTTCCTATACCTATAAAATCAGATTTATTAAATACCTTATAAAGCTGATTTTCTAATAACTTCTCTTCACTTAAAGCAGGGTCTTGTACAGTAACACCATTGATTAACAATTTAGAAAATTTATCATCTACGGATATTATAGGATAACTTATCACATCTTCCATAGATAATAAATAATCTTTTATATTTTCTGATGTTAAATCTAATAAGTTTATTGAGTTATCCAAAGAAAATTTTCCTGTAGACTCTCTTTCTAACTTACTCATTACTGCTCCACAGTTTAATTTTACACCTATGTCCTTACACAAACTTCTAATATATGTACCCTTAGAACAATTCACCTTAAATGAGATAAAGGGAAGGTTTATGTAATTTACTTCTATGTAATTTATATTTATTTTTCTTTTTTCCCTTTCTACCTCAATTCCTTCACGAGCTAATGAGTAAAGTCTTTTACCATTTATTTTAATAGCAGAATACATAGGAGGCTCTTGGTAACCTTCACCTAAAAAAGACTCTATTATAGGTCTGATCTGTTCTTCATTAATATGTTCTATAGAACTTCTAGAAATAACAGTACCCTCTCTATCATAAGTATCGGTTTCCAGACCTAATTCTAATTCTACATTATAGGTTTTATCTTCACTCATAAGATACTCAACAATTTTTGTTGCTTTACCTAAGCAAATAGGTAGTATTCCAGAAGCTAAAGGATCTAAGGTTCCAATATGCCCTACCTTTTTTTCTTTACTTAAATATCTAATTTTTTTCACTGCATCAAAAGAAGTCATCCCTTTAGGTTTATAAACATTAATAACTCCATCCATTATATCAACTCTTTTTCTAAAATGCTTATAATTGTTTCTTTGGCTTTTTCAATATAATTTATATCTTTCAATAGAAAACCAGCAGCTCTTTCGTGACCGCCACCACCAAAAGACTCAGCTATTTTTCTTACATCTACTTTCTCTTTAGATCTTAAACTAACTTTTACCCCTTCATCTACTTGTTTTAAAAAAGCTCCAACTTCTATGGTATCAATCTGCATTTGTAAAGATATTATCTCTGCATTATCTCCTAAAGTTTCTCCTTGTTCTTTGTTTATAGCAAGAATAGCTAATCTATCATTTAAGAACAACTCTATCTTATCTAACAATTGTCCATAAAGTTTTAATTTCTGAAGAGGTTTATTTTCAAAAATTCTTCTGTGAATTAAAGGAAAATTAATACCTGTATTTATAAGATCTCCTGCAATGCTATGAGTATTAGATGTTGTGCCTGGATATTTGAAAGAACCAGTATCCGTAATTATAGCTGTATATAAACATTCTGCAATACTTGCATCTATAGGTACATTTAATCCTTTTAATAGAGAGTAAATTATCTCTCCTGTAGCAGAAGCTGAAGTATCAACATAGTTTATATCTCCATACTCATTGTTTGAAAGGTGATGATCTAAGTTTATTATAGTTCTAGAATCTGATATATCTATATTTCCAGAGATCCTTTCCACATTACCACAGTCTACTATTATTAAACATTTTGTATTTTCTTTAGGTGACGCAAAATCCTCACTAACCTCTATGGCAGAAGGGAGAAACCTATATATATCTGGAACTCTGTCTCTAGATATAATATAGGCATCTTTACCTAACTTCCTAAGTCCTAGCATCAACCCTAGAGCACTTCCTAAAGCGTCTCCATCGGGTGATTGATGATAGGTTATAGCAATAGAATTAAAATGCAAAATGTTTTGAATAACTCTATTCATTTCTATTTTCCTTTATTTTTTCTAATAAAGAATCTATATGCATACCTTGCTCTATACTTTCATCAAGTTCGATCATAATCTCTGGAGTATATCTAAGTTTAACTCTACTTCCAACTTCTTTTCTTATAAAGCCAGAAGAACTTTTTAAAGCGTTAAATGTATCTTTTTTTTGTTCATCATCTCCGAAGATACTAACATAAACTTTAGCATAACGTAAGTCTTTAGTTACTTTAACATCTGTAACACTTACCATAGCGTTTATTCTAGGATCTTTAAGTTGATTTCGGATTATATCACTAACCTCTTTTCTAACTTCCTCATTGATTCTTCCATTTCTGTAATTAGCCAATACAATCCCTCCTTTTTTATAGTTTATCTTTTTTAATTTCTTCCATTGTATAAGCTTCTATTATGTCGCCTTCTTTAATGTCGTTAAACTTCTCTACGCTTAAACCACATTCATATCCAGTATTTACTTCTTTAACATCATCTTTAAATCTCTTTAAAGATGCTAACTTAGATTCAAAAATAACTATTCCATCTCTTATTATTCTTATATCACTATTTCTAGTTATTTTTCCTTCTATTATATAACATCCCGCTATAGTTCCAAGGCTTGATATCTTGTAAGTCTGTCTAATTTGAGCTTTTCCTAGGACAACCTCTTTATAATCTGGTTCTAGCATACCTATCATTGCAGATTTAATATCTTCAATAGCATCATATATTACTCTATAAGTTTTTATATCAACCTCTTCTTTTTCAGCTAAAGAAACTGCATTGCCATCTGGTCTAACATTAAATCCAATTACTATAGCATTAGATGCTGCTGCAAGACTTATATCTGTTTCTGTAATTGCCCCAACAGCTCCGTGAAGAACTCTTACTTTAACAGTATCTGTAGATAGTTTTTCTAAAGATTGTCTTATAGCTTCTACTGAACCTTGAACGTCAGCTTTAACTATAACACCTAATTCTTTTATTTTACCTTCTTGGATTTGACTATATAAATCTTCTAAAGATACTCTATGACTAGATTGAAGATATTTTTCTTTATCCTTGTCTTTTCTAGTTTCAGCCATAGTTCTAGCAGTTTTTTCATCTTTTACTTCATTAAATCTATCTCCAGCTGCTGGAACTTCAGATAATCCTAAAATTTCTACTGGAATTGAAGGACCTGCTGACTTAATTTTCTTTCCCTTGTCATCAAACATAGCTCTTATTCTTCCGTAAGTGTTTCCAACAAGTATAGCATCTCCTACATTTAATGTACCGTTTTGTACTAATAATGTAGCTACAGGACCTCTACCTTTATCTAATTTTGCTTCAATTACTGTTCCTTTAGATTTTCTAGACGGATTTGCTTTTAATTCCAACATTTCTGAAGTAAGTAAAACCATCTCTAGTAAAGTGTCTATTCCTTCCTCTGAACGAGCAGATACAGGAACACAAATTGTATCTCCACCCCATTCTTCTGGCACAAGACCATGATCAGAAAGTTCTTGTTTTACTCTATCAGGATTGGCTGTAGGTTTATCCATTTTATTTATAGCAACTACCATAGGAACATTAGCCGCTTTACAATGGTTTATAGCTTCTTTGGTTTGTGGCATTATTCCATCATCCGCAGCAACTACTAGTATTACTACGTCAGTAATTTGCGCTCCACGAGCTCTCATAGCAGTAAAAGCTTCATGTCCTGGAGTATCTAAGAATGTTATTTTTTCTTTATTTACTTCTACAGTATAAGCACCAATATGTTGTGTAATCCCGCCGGCTTCTCTTTCAGTAACCTTAGCTTTTCTTATAGCATCTAACAAAGAAGTCTTTCCATGGTCAACGTGACCCATTACAGTAACTATTGGTGGTCTTTTTTCTGCTTGAACATCCTCTTCTATATCTACTTCTTCTAATTTTCCTATTTCTTCTTCTTTTAATACTAAAGATACTTCAAATTTTTCTGCTACCTTTTCTGCAGTTTCAAAATCAACTTCTTGATTTAAAGCTGCCATAACACCGCTGAATATTAATGCCTTTATTACCTCTGCGTTAGGCTTATTAAGCTTTTCTGCTAAATCCTTAACGGTTATGGTGTTTCCTATTTCGATTACAACCTCTTCTTCTGTATTGTCACTCATATTTGAGCCATCCTCTTCCGAATCCAGAGGTTTTCTAGTTCCTCTTTTATTCTTATTTTTAGATTTTTTGACTTGTTTGTTTATTTCTTCTGATACTAGTTCTTCATACTCATCTACTATGGTTTTGGCTTCATTTTCATCATTATTTTTGCCTTTTTCGTCAATTAATTCTTTTATAAGTTCTGCATCTTCATTTTCAATGACACTCATATGATTTTTAACCTCTATGCCGAACTCCTCCATAAGTAAACTAATAAGATCTTTACTAGTAATTTCTAGTTCTTTTGCTAATTCATATACTCTTATTTTTGACAATTCATTCACCCCCGAAATTTTCTTTAAAAAACTCCAGCAAAGCTAATTTACATTGCATTCTATCAGCTTATCGCTCATGTTTTTATCAATAACTGCTAAAATATTTATTTCAGCTCTTCCTAAACTACTACCTAAATCATACTTTGAATAGTTTTCAATATAGGGTATATTTTTATCGTTGCAGTATCTTAAAAATTCTTTTTTGCTTTTAGGAGAAAGATCTTCCGATAATATCATTAGGTATATCTTTTTATTTCTCTTTATAGCATCTTCACAGCGATTATATCCCTCTATTAAATTTCCAGACTTTTTGACTATTCCTAAAAATTGAAAAAATTTATTTGTCATTATCAATTTCATCCTTTAACTTATTATAAATCTCTTCACTTATGTTTACCTCAAGATTTTTATTTAACCTCTTAGTTTTGAAAGCTTTTTCAAAGCAAGATAAATTTTTACAAACATAAGCGCCTCTTCCAGACTTTTTACCTGTTAAATCCACTGAAACTTCTCCTTCAGAACTTTTAACAACTCTAATCATTTCTTTTTTAGGTTTCATTTCCATGCAGCCATTGCACATTCTTAGTGGTATTTTTTTTACTTTCATATCACAACACCTCTTTATGATTATTGTGAAACCTGAGATACACTCTTAATGTCTATTTTCCATCCTGTTAGTTTGGCAGCTAATCTTACATTCTGTCCTTCCTTACCTATGGCTAAGGACAATTGATTATCTTCAACTACTACCTGGGCAGATTTATTATCTTCATCAATAGAAACATCTAAAACTTTAGCAGGGCTTAAAGAATTGGCAATATACTCTTCAGGTAATTTACTCCATTTAATTATGTCTATTTTTTCATTCTTTAATTCATTTACTATATTTTGTACTCTTATTCCTTTAGGTCCAACACAAGCCCCCATAGCATCTACAGCCTCATCATTTGAATGTACTGCAATTTTAGTACGTGATCCCGCTTCTCTTGCTATGCTTTTTACTTCTACTATACCTTCATATATTTCTGGAACCTCTAACTCAAATAGCCTTTTTACTAATCCAGGATGAGTTCTAGAAACTATAACCTGTGCACCCTTTGTAGTATTCTTTACTTCTACTATATATAGTTTTAATTTTTCATTAAAAATATAGTCTTCTCCTTGCATTTGTTCATTTGGACCTAGCACAGCTTCTATCCTTCCTAAATCAACAAAGACATTACCCTTATCTCTCCTAATAACTGTACCAGTTATTATATCGAATTCTTTTTCTATAAATTCATTATATACTATATTTCTTTCTGCTTCCTTTATTCTTTGTACAACTACTTGTTTTGCTAATTGAGCAGCAACTCTTCCAAAAGTCCTAGGTGTAACTTCTATTTCTACAATATCATCTACTTCATAACGAGGGCTAATATCCTTAGCATCCTCCACTGATATTTCAATGACATCATCATAAACTTCTTCTACAACTGTCTTTTGAGAGTAAACATGAATTTCACCTGTTTCTCTATTCATACTAACTCTTACATTTTGTGATGAAACCCCAGAATTAGCATAATTTTTTTTATAGGCAGCAACTAAAGCATCCTCAATTGTAGTAAAAAGTAAATCTTCGCTTATCCCCTTCTCTTTAACTATTTCTTTTAATGCACCTATAAACTCTTCATTCATCTTTATAGACCTCCTTATATCTCCCCTTCTAAATTGGTAGACCTTACTATATCTCTAGGTATAGACATTTCTTTATCTTCTATAGATAAAACTATGGTTTCATTATTAAATTGAACTAGTTTACCTTTATATAACTTATTGCCATTTAAACTTTTATTTAGCCTAACTAATACTTCTTTATGAAGATTATCTTTATAGTGTTTTTCTGTATATAAATATCTATTGATTCCTGGGGAAGATACTTCTAGGTAATAAGAACTAGAAATTGGATCTTTTTCATCTAGCATATCACTAATAGGTCTGCTTACCTTTTCACAATCTTCTAAGGATATCCCTCTTTCATTTTCAATATATACTCTTAAATAATTTTCACCATCATCTTTTACAAACTCTACATGATATAACTCGTAGCCTTTTTCTTCAACTATGGGTCTTATCAACATCTCTAAATTCTCTACTAAGGAATTAAGTTTCATTTTATCCCTCCTTTTATTTATGATACTTTCTTTTTTATTTTGTGTATTTATCATATTTTTATTAAATATAACCTTATAATTGAAGCAAAAACGCAACAAATGTTGCGTTTTACCATACACAAATATAAAGAGCGGGTTTTTTGACCCACTCTGTTTAAAGCATAGGATATTAAGTAAACTTTACAATATTATATTAACATAGTAAAAAGTTTATTACAAGTAATTTTTCAAATATGTTGATACTATAAGGTAAATAAACTCAACTGGTTAGTTTCAGGTAATCCATTCAAACACCCATGAATACTTAAAGTCTCTATAACAGTTTTTGAAACTCTTGTTCTAATTCTTAGATCTTCTTTAGAAATAAACTCACCCTCACCTCTAGCTTCAACTATATTTTTAGCTGCATTTTCTCCTACCCCTTGAAGTCCGTTTATAGGTGGTCTTATGCCATCTTCTTCAATTAAGAATTTAGTAGCATGAGACTTATAAATATCTACTTTTAAAAACTTAATACCTCTTTTATACATTTCGTAAGATATTTCTAATACCGTTAATAAGCCTTTGTCTTTCTGTGTCATGCTATTACCAAGTTGACTTACTTCCTCCATTTTACTCTTTATAACTTCTTCACCTTTTACAATAAGATCTGCGTCAAAATCATCTGCTCTTACAGTAAAATATGTAGCATAATACGCTTCTGGGTAATACACTTTAAAATATGCTATTCTTACTGCCATCATAACATATGCCACAGCGTGACCTTTAGGGAACATGTATTTTATTTTATTACAAGATTCAATATACCAATCAGGTACCTTATTTTCCTTCATTACTTTTATATCATCTTCTTTTAAACCCTTACCTTTTCTAACCTTCTCCATTATAGTAAAGGCTGTTTTGGGTTCTACTCCTTTATACATTAAATAAACCATTATATCATCTCTAGTAGATATACAATCTTTTAATGTAGTATATCCTTCCTTTATATAATACTGAGCATTATTTAACCATACATCCGTTCCGTGAGAAAGACCTGAGATTCTAACTAAATCAGCAAAATTTTTAGGCTGAGTATCTACCAACATCTGCCTTACAAACTTTGTTCCAAATTCAGGTAACCCATAGGTTCCAACCTCACAACCTAATTCCTCCTTTGTTATGCCTAGAGCTTCTGGTGAAGTGAATAAGCTCATAACTTTTTCATCATTTAAAGGAATTTTTTTAGGATCTAAACTAGTAAGGTCTTGAAGCATCCTTAATACAGTAGGATCATCGTGACCTAGTATATCTAGTTTTAGTAATCTACCACTAATAGAATGATAATCAAAATGAGTAGTGATTATTTCTGTGTTATTATCATCAGCTGGACGTTGAATAGGTGTAAAATTAAATATTTCATTATCTCTTGGTACAACCATTATCCCTCCAGGATGCTGTCCTGTAGTTCTTTTTATTCCGGTACAACCTAAGGTTAACCTATCTATTTCGGCTTGGGGAACCACCATGTTTTTTTCTGCAAGATATTTTTTAACGAAACCATAGGCTGTTTTTTCAGCTATAGTTCCAATAGTACCAGCTTTAAAAACATAACCTTTTCCAAAAAGTACTTCTGTATACTTATGAACCACTGCTTGATATTCTCCAGAAAAGTTAAGGTCTATATCTGGTTCTTTATCTCCTTCAAAACCTAAAAAAGTTTCGAAAGGTATATCATGACCGTCCTTTTTATATAAAGTTCCACATTTTTCACAATTTTTGTCTGGCAAATCTGCTCCTGAACTTATAGACCCATCTAATATAAATTCACTATGTTTACATTTAGGGCATACATAATGAGGCGGTAATCCATTTACCTCTGTAATATCACACATAGTAGCAACTAAAGAAGACCCTACAGAGCCTCTAGAACCAACTAAATATCCATCTTCTAAAGATTTGGCAACCAGCTTATGAGCAATTAAATATAGCACTGCATATCCATTACTGATTATGGAATTAAGTTCTTTATCTAATCTCTTTTTAACTACTTCAGGTAGGTTTTCTCCATATAAAAAACTTGCCCTTTCCATGGTCATTTTTTTTACTTCTTCCTCTGCTCCATCTATTTTAGGAGGAAAGGTCTCATCTGGTATTGGTTTAACATCTTCAACCATATCCGCAATCTTTTGTGTATTATATATAACAACCTCTTTTGACTTCTCTTCACCTAAATATGCAAACTCTCTTAGCATTTCAGTAGTTGTTCTAAGATATAAGGGAGGTTGATTATCTGCATCCTTAAATCCTTGACCAGACATTATTATCCTTCTAAAGATTTCATCCTTTTCATCTATAAAATGAACATCGCAGGTCCCAACTATAAGTTTGCCTTTTCTATTGGCCAATTCACATATCTTTTTATTTATTTGAATTAATTCATCCTTATCTTTCACTCTGCCATCTCTTATTAAAAATTCATTATTTTCTAAGGGCTGAATCTCTAAATAATCATAAAAATCTGCTATATTATCTAGTTCTTCTTCATTTTTACCTTCAAGAATAGCTCTATAGACTTCACCAGCCTCACAGGCAGAACCTATTATAAGCCCCTCTCTATACTCAGAAATTAAAGTTTTAGGTAATCTAGGTCTTTTAAAGAAATTTTCCAAATGGGATTCTGATATTAACTTATATAAGTTTTTTAAACCTATCTGATTTTTCGCAAGCAAAATTATATGGTATGTAGGTTGTTTTTTAATATCCACATTCTTTAAAAACTCATTGTTTAATTGATGTAAGTTAACTATCTCTCTATTTTTTAATTCCTCTATACATTTTATTAAAATATCCGCTGTAGCCTTAGCATCATCTACAGCCCTATGATGATTTTCTAAAGAAATACCTAAATGCTTTGCTACTACATTTAATTTATATCTTTTTAACTCAGGATATAAAAACCTTGTTAAAGGTATAGTATCCATTACAGAGTTATGGAATTCTATATTAATATCTCTACAATTTTTTCTTATAAAAGACATATCAAAGGATGCGTTATGAGCTACAATTATACTATCTCCTACAAACTTCATGAATCTTGGAAGTACTTCCTCTATAGAATCACTATCCTTTACCATATCGTCAGTAATACTAGTTAATTCAACAATCTTAGCAGGTATTGATCTTTTAGGATTAACAAATTCACTAAATTGATCTATGATTTTTCCTTCCTTAATCTTAACGGCTCCTATTTCAATTATACTGTCATTTTTATTTGAAAAACCAGTAGTTTCTATATCAAAAACCACAAAGGTATCCTCTAAATTTTGTCCTTTTTCTCTTTCTACTATAGGTGTTCCGTTATCCACTAAGTATCCTTCTACACCATATATAACTTTTATATTATGTTTTTTTGCTGCATCCATAGCTTCAGGGTAAGCTTGAACTACACCATGATCTGTAATTGCTATAGCTTTATGTCCCCACTTTGCTGCTCGCTCTATAAGTTTACTTACAGGAGTTATAGCATCCATAGCACTCATAGTTGAATGTACATGTAACTCTACACGCTTTTCTTCATTAGTATCCATTCTTTCTATTTTAGGAATCTTAACTATATTTCTTGCCATAATAACTATTTCTTTTGCGTAAGGGTCATTTACCACTTCCCCTTTAATCTTACAATGTAATCCTGTCTTTACATTTTCCAATACCTTTTCTATATCCTTTGGTCTTGGAAAACATTTAACCGTAATAGAACTAGTGTAATCTGTAATGGAAAATGTTACTATTTTCTTCCCGGTTCTAGTTTCAATTATATCTGTTTTAAACACATCTCCAGAAACTGTTACAAAACCAGAAGTTTCATCTAAGGATATTATAGGAATATTATCCTCTGTAATGTTTCTACCCATTATTATATTATCATTTGAGTCATCATTATTATTTTCAGCGAATCTATTACTTCCTTTGTTTGAAATATTGGTTGTTTTAGCTTCTTTCTTTATTGGTTTTATATCCTTAAATGCTGTTTCTATTATAGTTACGTCTTCTTTGTTCTTTACACCTATATAATCCTTTTCTTCAAGCTTTTCGTCATAAATTATTTTAATTCCACAATTAATTCCAAAAAGATTAACTATACTTTCCTTTATAATTTCATTAACTTTTCGTCTTTTAAGCATTCTACATATAAATTCATTACCATAGTATATTTCAATCATATTTCCATTTATATTTTTCTTACTTGAAGTTAACACATCTTTACATAAAGGCATTTTTTCAATTACATCTGTCATTATATTAACCCAATATTTATTTAATACATCCTCTAGAGATACATTTTTAATATCCCTATAGAAAACCAAATCTATATTGAAATTTTCACCTATTTGCTTTTGTATTAAAGATTTAATATTATCCTTTTGTAACTCATCTATTACCTCTGGGGATTTAAATATGACTTTAACACAATTGGTTTTTTTATAAAATTGTATCTTTACTAATTTTAAGTTTTTAAATATATCTTCACTAAATAAACTCTTTTTTGAAGTTGGAGTATTTTGAGTGACATCTATACTCATTACCATTCCTCCCACATCACTTAATAGTTAATTAAAAATATGTAGGCTCTCAGCCTACATATTTTCTATTTCTTTTATTAAAGCTTCTACTAACTCTTCTTCTCTTACTTTTTTTACTATCTCACCCTTTTTAAATATTAAGCCTTCACCATTACCACCGGCAATTCCAATATCCGCTTCTCTAGCCTCACCTGGGCCATTAACTACACATCCCATAACAGCAACTTTGATATCTTTATTTAAATTTGTTATTTTATCTTCTACTTCTTTTGCAATTTTTATAAGATCAATTTGAGTTCTTCCACAAGTTGGACAAGATATAAATTGTACGCCACCTTTTATCATGCCTAAAGATTTTAAAATTTCTTTACCAACTTTCACTTCTTCTATGGGATCTCCCGTTAAAGATACTCTTATGGTATCTCCAATTCCTTCTGCTAATAAAGTGCCTATTCCTACAGAGGACTTTATAGTTCCTCTCCATATAGTCCCAGCCTCTGTAACCCCTAAGTGAAGAGGATAATCTACTTTTTTAGACATTAATCTATAACTATCTATCATCATTATAACATCAGAGGATTTAATAGATATAACAATATCATTAAAGTTAACCTTCTCCAATATACTTACATGTTCTAGAGCACTTTCCACTAATGCTTCTGCCGTTACTTTCCCGTATTTATTTAAAAGTTTTTTATCTAAAGAACCGCTATTTACTCCTATTCTAATAGGGATATTCTTTTCTTTAGCAGCCTTTGCTAATAATTCTACCCTATCTATACTACCAATATTCCCTGGATTTATTCTTAATGCTGATATACCATTATTTATTGATTCTAGAGCTAGTTTATAATCAAAATGTATGTCAGCCACTAGAGGGATATCTATAAACTTCACTATTTCTTTTATAGATTGTGCAGCCTCCATATCTGGCACTGCACATCTTATTATATCACAACCTGCTTTAGCTAGATTATTGATTTGCTCTATAGTAGACTTAACATCTCTAGTATCCGTATTAGTCATAGATTGAACAGTTATAGGAGCATCTCCTCCTACATATATATTTCCAACCTTAACCTTACGTGTAATTCTTTTATCCATTGCATTCATCTCCTAAAAACTTATTGGAAACAATATATCCTTTATGGTTACTGCTATCATCATTATTATAAGAAGAGAAAATCCTATATAATTTAATGTTCCAATTATTTTGTCATTTATCTTTTTTCTTGTTATAAGTTCTATAAACATTATAAATATCCATCCACCATCTAAGGCTGGAAAAGGTAATAAATTAAATATACCTAATTGAACACTTAAAAGTGCAGCGAAGAATAATAGATTCCATATGCCAGACTTAGCTGCTACTCCAGTTGCCTTTATTATGGTAACTGGTCCTCCAAAATCATTTAATTTTGCTTTTCCAGTAAAAATAGTCTTCAAAGCTCCAAAGGTTTGTTTTATTAAAAATCTACATTCCACAAAGCTATGTTTTATGGATTCACCAAAGCTAGGTTTTTCAACTGCAGTAGGACCTATACCTATGGCATATTTACCTAATTCTTCATTGAATCTAGGTGTTATAGTATAGCTTTTAATCTCTCCTGCCCGTTCTACTTCTAAATTTAAAGGATTTCCATTATTATTAGATGCAGCCATAGAAAAGTCTTCCCATGTTAAAATTTTATTACCATTAAGACTTTTTATTTCATCTCCAGAAATAAGTCCAGCTTCCATAGCAGGAGAATTAGGAGAAACCTGATTAATCTTAGGTAATACAAACCCATTATTCATTGATATAAGTGTAAATAAAAGCAAAGCTAGTATAAAGTTCATTATAGGACCTGCCGCAATAACACTTATTCTTCTTAATGGGGATTTAGAAGAAAAGGCTCTTTCGTCATCTACATTGTCCTCTTCTCCTAGCATCTTAACATACCCACCAATAGGTAGAGCTTTTATCATATACTCCGTTTCTTTCCCTTTAAAACCTAAAATTTTAGGTCCCATACCTAAAGAAAACTCCTCTACCTTAATTCCGTTAAGTTTTGCTAGTGTGAAGTGTCCAAATTCATGACCTACTATTAGTAAACTAAAGGCCAATATACCCCAAATTATATACATATATCTATCCCTCCTAATTATATTCTAAATTTATATATCTTCTTACTTCCATATCCATATCTTTTATATTATTCAAACTCATCTCTAGTTTATAATCAAATTTTTTCATACATCCCTCTATTATTTTAGGTATATGTAAAAATTCTATTTTATGATTCAAGAAAAGACTAACACAAACTTCATTAGCTGCATTTAAGATTGTAGGCATAAGACCTCCCATTTTACCTGCTTGAAAAGCTAAATCCAAACATCTAAAAGTCTCTATATCAGGCTTTTCAAAGGTTAAAGGCTTTAATGAAAAAAAGTCTAATTTATCTACCACACAATCCTTTCTCTTTGGATAATTCAAAGCATATTGTATAGGTAATCTCATATCTGGATTTCCCATCTGAGCAATAACAGATCCATCTTTAAATTGAACTGCTGAGTGTATTATACTTTGAGGATGAACCACTACATTTATATCCTCATAATCAGCATTAAACAGGAAATGTGCTTCTATTACTTCTAAACCTTTGTTCATTAAGGTAGCTGAGTCAATGGTTATTTTACTTCCCATAGCCCAATTAGGATGTTTTAACGCCTGCTCTACCTTCACCATCTTTAATTCTTCTAAGGTTTTTCCTCTAAAAGGTCCACCAGAGGCTGTTAATATTATTTTATCTAAGTCATTTGTTTCACTACCCTGTATACATTGAAAAATGGCACTATGTTCCGAATCCACTGGCAATATATTAACATTATTTAGCCTAGCTTCTTTCATAACAATTTCTCCAGCTACCACTAAGGTTTCTTTATTGGCTAAGGCTATATCTTTTCCAGATCGTATTGCGGTAATAGTAGGATCTAATCCTATCATTCCAACTATAGAAGTAACTACAACATCTACTTCTTTTAGAGAAGAAATATAATTTAGTCCTTCCATGTCTTTTAATAGAGAGGTTTTCTTTTTTTCTTTTTCTAGGTAGGTTTTTACAATAGAATAACTTTCGTAATCATTAATAACCATATATTTAGGTTCAAATTCTTCTATTATTTCAATGGCTTTTTTATAATTTTTATTTAAAGATACTCCTATAACATTAAAGTTTTCTCTATCCTTTCTTATCACATCTAGAGTTTGTGTTCCTATGGAGCCAGTGGCACCAATTATGCTAATATTTTTCATTAAAATTCCTCCCGATCTTATACTCCCATGTTTTATAAGTTTCAGTTTGATTATTACATCATAAATAAATCCTATTAATTAAAATCTTTATAAAGTTTAATATATCATATTTATCTTCTAATATAAAGAAACATTATTATTTTACCTTTATACTCAACTTTTTTATATTATTATATTAAATTACTTAAAATATAAAAACAAATCTGCATAGGAGATTTAGAATAAGTGGACTTTAAATTACTTATAATATCTTATTATTAGCATTACTTTTTATTCCTTTTTGCTTTTATTTAATTATATTCTTATTTTTTTGAATTTATAATGTTTTTAAGTTTACATTTTATTTTTAATTTACATAATATTTATTATGTAAATTAGTTGTTTTAGCTTTAAAAAAAGGATTGATTTAAATTATACAAAACCAATCCTTTTTTTAAATTTTTATTCTTTTAAATCTTTTTCGCTAATTACTTCTATTCCATTATCTAAAAGTAATTGAGCTGTAACGCCATTACCCTCTTTTAAGATTCCTTTGAAATCCCCATTATAAATCTTTTTATAGCCACAGGAGGGGCTGTTGGATTTTAAAATAGCCTTTTTCACCTGAAATAGCTTAGCTATTTTTAAAGTTTCCTCTGCACCCTTTATAAAATATCCTGTATAATCTTCTCCATTTATAGATATTACCTTTCCTTTACCCTTTAATACTTCTTCTCCCGTACCATTAGATATTTCACTAGGATCTCTCGGTGTAGGAAGTCCCCCTAGTTGCTCTGGACATACTGGAATAATATCTTCTTTTTCTAATTTTCTAATTATGTCAATAGCCTCATTGTTTTTTCCATTATACTTACAATTTAATCCACAAAGACAAGCGCTTACTATTATCATAAGATCACTCCTAGTTATTTTAAATGTACCATTGTGACTCCATCGCCACCTTCTCCATATTCCCCTAGTCTATAATTCTTTACATGTGGATGGCTTCTAAGCATATCATTAATAGCTTTTCTTAATATCCCTGTACCTTTTCCATGTATAAGGGAAACCTCTCCAAGACCAGCTAAATAGGCTTCATCTAAGTACTTATCAGCATTATAACATGCCTCTTCTGAGTCTAAACCTCTAAGGTCTATAGAACTACTTACAGCATTTAGATTTAGCTTTACTTCTTTTTTCCTATTTTTTCTTTCTTTACTCTCAGTGCCACCAGTGCTTTTTCTCAAATCCTCTAATTTAACATTTATTTTCATTATGCCTGCTTGTACTTGAACCTCACCTTTGTTATCAGGAGTAGTAAGTACAATTACCTTTTGATTTAATGAAGGTATGTATACCTCCTCACCAGGCTTTACCTCTAATAATTTTTCTCCTTTATGATTCTTTGGCAATATGTCTACTTGCTGCTTATCTAATTCCTTATTTAGCTTATTTCTATATTCCTCTAATTCTTGTCTTGCTTTAGAAGAATATCCTAATTTTTCTAAATCTCTCATGTTTTTTAATATAGAATCTGCTTCCTCTTTTGCTTCCTTTAATAAACTTCTAGCCTTCCTTTTAGCTTCCTCTAACATGTTCTCTTTAGATTTTTCAAGCCCTTGAAGTCTTTGTTCATATTTTTCTTTAAGTCTTTCACTTTCATCTTTAAAAACCTTAGCATCTCTTTCAAATTTTTCAGCTTGTATGCTCTTTGATTGTAAATTTTGAATTAAATCTTCAAATTCTAAGCTATCCTTTGATATACGCTCTTTAGAATTATCAATAATATAATCAGGTAATCCTAATCTTCTGGATATTTCAAAAGCATTGGATTTTCCTGGAATTCCTATTAACAATCTATAGGTAGGTCTCAAAGTCTCTACACTAAACTCCACTGATGCATTTTCTACTCTTTCAGCTTTAAGAGCATAAGCTTTTAATTCACTATAATGTGTAGTTGCAATTATTTTTACACCCTTAGATTTAAGGTTTTCTAATATAGAAATAGCTAAAGCAGCTCCTTCTGTAGGATCTGTACCAGCTCCTAATTCATCAAATAATACTAAGGAATTTCTATCTGCTTCATTTATTATACTTACTATATTAGTCATATGAGAAGAAAATGTAGATAGACTCTGCTCTATGCTTTGCTCATCACCTATATCAGCAAATACTTCTTTAAAGAAGCTAATAGATGAATTATGAGAAGCTGGAATCATTACACCACTCATAGCCATAATATGAAGTAATCCCACAGTTTTTAAGGTTACTGTCTTTCCTCCAGTGTTAGGTCCCGTAATCACAAGGGATGTAAATTTTTCCCCCAAATAAATATCCGAAGGCACTACTACTTTAGAATCAATAAGTGGATGTCTTCCTTGTATTATATTAAAACTTCCATCTTCCTTCACAGTTGGCTTTATAGCATTTATTTCATTTGCATATTTAGCCTTTGAAAAAATAAAATCCAATTCCCAAATGATATCAGCGTTAATTTTTATAACTTCAATTTTTTCATAAACTTTAGCACATAACTCTGATAAGATTCTTTCAATTTCAGTTTTTTCTTTTAACATAAGTTCTTTTATCTCATTATTCAAATTCACCAAGCTCATAGGCTCTATAAATAGAGTAGCACCCGAAGAACTTTGGTCATGTACAAGTCCTGGCACCATTCCTTTGTGTTCAGCTTTAACAGGTATTACATACCTGTCTCCTCTTACAGTATAAAGGTTTTCCTGCAAGTATTTAGAATAACTTCTTATTAAAGAGTTCACTTTATCCTTTACTGAGCTATTCTTATCTTTTAGACTTCTTCTTATATTATATAATGTATCACTAGCTCTATCGGATATCTCTTCATCACTAATTATAACCCTAAATATTTCCTCTTCTAGAGCTTTTAAGGGAACTAGTCCTTCACATATATCCTCTAACATAGGAAAGGATTCCTCTTCAGTTTTTCTAGAAATATATTCCTTTAAACCCCTGCTACACCTTAATAAATCTGCTATTTTTAATAGGCTTCCTGCTAAAACACTAGCTCCCTTTTCAATTCTGCTTAAATATTCTCTCACATCATATAGTCCATAAAAGGGAGGAGCCCCTTTCTTTACCATAATCATAAATGCCTCTTCAGTTTCATTTAAACTTCTATTTATTTCATAAACATTGTCATAGGGCTTCAAAGAATCTATTATATCTTTTGCAGCTTGAGTAGATGTGTATTTTTTAATTTCTTCTTTTATTTTGTTAAACTCTAAAATCTGTAATGCTCTATTATTCATAAATAATCAACTCCTTACCCTTTACTCTACGCCTCTTTTGTAATGACCTCTAGTATAATTAATTTTTAAATCCTCTAGACTTCCTTCTTTTAATGATTTTAACACATTATTTACCATATTATAATCTTCATCAATAAAATCTAATCTAAAAGAGTCCACCCCAAAGGATTTTAACTCATCTATTTTATCTATTAAGTTTATTGGTACCGTATTATAAATGTGACTTCTACAGTATCTATCAGTTTTCAATAGAAATTCTTCATTTTTTCTATCTCTTAATATATAATTTCCTTCTAAGCATTTTAAATTCCCATTTGAGAAATTATCCTGTAATGCTGAACATTGATTTAAGCTACCTATAGGACAATATTCACTTACCATAAGCTCCGGCTTTCCGTATACATATATTTGGGTAGCATGATTTTTATTTTTTAATAATTCCCTTATTTCTTTTCTATTTAATTCTATACTTAAACAGTTTAAATCAGTAAAATCATACAACATGCTTAGTGCTAAGTTATTATACACATTTAGTTTATAATTTCCTATTATATTAGTTTTATTTTTAAATTTATTTATTATCCCTAAATTTGAAGTTACAATACCTGATATGTTCTCTATATTATCTTCAAGAAACTTTACTATACTACAAAATTCTTTCCTTATTATATTAGGTACTTCTATATATATCCTCAAATCCCTTTCTATATTTGAAAAATCTATGAAGTTTATTGACCCCTCTCCTCTAAAATAAGGATTTATAATTATATCCTTAATATTATTTTCTAAGGCGGCAGTGAATTGGGCATAGGTATTTACTGACACCATTATTTCTGGTCCCTTAAATTGTTTTTTATTTTTTAAGGTATAGTTTTTTACTTCTTCTTTATCTCTTCTGTAGGATTTTATTATTTTTTCTTCTATTCTCTGAAGAAGATTCCTTCTAAGTTCATTTATACTAGAAATAGGTAAAAAACCTTCTTCATAATTTATAAAATCCACTTTAGCTATCCTTAAAACCTCTCCAGATGCCTTACATAAATTCTCCACTATCCTATCTTTACTTAAGGGTCTATTCTTAGCCTTTTCTACTATATCACCTTGAATTTTTTCTACTACTCCATCATGTTTTACTTCTAAATAGAAAGGTTCTCCTATAGTGAAATTGGCTTTTGCTTCTAATAAAATATTGCTTTTTTTCTTATAGGAATCCTGATACTCATTCATAAGAACAGTATCTAGGGTTTTAAATAACTCTGTACCTTTTTTATATTCCATAGGATATAACTTTACCTTATCTCCAACCTTAGCAAAATCAACTTCTTTATTATTTAAAAGTATTTTAGATACAGTAAACCCCTTATCTTCGTATCTTATTCCATCCTTTAAATTTATAGGCTCTTTTAGAAGAATACTTCCATCCTTATTTACAATACCTATAGCTATTCCTGTATTTTTAGGATAATTATAAGCCATATTTTCTTTACCCTTATTTCCATAAAGATAAGCTTTTGAAAAGCCTTCCCTATTAAATAATTGTAATAATTTCTTTCTTCCTTTTTCCAAGTCTAAATCTTTCTTATCTTTTAAAATATTATCTATGGCTGACCTATAGGTTTCTACTACCCCTGCTACATATTCTGGCCTTTTCATTCTTCCTTCAATTTTTAAAGAATAAGTTTTTGTATTTATTATATCTTTAATATCCTCTATGGTGCACATATCTTTAGGGCTTAATATAAAAGCACTTTTTTCATCTCCAGTATCCTTGTTAACTAAAGTATAGGGTAATCTACAGGGTTGAGCACACCTTCCCCTATTGCCACTTCTTCCTCCAATAATACTACTCATTAGGCATTGTCCAGAATAGCATATACAGAGCGCTCCATGGATAAACATTTCTGTTTCTATGCCCAAATCGTCGGATATGTACTTTATTTCCTCTATGGATAACTCCCTTGATAGCACAATCCTTTTAAATCCTAGATTCTTAAGAAAAGTTGCTCCTTCACCATTATGTATAGTCATTTGAGTGGATGCATGTATTTCAAAATCTTTAAATAAATTTTGTATTATGTATGCAACACCTAAGTCCTGTGTTATTAAAGCATCTACTCCTATTTTATATAAAAACCTTATATAGTCTATTACCTCATCTATCTCATGTTGTTTTATTAGAGTGTTTAAAGTTATATATACCTTCTTACCATTTAGGTGTACGTAATCTACTGCTTTTATTAAATCCTCATTATTAAAGTTAGTTGCATATGCCCTAGCAGAAAACTTACTTCCCCCCATATATACTGCATCAGCTCCACTATTTATTGCCGCATATAGACTTTCTATACTCCCTGCTGGAGCTAAAAGCTCAATTTTTTCCATCTATATCTCTCCTAATTTAAAATATCAAGTTATATTATACAGTATTTAGTATAAAAAAAGAACTTATTCTAAAATATTAGAAATGGTTCTTTAATTATAAAAAAAGCCCTGTGTTTCCACAGGGACTTTTTTTATTTTACCTTATCAGCCACTAAAGGATTTCTCTCTTTTTTAATTTTTACCAAATCAATTTGATTCTCTAGCAATCTATGCTGCATATCAATAAGCTTATACTTTGAAGACTGCAATTGGAACTTCAACTCTTTATTAAAAGCTTTGAGTTCTTGATTCTCTTTTAGATAAATCTTAGCATTCTCTTCTAAATGCTTATTTTGCCCTTTTAGTTTATCTAGTTCATCTTTTAATTCACCACTATTATTTTTTTGAGATTCAATGGAATTGATTTTACTTTGAAGCTCATTATTGTAATTCTCCATATGAACCAATTGCTTTTTAAGCACTTCTAGCTGCTCTTTTAAATCTATCTCTGTATTTTCTAATCTCTCTATTTTTTCTGTTAAACTTATCAATTTAGTTTCACTTTTAAAAAGATCATCTACCACATTCATAGATGTTAAAATGGAAGCTGAGGAAACACTTAGCTTTTTATTATTGTCCATTATGGATTTTAATTTTTTATCTACACAATTGGCAATCTTATGTAAATATTCTTCGCTTTCATCGCCTTTTAGATTATAATCTATTCCATTAATTTTTACAGTGATTACATTCATGCAAAACACCCTCTTAGATAAAATCATATTTTAAAAAAATCATATAATTATATTCTAACACATAATTCATTTTCAGCAAATATGAAGTTTTATCTTAATTGACATCCTAACTTATATTCTAAAGATCTAAGGATTTTATCATGTACTTTATTCACTTCACTGTCTGTCAGTGTTTTGCCTTCTGCTCTATAAACTATAGCATAAGCCACACTTTTCTTTCCTTCAGGTATTTGTTTTCCTTTATATACATCAAATAGCTTAACACTTTCTACCAAACTACCGCCAGTCTTCTTTATTACAGCTTCAATTTCTTGAACAAGTATAGTATCCTCCACTAATAAAGCAATATCTCTTGTTACTGCAGGGAATTTAGGTAATGGTTTGTAGCTCTTAATAACATTAGAGTTTTTATATAATAGATCTAGATTTACTTCAGCTATATAACATTCAGTGTCAATATCATACCTTTCGCATATATCTGGGTGAACTTCTCCTAATATTCCAGCACATTCTTTATGAATAAATAAATCTGCTGTTTTACCTGGATGGAAAGTTGGATTTTCTTTTTGTCTTTCATAATGGGTTTTATCCACATCTAAAGTTTCAATTAAATTTTCTATAACTCCCTTTAAGTTAAGGTAATCGGCATTTCCATACATCCCCACTACCAATATATTTCTTTCTTCAGGTAATTCTTTGTCAGTTTTTATATATACCTTACCTATTTCAAATAATCTAGCCTCTTCATTATTTCTAACATAATTTCTTGATAAAGATTCCATCATAGAAGGTATTGTAGTAGTTCTCATAATACTATAATCTTCTCCTAATGGATTTTTTATAGAAATAACATCTCTTAAGCTACTTTCCATTGGAATATTAATGCTATCAAATACCTTAGGACTTACAAAAGAATAACTTATGGATTGATTAAGCCCACTACTAAGTAAAGTTGATATAACCTTATCATCTAAATGCTGCTTTTCATTTTTTCCACCCTTTAAGTTTACAGTTTCACTAAAAGTAGTTGGTATATTATTGTATCCATAAATTCTTGCAATTTCTTCTGCTATGTCTTCTTTTATATTTATGTCTATTCTAAATGTTGGTACATCTATAACTAACATATCCCCATTAAAAGATGTCTTTAACTCTAATCTGTCTAGATATTCTTTCATAGATTCTTTGCTTAAAGAAATACCTAAAAACTTATTAATCCAATTGTAATCAACTTCTAACCTTTTAGGTTCAATTTTACTTTCATACTTATCAATGGTTCCTTCAATAATTTCTCCTATCTTTAATTCCTCTACTAAATTACACGCTCTATCTAATGCCATTTGAACTAAATCAGGATCTATGTCTTTTTCAAACCTTGAGGAAGATTCTGTTCTAATACCTAACTTTTTAGAGTTAACCCTTATGTTGGTTCCATCAAAATTTGCACATTCAAATATTACAGACTTTGTATCTTCTTTTATTTCTGAATTTAATCCACCCATAATACCTGCTAGGGCAACAGCTTTTTCTCCATCTCTTATGGTTAAAATACTTTCATCTAAAACTCTTTCCACTTCATCTAAAGTTATAAATTTCTCTTCTGCTTTAGCTCTATCTATAACTATTGAATTACTTTTGATTTCCCTCATATCAAAAGCATGCATTGGTTGACCTAATTCAAGCATAACGAAGTTTGTAATATCAACTATATTATTTATTGGTCTAACTCCAGCTTCTAATAATCTTTCTTGCATCCAAGATGGGGATGGTTTAATCTCAACATTTTTAATAACTCTTGCCATATATCTTTTACATAAAGGATCCTTTACTTCAACTTTAATAAGATCTTTTATATTTTCTTTATTAGAAGTCTTATAATCTATATTAGGTATTTTATATTCTATTCCAAGAGTAGCTGCCGTTTCTCTTGCAATACCTACTATACTCATGCAATCTGGCCTATTAGAAGTTATTTCAAAATCAATAACAGCTCTGTCAAGTCCTAGCACCTCTTTTATATCTTTACCTATAGGTGTATTTTCAGGCAATATCATAAGTCCCTGTACTGTTCCCTCTTCTGCAATGCCTAGCTCCTCTTCAGAACACATCATTCCATTAGAAACTATGCCTCTCAATTTACCTTTTTTTATTTTTAATCCATTGGTAAGTATAGCCCCATGAAGAGCCACTGGAACTATATCTTCCTCTTTCATATTGTTTGCTCCTGTCACGATTTGAACAGGCTCTTCCTTACCAACATCTAATTGACAAATCACAAGTTTATCTGCATCTGGATGAGGTTCAATTTTCATAAGTTTACCTGTAACCACATTTTGAATCTCGTCACCAGTAGTTATAACTTCCTCTACCTTTGAACCTGAAAGAGTCAATTTATCTGCTAAATCTTTTACATTAATATCTATATCCACATAATCTTTAAGCCACGTAAATGGTACTTTCATCTAATATTCCTCCTTAATTAAAATTGATTTAAGAATCTCATATCACTTTCATATAATAATCTTATATCATCAATGCCATATTTTAGCATAACCATTCTATCTACACCAAAACCAAAAGCAAAGCCGCTATAAATTTCAGGATCTATCCCGCAGTTTCTTAAAACTTCAGGATGTACCATTCCACATCCTAATAATTCAATCCATCCGCTTCCTTTACAAACTCTACAACCTTTTCCTTCACATACAAAACAAGTAGCATCCATTTCTGCTGAAGGTTCTGTAAATGGGAAATGGTGAGGTCTAAATTTAGTCTTTACAGAATCACCAAACATTTTTTTAGCGAATATTTCTAAAGTTCCTTTCAAATCTGCAAAGGTTATACCTTTATCTATAACTAAACCTTCCATTTGATAAAATATAGGCGAATGAGTAGCATCCGCTGCATCTGATCTATAAACTTTACCTGGAGAAATCATTTTTATTGGGGGCTTTTGATTCTCCATAACCCTTACCTGCACAGGTGAAGTTTGAGTTCTAAGCACTTGTTTTTCACTTATGTAAAATGTATCTTGTTCACTTCTAGCTGGATGGTTTTTAGGTATATTTAAAGCTTCAAAGTTATAGTAATCTAATTCTATCTCTGGACCTTCTTCTATAGAAAACCCCATAGATATAAATATTTCCTTCATACTTTCTAAAGTAAGATCTAAAGGATGTCTTTTTCCTATTGTTTGTCTCTTTCCTGGAAGAGATATATCAATAGTCTCATTACTTAACTTTTCTAATTTTTCTTTTTCTTTTATCTTCTTGGCAGCTTCGCTAATAAGCCCCTCTATTACCCCTCTTACTTCATTTGCTAATTTACCTATTTTTGGTCTTTCCTCCTCAGATAATCCACCCATGCCTCTTAATATACTTGTTAACTCACCTTTTTTTCCTAAATATTTTATCTTTATAGATTCAATATCATTAGAAGACTTAACTATTTTTAATTCTTCCATAGCTTTTTCTTTTATTAAGCTTAAATTTTCCTTCATAAACTTTTCTCCTTTCTATATTGGATAATTAAATACAAAAAAACCGTCCCTAAAAAAGGGACGGAATATCCGCGGTACCACCCTACTTAGTAGTATTAATACTACTCTCTTTGGTATAAAATAACGGTTTTATCCGCTAACTACTACTAAGCTTCACAGTTAGGACTCAAGAGTGAACTTCAGTATAAACTACATTTAAAGAGGCTTACAGTCTATGACCTCTTATCCCTTAAAATAAATTTATACTTACTCTCTCCTTCATAGTCAATATTTATTTCATTAAAAATATTATACATAGTATGTTAAATAAATTCAACCTAAGAATTTATTTGTCTTACAATTTCAAACATCATTATAGAGGAAGCTATTGATACATTTAGAGATTCCGCTCCTCCAGGCATAGGTATCTTAACCTTAATATCACTTAGCTTATATATATCATCACTTATACCCTTTCCTTCATTACCAACACATATAACTAAATTTTGTTTTAGATCTACAGAGTAAAAATTTTTATCTGTATCTAAACTGCTAACTATAAACTTAAATCCATTTCGCTTAAGTTCATCTATATAGCTAAGATTTCTATCTTCTATTACAGGTATATAAAATATAGATCCCATAGTAGCCCTTAAAACCTTTTGATTATATACATCCACTGTACCTTTTGTAGTTATAACAGCTTTCGCACCGCTAGCATGTGCAGATCTTATTATAGTACCCAAATTGCCTGGATCTTGCACTTTATCTACTAATACATAAAAGCCATCTTCTACATTAAAGTCTTTAACTATAATATTACAAACAGCCATTATTCCCTGTGGAGTCTCTGTGTCACATAAAGACTTAAAAACTTCATCCTCCACTATAAATATATTATTCGGTGTTATATTTGAGCTATTTATTATGCTTTCATACTTCTCCTTATAACTTTTACCTACAAACAGATATTCTATGGGATAGTTTTCATTTATTGCTTCCTCAACAAATCTAAAGCCCTCTACAATAAACTTATTCATCAAAGCTCTATATTTTTTCTCTTGAAGTTTTTTTATTTCCTTAATCAATGGGTTGTTTTTACTCTCAATTAAATTCAAAACATTCACCCCTTAATTTAGTCTCTTCCTATAATACTCTCTAGTTTAGCTAAATCATCAATGGATCCTATAACTACTAGTATGTCATGTGGTTCAATTACGTCCTCTGCTGTTGGAGAAACATTAATTTCATTATTCTTTCTTACTGCCATTATATTAATTCCAAAATTTGCTCTTACATTTAAATCTCTCAAAGTTTCTCCAACCCACTCTTTAGGTGATTCAATCTCAATTATGCTATAATCTGGCGATAATTCAATATAGTCTAGTATGTTAGAAGAAACTAAGTTGTGAGCAACTCTTACTCCCATATCCTTTTCCGGTAAAACAACTCTATCTGCTCCAATTTTATATAATACTTTAGCATGTAATTCACTATGTCCTTTAGCTATTATATACTTAATTCCAAGTTCTTTTACTAAAAGAGTAACCATAACACTAGCTTGAATATTTGATCCAATGGTTATAACCGCCACATCAAAGTTTCTAACACCTAATGTTCTTAATGCATTTTCATCTGTAGCATCCATTTGAACAGCATGGGTTACGCTATCAGATATATCCTGCACTAAATCTTCATCCATATCTATTGCCAAAACATCATGTCCCATGGCATAAAGAGTTTTAGCCACAGAAATTCCAAATCTACCAAGTCCAATAACTACATATTGTTTACTACTCATAAAAACACCTCTATCCAACCATTATCTTTTCTTCAGGATACTTAATTGCATTATTGCTCTTTTTATTTGTTAAAGCTAAAGCTACAGTCATAGGTCCTACCCTTCCACAATACATAGTAAGTATTATAAGAATTTTTCCTATGGCACTTAATTTAGTTGTAAGTCCCAAGGTCAATCCTACAGTAGCAAAAGCTGAGGTAACTTCATATAATAAATATTCAAAGCTAGCTCCTACTTCAGTTATAGATAGTATCATTGTTACACCAACAACTATAGCTAATCCAATAGTAGTAACAGCAAAAGCTCTATAAACTATATCTTTTGAAATCCTTCTTTTAAATACTTCTGTATCTCCTCTTCCTTTAATAACAGACACCACAGTCATAAGTAAGATTCCAGCAGTAGAAGTTTTTATACCTCCTGCTGTAGATCCTGGGGATCCTCCAATAAACATTAAAATTATAGTTAAAAACTTACCTGCTGTAGTCATATCAGAGGTAGAAACGGAATTAAAACCTGCTGTTCTTGGCGATACTGAGGCAAATACTGAAGATAAAAACTTACCTTTAAAAGACATATCTTTCATAGTTCCTGGGTTTCTAAATTCAAAAGCAAACATTAAAACCGTACCTACTACTATTAAAAATATAGTCATGGAAACAACCACCTTAGTATGTAAGGATAGTTTCTTAGATGCTTTATAATTATATAACTCTGACCAAACTGCAAATCCTAATCCACCTATAACAATCAAAGATCCTATAGTAAGTATAATAACAGAATTATCAGCATATCCAGTTAAACTTGAAAAATTACCTATAAGATCAAAACCTGCATTACAAAAGGCTGATATAGAATGAAAAACACTATAATAAATACCTTTAGCAAGGCCAAAATCTGGTATAAACTGTGTTGATAATAGAAGTGCTCCAGCGAACTGGACAGAAAAAGTAAACACCAGCACATATTTAACCAGCTTTACCAATCCTTGAATGTTGGAGGCATTTAAAGCCTCTTGCATAAGTAACCTCTCTTTTAAAGTTATCTTTTTTCCTATTAATAAGGCTATTAAAGTAGCAAAAGACATAAATCCAAGTCCGCCTATTTCAATTAATAGCATTATAACAGTTTTGCCAAAATAACTCCAGTGAGTTCCCGTATCTACAGTAATTAACCCTGTTACACAAACTGCTGAAGTCGATGTAAACAATGAATCTAAAAAATTTGTAGATGTTCCATCTGAGGACGCAACTGGCAAAGTTAGCAGTATAGCCCCTGTAAATATTACTATTGCAAATCCTAGTGCTAATATTTGCACTGCATTTAATTTTACTTTTTTAAAAAATTTTATTTGCATATACTCACCTCAAGTGATGTAATAGTCTATTATGCCCACTTTTAATATTATAATAGTATTCTATGATAAAATAAAACCATATATTTTCTATTATTCTTTATAATATAAATAAAAATGCGACTATAGTCGCATTAGTATCATTTATTATGCATTTACGTGTTTTTTAGCTACTTCTACTAATTCTGTAAAAGCCTTTGGATCATTTATAGCTATTTCTGATAACATCTTTCTGTTTATATCTACTCCAGCTAATTTGATTCCATTCATGAATTTTGAATATGAAAGACCATTCATTCTAGCTCCTGCATTTATTCTTGCAATCCAAAGCTTTCTATAATCTCTCTTCTTTAACTTTCTTCCTACATAAGCATTTCTAAGTGCTCTTATAACTGATTCATTAGCTGTTTTAAATAACTTGCTTTTTCCACCATAATATCCTTTTGCAAGCTTTAGTACTTTTTTATGATTTTTACGAGAATTTACCGCTCTCTTTACTCTTGCCATCTTATAACCCTCCTAACAAGTAATATCTATTATAGATATGGTAATAGTTTCTTCATTGCTTTTTCTTGAGTGCATGAAACGTAAGCTGATTTTCTTAAGTTTCTTTTTCTTTTAGATGATTTCTTTGTTAATATGTGGCTTTTAAAAGCTTTCGCTCTTTTTAACTTTCCACTTCCTGTTAATTTAAATCTTTTTGCTGCTCCTCTATGAGTTTTCATTTTTGGCATGATAAAATCCTCCCTCCAGAATCTATGCTTTTTTTGGAGCCAAAACCATAGTCATATTTCTTCCCTCTAGTTTGGCAGGTTTCTCAACTACACATATATCTTCCATCTTTTCTAAAAATGTATCTAAAATTTTCTTTCCTACATGAGCGTAATCAGCTTCTCTACCTCTGAATCTTACAGTTACTTTAACTTTATCGCCATCTAATAAGAATTTTTTAGCATTTTTAGCTTTTATAGTAATATCGTGTTCTTCTATAGTTGGGCTAAACCTTATTTCCTTAATATTTATAACCTTTTGCTTTTTCTTAGCTTCTTTTTCCTTCTTAGATTGTTCATAGATATACTTGCCAAAGTCCATAATTTTACAAACAGGCGGTTTAGCATTTGGTGATATCATAACTAAATCTAATTCTTTTTCTTCAGCTAAGGCCAAGGCATCTCTAGAAGTCATAATCCCTAATTGGCCTCCATCATCACTTACTACTCTAATCTCTTTTTCTCTAATATTTTCATTTACAAGTAAATTTTTATTAATATTCTTCACCTCCACATTAATTCAAAATATATTAAATTAAAAAAGACGGCATGAAATGCCGTCTCAATATACTAATTAACTTCACTTTAAAAGCTAATATGCTTTACCTTACTAGCAATGCTGTAAGGTGAGAAACGGCTGTTTCTTCTTGACGTTATTATTTTATCATCATATATTTGTATTGTCAACAATAATTTTAAAATCATTATCAGTATTCCTTAGATAGTATAATGGTTTTCTCTTTGCATAATTTACAACCTTCACAAAATTCAACTCTATCTCCAAATACGTTTTTTATAGTATCTATAAATTCCTTATTCAAACAGTTTAATCTTCCATGAATGGTTATAAACTTTGGAACATTGGTTATTAATCCACTCATAATAACATCCTCCATATTAATGGAAGGATTATTAAATCTAAATTCTATAACTTCCGATATAAAACTATTTAATAAATCATTACCTTCTTCATCTTTTATGCTATAAGTTCCGTCTTCTGCTATTATAATATTCACTTTATCAAATTTACTTTCCTGTATTTCAACAAAATACTTAAGCAATTTAATAAATTCGTTGTATTCTTTTTCTACCATATATCTTTCTATTGCTTTATTTGATATCTCCTCTATATCACACATTATTTCTTTAACTCGAAATGTCATATACCCATCTATATTCAGTTCTCCTCTTTCCTCCATACATTCTTGTATTTTGGTTAATATATTATTTTTTTTATTTGCATAATATATATCAATCTCTTCCTCTATACCCTTATTCACCTTTAATATATTAACTATTTTTTCTTCCACTTCTCTTATTTCATCTTCTCCAAGAAAAAAGTAATTATCCTCTATATATTTATATATTTCCTCTTCACATATCAAATTTATTATTATATCATATATGCAGTTACTTATATGATAATTAAGTTTTTGCATTAAAGACTTATCATAATTTTTATCATCACATATTATTTTAATGAAGTGAGTATTGTTATTCTGGCTTTCGCAAATACCAAGATTAACATTTTTATTTTTAAAAACTTGGATTGTATCTTGAAGATTAGCAC
Source organism: Clostridium simiarum (assembly GCF_018919175.1). Taxonomy (GTDB): domain Bacteria; phylum Bacillota; class Clostridia; order Clostridiales; family Clostridiaceae; genus Clostridium_L; species Clostridium_L simiarum. The sequence continues at coordinate 539,338 of NZ_JAHLQL010000001.1, read as the reverse complement.
AAATATCTAAATTTTTCTCATAAACTAAAGTAAGTAAAAGCATGTTATCACTCCCTTCTTAAACATAGTATGTGTTTTAAATCAATGTCTATACAAAAAAACCTTAACAATTATCGACATATAATTTACTATTTTAAATACACATATATAGAAAGTGAGTTTTTCCATGAAAACAGCTATAGTAGATTTTAGAATTTCAGAGGAAGAAATTAAAAATTTAAAGTTATTAGGACTTAATGTTTTAAAATGTCCACCTTATGATGGCGTTTACAATGCCATTTGTGGTCATCCTGATATTCAAATAAACATATTATCTGAAAAAAAAATAATGGTACATCCCAAAATAAATAAAGATTTTTTAAATAAAATCCTTAACCTAGGTTATGACATAAGCTTTTCTTCTTCATTAATAGGTTATAATTATCCAGAGAATATAATATTAAATGCAGTAAATACAAATAAAGTCTTTATGCATAATTTAAGCTATACAGATAAAAATTTATTAAAATCTTTACATAGTAAAAAAATTTTAAATGTGTCTCAAGGTTATACCAAGTGCTCTACCGCTATAATTTCAGAAGAAGCTTTTATAACCAGTGATACTAAAATAAAGAAAGCTTTAGAATCTATGGATGCAGACGTGTTGTTACTGCCTCCTGGGGATATAGAACTACCGCCATTAAATTATGGCTTTATAGGAGGAACTTGCGGTCTTATAAGTGAAGACACTATAGTTTTTTTCGGTAACCTAGAAAAATATGAATACGGCAATAAAGTTCATGACTTTTTAAAAAAGCATCATATAACCCCCATATATCTAAAGGATGATATTTTAACAGACAGGGGAAGCTTATTTATAATATAAAAAAATAGAGAGCTCTTTTAAAGCTCTCTATTTTTTATTCTCTATTTAACTTTTACAGCAGTAGCTGTAGCCATAACAGCAAGGGTTGAACCTTGTGCCATAGATGTCATTGTATATTTTACATTTATTAAAGCTTCTGCTCCAATTCCTTCAGCTTTTTGTATCATTTTACTTAAAACTAAATCTTTAGCATCCTCCACCATCTCTGAGTAACTCTTAACTTCTCCTCCCACCATATTTTTAAATCCAGCCATAATATCTTTTCCTATATGTTTAGAGAAAACAGTAACCCCATCCACCATATTAATTACTTCAATTTCTTTTCCTGGTACATAACTTAAATTTGATACAATCATAATTTACCTCCATTAAATTTAGTATAGATTTCATTAAAATGATTCTAATTTATAATTATTCCATAAAAATAGCTAAATATCCTTTTATAAAAATAAATTTTTGTTATATGAAACTGAGTTGTAATTTAATGGTTTTTACATTTTGCTAATATGCTGTTTTAAAATATTAATAATTTCTATTTACTTTATAAAAACTATATTATCTATATGCTTCTTTCTTTAAAAATTAATTTTTCTTTACTCCTAACCCTTCCTTTGCTTTTTCAGGAATATCTTTTTCTTCTACCTCTTCGTAAGTTATAGCCTTATCTTTTTTCATATAAACCTTTAAATATGCATCTTCTCTTAACTGTTTCATTCCATTAAAGGTTATATCCTTTTTTTCTCCTTTATCATCATAAGCTGGCAACGTATATTCATAAATCTGAATATCATCAGCCCCCTTCTTTTCTCCTTTGCCCTTTATTTGAGTATAATATTTCTTAGATCCAACCTTCTTTACGTTGACAGTGTTACATCCAGAAAGCACCGTACCAAATGTTAATAGCATAATAAATATAGCTATATATTTCCCTGATTTTTTCATATTTCTACCTCCTTTTTATAAATCTATGATATAATAACGAGTTTTTATAAACCATAAGAAAAACTTACAATTACATTGATCTGCCTTACATTTTTGTAACCTTTAGATAATATTTTATATAAAATATTTATGAACAATCCTCTTCTATTTTGACCTTAATTAATAATTTCAAATTAAATAAAAAAATCTACTACTGATATACTTACCAATCAGTAGTAGATTTAAAATAACCTTCTATTTGCAACAAGGAGCATTTTTTTATATTTTTGTCCTTCTGTACACTTAAGAAATACGAAGGGTGCATTTTCTATTTTAAAAACCATATTAAAATTAAAACCTTTGGAAGCACTAGATTCCAAAGGTTTTGATATGGAGGCGCCACCCGGATTTGAACCGGGGGATAGAGGTTTTGCAGACCTTTGCCTTACCACTTGGCTATAGCGCCATATTTGGAGCGGAAGATGGGATTCGAACCCACGACGTTCACCTTGGCAAGGTGACGCTCTACCACTGAGCCACTCCCGCATTAACCTGGTGGCCAGACCAGGAATCGAACCAGGGACACGAGGATTTTCAGTCCTCTGCTCTACCGACTGAGCTATCTAGCCAGGTTATGGCGACCCAGAAGGGACTCGAACCCTCGACCTCCGGCGTGACAGGCCGGCACTCTAACCAACTGAGCCACTGGGCCATAAAATAAAATGGTGGGCACAACAGGGATCGAACCTGTGACCCTCTGCTTGTAAGGCAGATGCTCTCCCAGCTGAGCTATGCGCCCTCAACCATTTACTGCATTTATATTATAATGTTAATAAATATATTTGTCAATATATTATATGCACTATTTTTATATATTATTTAATAAATTTCCTATTTCTTCATGTGTAAATTTATAGGATTCATTACAGAAGTGACATTTAAGTTCTTCAGTTTTTCCATCATCATATAACTCTTGTAAGTCTTTTTTTCCAATGCTAATTAAAGCCTTCTCTACTTTTTCTTTAGAGCAATTACATTGAAATTTAGGGGTAGTTGACTCCATAATATTCAAATCCATATCTTCAAAAATATATTTAATTATTTCTTCTATACTCATCCCTTTTGAAAGCATTTCCGTTACTGGCGGTATCTCTTCTAATCTATAGGTTAAAAGATCTGCTATAAGTTCATCTGCTCCTGGCATCATTTGTATTATAAACCCACCAGAAGCCTTTATTGTGTAATCTGTATCCACTAGAACCCCTAAAGCTACTGCTGAAGGTACTTGCTCTGAAACTGTAAAGTAATAAGCTAAATCTTCTCCTATTTCTCCAGTATATATAGGAACTTGTCCTATGTAGGGTTCTTTTAATCCCAAATCTCTTATAACTGTAAGGTTTCCATTCTTTCCTATAGCTCCACCTACATCTAGTTTACCTTTTTCATTAAGAGGAATATCTACATGAGGATTACCTATATATCCTTTTACACTTCCATCACTATAAGCAGTGACTACAACTCCTTGAGCTGGACCACCCCCTGACATTTGAAGTGTTAATGTATCTTTTTCTGATTTTAACATAACCCCCATAATGGATCCTGCTGTTAACATTCTACCTAAGGCTGCAGCTGCTGTGGGTGTGCAATTATGTATTTCAACAGCTTTATTTGTAAGCTCAGTGGTATTTGCTCCTATTATTCTTATCATTCCATCTTTTGCTGTACATCTAATTAAATTATCTTTCATTGTTTACCTCCACTATATTTTTTAACCACATATACTATTCTTTCTGTGTGGTCACTTATATCTCTTTTTGAATAGCCATCAAATCTATTTATTATATTAAGATTTGCATAACTTAACATATGCTTTATTTCACTATCTTTATAAGCCCTTTCTAAGTGCTCTTCATGAAACCTTTCATAAAGATCTTCTTTTTTAAAGAAAAATGTAAGATACATATTTAATACATCCTCTTCAAAAGTATTTTCCCATGTATAAAATATATCTTCTTCATCATATATAAAGCTGTTATTTCCTAGAACTTCACTTAATTTATAATAGGAGTTTATATCAAAAATAAATACTCCTTCCTCTTTAAGATGTTTTGATACACTGCAGAAAAAACTTTGAAGGTCCTCTTCTTCTATTATATAATTTACCGCATCTAATGTGCATGTAATAAGATCAAATTTATGATTAAGATTTAAACTGCACATATCTTGACAAATAATCTTAGGATTTAACTTTTTACTTTTAAATTTATCAAAAGCTTCACTTAACATAGGTGAAGATGAATCTACAAGCCATGTATACTTGAAATAAGGCGAGATAATAAGTGATAAATTCCCTGTTCCACAGCCCACATCAAGATAATCTTCCCTGCTTACATTTAAATCTTCCACTATATTCATTATGCTTTTTGAAAAAAAGTTATAATCAATATCTTCTTTTATAAGCCTATCGTAAACTTCAGATAGTTTAGTATAACTCTCCATTACTGTCCCCCTAGTTTTTTATAAACAAAATCATACTAACTATTATTATATATCTTTTGTGATTTAGTCAACTACTTATATCACTTTTTTAAATTTGCTAATATTTCTTTATTACTTGGAATATTTCTATCTTTTTTTCTTTTAGTCATTATACCACCTATTCTACCTGTTTCTTCTGAGGTAAGGGCAGACCATCCTAAAGCATCTACTTTATCTTTAAGTCCTAGTTCTTCTGCTATTTCATATTTTAATTCTTCTCTTAATTGTTCTGCCGGAGTTAACTCTTTGTTGGATTTTAATTTGGATTTTATAACCTTCTTTAATTGAGTTTTTGCCATAATATCTGTCCCTTCGTACTTTTAATATAATTAGATATTTTTATTTTTGCCTAAGAACACATATTTATTCATAGTAAAACTCCTTATAATAAAATCAAAATATAAATAAAGTATATATTTTTATCACCATTGACTATATAATATAGTATAAAGAAATCATAAAGGATAATTAATTATTCTTTATATAAATAATTATGAAAAGCGAGGGATTTTTATGGCATTATTTAAAGGTTCAGGTGTAGCTATTGTAACGCCTTTTAACGAAAGAGGAGTAGACTTTGATAAATTAAAGGAATTATTAGAGTGGCATGTTAGTTCTAATACAGATGCCATAATCATATGCGGTACTACTGGCGAAGCTTCTACTATGTCAGAATCTGAGAGAAAAGAAGCTATAAAATTTACAGTAGATGTGATTAACAAAAGAATTCCTGTTATAGCAGGTACAGGAAATAACGATACAAAGGCTTCTGTTGAAATGAGTAAATGGGCTGAATCTGTAGGGGTAGATGGTTTACTAGTTATAACGCCTTATTATAACAAAACTACTCAAAAAGGATTAATAGAGCATTTTAAAGCTATCTCTGATGCAGTAAATACACCTATTATACTTTACAATGTTCCTGGAAGAACAGGAATGAATATTTCTCCTTCAACTCTTTTAGAACTTACAAAACTTAAAAATGTAAAAGCCGTTAAAGAGGCTAGCGGAGATATTTCTCAAGTAGCTAAATACAAAGCTCTTTGCAAAGATAAAATAGATATTTACTCTGGAAATGATGATCAAATTATACCTATATTATCTTTAGGTGGCATAGGGGTAATATCTGTTTTAGCTAATATAATACCTAAAGCTGTTCATGATATGTGTACACTTTATTTAGAAGGAAATACAGAAGATGCTTTAAATATACAGCTTAAAGCTTTAGACTTAACCAATGCTTTATTTATAGAAACAAATCCAATTCCAGTAAAAACTGCTCTTAATCTAATGGACATGAATGTAGGTCATCTAAGATTGCCTTTGTGTTCTATGGAAGATAAGAATTTAGATATCCTAAAAAATGAAATGAAGCAATATGGTTTATTAAAATAAGGAGAATTTTTTATGGTTAAAATATTATTAAATGGTTGTAATGGAAAAATGGGAAGAGTTGTTACTGAAGCTATAAATAATTTTAAAAACATATCCATAGTAGCGGGAATAGATAAAAATAAGGAATCTTACTCTTCTTATCCAGTATTTGAAAATATTGATCAGTGCAATGTTTCAGTTGATGTTATACTTGACTTTTCAAGAAAAGAAGCCTTAAGTTCTCTTTTACAGTATGCAAAGTCAAAAAATACACCTATAGTTTTATGTACCACAGGATATACAGAGGAAGATATTGATTTAATAAATGAATGTAGTAAGCATATTCCAATATTTAGATCTGCTAACATGAGTATAGGTGTAAATGTAGTTAATAATATACTAAGAAACATTTCTTCTTCTCTATACAAAAATTTTGATATAGAAGTAATAGAGAAACATCATAACCAGAAGGTAGATGCCCCTAGTGGAACAGCACTATTATTAGCTCACACTATACAAGAAACTATAAAAGAACCTACGGATATAATATATGGTAGGGAAGGAAACAAAAAAAGAGAGCATAAAGAAATAGGTGTGCATGCTATAAGAGGGGGAAGTATAGTTGGAGATCACGATATAATCTTTGCCGGTTCTGGAGAAGTAATAGAAATAAGCCATAAAGCTATTTCTAGAGAAGTATTTGCAGTAGGTGCAATAAATGCTTGTGAATTTATTTTGAACAAACCTCATGGAATATATAATATGGATCATATGTTAAATCTATCTAAGTAAAAGATAAAAAATAAAGTGGCATAAAAACCACTTTATTTTTTAATCTATTTTTTTTCAACATAAGCCTTTTCAAAGAATGTAAATCCAAGAGGTGACTTTCTTACACCTTTAACATAGTCTTTTTGACATATAACGTTTGTATAGTAGTATATAGGTATTATAGGCATATCTTCCATAAAAACATCCTCTGCTTTATGCAATATTTCCATTCTCTTTGTCAAATCCAACTCTTTTTTTGATGCACTTATTAATTTGTCATATTCTGGATTTTTATATGATGCATCATTGTTTCCAGAGGTTGATATCCACATTTCTAAGAAACTCATAGGATCTGTATAATCTGATATCCATCCATGTCTTGCCATAATATAATTTTTCTCATTTCTAGTCTCTTGGAATACTTTCCACTCTTCATTTCTTAATTCAACTTCTATACCTAAATTCTTTTTCCACATATCTTGAACCGCTTGAGCTATATTTTGATGTCCCTGATTAGTATTGTAAGTTAGTGGTATCTTAGGGAATCCTTTTCCTTCTGGATACCCTGCTTCTGCTAATAGTTTTTTAGCTTGTTCTATATCTCCTTCTGGTTTGTAGTATGCTTTGTTTTGGAATTCTTTACCTGGTGATTCTTCTATTCCTTTAGGAACAAAGCTAACTGCTGGGACTTGTTCTGCTTTAGTTACGTTTTCAACTATATCTTTTCTATTTATAGCTAAAGATAAAGCTTTTCTAACCTTAGGATCTTTTAGAGCCTTGGCTGCTTCTTTATCTACACCTTCAGCCTTATCAGACAAGTTTATACAATAAAAGTAAGTTCCTAAATATGGGTATATTTTTGCTATACCTTCCTTTAAAAGTGTAGGAAGTTCTTGAGCTGGCGGAGCTTCTATAATATCAAATTGCCCTGTTTTAAAAGCAGATAATGAAGCAGTGGCATCATCAATCATTTTGTAGTTTATTTTATCTAACTTTACTTCTTTTGCCCCCCAATAATTTTCATTTTTAACAAAGGTTATTGTATCCTTTGGTTTCCATTCAGACATTTTAAAAGGCCCATTAGAAACATAAGACTCAGGTTTTGTAGCCCATTCTTTTGGTTCTTTTTCTACTATATCTTTTCTAACTGGAAAATAAGTAGGAAAAGCCATTAAAGATAAAAAGTACACTGTAGGATTCTCAAGGGTAACCTTAAGAGTATTATCATCTGTAGCTTTTACTCCAACCTCATCTACAGAAACCTCTTTATGGTTGTAAGCCTCTCCATTTTTTAAGTAATATAATTGATACGCATATTCTGCTGCTATATCAGGATTTAAAGCTCTCTTCCAAGCATATTCAAAATCTGAAGCTTTTACAGGTTGCCCGTCTGACCATTTTGCGTCTTTACGCAAATAGAATACATACTCTAATCCATCGCTGGAAACATCCCACTTTTCAGCCACTCCCTTAACAGGCTTATCTTTGTCATCTAATCTTGTTAATCCTTCAAAAGCGTTTGATAATACAGTAGCTCCATCTACAGCTGCATTCAAAGCTGGATCTAAAGTTTTTGGATCTGCACCAAGATTATATACTATTACCTGATCTACTTTTTTAGGCTCCTTTGGCTCTTCTCCTTGTTCTTGTTTAGTGGTACATCCAGCTAAAGTGGTTACTGTCATAGCAATACACATTAACGAAGTTATTATTCTTTTATTTCTTTTTAACATTTTCTTTCCCCCTTTATAATAAACTTTATTCTTTTCTACTTTGTTTTTCCTATGTTCACCTCCTAAAATTGATATATATTAATATAGGTGACAGGCCACAAAGTGATCTTTATCAGTTTCTTTTAATTCTGGATCTTCTTCAGAGCATATAGGTTTTGCATACTTACATCTCCCCTTAAATCTACATCCAGGCGGTGGATCTATAGGGGATGGTATTTCACCTTCTAAAACTATTCTTTTTTTAGCTTCCGATTCATCCGGATCTGGTATAGGTATCGAAGAAAGTAAAGCCTGAGTATAAGGATGTAGAGGATGGGTATAGAGTTCATTACTCTCCCCCATTTCCACCATTCTACCTAAGTACATTACACCAATTTTATTTGATATATGCTTTACCATAGACAAATCATGAGCTATAAAAAGATAAGTTAGTCCTAAATCCTTTTGCAAATCCTCTAGCATATTAACAACTTGAGCTTGTATAGAAACATCTAAAGCAGAAATAGGTTCATCACAAATTATAAACTCTGGCTCTACAGCAAGAGCTCTAGCTATTCCAATTCTTTGCCTTTGCCCTCCAGAAAACTCATGAGGATATCTACTTATGTGATCTCCATTTAAACCAACTTTATCTAAAAGATATCTAATTTTTTCAATTCGCTCTTTACCCTTACCTAAACCATGAATATCTATAGCTTCTCCAACTATATCCCCAACAGTCATTCTAGAATCTAAAGAAGCATAAGGATCTTGAAATATCATTTGCATCTTCCTTCTATAAGGAAGCATTTGTTGCTGAGTATATTTTGCTAAATTTACCCCATTGTATATTATTTCTCCAGCCGTAGGTTCATAAAGCTTTACTATGGTTCTTCCTGTAGTAGTTTTTCCACACCCGGATTCTCCAACTAATCCCAAAGTCTCCCCTTTATTGATTTTAAAAGTAACCCTATCTACAGCTTTAACATAACTTTTCCCATTTGAAAACATAGCTTTCTTAACAGGAAAAAATTTAGTTAGATTATTTACCTCTAATAGTACTTGCTTTTTTTCAGCCATTTATAATCTCCTCCCTTCCCACAGGTGCTTTTACCTTATTTGCTTTTGGATGATTTAACCAACAGGCAGCAGAATGATCTTCATCAATACTAAAGAAAGGAGGCCTTTCTGATAAACATATCTTCATTGCATATTCACATCTTGGAGCAAAAGGACACCCTACTGGAGGTTTTAATAAATCTGGAGGTTGTCCGTCAATAGGCTTCAATCTCTCTTTTACTATATTTTTAGGATTTGGAACGCTTTTAAGTAATCCCCAAGTATATGGATGCTTAGGTGAATAAAAAATATCCCTTTTACTACCTTTTTCAACTATTAATCCTCCATACATTACATTTATGTTGTTACAGACATCTGCAACTACACCTAAATCATGGGTTATCAATATAATAGAAGTGTTTATTTTTTCCTTTAAATCTTTCATAAGTTCCAATATTTGAGCCTGAATAGTTACATCCAAGGCCGTGGTAGGCTCATCTGCAATAAGAAGCTTTGGATTACATACCATAGCCATAGCTATCATTACCCTTTGTCGCATACCACCTGAAAATTCATGAGGATATTGCTTCATTCTTTTTTCTGGACTTGGTATTCCTACAATAGATAACATTTTTAAAGCAGTTTCATAAGCCTGAGTTTTATTCATATTTTTATGTTTAATTAGAGGCTCCATAACCTGTTTTCCCACAGTATAAACAGGATTTAAGGATGTCATAGGATCTTGAAATATCATCCCTATATCATTACCTCTCACCTTTTCCATTTCTTTTTCTTTTAAGTCTACTAAGTTCCTTCCTTCGAATATTATATCTCCATTAATTATTTTTCCATTCTCTTCTAAGAGTCTCATTAAAGACATCATAGTAACACTTTTTCCACTACCAGACTCCCCTACTATGCCAAGAGCCTCTCCTTTTTTTAGAGAAAAAGATATACCGCCAACAGCTTTTACTTCACCTACATGAGTAAAAAACGTGGTTTTTAAATCCTTTATTTCTAATAAGTTATCCATATACAGCCCTCCTGCTACTTATTTTCTTAATTTTGGATCTAAAGCATCTCTAAGCCCATCACCTAGTAGATTAAAAGCTAATATAGTTAAACATATAGCTAAAGCAGGGAATATTAACTGATAAGGATATATCAAATACCCTTGAAGAGCCTCAGATGTTAAAGTTCCCCAAGAAGCTCTAGGTGCAGGAATACCTAACCCTACAAAGCTTAAAAAAGATTCTGTAAATATAGCAGAAGGAATCAATAATGTTAATGTTACAATTATAGGTCCCATGCTATTAGGTATCAAATGTCTTAATAATATTCTCTTTCCATTAGCACCCAAAACTCTTGCTGCAAGAACAAATTCCTGTTGTTTTAATTGAAGAATTTCTCCTCTAACAATACGAGCCATGGAAAGCCAGTAAGAGATAGCAAGAGCTATTATTATACTTGTTAGTCCCTGTTCCATAATAACCATAAGTAATATTACATATATCATCATAGGGATAGAATATATAACATCAACGATTCTCATCATTATAGTATCTAATGTACCTCCTACATAACCAGATATACCGCCGTATAGCACCCCTATAATTAAATTAAGAAAAGATGCCACATAAGCTATGGCAAGAGAGTATCTAGCTCCATACATAATCCTTACAAACTGATCCCGTCCAAACTGATCAGTTCCAAACCAATGAACAGAACTAGGTCTTTGATTAGCCACTGAAAAATCATTGGTATAATAATCAAATTTAGAAAATATAGGTATAAAAATAGCACCTAAAGTAATAAGTAAAATAAAAATTAAAGATATAATGGCAAGCTTGTTGGCTTTAAGCCTCCTCCAAGCATCCTGCCAATAAGTAACACTAGGTCTTACTATTCCATTAATTGTTTTTTCTTCTTCTGTAGCCTTTTCGAACATCTCTATATCAAATTCTAACTCCTTATTTACTTCCATGATAAGTCACCCCCCTTTTTTTACTATTGAGCCTCTAAACTATCTAGCTTAATTCTTGGATCTATAATTACATATAAAATATCAACAATAAAATTACATACAACCAGCAATGTGCTATAAAAAACCGTAACCCCTAAAAGAGTTGTGTAATCTCTATGATTAATGGAATTTACAAACTCTCCACCAAGGCCAGGTATTCCAAAAATTCTTTCTACCACAAAACTTCCTGTTAATATTCCTGCTACTAAAGGTCCCATATAGGTAACAATAGGAATCAAAGAATTTCTTAAAGCATGCTTATATATTACCGTGCTTCTACTTAAACCTTTAGCCTTAGCAGTTCTTATATAATCTTGCTTTACAACTTCAATTAATCTTGATCTGGTAAGTCTTGCTATAAATGCAATGGAATATCCACCAAGAGCTAATACCGGCATTATATAATTCTTAGGTCCTTCAAAACCAATTACAGGAAGAAGCTGGAGCTTAACAGATAAAACTAATATAAGTAACGTAGCCATTACAAAACTAGGAACAGTAACTCCTAAAGTGGCCAAAATCATACAGACATAATCAGGCCATTTACCGCGATTCAAAGCTGAAACTACGCCCATATAAACACCTAAAATTAAAGAAACCAATACAGCTACAGCTCCTAATTTCGCTGAAGTAGGAAATGAATATCCTATAACCCACCTAACAGTTCTCCCCTCATATTTCATTGAGGGCCCTAAGTCTCCCTTAAGTAGATTTTTTAGATACATAGTATATTGTGTTCCTAAAGGCTTATCCATTCCAAACTTTGCCTCTAAATTCGCCTTAATTTGCTCAGGAACTTTTTTCTCACCATCAAAAGGTCCTCCTGGCATTAGTCTCATTAAGAAAAATGTTAAAGTAATAACAACCCAGATGGTAATAATACTTGCAAATAGTCTTTTTAAAATATATTTAACCATAGACCCTATCCCCCTTATTAAAATTAAAGTAAAGCAAGTCCACCTCCCATATTTCAAAATAATTTGAAAATTTAAAAAATAATATAATATTTTAAAGTATGAACAGAAATAATTTATATTGGGATTAATTAAGTAATACGAACTACTAGAAAATTTATTTATGATAAGCATTAGTTTTACAACTTATATATCTGTAAATTTAAGTAAAGAATTGTAATAGAAATTGACTCTTCTATGTATTTGTGTTTCATTTTTTATAATATTATCACAATAGTTTTTTTATGTCAATAATGTTTTTATATGTTCTTAAATTATATTAATAATATACTTGATTATTTTCCAAATTATTCTATGTTGTTTTGATTTTACTGTACATAGATAAACATTTTCACCTATTTAATATAAAAACCATTGAAGATTTTTACTATATTTTCCGTAATAATAAGTATCAATAAAAAAAGAACTCCCATTCACCAAAACAGCTATAATCATATAAAAACCACACAAACCACAGTGGCGTTATACATTATCCCCCTATTTTAATCATGAATTTTAGAGTTCTTTGTTTACTAATCATTAATTATAATTTGTATTCTATAATTACTATAATATGCTATTAATTAATTTTGATACAATATTTTAACATATTATTAATTATTTTCAACGGAACCTTTTTAAATCATTTGCTTATTATATTGCTTTAACCATTCCTCCAGTATATTTAAAGACTTTTCTAAGGTATCCATATGGTAACAATAAGAAATTCTTATATGCCCTTCTCCTAGAGAACCAAAAGCAGAACCTGGAACACAAGCCACTTTTACCTCTTCTAATAATTTAGTGCAAAATTCTTCACTACTTAGCCCAAATTTCTTAATGGATGGAAATATATAAAATGCTCCTTGAGGTAAAGTGCATAAAAGCCCCATGTTTTGGAGCCTATTATATACATAATCCCTTCTTATTTTGAACTCATTTTTCATTACACTTACAGATTTCAACCCTTCATCAAACCCTTCATATAACCCCCATTGTACAATAGATGGAGCAGATGAAACATTATATTGATGGACCTTTAAAAATTCTTTCATATATTTTTCTTTTGCACAAACATAACCTACCCTAAGGCCTGTCATAGAAAACATCTTAGAAAAACCACTAACTAAAATTACTCTATCTAGCACATCTTCATATTGAGCTATGGAATAGTACTCCTCATTAAAAATAACAGAACTATATATCTCATCAGTAATTATAGTAACAGAACTTTTTTTAAGTAGATTATGTAAGTCTTGCATATCCTCTTTACTTAATACAGCTCCTGTAGGGTTAGATGGAAAGGATAAAACTATAGCTTTTACATCATCTTTTAATTTTTTTTCTAAATCTTCTATGTCTATAGAAAAGTCTCCTTTTAAACTATAATTCACCACTGTGGCACCTAAAATATTTGCTATACCTTCATAGGCTGGATAAGAAGGATTAGGAATTAAAACCTTATCTCCTTTGTTTAAAACAGCCATCAATACAGAAAATAATCCTTCGCTTCCTCCTACAGTTATGCAAACCTCTTCTGCATCATAATTAATATTCATTGTAGCTAAATACTCACTTATTTTATTCCTAAGTGGGTATATTCCACTATTAGGTGTATATTGAGTTTTATCTTCATTTAAAGCCTTAATTATAGCTTCTTTTAATGGATCTGGTACCGGAAAATCAGGCTGTCCCAAAGTTAAAGAAATAGCTCCATCAACTTTTGATACTTTATTAAAAAATTTTCTTATTCCTGAAATTTCAACATCTTTAACATTTTTATTCATAAAAGTTACCTCTTTCTTTAGAATATTGTCTGTATAATATGGTATAATCTATTATATTATATTATTTACTAAAATTCATTTCTCTTAATATATATTATTTTTATAAAAATAATATATATTAAAACCCTTTAAAGTATGTATGTTCTTTATTATAATAACTATATACTTTAAAACATATTTAGAAAGGATGATTTAAACCTATGAATTATGATTTAACAGATCCATATGAAATTGCAAGATACATAAAAGAATCTAAAAAGTCTACTCCTGTAAAAGCTTATATAAATGGTAAACTAGACCATTGTCCTACAGGCAATATAGAATGGTATGGAGCAGAAGGAATATATGTGCTTTTTGGTGAAAGTGATGAAATATCAAATTTTATACTTGATAATAAAGATAATATAAAAAACTTTAGAATAGAAAATGATAGAAGAAACTCCGCAATACCTCTTATGAATCTTCTAAATATAGATGCTCGAATAGAACCAGGTGCTGTTATAAGAGATAAGGTTTCTATAGGTAAAAATGCAGTTATAATGATGGGAGCAATTATAAACATAGGAGCTGAAATCGGTGAAGGCTCTATGGTAGACATGAATGCTGTAGTTGGAGCTCGTGGAAAATTAGGAAAAAGAGTTCATCTTGGAGCAGGTGCAGTTGTTGCTGGGGTTTTAGAACCACCTAGCAAAAGCCCTTGCGAGATTTGTGATGATGTATTAATAGGCGCTAATGCAGTCATATTAGAAGGTGTAAAAATTGGAAAAGGTTCTGTGGTAGCAGCTGGATCTGTAGTAGTTGAAGACGTACCAGCTGGAGTAGTTGTAGCTGGTACTCCTGCAAAAGTTATAAAAATTGTAGATGATCAAACAAAAGATAAAACTCAAATTTTAGAGGATTTAAGAAAATAGCTTATGTGAAAAAAGGTATCTCAATAATAATGAGATACCTTTTTTCCTTTAAACTACTTCCTCACTGTGTCCTAATTCTTCAGTAGAAGAATCCTCTTTTGTGACTCTTTCCATTTTAGATATAGAAACCTCATAAGCTACTTTTTTAATATAGTCGTTTTCAGATAATTTCTTTTGATATTCTCTACTTTGAAGTCTCCCCCAGATCCTAATATTATCTCCCACCTCTAAAGTTTGACAAAACCTTGAGTTCCTTCCCCAAGCTATAGTAGGTATATAATCAGATTTATTATAAGGTCTATTTACAGCTAATAAAATATCTGCTATTTCCCTTCCAAAAGGAGTGGTTCTATATACTGGCTCTTTACATATAAATCCATCTAAAAATATTTCATTAGGATTTTTACTTCTCTCTATACAAGGTTCAATATTTCTAGCAAAAACCGTTAAAATAAGTCTGTTAGAGCCATCAATAAACTTGTTATAAGATCTCAATTGCCCCTCTACAATTACTTCAGAACCTATTTCAAAATTCACTCCAGTCATTAACCTTTCAGATATTGTAATGGATAAAACATCACTGGCATCACTAAGTCTCATAACGTCTAAATAAAATGTATAAAAACCCTCTCCATACATCTCATGACTGAACTCTAAAGGCGAAAGAATCTTTCCCTCTAAATAGATTTTATTGTTTAACATCAAATTATCCATCTTAACCCCTCTCTCTCCCTTGGTTTTTTTAATCATCTTACATAATTAAAATATTCTACTATATATAAAATTATTACTACTTTTTTTATAATCCACACATACTCTTACATTATATACATAGATATAATTTTTTTCAAGAATTTAGTAATTATTTAATCTTCTGCCTTCCTTCCCCATCAATAATATAATTTTCTTTGTATATCAAATCAGAAACCTTAACTAATTCATATTCTTGAGACTTAAAATATTCAACAATTCTAGGTATATTGTAAGGAGTATATTTAGCATCATTATGAAATAATAATATAGATCCTGGTTTTGTTTTACTTATAACCCTATTATATTCAACCTCTGCTCCTTCAGACTTCCAATCTATGCTATCTACATCCCACTGAATTACGTAATAATTAAGTCTCTCTGCAGTTTCAATAAGCAAGTCATTATAAGAGCCACTTGGACATCTAAAAAGTTTAGGTTCTTCACCAGTTATATTTTTTATTTTAGTATTAGTAGTTTCTAATTCCTTTATAATTCTATCTTTGGAGATTTTACTCATATCAGGATGCATATTGCTATGATTTCCTATTTCATGTCCTCTATTATGTATCTCCTTAACCATATCTTTATTTTTACTATTATAATCAATCCACCCACCTACTACAAAAAACGTAGCCTTTACATTATACTTATCTAATATATTTAATATATCCTCTACATTATCTAACCCCCAACTTATATCAAAGGTCAGCGCTACCTTTTTTTCTTTAGTATCCACAGAATAAATCGGTAGTTTTCTATTTTTAGACGAAGATACTGCAATACTTCTATTTGATAGAAGTACGCTAATTATCCCCACTATAAATAATAGTATTACAGCTAGTAAACTTTTTTTTATCATCTTTGCTTTAATATCTTTATTCAATATAACTCCCTCCGTTATTTTTCTATACTTTAATTATTATTAAAGTTATCATTTATATATTCAAAATTTATAAATATATTTATTCTTGTTAAAAAAATTTAAGCGCTGAGGTTTTTCAGCGCTTTTTATGTTATAATATATGAGTACACTTTCACTTATACACGGAGGGTGGGAATAGTAATGTATGAGAGCACTTTAGAGTTAGCAGAAAATAAATTAATGGTGCTATATATATTAAAAAGTATAAAAATGCCTATATCTAACAGTCAATTAACAGAGATCATTTTAGAAAACGGATTTATAAATTACTTTACACTACAGCAATATGTTTCTGAATTGATTTCATCATCTTTTATCCGTTATGACCGAAAAAACGAAAAAAAAGTTTTAGTCTTATCTGATAAAGGAGAGAAAGTTTTATCCATGTTTAAGGATAGGATATCCGCTTCTAAAATAGAAGCCATTGATTCCTATATAAAGGAGAGAATAGATACTATAAAAAAAGAGCTTACCTTAACAGCTAATTATACCATTGATGATAATGATAATTTTATGGTAAATTTAAAAGCTATTGAAAATGACACCTTGCTTATGGATTTAAAAATAAATGTTGCATCGAATAAGCAAGCTATATCTCTCTGCGATAAGTGGAAATCAAACTCTTCAGAAATATATAATAAGATAATGCAACTTCTTATAAACAGTTAGTGTATCATATCAATGTCATTCCATTTGGTTCCTTACCTATGGTAATGACATTTTTATTTCCTTTATAAATATCATATCTGTTTAATATATTATTATAATTATCTCCTACATACAAACATCTTTTATGCTTTAATATCCCTCTTGGCATCCCTCCTAAATAAATCCTATCCACTTCCTCTAGTATATCTAAATCTAAAACACTTACTGTACCATCTAAAAAGTTAGATACAAAGGCCATGCTCTTACTCCACTCTATACATATATCTACAGGAGATTTTCCCGTCTCAATAGTAGCTATGGATCTACCACTTTTTACAGATGCAATATTTACCTTACCATTACAATCCATACCAATATTGCTCTCACAAGTTAATACCCTCTCACCATCTTTACTAAATACTGCCTTAGTTGGATACGATCCATAAAGCTTTATAGTTTTTAAACCTTCATTCTTAACACAATCTATAATAGATATATCATCACTTTCCATATTTGCCACTACTGCCATTCCTGTATCTAAGCATATATCAATGCTATGTGGCATATTTCCACAAGGAATTTCCCTTATTATTTTACCATTTATTAAATCGAATATTACTAATGTATTGGATTCACCACAAACTATATAAGCATGATCCTTAAACACCTTTAGATCATTACAATGAACCCCTATATAATAATTACACATCTCTTTATCTTCTATAATGTCTAATACAGACATAGTATCGTTATAATTATTAGCTACTAATACATAACTTTTCCAACCGCATATTCCATGAGGACCTACTCTTTCATGTTCTTTGTAAATATCAATAGTTTTTTCCTTGAAATCTTTCAAACATACTTTAGATATTGAATCAGAGCCTGTGTTACATATATAGATATAGTCCATAATGCTACTACTTCCTCAGGCATAGAAGTAGCTTTTCACCTCCTTTCTTAAGACTATAATACTCATTATATGTAATTAATAATAATTGGATAATATGATTTTAAATAGGTTTATTTATTTACTAATATGACTTATAATTTAAATGATATTATATTTTACTTAAAGGAGAGATTTAAAAATATGTATAATTACAATACTAAAGGTGTTTGCTCAAAAAATATAACCTTTGAAGTGGTGGATGACAAGATTACTAATGTTAATTTTCAAGGAGGGTGTCCTGGAAATCTAATAGGCATATCTAGTTTAGTAGAAGGTATGACTGTTGAAGAAGCTGCCAAGAGACTAAAAGGCATAAAGTGTGGCTCTAAATCCACTTCCTGTCCAGATCAACTTTCTATAGCTATAGAAACATTAGTTTTAAATAAATAAAGTAACCCTTTAAATAAGTAAAGCTTGCTATTTCAGTAAATTTAAATAGCAAGCTTTGTTGTATTATATATTAAAAATAACCTTTAAATAATGTATAAAATTTATGTCTTCAAAAATTAATTATTATCTAAATCTTTTATTATTTTTCTCATATCACCAATCATGTATAAAGAACCTGATATTACAACTATATCTTCTTTTGAAGCATAAGTTAGAGCCTTTTTGTAAGCTTCCCTATAGTCCTCCATAGCTTCACAGTTCTTATTATAGTTTTTAATATGTTTTTCTAATTCTGAAGCCATCTCTCCTCTTTCACTGTGAGGTGTTACTGCTATAATCTTCTTACTTAAAGGAGCTAAGGCTTGTATCATCTTTTCTACTTCCTTATCAGCCAGTATACCTAATATAAGAATTATATTATCATATTTAAAATACTTTGTTATGCTATTTCTCAATTTTATTATTCCATCTATATTATGAGCACCATCAATAACCACCTTAGGAGAAAATTTCATAATCTCTAGCCTTCCTGGCCATTTTACCTTAGAAAGAGCCCCTAACACCACATCTTTTGATATTTGTATATTTTCAATTTCACAGAGTTTTTCAATAGTATTTACTGCAAGAGCACAATTCAATAATTGATGTTCCCCTAAAAGTGATAGCTCTATATTGTAACTATTCTTATTTGTATGTAACTCTAATAATTGGGCTAAAGAACACTTTCTTTCGATCACATGAATAAATTTTACTGAATTCTTTTCGAAAGATATTAACTCACAATGTTTTTCTATACATTTATCCTTTATAACTTGAAAGGCTTCTTCTTGTTGGGGATAACATATAACTGGAACCTTATCTTTAATTATACCTGCTTTTTCTCCTGCAATTTCTTTTAATGTTGACCCTAAAATATTCATGTGATCATAACTAATAGAACTTATAACTGATATTATAGGATTTATAACATTTGTAGAATCTAGTCTACCACCTAATCCTACTTCAATTACTGCGTAATCTACTTTCTTTAAATAAAAGTGTAAATACATGGCACAGGTTATTATTTCAAACTCTGTAGGATGTTCATATCCTAAAAGTATTACCTTATCTACAGCTCTAGATACTTCTGTGACTATTTTAGCTAAATCATTCCTTGAAATATTCTCATTATTAATTTGAATCCTCTCTTCAAACTCCTCTAAATAAGGAGAAGTATACATACCTACCTTATATCCTGCTCTGCATAATATCTCGTTTATCATGGCTGTAGTTGATCCCTTACCATTAGTACCAGCTATATGTATACACTTTATATTTTTATGAGGATTTCCTAATAATTCTAAAATCTTTTCTGTCCTTGATAATCCATAGTTATTACCAAACTTAGCTGTATCCCTTATGTAACTCATAGCTTGTTTATAGGTCATTAAATTCTCTGTATTATTATCAGTCAATTAATTCACCCCCTTTAATCTTATGCAAATATTAAAACTATTTTAAACATATAAGTAGGAAAATGAATTTATTCCTTCATTTTCCTACTTATATCTTAGGTATAATTTATTATATTGTCAATTTATTTGTTACTTTTCTTAAACAGGTTAAATAGAACTAAGCGATTATTTCAAGCTTTCAATTCTTCCTAAAACAGCATCTAACATAGTCTTATATTTTTCACCCTTAGCCTTTTCCTCTTCTACTACCGCCTCAGGAGCCTTGGATACAAATTTTTCATTAGAAAGCTTTTTTTCAACTCTTTCAATTTCAGATTGAAGCTTTTCTTTTTCCTTATTTAATCTTTCTAGTTCCTTTTCTTTATCAACTAAATCCAATAAAGGAATAAACAGTTCTCCACCTTTAACTACTAGAGAAACTAGATTATCTGGTAAATTACTCTTATCTTTTATAATTTCAACTTCACTAGCAGAAGCTAACTTTTCAAAATAAGTTTTACCACCAGCAAAGGCCTCTTTAGCTTCATCTAATACATATGCAAGAACTTTAGCCTTTCTTGATGGTGGAACGTTCATCTCTGCTCTTACATTTCTTAAACCCTTTATTCCTTCTATGATATAAGACATTTCAATCTCAGATTTTTCATAGGATATACTTTCATCATATTGAGGCCATGAAGATATAGTTATGGATTCATATTCATTATTTAAATGTGTATATATTTCTTCAGTAATAAATGGCATTACAGGGTGTAATAGTTGTAATGATGTAGTAAGAACTCTATATAGCACATTAAAAGTAACTCCCTTTTGTTTTTCATCCTCTCCATACAATACAGGTTTAACAAGTTCAATGTACCAATCACAGAATTCTGTCCATATGAAGTCATATATCTTTTGAAGAGCAATGCCTAGCTCAAACTTATCCATATTCTCTGTTACTTCTTTTACAAGTCTATTCATGTTGGATAATATCCATTTATCAGCTAAACTGTATTCTTTGCAGTCTTTATATTTATTCATTAATTCCTCATCTAAATTCATCATAACAAATCTAGATGCATTCCAAATCTTATTTGCAAAGTTTCTTGCAGATTCAACTCTTTCAGGATAGAATCTTATGTCGTTTCCTGGTGCATTACCTGTAACAAGCATAAATCTTAATGCATCTGCCCCATAATTATCTATAACTTCTAATGGATCTACTCCATTTCCAAGGGATTTAGACATTTTTCTACCTTCTGAATCTCTTACCATACCATGCATAAACACATTTTTGAAAGGTACCTCTCCAAGATTGTGTATCCCTGAAAATACCATTCTAGCTACCCAAAAGAATATGATATCATATCCTGTTACCAAAGTATCTGTAGGATAAAAATACTCTAAATCTTCGGTTTTTTCTGGCCATCCCAATGTGGAAAAAGGCCAAAGGGCTGAACTAAACCAAGTATCCAACACATCAGAATCCTGCTTTAAATTATTGCTTCCACATTTAGAGCAGCAATTTGGCGTATCTTCACTAACAATTATCTCTCCACACTGACAGTACCAAACTGGAATTCTATGTCCCCACCATAGTTGCCTTGATATACACCAGTCCTGTATGTTTTCCATCCAGTTATAATATACCTTTTCAAATCTTTCTGGTATAAACTTAGTTTTTCCATCCTTTACAGCCTTTATTGCAGGTTGTGCTAAACCTTCCATTTTCACGTACCATTGTTTTGATATTATAGGTTCAACTACTATACCACATCTATCATGAAAACCTACGTTGTGTACGTGTTCCTTTATCTTAACTAAGTATCCTTCTTTTTTTAAATCCTCTACTATAGCCTTTCTAGCTTCATATCTTTCAAGTCCCTTATATTTTCCTCCGAACTCATTTATATGACCCTTATCATCCATTACCTTTATTTCTTTTAGGTTATGTCTTTTACCTACCTCATAGTCATTAGGATCATGTGCTGGGGTTATTTTAACAGCTCCAGTTCCAAATTCCATATCCACATAATCATCAGCTATAATAGGAATCTCTCTATTTACTAAAGGTAGTAATAGCATTTTTCCTACTAAATCTTTATATCTTTCATCCTTGGGATTTACAGCTACAGCAGTATCGCCCAGCATAGTTTCAGGTCTTGTAGTTGCTATTTCTAGATATCTATCTGTACCAACTAAAGGATATTTTATGTGCCAGAAGTTACCTTGTTGTTCTTTATGCTCTATTTCCGCATCTGAAATAGCTGTAACACATTTTGGACACCAGTTTGTAATTCTATTTCCTTGATACACAAGTCCCTCTTCATAAAGCTTTACAAAAACATGCTTTACAGCCTTATTCAATCTTTCATCCATAGTAAAACTTTCTCTAGTAAAATCTACTGAACATCCCATCTGCTTAATCTGTGATCTTATTCTATCTCTGTATTCATCGGTCCACTCCCAAACCTTTTCTAAAAAGGCTTCTCTGCCAATCTCTTTCTTTTTGATGCCTTTTTTTAATAGTTCATTTTCTACCTTAACCTCTGTTGCTATACTGGCATGATCTTCACCAGGTAACCAAAGAGCATTATACCCTTGCATTCTTTTAAATCTTATTAACATATCTTGAAGGGTATTATCAAGAGCGTGACCTAAGTGAAGCTTTCCTGTAATATTAGGTGGTGGCATTATTATAGTATAAGGCTTTTTATTTTTATCCACCTTAGGAGTAAAATATTTTTTTTCTTCCCATACTTTGTATATTCTCTCTTCAAATTCTTTAGGGTTATATGTGGTGTTTAAATTCTTTTTTTCAGTCATATTAATACCTCCTGATTTACTTTTAAACTTTAACTATAAAACACTTAAGTATAAGTTGCTTCTAAAAATAATAATTTTATTGTTTTTTGAAACAATAAAAAAAGAGCCTTCATCCTATAAAAGGACGAGGGCCCGTGGTACCACCTTTTTTCCCATTTAATAATTAAATGGCTCTTAAAACATAACGGCAAAACACCGTCTTTACCTACTACAATTTCAGCAAAGATGCTCAAAAGCTACCTTCAAGAATTAGTAACATAAAGGACCTTTCAGCCGGTGAGTCCTTCTCTCTTAAAGCACTTGAATTCCTTACTCCTCTTTATCATCGCAGTTTATTTAACTTAATAAATATATTATAATACTTACAGCATAGTGTCAAGTATTTATGCTTTATTATCTACAGTCTTTAATATTTCTTTTTCTATTTCTTTTGGAGTAATTGGATTTTGAAGATTTTTAAAGGCCACAGAAAGCATAAGTTTAATCCTGTTTAACTGGTTAACTTCACTAGCACCAGGATCATAATCTACAGCTACAATATTAGCCCTAGGATACTTTTCCTTTAAGGCTTTTATCATTCCCTTTCCTGTAACATGATTAGGTAGGCAGGCAAAAGGTTGCATGCAAATTATATTTTCCACACCACTTTCTATAAGCTCTATCATCTCAGCAGTTAAAAACCATCCTTCTCCAGTTTGATTCCCTAAGGACAATATTTTAGAAGCTTTATTAGCTAACTCTTTTATATATTTTGGTGGCTCAAATCTTTCGCTTCTTTCTAATGCTTCCCTTAAAGTTTTTCTATAATACTCCATTACATTTATTGAAGCACTCCCTAATATTTGGGATAATTTACTTCCTGATAGATATCTATATTTAAACTCTTGATCATAGGCACAATATAAGAAAAAGTCTAGTAAATCTGGCATCACAGCCTCTCCACCTTCTTCTTCAATAAGATTTACTACATTATTGTTAGCTGAAGGGTGAAATTTAACTAGTATTTCGCCTACAAGGCCCACCTTAGGTTTTGCTACATTATTTATCTCTAAGTTATCAAAGTCTTTTACTATATTTCTAACATTTTCTTTAAACTCTTTGTGACTTCCATTATATACATTTTTCTTTATCTTATTTATCCAATTGTTATATAATTCATTAGATGATCCTTTGATTTTTTCATAAGGTCTAACTTTATAAAGAACCCTCATCAATAAGTCACCATAAATTATAGCCATCATTCCTTTATTGAATAAACTTGGAGTTAAAGAAAAACCAGGATTCTTCTCCATTCCTACTGTATTTAGGGAAACCACAGGTACGTTATGATATCCAGCATCTTTAAGAGCTTTTCTTAAAAATCCTATATAGTTTGTAGCTCTACATCCGCCTCCAGTCTGACTTATTATAATGGAGGTATTATCTAAATCATACTTTCCCGAATTAAGGGCTTGTATTAATTGACCAACTACCATTATACAAGGATAGCAGGCATCATTATTTACATATTTCAACCCCTGTTCTACAGCATCATTATCTACTTTAGGTAACACTACAAGATTATATCCATTAGCTTTAAAGGCCTCTTCTACAAACTGAAAATGAATAGGTGACATTTGTGGAGATAATATTGTATGCCTTTCTTTCATCTCCTTTGTAAATACAATTCTTTCATGATTGTGCTCATAAAGAGTTGGCTTGTATTCAGCTCTTTCACGTTCTTCCATTGCAGCTTTTAAGGATCTTAACCTAATCTTTACAGCCCCTAAATTATTGCCCTCATCTATTTTTAACAGAGTATATATCTTTCCACTCTTAGCTAATATCTCTTGAACCTGATCAGTAGTTACTGCGTCTAATCCACAGCCAAAGGATGTAAGCTGAACTAATTCTAAAGAGTTTTGGCTAGCAACAAAACTAGCTGCTGCATATAATCTGCTGTGGTACATCCATTGATCTACTACTCTCAAAGGTCTCTCAACTTGTCCTAAATGGCTTAAGCTATCTTCCGTAAATACAGCCATATCATAATTTGTTATAAGCTCTGCTATACCGTGGTTTATTTCAGGATCTATGTGATAAGGTCTTCCACTTAATACAATACCCTTTTTTCCTGTTCTATTTATATAATCTAAAGCTTCTCCTGCCTTTACCCTTATATCCTGCTTAAAATTATCCATCTCATCCCAAGCCTTATCTACAGCGCTAACTATTTCACCATAGCCTATAGAAAACTCTTTTAATTCCTCATAAAGTCTTTTCGAAAGTTTTCTTTTGTTTTCAAGAGAGATAAATGGATTCTTAAAATTTATATTTTTTTCCTTTATTATATCCATATTGTTTTTTATAACTTCTCCATAGGAAGTTACAATTGGACAATTATAATGATTATTTGCTTCTTTAAATTCTTTTCTCTCATAAGCTATACAAGGATAGAATATAAATTCAACTCCTTTATTTACTAGGCTCATTATATGTCCATGAACTAGCTTCGCAGGATAGCACACAGACTCTGAAGGTATAGTTTCTATCCCTAAGTCCAATATTTTTTTAGAAGACCGAGGGGACAGCTCCACTCTAAATTTTAATTCTGTAAAAAATTTATGCCAAAATGGATAGTTTTCATAAATATTTAATACTCTCGGAATTCCTACAATTCCTCTCTTTGCATTTTCTAAAGGAAGAGACTTATAATCAAATAATCTTTTATATTTATAATCATATAAATTAGGAAGCTCAGAATTTAAGTTTTCCCCTCCTGCTCCTCTTTCACATCTATTACCAGAAATGAATTTTTCCTTATTAGAAAACTCATTTATCGTTAGCAAACAATTATTGGCACAAAGGCCACAGCGCCTCATGTTACTTTCAACTTTAAAGTTTAAAATATCCTCTTCCTTTAATAAAGTGCTATCATGTCCAACTTCATATCTTTCCTTAGCTATAATAGCGGCACCATAAGCTCCCATAAGCCCTGCTATATCTGGTCTTATAGCTTCTCTTCCAGAAATAATTTCAAAACTTCTTAAAATAGAATCATTATAAAAGGTTCCACCTTGAACAATAATATTTTCCCCCATATCTTCAGGCTTTTTAATCTTTATAACCTTAAATAAAGCATTTTTTATAACAGAATAAGATAATCCCGCTGAAATATCTGCAACTGTAGCCCCTTCCTTTTGAGCTTGCTTAACTCTTGAATTCATAAATACTGTACATCTAGACCCTAAATCAACAGGATCTTTTGATTTTAGTGCTTCTTTTGCAAAGTCTTCTACGGTAGTACCTAAAGATTTTGCAAAAGTTTCAATGAAAGATCCACATCCAGAAGAACATGCTTCATTTAAAAGTATACTATCTATAACTCCATCCTTAATTCTTAGACACTTCATATCTTGTCCACCAATGTCTAAAATAAAATCTACTCCTGGTAAAAAGTTATCTGCTGCTTTATAATGAGCTATAGTTTCTATCTCACCAATATCCACTTTAAAGGCAGACTTTATTAATCCCTCCCCATAACCTGTCACTGTGGAATTCATAATTTTAGCTTCTGAAGGAATTATTCTATATATATCCTTTAATATATCTGCAATCAAATTTAATGGATTACCTTTATTGCCACCATAAAAAGAATATAATATTTCTTGTCTCTCCCCTATAAGCACTACCTTTGTAGTGGTAGAACCTGCATCTATACCTAAAAAACAATTGCCTTTGTAATTTGCTAGATCTGCTCTAGGAGTTTTTGCTAAACTATGTCTTTTTTTAAATTCTATCTTTTCTTCTTCATTTTTAAAAAGAGGTTTTAGTCTTTCAACTTCATTTCCTTTTATAATATCTAAGACATCTAATTTTTGTATTAATTTGTTAAAATTAATTATCTTAGATTTCTTAGAAAATATGGCTGCTCCCATAGCAACAAAAAGTTGTGAGTTTTGTGGAAATATAACTTGTTCATCCTTTAAATTCAATGTTTCTTTAAATCTCTGTCTTAATTCAGATAAAAAGTATAGTGGTCCTCCTAAAAAGGCTATATTTCCTCTTATAGGTTTTCCGCAAGCAAGTCCACTTATAGTTTGATTTACTACAGCTTGAAAAATAGAAGCGGCTAAATCTTCTTTTTTAGCTCCTTCATTTAAAAGTGGTTGAATATCAGTTTTTGCAAAAACTCCACATCTTGCAGCTATAGGGTAAATAAGGTGATGTTCTTTTGCCATCTCATTTAATCCTTTAGCATCAGTTTGTATTAAAGATGCCATTTGATCTATAAAAGCACCAGTACCGCCAGCACAAGTACCATTCATTCTTTGTTCTATTCCACCTTTAAAATATGTTATTTTGGCATCTTCTCCTCCAAGCTCTATAGCTACATCTGTCTCCGGTATAAATTTTTCTACTGTAGTAGTAGACGCGATAACTTCTTGAACAAAGTCAATATCTAACCATTTTGAAACTGCTAATCCACCAGAACCTGTAACACTTATTGTAATCAAGTGTTCTTTATATTCAGCTTTTATATCTGTCAAAATTTCCTTAATGGAATTTTTAATATCAGCATAATGTCGCCTGTAATCTCCATATATCAATCTACAGTTTTTATCCATAATTGCTATCTTTACAGTAGTAGATCCAACGTCCAATCCTATGTGTAATACATCTTTCAAAATTATCATCTCTTTCCATAAAATAATTATAAAATCCTTCATGCATACACTAAACTTATCTATATTTTAAAATAATATCACTGTGAATTATTACCGTCAATTCCTCAGTAATTTTATTACATTAAGGTTATAAACTATTTACTTTTCTCATTCTTTACTTTCCATAATATTAATTTAATTTTTCTAATATGCTAAATCCTTTTACAATATTTCCAAAGCTTTTGTAAATTCTAGAATAAACTCTAATATATTGTATATAAAATTCCTCGTTGGTTAAGAATGTAAATATAATATTTAAGTTTGCGTTAGTAATATGCATGAATTTTGGGAGGAGTAAAATGGATTACTTTCAAAAAGCCAATGAGTTTTACAACAGCAGATCCTATAAACAAGCAATAAGTCTATACAAAAAAGCTATTGAAAACAAAGAAAATGAAGCTTGCTCATATTACAATTCAGCAGTTTGCTTTATTAAACTAAAAGAATATCAAAAAGCAATCAATCATTTAAGATCTGCTATTATCCTAAAAGAGGATAGTAAATATTACTTTAATTTAGCTTATTGTTATGCCATGAGTGGAGATAACAATAAAGCCTTGTTATATTTTAATACTTCTTGGTCATTAGATCATGAGGATGAAGATTGTAAAAAAGCAATTGATTTAATTTTAAAAAATCATATTAAATAACTAACAGGTTGTCTCTATATACTTTGCGAGACAACCTACTACCATTCACCTATTATGTTTTCTCCTCTATGATCTAAATCAAATTTTTTACTATTAAAATAATTTCCTCCTCTATAAAAAGTAGTATCTACATTTATCCACCTATCTTCTTCACTAATATATACTTGGTTCCAAGAGTGACTTACCCAATCTAAACCATTAAATCCTTCTCCTGTAACTAACCTAACCTTTAACCCCGTTGCTCTGCACATCGCAACAAAAAGACAAGAAAAATCAAAACATATCCCTTCCTTAGTATCATAAGCAACCTTAGCACCTGAATCCACTTTAAAGTCATTATTATATACTTTATCTACTTTTTCATAGTCATAATTTATATTTAAACCAATCCAATTATATATGGCTTTAGCTTTTGCTTTATCATTATTATATCCTTTAACTAAATTTATAGAAAAATTATCTATATATTCACTGGATTTTATGCCTTCTTCTAAGGTAACACCATTATAATATACAATAGTATTTTCTTTATTGTTTTTTCCTTTTACAACATTGCTAGGATTTTGTTTAATCTCCACCTTAAAGGAATCTTTTATTATTTCTGGAATTTGTTTTACCAGATTTGAATTAGTTAAGGGAGACATTATTGATATATTTATTTTATTATATATACTTGAACTTTCTAGATAGTAATTTAACTTTTCTCCTTTGTAAAAGTAAGATAAAAAATAAATAAAAAATGCTGTAAAAAAAACATAACAAACACCTTTAGGTATGGAAAAAATGGCTCCAATTATTCTATTAAATGTACTGCCTTTATATTTTATTTTATTTTCTAAAGATCTTATTAAGGGATAGAAAATAAGATAATTTAATAGATTGTAAATAAGTAGCTGTATACTATAAATTATAAAGCATATTATTAAAAAAACTATAACATAAAATGCTTTATTATATTTTTCAATATAATACATTACACTGTAAGGTGTTTTTTTAATAAAAGTATCTAAGTACCCCCTTGTATATTTCATTAAATATACACTAATTGGTATAGACAGTAAAAAAGCAATGTTTTTCTCCGTTTCTATTAATCCCTCTTTCAAATTTAAAGAATCAAATTTAAAAATAAAGCCTTTTAATAGTGGATATAAAAACATAAGAATAAATAATAAATTAATAGAATTTTTCTCCATAAGGTTACCACCCTCTACAACTCATTTTCTTGAAGCACTTTGTCCACCACTGATTTGGAACAATCCATTGAGTAGCCTTTTCCTATTAAAAATCTATACAGTTTCATTTTAATCTTATATTTATCATTTTCTCTTTGAATTATTGCGTTGTACTTTTTTATAGCTACCTTTTCAGCAATATTTTCTCCTATTTCTTCATTATAAAGATTCTCTAGGGCATTCTCTATTATATTTTTATCAATACCTTTATTTAAAAGGGCATATCTTATCTTGTTTTTCCCTTGAGAATTACTTTTTTCTTTTACATAAGCTTCTGCATATTTCTTATCATCAATAAGGGAGTATTCCTTTAAAAAGATTATAACTTCATTAATAGTATCTTTACTATAACCTCTTTGCAATAGTTTATCTACCACATTTTTTTCTGGTTTATATCCCTTTTCTACTAATCTTAAAGCATAATTTTTTGCCTTGGAATATTCTTCCTTTAATGATATCTCATTTAACTGAGATATATCAATTTTATCCCCTTTTTTTAAGTTTTTCCTATATACTATTTCTGCAAAACAAGCTATAGCAAATTCCCCATCTACAAATATGTTTACCCTATCTTTATTTCTACTTTGTATTTCAATTGAAGTTATTTTACCTTCCATCTAATAATCTCACCTTTAATCTATTTCATTTTTTAATATGTGTATAGTTGGGTTTTCTAAAACTATATTAGCCACATCATATATGCTTTTGCTACTTATATTTTCTAAAGCCTTCATATCTTCAATGTATGCATGTATATTTTCTTTTTCTAAAGCTTGATGCAACACGTAATTTGCTAAATCCGTAGAATCCTCTATAGTAGATATCACTGCAGTTTTATGAACCTTACTCATTAAATTTACTGTATCATCATTAAATCGAATTTTTTTATTTTTAATATCCTCTATACATCTATCAATAGCTTCCATGGCACTAGATATATTTTCTTCAGATACCGCAGTGTATATAGCCATGGTCTTTATTTGTGGTGTCATATCTAAATCTGTATAAACATCATAGGCTAATCCAAGCTTCTCTCTAAGTTCTCTAAATAAAATTGAGTTAGCACTTTCTCCAAGTTTATGGTTTAAAATCTTTAAGGGTAATTCCTTTTCCTTAGGCAAATCATGAAATGTATATAAGTAGGCTATAGAGCTTTGCTCTATGTCTCTTTTAATTGTAGTTTTTATTGTTGGATTATTTTTTTCAACTATTATGGAGTTTTTATTTGAAAACTCTCCCTTCCAAGAACCAAACTTACTATTTATCTTACTTAAAGCTTCACTATGATCTAGGGATGAAACCATAACTAATATAGAATTTTGCGGTGTATAAAATTTATTATAAAATCTTATCAATTGCTCCCTATTAAAAGATTTTATATTTTTTTCTTCTCCTATAATATCCCACCTTAAAGGGCTATTAACAAAAGCTATTTCATTTAATTTTTTAAAGGTTAAGTTTTCAACATCATCTAAGCTACTTCTTGCTTCAGATAATATTACACCTCTTTCTCTTTCTATCTCTTCCTCTTTGAAGGATGAATTTATAATCATATCCGATAATAAATCCAAAGAACTTGAAATTTCCTCCTCTAAAGCGCTTATACTATATATAGTAGCCTTATAATCTGTATAAGCATTGTACTCCCCACCTAAAAACTCTAAATCATTATTCAGTGTTTCATTACTTCTAAAAGCAGTTCCCTTAAATAACATGTGCTCAATAAAGTGAGAAATTCCCTTTTCTTCTATGGATTCATACATAGCTCCAATACTTACTCCAATTTGTATTGACATTATTTGTGTTTCTTTTTTTATAGTAATAACTCTAAGTCCATTATCCAGTAAGCTATCCTTAGCATCGAAAATCAGTTTTTTCATTAAATTATCCCCTCATCCTTGATCATTCTTGTTATTATATCTTTTTTGCCCTTACCACAGTAGCATAAGCCTTATCATTATAAGGAATCTTATTGAACCCTCCATAAAACTCCATATGGCTAAAACCTATGTCTAATAGCATAAGTTCTAGTTCATCCTTTCTAAGCGGAAGGAGGGTCACAGTATTTTCATACCTATGGTTTTCTTCATTTCCTATAATTAATTCAGAGTTAAAATACACTAAATCCTCTTCTTTATTATAATCATATTTTCTTATAAATTCTAAAGCCTCTTTATCTCTTTTAATAGTAGGAAGATGATCTACATTATATTTTATTATTCTATCATAATTTATTATTTGTACTATTAGCTCACCCTGTGGTTCTAATACATCATATATGTCCTTAAATAAAGTCTTAATTGCTTTTCTATCTGTAATATGCACTAAAGAGTTTCCTATGCAAAATATAGAGTTATACTCACCCTTAGCTATGTTTTTTAAATTCATCATATTTTCACATACAAAATTTACATTTTCTAATTTATTGGATTTTTTCTTAGCTAAGTTTATCATGTCTAAATCTAAATCTATCCCTAAAACCTTCATTTTATTCTTAGCAAGTTCAATGGAATAAGTTCCACTGCCACAGGCTAGGTCTATTACCTTTTGATGTTTTTTTAAATCTTCTAGTAGAAACTCTACAGTAGCATTATTTTTTTCAAACACTATGTCATAATATTTGCTTAGTTCTTCATAAAATCCCATAAATAATCCTCCTTACAAGAATATCTAAACTGGTAAGATTTTTAATTAATATAATGTACAGATTAAAACTTATTATCTTATTATAATATACTTATCCATGTTTAATCAAAGTAAATATTATTTAGAATATTTATCTATTAACTTATTATACTTTAAATTAGTCTAAAACAAAATTTTAAGTAAAACAAGTTTTTGTATTGATACAGTTTGTTTTTATTATTAATACACTACTGTAAATTTTTATGATATACTTTATAATTAGTAGGAACTGTATTTATACAAAATAAGTAGGTGAATTATTATGAGTACAAAATATGAAATTATAATTAACTATATAAAAAGTGAGATAGAAAATGGTAGCTTTACATCTAAGTTACCTTCTATTAGAGCCCTAGCTATAAAATTTAGTTGTAGTAATTCTACAGTAATAAGAGCTTATTCAGAATTAGAAAAACAAAACCTTATCTATGCATTACCAAAGAGCGGTTACTTTGTAATGGATAACCAGCTAAAGTATTATAGTTTTAATGATAACCATATAATTAACTTCTCTTCAGGAGAACCAGATAGTAAAATATTACCCTATGAAGAATTTCAAAAATCCTTTGAAAATGCAGTAGAACAATACAAATATCATATTTTTGCTTATTCCTTATCCTCAGGTTTCATCCCTCTAAAACAAAGTATACTTTCAATGATGACAAAAGCCAATATAGATTGTTCTATGGAAAGACTCTTTATTACCTCTGGAGCTCAACAAGCCCTTTCTATATTATCTCTTTTAAACTTTGGTGAAAATAAAAATTCTATTTTGGTAGAACAACCTACCTACAATATTTTTTTGAAGTGGCTTAATATTAATAAATTAAATGTATATGGAATAGATAGAGATTTTAATGGAATAGACCTAGATAGATTAGAGTATCTTTTCAAAAATAAAGATATTAAGTTTTTTTATACCATGCCAAGGATGCAAAATCCTCTTGGAACTTCTCTTTCTGAAGAAGACAAAAAGCATATTGCTTATCTTGCAAATAAATATAATGTTTATATAGTTGAAGATGATTATCTTAGCGACTTAAATGAAAATAACTCCTATCCTTTATATAGGTATGATGAAAACGAAAGGGTTATTTATATGAAAAGTTTTTCAAAAATCCTTATACCAGGTATGCGACTTTCAGCTTGTATATTACCTAAAAGATTAATAGATTCCTTTAGCAATTATAAAGTAACCTTTGATTTAGTAACTACAGTGCCTATGCAAGGAGCCTTAAGTTTATTTATAAATAATGGTCAATATGAAAACTATATATCTAAGTTGAAAAATTTTTATGGTACTAGAATGAGACTATTTAAAAACCAAATGGAAAAGTTCTCCAACCTAAATTTAGATTATAAAATATCTAATAACGGTCTATTTTCTTTAATAAAAATGCCTAATATCAATATAGATGAGCTCATAAGCTTAATGCTCTCTAAAGATATTGAGCTTAGAAATGGCTCAAACTTTTATTTAGATGAATTTAATAAAACCCCTTCTATTAGAATGAGTCTATGTAAAGTTAGTGAAGATAAAATAATTAAAGGTCTAGATTTCCTTTATGAAGAATTAAAAAAATTATATTCCAGTACCTCCTTAAGAAATTTTCATCCTTTAGAGTTATAGTAAAATTCACTAATAGGAAAAAGGCATAGAATTTATATCAATAAATTCTATGCCTTTTAATATATTTCATTAGATTTTAGAAGGTTGACTTTTAATAAAACTTCTTTATTAACTTAATATATTACTTGCTACTTTAACTTAAATATTACTTTATATTTTTAATGATAAAATAAATATTAGAGCTGTCAATTCTATAATTTCATTCATGGCACCTAAGTTATCCCCTGTTATGCCTCCAATTTTGTTTTTGCATAAGCCATAAAATAATAACAATATAATAAGTGAAATAAAAAATAAAGCAAATTGATATAAAAAAGGTATTAAGCTATTCATGCTATAAGAGGTTAAAGCTAAAATTATAAAACCTATGATTAGCTCTCTATTAGATATATTATTTATAATAAAATTTCCTGATCCTGTTTCCTTAGCAGCCTTACCTATGTAAGCTAAGATCTGAAGGGCTACTCTTCCCATAAAAGGAGCTAATATTATAATATAACCTTTATTAAGTCCTATAATTTTCTCATAAGAAATATATCTTAGTAAAATATCTATAATTATAGCCATACAAGAGTAAGTTCCTATTCTACTATCTTTCATTATATCTATAATCTTATCCTTACCTCCCTTAAAGGCAAAGAAGCCATCACAGGTATCTCCTAATCCATCAATATGAAATCCACCTGTTATACATATATAGGTTATTATCATAAGTACTGATAAAAATTCCTTAGGTATGTAATTATAAAATATCTTATAGACTATAAATTGTGAAGCTCCAACTATCATTCCTATTAAAGGTATATAAGCTGATGCCCTTTTGAAATTTCTATCCTCACAAGGAAGAACTATATTTATAGGTATCCTTGTCATAAACTGTACTATAAGTAAAAAACTTTTAAATTCTTCAATCAACATTACACACATCCTGATATTATTTTATTTTTAGAGGAATTCCACAGGTTACTAAATAAACCTCGTCACTGTTTTTAGCTAAATATTGATTTATCCATCCTGCAAAATCTCTAAATATTCTTCCCAATTTATATTCTGGAACTAGTCCCATTCCCACTTCATTAGTTACCATAACCAGAGTAGTATCTTCTTCTTTAACCTGTTTTAAAAGAAGGGAGTATTCCTTTTCTATCTCTCTATATATAGCATCTAAAGTTTCACGAGAAACATTTTCTTCCAAATTTTCTTCCCTATTAAAAATTAAATTTGTTAACATTATAGTTACACAATCTAAAAGTATATAGGGCTTATTATACTTTTTAACTGCTTCATTTAAATTTGTAAATCCCTCATGAGTTACCCACTTTGGATTTCTAGACTCCCTATGTCTTTCTATTCTCTCTTTCATTTCACCATCTGTAACTATAGCTGTAGCAATATATAAAACTTGGTCTTTTTCTTTTAAGAGGTTTTCTGCGAAGGTACTTTTACCACTTCTACTTCCTCCTGTAACCAATATTATTTTACCCATTATGCTCTCACTCCTCTAATATTATCTTATATCTATATAGTTATCTTTGTCTAACCTAGCATTTTCAAAAGTCCCCATGTTATTTATTGTGTAAAGAGAAGCTTCTATTATATTAAATGCCATAGGACATGCTGAACCTTCACCTAATCTCATATTTAAATTCAATATAGGTTTAAGTCCTAATTGCTCCATTATGTAACAAGCACCTGGCTCTGCAGATAAGTGTGAGGGAAACATATACTCTCTACATAAAGGGTTTAATTTATAAGCACAAAAAGCTGCCACAGAAGATATAAATCCATCTATAACAATAGGTATTCTATATTTAGCAGCTGCTAAATAGCATCCACATAAAGCTGCAATATCGTATCCCCCAACTTTACTTAAAACATCCACAACATCTTCTTTAATGGGTTTATTTACTTCTATAGCCTTTTTTACTACTGATTTTTTAACCTTATATTGTGCTTCAGTAACTCCTGCTCCCTTCCCCACAATTTTATCAATCTCCATATCTGTTAAGGCACAAAATACTGCTGCACTGGTAGTAGTATTTCCTACTCCCATTTCTCCAGTTCCTATAATATCTACACCTTTTTTATGTAATTCCTCTACAATTTCTATACCAGATTCTATAGCCTTTAATGCCTGCTCTAAAGACATAGCACTTTCTTTCACCATATTATTTGTACCATAACTTATTTTTCTATTTAATATTTTATTATTATTAAAGTCATGGTTAACCCCTACATCTACAACAGTTAACTCTGCTCCATAATAATTAGCTAAAACCTTAACCCCTGTAATATCTTTGGTGAAGTTTTCCGTAACTAATGCTGTAGTATTTTGAGGACAAGAGCTAATTCCCTCTTCTACCACCCCATTATCAGAGCACATAATAATTATATTTTTCTTCTTCAACTCTTTAGGTAAATATCCTTTTATTCCTGCTATTTTAGCTGTCATAATCTCCATATAGCCTAAGCTTCCAATAGGCTTTGTTAGATTATCCATATACTTTACTACCTTATTCATAGCAGTTTTATCCAAAGGATCAATAGATGAAATAAAGTCTTTTATTTTATTTTTGTTCATATGTATTACCTCCCATTGTCACTTTAAATTATCTCATTTTTTTGTTTCTAATGCAAAGATTAATTCTCTATTATTCTACTTTAAAAAATTATAGTATAATTAAAATATAATTATACATACTGCATAGGAGGTATAACCTTGGAAAAAACCATTTTAATTGTTGAAGATGAACTTAGAATGAGATTACTTTTAAGAGATTATTTTAAAAAGGAAGGCTTTAAGGTATTAGAAGCTGAAAATGGCCTTACTGCTTTAAGTATTTTTAAAAATGAAAAAAGTCATATCAACTTAATTATACTAGATATAATGATGCCTCTAATGGATGGCTTTACCTTTTGTAAATCTATTAGAGAGATATCCTATGTACCTATAATAATTCTTACAGCAAAATCTGATGAAGAGGATAAACTTCTAGGATATGAGCTTGGCGCAGATGACTATGTAACAAAACCCTTTAGTCCTAAAATATTGGTGGCTAAAGCCAAAGCTCTACTAAAAAGAAGTGATTCTCTGGATTTTATTGAAAAAAACAACGAGGAGTTTGACGGATTAATTATTAATACCCTCTCTCATGAGGTTTATTTAGATGAAGAGGAAATATACCTAACTCCGAAAGAATATGACCTTTTAATATACTTAGTAGAAAATAAAGGCATTGCCTTAAATAGAGATAAAATATTAGATAATGTGTGGGGAATAGATTATTTTGGTGATCCCCGTACTGTAGATACCAATATTAAAAGATTAAGAGAAAAATTAAAGAACAAGTCTTATTTAATATCCACTGTAAGAGGAAGTGGATATAAATTTGAGGTGAAAAAATGAAAAAAAACTTAACTCTAAGACTTTTTGCCATAACTTCAGTATTCATAAGTATTATTTTAGTGCTTATAATGTCTTTTCAATCTATATTTTTTGAAAAGTTTTATATAAACAAAAAAATGAGTACATTAAAATCAGAAATAAATTCATTTAAAATAACATACTCATACAATTATACTAATAAACAAGCTTTATTTAATAGTATGCAAAGTTTTGAAAAAAATAATAACGCTAAAATCGCCATATTTTCTAATAAAGGTGAGATTGTTTTTTTATCTGATCCTAATAAACAAATAGATGCTATTATTCTTGATATGCTAAAAGAATCATTTTTTACAATTTCTAGAAACCCTCAATTTTCTGCCATACTATCACAAGGCAGTGTTATAACTAAAATATTAACTAGTGAAAATCAAAGCATAAATAATATTGTCTGCATAGCTCCTATATCTTTAGAAAGTACCAATGATAATATAATAATTGCTGTTTCTCCTTTTCAGACCATTAAAGAAGCTTCCTCTGTAATAAGAGATTTTTATCCCTATGGATTGCTTCTTGGAATTTTTGGTATAGTGTTACTATCTATAATATATTCTAATTTAATTTCTCGTCCTCTAAAGGCCATAAATAAAAGTGCTTTAAAGATGGCTAATATGGACTTTTCTGTACAGTGCGATGAAGATAGAGAAGATGAAATAGGAAATTTAGCAAAAACCTTAAATTTCTTATCTTTAAATCTTAGTAATACCTTAAAAGAGTTAAGTAAGTCTAATGATAAACTAAAAGAAGATATCGAAAAAGAAAGACGTATTGAAAAAATGCGTAAGGATTTTATAGCTAATGTATCTCATGAATTAAAAACGCCTATAAGCCTTATTGAAGGATATGCAGAAGGACTAAAAGATAATATTGCAGAGGAAGAACAAAGGGATTTTTATGTAGATGTAATAATTGATGAAGCTCATAATATGGGAAACTTAGTTTCGGATATGCTAGACCTATCTCAATTAGAATCTGGTTCTTTTAAGCTCAATATAGAAATTTTTAATATAAAGTCTTTAGTGGAGCATATAATAAAAAAATTAACACCACTACTAAAAGATAAGAATATTGAAATAATCACAGAAGTAGAAAATACTTTTGTGGAAGGTGATAAATTTAGAATTGAGCAAGTTCTAAATAATTTTATATCTAATGCTATAAGGCATACCACTATAAATGGAATAATTAAAATTACCTCAGAATTAGGTGTGAAAAAATCAAATTATAGTATGCCTGAATATTATAAAACAAAAGATTATTTGTTTATTGAAGTATTTAATTCAAATTCAAATATACCTAATGAAGAAATCCTAAATATATGGGATAAATTCTATAAGATTGATAAATCTAGAAACAGATCCGGTGGTGGAACTGGCCTTGGTTTAGCTATAGTGAAAAATATATTAGAAAAACACCATAGTGTACATGGTGTTATAAATAAGAATAATGGAGTAACTTTTTATTTTTCTTTAAAAATCATTGAAAATGATTTGATAGCATATAAGTAATTGCATAAGATAAGTAAATATAAACAAAATATTATGTAACTTATTTTAGCATTGTTAGGATATTTTTGTTGAAATATGTTATATTTAATATAGTGTTTTAAATGACTTTAAAATAAAATTTGGTTAAAAGCTTACACTTTGGTATAAAAAGCAATAGTTATATATATGTTTATAAATATGTAAAAAACTATTGCTTTTCTATAATGATTGTTATATAATAATAATTGTTGGTAAAATAGTAAATATATAATATAAATCAACATAATTTTAAGGAGGATGGTTTTAATGAAAAAATTTGTCTGTACAATCTGTGGGTATGTTTATGAAGGAGAAGCTGCACCAGAAAAATGCCCACAATGTGGAGCTCCTGCTGCAAAGTTCGTTGAAAAATCTGAAGGTGAAATGTCCTGGGCAGATGAGCATAGAATTGGAGTAGCTAAAGATGTAGATGCTGAAGTTATAGAAGCTTTAAGAGCTAACTTTACAGGAGAATGTACTGAAGTAGGAATGTACCTAGCTATGAGCCGTCAAGCTGATAGAGAAGGCTTCCCAGAAGTTGCTGAAGCTTATAAGAGAATAGCTTTTGAAGAAGCTGAGCATGCAGCTAAATTTGCTGAATTATTAGGAGAAGTTGTTGTAGCTGATACAAAAACTAATCTTCAAATGAGAGTAGATGCAGAACACGGCGCTTGCCAAGGAAAGAAAGATTTAGCTA
The DNA here is from genome assembly GCF_018919175.1 of Clostridium simiarum. Taxonomy (GTDB): domain Bacteria; phylum Bacillota; class Clostridia; order Clostridiales; family Clostridiaceae; genus Clostridium_L; species Clostridium_L simiarum. Next base: position 499,926 of record NZ_JAHLQL010000001.1, on the reverse strand, counting down.
CATTAGCTAAAAAACTTAACTTAGATGCAATCCATGACACAGTTCATGAAATGTGTAAAGATGAAGCAAGACATGGTGCTGCATTTAAAGGATTATTAGATAGATATTTTAAATAAAAATTAAAAGGCTGTTGTCCTAATGCGACAGCTCAAACTGTAATCATGACCACCCCTAGAAGGGGTGGTTTGCTCTAGCCCTATAAGGGCATATTACTGGCTGTGCTACTCGCACATTGAACGATTTGCCAACCGCAAATTTTTTCAGGCTACCCCTAAAGGGGTTATTATTTTTTGCCTTGTTTTACTGGATCACCCGTAAACGGGTCTACATATTCTTTTAAACTCATCTGCTCATATGATATGTCTTCTTGTATTTGATTTTTTATCTACTCTTCTATAACTTTTTTATTTCTGCCAACTGTATCAACATAGTAACCCTTACACCAAAATTGTCTGTTTCCATATTTATATTTCAAATTTGCATGTCTATCAAATATCATCAACGAACTCTTTCCTTTTAGATACCCCATAAATTGAGATACACTTAATTTAGGCGGTATGCTTACAAGCATATGTATATGATCTTTATATGCGTTTGCTTCAATTATTTCTACTCCCTTATGTTCACATAGTTTTCTTAATATTTGTCCTATATCTGCTTTTATTTTCACATATATTACTTGCCTCCTATACTTAGGTGCGAAAACTATATGATATTTACAATTCCACTTGCTATGTGCTAAACTACTGTTATCCATATTGGATATACCTCCTTTGTTTAATGATTTTGGTCGGCAAACCTACTTTCATTTTACATTGGAGGTTTTATTTTTTCTACGCATAGCTAAAAGCTTTTTAGAACCACAGGTATAACCTGTGGTATTCCTAATACAATAAAAACTTTGATAACACATTTGTTATCAAACTCATCTTTTCATATAATTCTTCTACATCTTTTAACACACCATTATAACTCATAATCTCATCTATGACTCTCATTGGACTTTCAACTTTTGCTTTAGTATTAGGGCGAGCCCTTACACATGGAACTATCTTAAAGTTAAAATCTTTAGCCAATTGTTCGAATTTTGGATTTATTTTTCCTTCACAACATTCCGTCCTTGCTTTGTCCATCATTGTTGATGCATTATCAATCAATATTTCCTTTGGACACCACCTAATGTTTCAAAGGCATTTGCTAGAAAATCAAATAAATAATTTTGATTAGTTGATGGGCAAACAGTCTAGACTTTGAACCTAGAAGCAGATAACACTAAGCTACCTACGTTTAATACCATTTTGGTATTATCTTTAAATGTAAAGTTTATTTTTTCTTTCCAATCAAATTGTGCTTGTTTACCGAAAGGTGTTTCTGATTTTATAGAATCTGATTTAGCCTTCGGCTTAAAGTGTTCTGCGAATTTTTCATGCTTTAATATAAAATAATTAAAGTTACTCCTTGAGCATTGAAGTCCATGCTCCCTAACCAAGTATCTATATAGATGTGATTTGTAATGAAATACTTGGGGATTTTCAGAGGATAATAGTTTTTCTATTATTTCGTAGAAATCATCTATCTTAGATTTTTTTGCTTACGTTCATTATTTAAATTTCCTTCATAATATTTTTTAACAGTTCTTCTATCAACTCCTAGATTTCTTCCTAATTCACTAAAGTTTGGTTTATCCAAATTGTTGACCTCCACAAATAATTTTAATTTTTTTAAATCATTTATCGACACTATATCTATTTCAGTATTAATTTTCATATTCATCACCCATTAATACTGTAAAAAATATTAGCAATTTTGTACATAGAAATATTAGCAACTTTGTACAATCTTATCTTAGCATTAATAGACGAGTTAAATGTGGCAAAAGGCTGCGGTACACTTGAAAAGGTAATTAAGAGTTACCAGAAGATTGATCTCCTAATTATGGATGAGTGGCTTATACGATGTCTTACCCCGCAGGAATCCTATGACCTTCTTGAAATCATAGAAGCAAGGACACATCATGGTTCTATGATTTTCTGCACCCAATATGGAAAAGGCGGATGGTATGAGCGGATTAGCCCTTCTAATGATGGACCAATATCAGAAGCTATCATGGACAGAATTATACATAATGCCTATGAAATCATAATAGATGGAAAAGTCTCAATGAGGGAACGTCATGGTATAAAGTCTTTAAAAATGGAAGAAGGTGAAGTTAATGAATAACCTTATTCCTAATGATGATCATATGGAATTCCTGTATTTGCAGCTAATTGATTATCTTGTAGATGATATCAAGCAGTTGGAATTGGAAACAATCCGCCTGCGCCATGAACTAAGCAAACGGCTTTCTGACTATGATGGGTTGATACTCAGGTCCGAGATTTATTCAGGACTTGCTGGCCGTTATGAATGGCAGGAAGCCTATGCAAGATATGTTTCCCTTTACTGTGAAGGAACTGATCCATTAGATAATGAATCGTATTCCAAGCAGATGGAACAGATGGCTCATCTAGGATATATTGATGAATAAAAATCACACTCAGCAGCAATGCTCATAAAAGAATAAAGGCGGCTGTCCTTCACGTTCGTGACTGTGGTCTTATCGAAACGAAATACTCAACTATTAAATTACTTATCTCTGCCGGATCAAAAGTTTTGTGCTTATCATTTATAACTAATGTAGCTCCATTTGTTAGTGCCACAAAAATTTCACATACACTTACGTCAAATACATAATTTGTTAACGATAATACTTTATCCTCGGATCCAATTGGTGAATTAAAACTTTTATTAAAGCTCATTATAAAGTTATTTAAATTTGAATGCTTAAGCATACCCCCTTTAGGGTTACCTGTAGTTCCTGATGTATAAATGACATAGCCTAAATTATCTCAGTTATTTATCTTTTCTAAGTTTTCAGAACTACTATTGAATAATTAATCTTTAAATAAATCTATAATTTCACCATTATACTGTATATCATTTATTAATCTTCCTGACGTTAGCAACACTTGACTTTGGCTATCACTTAACATATACTCTATTCTTTGTTTAGGATAGTTTGAATCTATTGGTAAATAAGCTCCTCCTGCCTTTAATACTCCAATTATTTCTATTACCATCTCTAACGATCTATCAACCATTATTCCTATTATAGAATTTTCTTTAACGCCCTTATTCATTAAAAGTCTTGCTAAACTATTTGATTTTTCATTTAACTCCCTATAAGTTAATTTTTTATCTTCAAATATTATGGCAATATTATAGATAACCACAGTTGAAAGTTAAATTATTCATAGTAATTTCTAGCATAAGTAACCGAATGTTTTATTGAATCATTTTCATTAAGTTTGTCATATATATTACAGATATCATCAAATAGTTCTTTGATAGAGGATCTTGCTCTAGTTTGAAAAAGTGAGTTTTTTAGTAAATTCCACAAGTTTTCTTGCGGATTAAGATCAGGTGAATATGGAGGAAAATTGATAAAAATCAATTTATCCTTATGCTCAACAGCATACTCTCTCATTTTAGGGCATGTATGTGATCTAGCATTGTCCATTAATATATATATTTTCTTACCTTCATTCAGTTTAAGTAAAAAATCAAAGAAATTACGGATTTCGGCATTAGCGATGCTATGATTTGATGGGTAAATACCAGCAAAAGTTTCAAATGAACCATGTATTTTACTAGCGCCAACAATGTTGGCGCCTATATGAGGATTATTCTTTTCAAGTATAGGGGATACCCCTTTTATGCTCCAACTTTTACGGTTTTGAGACTCGAGTCTTACGTAAGTTTCATCCATAGCATAGATGACACAATCAGAAGAATCCTCTACAGTATCTAGAAGATTTTTCATTTTTTTAAAGTCTTCTTTCTCAGACTCATCTGCTTTGCTAGGCTTTGATTGAGATCTTTTGAAAGTATAATTCTCACTTAGTAAGATACGTCTAATAGTTTCATCTGAATATAATACACCATATGTTTGATTAATATATTCTGCTAAAAGAGGAGTAGTCCATCTATATCCTAAAAGATTGTGATCATTAGGTTTAGAGTTATTTAAAGTATTTTAGAAATGAAATACTTTAAAAGGTGGAATCTCAATTATGGATTGGTAAGATAGATGCAGCTATTGAAATATTAAGATCTATTGCTACCGACAAAATTAAATCTGAAAGCAACATAGAAAGACTTATAGGTTACTTTAAAAGAAACAGAAATTACATACCTTGTTATGCTTTAAGAAAATCATTAGGCTTAAGGATTTCAAGTAATAAAGCTGAAAAGGTTAATGATTTGCTAGTGGCAACTAGACAAAAACATAATGGAATGAGTTGGTCTAAAGATGGCTCTGTTGCTTTAGCAACAATAATAACTCTATATAAAAATAATGAGCATGAGCAATGGCATGAAAATTCAAAAATACATTTTAAGTTTATATCATAAAGTAGAAATCTAAGCTACTTATTTACTGTATAAAAAAGTAAATTCTCTGTTTATGGATTATAGGACAAGGACTACCCCCTGTCTGTAAGAAGCTAGCTTTTTGTTTTTTGATAGGGGGAGGTCTCTTTATCTTTAATCCTATGCTTTATTTATCTCAAAAATTTTTATGCACAGGTCGAAATTATTTAAGTGAAAATGAACTATCCTAGTTTACTTCTGTATTCAATTTTTAAAATATAAATTATGCTCATCTCTAATAATTTATATTTAGTTAATAATGAGCATTACACATCGTATCCAGACTCTTTAATATTTCGTTTTATTTCTTCATTAATTTTTAGTAGTTCATCTTTTCTAAATTTATTTTTGGAATACGATTGAGCTATGTTAAAAATACCCTTATCTCTTAATTCTTCAAGTCTTTCTTTAGTGTTTCTAGTTTGAAATAAAAATTCTTTCTCACAATACCAATCCTTTATTTCTTCATCAGTAGGTATTTTATATGAATTGTAATGCACTACAGCGTCTAGTGGCAATCTATCTAAAAGTCTACCTTCATTTTTAGGATAACCTAAACAAAGCATACCTGCTGGAAAGGTGTATACTGGATTGTTTATTACCTTCCTTATATCCATAGAAATTACATCACCATTATAATATGTTCCAATACCTAAGCTTTCTGCTGCTATAGAAATATTATGAAGGCAAATTAATGCATCCCAATTATTCATGAACAATCCATGAATAGTATTTACAGGTGTATTATCCTCTCCAAAAGCATTAAACCATCTCTTTGTTCTATAAGCATCAGCTAATGCTATTATTACAAGTGGAGTATTATATACTCCTAATGCTTTTAATTTATCTAAATCCTCAAGTACAACTAACGAATATCCCTGTAGATTTCCTGCATTAGCGGCTCTAATACCAGCCTGAAGTATTTCATCTAAAACTCTTTTTTCAATTTTTTTATTTTCAAAGCTTCTTATTGACCGATGATTTTTTAAAATATTTATTACTTCATTACTCATATATTACCAACTCCCCCTATATATTTTAAAATACTCTTAAATACTCTTTATTTCTTATAATTTTATTCATTGATATGATAGCTTTATGAATATGACTGTGTATAAATTGAATTAATTCAATATTATTGCATTGATTAAGTAAAACATCAGAAAAATGAATTTTTTACCAAATTATTACTGGAATGTTTCCACTAATATCATGGTGACTAACCCTCCCATCTCTCACTGAGTCTATGCTCTAAAATTCCTTTGTACTGTCTATCCATGATGTGGTATCAGCGATGCTCCTAAACTGGGTCAATTGCCCTAATGGTAATTATACTGCTGAATTCCTAGCTATCTTTTCAAAGAACTAAAACTATAATTTATAATGAATATCTAAGGTTATTAAATTTATTTTGATTGATATATTTTTAAGCAGCATTCTGCTCTGTTTGTAAATTAGTTAAATGACATATTACTTGTGTAGGATCATATGCTACGCCTTTTATAACCATAGCAAATAAAATTTTTATAAGTTTTCCACATAAGGCTATAAGTGACTGCATCTTTTTCAACGGGTTTTTAGATCTATGGACAAAATTATTGTGCAATAATTTAAATTCCTCATTTCTACAAACCATAGGCATAATACATCTTTGCATAATAACCATTATTACTTAAAAGTTCCTTATGACTACCATCCTCGATTATTTCTACATCTTTAAAAACCAAAATTCTATCAACAATGCTTGTTATACCAAGTCTGTGAGAAATTAGAATTGTAGTTTTGCCTTCTGTAAGATTTGCAAAATCACTATAAAGCTGAGCTTCTGCAACCGGATCAAGTGCTGATGTTGGCTCATCAAGTATCATAATTTTTGCCCTATTACGATATACTGCCCGAGTAATAGCTATTTTTTGCTATTGCCCACCCGAAAGATTGTTTCCATTTTTACTAAATATACCTATTTGTTCATTTAATTTTATTGGCTGTTTAACCACTACTTCATTTGCATTTGTCTTATTTACTAATTGAAATAGTTCTTCAACACTTGCATTCCTACATTTATCATATATGTTATATTTTCTCTTATAGTAGCCTCATAATGTCCAAAATCTTGAAACACAACAGATATTGAACGTCTTACAGCAGTTAAGTTATTATGTATATTTATATCATTTATCTTAACAACGCCACTGTCTGGCTCATACATTCCACAAATAAGATTTACAAATGTAGACTTTCCAGAACCGTTTTTACCTACAATTGCAATTTTTTCACCACTTTTTATTGTTAAATTAAGGTCCTTAATAACCAATTTCTCACTATTAGGATATGAAAAATTTACATTTTCAAATTTAATATCACCATTTTCAATAAGCTCAGCTGTATCATCTATATTTTCTCTTTCCAATTTTTTAAGATCAAAAAAAATTTTCATATAATTAATATCACTTTCAAATTGTGCCGCACCTATTAATAATTTTGATGTAATATCCTGCAATTGTCTTGACAGTGTAAATACGAGCATAAATACCCCAAGTCCCATATCAGGTTTTTGATATATTTCATTGGCAACAATTAACAAAACCGCCATATACACGACATTTCTCAAAATATCAGCAACCGAATTATAGAGAACATGCTTTTTTGTCATTTTGTTTTTGATTTTAACATATACATCTGAATTTTCTCTCCAGCGATCTTTTATATAGTAAAAAATTCCCAAATGTCAAATTTCTAACATTGTCCTTTCTGCAACACATATGAAAAAATAATGAATAACCATAGCACCTTCTTTCATCCATTTTATATCCTGCCTATATGTTTCATATTTTTGTCTATAAGATAGAATCACTGATGGTATACAAGTGACAAGTAATATTATTACTATCCATATATTCACATTAACTAGAACATAAAAAATACTGATGAAAGTAATCATATTTTGAATCCATATTATAATCATCTGCATACTCTCTGCTACCTTATAACCAGCATACGTATTTACAAAATATATTTTTTCTTTAAAATCATCGTAATTTTCTATATATTTAACATCACAAGTACATCTTAAGACGGTTTCATGTATGTACTTATCAGTCCTTATCCTATCTACTTCTTGTATATAGTTGAATAAAAAATTAAAAATTGTCTGAATTATAAAAAGACTCGTTAGCACTGTAAAAGTAGCAAATACGTCCGATATACTTTTACTGTGGTTTATGGATATTTCTTGTATTTCATTTGTAAACTGTTTTAATACATTAGATGAAATTACCGGAACAAATGCCATTAAAAATCCAACAAGACTTATTAATATTGAAACTTTACTTTTTGTTTTAATACTAACCCTTAGTGCCTTTAATATTATTTTTATCCTTTCGCTAAAACATAGTCTTTCTTTTACTGTATTCATGACTGCGCTACACCCCTATCATACCATTGCGCTTGCTTATTAAATAAATCTGCATAAACACCATTCTTTAGAATAAGATTTTCATGTGTTCCATCCTCTATGATTTTCCCATTATCCATAACAATTATTCTATCTGCAAGCCTTGCAAATCCAACCCGATGACTAATTAGAATGGCTGTTTTACCTTTAATCTTTTCCTTAATATTCATAAACTGATCCATTTCGGCAATTGGATCAAGTGCTGACGATGGCTCATCAAATATCATAATTTCTTTATCGCTCATATATGCCCTAGAAACAGCAATTTTTTGTTTTTCTCCACCAGATAGTTCTGCACCATCTTTACTAACCTCTTTATCTATCCAATTTTTAGACCTTTTGGAAATTTATTCAATATATTTATAGCGCCCCCTTTTAAAAGAGCTTTTTCAATTTTTTTATCATTACTGATATTATTTAAATCTCCAAACCCAACATTTTCACCTAAAGATGCATGAAATAAATAGAAATTTTGAAAAAAATACTCCAATACAGCTATTTATAACCCCGTTTTGTATTTACGGTAATGTTTACCATAAAAATACATATCAACTGATGTAGGTTTTAATAAATCAAGAAGTACTTTGACAAGGGTAGTTTTTCCACTTCCATTATGGCCAACTAAAGCAATAATTTCCCCCTTATTGATTTTCAGATTAATATCAGTTAATATTTGAACATTTTTTTCATAACAAAAGTTCATATTATCTATTTCAAATACTATTTTAGAATCTTCAACTTCTGTTAACTTACTACTCTCATCACTTTGAATTTGTTCAAAAGTAGATATGAATTTGAACTGTCTTTGTAATGCAAAAAGCCCATAATCCACTTGTAACAAACTTTTAGAAATACCTAAAATTGCATTTGATATATTTTCACACATAATATATATCATTAAAAATTCATCTGCTTTAATAACACCCGAAGATACCATTAGAATTTCATACACTACTACTCCAATAATAAATATATAAAATGCTACTCCACCAACAAAGGAACGAATCTCAAGTCCAAACACTCTTTTAATTTCATATTCTTTTATTCTATCATTCGCTCTTCGCCATTGATCTACTATTTCATCTTGTGTTTCATATATACGTATTTCTTTAGAAGTTCCTCGCTCCAACGGCATATCGTAAAAATATGACACTCTTCGTTCATCGATTGCTGTTTTTAAATTATCTCTTCTAACTTTTTCAGCAAAACACACATTTAAATATATTATTATGACCACATATACGATGGATATTAAAAATATTACTTTTGAGTTAAAAGCTACAATTAACAAACAGCCAATATTAATCACCTTAGATGCAAGAACACAAAACGCACTCATAAAATCTGTGAGAGAACCCCCCTCGAAATAATAGCATTATATTCATCCTTTATCTCTTTATTCAATAATGTTTTCACATCTATTTTCTGCATGAAATCCATCAGTATTTCTTCCATCCCTAAATAATATGAGTCATACATCATCATATATAATAAATCACCATTAATTCTTGGTGATAATCCAATAACTGTTAAAATAATTCCAAATGTAATTATGCTTGGTATCACATCAGAAATGCTGCCCGTACCCGTTGATAAAAATAACGAAATAAAAGCTATTATCTTTTTATTATAGGTTAATGCTATAGCCGAAAGTGCTGATAATACAGTACTCAAACTAAACCATAAAAGTAACATGTTCTTGTCTATTTTCCATGCCATTTTAAATGCCCATATAATTGTTTTTATTTTATCTTTTAACAAAACTTTAAATTTCTCCATAATATTCTCTCACATACTATTCAGTAAATATTTTTGGCGTTTCTGATAATTCATCAATATTGTCACAGGAAAATAATCTATCCCAAAAATTCTTTTGAAAATTTCTATTTTCATCTTTAGTATTGTCTCCATAAGTATCAAAAAAAGCTATATCTGAAATATTTATTTCCTTTATAATTTCACTTTCATATCCATCATTATATATTGTTTGTAGGAACATAAAAGTATACACTACTTGTTTTTCTAATGAGTGTTTTTTGCAAATTTAACCATTTTAATCAAACTCTCATTATCCATAAAGTGTATAATATATTCTCTTATATCACAAAGTTTAATAAGATTAAAATCTTTAGCAGTATATATATTATAAGTATGTTTTGCTTGATCATAAAAATGAGTACACAAATGTATAAGTACATGTTCATGCTGAGCACACCCATTTTCCTCATACGAATTGATTATATCTTCAACTGCTTTTTTATCTAGCGTATCATCTAAACTATATCTAAAATCAACTTTAAACTCTAGATTATTCTCATTGTTGCTAACTTTTCTAAATGGATATAGGTTGCTCATAAACAGTTTCCATTTAATATATTCTGATCGATTTACTGGTTCAATTTTTTTAGCAGTATAATCATATGTTCCTTGTATATACCCAAGAAGTTTCATTTTTTTTAATTTTTTCTATATCAGAATATCTTATCAAACAATCTATATCCCCCATATATCTTATTCCATGTTCCTTATACATTTTATTTATTAGCATTGCTCCCTTTACTGGTAAACATGGAATACAATCTTCATTTAAAGCTTCTATAACATTTTCTAGTTCATTAAGAAATAAACGATTTTGCTCCTTTATACCAGAATATGAGAATTTTAATATATTACTGAGATATTTAGAAATTTTTACATCCGCCTTCACATTCTCAATATTTTTCCAACATAATGTAAAGGTTTTATGGTAAAGAGTCAATTTGTAAAATTCAAACCAATTAATTCCCTCATCTAATATTTTGCATATTTCCAGCCTATTTTCTTCTGACATTGTAATCCTAGATGTCAATATCAATAATTTTTGTTCCTTAGTAAAATTATGTATTTTATACATAATTAACCTCCATTTCATTACTCTCGCTTCGACATGTTAAATAAACACCACGATATGTTGTTGGTGTTTGAGTTGTATCTTCTTCACCATCAAAAGGATTAGTACTGGTAACTTCATCTTCTCTTAATCTAATTCCTGCTATAGCTGATATCTGAGTATAACGATATTTTTTGATCTCTTCACTTTTCTTGTTGACTGTAGTATATGGAATTTTCATATATATTTGGTATAGACACAGCTGCTAACCCCGTTTTAGGAGATGTATCAACGTAATATAAATCTCTTTAATTAATGAAATAGGTGATATAGAAACAAATCTTTCATGGTTTGTTATAGATTCGGTTTAATGCAGTATTTCTTTTAGATATTGCTAATCTTTAAGTTTTCAACAATTATTGTTCTTATCAATATTTCAACAATTACTGTCCTAATTTTATCTTTTTTATTAACAAATTTTTCAACCTTACACTTTTTCTCTTAATCCATTAGTAAACATAATTCATTTAATTTTTGTTCACTAATATTAAAAATTTCCATAAAGTTCACAATATATATACTTTTATTTTTACTATTATCGCAGATTTTCTATAATCACCCATATAATTCCAGTAATTATTATTATACAACACTTTGATGGATTATTTTATCGCTTATTGTATTGAAATTACTGTTTTTTGTGATATTTTATTATCTTTTTTTTACATTTATATTACAATAATTCTTGTTTTTTATATTTTTACAATTAAAATTAAATCTTATTATATTTCACTTCGCAATTCCTCTCTTTGTGAACTTTGAATGCTATATAGATAATTACACAAAATGTTATATAATAACTCTATATACTATATAACTGTCATACTCCCTATAAAATTACATATTATCTGTTATATTTTCACTTTTTCCATCAGATAGATTTTGTAAATATGCAGCAAAATGAATTTCATTGTATTGCCTTCCTATTAGTTTCTTTAAGTTTGTTCTTTCTATCTCTTGGCAAAAATAAAATATGATAGTTAATAATTATGTTTCAGAGTTTAGACAAAAGGCATATCCTCCTTTACGAGGATATGCCTTTTATCTAAAGTCTGAAGCTGTTGCCTTAAGGCAGCCGCTTATTTTCTATAATTTATTAAGTTTTCTATATCTCTTATATGCTTATACTCTTCCTCTACAATGAAAGAAAGAGCCTTATATCTTTCCTTCTCCACATCTTCCTTGGTCTTTACTAGTTTACCTCTAATAGTTAAAAGCAAGGCTAAATTATCCTTTTCAAAATTCAAAGCAAATTCCAAAAGCTCTCCAATACTAGTTTTTTCTATCTCCCTAAAAGAGTTTTTAAATTCACTCATAATCTTGGATATCTTATCATAGGTTTGAAAGTCTATTTCTATATCCTTTTCATCTCTTAACTCCTCTTTTAAGTTTTCATAAAAATGAACATGTTTAGATTCTTCTTTTGCTAAAACCTTAGCTAATACTTTAAAACTACTAAAGTCATCACCCCTATCAGAAATATCACTATAAAAATCCGATGCTAAGCTCTCTATTTCAATTAATTTATTTATAACATCTAATACAGTATACATAAGAATTTATATTAACCCTCCATCCACAGTTATTATTTGTCCTGTAAGATATTTTGAATCATCATTACATAAAAAACAGGCTAAGTTAGCCACATCTTCTTGCTCTCCAAACTCCCCCATAGGAATTTCCTCTTTTAGGCTAATAATCTCTTCCTCCGTTAACCAACTATTCATAGTAGTTTTTATAACTCCAGGAGAAATAGCGTTTACCCTTATATGGGATGGTGCTAACTCCTTTGCCAAAGCTTTTGTAAAAGAGTTTACTCCACCCTTTGAAGCGGAATAAATTACTTCACAGGAAGCACCTACATTTCCCCATATGGAGGATATGTTTATTATACTACCTGACTTTTGATTTAGCATATAGTTTGCTACGTTATGACAGGTATTGAAAATTCCTTTTAAATTTGTATCAATTAAAGAATCCCAATCACCCTCTTCCATATCTGTAAATAATCCAATTTTAGAGATTCCTGCATTATTTATTAATATGTCTACTTTAGCAAAAGCATTCACTGTATCTTCTATAAGTTTTTTTGCCTCATTATATTTAGATATATCCGCTTTGTACTTAATAGCATAGCCCCCTGTTTGCTTTATCTCTTGTACTACCTCTGTGGCAGATACATCATCATTTTTATAATTTATTACTACAGCTGCACCTTCTAAAGCTAATTTTTTTGCTATAGACTTACCTATACCTTTTGAAGCTCCTGTAATCACTGCAACTTTCCCTGTTAATTTTCCCACATCATCACCTTTTCTTTTGGATATTTCTATTTTTATTATTTGATTCATCCCTTATTGTACAAAAGCTAGGAATTAAACACTTATTAACGAAAGAACTTACTATTTAGAAGTTGTGTCTTCTAAAGCAATTTGAATTTTTCCTCTTTTTCTTCTAGTATATAGGAAAACTGCCACACTAGCCCCTATTATTAAAGTATAACCAAAGATACTATACTTATCAGGTAATTCATTAAATATCACTTGTCCTATTATAGCAGAAAAAATTATATTTACATAGTCGTAGATAGAAACCTCACTAGCAGGGGCATATTTATAAGCAATTGTCAAAGAAAATTGAGCAATGGAAGCAAATACACCAGTTCCAATTAAATATAAAAACTGATTAAACGTAAAAGGCTCAAATTTAATTATAACAAAGGGTAATGTAGTTATTATGGAGACTAAGGAAAAGTAAAAAACAATGGTATAATACTCCTCTTTATTCCCTAAAAATCTTACCAAGGTATATGCTGCCCCAGCAAATATGGCTGAAGAAACTCCTATAAGAGCTGGGATTATATCTATATTAAATGCAGGTTTAATTATGAACAAACTTCCTATGAATGCTCCTATTAGTGCAAAAACTTGTATGGAATTAATTTTTTCCTTTAAGAAAATAACCGCAAATATAGTTACAAAAAATGGACTTAGCTTATTTAACATAGATGCATCTGATAGTACCATATGATCTATAGCATAAAAACTAGCAACTATACCTAAGGTTCCTAATAGAGATCTTCCTAAAAGATATTTTTGATTTTCTTTCTTTCCAAAAAAACTACTCTTATGTCTTATTATAAGTATGAAAGCTACAATGCAACTTATTAAATTCCTAAAAAGGCTTTTTTCTATAGAAGGTAATTGACCTGCGCCTTTAACAAAAGCTCCCATTACAGCAAAACTAAAAGAGGATAATATAATAAATACAACAGACTTTGTCTTCTTATCCAAAAAATCACGCCCTTTCTATATAGTTAACATATTCATTGTAATCCCTTTTGTTGATTTTGTTAATAGCTATCAATTAAAATTCACTTTCATTTAATATGCTTTATAATTAACTGTAAATATAAAAAATAAGACTTAAAGGATAATTCTTATCTATCCTTTAAGCCTTCATTTAATATTTAATAACTGTAAATGTTATAAGAGTTAAATACATTATTATTAATACAATATTTACTCTTTTAATTTTATGATAATGTGAATTGTAGTTTAGATTTCCATTATAGCATCTGCTATTTATGGAATCCTTTATGTCCTTCCATCTTTTCATAGTGTTCATAAAAAGAAGCCCTGCTATTTTCGAACTATTTTTTACCTTAAGAGAAAAAGTATCAAATCCATTTCTACTTCTTACTGCGTTAATCATTATAGTAAGTTCCTCTTCTAGCATCAAAATAAATCTTTCCATGCTTTTGGCTATATCGCAAAAATCTTTCAGCCATTTTGAATTATGTAGAAAATTCAAAATGTCGTCCATTGGAGTTGTAAGTGCTAAATAGGCTACACAAAGTCCTCCTGATAGAGCTTTTAATATTATTAACCCCGTAGCTTCTATTCCATAATCCAATAAAAAGGTTATGGAAGAAATAAATGCAAAAGTAGCAGTACCTAATGAAAATTTAATCACTATATTTAAAAAATGTTTATTTTTAAAATGTATAATTACGAAAAATATTATATTTAGTATTATAGGTACATAACTTTTACTAAATCCCAAAATCATTATGGGACCTAAGGATAATAATATCTTTTCTAAAGGGTTCTTTTCGCATTGAATACTGCTTTTAGAAAGAAGTACTACTTCTCTGAGCATACAGTTTTTCTACCTATATAGTATCCTATGAATCCTGCTCCTATAGCTGCTTGCAGTGCAAATAAAAAGCTTTCTATCTCTCCTGAAGGTGGTTCCCATATATGGCTAAACCATGGTTCATAAGAGGAATCTATTTCCATAATAGCTTCTTCTGCCATGGCATCTGCTCCTTCAAATTCACCATTTTTTCCTATTATCAGTGCTCCTGCTATTATAATAAAACATAAAAGTACTATAGCTAACGTTTTCTTTTTCATATTATTTCACCTCACCTAACGCTTTTAATTCTTCTCTTGAATGCTTTTCAATAAATTCAAAAATACCTACTGTTAATATTCCTTCCACCACTGCTAAAGGAATTTGTGTTATAGCAAAAATTCCTATAAATTTCATGAAAGACATAAAAACTCCTCCGCTTGATGAAGGAAAAGCAAGTCCTAATTGTAGAGATGTGATAATATAGGTTATTAAGTCCCCTAAAGCTGCTGCTAAAAATACTGCTAACTTTTTATTCTTATTTTTTAAAGCTTTATAAATTACATAAGATATTATAGGACCTACAATACCCATAGAAAATACGTTAGCTCCTAAAGTTGTAAGTCCGCCATGGGCTAAAAATATAGCTTGGAAAAGTAGAACTATAGCTCCAATGACACTCATAACAAAAGGTCCAAATAATATAGCTCCAAGTCCCGTTCCTGTTGGATGTGAACTACTACCTGTAACTGATGGTAGCTTCATAGCAGAAAGCACAAAGGCATAAGCTGCTACTAAAGCCAATAGCATCTTTAAATCCTTATTTTTACTGGTTTTATTTTTTATATCCCTTAAACCTAATATAAAAAATGGAGCACTTAGTATAAAATATACTAAACACCATAGAGGACTTAAGTATCCTTCTACAATATGCATAGCATTAGCAGCATAGGATCCTCCTAAAAATAATAGTAGTGACAAAGTGAAAATTTTCTTTTTGCTCATGTTTACCCTCCTATTTAATTTATTTTATTTATACTAAAAATGGCTCCCTCTCGGAAGCCATTAGTATACAAAAAATTCCAGCCAGAGCTGGGATTAATCTTTTGTAGATAGACTCTCCCTCCGAAAGCTTTTAATTACTTAGATTTAGGCAGGTCTCCTGGCTTATGATTCATCCTAACCTTACCCTTCCCTCTCTTAAAGAAGTGGTATTTATAAGGCTCGTCCTCAAATACAGTAGCGGGGGCTGCTATGGCATTTAACCATATTCTCTTTTCACCTTTATTTAAAAAGGCACCTAAATCTTTATTAAATTTTAATAATTATCTATTGAGATATCCTCTAGGAGTTATAAATTTATTACCCTTTATATAACTTTCACTATTTCCTATGATAACTATGGTAAACATATCCACATTATCATCCTTAAAGGTATCTAAAGTACTTATCTCTTGTTCCTCTCCATCTCTAAGGGCATTTTTAATAATAGCTACTGGAGTGCTTCCTTTTCTAAATTTTTTAATTATCTCTATGGATTCCTTTAAATAATGAGGTCTTCCCTTACTTTTAGGATTATACAAAGAAATTACAAAATCAGCCTCTGCTGCTAATTCAACTCTCTTTTTTATTAATGAATAAGGTGTCATTAAATCACTTAAACTAATATTGCAATTATCATGCATTAAAGGTGCACCTACCATAGATGCTGCTGCTGAGGAAGCTGTTATACCTGGTATAACTTCTACATATTCCATTTGCTCTTCATCACATAATTCTAAAATAAGTCCTGCCATTCCATATATTCCTGCATCTCCAGTGCTGATTATAGAAACTGTCTTATCTTCAGCAATTTTTAAAGCTTGTTTACATCTATCCTCTTCACCCTTCATTCCTGTAGCATAGATTTCCTTACCTTGAATTACTTCCTTAATCATGTCAATATATTTTATATATCCCACAATCACCTGACTTTTTTCTAAAGCCTCTCTAGCTTTTATAGACATATGCTCTATGCCACCTGGTCCCATACCTATTACATATAATTTTTCCAAATTCATCTCCTCTTTCTGTATGTATCTATTGATTTTAAAGTCTTTATACCGTAACATCTATAATCTTTTACTTTTATATTTAAGTTTAAAGCCTTTATCATCTTCTCTTCACTTTCATAAATTATGCCTAACATATCTCCACTATGAGCTCCAAGGATACCTACCCCTTCTGTATCTTTAGATATTTTAATAACTTCATCTAAAATATCATAGTAGAGTCTTTTTTGATTTTTTATTATACTCTCTGTACTTATTTTAGCCAAGGCTTTAATATCTTTTTCATGGAAAGCTTTTATTAAATCCTTCTCTAAATAGTCTAAGTGAGCTAAATCTTCTATGGATTGCTCATTGAATTGTACTGTATTTATACTTTTCTTACCCTCATATACCATTATATATAATTCCATATAATTACCTAGTTCTAATAAAAAATCACCTTTTTTATATTGAAACAATGTGGCCTTTTCAAATACTATGCTATCTGTAGGTTCTATAGCTATAGCTAATTTAATAAGTTCTTCCACTGAAAAATCCCTATTGAAACACTTTAAAAGACAATTATATAAAGCACAAATATCTGCAGTACTACTAGCAAATCCTTTGCCTCTTGGTATGTTTGATTTAATATCTATTGTAAAATTCTTATAAAGCTTTTCGTAACCCCAAAGCTTAAGAATATTCTCTAAAAATTCATAACACTTTTTATTGTTTATCTCAAGCTCTTCTCTTTTTTCTTCCTTTAAAGTAACTTCAGTATAAACATCACAGGGAAAAGACAAAAGTAAATCTCTACCTCCAATTTTACCTTGAAACACTTCTCCTATACTACCAGGATATTTACTCTTATAATACATAAACACCCCTTATAAAATAGAATTTAAATACTCTGAAAGCTTAGTTTCATCATTAAAACATATATCATAAGGTTTCTTTTTACGTCCTATAACTAAAACCCATAGGTCTTCCTCTATGGCAGATTCTATTTTCTCTCCAGTACCACCTTGAACACCGCTATCCTTCATTACTATTGCTTTAGCTTCATAAGCCTTTATAAAAGCCTTATTTAACTCTTTATCTATAGGACCTTTCATAGCAATTATATCTTCCACCTTAGCTCCAGCCTTTAAAGAACTATCTATAGAATCTAATGTTGGTAGTATCCTATGGATTATTCTATTTTTTAAATTCATGGAGGTAAATTTACCTATGTTTCTGCTTCCTGTAGTATTTAATATATTTCCTTCTATATCCTTTAGTTTTTCTTCTAATTCTTTATAATCTTCTACTAAAATAAGTTTTTCATAATCAATATATTTTTCTATTAAAGAAGCTCTTTCATATCTTATATATTGAATACCATATTCCTTGCATACCTCCATAGCATTCTGTGTCACAACTTCTGCATAAGGATGGGAAGCATCTATAAGTATCTTTACATTATTTTTTAGAAGCATTTCACTAAGTTCTTTTTTATCCAAAGGTTTCGTATTCAAATATTTATATTTATAACCTTTTAATAGTTCTCCACCATAATCTGTGGCAGTAGACACTACTATGTCCTCTGTATATCTATTTATCAGTGACAATAACTTTTTACCTTCAGAGGTGCCTAAAATCAATGCTATCATTCTACTCTTCCTCCAGTTCTCCTATACATAAGGTCATTCCTTCCAAGGATAATTTTTTTGTAAAAGCCTTAGCTCTAGAAAGCTCTACCACAGGTTCAGCTACAGCTTTAACTCCAATGGTTTTTTCTACAAAATTACTTCCCTCATATTTATATTGTACCTTTTTTATTTCTTCTAAGGAAAAAATATTTAGTAAGCAATCTAGATCCCTAGCTAAATCTTTTATTGCCCTCT
This sequence comes from Clostridium simiarum, assembly GCF_018919175.1. Taxonomy (GTDB): domain Bacteria; phylum Bacillota; class Clostridia; order Clostridiales; family Clostridiaceae; genus Clostridium_L; species Clostridium_L simiarum. The sequence continues at coordinate 481,020 of NZ_JAHLQL010000001.1, read as the reverse complement.
CATGCCTTTTAACCTCTACAGTGGCAATAATTCTTACAGATCTTTTATCTATATTATAGTCTGACAGTGTTTGGAGTACCTTTTTTTTCATCTCTAAAGGGCTATAGTCCTTTTTACATCCAATACCTAAAACTATGTCTCTTCTTATAAGCTTTAAGCAAGGATTCGTGCCAATATCTATTTTATCTTTATTAGTTACAATAACTGAAGCTAAAGCCTCTGAAGGATTTTCTGTATATCCTTTAGGTAAAGAAATTAATGATTTTTCATCTTCAAAATACACCTTTTTGTTTTCTACTAGTAAAGCAGATATTTCTTTAGCTTTTTTTAAATCCTCAATAATTAATTCATTACTTTTAGCTATAATATCAGGGGCAGTTTTACCTAGGGTATCCGTGGCTGTAGTTATTACAGCTTCTGCTTTTAATATTTTTGATATACTTACACAAAGATCATTAGCTCCCCCTAAATGCCCACTTAAAAGACTTATAACGTATTTAGCATTATTATCTATTACTATTACTGCTGGATCCTTATCCTTTGTCGTAATAGTAGGAGCTATGGCTCTTACTGCAATGCCTGTAGCACTTATGAATATAATACCTTCATATTCTTTCATTAGCCTTTCAGTAAGCTCATACACATTAAAATCTTCTTTGTTTTTTTTATAATAATGGTGTAGATCCATATGCTCTTTTAGTGTTTCAGCAATAGCTAACCCTCTAGAAGTAAAGGTTACTATAGCTAGCTTCATGACCTTCCCTTTCTATACATATGAGAGAAACTTTCATCATAGAGAAGGCTCTTTTCATAATCACAATCTATAAAGTCTCCTACTAAAATTTGCGCACACTTTACTATATTAGCTTCTTTAACCTTTTCAGATATATCCTTTAAAGTTCCAAGGATAATCCTTTCATCTTCCCAAGTAGCCTTTTCTATTATTGCAATAGGTACATCTTCTCTACCATAACCTCTTTTTAGTTTTTCTACTACCTTATCTATCATAGATATAGATAAGAAAATTGCCATTGAAGCATTAGTTCTTGCTAGTATCTCTAAATCTTGCTCTTCTGGTACTGGTGTCCTTCCCTCTACCCTAGTTAATATAACAGTTTGACTTACAGATGGAAGTGTAAATTCCTTTTTTATTGCTGCTGCTGCCGCTGAGAATGAACTTACTCCTGGTATAACCTTATAGAAAATATTATATTTATCTAATTCATCCATTTGCTCCTTTATAGCACCATAGATGGCAGGATCTCCTGTATGAAGTCTTACAATTGTCTTTCCTTCCCCTTCATATTCTTTAATAGTTTCAATAACCTCTGGTAAAGTCATAGATGCTGAGTTATAAACTCTTACTCCTTCTTTGCAAAACTTTAAATGTTCAGAACTCACAAGAGAACCAGCATATATTACTACATCCGCCTTTGAAAGAACCTCTCTTCCTTTAACAGTTATAAGATCCACATCCCCTGGACCTGCGCCTATAAAATAAACCATATTAATTACTTCCTCCTCTTTTATGTGCGATAATTAAAGACATGTATTCTCTTTCTCTTAATATCTGTTCCCTATCTCTAATAACACCTTGACCTTCTCTTCCTGCTCTTTTTACATATACATACTCGTAGCCCTTTTCTTCTAAGAAGTTTATAACTTCTTCCTCTATTTTATAAACCTTCATTATAACTATATACTGCTCATCTTTTATTGTGTCTAACCTATTAGCAGGTACAATTAAAAGAGGTTCATCTCCAATTACTAATGGCTCCTTTGCAAGGCTAGCACAAGCACAAAAGGAAGTTATTCCAGGTACTGTTTCTGTTTCATATCCTTTTTCCTCTACATATTTTAATAAATATATGTATGTACTATATATAAAAGGGTCTCCTATGGTTAAGAAAACCACATCCTTACCTTCCATAAGCTTTTCTTCAATAGCTTTAAAAGCTTCATAAATCTTTTCTTCTTGGTCTTTTGAACCCATAGGGAAATGCTTAACTAATACCTCAGCGTCTTTACTTATATATTCTTCCGCTGTTTCATGAGCTATACTTTTTCCTCCTGACATAGCACTTGGAACCACCACTACCTGTGCGTTTTTAATAATATTAACTGCCTTTATAGTAAGCAATTCTTTATCTCCAGGGCCTACTCCTACCCCATATAATTTTGACATATACTCTCCTCCTAAAGCCTTTAATTACGAACTATTTTTTAGCCTCAACTATAAATATAGGATTACCTGCAAATAGCATTGAACTTCTACCTTTAGTTTTACTTACAGATACTTGACTACATTCTACAGCGAATCCCAATGCTTTTAATGTACTCATAGCTTTATATAAATTATCAATGGTTATAAAATTTAAAACCATCTTCCCTTTATCTTTAAGTAGTTTAGCGTAATTTTTAATTATATCTTCAATATTTCCGCCACTACCTCCAATAAATATTCTATTAAATTCACCTTTTATATCATTAAAGGCTTCTAGAGCCTCTCCTTCTATTATTTTTATATTGTTGCATTGAAATTTATTTATATTTTTATATATTGTGTCTAAGGCTTCACTATCTCTTTCTATACCCACCACTTCACCATTACAGCATATTTTAGCTGCCTGAATGGTAACGCTACCTGTACCAGCACCAATATCTAAAACACTATGATCTTCTTCAAGTTCTAGTTTTGCTATGCTTAGTATTCTTACTTCTTCTTTAGTCATAGGGCAATCCCCTCTTAAAAACTCCTCATCTTTTATAAAGATCATATTAATCCTCCATTTCTAAAACTTCTATAGCTACAACAGATAGACTAGAAAAATCCTTATGAATTAAATTGTAATTGAGATCTATGGTTATAGTTTCATCTTCATAAGAAAGATTTTCACCTATATATATTTTAGCTTTAATTTTGTTTTCTAGAAGCTTTTCACATAAGTAACCTGGACTATTATTTCTATCCGTTAACCAAAAAGAAATCCTGTTTTCTTTAACCTTGTTTAAAAAGTCTTCCTCTCTACCGTGGACACTACCTAAATAAGCAAAGCTCCAACTTTTATTTATTTTCGATGACAGGTATTGAAAAGAGCTTATACCAGGAATTACTTCTACATTCCCCTTATAATTTCTGTTTATAAAATCACTTATTCCATAAAAACATGGATCCCCTGATGCAATAACAGAAATTTTCATATCTTCATTCTCTTTAGCAATACTTAATACTTCTTCTATAGATTTTATAGGAATTTTCTTTACTGAAACAAAATCTATACTTTTTAAAGCTCTGTTAAATCCCACTATAAAGTCACTATTACTTAAAATTTCTACAGCTTTAGGTAATATGTAATCTTTATGACCTGGTCCTATGCCTACTATATAAAGCATTTATCTCACCCCATTAATGATGAATTTTACACAAAACTTTTCTATCTTTAGTATTACAAAACATTATTACTTCTACACTTAATGTATTATAACAGTAAGTCTCTATTCTCTTTTTTACTTTCTTTCCTATATTATAGTAAATATCCTCGTATTGCTTTGGAATTAACTTAACGGCTCCATCTGTAGTTTTTTGGGAGTAGATAAGATTTACAAGTTCCTTATCAGCTCCCATTAAAGCTAACTCTAGTGCTAAAACCTCTAGCCTAACATCACACACCCTGCTATGGGTTTGAAAACAACCAGCAGATATTTTTCCAAGTTTACCTATATGCCCTACTATAGCTATATCTTTTAAACCCTTCTCCATACATACATCTAAGGCAAAACCTATATAATTTGATACTATAACTGTCTGTCTTTTATCATAACCTTGGTTTATAGCTTCCTCTTCCCCTATATTACCAAAAACCAATACTAAGCTTTTGTTTTCTCCTTGAAGCTTTTGCTCCATTTCAATCTTTATAGATTCCTTTAAAGCCTCTTCTGACATTGGGGTTACAATTCCAGTGGTTCCAAGTATGGATATACCACCTACTATACCTAACCTAGGATTAAAGGTTCTTTTTGCAATTTCTTCACCTTCAGGAACAAAAATAATGATTTCTATTCCACTATTTTTAGGTAGTATATCCTTAACTTCTTTCTCTATCATAGATCTTGGCACAGGATTTATGGCCCATTCTCCTTTTTTCATAGGAAGTCCATTTTCTGTAACTACCCCTATCCCTTTTCCACCTTTTAAACTATATCCATCTTCTTTCAAAATAGCCCTTGCCCATATTTCTGTACCATGGGTGGCATCTGGATCATCTCCACCATCCTTTAACACACAACATTCTACATAGCCATCCCCTCTATTGAATTTTTCTATGGGAATGTTTAGTTTTATCCCTTTAGGTGTATCTATTTCTACATTATATATAGATTCTCCAGGATTAAACAACATTATTGTAGCTGCCTTTGCTGCTGCTGTAGCACAGGAACCTGTTGTGTATCCGCATCTTAATCTTTTTCCATTAAAATTAACATATAGGTCTAACAAATTTATCACCTCTTTAATCAAGGGATTTATCTTTCGATTAGCATATATAAAAGAGCATTTACTATAGCTGCTGCTACAGTACTTCCTCCTTTTCGTCCTCTTACAGTTATCATAGGTAATTGTAATTTTTCTATTTCAACCTTAGATTCACTGGCACCTACGAATCCAACAGGTGCTCCTATGATAAATGCAGGGTTTCCTTTCCCTTCTTCTGTAAGTTCCTTTAATTTAAACAAAGCTGTAGGAGCGTTTCCAAAAACAAAGAACTCTACTCCTTCTTCTAGAGCAGTTTCCACTGCTGCCATAGACCTTGTTATACCTTTCTCTTTAGCCATTTCATGGGTTTCTTCTTTATTTACATAACATACTACTTTACAACCTAATTTATCTAGAGCCTTTTTGTTTATTCCAGATAAGGCCATATTAGTATCTGTATATATAGTTATTCCCTTTTTTAATAGCTCCTTTGCCTTTTCTATAGATCCTTCTCTTATATAAATTAAATCTTTATATTCGAAATCTGCAGTGGTATGTATAACTCTTTTTACTATTAATAATTCTTCCTCTGAAAATTTACTTTCGCCCATTTCACTGCCTATTATTTCAAAGCTTTTCTTTTCTATATCCATTGGAATCTTTATATAATCCATTTAATCACTTCCCTATTAAAAGTATTTTATTGAGAATTTACCATTTTTCTATCCCAAGCCTTATTTAGTAAACTCTCTATAAAATCTAAATTATTATAAAAATGCACATGAGCATATCCACCTAAGGTGTTGTTTTTCATATACCCACATTGCCAAATTTTAGTACTATCATCATAAAGAATTTTAGTTAATTTATAAATCTTATCCTCAGATATGTTTACAGAGGATTTATGAAACTCATGACAATTTATAGTAAGCCCTAAGGGTAACAAATTATTCTTTTTATCTATACTTAGCTCTGCATATCCAAAGTTTTGTAATCTCTTATTCATTACTGCCTCACCTTTTAAAAAACCTACCATTTCCCTGTTTTCTATAGAGCTACAAAGATACATTAACCCTCCACACTCAGCATAACAAACTAATCCACTATCTAAAGCTTTTTTTATACTCTCTCTAATAGACGAATTCTCCATTAGTTTGTCTTTAAAAATCTCCGGATATCCTCCTCCTATATATAAAAAGTCAGTATCCTCTGGTATATTTTTATCATAAAGAGGACTAAAAAATGTAACATTACCAGCTTTTTTAAGTATTTCTATGTTATCTTCATAGTAAAAAGAAAAGGCTTCATCTTTGGCTATAGATATATTTATATCTCTTTTCTCTATAGCTTTTAATGGTATGTAGCTAGAATTTATCTCTTTGAATACTTCTAACATCATATCAAGGTCTATGTATTTATCTACTAAATCGCTTATATAATCTATCTTTTCCTTAAGATTATGTACTTCACTGCTTTGGATAAGCCCCAAATGCCTACTTCCTATATTTATGTTTTCATCCTGTGGTATATATCCAAAAACTTTTAAATTACAATGTTTTTCTATGGCCAACTTTAATATTTTATAGTAATTTTCTGTTATGTTATTAAGTATTACTCCACCTATATTTATATCATCAAAGTTTTTTATTCCATTTAACTCGGCACAAAGGGTAATACTCTGACCCTTAGGGGATATTACAAGTACTACAGGTATTCCTAGAGTCTTTGCTACATGAGCTGTGGAGTACATGTTATCTATACCCTTACCATCATAAAGTCCCATAACTCCTTCTATTATACCTAAGTCTTTGCCTAAAGAACTTTCATTGTATATTTGTTTTACAGCATCTTCTCCTGTCAAATATATATCTAAGTTTCTAGACTTGTTTCCAGTAATGTAACTATGGAAAGCAGTATCTATATAGTCTGGCCCTACCTTATAGGGTTGAACATTAAAGCCCTTTTTTATAAGACTATTCATAATACCTAAAGTTAAGGTGGTTTTTCCTCCACCACTTTTATTAGAGGATAGTATTATGCTTTTCATATGGAGCCCAACTCCTTTTCTATAGTTTTTAAAGTATTTATTAAAATAGAGTTTCTATAAGAATCTTTTATGGCAAATCGTACATGATACTCATCTAAACCTTTATAATTATCACATACTCGTATTAGCAGATTTTTCTTTAAACAATACTCATATAACTCTTTCCCTTTTAAGTTTTTCAATTTGCATAATACAAAATTTCCTGATGTTTTATAGACTTTTTCTATAAAATCTATATCTTTTAGCAAAGGAGTAATCTCTTTTCTACAACCCTCTATCCACTGTAAACTGTTTTTAATATATTTCTCATCTTTTAACACTTCACAAAGAGCCATATCAGCAAAACAATTTATATTCCATGGAATTTGTTTGTTTTTTAATTCTTCTATTAATCCTCTGTCTTTGCTTATACCATATCCTGCCCTTATACCTGGCAGTGCAAAGAATTTAGTAAGTGCTCTTATTATAAATAAACAATTATACTTATCTATATCTTCAACAAAACTTAAAGCCTTATCTCCGGCAAACTCTATAAAAGCCTCATCTATAATAGCAGTTATCCCTTTTTCTTCACAAATGTCCAAGATTTCATAAAACCTATCTTTCTCTATTAAAGCTCCATTAGGATTATTGGGATTACCTAAGACTAAAGCCTGACATTCCACCATTTTCCTTTTTATATCCTCATAATCTAAATCCATATTTTCATCCAAATAAGAGTATTCTATTTTAGATCCAGACTTTAGTGCGCAATCTTCATACTCTACAAAGGAAGGTACCACTATAAGGATTTTACTAAAGTTACTAATAACTAATTGTATTATTTCTGCTGCTCCATTGCCCAATAATATGTTCTCCATGTCCACTTTGTTATGTAGATATTCTACTATTGAGCTCTTGGCTCTTCTGTAATGTAAATCTGGATATCGCAAAATAGCATCCATAGCTTCTTCCATATTTTTTGTAAAGGTATCTGGTACTCCTAAGGGATTTATATTAGAACTAAAATCTAATAGATCCCTACATTTAAATAATCCCTCTGTATATATATCTCCTCCATGTTTAGCTATAGGTTTATCTTTAGTCAAAGTTATCCTCTCCTATTCATCAGAAAGCTAATTAAGGTGTTTCTGTTATCACTTACCATAGTTATTGGATTAGTTTTAAAACTCCAAAGTATAAAGCATAAAATAATACCTCACTAAAATACATAAGTTTAATGGTATTAATTATATGTATATTTTTAAGTTCCACCACGGAATCTCCTATGGTAGGTTTTTCTATTATTTCTCCAAAATAAGTATTAGTTCCACCTAATTGAATGTTTAATGCTCCTGCTACAGCTGCCTCTGGATAAGCACAATTAGGGCTTTTATGATTTTTTCTATCCCTTATCATAATTTTAAAAGCATTTAATATGTTTCCCTTCACCAAAGGTGCTGATAGACATATCAAAGCTCCCGTAATTCTAGCAGGTACATAATTAAATATATCATCAATTTTTGCTGGAAAGTATCCTATATACCTATATTTATCATTCATATAACCTAGCATAGAATCCATAGTGTTTACAGCTTTATACATCATAGCTAAAGGCGCTCCTCCTATAGCTGCAAATAACAAAGGAGCAATTACTCCATCAGATGTGTTTTCAGCTACAGTTTCAATATCCGCTCTTATAATTTCTTTTTCAGAAAGATTTTCTGTATTTCTTCCTACTATATAAGATAGATGAAGCCTTGAAGCCTGAATATCTTCTTTTATAAGATCTTCATATATTTTTTTTCCTTCTTTATGAAGACACCTGGCAGCTATAGTAGTCCAAAGCATAAATATACTTAATAAGTGATATAAAATTTTGTAAGGTTTGGCTAAATATAAAATTACATAAGGGATAAAAAAGCTTGTGGCACATAAAATGAAAACTATAAATAATCCATATATCTTTAGATTTTTTTCATTCTTTATTATTTTTCTACCCTTATTCTCTAAGAACCTTATAACCTTCCCCATATAAATTACTGGATGAGGAAACCCATAAGGATCCCCAATTATCCAGTCAATTATTATAGCTACAGCTAAATCCACTAAAAACAACTTACTACCTCCGCTATTTAATATCAATTATTCTGTAAATTTCATCCATATTTAAGCTTTTCCTAACTATTTCAGATAGCTTATCTAGTTCTTTTTCACGAAGGCTTTCATACTCAGGGGACTGTTTCTCTCCTAATCCCTTCTTTATTCTTAATGGGTTTAATACATATTGTCTAAAAGTAGGTGAATCAAAAACTCCGTGGATATACGTACCCATTACAGTACCTTCTGTATTAACAGCTCCATCATACTTTATTTCTTCTTTATTATTAATTTCATTTATTTTAAAAATAGATTTCACCTTAGGATTTTTAATGGTGTTTCCTAAATGTATCTCATATCCGTATATCCTATTTGCTTCCTCTTTAGAGTCTAAAAGTACCCCTTCTATTCTAGTCATGGTTTTTTCCTTTTCAAATATAGTGTCTATATCTAAAAGGCCCATAGCTTTAATTTCCTTTTCATCAGTTTCTAAGGAATAAGGGTCTTTTATAGAGTTTCCTAAAATTTGATATCCACCACATATACCTATGACCATATGTTCTTTTGCATAATCCTTTATCATATCTTCTAATCCCGTTTTTCTTAAATACAATAAATCTTCTATGGTATTTTTACTACCTGGTATTATAACTAAATCCGGTTTTCCAAAACTCTCTTTATCTCTTACAAATCTTATAGAAACATCTTCTTCACAGTTAAAGGCATCAAAATCGGTAAAATTAGATATATGAGGAAGCTTTATTACAGCTATATCTATATCTTTATCAGCTTTATTATTAAAAGTAATAGCACTATCCTCGTCTTCTAGATTTAAATTAAAATGAGGTACCACTCCTAAACAAGGTATATTTATTATATTTTCAACCATATCTATACCTGGCTTTAATATATCTAAATCCCCTCTAAATTTATTTATAATAAAACCTTTAACTCTAGCTTTTTCCTCTTCTTTTAATAAAAGCATAGTTCCTGCAAGAGAAGCAAAAACTCCTCCTTTATCAATGTCTCCTACTAATATAACAGGGGCATCCACAAGCTCTGCCATCCCCATATTTACTATATCTCTGTCTCTTAAATTTATCTCTGCGGGACTACCAGCACCTTCCATAATTATTGCATCATACTTACTTTCTAGATTTATAAAATCCTCTTTAAGCATGTCTTTAAATATAGGTTTTAATTCATGGTATTCCATAGCAGAAGTATTTCCATATACTTTTCCATTTACTATAACTTGACATCTTTTATCTGTGGTAGGTTTAAGCAATATAGGATTCATGTAAGCCTCCGGTTCAAGGCCAGCAGCATAAGCCTGAAGTACCTGTGCTCTTCCCATTTCTTTACCGTCTAATGTGATATAAGAATTTAAAGACATATTTTGAGACTTAAAAGGACAAACCTTATATCCATCTTCTTTTAATATTCTGCATAATGCTGTTACCAAAATGCTTTTTCCCACAGAGGAAGCAGTACCCTGAATCATTATTTTTGACATATTATCTTCTCCTACGCAAACAAATTTTTTCCTTTTGTTGTTTTACCTAAATTGTCATATCTATTATCTATAGCATCTTTTATATGTTCTATATAAATATCCTGAAACTCAGATATCTCACCTAGTCCGTGCATATGTACATTTACTTCAAATCCTGACTTTTCTAAAATACTTTTCCATGAATCATCTTCATCACTTGCCATATCATTTTTAGCGTGATCCCCTGCTACCACCATTAAAGGAGCCAAGGTCAATTTATCCATATTTTTGGCTTTTAATTTTGGAATAATATCTTCTAATGTAGGATATCCTTCTACGTTAGCTATAAGCACTTTATTATATCCTTTATCCATTAATACTTGTTGAAAACAAACATATGCTGCATTAGCGTAATGTGTTGTCCCATGTCCCATAAGCACTAAGTTTTCATAAGAATTTAAAAGTTTGTCTATAGATTCTATTAAAATACTATAATCGTCTGGTATGTCTTCTTCATGACCTTTAAAATAAAGTATAGGTCTTCCTACTTGAATTTTGCTAAAACATTCTTTTTCAATATATTGATCTACAACACCGTTTATATAATCAAATTCTAATCCTGGTATTATATGAAGTGGTTGAACTATTACCTCTTCATATCCATCCTTGTATAACTTCTCTAAAGCTTCTTCTGGAGTAAGTTCTATTATACCATCCCTGTTTTTTAAAACATTTATTATAATATGAGCTGTAAAAGCTCTTCTCACTTCATAATCTTTATAAGTTTCTCTAACCTTTTTTTCTATGGCATCTATGGTAACTTTTCTAGTATCGTAATGGGTGGTACCAAAGGATACTAAAAGAATTGCTTTTTTCATAACTTCACCTCTAAAATTTATTTTTCCTGTATTATCTATTATTTACTGGTTCCCAACTTCTCATAGCTTCTAAGAACTTTTCTATATGATAATCTTCCATCTTTACATTTAAGAATAAAGCCTCAAACTGAGAAGGTGGAAGGTTAATGCCTTTAAGAAGCATATGTTTAAAATAAGAAGCATACAATTTTGTATTGCTTAACTTTGCATCCTCATAATTTCTTATAGCATCTAGATCATTAAAGAATATAGTAGCCATAGCTCCTCGTCTATTTACTACTACATTTAATCCTTTTTCTTTAGCTACTTTTTTTACACCCTTCTCCAGCAAATCTCCTAAGGATTCAAGTTTATTATAATAGCTAGGATTATCATACAATTTTTTTAATGTAGTATAACCTGCCGCCATAACTAAAGGATTGCCTGACATAGTTCCTGCCTGGTATACACTTCCTAAAGGAGATAGATGTTCCATAATTTCTCTCCTACCACCATAGGCACCTGAAGGAAGTCCTCCTCCCATTATCTTAGCAAAGGTAATTAGATCCGGTTTTATTCCATAAAAACTTTGAGCTCCTTTATAAGCCACTCTAAATCCACTCATAACCTCATCAAATATTAAAAGAGTTGCATTTTCCTTACATAGTTTATGAAGCTCATATAAAAACTCTTTCTCAGCAGGTATAACCCCCATGTTCCCAGCCACAGGTTCAATTATAACCGCCGCTATATCCATAGCACAGCTACTAAATATGTCCTTTACACTTTCAATATTATTATAAGATGCAATAAGTGTATTTTTTACGCTATCTTTAGGAACTCCTGCTGATCCAGGTATTCCCTCTGTCATAACTCCGGAACCTGCACTTACTAAAAAACCATCAAAGTGACCATGGTAACAACCGGCAAATTTAATTATTTTATCTCTTCCTGTATATCCTCTTGCAAGTTTAATAGCACTCATGGTAGCCTCTGTACCAGAGTTAACCATTCTTATCATATCTACATTGTCTAAAGTTGTACACATATGCTTTGCTAATCTTAACTCAAGTTCTGTGGGTGCTCCAAAAGCTATAGCTTCTTCAGAGGTATCCTTTATAGATTTTACCACCTCTTCATCACAGTGACCTAGTATCATAGGTCCCCACGCTCCTACAAAGTCTATATATTCTTTTCCTTCTTCATCATATACATAGGTTCCATTGCCTTTTTTTATAACTGGTGGGGTTATATCTAAATCTTTAAAAGCTCTAACGGGACTGTTAACCCCTCCAGGCATATATACTTTTGACTCTTTAAATATTTCTTCATTCTTATTTAAATCCATATACACTCTAAAAATCCTCCTTTATCCACTCTGCAGCTTGTAGAGCATAATATGTTATTATTATATCCGCTCCAGCTCTTTTTATAGATAATAACATCTCTAGCGCAATAGCTTTTTCATCTACTAATCCCTTTTCTGCCGCAGCTTTTATAAGGGCATATTCTCCACTTACAGAATAAGCTGCTATAGGATAATCAAACCTATCCTTTGCCCATCTTATAATATCTAAATAAGATAAGGCTGGTTTCACCATTATTATATCTGCCCCCTCTTCTATATCTCCTTCAATTTCTCTCATGGCCTCTTTTATGTTTCCTGGATCCATTTGGTAGGTCTTTCTATCTCCAAATTGCGGTGTAGAGTGAGCAGCTTCTCTAAAAGGTCCATAAAAGGCTGAAGAGTATTTAGCACTATAGCTCATTATAGAAACACTTTCATATCCTTCTTTATCTAAAGCCTTTCTTATAGCTTTAACTCTTCCATCCATCATGTCCGATGGTGCTATCATATCCGCTCCTGCTCTAGCATGGGATACTGATATTTTTGCAATAATTTCTACAGATTTATCATTGATTATCCTAGAATCCTCTACAATTCCACAATGTCCATGGTTTGTATACTGACACATGCATACATCTGTAATAATCCATAAATCCTTATGTAATTCCTTAATTTTTCTAATAGCCCTTTGAACTACTCCATTATCATCATAAGCAGAGGATGCAAAGCTATCTTTATGCTCTGGCAATCCAAAAAGTATAATACCTCGTATGCCTGAACTTTTTACCTCTTCTACAACTTCTTCTAATCTATCAATAGAGTAATGATAGGTTCCAGGAAGAGAACTTATCTCTTCTTTTATATTTTCACCTTCCACTACAAATATAGGAAAAATTAAATCCTTAACAGATAGTGTAGTTTCCCTTACTAAATCTCTTATTTCTTTTCTTTCTCTTAATCTTCTATTTCTTTTAATCATTTGAAGCACTCCATTCTAATATTAATTATTGCCCCATAACTGTAAAAGTTTTTTTATTATTCCTTCTTCAGAGTATTCATCACAACTTATGCAGTTTAATCCTTTTTCTACTATAGCCTTTTCTGTAATTGGTCCAATGGCTATTATATTTTTTTTATTTATTTCACTAAGTCCCACCAAATCTATCATATTATTAAAGGTAGATGGACTTGTAAATATAACTATATCAACATTTTCAAAAGAATTTATGTTTTTATTATCTCCTTTTGACACATCATATATATGTACCTTGTCTACCTCAGCCCCTAATTCACTTAAGTTCTTATCTATATAGTCTCTAGATTTTAAAGAGCAAGGAATTAATACCTTATCTCCTTTTTTAACTAAAGGCTTTAATTTATCAACCAAGTCCTCAGCTATAAATTGATCTGCTAATATTTCTGCTACTATACAATTATCTAAAAGGGCGTTATAACTTCCCTTTCCAATAGATGCAAATTTACCTTTAATATTTCTTATATCTATATGTTTCTCCTTTAGATAAGTAAAAAATAAGTTAACTGCATTTACACTAGTAAAAATTAAATAATCATATTCATATAATCTATCTATATAGGGCTCTAGATTAAATTTTTGTTCTTCTATTTTTATGGCATTTATTTCAGTTATGTCAGCACCTAATCCCTTTAACTTTTCTCCTATGGATTTAGATTGCTCCTTTGTTCTAGTAATGCATATATTCTTACCGAAAAGAGGTTTCTTTTCTCTCCAATTTAGATTTTCACTAAGTTCCACCACAGAACCTACCATTATGATGCAAGGAGATACTAATTTAGCCTCACAAACCTTTTCTAAAATATCACTTAAATTACCTATTACAGACTTTTGCTTAGAGGTTGTTCCTTTCATAATAACAGCGCAAGGAGTACTTTCTTTCATACCCTCTTTTGTCAAATTATTTATTATTATTTCTAAGTTATTTAATCCCATTAAGAAGATTAAAGTACCTTTAAGTCTAGATACAGCATTCCAATCAATATCTAGTTTATCCTTAGCCATAGCTGTAAAAACATGAAAACTTTGGCTTATACCTCTATGCGTTACTGGTATACCAGCATAACTAGGTACTGCAATAGCAGAAGTTATTCCTGGAACAACTTCAAAGGATATATCTTCCTCAATCAAGGATAAAGCTTCCTCTCCCCCTCTGCCGAAAACATAAGGATCTCCACCTTTAACTCTCCCTACCACATGACCTTTTTTAGCTAGCTGTATCATAGTTTTATTTATTTCTTCTTGAGTTTTATAGTGACATCCCGGTTCCTTTCCACAGTAATAAATCTCACAATTTTCATTTAAATACTTTAAAACATTTCCACCAATGAGTCTATCGTATAAAACAGCAGTACATTTTTCTAAAGCCTTAATAGCCTTCATTGTAAGTAACTCTTCATCTCCTGGTCCTGTACCAATAAGAAAAACCTTTCCAAACTCCATTATATTCCCTCTTTTCTATGCCTTAAGAATTTTTTCTGCTAGTGCTTTTCCTAAGTTTAAGTAATCCTCTTTGTTTCCTACTATGTCTTTCTTTACTATTTTGCCTCCTACATCATAAAGACCTATAAGATACATTATATTTCCTTCTAAATATCCATAGGCACCAATACAACTATGGCAATTACCATTAAGAGCCTTCATAAACTCTCTTTCCGCTTCTACACATATTCTTTCATCATAAAAGTCAAGACTTTTAAAAACTTTTGCATCTTTCATATCCTTTACAATCTCTATGCCTAGAGCACCTTGTCCTACTGCTGGAACGAACTCAAAAGGATCAAGATAATCTGTAATTATACTTTCCATATCTAATCTTTTTAATCCAGCTGCCGCTAATATAATTCCATCTAAATTCTGCTCTTTCATCTTGCTTATTCTAGTTTGTACATTTCCCCTTATAGGAACTATCTCTATTTGAGGATTCAAAAGTTTAAGTTGTACCGCACGTCTTATACTACTTGTTCCTATTTTAAGAGATTTCTTTTTGCTAAAAAAACTTTCTCCATAAAGAGAAATATAAGCATCTCTCACATCTTCTCTTTCCGGTATAGCAGCTATTTCAAAATCTGATTCTAGAGAAAAAGGAACGTCTTTCATGCTATGAACCGCAGCATGAGCTTTTCCTTCCAATAGGGCAATCTCTATATCTTTTACAAAAACACCCTTCCCACCGATTTTATCTAGGGTTACATTTAGATTTTTATCCCCTGTTGTTTCTATTAATAGTTTTTCACTTTTTATACCAAAATCTTTTTCAATAAGCCCCATTATTATTTCAGTTTGAGCTTGAGCTAACTTGCTTTTTCTTGTAGCAATTTTCATATTCAATCCATTCCACTCCTAAAAAATCAATTAATGTAGGATAAAACATCAATAATACCTGAATTCCATACCCCTTTTCAAAATAGTATTTAAAGTCTTCTTGTGAAATAAAGCTTAAAATTTCTTTTTTAAAACCTTCAGATTTCACTCTTTCTCTTAGGATATTTCCAAAGGCTATAAAATTATCAAAGTCTACTAAATAGTTTTCAATAGAATTTGCTAAGTACTTAGAAAGCTTTGGGTTTCCTTTCTTAATACTTAAAGCGAAATTTATTTCCTTTGTACTTCTTTGTATAGGTACCACAAAATTACCTTGAGTAAAATCCCAGCAGGTAAGATATAGTTTATTTAACTCTTCGCAATGTTCTATTATTTCATCAGTAATACCTTTGTCCTCTAAAGCTATTATGATTAAGTGTTTATCTAAAATATATGTTTTTTTATAACTATCTTTTATAATATGTAAATTTTCCTGATTAAACTCATTAAATCTTTTTTCAAAGCTTTTAGCTACCACAGAAACTTGGCATCCCCTATTTATGAAAGCTTTAGTTTTAATATAACCAGCTTCCCCTGCTCCAAATATTAAAACCTTAAGTTTTTTCGATATTAAAGATATAAAAGCAAAATCTAATCCATCCTCAGAAAAATCCTCTCTATTATTTCTTGACATTGCTTTTCACTTCCCTTTAATTTTTCTTCTTTTAATACTTCCATGGCTCTATGTAAGTAATAATCAGAGGTGCTTTTCAACATGGTTTTTACTAGCATCTCGTTATCCTTAGTATATTTTTTTCTATTATAGCTATCAAATCTGCGATTATGTATGTGTTCACCTTGTTTTGACATCTTATGAAATAGAGGTGCTAACTCCCTTAAGCTTTCCCACTGTAAAAATTCATCAATATGCTTTTCTATTATATATCTATTTTTTTCCATTTCCACTTTTCTTTTTTCTCTATTACTCTTATCCATTTTTCCAATATCATCAATATGATAAAGTTTAATGTATTCTAGTTTTTCTATCTCCGAATCTACATCTCTAGGTAGGGATAAATCGAATATTACAAGCGGGTGATTTTCTACTTCTTCTTTGTATATAATTATGTGGGGAGCTGATGTACAGCTTATTATAATCTCTACATCTTTTATAAATTGATTTTTTTCATTATAAGATATTACTTTAACTCTAGGATCATTCAAAACTATTTTTTTAGGGTCTCTCACTACTAGGTATAGATCTGTGAAATCGAAACTACTTAAGTACTTATATACAAGCTTTCCTACTTCTCCAAAACCAATCATCATTATCTTCTTCTTATTTTCTCTAATAATTTCCTTTGCGACTATAGATGATGAGGATACAGGAATCTTATACAATTGTGCCTTATATCTAAACTCCTTGCCACAGGCTATAGCCATTTGAAATAATCTTTGAAGCTGATTACCAATAGTGTTACACTCTAAAGCCATTTTATAAGCCTTCTTTGCCTGCCCTAGTATTTGATCCTCTCCTAAAATTTTAGAGTGAAAGCCACTACAGACCTCCATTAAATGTTTTACCACTCCATAATCTCTAGCAGTAAAAATATACTTTATATATTCCTTATTCCAGTTTAATAAATTAAAAACCTCTTCTATTTTTATTTCTTTATCATCACTACAATTAACATATATTTCCGTCCTGTTACAAGTATTTATTATTACAGCTTCTTTAGATATTTTCATCATATCTTGTAAAACATCCTTTTCTCTTGAGGGTGTTATAGAAAGCTGTTCTCTTATTTCAATAGGACAGCAACTCTTTATACCTATGAGTTGAATCATCAATATCATCTCCAAATGTCTATTTAAAAACAATAAAATAATAAACTCACAGCATCTGTGAGTTTATAATTTTTACAAATAAAAATATTAATAAATTATAAACGCCACTGCCTTCCCTCCGAAGGATTAGCTAAAGCTTATGGCAGGTCTCCTGACTCACGCATCTTTCTCCTCCTACCTTCCCAGCCTATAGCCAGTGGTTAGGATTCGTCTTCGCATACAGTAGCGGGGGCTGTAGTGTTTTTCACTTTCCCTATTAAACTTCTATAAAGAAGAACCATAATCTTAAAATTAAATTTTACATATATAATTATATAGTCATTTTAGCAAAGTTTCAAGGAAATATTTATACACAAATCCATCTGTATACCGACTGGTAACATTTATTAATAAAATTTCATGTAAAAACTATATAAACTTTATTGATTTTCTATTTACTTTCATAAACAAAGTCGTTGCCTTTAGAGGGAGTTTTTACTCCCTGTAAAGCTTAGAAATCCTTATCCAGGGACATAGCAGTTCTTTATTTCCACTTTGAATAAGATGGAAATATTAGAGTGGCAATCACGATATATATAGGAAATAGAGGTTGTAACCCATGTGGTTTTAAGGTTTTTAACCCAGAAGAATCTTTTATGAAATAGGTAATAACATTTAAAAACCACCATAGCTAATTTAAATTTAAACTAACTACAGTGGTCTTATTAATTAAGAAACTTTAATTTCTACTTCTTTTTTATTAGGTTCTCCTGTAATTGCTTTAGTTGGACACTTTTCATAACATATTCTACATTGAGTACATTTTTCATAATCTATAGAAGCAAGATTAGAGTTCACAAATACTGCTTCTGAAGGACAGTTTTTCTCACAAATTTTGCACCCTATACATCCTATTCCACAATTTTCTCTGACCTTTTTACCTAAATCTTTAGAGTTACATCTAACTCTTATTTTATTTTTAGCTGGAACTGAAACTATAAGTCCTTTTGGACATATATTCATGCAGGCTCCACAGTTTGTACATTTACTTTCGTTAATAACTGCTATACCATCAACTATACTTATAGCATCAAACTTACAGACACCTATACAAGTACCTAATCCTAAACATCCTGATTCACATCCTTTAGGTCCTTGTCCTGGAAGCTTACTAGCTTCAATACAGTCCACTATCCCCTCATATATATACTTATCTTTGCTTTTTTCGCAATCACCGCCACATCTTACGAAGGCAATTTTCTTTTCCGTTTCTTTACTTTCAACACCTAAAATCTCCCCAATAGCTTTAGCTACAGAGCTTCCTCCAACAGTACAACTATTAATATCTGCTCCCTCTTCAACTACAGCTTTAGCATAAGCATCGCAACCTGCAAAACCACAGCCACCACAATTAGCTCCTGGTAAAGCTTCTCTAACTACAGGAACTCTCTCATCAACCTTAACTTCAAATTTTTTTGATGCATAACCTAGTAAAACTCCAAATATCATTCCAATAGCTCCTAAGCTAAGCATTGCATATATTATACCTGTTACATCCATTTAACTGCACCTCCTTATCTTATAAGACCTTGGAATCCTAAAAATGCAATAGACATTAATCCTGCTGTAATTAATGTTATAGGCAATCCTCTTAATACTAAAGGTATATTTTCATTATTATCTATTCTCTCTCTTATTCCTGAAAGTAAGACAATGGCAAGCATATAACCTAAAGCCGCCCCTAATCCATTAACTACAGATTCTAAAAAGCTATAACTTTCTTGTATATTTAATACAGCTACTCCAAGTACAGCACAGTTAGTAGTAATAAGTGGTAAAAATATTCCTAAAGCTTTGTAAAGCTTTGGACTCATCTTTTGAATAACCATTTCAACAAATTGAACCAATGCGGCTATTACTAAAACAAAGGCAATGGTCTTTAAATAGGTTATATTTAAAGGTTCCAATATAAAATGGTATACGCTATATGACATAACAGATGCTAATGTCATAACAAAGGTAACTGCAAGTCCCATTCCCACTGCTGCATCCGTTTTTTTAGAAACACCTAAAAATGAGCATATACCTAAAAATCTTGATAATACAAAGTTATTTACTAGCATTGAACTAATAAATATTAGAAAAATTTTCATGCTTTTTCACCCCTTTAATTCTTTAGGATTCTATTACTCTTCCACAACCCATACTACATTTGCTACAGTCATGATCTAGCATCTTACATTTACTCTTATCTTCCGCTTTTCTCAAATTAACCCAGTTTAAAAGAGCCATTAGAATACCTAAAGTAAAGAAAGCACCTGGTGCTAATACCATGATAGAAGCTGGTTGATATGCTTTTGGCATAATTTGAAACTCAAAAACAGTTCCTGCTCCTAATAATTCACGAACTATTCCTAGTATTGTTAATGATAAAGTGAAACCTAATCCCATTCCTAAAGCATCAAATATTGAAGCTATAGGTGGATTTTTAGAAGCATAAGCCTCTGCTCTTCCTAGAATTACACAGTTAACAACTATCAGTGGTATAAATATACCAAGAGACTTATATAAAGCCGGAACATATCCATGCATTAAAAATTCTATAACCGTAACAAAGCTTGCTATTATAACTATATAAGCAGGTATTCTTATCTTAGAAGGTATTAACTTTCTAAGGATAGATATAGCTAAATTGGAAGCAATAAGAACTACAGTAGTAGCTATTCCCATACCAATAGCATTCTTAGCACTAGAAGTTACCGCTAGAGTTGGACACATAGCAAGCACTTGAACAAAAGTTGGGTTTTCAGTTATTATTCCATTTTTTAATCTTTCAATAGCACTATTCATTAGCTCCAACAGCTCCTTTCAAGTTATTATTATAAAATTCGATGGCAGCATTAACTCCACCTACAACCGCAGTAGAAGATACTGTAGCTCCTGTTACTCCTTCTACCTCATCATCTTTACCAGAAGGGGTTTTTGTGAGTTTAATACCCTTTTCGATTTTCTTTTCTTTAAATTTATTAGTAAAGTCCGTTTTCTCAACTTTAGATCCAACTCCAGGTGTTTCTGAGTGGGATACTATTTTAATACCTGTAACATCTCCAGCATCCGATATACCTACCATAGTTTGTATATCCCCATGAAATCCTTTTGAAGTTACATTTATAAGATAACCGACCTTTTTGTCTCCCTTATAAGCCTCAAGTACTTCATTTATAGAACCCTCTTTAGATAATTCTATTTTCTTATCTTTAACTACCTCTGCTTCTGGCATAATTACACTTAATTCTTTCTTGTCTAATTTACCATTTTTTTCAATAGCCTCTTTAGTTCCTTCATAAGAAAGACCTAATATAAGTCCCGATAAGGCTGTTATTATAAGTAGTATTACTCCTAACTTAATATTTTCTTTCATTATGCTGTTTCCTCCTTTAATCCTATTACATTTATTCTATCGATTATAGGTGTTACAACATTCATTATAAGTATTGAATAATAAGCACCTTCAGTGTTATATCCATATACTCTAAACAGTATAGTCATTAAACCTGCACCTACACCAAAAATTATTTTACCCTTTGTAGTTATAGGGGTACTAGAATAATCATTAGCACAGAAAAACGCAGTAAGTATAATGCTTCCAGTCATAAGGGTTCTAACTACATCCCCCGTAAAAAATCCTTCTTTCCCAAAGATCCAAGAGGCTAATGCCACTGTAATTAGATAGCTTGCAGGAATTTTTAAGTCTATAACCCCTCTTATGATTAAGTATAAAGCTCCAATACATAAGGCAAGTATAGATACTTCTCCTATATTACCAGTTGCTTGTCCTATAAATACTTCCCATAAGCTTGGAAGAGCTGTAGTTACTGCTTCACTAGCTGAAGTAACTGCCTCAGTAGCCTCACTAGCAGAAGATGCTGCATCCGTAACAGGTTTAATCATAGCCGCAGACCAGGAAGTAAGTAAGAAAATCTTAGCCGCTAGAGCTGGATTCATAAAGTTTTGAGCAAAGCCTCCAAAAAATTGTTTAACCACTATTATTGCAAAAATACCTCCAATTATAGGAATCCAAATAGGAACATGGGTTGGAAGTACAAAAGCTAATATAAGTCCTGTAATTGCCGCACTAAAATCATTAATAGTTACTGACTTTTTACATAGTTTTTGCCAAATGGCTTCTGTTACAATGCAAGTTATCACGGAAGCTAATATTATTTTCAAGGCATCCATTTTATAGAAATAAATAGACGCTCCTACTATTGGTAATAATGATATAAATACATCTCTCATTATTTTATTTACTGAATTATTTGTACGTGTATGTGGTGAAGCTGAAACTACATACATTTACATACACCTCCTATTTTGTATCCAATATTATATTTTTTGCTGTATTTATGGATTGAACTAAATGCCTTTTTGAAGGACATACATAAGAGCATAGACCACAATTTATGCAATCTAGACCTTTAGCCTTCTTGAATCTATCAAAATTTCTTTCAATAGCATAATCCTTTAACTTCATAGGTACTAGCTTTTTAGGGCAAATATCTATGCAGTTTCCGCATCTTATACAGACCTCTTCCTTATATGAAGGACTTTCTTTTTCTGTTAAAAATAATAAAGAAAAGTCTCCAGATTTTATTTGATCATCTAATTGAAAGATCCCTTGCCCTTTAAGTATACCCCCTGATATAATCTTATAGGGTTCCTTATTAAAACCACCTAATGCATCTACTATTTCTTTGTAAGTGCTTTCTTTAGCTATAGTAAACACACCTTTTTTGTTTACTGCACCACCATCTATATTTATCAAAAAATTAGTTATTTTATTGAAATTAATCAATTGATAGATATAATATAAATCTAATAAAGACTCTACAACTACAGAGTTTTGATTTTGTAAGTTTAACTTTTCTTTTAAGAAATCATCACCTAGCCAACCATAATGATTAGGTAGTATTTCCATATTTTTGTTAGAGGTATTGCTTAGTATTTTTTCTGATTTATCTTTTAATCCTTCTTCGGAAACAATTACAAGTTTCTTAACATTAAAAATATTGCATATTGTATCCAGTGACCCCTGAATTTCTTTTACATAGTTATCTAATAGTACTTTGTTTAACCTTACTGCAGGGTCATTATCTAAAGCGTTAATCACCAGAACATCAATTTCTTTATTTATTTGTTCATATTTTAAATAAGAATCCTTAAGAGAATTTATTTCCTTTATATGGTTCTCTTTTAACAAATTAATAAATTCCTCTTTGCTTAAAGGTTTTCTTTTTTCCTGTGATATGCTTTGGTCTTCTTCATCTTTTGATATTAACTCTAAAATTGACTCAGCATCTTGCCTTATATATTTTTTCTTAACTTTATTCATTTCATATAATATATTAAGCTTGCTCATTTTGCACCCCCACCTTAACTATAAGTTTTACAATACCGCATAACGACTTAATTCTACCATATTTAACATAGTTGAACAATATATTATATTTTTTTTAACAAAGTATCTAATTTAGGTAAAATAAAAAATATTTTTAATATTTTTCATAATACTATACATAGCTTATATACATTGATTTTATAAAAAAAATAATTGTATATTATACCCATTATTATTGTTATTTTTTTAACTTTTCCAAAATTTTTAGAATATTGTTTTTCTATGTATTTTTATTGAAAAATCTATTCCACAATGTTATGATTTTATTAAGTTTTTTGTGAGGTGATATAATATGTTGAAAGAATTTAAAGAATTCGCCATGAAGGGAAATGTAGTAGACCTCGCCGTAGGTGTTATTATTGGAGGTGCCTTTGGTAAAATAGTTACTTCTCTAGTAAATGATATAATTATGCCTTTATTAGGATTATTACTAGGTGGTTTAAATTTTACTAGTTTACATTATACTTTAAGAGAAGCTGCTGATCCAAAGAATTCATTGGTTTTTAACTATGGACAATTTATTCAAAATATATTTGATTTTCTTATAATAGCTTTTTCTATTTTTTTATTTATTAAGTTGATAAATAAATTTAAAAGAAAGGAAGAAGTTAAAGAAGAACAGGTTGAAGCTCTTCCAACAAAAGAAGAAGTTTTACTAACAGAAATAAGAGACCTTTTAAAGAAAGATTTAGATAAATAAGTTTTATAGTTATAATAAAAATATTTATTAATAAGAAAAACCCTTCTCTTTAGAAAGGTTTTTCTTGTTTTGATATCTAATATTAAGGCTTTAAATAGGCATACCCTTCATATTGTTTTCTTACCATATATTCTACCGCTGAACTTATAACTTCTATTTCTTCCAATAACTCTTCTTCCTTTATACCATAAGTTTTTAAAGAATTTTTGCATAGAAGTATTCTTATATTTTTACTTTTTAAATCCTTTAGTCTTTCATAATATTTATTATCTTCACTAATAAAGCTCTTCACAGCTAAAGCATTTACTACAATCTCTATATTAACCTCTTCTCCCTCTATATTCTTTATTAAATTTAAAGCATTAGACATAACCAAAGGAAGTTTTTCATTTTCATCTAAATGAAAAATAACTTTATATTTTATCACTTAAAACTCCTCCTACAATTTAAAGCAAATCTTATTTTTTTAATCCTAGATATTCCTCTTTTAAAAGTCCCATTATCATTTCATCATGATATTTTCCGTCTTTATATATTTCTTGCCTAAGTACACCTTCATTTATAAATCCACATTTCTCATAACATTTAATAGCCCTTTTATTAAAGGAGTATACTTTAAGCTTTATTTTGTTTATATTCATTTGATCAAATATAAATTTAATTAGAACCTTCATAGCATCAGATCCATAACCTTTTCCCCAATAATTTTTATCTCCTATGAAGATGCCCACCTCTGCTACACTATTTTTCCAATCTATATTATTAATACCACAGCCTCCAATATAAATTTCACGCTCTATAGTTTCTATAGCAAAGTTATAGCAATCCTTTGAAGCTGATTGCATCTCAAACCACTTTATTTCGTCTTCCAATGTATAAAGATAAGGTATTCCTGGATGTAGATATCTTTTAATCTCTGCATCATTTATATATCTTTGAGCTTCTAGTATATCCTCTCTTCTATATTCTCTTAATCTAATTTTTTCCCCAGTATACATGTTATCCCTCCTATAATTTTATAAATTTATTTAATAATAAGTCCAAACTTTTAGCATTTGTATTTCAAACTGCCTATAGTAAAATCATTATATCATAGATTCTAAAGTGAAAATTCTAAATTCATCAAAAATAAGACAACTTCTCAATGCCTGTTATAAATTAATTAAGATTTTAAAATTATACACAATTAACTTCATAAAAAAACAAAGCATAGACTTATAGACCTATGCTTTGTTGAGCAACTGTTAAAACACTAAATTAATCCTATATCTCTTCTATAATACATATTTTCGAAATTAATCTTTTTTATGTCTTTATAGGAACATATTCTAGCCTCTTCTAAACTATCTCCTAAACTAACCAAAGTAAGAACTCTTCCTCCAGAGGTTTTTAAATTACCTTTTTCCAAGACTCCTCCCCCAATAAACACCTTCCCTGTTATATCCTTTTTAATCTCAATAGAAAATCCTTTAATATATTCTCCTGGATATCCTGATGATACCATAACTACAGAAGCACTGTGGGACCTGTTCCATTTTATTTGAAGATTCTTCAAATTTTTATTATAAGCTCCTTCAATAAGTTCGTATAAATCACTTTCCATTAAAGGAAGAACCCCTTGTGTTTCAGGGTCACCTAATCTAACATTATATTCTAATAAATATATGCCTTTTCTTGTAATCATCAATCCGAAAAACAAGAAACCTTTATACTCCATATTTTCTTCTTTTATCCCTTTAATAGTTGGCTTTAAAATATTTTCAATGAATTCTTTCATAACCCCATCTGTAACAAAAGGATTTGGTGCAATAACTCCCATACCTCCTGTATTAGGACCTTTGTCATTATCTAATACCTTTTTATGATCTTTAGCAGATATAAAAGGTATTATTGTTTCTCCATCAGTTATAGAAAGTATAGAAGCTTCTACCCCTTCTAAAAACTCTTCAATTATAACTTTCTTACCAGAGCCATTAAATATATCTTTTACCATAAAGTCTTCAATAACCTTCTCTGCCTCTTTCAAATTACCACAAATTACTACACCTTTTCCTCCAGCTATACCATCTGCCTTTATTACTATAGGATAAGTACATTTATTTAAATACTCCATAGCCTTATCTTTATCATTAAAAGTAGCATATTCTGCGGTAAGTACCCCGTATTTTTTCATAAATTCCTTTGAAAAATTCTTACTTCCTTCTAGAGAAGCTGCTTTTTTAGAAGGACCGAATATCCTTAATCCTTCTTCATTAAATCTATCCACTATGCCTTTTATCAAAGGCTCTTCTGGTCCTACAATTGTCATATGTATCTTATTTTCTTTTGCAAAATTTATTAGTTCCTCTATAGAACCCTCTTTTATATTTTGGCACTTTTTCTCTAAAGCAGTACCCCCATTACCTGGAGCGCAGTATATCTTTTCTATTTTAGGATTTTGAGAAAGCTTCCATGCTATAGCATGTTCCCTTCCTCCTGAACCAATTAATAATATATTCATATTACCACCTTACCCATAGAGGGCAAATCCCCTTTCTTAGAATCTTCTTTTAATGTTTAAAATGTCTTATTCCAGTAAACACCATAGAAATTCCTAAATCATCGCAGGCTTTAATTGAGTCTTTATCTTTAATAGAGCCTCCTGGTTGTACAATTGCTTCTATACCATGTGCTGCTGCTTCTTTAACCACATCATCAAAAGGGAAAAATCCATCAGATGCCAGTATTAATCCTTCTTTTCCTCTTTGGAGTGCTTCCTCTGCTGCCCAAATCCTATTAACTTGTCCACCGCCTATTCCTAAAGTCATCCCATCTCTTACTACCACAATGGCATTAGATTTAACATATTTGGCTACCTTCATTCCAAAGGTCATATCTTTTAACTGCTGTTCTGTTGGGCTTTTTTTAGTTACTATTTCTAGGGATTTTATTAAGTCTCTATCTTCTTCTTGTATAAGAAGACCTCCATCTACGGATACTAAAGCCTTATTGTTTAAAGGTTTAGTATTGCATTTTATAACTCTTAAATTTTTCTTTTTACAAAGTGTAGAAAGAGCCTCCTCTTCAAAATTCGGCGCTATCACTACTTCAAGGAAAATTTCATTTAGCTTTTCTGCAGTGGATTTATCTACAGTTCTATTAAAAGCTACAATTCCACCAAATATAGACGTAGGATCAGAGCTATAAGCTTTATTATAAGATTCTAAAGTGTCCTTACCTAAAGCTACTCCACAAGGGCTATTATGCTTTAATGCACAACAAGCTGGTTCTTCAAATTCCATAACTACCTTAAAGGCTATATCTAAGTCTTTTATATTGTTATAAGATAGTTCTTTTCCATTAAGTATTTCTATATTATTCATAATGCCTTCCTCTAATAAAGCATTATAGTAAGCTGCACTTTGATGAGGATTTTCTCCATATCTTAAATCCTTAGATTTTTTATATACTAAATTTATATACTCTGGATAGTCTACTTCATTTTCCAATAAAAACTGACTTACAGCTCCATCATAAGCACTGGTTAAATTAAAAACCTTCCCTGCTAGAATTTTTCTAGTAGCATAACTTACTTCTCTTTCAGATTTTAGTTCTTCCATTATAGGCTCATAATCCTTTTTATCTGTTACTACTACTACATCTTTAAAGTTTTTAGCAGCAGATCTTAACATTGTAGGTCCACCTATATCTATAAACTCTATTTTTTCTTCAAAACTTATAGATTCTTTATATTTTTCAAAGAAAGGATATAAATTTACTACAACCATATCTATTAATGGTATATCTTTTTCTTTTAAGGTATCCATATGAGAGGGATCTTCTCTCCTTGCTAATATTCCACCATGAATTTTAGGATGTAGTGTTTTCACCCTTCCATTAAGCATTTCCTCGAATCCTGTGATTTCTTCAACATCTACAGCTTCAATATTATTATCCTTTAGATGTCTTAATGTGCCTCCCGTAGATATTATCTCTACACCTATAGATTTCAAAAATCCGGCAAATTCTACTATACCCTCTTTATCATAAACACTAATTAAAGCTCTTTTTATCACATTAATTCTCCCTTCAGCAAATAGTTGCTTTATTATGATTAAATTCCACCCTATTTTCACTTATAGACTTAATTGCTTCTAAAAGACATAAATGTTCTTCTTTAAGCACTCTTCTTTGCAAAGTTTCTGCCTTTTCTTCTGGATTTATATATAAAGCCCTTTGAATAAGTATAGCCCCTCTATCTATTTCTTCATTTACAAAGTGAACAGTACACCCAGTAACTTTAACCCCCGAGTCTATAACTGCTTGGTGGACTTTAATACCGTACATACCCTTTCCACAAAAGCTAGGTATGAGAGAAGGATGTATATTAATTATTTTATTTTTATACCTTTTAAGTAATTGCCCCTTTAATATAGATAAAAATCCTCCAAGTACAATTAAATCCACCTTATCCCCTATTATTTTAAAAACTTCATCTCCTATATTTTCACCATAAATTTTTTTATCTAATACATAACAAGGGATACCCTGTTTTTTTGCCCTTTCTATTCCTTTAGCAAGGGGATTATCACTAATTACCATTTCGATTGAACAATTAATTTCACCTTGATTTATTTTATCAATTATATATTGTAGATTTGTACCTGAGCCAGATATAAGAAAAGCTATTCTAAACAAAGGCCTTCACCTCCAGAGATTACTGAACCTATAACATAAGCTTCTTCTCCCATTAACCTTAGCTCTTCAATTACCTGTTCTTTTAAATCATTATCTACACATAACACAAAGCCTATCCCCATATTAAAGGTATTATAAGCATGGTTTTCATCTACACCTTTTTCCATTAAATACTTAAATATATATGGAACTTCATAGCTATTTTTATCTATTTTAGCGCTGTAACCCTTTGGCATCATTCTTGGAATATTTTCAAAGAATCCGCCTCCTGTTATATGAGCCATTCCCTTTATTTTGAATTTATTTAGAAGATTTAAAATAGGTTTAACATATATTCTTGTAGGCTTTAATAAAATATCTCCTAGTTTTTCCCCTTCTATCTCTATCTGAAGATCCTCCACTAACTTTCTTATAAGTGAGTATCCATTGCTATGAGGTCCTGATGAAGTTATACCTATTATTGCATCTCCTTCTTTTATATCTTTTCCATTTATGATATCTTTTTTATCTACAACTCCCACTGCAAATCCTGCAATATCGTACTCTCCATTCTTATAAAAACCAGGCATTTCAGCAGTTTCTCCTCCAACCAAAGCACAATCTGCCATTAAACATCCTTCCGATACTCCTTTAACTATATCCGCTACTACTGAAGACTCTAATTTTCCACAAGCAATATAATCTAAGAAAAATAACGGCTTGGCTCCATGACATAAGATATCATTTACGCACATTGCTACGCAGTCTATACCAAAACTATCATATTTATTCATAGAAAAGGCTACTTGAAGTTTTGTACCAACTCCGTCTGTTCCAGATACCAATACCGGATTCTTATATCCACTTGGAATTTCCACCATGGCAGCAAAACTACCTATATTATTTAAAACAAAACTGTTCATTGTATTTTTTGCATGATTTTTAATCATACTTACAGCCTTATAACCTTCTTCAATGTTTACTCCCGCCTCTTTATAGGTGATCATAAAATCACTCCTTCTCAAGATAATCTTTATCTGTTTCAATAGGTGTATCTACAGGATAAACTCCACTAAAGCAACCAAGACAGAATCCATCCTCTTTGCCAAAGGATTTCATCAATCCTCTTTGACTTATATAACCTAAACTATCTGCTCCTATTTCCTTATTTATTTCTTCTAATGATAAATTTGATCCTATAAGTTCTTTTCTATAAGGTGTGTCCATTCCAAAATAGCATGGATACTTTACTACTGGAGAGGATACTCTAAAATGAACTTCTTTTGCTCCAGCCCTTCTTAAAATCTCTACTAGCTTCTTACTTGTAGTACCTCTTACTATGGAATCATCTATTAATACAACTCTCTTATCTTTTATATTTTCTTTTAAAGGATTAAGTTTTAGGGAAACAGTCTTTTCCCTTATTTCCTTTGAAGGAGATATAAAGGATCTTCCTACATATTTATTTTTAATAAATCCTATACCAAAGGGTATGTTTGAAGCCTTAGAAAAACCTACTGCAGCAGCTATACCTGAATCCGGTACACCTACTACAATATCTGCTTCTACAGGGCATTCTTCATACAATATTTCTCCAGCTTTTCTTCTAGCTTCATACACACTAATACCATCTATAGTACTGTCTGGTCTTGCAAAATATATATATTCAAAGGAACATACTTGGGGTTTTATCTTCTCAGAGTAAATTATACTTTCTATGCCCTCTTCCCCAATTACAACTATTTCTCCTGGCTTTATATCTCTAACAAATTCAGCACCAATAGTATCTAAGGCACAACTTTCAGAGCATAAAATAAAACTATCTTCGATCTTCCCTAAACATAAAGGTCTAATGCCATTAGGATCTCTAATTCCAATTAACTTATCTTCAGTTAAAATAACCATAGCAAAGGAACCTTTAACCGCCTGAATAGCAGATATTACAGCCTTTTCAATTCCTTTTTTTGCAGCTCTTGCAATTAGGCTTAATACAACTTCTGAATCAATTGAGGTTTGAAATATACTTCCTCCCTCTTCTAATAATTCTTTAATAACCTCTGCATTAACCAAATTACCGTTGTGAGCTATAGCCATAGGACCCAATTTACAATTAGTTAAGATAGGTTGAGCATTAATGACGTTACTAGAACCTGTGGTTGAATATCTAACATGTCCAATTGCAGCCCTTCCCTTTAGATTGGATAGAGAGTTTTCATCAAAGGCTTCAGAAACAAGTCCCATATTTTTATGAAGACTTATATTTTCTCCATCGCTAACGGCAATACCAGCACTTTCTTGACCTCTATGTTGCAAAGCATATAATCCATAATAAGTTATCTTTGCTACATCAAAAGAATTATTAGAATATATACCAAAAACCCCACACTCTTCTTTAAACTTATCCTTTATTTCCTCCATCATAATTAACCTATCCTTTCCTAATTACTAAAACTAGTTATCCATTCTATTTAATATTTCCTCATAGGCTTCTATAACATTTCCTAAATCTCTTCTAAATCTATCCTTATCTAGTTTTTCCTTAGTATTTTTATCCCAAAATCTGCAAGTATCTGGTGATATCTCATCAGCTAAAAGTACTTCCCCTTTATATCTTCCGAACTCTAATTTAAAGTCTATTAGATCTATACCTTGCTTACTAAAAAAATCTTTAAGCACTTCATTTATATCTCTTGTAAGTTTATATATGGTATTTAACTCTTCAAAATCTGTTAATCCTAATGCCACAGCATGATAATCATTTATTAGTGGATCTCCTAGACTATCATCTTTATAACAAATTTCATAAACTGTAGTTTTTAATTCTTTTCCCTCTTCTATACCAAGCCTTTTAGCCATGCTACCTGCTGCAACATTTCTCACTATAACTTCTAGAGGAATTATTTCTACTTTTTTGCAAAGTTGCTCTCTATCATTAAGCTTTTTTATATAATGAGTTTTTACTCCTTTTTCATGAAGAAGTTCAAATATTTTTGAAGAAATATTATTATTTAAAATTCCTTTACTTTGAATTTCTCCTTTTTTCTCCCCATTAAAAGCAGTAGCATCATCCTTATAATAAATAACTACCTCATCTAAATTTTCACCTTTATAAATTTTCTTAGCTTTTCCTTCATACAAAAATTCTTTTTCCATTAAAATTCAACTCCCTCTTCATTTTCTTTTATAAAGTTTTCTTTCATATTTTTTCTATACTTATAAAGAGCCTCTCTTATTTCTGGATATTTTATTGAAAGTATTTCAGCTGCTAAAATTCCTGCATTGTAACTATTATTAATGCCTACTGTAGCTACAGGTATAGCTTTAGGCATTTGTACTATAGAATATAGGGAATCTTGTCCTCCTAAAGCAGCATTTATAGGAACTCCTATTACAGGTAAAATAGTGTGTGATGCTATGACTCCAGGTAAATGAGCCGCTAGTCCAGCTCCTGCTATTATGCATTGAAAATCTTCTTTTTCTAGAGTCTCAATAATTTCTAAAAGCTTCTCTGGAACCCTATGAGCAGATAGTATAAAAGCTTTATACTCTACATTAAATTCTTTTAAAGCCTTAGCAGCTCCACTCATTATTTCCTTATCAGATTTACTTCCAAATATAATGGCTACTTTCATTTATAAACACCTCTTTAATGAATTTAATATTTATTTGAAATAATTTACTCCGGATTTAAATATGCCTTGATCCATATTTCCTTCTATGTTTTTATATAATCCCCTACCTATTCTCTCACTATGGGCCATTTTCCCAAATATTCTGCCATCGGGACTTAGTATTCCCTCTACAGCCCCTAAAGAACCATTGGGATTATAAAGAGTTTCCATAGACACATTACCCTTCATATCTACATACTGAGTAGCTATTTGTCCTTTTTTAAAAAGATCATCAATTACCTCCATAGAGGCTACAAATCTACCTTCTCCATGAGATACAGGTAATGCATGTATGTCTCCTATGTTTGTTTCCTGAAGCCAAGGAGATTTATTTGAAGTTATTTTTGTATTTACAATAGTGGACACGTGTCTTCCTATATGATTGTAGGTTAGGGTTGGCATATGATCTTCTATATCTAGTATTTCACCATAAGGAAGAAGTCCTAGCTTTATTAAAGCTTGAAATCCGTTGCAAATACCTAAAATTAGTCCATCTCTATTATTTAAAAATTCCATTACCGCTTCTTTTATATAAGGATTTCTAAAAATTGTGGCTATAAACTTTCCTGATCCCTCTGGCTCATCTCCTGCACTAAAACCTCCTGGAATCATTATTATTTGAGAGTCTTTTATCTCTTTAACCATTTCTTTTATAGATGTTTTTAATAAATCTGGAGTAATATTTTTAAATATCATCTTTTTTACTAATGCACCCTCTTTTTCAAAGGCTTCCGCTGAATCATATTCACAATTAGTTCCTGGAAATACAGGAATAAATACTCTAGGTCTTGCATAATTAAATTTAGATTTATATGTTTTTTTAGATTCTTCTATAGAACTTAAACTAATAGAGTACTTATCACTGTGAGCTTTAGTTGGAAAAATAGACTCTAGAGGACTTTCCCAAAGATTAATTAGATTTTTTAAATCTACCCTTTCTCCAAACCCTTCTATATAAGGTTCTTTAATAGTACTACCTATTATTTTGTAATCTACAGAACTTAGATAGTTTAAAATATCTTTATTATCTTCTACCTCAATAATTATAGATCCATAATGTTTTTCCATTAATTCCTTCTTAGTTATATCTCCTATTTTTACTCCTATTTCATTTCCAAAACTCATTTTAGAGATAGCTTCAGCTATTCCCCCTTGTTTAATACTCATAGCTGATAGTATTAATCCCTTTTCATTAAGTTCTTTTATCTTATTAAAGTTATTCTTAAGCTTTTCTGAGTCAATGGTTTTATCTCCCTTTATAAAGCTTTTAATTAAAATGAGAAGATTGCCTTCTGCTTTTAAATGCTGTGTTATTATTTTGTTGTAGTGAGTCTCCACAGCTACCGCAAAGGCTACTAATGTAGGAGGCACATTTATATCTTCGAAGGTACCTGACATACTGTCTTTCCCTCCAATAGCGGCTATACCCAACTCTTTTTGAGCCTGTATGGCTCCTAATAAAGCTGCAAAAGGTTTTCCCCACTTTACACTATCCTTATAAAGTTTTTCAAAATATTCCTGAAGACTAAGTTTAATATTTTTATAATCTCCTCCTAAGGCAACAATTTTAGTAGCCGCTTCTATAACAGCGTAGTAAGCACCGTGAAAAGGACTCCAGTGAGCTATATTAGGATTATATCCAAAGGTCATTATACTTACAGAGTCTCCCTTTCCTTTTAGCAAAGGTATTCTACTAACCATTCCTTCAGAAGGAGTTTTCTGATATCTTCCACCATAGGGCATAAGCACCGTTGATGAACCTATAGTATTATCAAATCTATCTACTAATCCTTTTTGACTACAGATATTTATATCTCCTAAAATACTTTTAAGCATATTCTCTAAGGTATCTTCTTGAAATTTTTCTTCCAAATAGCATTTCTCTTTTGGAGACTTAATCAACACCTCAGCATAGGACTTTGCTCCGTTAGAATCCAAGAACGCTCTATTTAAATCTACAAACACCTCATCCTTATATAGCATTCTTAATTTATTTTCACCTGTAACTCTAGCTACCATAGTAGCCTGAAGATTTTCCTCTAAAGCCAAATTAATGAAATATTGCAAATTTTCATATGATATTACCACTGCCATTCTCTCTTGAGATTCAGATATAGCTATTTCTGTTACTGTTAATCCTTCATATTTTTTAGGTACTTTATCTAAATATATATCTATACTGTCACTTAGTTCTCCTATAGCTACAGATACTCCCCCTGCACCAAAATCATTGCATTTTTTTATAATTTTGCTTACCTTAGGATTTCTAAAAAATCTTTGTAACTTTCTCTCTGTAGGAGCATTTCCCTTTTGAACTTCTGCCCCACAAAAATCTATGGATTTTTCAGTATGCTCCTTGGAAGAACCTGTAGCTCCTCCACAACCATCTCGTCCAGTTTTACCACCAATTAATACTATAACATCTCCTGGTATAGGCTTTTCTCTAACTACATTTTTTTCTGGTACAGCGCCTATAACTGCTCCAACTTCCATTCTTTTTGCTATAAATCCTTCATGATAAAATTCCTTTACCTCACCTGTGGCAATGCCTATCTGATTTCCATAAGAGCTATATCCCCTTGCAGCACCTAAAGTAATAGATCTTTGTGGAAGCTTTCCTTTTAACGTTTCTTGGATAGCTTGTCTTGGATCTCCACTTCCTGTAACTCTCATAGCTTGATAAACATAAGCTCTTCCTGAAAGAGGATCTCTTATAGCTCCTCCAAGGCAAGTAGCAGCGCCTCCAAA
The DNA here is from genome assembly GCF_018919175.1 of Clostridium simiarum. GTDB lineage: Bacteria > Bacillota > Clostridia > Clostridiales > Clostridiaceae > Clostridium_L > Clostridium_L simiarum. The sequence goes on along the minus strand of NZ_JAHLQL010000001.1, from coordinate 446,326 downwards.
GGGCTCTATTTCCGTAGGATGATTATGGGTTTCATTTTTAAAAAGTATTAAATATTTTTCTACACCCTTATCTGTATTTACATCTACTTTTATAGTACAAGCATTGATTTCATCTGATTCATCTAAATCTTTTAAAAGACCTCTTTTTCTCATTTCCTTCATGACAATGGTAGCTAAATCCATCATTGTTATATCTTTATCTTCTCTATTTAAAAAATTTCTCATTTCTTTATACTGGTTAAAAGCTAGCTTTATTGGTTCTGTGAACCTGCCCTCTTCAATTACTATATCTGTTATAGAAGTAGAGAAAGTAGTATGTCTACAATGATCAGACCAATAAGTGTCTATAACAGCCATTTCTGTATAGGTAGGGTTTCGTTTCTCTTTTTTAAAATAATCAATACAAACCTTTAAATCCTCTTTTGTCATAGCAAGTTTTAAATCTTTATAAAACTCCTCTATATCCTCTTCTTTTAAATCTATAAAACCTTCCATCCATTTCGCTTCTTTAACATTATTGAGCTTTTCAATGGTTTCAACTTTCTTAAATAAGCTAGTTTCCCTGGAATCCACAGGATTTATATAGTAATTTTTTATCTTTTCTATCTCTTCTAAGGTTAAATCACCCTTTAAAGCTATTATTTTATGGTATTTAATTTCAGGCCTATGTCCCTCTGATAATATTTCTATGCATTGCTCTGCTGCATCTGCCCTTTGATCAAATTGACCTGGTAAATACTCTAGGGCAAAATATTTATATTGGTTATTAATAAATGATTGATCTTCATATAAGTCGTCTATATTTTTTTCTGCAAAAACTGTATATTTTGCTTTTTCATAAATTTTATCTTCTATGTTCTTAATAGTATAACCGTTAATTATTCTTACTTCTTTTAAGTTTTTTATCCTTAGATTTACTAAAAAGTCCTCTAGTAAATCCCATCCTTCCACATTATATTGTGACTTTTTTTCTACAAATAGGTTTTTAATATCCATATTATCCCCCTATATTTTTAATCCATAAAACCTATATTTCTGTAATAAAAAAACATGGCTAAGGGTCTATGAGTAAACCTTTAGCCATGTTCTTAGTAAATTTAGCAATGATAATAAAGCCTAAATTGGCAAAATAAAATCCTGCTAATTATAGATTTACCCATAGAAGGAAAGTTTACGGCTTTCCAGTAGAAACTCTTAGACCCTATCTCTAAGATTATATGGATTAATATTTAATTCTATATATAGAGTAACACTAGCTTAAATATAAGTCAACATTTATATGTTAAATTTAAATATCATTCGTTACATTCCGAACTTTCACATTTTAATTCCACATCATTATTCGTGTATTTTTTCAAAATGGAACTATCTGCTAATATTGGGGTAATATCTATAGTAAATATGTCTTGCTCCTCAAAGCCTTTCAAATTTATCATAGTGATATTCATATTTGGTTTTCCGATAATCTCAACAGCTCTACCATTACAAAATATGCTATTTTGCTTAACTACATGATGATATATTACTTTTAAAATATCATAAAATACATTATGGCGAACCTCCTTACTAAATCCAAGGTGTTCAATGTTTCCAATACCTAAAACCCCTACAGTAATATCTTCTTTAGCCTTGTATTTTCCTCCATAACCAACTTTAGAACCTTTTTTTACATTGAATTTATTTACAACCTTAGCTTTATAGGAAAATATTTTTTTAAAGCCTTTATCTCCACCTTCGTATCCATAGATCAAATTTCCTACTCTTATAGCAGTTGTAAAATCTGTTTCTTTTCTGTACTCTTCCTGCAAAAACCCACTAGAATTTAAGCAATGAATATTAGGTATTTCATCAATAAAGGGTTCTACTGCCTTTTTAAAAGTATTTATTTGATTTATGGTACTTTTATTATTTTTTGTATTATGTAAGTGAGTGTATACACCATCCAATATCATACTAGGAAAATTACTTTTTATGTAATCTACTACTTCACCTAACCTATCTGGCTTTATACCCATTCTATTCATTCCTGTATCTACATAAATATGTACTTTATTAGTAAAATCTGGGTTAATATGTTTTAATATTTCTTCATTATCAATAGTATAGATTATGTTTTCTCTAGGATTAAGCATATCCTCTAAATCAACTAAAGGACTTAGAAGTAATATTTCTTTATCTCCAACTATCCTTTCAGCTTCTGTCATGTCCGAAACTGCAAAGTAGTCCACCTTATCTTTTAAATATTCAGTTATCCCCTCAATACCTAGTCCATAGGCATTACCTTTAACTACTGCAATTATTTTTTTATCACTAATTCTTTTTATGTTATTTATGTTCTCCTCTAGTTTATCTAGAGATATATCACACCATAAATACTTCATCTAATGTTTCCTCCAATAGCTATCTAAAATTATATATAAAGTATATACCATAGATTTAAAGATTTAAAGCGCTTAATAGGTTTTTTCTTTATAGTGCCTCTTTACTTTAAAGTTAATCTTAGGTTTTTATATATAATAAAAACTACTCCTAATTAAAGAAGTAGTTTTTTATATCTATTATTTATTTTTTAAAACTTCAGCTAAAGCTGCAATACTTCCTAATGAAGATACTGCATCTGTTGGTATTATAAGCTTGTTTGCTGCTCCCTTTGCCATTTCTTTCATAGCTTCTACTTGTTTTAAAGCTATTACAGTTTCATTTGTTCCTGATTCTAAAATAGCTTTATTAACTAAAGCAATAGCCTCTGCATCAGCTTTAGAAATAGCTTCTATAGCTTTTGCCTTACCTTCAGCTTCAAGAAGTTGAGATTCTTTAAGACCTTCTGCCCTTCTTATATTAGCTTCTTTTTCAGCTTCTGCTTGCAATATCTTAGCTTGCTTCTCTCCTTCTGCCTTAGCAATTTCACTTTGTTTTTGTCCTTCTGCTCCCAAAATTAAAGCTCTCTTATTTCTTTCTGCCTTCATTTGCTTTTCCATAGCCTCTTGGATTTCAGCTGGAGGAATGATGTTTTTAATTTCAACAGAAAGTATTTTTATACCATAAGCATCTGTTATTTCATCCACTACCTTTAAAAGCTCTGAGTTTATTTTATCTCTTCCAGAGAGAACTTCGTCTAGGGTCATATTACCAACTATGTTTCTCATGTTAGTTATAGTTGAATAGATTATACCTGCTTTGTAGTTTTCTATATTATATACAGCATCTTTAGCATTTAATACCCTATAGAAAATAACATTATCTATAGATATTTTAACATTATCTTGAGTAATAACATTTTGAGGATCAATATCTAATATTTGCTGCTTTATAGATACCTTTTTTCTGATAAAGTCTGCGAAAGGTATAGTTAAATGCCAACCTGGTTCTAAAACCTTACAGTATTGTCCAAATCTTTCTAATAAATATACATATCCTGTGTTAACAACCTTTATTGATGATAGCATAGCAATCACAACAATTACTAAAATAACAATTAAAAATATACGTGATATATCCATTTAATTCCCTCCTTAATAATATCTAAATCTTATTGTTCTACAGACTTTACAAGCATTTTATTACCTTCAATACCTTCTATTTTAAACTTTTCCTCCTTTCCTATCTTTTTATCTCCTATATTTTTAACAGCCCAGTAAATTCCTTCAATTTTCATCTGCTCTTCTTCTATTATCTCCTTCTCTGCTAAAAATTCTTTTCCTAAATACTTATTATCCATGGATACCTTTGGCATGTTATTTAGCTTAGTCTTGTTTTTTATCATTGGGTATACAGTAATAATTAGTAAAATACTTATTGTTAGGAATAGTATAACTTGAATACCTATACTAAATCCTATCATTGCAGCTAAAATGGCCACTACACCTGCTACTGTAAACCAAACAAATAGCAAACTGCTTGTCACTAAATCAGCCACTAAAGCCACAGCGGATATAATTATCCATACAATAATATCTGTCATCCTCATCCCCTCCTCAATTTTATTATATAATAGTATTCAAATTACTGCCACGATTATAGTTTATTTAACCTATAATTTTATTATACACTATATATAACATTTTTAAAAGTTGTTTTAGATCGCTTTAAGTGATATTTTATACCGTTTATCTCATTCCTTTTATTTTTTCTTTGTTTTTCATTGATTTTCACAATTTATCTATATAATATTAATAGTACGTATATAATAATAATAGAATATTAACTTAGTTAATGAATTTTTTAGATTTATTTTTAACCTCTAATGGTTAAAGATGATAATATTATATTGAGGTGATAATATGAATTTCATAAGAATTGGATCTGCTTGTCCTGTAACCAAGGTTTCTGATGTGAACTTTAATTTAGAAAATATCAAAATCTGTATAAATAAAGCTCTGGAAGATAAATGTAAGATTCTTGTTTTTCCGGAACTTTCTATTACTTCCTATACTTGTAGCGACCTTTTTCTGCAAAAACAATTACTGGATAAATCAGAAGATGCCATAAATGATTTATGTAATTATAGTAAAGGAAAAGATATACTAATTGCTGTAGGCGCTCCTCTTTATTATGACAGCCAGCTTTTCAACTGTGCTTATATAATTTTAAATGGAAAGATACTTGGCATAATTCCTAAAAGCTATATTCCAAATTATAGTGAATTCTATGAAAAAAGGTGGTTTTCTGAAGGATTAAATATAATAAATGAGTATGTTGATTTAAAATTTCAATGCTCTATTCCTTTTGGTACAGATATAATATTTAGTGACGGTACATATAAAGTAGCCTTTGAAATCTGCGAAGACCTTTGGGTAGGTATACCTCCAAGTTCTTATCTTTCATTAGCTGGTGCTAACATAATATGCAATCTATCTGCCTCTAATGAACTAGTAAGTAAATATAACTATAGAAAAGATTTAGTATTATCTCAAAGTGCTAGAAGCCTATGTTCTTACATATATTCCTCTAGTGGTGTTCATGAATCTACTACAGATTTATTATTTAGCGGACATCTTTTAATTGCGGAAAATGGTAATTTATTAAAAGAAAACCATAGGTTTCAAAGGGATAATGAAATAATTTCTTCTATAATAGATATTGATAGACTAGAAAATGAGAGATTAAAAAACACTAGCTTTAAGAAAAATCCCTACTTTAAAGAAGTTAAACTAAGAGAAGTTAATTTTAATTTTGAGGATTTATCCTACGGAGTATTTGATAGATATGTAGCAAAACATCCTTTTGTTCCTAGTAATGAAGCAGAAAGAGAAGAAAGGTGTAAGGAAATATTTAATATTCAAGCCTCTGCTTTGGCTAAAAGATTAGAGCATACTGGTTTAAAGAAAGCAGTAGTAGGGATTTCAGGAGGATTAGATTCTACTTTAGCATTATTAGTTATTATTAAAACCTTTGATTTACTGAAGATCCCCAAAAAAAATATAATTACAATAACCATGCCGGGCTTTGGAACCACTGATAGAACTTATAACAATGCACTAGATTTATGCAACCACCTAGGTACAGATCTAAGAGAAATAAATATAGTACCAGCATGTTTGCAACACTTTAAAGATATTGGTCATGAAACTAACATTCATGATGTTACTTACGAAAATGTTCAAGCTAGAGAAAGAACTCAAATCTTAATGGATATTGCTAATAAAGAAGGTGGACTATTAATAGGTACAGGAGACTTATCAGAACTGGCTCTTGGATGGTGTACCTATAATGGGGATCATATGTCTATGTACTCTGTAAACTGTTCTATACCTAAAACCCTGGTAAGATATTTAGTAAGATATGTTGCAGACTTTGAGGTAGCTAAAGAAATATCTGATACTTTAATAGATATATTAGAAACTCCTGTAAGCCCTGAATTACTTCCAAAAGATAAAGATGGTAATATAGTTCAAAAGACGGAAGATGTTGTAGGCCCTTATGAGCTTCATGATTTCTTCTTATATCATTTCATAAGACAAGGTGCTACCCCTTCCAAAATACTATTTTTAGCAAAGGAAGCTTTTAAGGATTGTTATACTGAGGAAACCATAAAATTATGGTTAGATAAATTTATAAAAAGATTCTTTACTCAACAATTTAAACGCTCTGCCTTACCTGATGGCCCTAAGGTTGGAACCATAAGTCTCTCCCCACGTGGAGACCTTAGGATGCCTTCTGATGCAAGTTTTAATAGTTGGATGATTTAAAACAAAGTATAAATAAAAGACCAGAATATGGTCTTTTATTTATATATATCCAAAACTAAGCCCTGAATTTCATCAATAGTAGCTGCAATATCTAAATTTTCCTTTTCTTCTTGTAATAAAAGCTCTGTTAACTCTTCTAATTTTTTATCTATAGTCTCTACCGTAATAAAGTATTGAGTTTGCCAAAAACTTATGTCTTTTTTTATTTTATACATATATCCCATGACAGCTTCTAAATATTCTTTAATAAGATTTTTATAGGCTCTTACATCTCCATAACACTTAGTTATAATAAGTCTATTGCCCTTCTTTTTTATGTCTTCTAATAATTTTTTTAGTTCCTCTTCTGATCTTCTTTCTCTTGCAAAACTAAAGCTTTGAGAAAAGTCTTTCCTACTTTCAACCTTTTTTCTATCTGAAGTAACAGATGGACTTTTACTGATTCTTCCTATCTCCAAGGATTCCACTCCTTTGTTTAAATTATTTTATCTCTCTTTACTTAAAGTAATTTTTTATAATTATAATTATACTATATATTTTTATTATAATCATTTACATTATAACAAATAATAAAATAACTGTGTACATTTACTTTTCCCTCCATAGAAAAGGCTTGTTGACATAATCTACTATTTTAAGTATAATCTAATTATTAAAAGTTAATATTTTTTATCATAAGGGAGTAGCTTGCAGGTTTATCCTGTTGCAAAGCCAACAACCGATGTTTATCATCTGGTTTTGTATTAAATAGTAAGACTTATGTATAACACTAGTTATACATAAGTCTTTTTTAGTATTTAATCAGAATATTTTTATGAAGATAAAAATTAATTTAACTTTTTCGTTATTATATTATTTAAATTAACATTAGGTTATACTAGCTATAAGATGCTTTTATATCAAATAAATTTAAGTTTTTAAGAAAGGGGATCAATAATTCATGTGGTTTAAAAAATCTATTGAAGAAACACTTCAAGAATTAAATGTAGACCCAGAAAAAGGTCTATCATCAGAAGAAGCTAAAAACCGTTTAGAAAAATACGGTGAAAACAAATTAGCTTCTAAGGCAAAAAAAACTGGAATACAAATATTTTTCTCTCAGCTTAAAGATCCTATGATATTTATACTTTTAGCTGCTGCAATAGTATCCGGTATAATGGGGGAATTAAGCGATTCCGTAATAATCTTATTAGTTATATTTATTAACGCCATTGTAGGTACTGTTCAGGAATCAAAAGCTGAAAAAGCTCTAGAGGCTTTAAAAAAGCTCTCCACTCCAAAAGCTATAGTTAAAAGAGATGGCTCACCAAAAGAAATACCTTCAGAGGAGGTTGTTCCTGGTGACATAATAATTCTAGATGCAGGTAGGTATATACCAGCAGATTTAAGACTTATAGAAACAGCTAATATGAAAATAGAGGAATCTGCTCTAACTGGTGAATCTGTTCCTGTGGATAAGGATTCTAGATTAACTTTTGAAAGCTCTGATACAGCTTTAGGAGATCAAAGAAATATGACCTTCTCCTCTACCCTAGTAACCTATGGAAGAGGTACTGGTGTAGCTGTAGCTACAGGTATGAATACTGAAATAGGTAAAATAGCTAAGATGCTAAATGAAGAAGGAAATGAAATGACCCCTCTTCAAAAAAGACTAGCAGAGCTTGGAAAGATATTAGGAATAGGAGCACTTATAATCTGTGGACTTATGTTTTTAATATCTGTAATACAAAAAAGAGATCCTTTTGAAATGCTACTTACAGCAATTAGCCTTGCAGTAGCTGCTATACCTGAAGGTCTTCCAGCTATAGTTGCTATAGTTCTTGCTATGGGTGTACAAAGGATGATAAAAGAAAATGCCATAATAAGAAAGCTACCTGCAGTAGAAACTCTAGGTTCAGTTAATATTATATGTTCTGACAAGACAGGTACATTAACGCAAAATAAGATGACTGTAACTAAAGTATTTACTTTAGAAGGACTAAAAACTATAGATCAATTAGATATAAATAAATCTTCCGACAGATTATTAATTGACAACTTAGTTTTATGTAATGATGCTACTTATTCTAAAGACTCCAATACTGGAGATCCTACAGAAATAGCACTTTTAGAAGCTGGTGCTAATGTGGGCACTTTAAAAGAAGAAGCGGATGTTACATACAAAAGAATAAATGAGCTTCCTTTTGATTCTGACAGAAAGCTTATGACTACTGTAAACAGCTATAATAAAGAAAATTATGTGTTTACAAAGGGTGCTATAGATAATCTATTAAAAATAAGTACCAAAGCTTATATAAATGGTGAAATAAAAGATCTTACTGATGATATAAAAGCTCAAATAATGGATGCTTCAAACTCTATGTCAGATGATGCTTTAAGAGTACTAGGCGCTGCTTATAAAATTATTCCAGATAATAATATTTCCTTAGATAGCCTAGAGTCAGATTTAATATTCATAGGTCTTGTAGGAATGATAGATCCTCCAAGATTAGAAGTAAAAGACTCTATAGCTACTTGTAAAAAATCCGGTATAAAAACTATAATGATAACTGGAGACCATAAAAACACAGCCTTTGCCATAGCTAAGGAATTAGGTATTTCCGATGATCCTAATCAGGCTATTTCAGGAGCTGATTTAGATAAGTTATCTCAAGAAGAATTAAATGCCAAAATAGATAACTATAGAGTCTTTGCAAGAGTTTCACCTGAACACAAAGTTAATATAGTTAAAGCATTTAAGTCCAAGGGAAATGTAGTTTCAATGACTGGTGATGGAGTTAATGATGCTCCTTCATTGAAAATAGCAGATATAGGTGTAGCTATGGGTGTTACAGGTACTGACGTTGCTAAGGGCGCTTCTGATATGATCCTTACTGATGACAATTTCTCTACCATAGTATCAGCTATTGAAGAAGGTAGAAATATTTATAACAATATTAAAAAATCTATAATATTCTTATTATCCTGTAACCTAGGAGAAATAATCGCCTTATTTATTGCTATATTATTAAGTTGGGATACCCCTTTAAAGCCAATACACATATTGTGGGTAAACCTTATTACAGATACCTTACCTGCTTTATCTTTAGGTGTAGACCCTGGGGATAAAAATGTAATGGATAATCCACCAAGAGACCCAAAAGAAAGCTTATTTGCTGGTGGTACTGGAGTATTCTTGGTTTTAAATGGTTTATTAATAGGTGCACTAACCCTATTTGCCTTCAAGTATGGTGAAGCTAAATATGATACTCTTCAACATGCTCAAACTATGGCTTTTGTTGTATTAAGTGTATCTCAATTATTCCATTCACTTAATATGAGACATCCAGAAAAATCTATATTCCAAATAGGGTTATTTACAAATAAGTACTTAATATTATCTATAATTGCAGGTATATTCTTACAAGATATAATAATAACAGTTCCTTTCTTGGCAGGAGTATTTGATGTATATGATCTTAATATGTCTGACTGGTTATTTGTTGGTATATTATCCATAATACCATTAGTACTAAATGAAATTGCCAAGATATTCATAAGAATGAAGAAAAAATCAGCATAAGAAAAGGGCCTTTGGCCCTTTTTTAAATATAATTTATTATCTTTTCTACTGCTTTTTCTAAATAAGTTTCCTCTAATTCAGAAAATCGATTAAATTCAGGACTATCCATATCCAAAACTCCATAAATTTTTCCATCTTTTATTATAGGAATTACTATTTCAGAATTAGAAGCTGAGTCACAAGCTATATGTCCAGGAAATTCATGAACATTATTAATTCTTTGAAGGGTCTTATGTTTTATGGCTGTACCACAGACACCCTTTCCAATATCTATTCTATTGCAAGCTGGCAATCCTTGAAAAGGCCCTAGTACTAGAGAATTATTCTCCTCATCATAAAGATAGAACCCAACCCAATTACATTTATCTACTGCTACATTAATTATAGCAGCTATATTAGAAAGATTAGCTATAAAATTCCTTTCTGAGCTAAGTTGACCTTCTATAAGTATCAACATATATTTATACTTTTCCTCTATAGTCATCTTTTTCATTGCATCTAACTTTATCACTATGTATTCATCTCCTATTTATACTTCTTTGAAAGCTCAATATAATTCTTAGCCGAAACTATAAGCTCTTGTTTTTCTTTCTCTGTAAGTTCTCTTATAACTTTAACTGGAGATCCCATACATAATACTCCAGAGGGTATAACCTTTCCAGGCGGAACCAAACTTCCTGCTGCAATAATTGTATTCTCTCCTATTTCAGCTCCATCTAGTATTATAGCTCCCATACCTATAAGACAATTATCCCCTACCCTACAAGCATGAACTATAGCACTATGACCCACAGTTACATTCTTACCTATATAAGCATCAAATTTTTCGTTGTGAATGTGTACAACGCAATTATCTTGAATGTTTGTTCCTTCTCCTACATATATGGGCATACCATCCCCTCTAAGTACTGCACCAAACCATATGTTTACATCTTTCTCTAAGGTAACATCTCCTATTATGTCAGCACTACTAGCTATAAAAACCTCTTTATGTATATTAGGTGTCTTACCATCAAAACCTATAATCATAAAATACCCTCCTATCTTGCTATTATCTATATTATAAAAGATATTTTAGCATATTATACAAAAACAAACCACTTATAATAATTTAAAATAAAGAGATATTTAAATAAAAATAAAGATATGATTAGTATAGTCTTCCATAAATGATTTTAGCATTTAAAACGTAAATTGATTATGAAATAGATATTGTTTATAATATACAGAGTCAACTATATATAGTATGTTTTTCCTATACCACATACTATATATAGTTGTCAACAGTAAAGTTAAAAGTGTATTTAGTTTGTTAATTAAAAATTTTTAGACTTTATCAATAATTATCTGGGGGTGCTTTAAAATAATGAATTCACTTAGAGATATTTTTAAAAGATATTATACAAAAGAATTAGAAAAAGACAAATCAAAGACCGTATATGATTTATTTAAATGGAAAAAGGTTGATGTGCTTTTAACAGATCATAAATCTGGAAAAGTATTAACAGATATGAAAGACTTAGAGTTTCCAGAGCATTACTCTCAAACTGCTTGCGACATAATAGCTTCTAAATATTTTAGAAAAGCTGGGGTTCCAAATGAAAGTGGTATTGAAACAAGTATGAAGATGGTAGCTCACAGAATGGTAAATTTCTGGAGGGAAGCTTTAAAAGAGGAAGGGCTAATAAAGACAGAAGACGAGTCTAAAATTTTCTATGATGAAATGGTCTACGGTCTATTAAATCAAATGTATGCCCCTAACTCCCCTCAATGGTTTAATACAGGTCTTGCTTTAAGTTATGGAATAAAAGGATCTCCTCAAGGAAGTTTTTATTACGATGAAAAAAAACAGAAGGTAGTTCTCTCTCCTGATTCTTATACAAGAACGCAGGCTTCTGCATGCTTTATAGTTTCAATTGAAGATAAGCTTTTAGGAGAACACTCCATCTCTGACCAATATGTAACAGAAACAAAACTATTTAAAGGTGGTTCTGGTACAGGTACTAACTTCTCAGCATTGAGAGCAGAAGGAGAAAAATTATCTGGTGGAGGGTATTCCTCTGGTTTAATGAGTTTTCTAAAAGGTTTTGACCGAAATGCAGGTGCCATAAAATCTGGTGGAACCACAAGACGTGCTGCAAAAATGGTGTGTCTTGATATAGATCACCCTGAAATAGAAGGATTCATGTCCTGGAAAGCTAAAGAAGAAGATAAAGTAAGAGCTTTAGGAAAGATGGGCTATGACGCAGATTTTGAAGGAGAGGCTTACCAAACAGTTTCTGGCCAAAACAGCAATAACTCTGTAAGAATAAATGATGAATTTATGGAAAAAGTTTGTACTCTAAATAAAAATCCTGATGTTACAATAGAACTAAAAGGTAGAGTGGATTCAAGAGTAAACAAAAATGTTAAAGTACAAGAATTATGGAATATATTCAATGAATCTGCATGGAAATGTGCCGATCCAGCACCGCAATTCTCTGATACCTTTAATGCATGGCATACTTGTCCAGCTGGAGAAGATGGGGTATTTAATGCTCCCTATAATAGATTAAATTCTACTAATCCTTGTGGTGAATATGCATTTTTAGATAATACCTCTTGTAACCTTTCATCTATTAATATTTATAAATTCTATAATGAGGATTCAAGAAAATTTGATTTAGATGGTTATCTTCATATGGTAAGTTTAAATCAATTATTATTAGAAGCTTCAATACATTGGGGCCAATTCCCCACAGAAGATATTGCAAGACGAACCCACTTATTTAGAACCACTGGTTTAGGCGTATCTAATATAGCTTCTTTATTCATGGTAATGGGATACCCTTATGATTCTGAGGAAGCTAGAAACATAGCCGCCTCATTAATAGGTATATTAACAGCTCGTTCTTATGTGGTTTCTTCATTAATGGCTAAAGAAATTGGTACTTTTGAAAAATATGAAATAAATAAACCTTACATGCTTAAGGTTATAAGAAATCATACAAGAGTTTCTGGAGCACTTAAACCTCCTTATGAGGGCTTAAATTATATTCCTTTAGAAGTTAACCATGATTTATTATTAAACAAAAAACTTAAATTTTTAAGCGAAAACTTAAAGAAAGAATGGTTAAAAGCTTTAGACTTAGGCGAAAAATATGGCTATAGAAATGCTCAAGTTTCTGTTATAGCTCCTACAGGAACTATATCCTTTGCTATGGATTGCGGTGGAACATCCATAGAGCCATTTTTCAGCCATATAGTCTATAAAAAACTTTCTGGTGGCGGATATATGACCTTAGGAAATCCTGTTATTGAAGCTGCCTTAAAAAGCTTAGGCTACGCTAGCAACGAAATTGAAGATATAATAAACTATATAACTAGAACTGAAAAAGTCTCTAATGGTGATTTTGAATATGAAAAAATACTAGATGGAAAAATAGAAGGTGCTCCACATCTTAAAAAAGAACATCTAGCTATATTTGATACAGCAAACACCTGCGGTTCTGGTGAAAGATATATAGCCCCTGAGGGTCATGTTAAAATGGTAGCTGCCATTACTCCATTAATATCTGGAGCTATATCTAAAACTGTAAATCTTCCAAAAACTGCTTCTGTAGAAGATTTTAAAGATATAGTAATAGACTCTTGGAAACTTGGGGTAAAAGGAATAGCTCTATATAGAGACTCCTCTAAAGCTAGTCAGCCATTAAATACGTCTTTAGATAAAGATACGGACCTTAAATTAGAAGACTTAAGTTATAAAGACTTGCTTGCTAAAGCTAATGAAATGCAATCAGCATTAAATGTTTCAAGAAGAGATAAACCACAAGGTATAAGATCCGGAACTACACATCCTGCTCAAATAGATGATGTTAAAATTTACACCACTGTTAATAGAAATATGCAAGGTGAGATTTGCGAAATATATATAACTACGGATAGAGAAGGAACTATAATAACTGGACTTTTAAACTCCTTATCTAAATCCATTTCCGTAATGCTACAATATCATGTTCCTGCTAAGGATATAGCAAGAATGTTAAGAGGTCAAAAATATGAGCCTTATGGATTTGTACAAAAACATCCTTATATAAAATATGTTTCTTCTATTTCTGATCTTGTAAGTAAGATCATTGATATAGAAACAGATGATTATTCAAGATGCCAAATAAAACCTGAAGGATATGAAAATCTAAATGTTCAAACCTCTCTCCCTATAGATGTTCCAGTACTTATGGGAAATCTTGAAGAAAAAGAAGAAATTAAATCTCACATCCACGGCGGAGAAAGAGTTTATGGAAGTACTTGCCCTACTTGTTCCAGTACAAGAATGGTTAAAAACGGCACTTGTATGGTATGCTTAGATTGTGGTTCCACTACTGGATGTAGCTAACATCTTAAAAAGGATATCCAAAATCTATGATTTGATGATAGTGAGTTAAGCAGAGAACCAACGTCTATGATCTTGTATGAATCGCTTACTCCTCGAGTACTCATCTGAAGTTATGAAGATGAGTTTCCTAAGCAGATATCTCAAATCTATGATTTGATGATAGTCGCTTACTCATCTGAAGTTATGAAGATGAGTTTCCTATATAAAAAAATGTACACTAATAAAATATTGGTGTACATTTTTTTATTTTTCTTATTAATCTTATTTTATAATAATACATAATAGCAATTAACTTTACATTAAGTATTATATTAATAGGAATATAATTTTTAAGGATGTGCTATATGGGAAAAAGCAAAAGTAAAAAAAACTCAGATAAAAAAAAGTTAGAAATAATGTATGGAATCCCTCATTGCCATACAGAAAATTCTACAGGTGTTGGTAGCGTAAGGGACGCCTTGAAATATTCTAAAAATAAAAATATTGATTTTATTATAATAACTGATCATAATAACCCTCTAAAGGATACCACAAAACATAAAGATAGTAGCTTAAGTAAATGGGAATATTCAATGAAACAAATTAATAAGTTTAACAAAAAACAGAGTAATTTTATTGGTATCTTAGGTTTTGAATTTACCTTTAAGCCCTATGGCCACTTTAATGTATTTGCTTCAGATAAATTTTTTACAGGTTATATACAAGATGTAAAAAAAATTCTATTATGGAGCTCTGTAAATAACCCTATAATTGCTATTAATCATCCAGGTAAAAATGTTGAAAAGCTTCCTTATGATTCAACTTTAAATAACTATATGTGCCTAATTGAAGTTGGCAATGGTTTATATCCTTCTAAAACATATAATAGATATGAAAAAAGATATTATTCTCTTCTTGATAAAGGATGGATGCTTGGGGCTATAAATGGTCAAGATAATCATAAAATGAACTTTGGAGATAGTGAAAATTTAACCGCAGTATTAGTTCATAAAAAAGACAAGAGAAACCTTTTAGAGTCTTTGAGAAAAAGACATACTTATTCTACAGAATCCAAAAGTCTTAAAGTTCACTTTTATATAAATAAAAGTCTTATGGGGGATATATTATACTGCAATGGAGAAGAACCTTTAAATTTTTCTATCTATGCTGAAGATGAATATAATAAAATAGTAAAAATTCAAGTTATTACTTCTAAAGGTTCAAAAATAAAAGATATAGATTTTCCTCCCCAAAAACAAATAAAGTATTTTTTTTCTATACCTTTTAATGAGGATGAAAAGTGGTATGTAATTAAAATTATTTTAAATAACGGAGCTACAGCTCTAACCTCTCCTATTTTTATAAATATAAAATAAAGTTTTAAATTAAGAGAGGTGATTTTTATAGTGAAACTCCATTTAAAATTTAAAGTCATTTGATCCTATAAAAATACTGTGGATCACCTTATTTAAAAGCTAGTCCACAGTATCTTCTGTAAAATCTAATTAAACATTTATCTTTTTTTATTCTTTAACTCTTCATTATTAGACATATTTTTTACTCTGTTTGGTTTCGCTTTAGGTTTTATCTTTATCTGCTTCTCTTTTTTAACCTTACCCATTGATACCAAATCAAAAAACCATAAAAGCAAAATTACAAATAGGATAGATTGTACTGGCACTAATATGTATTGATTCAAGTTGAAGTTATTAAAGAATATAGGTAAAAAGAAAACTAATATGGCTAAAGCTAATATAATCCACTTATTTACTTTAATTTTTTTAAGTAAATACACATTTAACAAGTTGTATATTATAATAGCTATTATAGAGCATATTAAAACCAACAATATATATTTCACTTTTCTCCCTCCTTCCCTAATTTAACACCTATAACATATAATATTTCATATTGAAGATTTTTTCAATAAAAATATGCACTTTTAAAAACAAAATAAAACCCTTAGGTGCTACCTAAAGGTTTTATCTTTGTTGGTGGGGTACCAATTTGACAACAATATAAATTAGAAAATTTAGATTTGTTATTGTTAATATAATAATATATTCTGCAATTAAATGCAATATATTTAATATATTTATTTTATATTTATTAATTTTATATTTAGGAATAGTGTGATTAACGTTTTTTTATTTTTTTATTTATTTTTTATTAAATTATTGATAAATTCATATATATTTCTGATATAATAGTATTAGTCAAATTATTTTACATATATGGGGTGATTGTGTGTCTCTTATGATTAATTCCCAATTAGACGACTTAGATCTACAAATTTTGGACATTCTAATTAAGGATTCAAGAACACCTTATTTGGAAATAGCCCGTGTTTGTCATGTAAGTGGAGGAACTATCCATGTTAGAATGAAGAAAATGGAGGATTTAGGTATAATCAAAGGTACAAAACTTATGCTAGATATGCCTAAACTAGGTTATGATGTATGCTGTTTTGTTGGAATCTTTGTGGATAAAACCTCATCATTTAGCAATGTAATGGAAGAAATGTCAAAGATAAAAGAGGTTGTTGAATTACACTATACTACTGGTCAATATTCTGTTTTTGCCAAGGTCATATGCAAAAGCATATCGGATCTTCAGGACATATTAATGCACAGAATAAATAACATAACTGGGATACAAAGAACTGATACTTTCATATCCTTATCGCAACCTATAGATAGAAATATCCAGCTTTGATAAATTCTCAGTACTAAATATTAAAAAGACCATTTATGTGTATGGAATGTACATAAATGGTCTCTTATTTTATTATTTTGTAACTTCTTCTATTTTAGTATACTCATTATACTCACCATCTATAATTTTAAATTTATGATCCTGAAGATTTATCTGTAAAATTATATAAGGGTAGGTAATGGCCTGTATCACTACATCTCCTCCTGAAGGAGCTTTTTCTTCTATATTTATAATTATATTATCCTCTGTTTTATTTACAGATTTTACAGAAATAGAATATCCTCCTGAATTTTTTTTCCCTGATAAAATAATTAAGTATTGTAAATTATCTTTATTATATATGAGATATCCTTTCTTTCCTTTATGCATAGAAACTATATTATTTATACTTTCTGGCGCCTTAGACCAAGGTATAACACTATATTCTATCATGGCACTACTCTCCAATTCTTTTAAACTTTCAGAACCATCAACAAAAACATCCTTTTGAAGACTATCACTTCTATTTAAATCCACATCTTCACATCCTACAAAGTTAACACTAAATATAATAACACATACAGCTGACAAAAATTTCTTCATGCAAAAACTCCTAACTAAATTACTTTGTAACTATATTGTACCCTATAATACATATAAATAATTTAACAAATAATTAAATATTACTAATAAAAAAAATATATTATGTTAATAATAAATATGTAGAACTTATTAAAAGGAGATGGTATTAAATGAAAGCGCTTGATTTTATTGCTCTCTTACTAGTAGTAATAGGTGCCTTGAATTGGGGATTAATTGCTTTTTTTAGTTTTGACCTAGTAGCCTCACTATTTGGCAATATGACAGCCTTTTCTAGAATTGTTTATGGTCTAGTTGGCCTAGCAGGATTATACGCTATATCTTTCTTCGCAAAAGATAGATACAGAGATGTTGAATAATAATTTAAAACACCCTCTATAATGAGGGTGTTTTAAATTATTTTGTTTTATCCCCTAACTACTAAATATATCTCATAACCATACTTAATTTTATGATATCATATTGATAGATTTGGATTTTACTAATAAAATAGTACTAACACCTTTTATAAAACAACAATAGCATAATAACTTTCATGTTATTGTACTGTAATAATATTATAAAATAATTAAAGGAGGATATTATGTATAACACAATTTTAGGCTTTAGCATTTATAACATATTATTTTATTTTGTCATATACTCTTTTATAGGTTGGTGTACAGAGGTAGCTTACGCCTTTTATAACCAAAGAAAGTTTGTAAATAGAGGCTTTTTAAATGGTCCTTTTTGTCCAATTTACGGTTTTGGATCTTTAATATTAATAGTATTTTTAAACCCTTTTAAAAGCAATATTTTACTTCTATTTATTCTCTCCCTATTATTAACCTCTCTACTTGAATATATAACTGGATATATATTAGAAACCATTTTTAACACTAGATGGTGGGATTATAGGGATAATGCCTTTAATATAAAAGGACGGGTTTGCCTAAGTTTTTCTGTAATGTGGGGTGTTGTATCCATATTTCTTATTAAGGTTCTGCATCCTCCAGTAGAAAACTTTATAAACAATCTGCCTTCAATTTATGGAATTATATTGTTTTACATATTTATTATCTATTTTATAATAGATTTCTCTGCTACCTTAATGTCTTTAATTGAATTTAAAAACATTATAATTCAACTAGATGAAATATCTAATGAAATTAAGGATAAGTATTCCTTTATAAAAGATAAGGCTAAGGATAAAGCAGAAGAAATTGAAATTTCTATAAAAGAATTAAAATCTAAACATGATAATATAATGAACAATATAAAATTTAAGCATAAACGACTTCTTAGCGCATTTCCTGATGTAAGCTCTAAAAATTTTGATTCTATAATAAAAGAAATTCAAAATAAAATAAAAATAAAAAAATAAACCTAATAAAAAGCTTTTAGAAAAGGAGGTATCCTAATCTAAAAGCTTTTTATTAATCCTTATGTGACACCTAATATCACTTATAAGATATATTTACTTGCCTTGATTTAAATCTATAGCTTTTGCTATGTATCCATCACTAGATTTTAAAAGTTCTTCTCCTCTTTCTTTAGATACCCCCGCCACAATCATTAGTATACTTAATTTCACATTATATCCTGTCTCTTCAAGATATTTTTCTGCCTCTTCAATAGATACCTCTGTAGCCATCATAACTATTCTTTTAGCTCTTGTAACTAATTTTTCATTAGTTGGTTGAACATCCACCATAAGGTTGCTATATACTTTTCCAAGTTTTATCATTGTACCTGTGGTTAACATATTCAAAACTAACTTTTGAGCTGTTCCTGCTTTCATTCTAGTAGATCCCATTACAACTTCAGGTCCTACAACCACAGATATAGGTATATCAGCTATTTTAGCCATTTCACTATCCGGATTCATTGTAACGCAAATTACCTTGGCTCCTATAGATTTAGCATAATTCATCCCTCCTATTACATAAGGTGTTCTTCCTGATGCAGCAATACCGCAAATCACATCATTTTCATTTATAGACTTTTCTTTAAGATCTTTTTCCCCTAGTTCAAAACTATCTTCTGCACCTTCTACAGCTTTAAATATGGCTGTATGGCCTCCAGCAATAAGACCTTGCACTAATTCAAAATCAACGCCATAAGTTGGTGGACATTCTGAAGCATCTAATATACCTAGTCTTCCACTAGTTCCAGCTCCCATATATAATAGCCTTCCACCTTTTTTCATGCCTTCAGTTATCACATCTATAGCTTTTGCTATTTCCACTGAGGCTTCGGCTACAGCCTCAGCTACTTTTTTATCCTCTTCATTTATCTTTTTTACAAGTTCTAATGTAGAAAGCTTATCTATATCCATAGTATTAGTATTTCTACCTTCAGTAACTAAACCTTCTAGTTTTTTAATATCCATATGTTTTCCTCCCATCAATAAAGTGTATCACTCATAGTATAATATTTATTTTCATATGTATCAATATATTTTGAAATTTTTTTCCGAACTTTTTCAAAATAATTAGTTAATTTTAAAATTTTCCTGTTAAATATAAGGTGAAAATATAAAATAGATGGTTAAATATAATTTTAACCATCTATTTTAACATAATAATTTATCCCATAACTATCATTCTAATGTTCTTTTTATCTTATTGTAATTCTAATAAATTATTAAAAATTATCTCTTTTACATCTTCCGCTAGACTTCCTTGTTCTTCTTTACTTAAATCTTTCACGTAAATGGGTTTATCTATTTTTACTTTTACAGTAGCCTTTTTTAATCTTCCTGTTTCTTCAAAAGCTTTATAAGTTCCAGATATAGCTACTGGCACTACGGGTACCTGTGACTTTATAGCTAGTTTTAAACTCCCTTTCTTAAATTCTGCCATTTCTTTACTCTTACTACGAGTTCCTTCTGGGAATATAGCTAAGGAATGACCTTCCTTTAAATAATCTATGCCTATGTTTATGGTTTTTATAGCTTCCCTCACATTTTGTCTATCTAAAAACAAACTCTTCATTCCTAATATCCAGTTTCTATATACAGGAATCTTGGCTAATTCCTTTTTTGCAACAAATCCAATTGGTTTATTGAGTATATAAATCATTATGGGTATATCAAAATAGCTTTGATGGTTTCCAACAAAAAGACAAGCTTCCTTAGGAATATTTTCTCTTCCACTTATCTCCACGTCCATACCCATTATCTTAATGGTTCTTTCAGCCCAGGTACTTACAACCTTTTTTGTGTACTGAAAAGCTGCCTCTTCCCCTCTAATTCTTCTTATTAACCTAAACTTTATTCTTTTAAGTCCTACTATAATCATATATAATAAATAATATAATCCTATAAAAAAAGTCCTCATGAAATCACTTCCTTATCAGTTTAATCAAAGTAATTATACTAAGTTATATAGTAAAATTCAAGGAAAACCCTTTTATCATTCTATGAAAAATGATAGACTATTGTAATGAGCTAATTTTACAATAATTTAAGGAGTGATATTTTTGAAGCCAAAACACTTAAAAGTTTTATTTCCACTTTTTTTAGTATTTATTTTGATATTTACTGGTTGTACTATAACAGTCAAAACTTCTGGAAATAATTCTAATAGTAATACTGAAGTTGATAATCTTAAGGTTCATTATATAGACATAGGTCAAGGAGACTCAGTATTAATACAGTATAAAGATAAAAATATGTTAATAGATGCAGGACCTAGATCTAGCTCTGACAAGTTAGTAAAATATTTAAAAGATATAGGTGTTAACAAAATAAACATAGTTGTAGCTACCCATCCTCATGAAGATCACATAGGAGGCATAGTAGCTGTATTAAATAATTTTCCTGTAGAAAAATTTTACGCTCCCCAAAAGACTAATAACACAAAAACCTTTGAAAAAATGGTTTCTACATTAAAAGAGAAAAATTTAAAAATTAATGTAGCTAAGAAAGGTGTTAGTTTAGATTTTCATTCAGACATTAAAGCAGAGATGTTAGCTCCTAATAGCGAAAATTATGAAAATATAAATAATTATTCTGCAGTAGTAAAATTAAACTATGGAGAAAACAGTTTTTTATTTATGGGTGATGCTGAGAAAATTTCAGAAAAAGAAATTGTTCAAAAAAATTTAGATCTTAAGTCTGATGTGATTAAATTAGGACACCATGGGAGTAGCACTTCCTCTTCTAAAGAATTTTTAGATAAAGTAGATGCAAAGTATGCTATTATAAGCTGTGCAAAAGGAAATGACTACGGTCATCCTCACAAAGAAATCGTTGAAGATATGAAAAACAGAAATATCACAGTTTATAGAACAGATCTTCAAGGTGACATTGTAATAACCAGTGACGGAAAAAACATTAAATCAGATAAATAGGCTTAAGATTAGATAAAGCTTTCAAAGGTTTAATCCTTTGAAAGCTTTATTTTTAATAAATTATTTCCTTATTATAGACATTTAATATGTCCCTTTTTTCCTTAATAAATCTATTTATTAACCCCTCATGCCAAGTAGGAGAGCTAGGAAAATATATGTCTACTTTAGACCTTTCATCATAAACTCCCACTATAAAATTAGAAGGTTCATTGAAATATCCCAGTTTATTTATAAGCTTAAAAGCTCCATAAGCTCCGTGTTGCACCGAGGTGGATAGCAGCATATTTCTAACTGCTAAGTAATCTGTTAAATGACTATATTCTATGCCACTATTTTTCAATCTTCTCATTAAATCATCATAGAAATTAATTTTTATATATTTTTGCTGCATATTATAAAAATCATTATAATACTCCTTAGCTATTTGCTTCCATTCCTTATCAAAGTTTTCTCCATAAATTTTAGGTTGTCCACCATCTTTTATATGAGCATTATTTAACCTTTGATAAATATCAACATTTTCATTTTTAGTCCATTGTATAAAAGCAGCTAGAGAGCCTAAATTTGATGAAAATTGATATGTTCCATAAGACTTCCCTCCATAATCTCCTACTCCAGAAGAGATAGCTGCCGGATCTCCATTAGATTCATATTCTTCTGCTACTGCTCCTATCATATTATCATATAAATCATCGCTTATAATATCTACATATTTGGTGACGTACCCTTCATGTATATTGCCACTTTTATCATAATATCTAATTTTATAAAATCCATAATGATAAGTTTTAGTTTGTCCATTAACAACTCTATCTACATATTCTCCCTGTCTACCTAGGATTTCTAACACCTCTCCCTTAGGTACTTCTAAGGTTGAATTGGAACTCATTGATGGGTTAGGTCTAATATAAAGGTCATCCTGAGCTACCCCTAATACAGCTTTCCATGAATTCTCCTTATCAAAAAGAACTTTTCCATCCTTTCCTACAACCTTACCTGATGTATATTTAGAAGCAATGGCTGTAGCCTCTCTTAATGTATTATATCTACCTTTATTTTGTATTCCTTCATATACCCAATGGCTTGTACTATCCCATAAAAGATTTTGGGATGGGTCATATAAAGCTCCTTGTCCTACATTGTTAGAATTTAAATATGTCATAGCATCTTTTATACTATTAAAATTTTTAATTTCTCCATTATTTAACTGTAATTTATAATATCCTAAAGGCGTTTCCTTGGAACCATCAGTATTTACCCTATAGATTATATTATCACCCAAATTATAATAAAATATTTTATCTTTAATTACATTTATATAATTATATCCTTCTATAGTTGAAAGAAAAGCATCTCCTATACGAAATAACTCTCCACCCTGTTTATTACATCTATATAAAGCACCACTACTATAATCCGAAAAGTAAATATAGTTTCCACTTATATTGATAGATCCTAGTGCCTTGTCCATAACCTTTACCTTAGTACCTGAATTTACATCCATCTTATAAAGCTTATATCCATCAGAAGCATTTATATAATATATGTTATCTCCATCCAAGGCAAATCTGTATATAGACTGTTCTATAACATTAGTAGCTTCACTACCGTCATCTTTAATTCTATAAAGCTTTTTATCTTTTAATGAGGTATAATATAAATACTCTCCTCGTATAGAAAAGTTTTCTACTCCTCCTTCTACAAGTGTTGTAGTACCTGAACCATCAGTTTTTGCAGCTTTAAGCTTTAAGCCATCACGACTTAAAAAATAAACAAATCCTCCACTAACTTGAATATAGTGTGCATCACCTTCTGCAAGCTTTGTTTTTCTACTTCCATCTTTATATATCTTATATATATTCTTATTGTCAGAATAGTTTATGTAATAAATATAATCTCCAATTATATTTATGCTATAAACACTATCTTCAGAAATTTTCACAGCGCCACTGCCATCTAAACTAGATCTATATAGCTTTCCACCATCACTTTCATTTCTATAATAGATCATTCCATCCTTTTCATTAACAATGGACCAATTAGACAGATTGGAGTAATCTCCCCCTAGAGATACTTTAAAATTATAATCATACCTATCAGTTACCTCTTTAGATACTTTGGTTATATCATATATATCAACAATAGAATCATTGTTAAAATCAAATTTAGAATTATTTGTATTATAATATGATGTTATTATATTTAGATCTTTAATATCTACAACTCCATCTTCGTTAAAGTCACCAAAGATTGCATAAGCATTTACTGTAGTTACAGAAAAAATCACAGCCAAAGCTGATGCTAAAATCATATTTAAAACTGATTTTTTCATATATATCACTACCCTTCACCTTTATTTCATAGTTACTATAGAATAAAATTTAACCTACATAAATTATAGACTAAAATGCAAGTATCATCAATAATTTTAAATTTTGGATACATCACTATTAATTTGTAAGCTTAATTTAAAACAAAGCAAAATAAGGACTCATATTTCAGAGTCCTCATTTTGCTTTGATAAATTACCCCAGTTTGTGTATATATGGAATAAATTTATCACATCCTGCTCATTGTATAATAAAATTCTTTCTATTTTATCCTCAGGCATCCTCTTAATATAGTCTTTATCCTTAACAACTTTACTAAAGGTTTTAGCTAGATTAGCACCATTTACAACTTCCCCTTCTCTTTCTATGCCTATTAACTTTTCAAGGTTCTTAAGTCCTATATTATTTTTAAACTGCTTTTCATACTCTCTTTGTAAATCTACATGAACAAAATGTTCATCAAAGTTAAAATCTATATTATATTTATTAAATAAATATTTAATCACAGTAAAATCATTATTTCCAGAAAAAGTTACTATATAATGTTTATTTTTATTTTTCATCATAAACTGAAAATAACTTTCTGCCATAAATAATACATCTACAGCTTCATTTTTATTTTCTATCATATACTGAGTAACATTTATGGAAGAATCTAATTTATCATAATAGCAACATCCAAATACCCCTATACATATAGGTTTTTTGTAAACATAATGTTCTAAGTCAAAAAACAAAGCTGATTCATAACAATCTTTCTTATCTTCTATATCTAATACATTGTCTAAATTTATGTCATCTACATAAAAAGTATTTTCACGAATTATCACTTTACCCACTCTTTCTTATAAAATCTGTAAACAATCTGCATTTAAGCCATAAATAACATCTTTTCTCTCTACCACTATTTTGATTTTATTTTTTACCTCTTCATCTTCTAAAACCTTTTTTATTAATTCTCGAGTTGGGTTTATACAAATAGGATTCCCTACAGATTTAAACATTGAAAAATCACCTGCAGTATCCCCATAAGCATAACTATTTGAAAGATCTATATGATATTTGTCCTTAAAATATAATATGGCTTCTCTCTTACTTTTGCTATCCCACATAGGAATTACTTCTCCAGTATACTCCATTTCATTATCCATTAAGTAAGCAGCACCTTTATAATCATCAAATCCATACTTTAATGCCATTTCCTTAACTAATTCTTCTGGGCTTCCAGATATTATTATAATCTTATGTCCCTTAGCTTTATGCCAAGTTATTCTATCTCTAGTATAGGTATATACCCTATCCCCCTTTTGCTGAACGACCCTTCTTGCTATAAACTCTACTTGAGATTTATGTAAGCCTTTAACTGCTTGTATATAAATATCTGCCATTTTCAAAAGATAATTATCATAATTCCCTTGTCTTTTATCCCACTTTTGATATTCAGGCCTTACTTCATTATACCACTTTTCCGGTTCTATTATTTCATATTTTACTAACTTTTTAAAAATCTCAGCTATAAGTCCCTCTCTATAAAGAGTTCCATCAATATCAAAAAACGCTCCAATGTTCATATCCTCCCTGAAATTATCAGGTTTTCACCGCCTCTCTACTTATATATTGCTTCCATGAACCATATTTATTCTTATAAATTTAAAGATACTTTAATTTATTTTTAATCTTATATTTATAGTATAATATCACGAATTTAATGTCTATTCAACTTAGAACTCTTTTGTTAAGTATAGTTACTTTTTTATCAACTTTGGACAAACTGTTGACTATATTATATCAAAATGCTATAATATAGTGATAATGATTTTCAGTAAGGGGTGTTAATGATGTGCGTTTGCGACTTAAAAATAGGCCAAAGAGGTACAGTTTTATCGATAAATGGTGATGAAAAATTAGCCAAGCGACTACTTGCTTTAGGTTGTGTAGAAGGAACAGAGATTTTAATAAAACGTTCCGCTCCTTTAGGGGACCCTATAGTAATTAATTTTAGAGGCTTTGATATGGCAATTAGAAAAACAGATGCAAGAAATATATATATAGATAGTGCATCTTAGTTTTATTAAGGAGGACAAGCATGATAACAGCAGCATTGTTAGGTAATCCAAATGTAGGTAAAACTACTCTCTTTAACGCCTTAACTGGTTCTAAGCAATATGTGGGTAATTGGCCTGGGGTTACAGTAGAAAAAAAAGAAGGCTTTATTGAAGATAAAATAAAAATCGTTGATCTTCCTGGGATTTACGCCATGGACACTTACTCCAATGAAGAAAAAGTATCTAAAAACTTTTTAAATAATGGAGAGGTGGATGTTATAATCAACATTGTTGATGCATCTAATTTAAATAGAAATTTATATCTTACTACTCAATTAAAGCAATTTAACAAACCTATAATATTAGTCTTAAACATGCTAGATGTAGCAAATTCTAAAGGTATAAATATAGATATAGAATCTTTATCTAAGAATTTAAAAGTTGCAGTAATACCTATGATAGCCAGTAAAGGCAAGGGTATAAAAGATATAATAAAAATTATAGAAAGTAAAAAATATTTAAACTTTAATGACACTAATGATTATTCTTTCCCAAATGAAAAAACTACTTATAACTATATAGAAAATATATTATCTAGTAGTGTAACTTATAACTCTTCCAAAAATTATACAAATACTTCTGATAAAATTGACAAAGTAATACTAAATCCTTTTTTGGCTTATTTTATATTTTTAGGAATAATGTTTTTAATATTTAAATTCACTTTTAATTGGGTGGGGCAACCTCTCTCAGATCTATTAGAGGATTTTGTTAGTAATACTTTTTCTCCTTTTGTATCGAGTTTATTAGAAAACTCTAGCCCTTGGTTTTCTTCATTAATAGTTGATGGAATTATAGGTGGAGTAGGTTCCGTATTTGTATTTATTCCTATAATATTAACCTTATTTTTCTGCATATCTATACTAGAAGATAGCGGCTACATGGCAAGAGTTGCTTTTATAATGGATAAGCTAATGAGAAAAATGGGATTATCAGGAAAGGCTTTTATTCCTTTCGTTATAGGTTTTGGTTGTGCTGTACCTGCTATAATGTCAGCAAGAACCTTAGAGAGTGAAAAAGACAGAAAACTTACTGCTCTTTTAGTTCCTCTTATGTCTTGTAACGCACGACTACCTGTTTATGCTGTATTCGCATCAGCATTTTTCCCTGAAAAGGCGGATATTTTAGTATTATGTCTTTATCTATTAGGTATTGTACTTGCATTTTTATTAGGAATTTTATTTAAAAATACCTTATTTAAAAAAGATGAAGAACCTTTTATTATTGAGTTACCAGAATATAAGCTACCAGAAGTAAAAAATTTATTAAACCATACCTGGGATAAAGGTAAGGGCTTTGCCAAAAAAGCTGGTACAATTATCTTTGCAATGTCTGTAATAATCTGGATTTTATCTAAATTCAGCTTAACCGGATATACAGAGGATATATCTATAAGCTTTTTATCTATTATAGGTGGATTATTAGCTCCAATTTTAATGCCTTTAGGCTTCGGCACATGGCAAGCTGCTGTTTCTCTTTTAACAGGATTTATAGCAAAGGAATCTGTAGTTGCAACTATGCGTGTTATTTACGGAGATCAACTTTCAACTATATTACCTAGCCATTTTACTTCTATAGCTGCAATTTCCTTTTTAATTTTTGTATTATTATACACACCATGCGTAGCCACAGTAGCTGCTATGAAGAAAGAGTACGGTGGAAAAATGGCTTTATTTTCAGTAGGTTATCAACTATTGTTAGCTTGGATCATGTCCTTTCTTGTATATAATGTAGGAAATTTAATATTTTAAAGAGGTGTTTCTTTATGTTAGAAATAATATTTGCAACAGTAATAGTAGGTTTTTCTGTATATGTGATTTATAAAAACTTTAAAAACACAAAATCAGGAAAATGCAGTTGCGACCATTGTCCTTCTCACTCCTCTTGCTCTGGTTGTAACTCAAACACCATTAAAATAGAAAAGAAATAGTATCATATAATAAAAAGCCTTTATCTTATTTCTATTAGAAATTAAGATAAAGGCTTTTTATATTTATACCTTATCTCCCGTTACCGATACTCTTTCAGAAAGTATTTGTCATAGTAACACTACATTAATTACTTAATAACACCGCAAGCTAGTCTTCTACCTGAATCACCAGCTGGTTGAGTCTTATAATCATCTGGACTTTCATGTATTACAACAGATTTACCAATTACATCTTTAACCTTAAATTTATCTGTAAAAAAACACATCATTGCTATTCCATGATTAGAAAATAGTACAGGAAAATCCCCTGCATGATTGCCATGTGGCTGTTTAGTAGGATTCCAATGGGATCCTGCTGACTTAAAGGGATCATTTACGTCTCCAACTTCACAATTACCGAACTCATGTATATGGAATCCATGGGGTCCTATTTGTTTTTCATTGGCTGTAGCAGGCTTAAATTCTGGTAAACCCCAAACGGTCACACAGACATTTGTCCCATAAGGTACATCTACAAAATATACCATCCCTTTAATACTTGGAGCAAAAGGTCCTCCCTTTATAACTGCTGTAGCCATAGTGTTCATGTTTCTAAAGTATGCTTCATCTCTTGTAGCATAATACTTTCTCATATTATCTCTAGTATAGCTATTACATGACATAGAATCTAAAAAACCATCCCAATAATAAAAGCTATATGCATATGGATTATTAACCATATTTAAACCTTTCTTTTAATACTTATATGGTTATATTATGAACCACAACCTAAATTTGTTAAAATAAAAATGTATAAACTTAAATATATAGCTAAAAATAATTATATATTTGGAGGTGATTGTGTTTGAAAAAATTATTATATATTACTGTTAATCCAAAACCTCAAGAAGTATCTACTAGTAAAACTATAGGTAGAGACTTTGTTACTAATTTTTTAATTAAAAACACTGACTATATGATGGAAGAATTAGATCTTTATAATGAAGATATACCTGAGATAAATGAGAGAATTATTAAATCCAGAGCAGAACTAGTTTCTGGTGATGAATATAATTCTTTATCTCCGGAGGATAAAAAAGACGTAGATAGGATCAACACTCTCTGTAGCCAATTCTTAAATGCGGATTGTTATGTAATAGCTGCACCAATGTGGAGCATAAGTTATCCTTCCAGACTTAAGAGATATATAGATTGTATTATAATAAATAATAAAGTAATTCAAATATCTGATGAAGAAGTAAAAGGTCTTTTAGATGATAAAGAAAGAAGTATGGTTTATATTCAATCCTCTGGAGGGATTTATCCTAAAATATTCGGTGGAAAATTCAACCACGGCATAGATTATATTCATGATATATTTAAATTTCTAGGAATAAAGAAATTTGAAAAGATACTTGTTCAAGGCATAGATATGGATCCTTCTTCTAAAGATGCTGCCATTAAAAAAGCTCAAGAAGACATTAAAGAAGTAATAGATAAGGTTATGAAGTGATAACTCCATAACCTTATTAAATATTTTAATATATGCTTACAAAACTTTCTATACTCTATTTAACTCTTCTATAAAGTAATCTATAATATCCTCCATAGAAATCATCCCTATAACCTTATTGCTTTTATCTACCACAGGTATAGCTACTATGTCGTTATATCTAATTTTTTTTGCTACATCTATAATTTTTTCTTCAGTTTCAGCAGTAACTACCTCTTTTTTCATTACAGACTCTACAGGATAAGTATCATAATGCCCTTCATCTACTAAAAATCTATATATATCTGCCTTTACTATTATGCCTTTAAGATTATTATCCTTGTCCACCACTGGGGCACCATTTATCCTTTTATCAATTAGCATATTTAAAGCTTTGTTTACCGTATCTTTATCATTAACAGCAATAACATTTTTGCTCATAATATCATATACCTTCAAATCCTACACCTCCAATTGAGTTATATATACATTATACAAGACTACCCATCATAAGTAAACTATTCCAGATCTAGAACACCCATAAATTTTAATATAATTAAAAGAGACATTAAAATTAATTAATATCTCTTTTTTGTGGTAATATTACATTTTTTCTACTGTTTCTATACCTAATAGACTTAGTCCATTATGAATTACTGTACATGTTGCCTCAACCATATTTAATCTAGCATTTTTTAAAGATTCATCTTCTAAATTTATTATTGAGTGAGAATTATAAAATTTATTAAATGCTTTAGCTACATCTATAATATATCTTGTTAACATAGCTGGTTCAAGTTTATCTATAGCAGAGAGTATAGCTTCATTAAATGCTTTTAAGGTTTTAACCAATTCAAACTCTTCCTTTGAGTTAAGTTTAGAGTAATCACATTCAGAACCTATAGTGCCTGCTTTTCTTAATATACTCTTAGCTCTTGCGTAAGTATATTGAACATATGGTCCTGTTTCTCCTTCAAAACTTAGCATATCCTTCCAATCAAACACAATATCTCTTTCTCTATTATTTTTAAGATATGCAAATACTACTGCACCTATTCCTACCTTTTTAGCTACCTCTTCCTTATTTTCAAGATCTGGATTCTTTTCATTTATTATCTCTAAGGTTTTAGTTGTTGCCTCTTTTAGCAAATCTTCAAGTAAAATTACATCACCTTTTCTAGTAGAAAGCTTTTTATCTGCAAACTTTACCAACCCAAAACCTACATGTCTACAGTCATTAGCCCAGTCATGGCCCATAAGTTTTAATGTAGTAAATATCTGTTTAAAGTGAAGAGCCTGTGGAGTTCCAACTACATAAATATTTTTATAAAAATTATAGGTGTTTTTTCTATATATTGCAGCAGCAAGATCTCTTGTAGCATATATGGTAGCTCCATCAGCCTTTTTAATTATACAAGGAGGCATATTATATTCATCTAACATAACCACTTTAGCCCCATTACTATCTACAAGTAAGCCTTTATTTTCTAACTCTTCTACTACAGTATCCATTTTATCACTGTAGAAACTTTCTCCTGCATAGGAATCAAATTTTACACCTAGTATTTCATAAACTTTTTCAAATTCTTTCAAACTTAAGTCTTTGAATCTCTTCCAAAGCTTTGTTTCTTCCTCTTCACCATCTTCTAGTCTCTTAAAATGCATTCTAGCTTCATCTTCTAGAGAAGGATTTTTCTCTGACTCATCATGAAATTTTACATATATTCTTAGAAGCTCTTCTATTGGATTTTTTTCAAGGGCTTTTTCATCTATCCATCTCTTATATGCTACTATAAGCTTTCCAAATTGTGTTCCCCAGTCTCCTAAATGGTTAACACCTATG
Organism: Clostridium simiarum; assembly: GCF_018919175.1. Lineage (GTDB taxonomy): Bacteria > Bacillota > Clostridia > Clostridiales > Clostridiaceae > Clostridium_L > Clostridium_L simiarum. The sequence continues at coordinate 414,911 of NZ_JAHLQL010000001.1, read as the reverse complement.
GCATTATATCCTTCAAAATTTAACATTTTATATAAAGCATTTCCTATAGCTGTAGTAAATAGATGTCCTACATGGAAAGGTTTTGCAATATTTGGAGAAGAATACTCCACTATAACATTTTTGCCCTTTCCTTCTTCTGAAGATCCATATTTCTCTTTTTCGTTTAATATCTTGTTTAATGTTTCTTTTATAAGATCTCCCTTTTCCACAAAAAAGTTTAGGTAAGGTCCTAAAGTTTCAACTTTTTCAAACCCTTCCTTTGAGATTTTATCCTTTAACTCTTCTGCTATAGCATTTGGTGCCTTTCTTAATACTTTAGCAAATTGGAAACAAGGAAATGCAAAATCCCCCATATCAGGTTTAGGTGGAATTTCTATAATTTTTTCTAATTGCTCTTTATCCATATCTACATGCTGAGAAATTCTTTCAGCTATGATCTTTTTATAATCCATTTCTATTTTCCTCCTTAATTAAATCTTATAATTTTAAATATTACATTGGCGGTATCTTTGAATTATAATTATTTATAAAATAAAAAACCGCCTCTTAAAAATAAGAGACGGAATATCCGCGGTACCACTCCTGTTGATCATAACAATGATCCACTCAAAAATCTAACGCATTTAGCGGCTTACCTAAACTATATTAGTAGGTAGCTTCTCTGAGGCTCTCTTCCTTTTATATATCTTATAAGGCTTTCACTCTGTCCTTATTCGCTTTAAGAAATTCTATAAAAGTACTCTTCTCTTCTTTGAATTTTTATATTAAATTACATTACATTATATCAATGAAAACAGTTTCCTGTCAACATATTTGACTATAAATTTAACAAAATAGCTAACTTACTATTACCAGTTAATATAGGGGGCCACCACGGCCTTTTCTGGAAGATTAACCTCCTTAAGTACCCATTCCTTGTAAATCTGATATCCAGTTCTATCAACTATATATCCTATGTGTTCTTTACCACCTGGAGCATCCTTATCTATATATGCCTCAATATACTCATAAGTATTAAGTATTATTTTAAGTATACTATCTTCATCTATCCATTTTATAAAATCCTGGGCTATTCTTGGGTTTTTCTTTCCTGTTCTACCCATTATTACTAATTTATAATATTTTTTATCACTTCTTGTCCATGCACCTGTAGGACATTTACCTATACACTCACCACAACCTATACATTTATCATGATCCCTAACTACCTTAAAATTCTCAAAACTTAAAGCTGCTGTAGCCCTCTTTTTACAGTTAGTAACACAGCTTTTACAGCCTATGCATCTATAAGAATCGTACTGCGGCTCTGTCATTCCTATTATACCAAAATCATGCATTCTAGCCTTTATACAATCATTAGCGCAGCCTGTAAGTGCTACTTTTACATGATAGTCATTAGGGAATATTGCTTTTTCAATTCTTTTTGCAAAAGCTGTAGTGTCATAATTCCCAAAAGGACATACCCTATTCCCTATACAAGCAGAAACATTTCTTGTACCTGACGCAGAATATCCTGTATTAGGGCTTATTTGGTTTATATTGAGACCTTCAATAACTGGTTGTATAAGCTCGTTTACCTCTTCCATGTAACAGACTTTTATTCCTGGAATTTCAAAACCTTGTCTAGTAGTTATGTGCACAGTACCATTTCCATAATTATCTGCTATATATTTTATTGTATCAAAATGTTTAACATCTAAATGTCCACCAGGAACTCTCACTCTTAAAGCAGTTATTCCTCTAGTTTTTGTAATCCTAAAGGCATTTTTCTTTAAAGCTTTTGTATTTATATCCATATTCAAATCCCCCTAATCTATAAGAGTCTTTCCCTTTACATAATTAAATACAGGTCCATCAAGACAAATATAAGTATCATCTATCTTACAATGTCCACATTTGCCAACTCCACAGCACATTTTTCTTTCCTGTGAAATCCAAATATTCTTTTCATCTATACCTAATTTCAAAAACTCCCCTACAGTAAATTTCATCATCATGGGAGGTCCCACAACAACTACTTGCACATTTTCCCTATCCTCTATTTGAAGATCTTTCACATATTTAGTCACAAGTCCTCTGTTCCCCTTATATCCTTCCTCAGCACTATCTACAGTAATTATTACATTAGAAGACTTCCTCCAATCTTCTATATCCTCTTTAAAAAGTATATTATCTACAGTTTTAAATCCTGCAATAACATTTAAAGATACACATTCATTAATATTTTTAGAAAAATAATCTATTATACCCTTTACTGGTGATACTCCTGTTCCTCCAGCCACTACAATAAGTTCTTTATGTTTATAATTTTCTATATGAAATCCATTACCATAAGGTCCTCTTAAAAATATAGATTGTCCTAGTTTAAAAGAGTGAATTATATCTGTTACTACTCCAACTCTTCTTATTGTTAGATCTATATATCCCTCTCCCATGCCACAGACAGAAATAGGTGCTTCTCCATATTTTGGAATGGAAACTTCGAAAAATTGCCCTGGTTTTACATCACCCTTAAATTCCATTCTAAAAGTATACTCAATCTCTGTATGCTTTTTTATATCTAATATCTTTGATTTAAATGGCATATAAACATTGTTATTCATTATTATTCCACCTCTTTCATTGCTTCATTTAATTTATTTACGCAATTAGAAAATGAAATATACTCAGGACATATATCCTCACATCTCCCACAGCCCACACACATTTGATAACCAAACTTCTTTTTAAAATCATAAACTTTATGCATTACTTTATATCTCATCTTTTCACCTTTATCTTTTCTAAACTCATGCCCTCCAGCCATAGTAGTAAAGCCATCTATATGACAAGAAGCCCAAACTCTACGCCTTTCTCCCGCCTTTGGGTTATCCTTATAAAATATGTCTTGCATGGTAAAACATGTACAGGTAGGACAGACAAAATTACATCTTCCACAGGCTATACACCTTGAAGAATATTCATTCCAAACCTTTGAATTAAGAATTCTTTGATCTAAATTATCAGGCACTTTTACACTTATTTCATTACTTTCTACATAATTAGGAGAAACATCTTTTTCCTCCAAGAAATCAATACCTTTAAAAAGTTCCAACAAGTCCTCATCCTTTATATCTATACAGACTTCTTCATTTTTATAATTTAATGCCATATGATAGTTAAAGCTTTTATTTGTTCCCATACTTGCACAAAAGCAGTTTTCAAAACTTTCACCACAACCTATTAATACGAACTTAATTTTTTCTCTTAAAGCTTTGTAATATGGATCTTCATATCCATTATTTAAATAAATCTGATCTATAGGTCTAATTCCATGTAAATCACAACTTCTTAGAAATATTAAAATTTCTTTTTCCTCTATTTTAGGCTCAATCCAACTGTCCTCAGTAAAATAAAACAATGTTTGCGTTATAGGTAAAACTAATTCTTTAAATGAAAAATGTGATTTTTTATCTAAAGTCATTTCTTCTATAGAGTAAACTTCACTATACCTTATAGAATCTGTGTCAGAAAAAGTTCCTTTTCCTTTTAAGGTTACAGGAGCATACACCTTATATTTTTCTTTTAAACTTATTAGATATTCATTAAAAGCTGAGTTTGATAATTTAAAACCCATGTTTTTCACTCCTTCTATTATTTATTTGATATAAAATAGTAAGCCCATCCTATAAATATAGCTCCTCCTATGAAATTTCCTAAGGTTACTATAGCTAAATTATATATAAATCCGCCAAAAGTTATTGTAGCGGCATGAGGGATCATAAGTGAAATTGAAAGTAGTGTCATATTAGCTACACTATGCTCAAATCCTGTAGTTATAAATGCAAATAAACACCAAAATATCATTATTAACTTTCCGCTCTCTTCTTTCATCTTAAAAGAACACCATACTGCTAAACAAACAAGCATATTACAAAGCATTCCTCGTGCTAATAATTCAATTACCCCTGTGTCCATTTTCCCTTGAGAAGCATTTAATATAAAGTCTGCTGTAGCTCCTTTAGCTAAACCAGCACCTACAAATAGAGAGGCTATAAATATAGATCCTATTAAGTTTCCAATAAAGCTATAAATCCATATCTTAATACTTTTGTTTAAAGTAACTTTTTTATTAAGAGTAGCTATGGTCATAACCATATTGTTTCCTGTAAAAAGTTCCGAACCAGCCATAATGACTAAACTTAAAGCTATTCCAAAGGAAACCCCCATGACAATCTTTGTATATGGTGCTTTTACGTGAGCTAAAAGTCCACCAATAGTAAAAATAAGTAGAGTACCAAATCCAACAAAAACTCCAGCTAATACTGCTGCTAGAATATATCTACTCTTACTTTTCTCCATTAGTCTTACTTTAGCTTCACCTGCTAAACTTATCTTGTTAATTTCTTCACTAAACATATTAAAAAACCTCCACTATGTAACTTACATATTTATTGTAAAATTGCAGCAAAAAAAAGTATGTGATTTTTATCACATACCCTTAAAGTATTTTGCTAAATTTTCTCTATCTTTAATAAATAACTTTTTTTCTTTAAATTCTATTAATTCCATAAGCTCTAGTTGCTTTATAGCTCTAGATACTGTTTCTCTAGAACTACCGAGCATTTCAGATAAATATGTAACTGTAATTTTTAAATTTATAAGAGTTCCCTTTTCTGTTTCTTCTCCGTAATCTCTTGATAGTTTCCACAGTTTAGCTGCTAGCTTTTTTTCTATTTTTACTGGCACAGTATTTTTTAATTGTCTATAAAGCTTTCGAATCTTTTTTGACATACTTTTAATTACTTTTTCATTAAAAGCAAAATCCTCTTTCATAAAGCTTATAAATTTCCCCCTCTTTATAGCCACTATAATACTGTCTTCAAAGGCTTCACAGGTAATAGATGCTGGAATTTCATCTAAAATAACTTCATTTATAATTTCACCTTCTGAAAGTATAAATATAACTCTTTTTTGTCCACTTTCAGAATTTCTGTATAAAGTTACCTTTCCTGTTAATACAATGAATATATCATCAACTTCATCCTTTTCTCTAAAAAGATGCATTGATTTCTTAAGTTCTATAATATTGCAACAATGAATAAATCTATTTAAAAGCTCATAGTTTAAATCTTTTGTTAATTCAAGAGATTCAAATTCCTTCAAATATCTTTTTATATTACCACCCCGATACAATATCTATTATTCAAAGATAACCTGCTATACTTTACTAAGTTTTATTTTTTTATACCATATCCACCGTAAACTGTTTTAGTATCAGCAATAGATATTACTGCATTTTTATTGGTGCTTTCTATTAGCTTTATAACATCTCTTTTTCTTTTTCTCTTTACATGTATAATAATCATTTTTTTCTTTTCATTTATTCCCTCTGCTTCTACTAGGGTAAGTCCTAAGTTATCATTTCTAAGGGCTTCTGCTATAACCTCAGCATCCTCTTCTGAAGCTACTATGCTTATGGTTAAAAGCCCCAATGCTAATTTTTCCTCTAATAAAGATCCTAGAAAATTTCCAAAAGCAAATCCAAGAGCATAAACAACCATTCTAATTGGATCTTCTCTTATTCCCACCAACACGGAGCTAACCACATAAAGCCAAATGCTAACCTCAAAAAAACCTATAATAGCTCCGTATAATCTTTCTCCTCTAGTTATAAGCACAGTTCTTAAGGTCATAAGTGATACTTCTAGTATCTTTGCAAAAAATATTAAAACATAATACCACATAAATCTTTGCTAGTCTAATTACTAGCTACCTCCTCTCAAATCTTCTCTAATATTGTAATGATTATTATATCATATATCCCTGTTTTTATTATCCCTATATAATAATTTTTTGTTTCATTTTAATTGAAAATTTTTATAACTTAAATACTTCCATTATATTTAGCTTTTTACTACAGTAACACTTCTTTATTAATTTAATACTATAATACTGTACTTAATATTATGGAGGTATAGTGAATGTATTATTATCCAATTCCTTATGGTTATAGCCCTATGTATGCTTTCCAAGATCCTGTAGATCCTCGTCTATTAGAGGATGAATTAATTGATAGGAACATAAATATGCGCCATGGAGGAGGTGGCTTTGGCGGCGGACATGGTGGCGGATTCGGTGGCGGTCATGGTGGTGGCTTTGGTGGAGCACATGGTGGCGGATTCGGCGGCGGACATGGTGGTGGCTTTGGTGGAGCACATGGTGGCGGATTCGGCGGCGGACATGGTGGTGGCTTTGGTGGAGCACATGGTGGTGGACATTTTCCCGGTCAATTTGATGGTGGACATTTTCCTGGTCATGGTTTCCCTGGTCATTTTCATAATGTACCTTTTTTCTATAACGCCCCTTATTACTACGATAACTATTATTATGATGATGATTATTATGATGATTATGACTATTATGATGATGACTATTAAACACTTGCCAACTTATACCTGTAAACTTGACGTTATCCCCTAAGTTTAACATATAAAAAGTATTCTGTAATACTGGAATAAATAAACTAAAAAGACCGTTTTAAAATAAAAATTTAACGGTCTTTTTAGTATAATAATGCTCAGTTCCTTGTTATCGTCTAATTTTTTAATACTTATTAAAGAAGACTTATATATCCATTACTTATTAGGAAGTCCCCTTACAGGTTTATTCATATTAGTTTCTACATCCATAGTAATTGGATTTGCTGATTTGGAGTTTTTAGTTTTATTATCATTTCTTTTTTTCTTTTCTGATTTCGTTGGCATCTCTCCACCTCCACAATTATCTTTCCTAGTCTCCGTGGAAAATATTCATTTACTTTAAAAAAGCTTACATTATGAATAGATTCACTTCAACGTAAGCTTTTTTATATATAAAATTATTTGCAAACCATCATATTTAAAATAACCCTATCAGTATCAACCATTCCTTCTATTCCTAGGTTTCCTAAGTTTTTAATTGTTTGTTCAACACAATCATGTATTATTCCATCCTTACAGGATACTTCTATATCATTTATAGCTAAAACCGCCGATTGTATAGCTGAACTTACTGAAGTTGATATCTTTAATGCACAGCCTTGTTTCGCTCCATCACAAATCATTCCCGAAAGACCCGCTATCATATTTTTAACAGAATGATTTATGGCTTTTTTATCTCCACCTAAAAGATAAGTAATAGCACAGCTTGAACCTATTGCTGCTGCAACACCGCATCCACATAGTGCGGACAATCTCCCTAAATAACTTTTTATATGTATGGTAATCAAATTACTTATAGCTAATGCCCTAGCAAAATTTTCTTCGCTGCTCTCCAGTTTTTCTGCCACAGCTACCACCGGTAAAGTACAGGTTAATCCTTGATTCCCACTCCCAGCAGTAGTCATAACTGGGAATATACAACCATCCATTCTTGCATCTACAGCAGCGGAGGTTATAGCTATTGCATAGGATTCAATACTGTCTGCAAAAATTCCTTTGCCTATGCTTTCATAGAATACTTTTCCCACCCTTAGTCCATAGTCTTTTTCTATTCCCTCTTGAGCTACTCTTCTATTCATCTTCGCTCCCTCTAAAAGGAATTTTATATCTTCAAACTTTACCTTTTGAGAAAAATCATATATACAATCTATAGTTAAACTTACTTCTTCTTTTTTCTCTTCTTGCTCATTACAATTATTGCACTCTTTAACCTCATCATCCTTTTTCTCATATATTAAATCCTCATTTAAAGAAATATGTACAATATTTGTATGCTTATCTTTAATTATAACCTTAGATTCATTCTGTCCATCAAAACATACTATTTCAATATACAACTTATTTTTAACATCTTTTAACTTCACCTTTAGTCTGTTTTCTTTTAAATAATTAACTGCTTCTTCTATATGTTTATCTTCTATATCTTTAAGCACTTCTAACTTAGCCTCTGCATTGCCTCCTATAAGCCCTAAAGCAGCGGCTATATCAAGACCTGTCATTTTAGTCTTAGGTATTCCAACACCCATTCCATTTTTAAGAATATTACCACTTACCAAAACCTCTACTCTTTCTGGGATACTACCTAGAATCTCTCGAGCTTTTGCACTAGCATAAGCCACCGCTATGGGTTCTGTACATCCTAAGGCAGGCGTTAGTTCTCTTTTAAGCAAATTAACATATTTATTAAACCCCATAAATTTTCTCCTTTTCCCCATGTAATTGTTTTCTATTATTATGATATCAAATTAAAAAACTTAATTCAATTGACCTTAGCTAATTCTTATGACCAAAGTTATTTTTTAATATAAGCAGTAACATATTCCTCTTAATGCTCTCTATGGAATCTTCTCTTTTTTAATTTAAATTATCTATAGATAAATATTAATGTTTTCTTAAGGTTAATCATATTGAAAAAAACTATATAATAAAATAATATAGTTATATAGTTAAAATTCACAAAAAGGAGTACAGGATACAATGGAAAAACTTGGGATTATAGATATAGGGTCAAACTCAGTAAGATTGGTTCTATCTCAAATAAATGAGAGTGGCTCTTTTCATATTATAGATGAAATAAAAGAAACCATAAGACTAGGAGAGGATGTAGAAATAAGTGGAGAATTATCTGAAGATAAAATCCAAAAAACAATAAAAACTTTAGATTCCTTTAAAAATATATGTGAAGCCTTAAAGGTTGAAAAGGTTATAATCGTAGCCACAGAAGCTGTTAGAACCGCAAATAATAAAGAATCCTTTCTTAATAAGGTTAAAGAGAAAGTTAATGTAGATATTAGGGTTTTAAGTGGTGAAGAAGAGGCTGATTATGATTGCATGGCTGTAATAAATAGCATATATACCAAGAATTCTTTAATGATGGATATAGGTGGTTCTAGCATTGAGCTTGCTTGGATAAAAGATAACATCGTAAAGGAAAGATTAAGCCTGCCCTTTGGTGCTGTAAACTTAACTAGAAGATTCGGTGTGGAAGATGTGGTAACCCCTCAAAATGATGATGATTTGAAAAGGTTTCTTAAAAATGAATTTGAAAAGATTTCTTGGCTTTTTCAAACAAAGTTTGATAACCTCATAGGTATTGGAGGTTCTATAAGAAACATAGGAAAAATAGATAGAAAAAGGAAAAAGTATCCTTTAGATATTGCTCACAACTATACAATGGACTCCTCAGCTGTACATGATATTTATCACCTTGTTAAAAGTAAAAGTCTGAAACAAAGAATGAAAATAGAGGGATTATCTAGTGAAAGAGCGGATATATTTGTAGCTGCAGTTTCATCATTAAATGTTATAATTGATTTACTCAAAATAGATAATATGGTAGTAAGCGGCAAGGGTTTAAGGGAGGGTGTTTTATATGAACATATAAAGGATAATTATAAGCCAAAAGAAGATATTCTAGAATCCTCCATTGAAGGAGTTTTAGAAAGTCATTACATTAATAGAGATCATGCATATAACGTTTATAGATTAACTGATAAGCTCTTTGATGACTTAAAATCTTTACATCATTTAGATGATTCCTTTAAAAACATATTAAAAACAGGAGCTATTCTACATGATTGTGGAATTAGTATAAGATATTATAACCATCATAAGCATTCTTTCTATATATTAATGAACTCTCATATAAACGGACTAACCCACAAGGAATTGGTAATGAGTGCCTATGCATCTGCTTATCATAGAAACAATGACTTTGATATAAGTATATGTCAATTTAGCGGCATAATAAATCAATTAGATGTTCTTAATATTAAGAGAATAGGTGTTCTATTAAGGATTGCTGAAGGATTAGATAGAACCATGTTAAAATCTGTAACTAACATTAATACTGTTATAGAAAAGGACTCTGTAACCTTAAAGTTAACCTCTTCTAGAGATATAGATTTAGAGATAAATGAAGCTTTAAAAGCTACAGATAAATTTAATCAAATCTATAATAAAAAACTATTTATAGTTAAAGAATAAAATATTATTAATTCCTTATAAAAACACATAAATCACTTTAGCATTAACCACGAAAGAATCCTCCAGTTATTTCCACAATCAGATGATTAGCAGTAACTGGAGGTTATTCTTTGTTATTATTAACTTTTATTCTACAAAAGAACTACAAGTTGCCCAGACTTCAATGGTATCATATAATTCTTTTTTAAGTTCTTCTTTTTTACTATAATATTTGTTAAGCTCATTATAATTTTCAATTAATAAGTTCATCTTTTCATCTATTTTTCCTATCTTCTCCTCTAAAATATCTATTTTATTTTCTATAAACCTTATCTTAATATCTGTGTATAATAATATTTCTATTTTCTAAAACATCATTGACTTACTGCATTGTAAGGAATATTTATGTCTTTTAACTGCTGAATATGGAATAAAGGATGTTAATAAAAAATATTTCATATACCTACGTGGAAAAACCTTCCGCACTATTCATCTTACATCATAAAGGTTTTATATAAGGATTTTTAGATAATTTTCGAAGTTTATCCTCATCTAATATATATATTTTTTTATCCTCATATTTTATAATTGATTTTAATTCAAGCTCTTTAAAGGTTCTATTTAAGTGCCTATAAGTTGTACCTAAGAATTGAGCAATTTCTTTTAATGATGAGTTTAAAAGTATATAGTTTTTATCTGTTATATGCTCAACCAAATAGGTAGATAACCTATTTATAAGAGGATACACAAAGTTGTATGAACTATTATTAATGGTTGCATAAAGTTTTTCGCTTAAAGAGTCTATTAAATAATGTAAAAACTTTAGATTATCTAAATATTTTTTTCTAAGTATATCTGAAGGTATTGCTATTAAATAAGTATCCTCTATTGCATCAATGTTGCAGAGTATAGGAATGTTTTTTAAAAGTTCTAAGTCTCCTATTGAATTAAACTCTTTATAAAACTTTAAAAGCATTGATTTACCATTTTCAAAAAGATACGATATTTTGATTTTCCCATCTACAAGCAAATAGTAGTATTCAAGATTAGACTCTGCTTCTAATATATATTCATCTTTTTCATAAAAATGAAGTTGTGCATATTTTAATATATCTTTATCAAGTATGTTTTCTATATTATGCCTAGCAATATAATGGCTCAAAAGATTATTGTCCGAAATTCTTTTCATAAATCCTCCTTAACATGACATATGTCATATTCAAATTTATATGACATATTATAATTTATTTATAAAGTATTGTAAATCATTAGGATCAATGTACATATGTATAAAAACTTACCCCTTATAAATAGAGTTCCACCTTCCTAGAAGTGGCTTTCTTTAGCAAACTGACTATGTCTAGCCTGGTAGACATTTTGGGTTGTTTCCAATGATCCTTAATAGATTTAAAAAAGAAAAAATAATTAGGTTTTTTCATAATTTCATTTTAGATTGCTCAATATTTTAAGACTTTTTTATAAAAAAGTTTGTATGTTATAATTAGAAAAATAAACTATATGGGGGGCTTATTATGAAATACGACACTATAATATTTGATGCAGATGAGACTTTATTTGATTTTAAAAAATCTGAAAGAGATGCTCTTAAAAATACTATGCTTGAATTTAATATAGAGTATGATGAAAATTATCATTTGAAGGTATACAAAGATGTAAATAGAGCTATATGGAAAGAGCTTGAAGATGGACTTATTACTCAAAAAAAATTGAAAATTGAAAGATTTAAAAGATTGTCGGATAGATTAAATTCTGGATTTGATGAAGTTCTATTTGCAAAATCATATATGAGGCATTTGTCTTTGGCATCTTTTTTATACCATGATAGTATGGGCCTTGTAGAAAGTCTGTATAAAAATTATAAACTTTCTATAATTACCAATGGTCTTACGGAGGTTCAGGATACTAGAATAAGAAAATCTATTATAGCAAAATACTTTGATGATATAGTGATATCTGAGGAGGTTCAGGTATCAAAGCCAGATCCTAGAATATTTGAACATGCTTTAAATAATATAAAGCATACTAACAAAAGCACCGTATTAATAGTAGGAGATAGTTTAACCTCTGATATACAAGGGGGCATAAATTCTGGTATAGATACCTGCTGGTTTAATCCTAATAAAATTGTAAATGAGACCTCAATAAAACCTACTTATGAAATTTCTAATTTGATGGAACTTAAGGCTATACTTAAAAAATAGATATTAAGTGATTCTAAGCTTCATGTGGAGTTAATTAATGAAGACTATACTAAATACAATACTCCAGCAGTGAACGAAAATCTTTAATTTTATCTAAATGTTTTTCACAGAGTGTGTGGGGGTGTTGGAAATTCCACCCATGGAATAAATTAAGAAACAGGCTATTATGAATCACTTTAGAATTAGCACAAAAGAATCCTCCAGTTATTTCCACAACTACAGGTTTAGCAATAACTGGAGGTTATTCTTTATTATTGTACACTTTTATTCTAAAAATGAACTACAAGTTGCCCAGGCCTCAATGGTATCATCTAATTGTTTTTTAAGTTCTTCTTTTTTACTATAATATTCGTTAAGCTCACTATAATTTTCTATTAATAAGTTCATTTTTTTATCTATTTTTCTTATTTCCTCCTCTAGGCTATCTATTTTCTTTTCTAATTTTTCTATTTTCTGTTCCCTTTTCTTATTTTCATCTACCTTTGTTGCCTTTTTAGTTTTTTCTTTATTTACTTTTTGCTTTTCCATATACTGAAGCTTCTGCTTACTTTTTTCTTCTTTATAATACTCATAATTACCAAGGTAGTTTTTAAATCTTTTGTCCTCAATAGCTATTATCCTATTACTCATTTTATTTATAAAATATCTATCATGAGAAATAAACAGTATAGTACCTTTGAAATCTTCTAGTGCTTCCTCTAAGGTTTCAATGGAATCTATATCAAGATTATTAGTGGGCTCATCTAATATTAATAAATTAATATTTTCATATAAAAGTTTGCTTAATTTTAGTCTAACTCTTTCTCCACCAGATAAATGCTTTACCTTCTTAAAAACATTACCACCAAAGAACATAAACTTTGATAGGTACTCTCTTGCCTTTCCTTCAAGTATGGTGATATCTTCTCTAAAACACTCAAGTACAGTTGCCTCCTCATCATTAAAAGTCACATTTTGAGGAAGATATGCTATCCTAACACTATTCCCTACAGTAACAGCACCTTTATCTGGACTCTCTTCACCTAATAGTATCTTTAAAAAGGTTGTTTTACCACTTCCATTAGCTCCAATTAATGCAACTCTTTCAGCAAAATTAATTAATAAATCTGAATCCGTAAATAAAACCTTATCTTTATAACTTTTACTCAAGTTCTCTGCAAATATAACCTGATTTCCAGATCTTTCTGTCCTGTTAAAATTTAACTTCATATTTTGTCTTTCAGATTTAGGTTTATCAATTTTCTGCATTTTATCAAGCTTTTTTTGTATACTCATAGCTCTTCTAAAGAATTTATTATTATCCGCTCTTAAAGCCCAATCCCTTAAATTTTTTATAGAATTTTCCATAGCTTTAATCTGCTTTTGCTGTTCTTTAAACTGATGAAACTGCAAAAGTAAATTTTCTTCTTTTTGCTTCACAAAATCTGAATAATTACCATTATAGGTTTCACATTCCATATCCTCTATTTCTATAATTTTTTTTACTACATTATCTAAAAAATACCTATCATGAGACACTATAATAACAATTCCTTTGTAGCTTTTTAAATAATTTTCAAGCCACTCTGCAGAATCCATATCTAAGTGATTTGTAGGCTCATCTAACAACAATATATCTGGACTTTCTAATAAGATCTTTCCAAGAGCTACTGTGGTTTTCTCTCCTCCACTTAATATACTAAATTCTTTATTAAGAAACCTATCATCAAATTTAAGTCCTGTACATACTTTACTTAATTTTTCTTGTTTTTCGTATCCTCCTTTGATTTCGTATTCTTGCTGAATATTACTATACTTTTCTAAAGTTTTTTCCAAATTTAATCCTTCTAAATGCTTCATTTCTTCTTCTAACAATGTGATTTCTTTTTCCATAACTTCAAGTTCATTAAATGCTAAGTTTAAAACATCAAACACTTTAAAATTATCAGGATATTGATGTACTTGCTGAAGATATCCAACTGACTTTCCTCTAGGCATAGAAATCCATCCCTTATCATCCCTTGTGATTTTTTCAATGCCTGCTATTAATTTTAAAATAGTACTTTTACCACTTCCATTTACACCTACTAAACCTACCTTTTCATTATCATAAATCTTAAAAGATATATTAGTAAAAATTAAGTTAGCATCTAAATACTTCATCACATTATTTAACGATAATTCCATCATAATAAAATCCTCCTAATCATCTACTCTTTTATAGATTAGGTAATCCTTTCATAGCTATATAATTTTCTTTATAAATAAAAAAACTGTAAGAAATATAATCCTCTTACAGTCTAAAATCAAAACTATTTAAAGCCATAAAAATAATATTGCACAAAATGAAGCCTCAATAAAATTATACGAAACATTTTCATAAGTATGCTGATTTTTAAAGCTAAATTTCAGTTCATATTTTAGTAAAGTAAGCTACTTTCTCATTGCCTAACTTACAAAAGAGTACTACAAATAAACCTTTAAAAATTAAGGTTTAAAACAACTCTCTTATAAAAATATTAATTTAAATTAATTTTAGCAATTGATGGTGTCATAGCTTACATTTACCCCCTTTATTTTTATTTACTATATAATACCATGATTTATTATTATTGTAAATGCTCTATAGTTTCTTAATTTAATTAATTATGATTTTGAAGATGGTTCTAGTTTTAATAAAACTTTTAAAGCTGTTTTTCTTTATGCTCTAGTGTAACAAGAATAAAATCTTTAGTAATCGTATAATTTATAATTTAGTATCTTGCAATGTATAATACCATATGATATATTATAGCTAAAGTTAAAAATTATTTAGACTTTTTATAAACAGTAATCTTATTATATAATTAAAATATAGATTAAGGGGTGATTGAATGAATGTACAACTAAAGAAGGGTGTTTTAGAGCTCTGTGTTCTGTCTGTACTTTCAGAAAAAGATTGTTATGGTTACGAGCTAGTAAATGAAATATCCAAAAATATTCAGATATCAGACGGAACTATATACCCTATATTAAGAAGATTAACCCAAGAAGGTTATTTCACCACATATCTTCAAGAATCCCAGGAAGGTCCACCTAGAAAGTATTATAAATTAACTGAGCTGGGACATGAAACCAAAAACAAATTAACAACAGAATGGTTTGATTTCGTTAAAGCGGTAAGCACCATCGTAAAGGAGGATAAGTAATGAAACAAAATGAATTTCTAGAAATATTAGGCAAAAATCTTCAAGGTTTCTCTATGGATGAAAAAAGAGAAATTCTTTATGATTATGAAGAACATTTCATTTTAGGTAGAGAAAATGGCAAAACTGATGATGAAATAATTGAAGAACTTGGAAATCCTTTAGATATAGCAAGACACTATAAAAGCAATAGAGTTACAGTGATTAATGAGAATCAAAATAACAATTATGATAAAAGTAATAATAAGCAAAAAACTGCTACTAATAATGATGACAGATCTCAATATTCCTACACTCCAAACAAGGCTCCTAAGTGGCTACTATTGTTACTTTTGATTCCTTTTATAATCTTACCCTCCCTTGGAATCATACTAGGTTTATATGGTACTCTAGTAGGCTTATTTGCAGCGGCAGTAGCCATTGTAATCGCAGGCTTTGCACTATCCTTAGCAGGAATATTAGGTACTACTATATTAGGATTTGAAATAATATCTCTTCCTAATATATCAATGATACCAATGCCCGCAATGTTATTTGCCGGTATTGGAACCATGGCTTTAGGGGCACTATTTTTTATAGGAATTTTATATTTAATGAAATTTTTAAACTTAGGAACATCAAAATTCTTTTCTTGTATATCAAGTTTAACAAAGAGATAGGAAGGAGGATAATAAATGTTTAAAAATAATAAATTTATTAAAAAAGCTACTTTATATCTGTTATGTACGGTTTTTGTTTGTTATGGAATTGCTGGCATGATTATAAATTCTTCTGGGTTTAGTTTTTATAATCTGTTTAAGGATTTTCATTCTAATGTAAATATTAATGTTGATGGACATTGGAGTGACTTTATTTATAAGTACTCTTATGAGGTAGATGAGGAAAAATCCATTGACATGTCTTCTACAAATAACATTAAAATTGATACGGTTAGTGCAGACATTAGGATATTAATATCTGATGACCACAATGTAAAAGCAACATTAAAAGGTTATATAAAGTCAACCCAAGAAGTATCTACTCCTAAATTAGATATGACAGAAGAAAAAGACACCATATATATAAAGTCACAAGGTAAATCTTTTATAGGTCCCTCTTCCTACTCAGAAAATCTAACACTAGAAGTATTTATACCTGAGAGTTATGTTAATAACTTATATATAAAGTCAACCTCTTCTGATGTGGCTATAGAAACTTTAAATCTAAATAGTTTTAATATAAGTACAACCTCTGGCACCATAAATGCTGGAGAAATTACAGTGAAAAGCTTTGATTTCGGCTCTACTTCAGGAGATTTAAAAATTGATAAATTAAAAAGTGATAACAATCAAATTAAAACTACTTCTGGGAATATTAAAATTGACTCTATTGAAGGTAATTTATCCCTTAAATCTACCTCTGGAGATTCTTATTTATATTATAATGACATGCCTTCTGGAGATATTAACATAATTTCTGTATCCGGTAAAGTAGACCTTATAACACCGAGCAATGCAGAATTTTTCGTTAACGCTTCCAGTACCTCTGGAGACATAGCCCTAAATAAACCTATAACACTAGAAGTGAAAAAAGAACACCAAATAAAAGGAGTAGTAGGATCTGATAAGTGCAAATTAAATATAAAAACTACTTCTGGCGATATAAGAATAAAATAATAAAGTATCCTCAAACTTAAAAGTTTGAGGATACTTTATTATAGTGAACTTTTAAATTCTTCTATAGTTAAATCTCCTTTATATTCTTTAGTAAATAAGAATGGGAGAAATATCATAACATTAAATATTATACTTAATATTTAATCTTTTGATGTGATTACTGTTTCATAGGAATTAGTAGCATCTATGGCTAAGTAATTATTGATTAAATGAATAATTATAACAGACCAAAGATTTCTAGTTTTCATATAAACAAAACCAAGAAATATACAATAGAAAATAATAAGAGAAAAACCTTCAATGTAAATATTTTAGGTTTTTCTATATTATAAGACTTTCTCCTTTAACTTTTTATAAAACTCCTGAAAGATGAATTCCATATTTGGAGATTATCTATAAGTTACTTTTATATAGGATCTATCTTTCACTAATACTTTTAAAGTAATTTTTGTTATATGCTACTGAGGGATCTTTTGGCTTGTATTCTTCAGCTTTATTATTATACTTTATGGCTTCCTCTGTGTTTCCAAGTTTATCATAACATACACATAGTTGTATGCATGGGATATAACCCCAATAATCATGAGATATGAAACCCCAACCATCAATTGGTTTCTCTAGATCTAGAACTAACTTATACCAAAAGATAGCTCTTTTATAATCTTTATTATTAAAATAGTAAGCTCCAAGTTGACAACAAATCTCAGCCCTTGGAGTATCATATTCAAAACTCTTTAATAAAATCTCTAGCATCTTTTTTTGATCATTTTTATTATTATAACAAGTTGAAAGAATATAGCAAGCGTTTATATTATCTTCTATCCAGCCCTTTCCAGTATTTAAAAACTCTTCAAAATATTTTATGGCCTCATCATAATTTCCGTTATAATATAGTTCTCTGGCGTAATAATAAATGCCTCTAGGGCTTAAATCTTCACCTTTAGATATAGTCTTTTGGTAAATAGATAAATTTCTCCCCTTAATAGGTATACGTTCTTTTTTATGAGTTATACAAATATCAGAGTTTATTATATTTCCATCTACTTTTAGATACTCATGAACGGGTTCCATCCATTGATAATTCTTTATTCTCTTTGATAAACGTTCTCTAAAATATGATAAAGTAACATTTCCATCTTCATCAAAGCCTACATTATATTTCATCATTACTGCATCAATTTTATTATCTAAGTTTTGTTTTAGCTCTTTAAACTTTTCTCTGTCTTTTTCAAAAATAACATCATCAGCATCTAACCAAAGAATATAGTCCTTTGTAGCTTTAGAAAATGCATAATTTCTTGCTGCTGAGAAATCATCAATCCATTGAAAATCAAACACTTTATCTGTGTATTCTTTAATAATTTCTTTTGTGTTATCAGTTGATCCAGTATCTACTATTATTATTTCATCCACAATATCTTTTACACAGTCTAAACATCTATCTATAACATCCTCTTCATCTTTAACAATCATACATAAACTGATAGTTATCATCTAATCACCCCAAAACAAATTTCTATTATATACTATGATAGGACATTTAATTTTGTGATTTATACTTAAAGGGATCGAATTAATAAATAAATTGTTGAATCTCCTGATTTTTAAGAGTATTTATATAATGTTATAGTATAAAACATTTGTTTACTTATGTATTATTTAAATTAAAAATACTTAGTCTATAGAGTTCTTACTACTAATTATTGAAAGTAAATGACAGAGGTAACTATACCTCTGTCACTGATTTCTAAATTAATTGGTTAAAATAATATTGTGTGAATATCTATCTTAAAAGTTACAACTTTATCATAATCTATCATTAAAAGCTTATTATATTTAATGCTCTAGTTAATGCAGTAGCACTTGCAATATTAGTTCCTGTAACTGTAATACGAACTTCGTAAGTGTGTGAACCTGCCGAAGGAGTGCTTATCCATGTCAAGTTAGGAATTTCCCCTAAAATACGTGTAGCTAATGGAACATTATCTTCATTTTTCTCAACAGTTACTGTAGAAATCACAACTCCATCTAAATATAGATTGTAAGTGATAGTATATTGATAAGGAGTAAGCACGTCTGTTGTTATTTCTACTTCTGCCATTGAATCCACCTTTAAAGTCTGTCCAGCAGCAGTAGTTAATGGAAGAGATAGTACAGATACTTCAGTAGTAAGGGGAAGATTTGTTGAGCTACTTGATTGTGTTGAAGATAGTGCACTTCCTGCACCAGTAGCTCCTGTTGCTCCTGTGGCTCCTGTAGCTCCTGTTGCTCCAGTATCTCCTGTTGCTCCTGTTGCTCCTGTGTCACCAGTAGCTCCTGTTGCTCCTGTGGCTCCTGTGGCTCCTGTGGCTCCTGTTGCTCCTGTTGCCCCTGTATCTCCAATATCTCCTGTTGCACCAGTTGCTCCTGTTACTCCTGTTGGACCTGTTGGCCCAATATCTCCGGTTGCTCCTGTTGGCCCTGTAGCTCCAGTATCTCCAATATCACCTGTTGCTCCGGTTGCTCCTGTTCCCCCAGTTGATCCCGTAGGACCAGTTGCTCCGGTTGCTCCGGTTGGCCCTGTAGCTCCAGTATTTCCAATGTCACCTGTTGCCCCTGTTGCTCCCGTTACGCCTGTTGCTCCTGTTACCCCAATACCAGTAGGACCTGTTGGACCTGTTGGACCCGTAATTCCGATATCACCTGTGGCTCCTGTTACACCTGTTGGACCTGTTGCCCCTGTAGTTCCAGTAGCTCCCGTTGCTCCAGTATCTCCTGTTGCTCCAGTAACACCAGTTGCTCCAGTAGGGCCTGTTGATCCGGTTGGCCCAGCTGAACCTGTTGGACCAGTTGGTCCTGTTGCCCCCGTATCTCCTACAGCTCCTGTGGCACCTGTAGCTCCTGTTAAACCTGTTGGTCCTGTTACTCCGATACCAGTAGGACCTGTTGGACCTGTAGCTCCTGTGATTCCAATATCACCTGTTGCTCCAGTAGATCCAGTTGGTCCAATTGCCCCAGTGGCTCCAGTGGAACCAGTAGATCCTGTGGCTCCTGTTGAGCCAGTTGGCCCTGTAACCCCCACACCTGTTGGTCCGGTTGGTCCTGTTGGCCCTGCTACTCCTGTTGATCCTGTAGGCCCTGTTGAACCTGTATTTCCAATTCCTCCTGTTGCTCCTGTTGCTCCTGTAGAACCAGTAGGTCCTGTGGCTCCTATTGGACCTGTAGCCCCAGTACGTCCAGTTGCTCCTGTTGGGCCAATTGGACCTGTGGCTCCTGTGGCTCCTGTATCACCAGTTGGACCAAATGATCCTGTAGATCCTGTTGCTCCAGTACGTCCTGTGGCTCCTGTTGGGCCTGTGGCTCCTGTAGGTCCCGCTATTCCAGCAGGTCCAGTTGCCCCTGCTGGTCCAGTTGTACCAGTTGCTCCAGTACGCCCTGTGGCTCCTGTTGGGCCTGTTACCCCTGTTGCTCCAGTGGCTCCTGTTTCTCCTGTTGGGCCTGTGGCTCCAGTTGCTCCTGTTGGACCTGTTGGTCCTGTTGGTCCAATATCATTAGCAGTTATATCCAATGCAACTTCTTCAATTTCAAAATTATCTATATTCATAAAATGCAATACCTCCAAAGTTTATAACTATAATTCGAAAAAACTGTTTTTTTGTCTAATCCTTGTTGTAGTATATATTATGTTATGTATATAAAATATGTGCTTCTATAAATTTTTAATAATTAAAGTTATATTGAACAATTTAAAAACTAAATTAAATCTATAGATTCTTATAGATATTATACATCCAGCAAAGCCATGTAATTGTAAATACACTCTATAATTTCTAGATCATAATATACAATATTATTTTTGCTAACAATATTTCTATATAGAGTTTCATTTACAACTTACAACACGCAAACTAAGGCACCTATTTCTTAATGAAATGGTGCCTAGAATATCAATTATCTAGAGTATATTATTTTTCGATTTGCTTGTGGATAGATTTAACTAGCTTATCTTTTGAATTAATATAGAGGCATTTGCGTTAATTTCTGTTCCACCTGCTAGCGTTTGTAAAGTAACTGCAGCAGCACTTGTATGATTTCTCAAGGTTAAAGCATCTCCTTCTGCTGCAGTGACAATTACCATACCTGTGTTTGGCTGAGTTCCCGCACCAGAGCCGTAAATAGCTCCGGTAACAGCATCCCCATTTTGGAAAACAGCAAACTGGTTTGGTTGTACACCTGAAACATGAAACCAAATAGCATAATCTCCTGCGGTGCCAATAGTAATTGTAGCTGTTCCAGGCGTATGAGAAATATCACCTACAATGACACCGTTAGCACTAAAAATCACATCTTTTTCTAATTCAACATCTTGAGCCAATAAATTGTAAATATAGGCATATGCAGCTAATCCCTGTGGTCCTGTTGGTCCGGTAGGTCCGGTATCGCCTATTGCTCCCGTTGGACCTGTATCACCTGTTAACCCTGTTGCTCCCGTTGGACCTGTTGCCCCTTTTGGTCCCGTAGGTCCAGTAGCTCCTGTATCACCTACTGCTCCTGTTGGTCCTGTATCTCCTGTTAAACCTGTTGGTCCTGTTGGTCCTGCTACTCCTGTTGGTCCTGTTGGTCCGGTGGCTCCTGTATCACCTACTGCTCCTGTTGGTCCTGTATCTCCCGTCAAGCCTGTAGCTCCCGTTGGACCTGTTGTTCCTTTTGCCCCTGTTGGTCCTGTATCACCTGTTGCTCCAGTTGAGCCTTTATCACCTTTTAAACCTGTGGCTCCTACTATACCAGCTAATCCTGTTGCACCTGTTGCACCTGTTGCTCCAGTAGCTCCAGTAGCACCTACTGCTCCAGCTGGACCTGTATCGCCTTTTAATCCTGTGGCTCCTGTGGCTCCAGTGGCTCCTGTATCACCGGTTGCTCCTGTTGGTCCTGTATCTCCTGTTAAACCTGTTGGTCCTGTTGGTCCTGCTATTCCTCTTGGCCCAGTAGGTCCAGTGGCTCCTGTATCACCTACTGCTCCTGTTGGTCCTGTATCTCCTGTTAAACCTGTTGGTCCTATTGGTCCTGCTATTCCTGTTGGTCCTGTTGGCCCGGTGGCTCCTGTATCACCTACTGCTCCTGTAGGACCTGTATCACCAGTCAACCCTGTGGCACCTGTATTACCTTTCAATCCTGTGGCTCCTGCTGGTCCTGTTACTCCTGTTGCACCGGTATCTCCTTTCAATCCTGTGGCTCCTGCCGGTCCTGTTACTCCTGTTGCACCGGTATCTCCTTTCAATCCTGTAGCTCCTGACGGTCCTGTTACTCCCGTTGCGCCGGTATCTCCCTTCAATCCTGTAGCTCCTGCAGGCCCTGTTACTCCTGTTGCACCGGTATCTCCTTTCAATCCTGTAGCTCCTGCAGGCCCTGTTACTCCTGTTGCACCAGTATCTCCCTTCAATCCTGTAGCTCCTGCCGGTCCTGTTACTCCTGTTGCACCGGTATCTCCTTTCAATCCTGTAGCTCCTGACGGTCCTGTTACTCCCGTTGCGCCGGTATCTCCCTTCAATCCTGTAGCTCCTGCAGGCCCTGTTACTCCTGTTGCACCGGTATCTCCTTTCAATCCTGTGGCTCCTGCCGGTCCTGTTACTCCTGTTGCACCGGTATCTCCTTTCAATCCTGTGGCTCCTGCCGGTCCTGTTACTCCCGTTGCGCCGGTATCTCCCTTCAATCCTGTAGCTCCTGCCGGTCCTGTTACTCCCGTTGCGCCGGTATCTCCCTTCAATCCTGTAGCTCCTGCTGGTCCTGTTACTCCTGTTGCACCGGTATCTCCCTTCAATCCTGTAGCTCCTGCCGGTCCTGTTACTCCTGTTGCACCGGTATCTCCTTTCAATCCTGTAGCTCCTGCAGGTCCTGTTACTCCTGTTGCACCGGTATCTCCTTTCAATCCTGTAGCTCCTGCAGGCCCTGTTACTCCTGTTGCACCAGTATCTCCTTTCAATCCTGTAGCTCCTGCAGGTCCTGTTACTCCTGTTGCACCTTTATCTCCTTTCAATCCTGTAGCTCCTGCCGGTCCTGTTACTCCTGTTGCACCTTTATCTCCTTTGGGCCCTGTAGCTCCTGCCGGTCCTGTTACTCCTGTTGCACCTTTATCTCCTTTGGGCCCTGTAGCCCCAGTACGTCCAGTACTGCCTGTAGGACCAATGGGTCCTCTAGGTCCAGTCCCTCCTGTTGGACCAATTGGCCCTCTAGGTCCTGTGGCTCCGGTTGCGCAACAACATTTATAACAATCGTAGTATTTTTTACAGTTACACCTCTTTTTACATTTTGATTTATCTAAAGTTATACCTGAATTCTCGTCACTATCATCTAAAATAATATAAAAATTATCTTCTAAATCATTATCATCCAGAATAATATAATAACCATCTTCTAAATCATTGTCGCAGCTATCAAACGGATATTTCGACATATTTTACTTTCACCCTCCTACAATTACAAATATAGTGATTTAAATCACTCATTATAATATATGCTTTTGTAAATGAAAAAGCGTGTCATAAAATGTAAGATAAAAACCTCTAAAATTTCATTCTTTTAACATAAATTAGCTCTTGTACATTTTTTATCTCCTTACATACATTGTTACTCACACTATTATGGGTTTTATTTTAGATTAGCCTTATCTTTGGTATAGGAATAGTTTATAATTTAATATACACTTATAACTTGTTAAATTAAGAATATTCTTTAATTGTTTAATAAAAATTTTAGTAAGACAATTAGAGAAGAATTAGGGAAATCATGTATAGTAGGATTATACAAAATAATAGTACAAGGAGATTTGTTATGAAAATTGAATCTATTTCATAATAGTTCTAATTAACACCAAAACCCTTTAAAACGTTTTCATATTTCTTTTATTAATGATATAATAAATTTGTGGGTACTTAAAAATACTGGCAATATTTTAAAATTATTTAACATATTCCAAATTTTTAAATATGAAAAGGGGGACAAATTTCACTATGGTTAAATTAGAAAATTCGGGGTATAACACAAAAATTATTCATGCTGGAACACATTGCGATCCATTAACTGGGGCTTTATCTACTCCTATATATCAGACTTCCACCTTTGTATTTGACTGTGCAGAACAAGGAGCTAGAAGGTTTGCTTTAGAGGAAGAAGGTTATATATATACAAGACTAGGTAATCCCACTCAAGCTCAACTTGAAGAAAAGGTTGCAGCCTTAGAAGGTGGGGAAGCTTGTATAGCTACTGCCTCTGGTATTGGTGCTATTGCATCAGCTATATGGACAATCTGTAGTACAGGAGATCACATAGTAGCATCTGATGCTTTATATGGATGTACCTTTGCACTTTTAAATGAACAAGCTAAAAAATTTGGTATAGACGTTACTTTTGTAGATGCTAAATCATTAGATAATATTGAAAGAGCGATGCGACCAAACACTAAGATAGTGTATATAGAAACTCCTGCTAATCCTACTTTGGATTTAATAGATATAGAGGGATGTTCAAAAATAGCTCATGATCATGATGCTATTTTAATGGTAGATAATACATTTTTATCTCCTTATGGTCAAAGGCCTTTAGAACTTGGAGCAGATGTGGTGGTGCATAGTGCTACAAAATATATAAATGGACATGGTGATGTTGTGGCAGGTCTTGTAATAGGTAATAAAGAATATATAGATCAGGTAAGATTTGTGGGTATAAAAGATATTACTGGAGCTTGTATTAGTCCCTTTAATGCATGGCTTATAATAAGAGGATTAAAGACACTAGGTGTTAGAATGGATAGGCACTGCGAAAATGCCATGAAGGTAGCTAAATATCTGAAAAATCATTCTATGGTAGAAAAGGTAATGTATCCAGGTTTAGAGGATCATCCTCAGTACAAGCTTGCTAAAAAACAGATGAAAAAATTTGGAGCTGTATTAAGCTTTGAAGTAAAAGGTGGCGTAGAGGCTGGAAGACAGATTATGAATAATGTTAAACTATGTTCTCTATGTGTAAGCCTTGGAGATACAGAAACTTTGATAGAACATCCAGCTTCCATGACACACTCACCAATTCCTCAAGAAGAAAGAGTAAAAGCTGGAATAACAGATGGTCTTGTAAGAATATCTGTAGGTCTTGAAGATGCTGATGACATAATAACTGACTTAGAACAAGCAATAGGAAAAATAAAGTAAACATATTAAATAGTATACATGATAAAATTATTTAATATTAAAAAATTAGCTAGTAAGTTATACTCTTACTAGCTTTTTCTTATGCTAAAAAATTATAATATTGCGTTTCTAAAATGTTAGTGAGAAAATTTAGATACTGACCTTTATCAAAAGGTTACTAAATACATAGTAGGCTAAAATAAGAATCTAAGATAAATTAAATTTTGATTTTAATACAGATTTAGATAATGGAATATAAAGTGCAACAGCAACAAATATAGAGAATGAACCATTTATAAGAGTTGCAGGTAAGCTCACAGCTGAGCTTAGAACCGCAGGAATAAAGCTACTACCTGCAAGTAAAAGAGTTACTACTCCAAATAAGAACTCTCCAATTAGGTTAAAAGCTATACCTGCCACTGCACCTAGGATGGCATATTGAAGTTTAACAGACAGATTCTTAGATACAATACATATAGCTCCTAAGGCTACTCCAAGAATAAGTGAGAATATATATAGTACAGGATTAATTACTAGTTTCTTTTCAATTCCTGACACTGCCACTTCATTACCAAAAGTTGCTGATACAGCGAAAAGAGCTATACCTATTACAATAAGAAGACTTGAAGCAATAGCTATCCACTTTATTGGTGACTTTGCATCATCTTTATTCCCTTTTGATGACACCCCACCTACGATTACCCCAATACCAAACTTTAATAAAACAGTTTTTGGAACACTAGATGCATAACCATTCATTAAGTCAAAGAGTCCCATTCCAATAGACCCTGAAACCCCTCCAATAGTCCCTGAAAAAAGAAGTGCAGCTAATATTACAAACATATTTCCCATGTGCAAAAATGGTTTACCTACAGGTGATGGAATTGGTATCTTAAAGAACAATGCAACATAACAAAGAGCAGCAAAAAGCCCAATTAGAACCATAGAACCTGTAGAAAACTCCTTTTTCCTTGTAGTCATTTTAAATCCCCCCAAATTTATAAATTAAGTTTATTTATTAAGATTATTTTGAATGTCCATAATAAACTGTGGCAATGTACTTTCAAAGTCTACCCCGTAATTAGTTGGAGTTCCTCTTTTATAAGTAAGATCAGTTGAAGATTTAACTATATCTACTGCAATTTTTATTGATTTATCTATAGTGATTCCTCTAATCATGGCAGATGAAAAGGCACTGGTAAAGAGGTCTCCAGTACCGTGATAACTTCCTGGTGTTCTAGTTGTAGATGCATAATGAATTTCATTAGTTTCTTTGTCATAAGAGGCTGCACCAACTTCACCATCTGTAAATGATACACCAGTTAGTACAACTTTTGATGGGCCTAGACCAGAAAGTCGTTTTAATAAACCTTCTACATAGTCATACGTATAGGGCGGTTCAATATACTTTTCTCCTAATAATAAAGTAGCTTCTGTAAAGTTTGGTGTTATTATATCAGCAAACTCACAAATCCCTAAGAACCCTTTACACATGTCTTGGTTAAGACCTTTATAATATTCTCCATTATCCGCCATTACTGGATCTATTATTACTAAAGTTTTTTCATCTTTAAGTAGTTTTATAATATCTTCTACTAATTTTGCTTGACTGGAACTACCAAGATATCCAACATATATAGCATCAAAGTCTAACCCCAGTGAATCCCAGTGCTTTGCCATAGGATACATATCTTCACTTAAATCTCTAAAAGTATATCCTGTAAATCCACCTGTATGGGTAGAAAGTACTGCTGTAGGCATACAGGTACACTCTATTCCTGCAACTGAGATTACAGGTAATGCCACTGTCAAAGAACATTTCCCAAAGCCTGACAAGTCATGAATAGCTAAAACTCTTTTTAATTTTTCCAATTCTTATCCCCCTTTTTACAATACACACTCCATTAATTACATTTCAAATAAACTATTATTCTTATTAAAACTAATGTATATACTTGAATATTTTCCATCTTATATATATACTATACATAATATTTGTCGTTGTTGAAATGTACAAAATATGAAATTTTAATATGTACAGTTTTAAATTGAGAGGAGTTTTCTATGGGTAAATCCAGTAAAATCATACTTAACCAAAATGATTCTTCTGATGTACCATTGTATATTCAGCTTTATAATTATTATAAGAGTCTTATTTCTTCTGGTACCCTTAAAGCGGAAAGTAAGCTACCATCTATAAGAAGATGTGCAAATGAAAGAATGATAAGCCGCACTACAGTAGAAGCAGCATATTTACAATTAGCTGCTGAGGGATATATTACTTCTCGTCCAGGAAGCGGCTTTTATGTAAATGATTTAAACTATATGGATATCCAGAGACCTTCACCAATGCAAGTTACTAAATCTAAATTTCAGCACAAGGTATTATACGACTTTGCTACCTCTGCAGTGGATTATAAAAGTTTTAACTTCGATTTATGGAGTCGATATATGAAAAGTGCACTTCGTAATGGTGAAAGGCTTTTATCTTATGGAGATCCTCAGGGCGAGTACGATCTTAGAGTTGTATTATCAAAGTATGTGGCTGAGCGACGTGGAGTTATATGTACACCAGAACAAATTGTGGTTGGAGCAGGTATACAAAGTTTATTACAAATTTTATGTTCTCTCACTGGGCTGCGTTCACCAGTGGCCTTTGCTGGTGGTAGCTTTAAGCATGCAAGAGCTGTTTTTTATGATAGAGGTTTTAACACTTTAAACTATGGGAATATAACCAATGATTTATCTAATTTTCATAAAGATAAAATAAAAATAATATATACATCCCCATCACATACAACACCTTGGGGAGATGTTATGCCTATGCAAACAAGATTAGAATTGTTATCTTTTGCAAAAGCTAATGATTGCTTAATAATTGAAGATGATTATGATAGTGAGTTTAGGTACTACAGTCGCCCAGTACCATCACTACAGGGTTTAGATGGAGGAGAAAAAGTTATATACATGGGTACTTTTTCAAAGTTATTGCTACCCTCCCTAAGAATTAGTTTTATGGTATTATCCAAGGAATTAACAAATGTTTATGCCAATCGAGGAAAAATATATAATCAAACCGCATCAAAGACAGATCAAATTGCCCTCTGTCAGTTTATCCGTGATGGCCATCTTCTAAGACAAATAAAAAAAGCAAGAAAGCTTTATATGGTTAAAAGTCAACAGTTATGTATTGCTATAGATAAAGTTTTTGGAGATAAAGCTAAAGCACTACCTGGTTCAGGAGGATTCTTAATTCAACTTGAAGTAAAAAGTAAACTATCATCTAAAGAACTTGAAAAACGAGGAAAGGATGTAGGGGTTTTGGTAAGTTCCTTTGACTATGGAGAAGAGGGACAGTATCCAAGATTACTTTTATCCTGTTCTGGAGTTTCTGAGGATAATTTTGAGAAGGCATTAATCTTACTTAAGGATGAATTTTTTAAGGAATAAGAAAAATTCCTGTAGTTTCTTTACATCCATTGATAAAGTTAATATGCTGTTGTTTTCCATTAATAATAATTAATTTTTGAACAAACTGATCTAGTTTAAAATGACCCTTTTATGAGAACTAGAACAGTTTTTCTTATTTTTAAAACTCCTTAAATCATGTTGTTTATAAATATTTCATTGGAATATAGCCTAATCTTCATGTATAATGGTGTAATAAATAAATATTTGAGTAGTTAAACCATTTTACTCAAAATAATACATAATGTACAAGGAGGCTAAAACTTTGAATAAAAAAGTTTTAATAGGGCTTACTTCAATACTAATAGCATGTAATAGTATTATTATGACAACTGTTACTAATGCTACCCCAGAGGAAAATATTGAAAAAAGCACAATCCAAATTAAAGAGTTGGACAAGCAAATTGTTGATTTAAAAGATGAGTTATCTAACTTAAATGGAGAAATAAGTCAATTAGATACTAAACTTAAGGAAAATAAAGAAGAAATTAATAAAACTGAAGATAATATCAAAAGTACAGAATTACAAATTACTAAGCGGAAAAAAATTATAGAAGAAAAACAAGAGGTTCTAGGTAAAAGATTAGGTAGTATGTATAAGGGTAATTTGTACTCTAATCCTTTATTGGTAGTATTAAAATCAGATAGCTTTTCTGATGCTATATCTAATATTCAAGCTGCCGTTAAAATAATTTCTTTAGATAAAAAATTAATAAATGATATTGATAAAGAAAAGGAAGCTCTTATTGTAAATATTGATGAATTAAATAATAAAAAAGATGAGCTTAAAACCCTAGAGTCTTCTACACAAAATTCACTTGAAGAGATAAAGAGTAAAAAGAAATCTCAACAGGATGCTTTGAGCAAATTAAGTGATGAGAAGAAAAAAGCATCTTCTATTATAGAAGAAAATGAAAATTCTTTAATATCCCATTCAGTTTCCGTGATTAATTCTTCAACTTCTTCTGAAAGTGCTATTAAAGAAGCTATCTCCACACTAAAGTCCTTGTTACCACAAATAAATACTTCCTCCGTAAAAAATAAGGCTCAAAATGCCATAAATAAAGGTACTAGCACCCTACAGTCTCTTAAGGAATCTAACTCAAATAAAGGTAATAGTAATACTGGTAACATTGATCGTGGTTCCAGCCCAGCTAAAAAGACCTACACCATGGAAGCAACAGCTTATTTTGATGGTCTTTTAACCGCTTCAGGTTTAAAGCCTATAAGAAATCCTGCTGGTCTCAGCACTGTTGCGGTAGATCCTTCAGTAATACCTCTAGGCTCAAAACTTTATATCGATGGATATGGCTATGCTATAGCTGCTGATACTGGATCTCTAATAAAAAATCTTAGAATAGATTTATATATGAATTCAAGAGAAGAATGCTACAATTTTGGTCGAAGAAATGTTACAGTTAGCCTTATTGCCTATCCTAATGAGTGGTAGGATTAATTAAAATATACTAGTAATCATGCAAAATAAAAGGATTTAAGTTTATCAGTTCTAAACTTAAATCCTTTATTTTTATCTATCTTTAGGTCTTTATAAATTTAATACTGTATTATTATAATGCTATAATTACAGTACCTAACCTATAGGTATCTCATTACTCTTCTACTTTAATCTTGCAATTAAAAACATGATCTTCATTCCCTTACTTGAGAACTTTTCTTCATATTCTGTCATGATATTATTTTCAAAACTTGAACTATGCAAATCATAGGTGCTATAGGTTAACTCAAATCCACTTTCTTTAAAATACTCTAAAGAAGCTTCAAATAATTCTTTATCATCAGTTTTAAACCAAATTTCACTACTTGGCTTTAAAAAAGTTTTGTATCTTTCTAAAAATCTACTGTGAGTTAATCTCCTTTTGTTATGGCTTTTTTTAGGCCATGGATTACAAAAATTAATGTATATTCTACTTATTTCATCTTTATCAAAAATTTCTGTTATAAAAGCAATCTCTAGAGGTGTAAGTCTTACATTTTCAACTTCTTTTTCTTGCACCTTTCTAAGAGCATAAACTAAAACTTCATCCTTTAAGTCTATTCCAATGAAATTTATATCTTTATTTTCATAGCCTTGATTACTTATAAATCTTCCCCTACCACAACCTAGTTCTAGATAAATAGGGTTGTTATTATTAAATTCTTCCTTCCATTTCCCTTTCAATTCTCTTGGGTTTATTACTACTTCTTTACTTTGTTCCATTTCAGGCCTAGCCCACCATTTTTTTCTAAGTCTCATGGTCTCCTCCTAATAGTTAAGTTTATAATCCGGTAATTTTGAATGCAAATAATATAAGTTTTTTTGTTAAATATGCTGTAGGCATTCCAACTAGGTAGTCTACTATTGGCGAAACTATAAATATTATCAATATAATATTTTGGTATCTATGTATAGTATCTGCATACTTATAGAATTTTGAAGGGAATAAGTCCCTTATAATATGAAATCCATCAAAGCCTGGTATAGGCATAAGATTTAAGAAAAACAGCATAACGTTTATATGTATCATATAGTTTATTATTAATGTTATTATAGATGTTATTTTGTTACCATCAGTAAACTTCACAAAAATCATAAATAAAGCTAATATTAAAGCACTACTTATAGCTACTAAAAGATTTGCTATAGGTCCTGCTAAGGATACTTTAAGATCGTCTTTGTAGTAATTCTTAAAGGCAGATGGATTTACTTGAACTGGTTTTGCCCATCCAAAACCTACAATCAATATCATTATAAATCCTATTGGATCTATATGATTTATTGGATTTAATGTAAGTCTTCCTTGAAACCTAGGGGTTTTATCTCCTAACCTATCTGCTACCACTGCATGGGCATACTCGTGAAAAGTGAACCCTATTAGTATAGCAGGTATCATTAAAATCATATGCAAAATATTAAAATTTCTAAGCATTTAAATCCTCCTAAAATAAAATCTTAGTACATTATAACACGTATAGACTTGCCATACCATATTTTAAATTTCAAAAGTAAATAATATAGGGAAGCTATAAAGCCTCCCCTATTATTCTACCTTTGTCTTTACTAACTTGCCTTGACTTATACTAACTATACCGCCTTCATACATATGCAAGAATTTGCCTTCATAAGTAATCTCTTTATCACTTATGGCTTCTTTAATTGTACCCTTTAAATTATTATTAATATATATTTGTCCACTGTTAGATATGTATATATCTTCTTTATCTACCCCTAGATCCATATCAATTTTCTTCCAACTTTCAGCACTATCTTTTAACTTACCATAGAATATTTTTTTTATTTTATCCTCATCTTTATCACCTAAATAAACCAAATCATTGTCATCTACTCCTAATATAGTTGGACTTTTTAAACCAGGGATCTCTATAGGATTTTTCATCTCTGTTGAATAGATCTTTTTATAAGTTAAATCTTCATATAATAAATTATCTTCACGAGGTAGTGCTTTTATATTTCCAATCAGATAGGACTTTGCTTCTACCTTGCTGATTTCATGCATTATATTCACTCTGTATAAGGTACACCTATTCCCTGCTTGCTGACTTTTTACGTAGGTAGTATTAGTAAATGTGGATATTGATATATCTTTTATAGATGCATCCTTGTTTAACTTGGCTAAATTCACCAAATTACCTTGTGTATCACTTATTTCTCCCTTTTCATCTTTTCCCGCATCATAATATGTTAATTTTAATGTAGTTCCCCCATTATTAGCGGATATTTTTTCTCCTATCAGCATTCTGCTTTGATTGGAAAGCCAAGTATAATTATTTATTTCAGCCCCTTTTTCTGCTTGAACTTTCTTTCGGTCTCCTGTAATGGTATTTATAACATCAATACCTTTTTCATCATAATAGGCTACATATTTTCCATTAAACGAAACCGTAATATTTTTAACTCCTTCTGGTATATCTATGTCTATATCTTTCTTCTTTTCTTCTTTTTTTTCTACCTTTTTAATCTTCATATTGCCGGTGCCCTTAGTTAAGTAATAATTATTTATATAAAAGAAACCTACGAATTGAATGAACAGCGATAATAAGCCCCAAACAATAATCTTCTTGATGTATTTCATTGAATTCTCTCCTTTGACTACTATTTAAACTACTTTACGTATACTGCAGAAGCTCCTGTTCTTTCACCTAAGCTATCACTTGGAGTATTTATTACTTCTCCTTCATAGTACATAGTAGAAGATGACCCTCCATCTAAATTAGTGGCATTTATTGCCCCATATTTTATCATTACATCTTGAATATCTTCTAAAGTTGCTCCTAGTTCTGTTAACTTTCTTCCATCAGTAACTAGCATAAGTATGGCTCCATCTTCCCTTTGTCCTATACAAGTTCTCGGTGCATTTCCCCATGCATCCACCGGCACTTTCTTTCCATTTACTACAAGAGCTGGTCCAAAGCTTACAGCTTCTGTGGCACCAAGCTTCATAAGTTCTTCTACGGTATAATGCCCAACTAAAAGCTTACCTTCCTTAGTTAGTGCCATCATATCCCTATCTTCACCCTCTACTAAGTCATTATGTATTATCTTACCATCAGCCAAAATTAGCCCCTTAGGATTCGCTCCAGTGCCTGTCCACTTTTTGCCTCCATTTGTATCCTCAAAGGAGCCTCCATTTATAGCTGCTACAGCATCATTATCTCTAGCAATTTCACTTGTAAGTTGTCCTTCTGTATAAAGCTTTTTAGTATATCCTACCTTAACTCTCGTAGGATCATGGACTATAAGCATATACCCTTTAAACTTACCTGGAACATGAATATCTTCTCTTTCTATATTCTCATCATGTTTTTTAGGCAATTTAATATCCGTAGCATTTACATCTTGTTTTATAGTTTCTACTGCTTGTTTCCCAAGTATTTTATCTATTCTTTCTTGTGATAAAAATGTAGTAGCTATCCACTGGTGACTTAAGGTAGTCATAGCAGATCCCACCAATGTAACTTTTACATTTTGAAAAGGTCCATAATAAGCTATGAATGGAGCTGTAACTCCTGTAAATATAATTTCAAATATAATAAATGCAGTTAAAATCTTCCAAGAAAATTTTTTCTTCTTTTTCTTATACTTTTTATCATTTTTACTTATATCTTCCGGATGCTTATCCATATTTTAAATCTATCCTTTCTAAAATTTTTTAACAAAACACTTCTTCTATTTTACAACATTTATGTAATTTTTAAAATAGTAATACTTCACATAATTTGTGTATTTATTGTAAAAAATAAAACAGATATATTAATATATCTGCTTCATTATATAATTTAATTACTTTAATTGCAAACTATAACCTTTGTGCAGCTTCATAAGATAGATAGGATCTTTCACACTCATCATACTTTAAGGTAATCTGATAACAAAGATGGCTTCCTTTCATTTTTTCTGAAGCGTAACATAACCCATTAGAACGAGAGTCTAAAAAAGGTTGATCTATCTGTTCTGGATCTCCAATTAATATAAGCTTAGTGCCTTCTCCTACCCTAGTTACTATAGATTTCACTTGTTTTGGCGTTAGGTTTTGTGCTTCATCTATTATAACCCAATTCTTCACTATAGATCTTCCTCTTAAATAAGCCACCGCTTCTGTAGTTATTATTCTTCTATCAAATAGCTCTTGTACTTTGTCCTCTAAGTCGCCTTCATTTTTATATCTTTCTTTTTCATCTGAATCTACTAAAATCTCAAGATTGTCATAAATAGGCCTCATAAAAGGAGCTATCTTTTCCTGTTCAGTACCTGGTAGATAACCTATCTCCTCATCCATAGTCACATTAGGTCTACAAATAAGCATTCTTCTATACTCTCCACTTTCCTCTTCCATGATTTTATAAAGTCCTGCTGCTATAGAAAATAAAGTCTTTGCAGTACCAGCTGGCCCCTTTACTATAACAAGAGGAGCTTTATCTGCACTTGTGCACAAGCACTCTAACATAAATTTTTGTCCAATATTTTTAGGGCTTATGCCCATAATATTTAAGTCCTTATATTTTAAGCTTACTATTTTTTCACCATCAAATCTTCCTAATGCAGTTTGCTTATTATTTTCTTTAGAATGAATTAATAAAAATTGATTCTTTTCTAGCTTTGGAGTATAGTAAGTCCTCTCCTCTTCTGAATAAGCCATTAGTCCTTTTATGTCCATATATTTTTTTTCATAAAATCCTTTTATATCTTCTGAGTTTACATATATCTCCATCCTTCCAGTATACTGTTCATCATATTGTGGTACAAATTTTTCATAAAAGTCTTCTACCTCTACATCTACTATATCTGCTTTTATTCTTTCAAAAATGTCTTTTGTTATTAATCTTACATTTTTATCATTCTCTTTAAGTCCTTTGCATACTTGCAAAATTCTATTATCAGCTTTATTTTTATCCCAAGTAGGAGGCATCTCCGTGTCAAAGTTATTCATTTCAACAAATAACTTTCCTCCTCCTGGTAACTCTACACCTTTGGTTAGTTTTCCTTTTTCTCTCAATTCTTCTATTATTCTTGCTGCCATTCTGGCATTTGCACCCAACTCACCTTTATGTTTCTTAAAATTATCTAGTTCTTCTAAAACAACTTCTGGAATTACTACATCATTGTTTTCAAAGGTATTTATAGCTCCAGGAGAATATAACAATACATTAGTATCTAAAACATAGGTCTTCTTCAAAGACAAAACCTCCCTTCTTATATATAATATGTTGAACTATTGATAAATATATCTTTAGCTCTTTTTTATACTATGAATAAAGCCAGTAAAAAGTATTAAATAAAAAAAGCTTTAGCAACCTAAAAAGGTATGCCAAAGCTTTATTTAAACTATATTAAATTTAAATGATTTTATTCTGCTAATTCTAGTGCAACTTCCATCATATGAGTAAAGGTTTCTTGTCTTTCTTTAGCAGTAGTTTCCTCTCCTGTAACTATACTATCACTAACTGTTAATATAGCTAATGCTTTTCTGTTAAACTTTGCTGCTAGAGTATATAAAGCTGCTGCTTCCATTTCAATAGACATAACTCCAAAACTAGCCCATTTTTTCCATGCTTCTCTGTCATCTTGATAAAAGCTATCAGAAGTTAATACAGTTCCAGCCTTTACATTTAATCCTTTAGCCACACCAAGATCATAAGCCTTTTTTAAAAGTTCAAAATTTGCTGTTGGCGCATAGTCTCTGCCTTCAAATCTTATCTTGTTTATAGCAGAATCAGTACAAGCACTCATAGCTAAAATCATATCCCTAACCTTAATATCTTCTTGAATACTACCACAGGTGCCTATTCTTATTAAGTTTTTTACATTATAACTTTGTATAAGTTCATTTACATATATAGATATAGATGGAACTCCCATACCTGTACCTTGAACAGATACCCTTTTACCTTTATAAGTACCTGTATATCCATACATTCCTCTTACTTCATTGTAACATATAGCATCCTCTAAAAAATTTTCTGCTATAAATTTAGCTCTTAGTGGATCTCCTGGTAATAATACTGTATCAGCTATTTGGCCTTCTTTTGCTCCTATATGTACGCTCATTTGAATCCTCCTTAATTAATGTAATAAGTACCCTTAAGTATATAACATATATTAACTTTTTTCAACAATTCAGAATTTCCTGTATATATGTATCTATTTATCACTCTCTATAGTTAAAAAAGTGATTTGACTTCTATTAAAAAATCTTAGCGGTATTCTGCTAGTACCTACTCCACTGTCTATGTATAATTTGCACTTACAAAATTTGTATAATCCTTTATTATATTTAGGAAAAAAGCCTTGTCCCGGTGCCACTATAGCTCCTATAAAAGGTAACCTAATTTGCCCACCATGAGTATGTCCACATAATACTAAATCCGCTTTTATAAAATCATCCTCATTTACTATATCAGGACAATGAGATAAAAGTAGAGTGTAATTTTTTATATCCATATCCTGAAAAGCTTTCTCAAAATCATGATTACCAGTACTATAATTATCTATTCCACAAATATTTATTAGATTATGGTCTATGTTTAAGACTTCATTTTTATTATTTAATATAGAAACTCCTATAGCTTCTAATTCCTCTATAAAACCTAATTTGTATTTATTCCTCCACTCATGATTTCCTTTTACATAGAAAAACTTAACCCTTCTATTTATATCCATAAGCTCTCTTATAAAACTTATAGTGTTTTGATAATCCCTAGTTTCCCTATCAATTATGTCTCCTGTAAGTACAACTATATCATATGCATTTTTATATAACATTTTCCTTATTCTATTTTTAATTAAATTGCTCTGTGAGTTGTGAAAGTCTGTAATCTGAATGATCTTTATAGAACTTCCTTTCTGTAATTTAGCTGATTTTAAATTTAATTTGGTGAATTTTGTAAAGTTCACCTGAAGGAAAACATATGCAACTAAAAATATAATTATGAAACATAATATAAGCAGTACTCTCAAAACCTTTCCCCCATTCTTAATAAAATTCTACCTAATTAAGAGTAATTTAGAATATATCACTCTAAGATAATATCATAATTTTTTACCACAGCAAAGCTGTGTTGTATAAACAGATTTTCTGCGAAACAAAAATGAGCATAGTAGGATAAAGGGAGGCATACCTTTTCAACGGATACCTCCCTTTAAAACACCTTTATAAGAACACACCTTAAAGCTAACTCTTTTTTAAATTATTTATTATATCTATAAAACAGAACTTTTAAAACTATCTATACCTATCCTATCAATAAAATCTCCTAGTTTTTCTCCAAACTCTGCTGTTTCTTTATAAAAGTTTAATACTCTTTCTACTAATTCATAGGCTTCTTTTTCACTTATATCTTTAGCTATTATATCTGCCATTCTTGGATTAAATCCTGCAGAACCTCCTGCTACAACTATAAATCCAGTTTTATCAGCTATAACACCAACATCTCTTGCATAAACACTTCCGCAAGCATTTCTACACCCTGCCACTCCTATTTTAGTTCTATTTGGCATTTCAGCCCCATAAAACTTATTTAATAGCTTCATACCTATACCAATAGTATTATATTTTGATCTTTTGCAAAATCCCGCTGGGCACATCTCTACATTTTTAACTGAATATTGACTTTTAACTGCTGGTTCCATACCTAACTCTTCCCAAATCTTAGGAAGGTCTTCTTCCAATAAATTTGTTATCATTATTCTTTGTCCAGAAGTTATTTTAAGTACTCCTTTATACTTTTTTGTTACTTCTGATATTTTAATTAAAGTGTCTGGCAACACAAATCCTGCTGGTATAAATGGAGTAATTGCAAAGGTTCTCTTTCCATCTCTTATCTTCTGAAGATTTCCATAGTGTTTTTCCATAATATATTCTCCTTTACATATCTGCTGTATTAGACCACAAAATAGTCTGTTTATGTTATTTTATACACAATCTACCTATAAGCAATATAGGTTATAACTTTTCATAGGTAAAAGTCCTCAATATAATCAAATTTTATCTATTACAATTCGATATATCAAGGACTTTTTGTAATTATGATTTTCTAATTAATTTTTATTCTTATCCTAATATTTCTTTTATATCATTTTCTGCATTAGTTATAGGACTAATTCCAAAGTTATCTACTAAAACTTGTAATACATTTGGTGATATAAATGCTGGTAGAGTTGGTCCTAGTTTAATATTTTTTATATTTAATGATAGTAATGTCAATAGTATACATACCGCCTTTTGTTCATACCAAGATAGTATTAATGAAAGTGGTAAATCGTTAACTCCACAGTTAAATGCATCTGCTAGAGCTAGAGCTATCTTTATTGCAGAGTAAGCATCATTACATTGTCCTACATCTAAAAGCCTTGGTAATCCTGCTACTGTTCCAAAATCAAGTTTATTGAATCTATATTTTCCGCAAGCTAAAGTTAATATCACTGTATCTTGTGGTAATGAGGTTGCAAGTTCAGTATAATAATTTCTTCCAGTTTTAGCTCCATCACAACCACCTATTAAGAAGAAATGTTTTATTAACCCCTCTTTTACTGCTCCTACTATTTCATTAGCATGGCTTAGAGTAGCATTGTGCCCAAAACCTACTAATATTTTCTTTTCCTCTTCCTCTTCACTCCAGCCACCTAATTCTAGTGCTTTATTTATAACTGCTGTAAAGTCTTTTATTCCATTTTTATCTTCAGCTATATGAAGGCATCCTGGCCAAGCTACTACACCAGAAGTAAATATTCTGTCGCTATAACTTTCTCTAGGTTTTTGAATACAATTTGTAGTCATAAGTATAGCTCCAGGAATATTATCAAATTCCTTTTGTTGATCTTGCCATGCTCCACCGTAGTTTCCTAGTAAATGAGTGTACTTTTTTAATTCTGGATAAGCATGGCTTGGAAGCATTTCTCCATGAGTATATATATTAATTCCTTTTCCTTCAGTTTGTTCTAATAATTGTTTCAAATCTTTAAGATCATGACCTGATACTACTATAAATGGTCCCTTTTTCTTTGTAATTAATACTTCTGTAGGTTCCGGATTTCCATAACTACCTGTATTAGCTTTATCTAATAGCTCCATAATCTTAAAGTTAACTTGTCCAAGTTCCATATTTAATCCCACTAGATCATTTACAGTTAAAGTATTATCCATTGTACTCATAAGTCCCTTATAGAAAAACTTATTTACTTCTTTATTTGTAAATCCTAACACATAAGCATGGTGTCCATAAGCTGCCATACCCTTTAATCCATAAATGCAAAGTTCTCTTAAAGAACGAATATCTTCATTTAGAGCTTTATCTGACATTACTCCAAAGCTTGCTGCTTCTTTTACCATTTCTTCCTTAGAATTTGGTGCCACATAATCTGCTTCTTCAAAACCTTTTATATCTACATTACCTGCTAAAACTTTTATTTCCTTCTTTATTTCATTAGCCTTATTTATTAAAGTAACTAATCTATCTTCATCAAAATTTACGTTAGTTAAGGTTGTAAATAGACCATCCATCATGAATCTATCCATTTCATCACTTAGCTCTAAACCTTTTTCCATAGCTTTGTATCCATAGAAACCAATTCCTTTTAATTGATGTACTAAAAGGTCTTGTAGTGCAGCTACATTAGCATTTTTTCCACATACCCCTACTTTAACGCAACCTTTTCCTCCCACTGTTTGCTCACATTGATAACAAAACATTGGATTTGATATTTCTTTTGACCCTTCAAGTCCTTCATTCAACGCCTTTACTAATTCTTCTATACTTATTCCATGTATATCAGCTGCATCCTCTAGTGACTCCATTTGTGATGATGGACATCCTATGCATCCTAATCCCTTTCCCATTAATATTTCTGCTGCCTTTGGGTTTATCTTTAAAGCATCCCCTATTAGAGTTTCTCTTGTTATCATATATTTTATTCCTCCTTAAATTTATTCGGATATTTCTTTCAATCAATCTTACAATGCTATTGTACTAAAAATAATTTCCATTATCCGTAACAGATGTTACAGTAATAAATTTTTATAAAAATTCTTATGAAAAAATAAAGATCTAAAAAATTTCTAATTTTTATAAACTTAAATCCTGCGGTAATATATGTTACAGACAAGAGAAACATAATCTTATATTATTATGTAAGATTAATAATTATTCCTTGAAAGGAGAATGGACATGAGTAAATTTTTAGCACCAATACATTTTTGGTTATTTAATAAAATAAAAATTTCTGAAGACTTAGAGAAGGATATAGTTAATACTTTTGATGAGAAATATAATAATAAGGGATCCATTATATATAAAGATATAATAAATATAATAGGTATACCTACAGAGGATACTTCTCTTGAAAATATAATTGATACCACAAATATTCACGGTTGGCTTCAAAATAAAATATCCTTAACAGAAAAAAGAACTGCAGCATTAATAACAGAATTAACTAAAAACTTTGGTGAAGCTTCACTAAATATTATTAAAAGTATCTTTGAAAATCAAGGCAGAAAATGTGGAGAGGAAGTTAGAGAAGATGGCATCTTAAACTTACCAAAAGATTTATTTAAAGCTCTTAATAACTATATTTTAGAAGGAATGCCTTGCGATAATGTTAATAGCATATGTAAAGATGATTCTAGTGAAATACAATGGACTTCTAGCAAATGTCTCCATAAACAATATTGGGATGAAGTAAATGGAGATATAACAATCTTTTATAGTTTAAGAAAGGCCTGGATTAAATCCTTTATAGAAGCAATAAATCCAAGCTTTATATACAATCAAACTATTGAACAGAATGATGGAAATTATACTTTTATAAACTCTTTCTTAAAGAAGAATATGTAGCTGACCTTTCTTTAAAATGATATAATGTTTTTAAAATAAAGCTTTAGATTTTATTCTAAAGCTTTTATGCAGTTGGTAGCATTGCTGATAGTTTTTATGTGATACATACTATAACTCTTTGGTCTTAGTGATTTAGAGTTTTTATGCTGTGTCTAAGCACTGCTATACAACTGAATAAGTTATTCTAAATCTCATATGGAAAGAACAAGCAAACTCCACCTAAACCTTAGAATAACTGGATCTTTAGTTAAAGGAAGGATAAAATTGAAAGATAAAATTGTTGTTTTACTAAAGGAAAAAAAGAATGAATTCTTATCTGGAGAGGAATTAAGTATTTCTCTTGGCGTTACCCGTGCTGCTATATGGAAATATATTAATACCCTAAGAGAAGAAGGTTATAACATAGAATCTTCTCCTAAAAAAGGTTATAAATTATTAGAGTCACCAGATGTATTAACCTTTGGAGAAATCCATAATTTTTTAAATACAAAGTTCTTAGGGCGAAACCTTATTCATTATGAAAGTATAGACTCAACAAATATAAAAGCTAAAGAAATAGCTAGAGAAGGCTGTTCAGATGGCACTGTAGTTATAAGTGAATATCAAAGTTCTGGTAAAGGAAGACTTGGTAGACAATGGGTCTCTCCAAAAGGAAAAGGTATATGGATGTCTATTATATTAAAACCTGATGTGGATCCATCTTTTGCCTCTAAAATAACCTTAATTGGTGCTGCCTCTGTATTAAAAGCTATGAATAATTTAGGTATAAATAACTGTAGTATAAAATGGCCAAATGATATTGTTATAAATAATAAAAAAGTCTCTGGGATACTTACAGAAATGAGCGCTGAGTTAACAAGGATAAATCACATAGTCATAGGAATTGGAATCAATGTAAATATTGATGTAGAGGATTTTTCCAAAGAGTTAAAAGCCATTGCTACTTCCTTAAAAATAGAGAAAAATAAATCCATTGATAGGAAGATGCTTTTGGCAGAAGTTCTAAACTCCTTTGAACCTTACTATGAAGAATTTATTCATAATGGTCACATTCCCTCAACCATAGATTTGTGCAGAGAAAATTCAATATTACTGCAAAAGGAAATCCAATGTATAAGAGGAAATTCTATTTTTAGAGCCAAAGCTATTGATATAAGTGATAATGGTGAACTAATTGTAGAACTTCCAGATGGTAAAATAGAACATATAGTCTCTGGGGAAGTTTCAATTAGAGGTTTGTATGGATATGTAGATTCTTAAAAATTATTTATGACCTCTTATGTTTAAATATCATAGTATATTAATAATAATAATTTAAAGAGGTCTTAAATGTATATAAGTAAAACCCTATATAGACAAAATAGGTATTCACGGTTAGCTGCTACAAAGTATGCTATTACTTATGCCTTAAAGCCTAATCCTAAATACAGATATTTCCCTCTAGTAGATGATAAAGGTGGAGATTGTGCTAATTTTTTATCACAATGTTTATTTGCTGGTGGTGCCCCCATGGACTTTAACACAGCTCGCCCTTGGTGGTATAAAAGCTATAATGGCAACATAATGAAGGATACTTGGTCCATTTCTTGGGCTGTAGCGCATTCCCTATATTACTATTTAAAAGTAAGTGAAAGCATTAACTCACCTGGAGTAAAGGGGTTAGAAGTTTATAACAAAAAAGACTTAGAGCTAGGAGACCTTATATTTTTTGAAAACAACAAAGGAACCATCTTCCATTCAGC
Organism: Clostridium simiarum; assembly: GCF_018919175.1. Lineage (GTDB taxonomy): Bacteria > Bacillota > Clostridia > Clostridiales > Clostridiaceae > Clostridium_L > Clostridium_L simiarum. Next base: position 372,227 of record NZ_JAHLQL010000001.1, on the reverse strand, counting down.
CATTATAACTTCTTTTTTAGGAAGAGAGCCCTTAATCTCTCAACATTCTTTTGAAGCTTTAAATATTCCTTATAGAAGTTCTTGGACTCCAAGCAAATTTCACTTTATAAAAGTCATTATATAATTTCTAGTAAAAAAATAGGCTATAAGTGTAAAAATCCAATAGCCTATTTTTTTAAAGATTTTATTTTATTATTAGACTCTTCTTAATAAATTTAAAGTATTCTCTTAAGACTTCTTTTTCATTTATCTTTGAGATTCTTTTTCTATGCTTTATGACAAAAATTATTAAGATAGCATTAAATACATTTATGTATATATCCTTTAAGTCAAAAATAAAAAAGCCTTTAAGCATAATATAGTCTAAGCTTCCATTCCAGAATATCTTATCTATCAAAGAGCACAATCCTCCAGAGATTAAAAATATTTGAAGTATCTTTCCTATTTTACTATATCCACCCTTATTATTCATATATGTAAACCAGTAATGAGCTAATATAAGAATTACTAAAGTTAAAACTACATGAAAAACCTTTCCAAGTCCAAAATTAAACATAGAGTTCATCCAAGAATATTTATCATTAAGGAAAGGTTTAAAATAAATTAAGTCCTCTATTATTGGTATACTTACTCCATAATAGCTTCTAACTACTAACTTTATTCCTTGATCTAGTATAATTAATAATAAAATTGCTAAAGATACCCTTATATCCCTTGTGTTGTCCCTTGTCATAATGCTACTACCTCCATAACCTTATTTAATCCAAATCATATTATAATATAAGTAAGGATATAGATTATTTTACCATATAAAATGACTTTATTCAGCTAGAGTTTTATTACTGATAATACTCATTAAACTCTATATTTTAATGATATTTATTATTATTTAAATTTTATTATTGATTATTTATTCTCATTATAGTATTATTATTTATGAATTTTACTTAAATTAAATTTTAATAGGAGAGATAATTTATGAAAAAGTATGTATGCGTGGAATGCGGTTATATATATGATCCAGAAGTAGGGGATATACAAAGTGGAATAACTCCTGGAACTTCCTTTGAAGACATACCTGAGGATTGGATTTGTCCCATTTGTGGTGAAGGAAAATATGTTTTTGAAGAATTATAATATTATATGAAAATTTTTAGACTTTAGCTGAATTTAAAAACTTTAGCTAAAGTTTTTTATTTGTAAAATTTATTCACAAATAGAGTAGTAACTTCATACTCTATAATGTATTAATAATAAAAGGATGGAAATAATGTTTAGATTTTATGACTTAGATTTTACTCAATATGATAACATGAGAATCTATGATGAAGGTGATTCAAAATTTGAAGAAGTTGGTGAGTATGAAGTTGAGCTAGTTAATCCATATTATCCTATGAACTACGGTATGAGATCTACAAATCAATCTTCACCACCAGGATTACCACCTTCTTTTATTCCCTCTAAAAACCAAGCAAAAACTATGCATTCAGGCGGACCTAGTACCCTTGCAATAGATGCTGGTGGTATCAGACCTTGCAAGTTTAGATTTACTTATATATGGCAAACAAATGGAAGATCTTACTGGTCATACATTACCTTCGTTGGCAGAAGGTCTATATCTGGCTTTAGATGGATGAACCGTAGATGGGTTTATTTTGGGCTAGATTTAAATAGAATTGAATCTTTTTTCTGTTAAAAATAAAATTGCTATTAAATTAATTCTCCCACTATATAATAAAGAACTCTTGATTTATAAACTATAATCAGGAGTTCTTTCTATTTTAAATCTTTTTTACAACTATATGCAAATGTTCAGTGGCATCTCTATACTGTGGAAGTTCACAGCTCTCTACTGCTACCTTTAATAAATTATCATATACTACTCTATCTTCTTTATAAAGCTTTATAACCCCCTCCTCAATTCCTGAGAGAAAGCTTTCCGCCCCAGCATAGGATGCTATATGAAATCCAGCTTTTTCAACTTCATCTAAGGCTTGTACTGGAGTTGAAAAATATACTTCTGTAAAACTATTATTTTCATCAAAACTTTGTTCATCTAAATAACCATAAACATTGTTTAAATCCTTAAAGACACTGCTAAACTCTGTTACTCCTGCCTTTAATATGCCCCAGGAGTTTAAATAAGAAATTATGGCTATACCCTGCTTTTTTAAAATTCTTAAGGTTTCTTTTAAAACATTTATTCTTTGCTCTTTATCTAAAATATGATACATAGGGCCCATTAGTAAAATAGCATCATATTTATCGCTTTCTAAAATATTTAAATTAAGAGCATTTTCACATAAATATTTCTCTGCCTTTAGTCCTACACCTTCAATTCTTTTCTTTGCTATATCAAGTTCCTTTTCTGATAACTCTAATAAAGTTACACTATATTTCTTTTTTAATAATTCTAGTGAATATCTACCAGGTCCTGAACCTATGTCAATAACTTCGCCTGTTTTAGGGAAATATTTATCTATAAGGTGCATTGTACTATTAAATTCTATACTACTATATGGGTTATTTAATCTTTCTAGCTCCACTTTTGCATTTTCATCATAATAATTTCTCACTACCTCACTCATAGTACACCCTCCTAAATCCTCAATTATTTTAATATCTTAAAGTAACTTAATATTACTTTTCTCACAAAGCTCATGGATTTCCTCCCCCCATATAGATGCCTGAACTTCTCCAATATGAGCTTTTCTAAGAAAATACATACAAATTCTAGATTGACCTATACCTCCCCCAATAGTATAAGGAAGTTTTCCTTCCAATAATGACCTGTGAAATTCTAGTTCCTTTTTATATTCACAGTTAGCAATACTAAGTTGCTTTTCTAAGGCTTTCTCATCTACTCTTATTCCCATAGATGATAATTCAAGAGCTATATCTAATACTGGATACCAAAATAGTATATCTCCATTTAAATTCCAATCATCATAATCTGGTGATCTTCCATCATGCTTTTCTCCTGATTTTAGCTCCCCACCTATTTGCATTAAAAATACCGCCTTTTTTTCTTTGCAAATAGCATTTTCTCTCTCTTTGGATGATAAACCTGGATACATGTCCTCTAATTCTTGAGTGGTTATAAAAAATATATCTTCTGGTAAAATTTTATCTATAATATCATACTCTGAGCATATATATTCCTCTGTTTCTTTAAATGCTCTATATATAGATCTTACTGTTTCTTTTAATGTTTTCATTGTTCTCTCTTCTTTTAAAATTACCTTTTCCCAATCCCATTGATCCACATATATAGAATGTATATTATCTAAGTCCTCATCTCGTCTTATGGCATTCATGTCAGTATAAAGCCCTTCTCCTTCCTTAAATCCATATCTATATAAAGCCATCCTCTTCCATTTAGCTAGAGAGTGAACTATTTCAGCCTTTCTTTCATCTAAGGCTTTAACTCCAAATCTAACAGCTCTCTCTACTCCATTTAAATCATCATTTAATCCTGTATTGCTAGTTACAAATAAAGGGGCTGAAACTCTAGTTAAATTTAAAATCTCTATAATCTTCTGTTCAAAATAATCTTTAACCTTTTTTATTGCTATTTCTGTTTCTTTTATATCTAATTGTGATTTATATTTCTTTGGTATAATTGTTTCCATAATATTTTCCTCCATTTCAACTATCCTTTAACAAATCCATTATATAAAGGTTTAATCTGTTGTAAAAAATTCTAATTGTTGAAATTTTCATTTATAAGAATTTGGCCAAATTCCTATAAATATAAAAAGCCTTTCGTCCTAATATATAATATATTAGGACGAAAGGCTAAACTTCCGCGGTACCACCTAAGTTAACTAAAAGTGTTCACTCTATCAGTACGGAATTAATTAATAAACTCGATACTGTCCTAGTTTTAACGGTTAGGCTCCGTTCAATACTACTCTCTTAGATTTCGTTTGAAAACTCCAGGATGTTCTTCCTTATAAGCTTCGTGTAGGTCTTTCACCCTCACCTACTCGCTTAGACTACTTCTCATAAGTACTCTTCCTATCAATGTTTATGATAAATATTTATTTCTTGTTATTATATATGCTTAATATTAAATTGTCAATACTATATATCAGATTTTGATACATGATCCTTTAATATTTCTGCTGATTCTTTAAGTTTGTTTAGTTCTTCTTTATTTAAAGGAACTTCTAAAATCTTATTAGCTCCCTCTTTACCTATTACTGTAGGTATACCTAAATACACATCTTCAATATCATATTCTCCCTTAAATAGGCTAGATACAGTCAATATAGCTTTTTCATCTCTCACAATAGCCTCTACAATTCTTCTAACCGCAAGAGCTACAGCATAGTTAGTATATCCTTTTCTATTTAGTATCTCATAGGCTGCATTTTTTACATCTTGTGGTATATTTTTCTTAAATTCTGCATCGCAACCACCACATAGATTATCACAATATTCATCCGCATTCATACCAGCAATACTTGTTAAGCTCCAAGCAGCAATTTCAGAATCCCCATGCTCTCCTATTATATAAGTATGAATATTTCTAGCATCAATTTTAAAATGCTCACTTAGCATATAACGGAATCTAGATGTATCTAATACTGTTCCAGAACCTATAACTCTCTCCTTTGGGAAACCTGAAAGCTTGTAAGTTATGTAAGTTAAAACATCTACTGGATTAGAAACTACAAGTAGTATAGAATTAGGACTATATTTAACCACCTCTGGCACTATACTCTTAAATACTTTTAAATTTTTATTTATTATATCTAATCTAGTTTCCCCAGGTTTAGGTCCAACTCCTGCTGTTATTATTACAATATCAGAATCCTTTGTATCCTCATATCCTCCAGCTTTTATATCTACTGGTTTAACAAAGGAAGCTCCATGGGATAAATCCATGGCTTCTGCCAAGGCCTTATCTTTGTTTATATCAACTATTACTATTTCAGAAGCTAATCCTTCTAGCATTAAAGCATAAGCCGTGGTGGACCCAACAAAGCCAGCTCCTATGATAGATATTTTTGTACCTTTTATGTTCATAAAAACAACTCCTTTTATTAAAGGTTTTTAATCTTCAACTATTCATTAATTATTCTTTAATATTATCTACATAATAAAAAATCTAATGTATTTATTTCTTAATTATTAAAAATTATATAACCTATAAATTTTCCCAGTGGTTTTAATATAACCATCTTAAAAACACATGTAGGATGTATAAATAAATTCCTGCTCACAATTAGGAGGACTAATATAAAAATAATCAAACTCCAAATTAAACCAATATGTAGTTAATAATATTTTATATTACTTAAAAGTTATTATCAACATCTAAGTAGTAAAAAAACAGGCTATGCCTGTTTTTTTATGAGAATTATATTTGTAAAGGTTTATTAATTTTAAATTGTCATCAGTATTAATTCTTTATTTCCGACCAAATAATATCATAATACTTAACAGCCTCTCCTATATCCATTAAATAATCGCCTTTTTTAAGCTCTTCTTCTGGCGGAAAGGATAATGGACTTTCTAGTATTTCTTTTGGAGTCATATCATATGTAGCTTCGTTACAGTTTGTATAAGGATATGCCTTTGTAAACTCTATACTTACATCAGCTTCTAATATAAAGTTTAAAAATAGCTCTGCTTCTTTTGAATTCTTAGCGTTTTTAGGAACTATAAAATTATCTTGCTGAAGGAATAGTCCTTCTTCTGGTATAACAACTTTAAGATCCTTATTTTCCGCCATGGCAAAACCTGCTTCTGCAGACCAGGCAACTCCTATAGGCACCTCTCTACTTATGAGCATAGATTTAGAATTATCACTATCATAAGCCTTTATATTTGGTTGAAGTGCTTTTAATCTAAGCTTAGCCTCATTTAACTTATCAACATCAGTTTCATTAAAGTTATATCCTAAACTCTTTAATGTCATTCCTATAACTCCTCTAGGATCATCTAACATAACTATAGAGTCTTTGAATTCATCCTTCCATAAGTCTTTAAAGCCTTTTATATCTTCATCACTTATCTTTGTGGAATCCACTACTATTATAGCTTCTGATCTCATATAAGGCACACTATACTCGTCATTTTCATCAAAGTATAAATGTTTGAACTCCTCTCCTATATTACCCCAATTAGCCAAAGCTTTTGTATCTATTCTTTGAAGCATATCTTGCTTTCTCATTATATCTACCATATAATCCGCTGCTACTACCACATCGTAACTATTTCCACCTGCCATCATTTTAGCTAACATTTCTTCATTAGAACCATATGTGGCATAATTCACCTTTACATTATACCTTCTTTCAAACTCCTCAATAACGGGCTTTGGTATGTAATCAGACCAATTAAAAATATTTAGTTCTCCTACATATTGAACAGTAGACTTTGAAGCTTTCCAAACTCCAAAAGTAAATATAAAAATAAAACTCATAAGAGCTGCAAAAACCCTCTTCATATTTTTATTTTTAATACTACTAGACTTAATTTTTTCTGCCACTATAACAACTATAACTGTAAGAAGTATCAATATACTAGATAATGCATTGATTTCAGGAGTAACACCAAACTTCACCATAGAAAACACCTTTAATGGAAAAGTCATACTACTAGGTCCTGCCACAAAGAAGCTAATTATTACATCATCTATAGATAATGTAAATGCTAGAAGGCCACCTGCTATAACTCCTGGCATAATGCTAGGTAAAGTTACCTTTAAAAAAGTCTGAAAAGGGGTAGCCCCTAAATCCATTGCTGCCTCTTCAATAGATTTATCAAAACCTTCTAATCTAGCTCTTACAACCACCACCACATAAGATATACTAAAAGTTATATGTGCTATTATAAGTGTTAATATACCTCTATCCACATCTATTAAGGAAAAAAACGCTAGTAAAGCTATACCCAAAACGATCTCTGGAATAACTATAGGTATATAAAGCATTCCATCCATTACAGACTTTCCTTTAAACTTAGACTTATATATGCCTACCGCAGTAAGAGTTCCTATTATTACGGATATAATACTACTTATAAAGGCAATTACTAAACTATTTTTTACCGCTACTAAAAGTCCGTTATTAGTTAAAAGTTTTTGATACCACTTAAAGGTAAAACCTGTCCATGTTGCATTTAATTTGGATTCATTAAAGGAAAATAATATAAGTATTATTATTGGTATATAGAGTATAAAGTAGATTAATCCTGAATAAATCTTACCAATTAGCTTCCTATTATCCTTCTTCATCTCTACGTCACCTGCCCTTTATCCTTAGATTTTATCCCTTTAAAATATAGCCCTATTATAATAAGCATGACTATAATAAGCAGAACAGAAATAGCTGAACCAAAAGGCCAGTCTCTAGCCATAAGGTATTGATTTTTAATAAGGTTACTTAAAAGGACAACCTTACTTCCGCCCATAAGATCCGGTATAAAAAAGTATCCTAAGGTAGGTACAAATACCAATAAAGCTCCCGCCATTACCCCTGGCATTGTAAGTGGGAATATAACCTTCATAAAGTTCTTTAATGGTGTAGCTCCTAAATCTGAAGCTGCTTCTATAATAGATTTATCTAACTTTTCTACTGAAGAATAAATTGGCAGTACCATAAAAGGAAACATCATATACACCATTCCAATAAGCACTGAAGTATTATTATAAAGGAGTTTCAGCGGCTCACTTATTAAGTGCAATTTTATTAAATATGAATTAATTATTCCTTCTGTCCTTAATAGTATTATCCAAGCATAAGTTCTTATTAGGGAGTTCGTCCAAAATGGCAACATTATCAACATAAGAAGGATTCCTCTCCATTTCTTTTGGGATCTTCCTATAAAAAATGCAAAGGGATAGCCTAGTATCAAACAAATAAATGTAGTCATTAAGGCTATTAAAAGTGATTTTAAGAATATATTTAAATATAATGGATCTATAAACCTTATATAGTTTTCTAAGTTAAAATTATATATTACCTCTCCATACTCTCCCCTTGTGCAAAAGCTTACAACTATCATTAACATAACTGGAATTAGAAAAAAACAAGTCATCCAAAGTATTACAGGATAAAGCAATCTAAAAGATTTATTCTTTTTTTTCATCAAGCTCTTACCACCACTGCATTGTCTGTTTTCCAAGTTACAAAAACCTGATCCTTTTGATTTTTAAAATTGAATTTTTCTCCTGCAAACTCATTTATGACTATTTCTCTTCCGTTATTAAGTTCTATGACAGTTCTAAGTGCTGCCCCAATATATATTCTTTCTTTTAAAGTTCCACGTAACCATTCATCACCTCTATCAGGCTTTTCTTTAATTTTTAGCCTTTCAGGTCTAACAGCTATACAAACTAATTCTCCTATGGAAAAATCTGAGTTTTCCACTCTTATTTTTTCTCCCTCTTCTACTTCTAGGAGCACATCTTCTTTTTCTATAGAAGAAACCTTTCCTTCTATTAAGTTTGTCTCTCCAATAAAATCTGCTACAAATTTAGTAGTGGGTCTTTCATATATCTCCTCTGGAGACGCTATTTGTTCTATGTTCCCTTCGTTCATAACAGCTATTCTATCTGACATGGTTAAAGCTTCTTCCTGATCATGGGTAACATATATAAAAGTAATCCCTAATTCTCTTTGAAGATGTTTTAACTCTAATTGCATCTGCTTTCTAAGCTTAAGATCTAGAGCTCCTAAAGGTTCATCTAATAACAATACCTTAGGATTATTTATTATAGCTCTAGCAATAGCTACTCTTTGTTTTTGCCCTCCGCTTAACTGTGAAGGCATTCTCTTTTCATAACCTTCTAATCTTACTATTTTAATCATTTCATTTACTTTTTGTTTAATGTCAGCCTTTGAAACCTTCTTCATGGTAAGTCCAAAAGCAATATTATCAAAAACATTTAGATGAGGAAACAAAGCATAGTTTTGAAATACAGTATTGACATTCCTCTCATAAGGAGCCTTACTTGAAACCTCTTCCTTGTCAATATACAATTCCCCACCGGTTAACTGTTCAAATCCTGCTATCATCCTTAACGTGGTAGTCTTTCCACAACCACTTGGACCTAAAATAGTTAAAAATTCTCCTTTTTCTACATCAAGTGATATTCCCTTTACTACTGGTTCTCCATCCTTTTCATAGGACTTAAAAGCACTTACCAATTGAACAATTGCTTTTTCTGCCAATTAATTTCCAACCCCTTACATATATTTATTTTTTATAAAAAAGAAAACTTCCCCACCCTTTTTAAGGCAAAGAAGATATCTATTCAATAGTAGTCGAAAATATAATTTTCGATTAAGAATATATCACAATTCCATAGGTTATACAAGAGTTTTACCCTAAATTTACTCAATTATTTTAACTATGCCTTTAAAACCATAAAAATCTGTTACCATACACATAAAAATTTAATGATTTTTATGTGTAAAACCTTAGTAGAAGCTATTAATCAAATTATTTCGAATATTTTTAATTATACATATTTTAATAAAGTACTTTATTTTTTTAAATATAAATATATAATTATTTTTGTTTATAAAAATAGGCTCTATTTGAAAATAAATTTCAAGTTCACTATAGAACCTAAAATACAGAAATATGGGGGGTGCTTCCTGGTGAAGATAAACTTAATTGGTGTTCCACTATTCTATGGTTGCGATAGACGCGGTGTAGAATTTGGTCCAGATATCTTAAGAGAAAATGGTATTAATAATTTAGCAAAAAAATACGGTCATACCCTTTATGATTTAGGTAATCTTTATGTTCCTAAAGTTGAAGAGAAAGATAAATTCTCTTCGCATAAAAAAATGAAATATTTAAATGCAATAACGGAAGTAAATAGAAATTTGGCTAATCAAGTGTATAACTCACTAAACTCTGGTAGTTTTCCATTTGTTATTGGTGGAGACCACTCTTTAGGCCTTGGAAGTATTTCTGGTGCTAGTGAGTACTTAAATGATATTGCTGTTATTTGGGTAGATGCTCATGGGGACATAAATACAGATGAAACATCTCCTTCTGGAAATGTTCACGGCATGCCACTTTCTGCTGCTATGGGCATAGGTGATGATACTCTAACGGAGTTATACTATAAAGGGAGAAAAGTTAACCCTGAAAATGTTTATATAATAGGCGCAAGAGATTTAGATAAAGGTGAAGTAGATATTATAAATGAATTTAAACTTAATGTATGGTCTACAGAGGATATTAAGAAAAAAGGTGTGGAAAGTGTAATTGTAGAGCTTATAGATAAACTAACTAAAAGTTCTATTAAAAATATTCATCTAAGTTTTGATATTGATTCTTTAGATTCAGAATTAGTACCTGGCACTGGCACTCCAGTATCAGAAGGATTAAGCCTAGAGGAAGTAAAGTATATATTAACATCTATTATCAAAACAAAGAATGTTAAATCTATGGATTTTGTTGAACTAAATCCTAAAATTGATAAAGAAGATCAGACTTTAAATATAGCTTTAGATGTATTAGACATGGTATTTAGCCTTCTTTAATTAGATATGTCAATACTATTATGCACTCTGATCATGGATTTTGGCTCTATGTTTTTCTATAAGTAACATATAAGAGCCCTTTCCATCCTGAGTAAATTCTTTTAAGATTCAGATGAGAAAGATATTTCTTTTAATCAAACTCCATCTGAATCTAAGAGTTACTTCATAGGATACACCTAATATAATATGTCAAAATCATAGATACAGTGAAAATCTTAAAGTTTCATTGTGTCTAATTTTATTGTAAAACATACATAAACCTCCCCTAGTTATTTAATAATTTTAATTTCTATGTTATGATTATTCATAGAGTTGAATTATATTCAGGAGGTTCACTACATGAAATTAATTTTCTTTGATACTGAAACAACAGATTTAAGACCGGGCAGTATATGCCAATTAAGCTATATATTAGTTGATACATCCACTAAACCCCAAAGCACTACAGGTAAAAATATTTTCTTCGCTGTAGAGCACGTAGAACCCTCTGCTGAAGAAATTCATGGTTTTTCTGTAGAAGCTCTTTATGAGCTTAGTAAGGGTTTATATTTCGAAGATCAATTTGAAGGTTTTGTAGAAGATTTTTTAACTGCTGATGTAGTAATTGGACATAATGTTAACTTTGATATAAAGTTCCTTAGACATGAGATTGAGGGATGTGGGGAAGAATTTAATCCTAATATGTCCTTTTGCACTATGGGCTACTATAAAAATGTTTGTAGACTATCTAACGGAAGAGGAGATATCAAAAACCCAAAATTAGAAGAGGTAATTTCCTTCCTAGGTATTACTAAAGATAAAATAAGAGAACTTAGTCAGAAGTTTTTTGGTGGTACTGGAGATTATCATGATGCTAGATTCGATACTACAGCTACATATCTAATAGTTACAGAGGGCATAAAAAAGGGACTTATACCTAAACAATATTTTTCAAATATGATAACTAATAAAAAATAGCTTTTAAATGAAAATAACTACTCTTTAAATTAAAGAGTAGTTATTTTCATTTGTTTTGTTACATATCCACCACGTTTTTTACCCATTTCTTAGATAAAACCCTAGGTAATCCTATAGAGGATTTTACTATCTCCTCTATAAATATTAAAGCCACCACACCATAAACAGGTAAGTGTAGAACTAAAGCCCCTATGAATGACAGTGGCACTCCTATTAGCCAAACACTGCCTGTTTCCAAAAACAAAGAAAATTTCGTATCTCCCCCTGCTCTAAGTATACCTACCACAAGTAGTGAGTTGAAAAATTTGATAGGTAGAATAAGCCCTATGACCCTAAGTACTTTTATTGAATCACTATAAGTTGTAGGTGATACGTTAAACAATTTTAATATCAAAGGGGCTAGTACAATTAATAAGGTACCCATAACTATCCCTACCGTTGGAGATAAAACGGAAAATAATTTAGAATACCTAATGGCCTCTTCTTCTTCTCTCTCTCCGATTTTATTCCCTATCATAACCGCAGCAGCATTAGCTATACCCATATTTATAACCATAAATATATTTTGTACAGTAGTAGCTATTTGCACAGAAGCTACAGCCTCTGTGCTTATTCTAGCGTAGGCCATAGAATACATAGTCATACCTAAAGCCCAAAAGGTTTCATTGAATATTACAGGTAAAGTAACTTTAAAAAAATTAACCATAAATCCTTTTGACAGATCCAGCATATTTTTTATCTTTCCTGCTACTATATTTTTTCCTCTATATACTATAGCTATCATCAAAATAAACTCAATAATTCTTGAAATCAGGGTAGCTATAGCTGCCCCATTAACTCCCATAGCTGGAACTCCTAATTTACCATATATAAAGATTATATTTAGTATGGTATTTGAAACTAAGGCTATTATACTGATAAACATAGGAATTTTCGGTTGCCTTGTGCACCTTAAAGCAAAGGCATAACATAATGTAATAGCGTTTATTATATAACTTAATCCTACTATTCTTAAATATCCCCTACCTGAATTTATAACGACGGAATCCTTTGTAAATATCCTTAATATATCAGAAGGGAAGGCTACTGCAGCTACAGTAAAAATGGAGCCAATTATTATAACACACATAAGTCCAATGCCAATTACCCTATGAATGTTTTCCTTGTCCTTTTTTCCATAATATTGAGCTATAAATATTCCTGACCCACTATTTATACCAAACATTATTAAAGTAAATAGGAAGAAAACCTGATTAGCAAGCCCTACTGCTGCTATACTACTCTCCCCAAGAGATCCAATCATAAGTGTATCCACCATATTCAAAGAAGAGGATACTAAATTTTGCATTATTATAGGTAATGCTAAGGTAACTAGCATTTTATAAAATTTTTTATCTTTAGATATGTCGATCATAATACCTCCTAGGTCCATACTTTAATTATTACCAATATATTTCTGATTTTCTACAAAGCATATTATACCATAAATTTATTTTAATTAAAGTGGCTTTATTAAACTCAAATAACTTATATTAAACCATATTAAGGTATCTTATTAAATTTATTATATCCATTAGAAAATTCTATTCTCTCCTTAGGAGTTGGATGATCGTATCTAAAAAACTTAATGAACCCATTAACATTAGGTACAGAAATGTTGTTTTGTAAAAATTTCACCTCTACTGTAGCATTAGAAAAGTTATCTTCTGTAAGTTCTATGGCAAACTTATCTGCTTGCCATTCTTGATATCTTGTATATCCATTAGATATAGGCGTCAATAATAAAGAAAATAAGCTAAAATATAAAATTATAATGGGAATTGCAGCTAAGTCTTTAATACTGTATATTTTTAATTTATTTCCTTTTTTATTAATAAAGGCTCTTGAAAATTTCTCTGTAAGATATAATAAAAATATGCTATACAAAGCTCCCATAAATATAGATTTAGGTATATGTTTTAATTTATAATGTCCCATTTCATGAGCCGCAACTACTAGGGTTTCTCCTTCACTTAATCCTTTTATTGTATTATCCCATAATACTATCCTTTTAGTGTTACCTACTCCTGTCATATAAGCATTCATGGCCTTTGTCTCTTTACTTTTATCCACTTCATATAAAGTTAGATCTTTAATATCTGCTCTATTTGCTAAATCTTTAATCTTATATTCTAGAATCTTATTTTCTAAGGGTTTAAATTCATTAAAAACAGGGTCTATATATAAAGGATATATTAAGGTACCCATTATATATAATGGCAAGGTTAAAAGCCCTATGATTAAATAAGCACATTTTTTTGCCTTATTTAAAATTTTATAACATAAAAATCCTATAAAAGTTGTAGTAATAGAATTTATAAGAAAACTCTTAAAAACTCTAATAATCCAAGAAAATAAGCTTTCATTTGATATACCTATTAATTTCATTTTATAATACCCTCTAAAAAAGCTTAAGGGTAAGGAAGTTAAAAATAAAAAAGTAAAAATAGAAAAAATATATAAAATTATAATTAAGTTATTTCTTCTGAAATGATCCTTAAGCCATAATTTCAACTCAGTAGCACTCCCACTGACTATTAGGTATAAAGGTATAGCTAATGTTAAAGCTATGCTTAATACCCAGTATAAGGTGCCTAGTTTATAGTTAAACTTAGCAATATCTGTTGCATCAGGAACTATAACGTTATTATTACTATCAACCTTTAATTCTATAGTATTATTTCCTTTCATTAAATAAGAATATTTTACTTGAAAAATTTGTGTTGTTATATAAAGAGCTATAAATAGAAATACTAATACTGAAATAAAATAAATTACCCTGTGTTTCTTTTTCAAAATATCACCTACCATAAAATAATATTAAAGCTTTAGTATTATTTTATTATACAATATAGAATCAAATACTTGTAAACTGTATAAAATTTGTTTATAATATTAATAAATAATACTTAAGAATATTATTTATTAAAAATATCATATTTAACTTTAAGGAGGATTTAACATGCAAAAATATATTTGTATAGTATGTGGCTATGTATATGATCCTGCAGTTGGTGACGAAGATAATGGAGTAGCACCAGGAACTGCGTTTGAAGATATTCCTGAGGATTGGTTATGTCCGCTTTGTTCAGTTGGAAAAGATCAATTTGAACCAACTGAATAGATAAAATTAAGAAAATCACTATAAAAGGTCTATAGGTCTACATTTAAGACATATAGACCTTTTATTTAGCCTCTTTTAAAGGTTGTATTTTATTTAATTATGGTATAAACTTTTCATTATAATTATTTGATTATTCTTAATATTTTTATTCATTTAAAGTTTTCTTAAATCTAAAGATATATAAACTAATAGTTTTATAAATATATATTAAATTGAGAAGGGAGAGTTTTATATGGAAACTAGAAAACAACTAGATACTATTGCTATGTTAGCGATTCTAAAGGACAACCCTACTTTTAAAGCTTTGAATGGCAAAGGATGTATAGTAGGAGTGCAAAGCGAAGAAAAATATATACACATTAGGAATACTGGTTATGATAGAATTAGCCTAGAGGATAATTGGAATATAATTAAACCTATAGATTATGATAAAGCTAACGAGCTGTTTAAAGCTGGTAGAATGGTAGAATGCATTTTTTCAGATGGCACCAGAAAACAATATAGAAAGATGCCTTTAGATAGTAATGTAATAATAGAAGCAGATTTGCCTCTTGCTTATGATTGTCTTTGGTATTGCTACTGGAATTAGGATAAATTTAAAAGCTTCACAAAATAAATATTTTGTGAAGCTTTTATTAATTTTCTTCCATGTTAATTTCAAATCAAATTAAATATTTAACAAACTTTTCAATTGTTCTTCAAGCTCCTTACATTTCTCCCTATCCATAGGTTCCGTATGCTCTAATCTATATTTAATATCCATACTTTTATATTTATTTATCCCCAGGGTATGATATGGAAGTAGCTCTACTTTTTCTACATTTTTTATTTTTTTTATTATTTTAGAAAGTTCGGTTATATGTTCAATAGAATCTGTAATGTCCGGTACCACAACATGTCTTATCCAAATTTTCGCATCAGATTTTTCCGCAGCTTTTAAAAAGTTCCAGGCTTCTTTTCCGTCTTTTCCTGTTAAATCTAAATATCCCTTTTCGGAGATATGCTTTATATCAAATAATATCAAATCTGTATATTTTAATATTTCATCATAATCACCAAAGCCATAACCTGAAGTATCTAGAGCTGTTTGTATACCATTTTCCTTACAAAGCTTTAAAATTTGGAGTAAAAATTCAGGTTGCATAAGTGGATCTCCTCCAGAAAAAGTCACTCCACCATAAGACCTATCAAAGTATGGTTTATATCTCACTATCTTTTTCAAAAGATCTAAGGCTTCTATTTCTTCTCCTCCAGAAAAGTTCCAAGTATCAGGATTATGACAATAAGCACATCTCAAAGCACATCCTTGAAAAAATACCACAACTCTAATACCTGGTCCATCTACAAGCCCCATAGTTTCAATAGAGTGTATTCTACCTTTCATTATAACCACTTCCTTTATTAGGAGAGAAAAGGCTTTAAGATAAGCCCTTCCTCAATATACTTTAAATTACATCTTTTCATGGAATGTTCTGTTTATAACTTCTCTTTGTTGGTCTTTTGAAAGTCTATTAAAGTTAACAGCATAACCTGATACCCTTATAGTTAATGTTGGATACTTTTCTGGATGTTCCATTGCATCCATCAATGTTTCTCTTTGAAGTACATTTACATTTAAATGATGAGCTCCTTGACCAAAATATCCATCCATTACAGATACAAGGTTACCGATTTGAGTATCTCTGTCCTTTCCTAAAGCTTCAGGAACTATAGAGAATGTATTTGATACTCCATCTTCGCAACAAGGATTATATGGAATCTTAGCTACAGAGTTTAAAGATGCTAAAGCTCCTTCTAAATCTCTTCCATGCATTGGATTAGCTCCAGGTGCAAAAGGAACTCCTGCTTCTCTACCATCTGGTGTGGCTCCTGTTTTCTTACCATAAACCACGTTTGATGTTATAGTTAACACAGAAAGAGTGTGTTTCGCATTTTTATAAGTTGGATGTGATTTTAGCTCTTTTGAGAATCTTTCTACAAGTTCTACAGCTATATCATCTACCCTGTCATCATCATTTCCGTATTTAGGAAATTCTCCTTCTATATCAAAATCTACAGTTATGCCATTTTCTCTTACAGGCTTAACTTTTGCATATCTAATAGCACTTAAAGAATCAGCTGCTACAGATAAGCCAGCTACTCCAAAGGCCATAAGTCTACCAACTTCTGTATCATGAAGAGCCATTTGACCTGCTTCATAAGCATATTTATCATGCATATAGTGAATTACATTCATTGTATCTACATATAATCCAGCTACATATTCTAAAACCTTCATATAGTTTGCTTTAACTTTATCATAATCTAAAACTTCATCTTCTATTTTTTCTATTCCAGGTACAACTTGTTTTCCTTTTTTCTCATCAATTCCACCATTTATAGCATAAAGTAAAGCCTTAGCTAAGTTACATCTAGCTCCGAAGAATTGCATTTGCTTACCTACCTCCATGGCAGAAACGCAGCAAGCAATAGCATAGTCATCCCCATATATTGGTCTCATTACATCATCATTTTCATATTGAATAGAATCTGTTAATATTGACATTTCAGCACAGAATCTCTTAAAGTTTTCAGGTAATTTTTCAGACCATAGTACAGTCATATTAGGTTCTGGTGCTGGTCCAAGATTAACTAAGGTGTGTAAAAATCTATAAGAACTTTTAGTTACTAAAGGCTTACCATTTTTACTTACTCCACCTAAGGATTCTGTTACCCATGTTGGATCTCCAGCAAAAAGATCATTGTAATCAGGAGTTCTAAGGTGTCTTACTAATCTTAATTTTATTACAAATTGATCTATTAACTCTTGTGCCTCTTCTTCTGTTATAACTCCATTTTTCAGATCTCTTTCAATGAATATATCTAAGAAGGTACTTGTTCTTCCTAGAGACATTGCTGCACCATTGCTTTCTTTTACTGCGGCTAAATATCCTAGATATAAGAACTGAACAGCTTCTTTAGCATTTGCAGCTGGTTTTGATATATCTATTCCATACTTGCCTGCCATAGACTTCATAGCTTGTAATGCTCTTATTTGCTCAGAAACTTCTTCTCTCTTTCTTATAAGGTCATCAAGCATATTACCTTTTAATGAGTGCAAATCTTTTTTCTTTTCTTCTATTAAATAATCTATACCATATAGCGCTATTCTTCTGTAATCACCTATTATTCTTCCTCTACCATAAGCATCTGGCAATCCAGTTATAAGTCCAGTAGATCTAGCTGCTCTTATATCTTCTGTATAAGCATCAAAAACACCTTCATTATGGGTTTTTCTAAATTGTGGAAAAAACTTTTCTATATCTTTATCTAATGTATATCCATAAGCTTCTAGAGATTGTTCAACCATTCTCCATCCACCCCATGGATTAACTATTCTTTTTAAAGGTGCATCTGTTTGAAGTCCCACTACAACTTCATTATCTTTATCTATATATCCTGCTTCATAATTATCAATTCCTGATACTTTATCTGTAGCTACATCAATAACACCTTTTTTTATTTCTTCAATAATTAAGGCGCTAGATTTTTCCCAAACTTTTTTTGTTTTATCTGTAGGACCTGCTAAAAAGCTTTTGTCTCCTTCATATGCTGTGTAATTCTTTTGAATAAAGCTTCTTACGTCTATTTTTTCTGTCCAAGAACCAAGATTAAACCCTTCCCATTCCTTAAACATATAAAAACCTCCTTAATATTTGATATGGAAAATCACTTAAGTGTAATTTTCATCAGCATCAATATTCCATGACTTCATTATAAAGCCTTTATGCAACTTTGTTAAGTACCTTGAGAAAAGTTTAACTATTCAGAATATTTGACAATTTCTAACATATGTTGACTTTTGACGCTGTTTGTGTTATTATATTGATAGGTAATATAACAGTATAGTTTTAAAACTAGTACAGTTTATTACCTATTTTTCAGTATTTAAGCTTTCTGTTTTTTGTTTTTTCTTATACACATTTAAAATCTATAAGGTTTTAACTTACATTCAACAGGAAAAGTGAAATACAGCTTCATATTTCCCGTTATAATCTTCTGTACAAGCAATAAATGAAAGTTCATTTTCATATTATTTCATTTATCATATTATTACGAAAATTAAAAGGGGGATTTTTTATGGAAAAAAAAATGTTAAGACCAGCGGAAATAGCAGAAGAAATATTAACTTCTTACGAAGCTAAAGCTAACTATAGCAAGGCCAAATCTCTTACTTTAGGCATCTTAGCTGGCGCTTTTATAGCATTAGGAGGATTTGCATCAGCGGTGGCTTCTCACAGCATAAGCAATTATAGTCTTTCTAAATTGGTATCCGGATTAGTTTTCCCTGTTGGATTAATCTTAGTAATTTTAGCAGGGGCTGATTTATTTACTGGAAACGTATTACTAACAGTACCTTTGTTACATAAAAAAATAAACTTTAAACAAGTTTTAAAAAATTGGATTATAGTTTATTTTGGCAATTTACTTGGAGCTATTATAATATCTTTATTACTATTTTATAGCGGGGCTCTAGATGCAAACGAAGGCAAATTAGGAGCTTATGTCATTAAAGTAGCTTACACCAAGTCTAATATTAGCTATATGAAAGCTTTATTTAGTGGCATATTATGTAATATATTAGTTTGCTTAGCAGTTTGGACTTCTTTTGCTGCTAAAGACGTCATTGGCAAAATTTTTGCTATCTTATTCCCTATAATGGCCTTTGTAATATCTGGTTTTGAACACAGCGTTGCTAACATGTACTATTTCTCTATAGGATTATTAGCTAAAACTAATAGCAATTATATTTCTACTCTTAACATCACCGAAGATAAACTCCAAAGTTTAAATATTCAAGGAGTTATCAAAAATTTAATTCCTGTAACCTTAGGAAATATATTAGGAGGTTTCTTATTTGTAGGTGGAGCTTTGTACCTTGCCTTTATCTATATAAACAATAACAAAAAAGATCAGATAAAAAGCATACCTTTTAAAAAGAATGCATAATATAAAATTAAAGGATCTCACAACTTAGAAGTTGTGAGATCCTTTAATTAGCATTCCCAGTTCATTTCAATAAAAATACCGCTAAACTCTAAAATTCCTATGCTTTCCTATATAAAAGCAGTGTATGTGTAAGCTTAGGTTTATAGAATATAATCATATATAACAATTGTACTAATTATAACAAATAAAATACCTGTGCTTTTAAGGCTGTTAATATCTCTTAAGTTAATTCCAACTATTTATTAGCATATCCCACATCATTTTTCCGCACTTAGCAAGAGTAATATTTCCATACACATTGTTAGGTATCCCTTGTGACATAACCGTAAACGCAAAATTTCCCTTTGAAATTTGTATTAAAGCGGTATCATTTTCAACTCCACTTAAATCTCCTGTTTTATTAGCCATGCCCTTTTTTATGTCCTCTGGAATATAAAATGCTACTTTATTTTTCATCTGTTGTCTTTTTAAAATATCTATAACCATCTTGCTATGCTCTTCATTTAAGTAGCTGTGCTTATATAGGTGTTTCCAACATAAACATAAATCATAACTACTAGTTATGTTTTGTACCACGTTTTTAACATCCTTTTCTTCTAATATTTTTCTATTTATCACTGTGTTTTTCAATGACATTTCTTGAAACAACTCATTAATTCTAGGCATACCTATCATATCAATAAGTTTATTAGCTGCCGTATTATCACTTTGTATAAGCATAGCAATAAGAAGTTCAGATAAATTATATTCCCTTTCTCCAAACTCATGTATTATCCCTGTACCTGAAACCTTATCTTCTCTAAAAACAGTAACTTTGTCCTTTAAATCAAATTTCCCATTTTCCGCTTCTTTTAAAATAGCTATAGCTATAGGGAGTTTCATGCATCCAGCGGATATCATTTGAACGTTTTCATTGTATCCATACACATATCCTCCTTCTAAATCCTCAAAATAAAAACTATGTTGACCTATTCTAGATTCTAAATATTTTTTAATCTCTTTCATGTTTACCTCCAGCCTTATAATCATTATCTATATATTATCACATTACATGAATAAATGAAAATTCCCTAAGTTTTTTACTATCATATATATTTATAACCAAAGTGTTACATATTTAATCAATATTCTTCCATATTCAACTTTTCTCTGATAACTTCAGATCCAAACATCACATAAAATTCTTATCTAAAGTGACTAAATTTTAGATAAGCTCTTCTAAGTTTAAGGTCTAAGCCCCCCTTTAGAAACAAACTCTATATTAATCTAAGAATTACTTTGATAAAGCACTAATTCTTTTGGAATCAGTGCTTTACGAAATGAAAATTAGTCTCCTAAAGATATACCTATTTTTCTAGCCACTTTTACCAGTTCACATTCAGGATCTACATTTTTTATATTTCCAATTACATCTTCTAGACTTATTTCAGATATATTATTTCCTTTTAGACAAACCATATTACCAAATCTTCCTTCAGAAATAAGTTCTACTGCCGCTACACCATATCTTGTAGACAGTATTCTGTCATAAGTAGAAGTATTTCCTCCTCTTTGAGTGTGCCCTAGCACTGTACTTCTTATTTCATTACCTTTTATAAGCTTTTCTAAATCATGAGCAAGTTTATTAGCAATGCCTCCAAGTCTAATTGGATCTGGACTATCTTCTACAACCTTATTTACTACTACCTCTCCATCTAAAGGTTTAGCACCCTCAGCTACAACAATTATGCTAAATACTCTACCTTTACTTTGTCTATCCTTTATTTGTTCTACTATTTTATTAATATTATAAGGTATTTCCGGCACTAATATAACATCCGCCGATCCAGCAATACCAGATTCAAGAGCTATCCAACCAGCATTTCGTCCCATAACTTCAAGAAGCATAATTCTATGATGGGACTCTGCTGTAGTATGTAATCTATCCAAAGCTTCAGTTGCTACATCAATAGCTGTGTTAAATCCAAAAGTAACATCTGTTCCTACTAAGTCATTATCTATAGTCTTTGGAACCCCAATGACATTTACTCCTTTTCTTGAAAAATCACGAGCACTAGTTAATGTACCATCTCCTCCTATGACTATAAGGGCATCTACATTTTCTTTTTTAAGATTTTCTACTGCCACATCAGAAACGTCTTTTTTTATCATTACTCCATTTTCCTCTACAGCATAATCAAATAAATTGTCTTTGTTGGAGCTATATAGTATGGTTCCTCCTCTATGTAATATTCCTGAAACTGCATCTATAGTCAAGGGGATAAAATCATTGTTATATAGTCCTCTATATCCATACCTATAACCTATAACTTCATATCCATATTCTAATATAGCTGTTCTTGTTACGGCTCTTATTACTGCATTTAATCCAGGACAATCTCCACCACCTGTTAGTATAGCTATCTTCTTTATTTTTTGCGTCATAAATTGATCCCTCCAAGCTCCGTTTTATTCAATTATACACTTTAAATCTAATCTATTAAACAGAGGTATAATAATTTTGTAATTATACCAAATAGGAGCCTATAAAAAGCATTAGCATATGCTTTTTATAGGCTCCTATTTATATACTATATCATACTTTTATAAATATGATATAATATCACCTATTAAAATAGAATATTATTAAAAATTAGCTGTAGAGTTTGTTATTTTATTACACTTGCAAACATTAATCCAGCAAGTACTACTGCAGCTATTAATCTATATATAGCAAATATTCTCATTGGCTTCTTCTTTAAGAAAGCTATAAATCTATCCACCACTAGTAAAGCAGTAAGAAAAGCCACCACAAATCCTACACCTAGAGAAATCCATTGATTGGTCACCATAGTTGAATAATTATACTTAAATAACTTTAGTCCAGAAGCCCCTACCATCACCGGTATAGCTAAAAAGAATGAGAATTCAGCAGCTACAGGAGTGGATAACCCTGCTATCCATCCGCCCATTATAGTGGATGCAGATCTAGACATACCAGGCCACATAGCTAAGCATTGAAATACCCCTACCTTAAATGCTTGTCCATAACTTATATCATCTAAATTTCTTACAGCATTAAAGCCTTTAGATTTTTTCCTGAAATTATTCTCAATAACTATAAGAAGTATACCTCCTACAATAAATCCAACAACCACAGTTTTTGTATTAAAAAGATATTCATCAATAAGATCATCAAGGGTAAGCCCTAATACCATAGCAGGTATAGTAGCTATAATTAAGTTAACCCAAAATTTAATACCTCTCTTTTCCCATTTAAAAAAGGACACTATCATATCTTTTATCTTATTCCAATACAAAACAACCACTGCCAATATTGCTCCAAGTTGTATCACAACTTCATACATTTTAGCAAAATCCGTTCCATTAAATTTAATTAAATCCCCTACTAAAATCATATGGCCTGTTGATGATATAGGTAAAAATTCAGTTACCCCTTCTACTATAGCTATAATAATAGCTTTTAAAATTATCCACATATCCATTCCTCTCTCTCTTTATCAGTTTTAATTTGGTGAAAGTAAATTAATAAACAAACTACCCTCTATTATAATTTGTTTTTATAGTATTTGTCTATTGTAGGGAGTTAATAATATATTAATCTTAATAAATTCTTAGATCTAACCTTCATATAACTTAATTATTCTCTGAATTTTATCTTCAATATCATTTATGCTTATAAATCTAGCTTCCCTTAATACCTCTTGTTGCTCTACATATAAAAGTATAACAGGAATAGTGAATATGCTATATTTTGCCATAGATTTTTTTACGTCTTCTATTTCTACATAAGCAGACTTCACATTAGGAAACTTAACTAAAAGATCCTTAAATTTTGGTAATAAGGCTTCGCAAACTCCACAACTGCTATTACCAAAATATAAAACAGCTATGTTATTCTTTTGGATAAAAAATTCAATATCCTCAGCGGAATTTAATTTAATCATTAAAAGTTCCTCCAATATATCTAATCTATTATAGATTTTACACCTTTCAAAATATTTGCGTTGTTTAAATCATATCTAAGAGGCGTTATTGTAACATACCCTTCCTTTAAATAATCCACATCATCACCTTGAAAATCTTTTTCTAACATCTCCCCATTAACTCTATATCCCTTACTTCCATCCTCAGAAATAAATTCAACATAATTATGTTTGTATTTGCTTTTCCCTACTTTACAAACTTTGAAACCTTTAACTTCTTCCTTAGGTCTATAAGGAACATTTACGTTTATAACCACTTCATTACCTACGCTCTTATCTTTAAATATGTTTAATATCTCTTCACCTACTTCTGCAGCATAACAATAATCTCCCTCTGACTCTTTTTTTATTTCCTTTGAAATAGCTATGGAAGGTATGTTATATAAAGCTGCCTCTACTGCTGCGGATACTGTACCTGAATATAAAACATCAGTACCTACATTCAAACCTTTATTAATTCCAGATACAACTAAATCTATAGGTTCTTTTATAATCATATCTATTCCTACCCTTACGCAATCCGCCGGAGTCCCACTTATGCTATAAGCTTTAACATTTAAATCTCCAAGAGTAACTTCTTTTATTATTAAAGGCTTATTTAAAGTAATGGAATGACTGCTAGCACTTCTTTGACTATGGGGTGCTACCACAAAAACCTCATGTTTTTTTGCTAAAATCTCAGCAATAGCATATATTCCCTCTGCATCTATTCCATCATCATTTGTTATTAATATCCTCATTTTTTTACCTCCTCAAAGTTATACATTTATATTCTATGTTAATACCACTTTCAAATATTTGCAATAAAAGGAGCTAATTTATACTCTATTACAATTATATATTATAATAGAAAAAGAAGCTTGTATGTTTATAGTATACAAGCTTCTTTTTATAATTACTTACTACTTAGTATTTTCGTATATTTTTTCTACTTCTTTCCAATCTACTACATTCCACCATGCTTCTATATAATCTGGTCTCTTATTTTGATATTTTAGGTAATAAGCGTGTTCCCAAACATCTAAGGCCAAAATAGGAGTTTTTCCTTCTGATATAGGATTATCTTGGTTTGCTGTAGAAACAACTTCTAGCTCCGCTTCTTGGTTTATAACAAGAAAAGCCCATCCACTTCCAAATCTTGTAGCCGCTGCCTTATTAAATTCTTCTTTAAATTTATCAAAGCTACCAAATTTTTTGTTTATGGCTTCTTCTAAACTACCTTCCGGTTTTCCTCCTTTATTAGGTCCTATTATATTCCAAAACATAGAGTGATTGTAATGGCCTCCCCCATTATTTCTTACTGCTATTTTTATATCCTCTGGTATTGAATCTATATTTTTTAATAACTCTTCTAAATCTTTATTTTCTAATTCAGGATATTTTTCTAAAGCTGCATTAAGATTATTTACATAAGCAGCATGGTGTTTTGTATGATGTATCCTCATTGTCATTTCATCTATATGTGGTTCTAAAGCATTGTAATCATATTTTAATTCTGGCAAACTATGTTTCATTATAAAATTCCTCCATAACTCTCATAAATTTATTTTTAAACTGTTTAATATTATATTAACACAACTGATAATAATAATCAATATTGTTTAATAAATTATATGATTTTATTTTGGTTTTATGAATGACAATAATAAATTTTACAAGGCTTTATTATTTCAAAAAGAATATCTAATTTTCGAGAAACAATAACCATATTGTTTTCACTTAAGTATAAAACCTCTTCTTTTAAAGTCAAAGTAGCTTCCCCTTTTTCTAGATAAATCATGGTATTACTGTCACAATGAAGATTAAATCTAGTCTCTAAGCTTTTCATTTCCTTCCAATCATAATCATAGTCTTTGTATAATGCATCATAAGGAACTTCACATATCTTTATTCCTTCCATAACATCACCCTCTTCGCCTTTTATAATTATTATGCTTCATTTTACTAAATTTAATAAGCTTTTCTTTAAATATGATTCATTTTTAAAAGCACTATAAAAAAAGATACTCTAAAATTACACATTGTAATTTTAGAGTATCTTAAAATCTTTATTTTTTATATTGAATCTTTATTTCTTTTACTGAAGTTTTGCCATCCTCTGAAAGGGTTATGGTATTTTCGCCAGGTTTTATGGCTAAATCAAAGTATTTGTTTACTTTAGCATATTCAGAACCATTTATACTGACATAATACTCCTTTACCATAACACTATTCTTAAAAGCTCCTACAACAAACCCTAGTTCTTCAAGTTTATCTAAAGAAGGTTCACCTTTCATAAGGATAAACGTGGCTTTGTCATCACTTTTATCATCTACATATTCTTTTGTAGGACTAAATTGAAACATATCTACCTTATTAACGTAAAGAGATGGACCAGCATAGGAGTTTAAAGATTTTAACTCCGGCATATCTCCTTCAGGTATGTAGGTTATATAGGCATTGCTTTTTTTAATGCCTACAAAATTATTATCTATTGGTATACTATAAGAATAAAGATATTTCGCCATTTCTTTTTTATATTTTTCTATCTTTTCAACTTCCCTTACCTCTAATTCAGCTATATTCCTATTTAACACTTCCATAGCGCTTAAAGGAACTTCCTCATAAGAAAAATAAGCCTTATGAGCCACATCTATCATTACCCATTTGTTTAATTCCTTACTCCAAATTTCCACCACATATAAAGAAGAATCCTTTTTATAAAATTGGCTATCTTTAACTCTAAACTCTCCAAGTCTTGAGTATACCCCAGCTGTTCTAACTGCTTGTGCAAAAACTATAGACATATCTTTATCAGAAGCTTTTTTAGCATCTTTTAATGAATCAATTATATCCTTAGCATCCTCTTTACCGCTTTCGCTACCTTTATTAAATGTGAACATTTCATGAGTCCAAGCTAATAATTTTAAAGACTTATCCATATCTGTGGTTGCACCTTCCACTTTGGAAAATAGCCCTTGATCCTCTGATAAGCTTTTTAAATAGCTAGTACTAAAGTCTTCATTATAAAATTTAATATTAGTCCCCATATAAATATTATCCCATTTTTCTACAAATAATCCCTTTGACTTATCAACTTTGTTTTTGCATCCAAAAGCAAACAGCGCAAAGGATACTACTATAATCCCAAGTAATATTATTTTTCTAGAGAAAGACTTCATATTTCTAAACCTCACTTAACTTTTATTTTAATTATAATATATTTAAATTATATACTAAAAATCATTTATTTCCTATATTAAACTATTAAAATATTTTTTAATCGGATTTTTTAATAAAAATATACTTATAGATTCAACAAAAAACTTCTCAAAGTATACTCTGAGAAGTTTTTATTTAATTATTTTATTCTATTACAGGACCTGCATTAGCTATATCCTCAGAAACTTCTTTGAATTTTTTAAAGTTTTCTTTGAATTTTTTAGCTAGCTCTATAGCTTTATTATGATAAGCCTCTTTGTCCTCCCATAGATTAATTGGATTCAGCATCTCGCTTGGTACTCCTGGGCACTCCTTTGGCATCATAACTTTAAATATTGGATGTTCTTCCCACTTAGCAGATTTTAGTTTTCCTTCAATAGCTGCTGTAACCATAGCTCTTGTGTATGGAAGCTTCATTCTAGACCCCACTCCATAAGATCCTCCACACCAACCAGTGTTTATAAGATATACATCCACTTTATGCTTGTCTATCTTTTCTCCTAACAACTTAGCATAAACAGCTGGATTCATTAGCATAAATGGTTCTCCAAAGCAAGCTGAAAAGGTAGCTTGAGGTTCTTTAATACCTCTTTCTGTTCCTGCTAGTTTACTTGTATATCCAGACATGAAATGATACATAGCAGCCTCTTTTGATAGTTTTGAAACTGGTGGTAATACTCCAAAGGCATCTGCAGTTAAGAATATAACTGTGTCCGGATTGCCACCCTTTCCTCCCTTTTGTATGTTGTCAATATGATACAAGGGATAAGCTGCTCTAGTGTTCTCTGTAAGGCTTCTATCATCATAGTCTGGACTTTTTTTATCATCTAAAATAACATTCTCTAATAAAGCACCAAATCTTATTGCTTCGTAGATATCCTTTTCCTTTTCCTTATCTAAATTGATGGTTTTTGCATAACAACCACCTTCAAAATTAAATACTCCATTATCCCACCATCCATGTTCATCGTCTCCTATAAGTTTTCTGTTTGGATCTGTGGATAATGTAGTTTTTCCTGTTCCTGATAATCCAAAGAATATAGCTACGTCCTCCTTTTCCCCTACATTAGCAGAGCAATGCATAGGAAATACTCCCTTTAAAGGTAATAAGAAGTTCATAACTGAGAACATAGACTTTTTAATTTCTCCTGAATATTGAGTTCCTCCTATAAGAACTATCTTTCTATCGAAATTTACTAATATAAAAGCTTCTGAGTTTATCCCATCTTTTTCTCCATCAGCCTTAAATCCTGGCGCTGAAATAACTGTAAAGTCTGGTATATCTGTATCTCTTTTTCCGTCCTCTTCATATCTTCTAAACAATTGATTAGAAAATAATGCTTGAGATGCATATTCACATACAGTTTTAACTGATATTCTATACTTCTCTTCTGCTCCTACAAAGCCGTCAAAAACATAAGCATCTTTCTCTTTTAAATAATTTAAAACCTTTTCATAAAGATTATTAAAGATTTCTTCTGAAATCGGAAGATTTACACTTCCCCAGTTTATCTTATCTTCAATACTCTTTTGCTTTACTATAAACCTGTCCTTAGGAGATCTTCCTGTATACTTACCTGTATGTACTACAAGTGCTCCTGTTTTAGAAAGACATCCTTCATTATTTTTTAGAGCATGTTCAACTAGTTCAGTTACTGGTAAATTGTCATATACATTTTTTACACCTAAGTTTAAATAGGATAGATTGTTTAACCCCATTTTCCTTCCCCCTACAATATATAATACTCTTTACACTTAAATTATCACACAATAGAAGATTTTTTGCAAGAAATATTTTACTGTTATATTTTAAACAGGTTCAATATGAATCCATTCCTTCATTGAAATATTCTTTTTATTCATTAGCATATGTTATATATAAATTATACTAAGTAAGTTAAGTTTTAATGTATTATTATGCATTAAGTTTTCTCTAAACAATTACTGCCTTCAAAAATAAAAGGATACCCAAAAACAACGGCTTTAGGTATCCTAATTAAAATAACTATTTTTCTACAACTTTAAGTATTTCTTCTCTAAGTTCTTCCACCTCTGGCACATAGGTTTTTAATAATACCACTTCACCCTTTATAGTGTACTTACCAAGAGTTGCAGGAATTAAAATGCTCTCTCCCTTAACTATAGCTTCTGATCCATCTTTATATTCTATTTCACCTTGCCCTTCTACACAAGTGAATATATAAAACCTATTCTCATCACTTTTCTCTTCCACCTTATGCTCTATATCATATATTTCTAGAGAAAAATATGGTGATACACAGTGGTAAGTTTTAGTATATCCTTCATGCTGAACCTTCAACCCTTTACTCTTTTCACCCTTTAATGAAAAATCTATCACATCTAAAGCCTTTTCCACGTGGATCTCACGGCCTCTATTGTAATCATATACTCTATAGGTGGTATCACTATTTTGCTGTATTTCAGCAATAACTACCCCTTCTCCAATTGCATGAACCAATCCACTTTTCACAAAAAACACATCACCTTTTTTTACTTCTACCTTATTTAAATAAGGGTCTAATTTCCCATTTTTTAAGGCACTTTCAAATTGTTTTTTAGTACACTCCTTAGTACCTACAATTAAATTAGCTCCTTCAAAAGCTTCTATTACGTACCAAGCCTCGGTTTTTCCAAGTTCCCCTTCAACCTTTAATCCATATTTATCATTTGGATGAACTTGCACAGATAACTTATCTTTAGCATTTATGAGTTTTAAAAGTAATGGAAATTTCTCTTTACATATATCTTTACCTATAAGTTTCTCTCCTTGCTCTTCTATAAGCTTATCAAAGGAAATTCCTTTAAATTTTCCATTAGAAACTATACCTATTCCATGAGGATGGCAAGCTATATCCCAACTTTCACCTATGTGCCCTTTTGGTAAATTACCCCTAAATAGTTCCAGATCCCTTCCTCCCCATATCTTTTCAAAATAAATATTTTCAAATTTAATTGGATACATATACTCTCTTCCTTTCTTATTAATTTTAAAACTCTTTTTTAAAATATATTTCATTAATAAAATTTAAAATTTCAGCCTAACTTTATGTATAATTTATCATATTAAAACTTATTAGACTTTCATTTGAATACTCTACTATGCTATACTAAATAGAAGAAAACCATAAAAAGAAAAGACTGAGGTGCTGTTATGGTTAATGATCATAAACAGAATAAAAATATTAAAAGAAAATCTATTAATACTTTTAAATTATTACTAATTACCTTTACCACAATGTTTTTAATTTTAAGTTTTTCTTTCATGTTCATGCTAGGCTATGAAAACACTTTAAAACCCTTATCAAAAACTGTAGAAAGCGCTTTATATAGTGGTAAAAATACTTTTGTTGATATAAAATATTTCTATTATACTCTTAAAGGAAGTCCAAAAAAATCCTCTGATATAAAAGAGATAGTTTTAACCTTAAGTGGAAAGTTACCATATAAAGAAAGTCTTCCTATAAATTCCAAGGGAAAGCTACAGTATTTGATGAATTTGGATAGTTTAATAGAGCAGGATACGCTCTCATTTTTAGCTTTAGAACAACATGAACCTATAGGAAAAGAACCGAATTTCATCAGCGATTTAAATTCTTCTATAGAGGTTTGTAACTTAGAAAATGCTCAGAAGGACTTATCCTTAGATCCTTTTAAAGATTCAAATATCTTTAATCTATATAATACTTTATACCTTAGCGTAAAAGATGTAAATATGATTTTTTTCGAATATGATGAAAAAAATCTAGATAGGGATTCCTTATTAGCTCTAAAAGAAAGAGTTTATTCATTAAAAACCAAAGGGGATTTTTTAGTATTACTTAGTAAAAACTCAAAGGAAAATACTGATGAAAAAAGTAAAATAAGTCATTCTCTCATAAGATCTGGTGCGGATGTAATAGTATATTTAGATAGTGAAGAGTATTATATAGAACAGTATAAGGACAGATTTATAATAAATGGTCTTCCTTATTTACTATCAAATAAAAAAGAATCTATTCCTACTCCTTTATATCAATTAAGTATAGTATTTAAAGAGGGCAACCTTTTCGCTATAGGCGTTAAAGTATCTCCCTTTAAATTAGATTATTCCTTCTCACATAATGAGTTTATACCTCAATTATGCAGTAAGGATGAAAGCAAATCCCTTATAGATACACTAAATAAAAAAAGTAAAAATTTAACCTTTAATTTAAGTGATAAATTTAGCTTTTTAGAGTTTAGTTCTTCAAAGGCTAAATGATCATTAAGTAAAGTCTACTCTATCTATAAACTTTGCTTAATGCTAATTTTAAAAATCTACATATTCATTCAAGGTGGTGTCTAAAATAAATATAAAATCTTTTTTTAGTATTGTTATATCAAAATTTGTATTAAAAATCTCTAAGACTTTTTTAAAAGGCGGAAGTAATTTTCCAGGCAAAATAGCTCTAAAATTTGATAAAAATATATTAAAAGTTATAAGCAAAGATTACAAAACTATAATAGTGACCGGTACTAATGGTAAAACTACTACTACAGGAATGACTTTTAATATATTTAAACAAAAAGGATATGATGTTATAACTAATAATACCGGTGCTAATATGTTACCTGGTATTGTATCTTGTTTTGTAGAAAACTACAATTTCTTCAAAGATAAAGATAAGAATAAAATCGCTATACTGGAAGTAGATGAGGCAAATGTTAAATTTATAACAGAGCATATTAAGCCTGAAATCATAACTATTACAAATCTTTTCAGGGATCAGCTAGATAGATATGGAGAGGTTTACACCACTTTAGAGAAGATTTTAGAAGGAGTAAAGAACACTCCAAAGTCTACTTTAATCTTAAATGGCGATGAATCTTTATTGGGAAATCTATCCTTAGAAAACCCTGTGCTTTATTATGGTTTTAATAAATTTAATCAAGGGGATAAAACCATTGAATTAAATGCAGATGCAAAGTTTTGCAAGGTATGCAAAGCTCCTTATAAATATAACTTTATAACTTATAATCATCTAGGAGATTTTTTCTGTGATAATTGTGGCTATAAAAAACCTGAATTAAACTACGCTATTGAAGATATAGTTAAACTAACCTCAGAAGGTTCTTCATTTATAATTAACCATAATGAATTTTTTATACCTCAATCCGGAACCTATAATATATATAATGCTTTATGTGCTTATTCTATATCAAAGTTTTTTAACATAGAAGATACTTTAATAGGTAATTCTCTATCAAAGCAGGATTCTAGCTTTGGAAGACAAGAGGTTCTTAATATAGAGGGTAAAAAAGTAAATATAATATTAGTTAAAAATCCTGCTGGATATAATCAAGCTTTGGATACAATATCTCTAAATAAATCTCAAATGTCTCTAGCATTTTTATTAAATGATAATTATGCTGATGGAAGGGATATCTCTTGGATTTGGGATGTAAACTTCCACAAATTAGGATCTCTTTCCATTGAAGAAATATTAATAGGTGGAGATCGTCTATACGATATGGCCGTAAGACTAAAAATAAGTGGATTAGATCCTCATAGCTTCAAATTAAGTGATACCTATAATGATATGCTTAATAATATAGTAGAGTGCACTAGCGATGAAATATATGTATTAGCTACTTATACAGCTATGATTAATTTTAGAAAACATCTCCATTCAAAGGGATATATAAAGAAACTTTGGTAATATAAAGGAGCGTAATAAAATGGAGTTAAACATATGTCATCTTTATCCAGATCTTTTAAATGTTTATGGAGATCTAGGTAATATTCATATATTAAAATATAGAGCAGAAAAAAGAGATATAAAGGTCACTATACAAAATGTTTCTTTAGGGGATGAATTTCATGTTGAGGATTATGATATAGTATTCTTTGGTGGCGGACAGGATTATGAGCAATCCATTGTTTCTGAAGATCTAATCACTCATAAGAAGGAACCTTTATCACGCTATATAGAAGAGGGAAAAGTTCTTTTAGCTATATGTGGTGGTTATCAGCTCTTAGGAAAATACTATACCACCAATACTGGTGAAAAATTAGAGGGACTTGGTCTTTTAGATATCTATACTGAGGCTGGTAACACTAGATTTATTGGAAATACCCTAATAAAAAATGAAAGTTTCAATGAGACTTATGTAGGCTTTGAAAACCATTCTGGCAGAACCTACATAGGTGATTTAGAACCCTTAGGAAAATGTATTGAAGGCTTTGGCAACAATGGGGAGGATGGTTATGAAGGATGTATATATAAAAACACCTTCTGTTCCTACTTTCATGGATCTTTACTTTCTAAAAATCCGGAACTCTCTGATAGGCTTCTATTAAGCGCTTTAGAGAATAAATATAATGAAAAAATTAATTTATCCTCTTTAGATGACACCTTTGAATTAAAAGCTAAAGAACATATAATAGCTACTAATTCTAAAAAATAATATATACTAAATATAAGTATATTTATATACTTATATTTAGTATCTTTAAACAGTAAATTAATTCTTAAAATTGTATAAAAATATAAAGTGGATCTCAAAACCCAATTATTTTGAAATCCACTTTTTTTATTTTACATTAATTATTTATAACTTTGAATCATCTATAGAATCTAACCATTGTTTAATGGAGGATACTGTTGACTTTATGCAACCATCTTTAAAAGGTGATATTAAGTTTGCATATTCTACAAGATTAACAAAAGACATACTTCCTCCTACATTACATAACCTAACATAGTCTTTCCATGCCTCTTCTTTATTTTCTCTATTTCTCTTCCAAAATTGTAGAGCACATATTTGTGCTAGAGTATAATCAATATAGTAGAATGGCGAACTAAATATATGTCCTTGTTGATACCAATACCCACCTCTTTCAAGGTATTCATTATCTTCATAATCTCTATGAGGTAAGTATTTCTTTTCTATTTCTCTCCAAGTCCTTTTTCTTTCCTCTGGAGTAGCTTCTGGATTTTTATAAACATAATGCTGGAACTCATCCACTGTAACTCCATAAGGTATAAAGGTTAAAGCTTCACTTAAATGAGCGAATTTATATTTATCAGACTCCTCTTTAAAGAATAATTCCATCCATGGCCAAGTAAAAAACTCCATACTCATAGAATGTATTTCGCAAGCTTCATAAGTAGGAGAACTATACTCTGGTAATTCCATGTCTCTACTACAATAGGCTTGGAAGGCATGTCCAGCTTCATGAGTTAAAACATCTATATCTCCTGAAGTTCCATTAAAGTTTGAGAATATAAAAGGTGCTCTATATTCGCTGATGTAAGTACAATATCCCCCTCCAGCTTTACCTTCCTTAGTAACTAAATCCATTAATTCCTTTTCTACCATAAAATCAAAAAATTCTTTAGTTTCCTTAGATAGCTCTGAATACATGGTAGCGCCGTTGTTTACTATCCATTGTGGATCACCCTTAGGAGTAGCGTTTCCAGTTAAGAACATTAAACTCTCATCATAATATTTAAGTTCTTCTAACCCTAGTCTCTTTCTTTGTCTTAACCTTAATTCTGAAGCTATTGGAACTATTTCTTCTAGCACTTGCTCTCTAAAGTTTTTAACCATAGAAGCATCATAGTCTGTTCTACTCATTCTTGCATATCCAAGCTCTACAAAATCAGAAAAGCCTAATTTTTTAGCTATTTTAGTTCTTATTTTAACTAATTCATCATATATTCTATCAAATTTTTCTTCATTTTCTATGAAAAATCCATATCTAGCCTCATTAGCCTTTTTCCTCATAGTCCTATCTTTAGATTGTTGGAAAGGAATAAGTCCTGATAGGTTTCTCTCTTCTCCCTCAAAAGGTATTTTTGCAGAAGCTATTAGTTTAACATACTCACTTGATAGCTTATTTTCCTGTTTAAGATCTTCTAATACCTCCTCAGAAAAAGTCTTTAAATTAACCTTAGCCAAATCAAAAATTTGCGTTCCCCATTTTTCTTCTAGCTCTTTTTTAAATTTTGATTCTACTATGCTCTTATAATATTTAGATATTAATCCTTCATAAACTGGAAGTGCTTCATCAAAATAATCATTTTCTTTTTCATAAAATTCATCATTAGTGTTTATTGTATGCCTTATATAAGCTATACTACACATAGATTCCATTTCACTTCTAAGCTTATTTATTTTTGTCATTATTTCATCTTGCTCTTCAAAAGTTATAGCCCTTTGAAAACTTTCTAAAAGATTATTAAAATCCTTCTCTAAGACTTTTATTTCCGGTCTTTGGTATTTAAAATCTTTAAACTTCATAAAAATCCCCCCTTTTAATAATTTAGCTTCAGCACCCTAAGACACTGAAGCCAAATTCTTAATTAAATTATATAGCATTTAAAATCCTTATTCAATAGATATAAACCTGTTTCTATACAGAATTAGTCATTAATTCCATCTTTTAAGAATTTCCATGTTAGTTTATCTCCTGCCTTTAACACATAAGCTGAAGCTCCAACCCCTGGTTTGTTTCCATTAACATAGTAGCACCAGCCACTGGCTTTTCCTGCTGATCTTTCCTTAATACCTGAAATGCTTGAAAAATATCCAGCTTTAACTACATAATTTATAGAGTTTTTATTTAATATCTCCTTAGTAGCATCTTCTACAGTCTTACCTTCGATTTGCACATAGTCAGAAATTATGTTAGTTCCATTAGCCTCATCTAATATTCTTACATTTGGCTCCTGTTTTTTTTCTGGTTCTTTAGGTTTTTCTAAAGGCTTACTTTCAGTAATAGCCTTTGCTTCACTTTCATAGTTTTTATTGTTTTCATTAGTAACCTTTGCAGAGGCTACATTAGATTCTAAGTTCTTATCTACAACCTTATTAGGCTCTTCCTTAACAAGGCTACTACTTTTTTCATTTTCAGTATTACTATTTTTATCTTCTGTTGACTCTTCTTTAATTTCTTCCACTTTATCATTGTTCTCTTCTGATTTTTCTATGAGGGTAGAAATAGAAGAGTCTTCATATTTTTCTTCTTTTACCCCTAACCTATTATCATTAATTAAAAATCTTGAAAATAATAAAGCTCCAACACTAATTAAAATAACTATTATAAAAATAGGTAATTTTTTTTTCAAATTATCACCTTCTAAATTATTTAATTCTTTTAACTCCTATGGCAATGGAAGCAAATGCTAAAACCATCATAGAAGAAAAGTTAAATAAAGACCCAGTTTTCGGTAACTTAGATTCTTTTATGATTTCAACTTTACTAGTATTATCTATAGCTTTTGAATCTTCCTCTTTAACCTCATTATCTTTATCAACCTCATTATTCTCCTTGCTTTCTTCTATTTTATAAGCTGGCAAAGTTTTTGCATCCACAGCTCCCTTATAATAGTCATAGAATCCGTTATTTTTAAAACCATCAAGACTTATTAGAGCTCTTAGTGCTTCTTCTGTAGAAAGGTAATTATTTTTAGTGTTGTCATCATGATTATACTGTCCGTTATCACCCTTGTAGGATAATAAAGCTGATACCAAATCTCCATTTTCCTTTGTAAAGTTATTTCCCTCTGGATCTATTCCTAAAGAAGTTAAAGCAACTATAGCAAAAGAATTGGTTTCACTAGCTGGTCCATATTGCCCTATGATATCTCCCCTTGAATTTTGCATTAAGGATAAACTATCTACAGCATTATCTAAGGAATCCTTTAGCTGTTTATTATTTATACCTTCTACTTCTTTTCC
This sequence comes from Clostridium simiarum, assembly GCF_018919175.1. Lineage (GTDB taxonomy): Bacteria > Bacillota > Clostridia > Clostridiales > Clostridiaceae > Clostridium_L > Clostridium_L simiarum. The sequence continues at coordinate 335,688 of NZ_JAHLQL010000001.1, read as the reverse complement.
TCTATAATATGGTGATAATGCACTAATCACTACTGCTGTCATATCTGGATCTATCTTTTCCCCATACCATGTCCAACCTGTCAATTTCTTCCCTTCAACTTCATAAGAAAGCTTTGAGTTTAGTAAAGCTTCTATTAATTGCTTTTCTCCTATTTTATAATTATCATTTATGTTTAAATAATTGTATGCTAATAGTGCAAAAGCCACTTCGTTATTGTAAAAGTCTTCTAAATTTCTACTATATAATTCTTCTACTAGGTTATGCCCTAAGAAATCATAAGGTGAATACCCTAATGCTGTAAGTGCAATTGATATTGTTTCTAACTCTGTAGGTGACATTTCTTTTATTCCTTGGGATTTTATATCTTCAATAGAAGGCTTTAAAAAACCTTCATCAGCTTTAATACCATACTTATTTAAAGCTAAAGCTGCCCAAGGATTAGAAGAGTTCTTCTTAATATAATTTAATGTTATTTCTAATTCTTTTTCTATGTCCTTTGGAGTCTTGTCCTCTTCTTTAACTACAGAATTATCATCATTAAAATATACTAGAGGCTTGTTTACATTATCTATAGTAAATTTCCCTCTATCTTTTATTACCTTAGGAAGTTGGTTTTCTTCATATCCACTTATGCTATACTGATGTTCTCCCTTAGTTAAGCTATCTATGACTATTTTTCCAGTTTCATCTGTTACATATTCCTTATTATCAACAAGCACCTTCCCTCCAGCTATAGGAGTTATTACATCCTTGTTTGTCATAAAATCAAAGTTTTTATAAGAAAATATCATTTCAAAACTTTCATTTTCTTTAACTATTTCAGGATTAAATTGAATTAAATTTACATATGGAGTATTAAACTCTCCATAGTAAACAACTATGTTGTCACCTTCTTTTAACTCATAGCTATCTATACCTACGCTAGCACTTTCAACCTTTGTACCATTTTTAATATAATATAGCCATCCATCATATCCGCCAAAGTCACCAGATTTAATTCCATCTATTTCTTTTATAAACTTTCCATATTGGCTGTCTTCAGCTAAAAAACTTATGTTATTCTTTTGAAGAAGATCTGTTAAAGCCTCATAAGCATTATTCCCCTTTTCTTTTCCCTCTGCTATAGTTCCCTTAGGTCCTTCCACACGAATGTTTATTTCGCTATTTACTTCTAAAGCCTTTGCTACCATTGGCATATGGAATTGAAGTACCAATAACATTAAAGCCATAAGGCAACCTAAATGTTTAAAACTATTTTTTAATTTATTTTTCATTAAAACCCCTCCATTTTAATATTTTTTATAATAATTCATATCCCCTTTTAAATAAAGTTTATTTAATATAGGTATATCGAAGCCTGTCTTTATATCTTTTTAGTACATTATAGAATTTATTATAAAATACTAAAACAAATATAAAGTTTCCTACAGCATGCAATACATCAAAAGGTAAACCTCTTGCGTAAGCAACTAATATGGTCTTCCAGTTAATAGGCCTTATAAAACCTATAACATGCCATATATTCATTATCCAATCAAAGGCAAAACCATAAATAAAGCAAAGCAAAGCAAAAATTTCTATAGATGGTTTTTTATTTTTAACTCCCATGATACCTGAAATCCATCCAATAAGAGCCCAGGCCATCATTTGCCAAGGAGTCCATGGTCCTTGCCCTATAAATATATTGGATATAAACCCTGCAGTACTACCTATTAAAAATCCTTCGTAACTTCCAAATACTAAACCTGAAAGTGCTACCAAGAATGTGGTAGGTTGCACATTTGGAATACCTGTAAAAGGTACCCTACTAATAGCTGCAATAGCACTTAATGTGGCAATCAACGCCACCTCCTTTGTACCTTTATTACTTTTTTCAAAGTATAAATAGTTTATTACCAAAGTTACTATTACATAAAGAGTTAAGTAAAAAGACAATTTGTCATAGTCCTTTAGTTTAAAAGTTATAATGCTCATTAAAAATGGCGGAAACATAGATAATATAATTATGAACTTTTTCATAGTTCTCTCCTTAAAGAGTTTTGGTAAATATTTTTAACATCTTCTATATTAAAAATATTTTTTTGTACATTAGTAAATAACTTATGCACTGTTGTGGTATAATAAAAGCCTTCTTTAAATGCTTGCTGTAATGAACCCTTAGAAATTAATTCTCCATTAAATAACAATAAAAAATTCCTGCCGCAACTTGCAGCAAAATCCATATCATGAGTTATTAAAATTATTGTAATTCCTGATTCATTAATATGCTTTAATATCCTTGATAAATTTTCTTTATTTTCATTATCTAATCCTCTAGTGGGCTCATCTAACAAAATCACTTTAGGTTCCAATACCAGCATTGTAGCAATAGCTAATCTTTGTCTTTCTCCCCCACTTATATCTCTAGGATTTTTATCTTTTAAATGAGTTAAGTTCAAACTTATCATTATTTCTTTTATTTTTTCTTCATTGCTTATACCATAGTTATCTAAGGTAAATTTAATTTCATTATAAACCGTGTCTTTAGATATATAATCATTAGGATTTTGAGATACATAAGCAATATTTTTATAAAGGTCTCTTTTGTCCCAAGATTTTATTTCCTTACCTTGAAATTTTATAGTTCCCTTATACTCAGTTAAATTCATAATGGCTTTAAAAAGCGTAGATTTTCCTGCTCCATTAGGTCCAAGTAAACAACAAAAATCCCCTTGCTTTATATCTAAATTTATGGATTTTAAAGCTAAATAATCCTTATAAAAAACCTTCATCTCCTGAATTGATATTTCATATTGTTCTTTTTCCTCTTTTGAAAATATTCTTTTTAAAATTCCCTTTGGAATTCCTTTCTCTTGTTTTTCATAATAGAGATTATCTTCTTTTATATCTATTAACCCAAATTTATTTTCAATTAAAACCCTAGCATCTTTAAAATTCTTGGGATAACTTTCAATCTTCATGTACTTTAAAATCTTTATATAGGATGGCATAAAGCCATAATAAGAGCTACCATAAAAATCCTTTGGCTCTCCATTAAAGTCTATAGCTCCATTCTTCATAAAAATCACCTTGTCTGAAAGTTCTAGCCATTTTTCAATTCTCTGCTCTATTACTATAACTGTTATTCCTAACTCTTCATTTATTTTTTTTGTAAGATTTATAATTTCTTCTGCGGAGGATGGATCTAGTTGAGATATAGGTTCATCTAATATTATGCAATCATCCATCATAGCCAAGGCAGAAGCAATAGCTACCTTTTGCTTTTGTCCTCCTGATAAAGTTTTTATATCCCTTTTAGCTAAATCTAATAAATTACAAAATTGAAGTGTTTCCCATACCCTTCTATTGATTTCTTCTGTACTTAACCCTAAATTTTCAAGTCCAAAAGCTATTTCCCTATGCACTTTATTCATAACTAACTGCCTCTCAGGATCCTGAAAAACCATAGATATACTTCTTAATTGATTACTTGACCTTTTATCAATATATCCTATACCCTCAATTTCTAATTTCCCCTTTAATGTTCCTCCATAAAAATTTGGTATAGTACCTGCTATACATTTAGCTAAAGTAGACTTACCAGATCCAGATTTACCAATTATTAAAACAAACTCTCCCTTTTCTATAGATAAATTTATATCCTTAAGAGAGCTTTTTTCTGCATTAGGATATGTATAATCTAAATTTTCTATGTTAATATGATTCATTTTTATTGTTCCTTTCTAAATAGTGCTATCTTTTATGTGAACAAAGCTTATTAAAGAAATACTTAATATAAGCAGTGCTAAAATGATAGACTGTATAGAAATCATACGTAAGTCTTTAAAATCGCTATAAATATCAAAATTAATCTTGTAGTATTTGCTAAAAATTAAGTATCCTATAAAACTTATTATGGCTAAAGTACAAATTAATATATCTCTTGGATAATATTTCTCTTTTTTATACACGCCTCTATTTTTTCTTAAAGCTCTTTTAACATAGGAAGCCTCTGCTATATCAAAGGAACCTTCTAGGGAATCTTCAAGTAAAATTGATAATATGGGAACTGCATTATTTATTCTGTTTTTCATACCTTTTTCTTCATAATTCAATCCTCTAATAGTATAGATATCTTTAAGATTATTAAGCCTATTCTCCATATTTGGGATTAGTTTAATGCCAATTAACATCATCAAAGAAGTTTTAGGCATTTTTTGGGAAAAATAAGAAACAGCTTTATCTGAATCCATCATAAGTTCTAAAGAAATAAATAAGACTATAACTATAAGTATTTTATAACTCATTATAATTCCGTATAGCATAACTTCTAAGGTTACAACCTTACCAAAAATTTTAAAGATCTCTACAGTACCAGCTTCTACAAAAAGTGAATTAATAATTAAAGTCATAAGTGATAAAGATAGAAAATATGGCATAATTTTTTTATATTTTAAAAATCCTCTATACACATAAGCTATAGTTAAATTCCAAATAAATATGGCTGTTAAGATAATCATGTTATTAGTTAAAAGAACCATAAACATCATAATTAAATTCACTAAAACTGTGGTCATGGTATGGTATTTTTTCAACAAATTACACCATCCTTTAAAATAAAATTTCAAATAAAAGAATTTCTTTCTTTGTATAGAAAATCTTTATTATGGCAAAAGAAAGCCGAACTTTAAAAGTTCGGCAAAGATTCATTACTTATAAATCTTTACCTTCCCTCCGAAGGTAACTTAATATCATAGATCATATAAGATATCCTGGCTGGCACTTCTTCCTCTTGATAGCCTTCCCAGAAAACTTCCGGTGGCATAAATATCATTTGTCCATGCTTACAGTAGCGGGGGCTGCTGCGGATTAAAACCGCATTCCCTTATATAATCTATATTAAATAATACTATCTATTCATAATAAGCTTATCACTAAAAATTATACTTTTCAATGTAAACATCTACCATTATATTTTAACATTAAAAAGCATTTATTATGTCTAATATCCTAAATTTTCTCCTACTATAACTACTGTTATATCTGATGCAGAAGGTTTTCTCTTTATTACAGAGTAAATCCTACATATCCTACTGTCTGAATTACACTCCACGCAATATCCAACTTTTGTACAGGGATTATCTTTATTTAATCTCTTGTTATTTTGAGGACAAGCTATCAATTTCAGCCTTTGAAAAGCGGAATCCAAATTCTCCGTAATCTTATTTATTCCTACTACTAATATAACCTTTTTAGGTCCAAAGGTAATTGCTGCTACCCTGTTACCAGCCCCATCTATATTTACTAACTCTCCATTAATAGTAACTGCATTAGAGCTACTTAAAAACAAATCACTGGTAAGCTCTTTCCTCATAACCTTTAATCTTTCTTCAGAACTTAAATTAGAATCCCCGTGATCTAATATGATGGCATTCTTTTCTTTGGCTAATTCCTGTATTCCTAAAGATTTAATTGTCATTGAACCTCCAAAGGCTACCTCCATTCCAGGTTCTATTTCTTTACCTACGTAATCTCTTGCCTCCTTGGAACTTTTTAAATAAGCAGCCTTAAAGCCATTCTTTTTCAAAGCTTCTATAACCCTAAGTCCAACAGTTTCATTATGCCATAATTTAACATTATCCATATTAATCCTCCTATTTAAATATTAATTTTATAACTCATACATAATATGTAAAGTTTAAATTGTAAATTATGAAAATTTAATAGAAACTAATTTTATTATTAATCTATTAATAAAATTAATAGCAATGTATTAACCTTTAAGTTAATGGAAATACTAAATTTATAAATATTATTGGTGGTGATTATGTGTTTATTACTAGTATTTCTATGTCTTATATATTTTTGATTATAGGAGTAATATCCCTGTTATGCTTTTTATATTTCAAGTTTATAGCCATATCTTCCTCAAAGGGTGACGAGAGAAGTAAGGCAATACTAGGAAACATGAAAAATCCAGAGCTTTGGAGAAACGTTAATAATAAGATGTCTTATGTTTCCTTGTTTTGGACCATAATTTCCTTAGGAGGCTTCATATACCTAAAATTCTTTATGAACTCTACACTTTTAAGCATATTTATTCCTTTTATCTACCTAGCTCTTATAATCATAAGCTCATTAATATTTTCTAGAAAAAATGAAAAGTCTGTATAAAAGCCTGTTTCTAGAATACTTTATAAAATAAGGGCATTCTCTTTTTATTATGAGATGCCCTGTTTTATTTTTCTAATATTATCTAAGGAAGACTGGCATATTTCTTTTAATCAAAAGTTAAAGATGGCTTGCCCCCTTTAACTTTTGAAACTGTTTATGTTAACTTCAATATTTTAATTCTATTCATAGGCTATTTCATATATACTTAAGATATCTTCCCTATATAACTTCTTAAGACTTCCAATTGGAGCTCTCATTGCAGCATTATCTGCTAACTTAGGAAGGTCTTCTTTATTAACACCTATTTCCTTTAAGGTAGTTGGTGCTCCTAAGGACTTATAAAAATCTTTAAGCCTCTCTATGGCCTTAGCCCCTTTCTCTTCTGAAGTTCCTTCAGTAATATTAAATATTTTCTCTGCAAATCTTTCAAACTTTTTAACATCACATTGTTGAACATACTTCATCCAAGCTGGGAATATAATAGCAAGACCAGCTCCATGGGCTATATCATAAAATGCACTTAGGGAATGTTCAATATTATGACTTGCCCAGTCTCCCTTTCTTCCAGTACCATTATATCCATTTAGCGCTAGAGTAGAACACCATGCAAATTCAGCTCTTGACTCATAATTTTCTCTATGCTTTAACAATATTTCAACATGCTTCATCATAGTCCTAATAATTCCTTCAGATAATTCATCCATCATATCTGTATTTTTCGTTCCATCAAAGTATAATTCAAACACATGGCTTAGGGTATCAATAGCCCCATTTACTGTTTGATTATCTGGAAGTGAAAACTGTACTGAAGGATCTACTATTGACACCTTAGGATATAAAAGAGGTGATCCAAAACCCCATTTTTTATCTTCATCCTCATTAGTAATCACTCCACCAGAATTCATCTCTGAACCAGTAGCAGATATAGTTAAAACAGTAAATATAGGTAAGGCCTTTTTAGGTACAGCCTTTCCTTCAAATAGATCCCATACATCTCCCTCATAATAGAATCCTGCTGATGCAGCCTTTGCTGTATCTATTGTGCTTCCTCCACCTATGGCTACTATGGCTTCTACTTCATTCTCTCTCATTAAACCAATAGCTTCTCTTACCTTTGATAAAACCGGATTTGGTTTTATTCCAGATAATTCTACGTATTCAATATTGTTTTCTTTAAGGGATGATATAGCTTCATCATAAACCCCATTTTTAAATATAGATCCTTTACCATATAGAAGTATTACCTTTTTTAATCCTTCCTTAGAAATTTGTTCTCCCAAAGATGATATGGTATTTTTACCAAATATCATTCTTGTAGGGTTACAAAAATTAAAGTTTAACATAATTGTTTCCTCCTCTTTTATATTAATTTAACTCTTCCTCTAGTACTTTAATAAACTCTCTTACTATTCTTGCGGTAAATCCCCATATTATATAGTTTTCATATTGGTAAAAATATTGAGGCATTATTCCACTAGAAAATTTATAATCTTTTCCTCTATTTATTAAGTGAAAAGGAAAACCTTCTGTATTTCTTGGACCAATTTCCATATTAAATTCAATGGGCTTTTCCTTAATAAGGAACTCTAAAGGCACTTTAAAAATATGATCCACTTCATAAGGACTTGGGGTTAAAATCTTCTGACTACTAATCTTCCCTACAAAAGGGTATATTATGCTAGAATAGGGTGTTACAAAATAGTCTATTTCCCCTAAATATTCTATATCTTCTCTTTGAAGGTTTAACTCCTCCATGGTTTCTCTTATGGCAGCTTCTTTTGGCTTCTCCATATTTTCTATTTTACCACCTGGCAGACAAATATCCCCTGGTTGATGTCTAAGTGTTAAAGCTCTAACTTCAAATATTAAATGTGGCTTTCCATCTACATCTTGCAATAAAAGCATTACTGCACTTTTTTTTAAATCTCCCATTATTTTACCTTGTTTTTTATTAAAAATTTGTGCTATATTATCTATAGTCAACCCACCACCTCTGTAACCATTGTATTAACCTTATAATAATGATATACTAATCATGATTTTATTTTTTACTTACTAAGTAATATTATATCATCTGTAATGATATTTTTATACAAAAAACTATAAATGGAGAGATGAAGATTGAAGAAAAAAAATTTAATTAAAAATATTGCTTTGGCTTTGTCCTTATCTATTTTTTCACCTTTAGCTTATGCCAAAGCTGAGCCCGTTAATGTGCCAAAAATTTATGCAAAATCTGCTGTAAGCATAGATATGGATACAATGGAGGTAATCCTTGATTATAATTCTGAAAATAAAATGTATCCTGCAAGTACTACAAAACTTATGACCGGCATACTTTTAGCTGAAAATAAAAATAAAACTGATAACTTATCCTATACTAAAAGCGCTAAAGAACAACCTGAATATTCCTTAAATACTAACGTAAAACCTATATCAATAGGTGAGACAATGAGCGCTGATGATGTTATGAAAGCTCTTTTACTTTTTTCTGCAAATGATGCTTCTTATGTTATAGCTGATAATGTAGGGGAAAATGTAGACAACTTTATTAAAATGATGAATGATAAAGCTAAAGAGTATGGGATGGAAAATACTAATTTTGTAACTCCAAACGGTCTCCACAGCGGAGAACACTACACCACAGCTTTAGATTTGGCCATATTAGGTAAAAAGGCTTATGAAAATTCCTGGGTAAGAGAAACTATGGCTTTAAAAAAGGCTTCCGTAAAGACCTCTGCTGGTACTATAGCTATAATGGATAACAGAAACAAGCTTTTAGAAAAAAACGGTAATATAGGTGGTAAAACCGGATATACCACTCCTGCTGGTAAATGTCTTGTTTCAATTTACGAGAGAGATGGAAGAAGAATTGTTGGAGTAGTTTTAAATTCCATTTTTGATAGTGAAGATTCTGCTGTTTTTAATGACACAGAAAAAATTATAGATGCTAGCTATGCAGCCAAAAAATCTACCCTTATAGGTAAAGATGAAGTGGTTGAAACACTTCCTATAAAATATAAAGTTTTTAGATTTTTTGGTCCTGAAAAAACTATAGATGTACCTTTTACTTCAAGGCAAAACATTGAATACTATGAAAATGATCTAAATAAAAAGTCTATTGATAAAAAAATTGATGTTTCTCTATTAAATCCTTGGAAATTGGACACAAATGTTACCGCTGCAAAGTTAACAGTTACAGAACCTTTAACTTCAAAATCCTACGATTTATATCCTGGAATCTCAAAATCTGACTTAGTGAAGGAAAACTTAGTTCTTTATGTATTAGCAGCAGTAGCTACCTTAGTTATATTAGCCTTAATAACTTTTATAATAGCAGCTATTAAAAGAGCTTCTAGAAAAAAAAGAAGAAAAAGATACTTCTAAAATTAGAAGTATCTTTTTCTTTATATTTTTAGTACCCCTTCTATAAATTCACCATTTTCATAAAATAATTCCCCATCAGCATATATTTTTCCACCATTTCTCATTTCACAAAGCATATCCCAATGTATAGCTGATTTATTCTTACCGCCAGCCTCTGGCATAGAATCCCCTATAGCTAGATGTACAGTTCCTCCAATTTTTTCGTCGAATAATATATTTTTAGTGAACTTCTTTATACCATAATTTGTTCCTATAGCTACTTCTCCAAATACAGAAGCCCCTTCATCAGTTTCAAGCAAGGCTTTTAGAAGCTCTTCACCTTTTTTAGCTTCAGCTTTTGCAACCTTACCCTTTTTTACTTCTAGCCTAATACCTTCTATTTCTTTCCCCATATATATTCCTGGAAAACTAAAGGTTATATACCCTTCTACTCCATCTTCTACAGGAGAGGTAAATATTTCTCCATCAGGAAAATTAGCCTTTCCATCGCAATTTATCCACTTTCTACCTTCAATGTTTACTTTTATGTCTGTACCTTCTGATAGAATATGTAATTGCTTTTTATCATTTAAATATTCTACCCATCTTTGTTGCTTTTTGCTTATTTCTTTCCACTCTTTTACCGGATCTTCTAAGTCTAAAAGTCCTGCACCATATACAAAATCCTCATATTCTCTATAACTCATAGAACCTTCTTGTGCATCTGCATAAGTTGGGTATTGAGTTCCACACCATCTTAAAGATCCATCTCCCATCTTTTCTGAATATATTTTTCTCCAGCTAGCTGCCCCTTTTGAAGATTGTTGTAATTTTTCCGATGGTATATTGGCATTAACCCTATTATTTCTTGTTCCCCATGCAGTTAACCAAACATCTGCTTTTTTAATAGTTTCTCTCATAATAAAGTTTTCTTCTTCTAGTTGCTCTGAAGTGCTATATTTAAGTTTCATTTCACTTACATCTGTAGAAGTAATCATAGTTTCTACATGAGCTCCTGCTAAAACAGCTTCTTTTACTACCTCTACCATCCAAGGAGTACATACTTCATCGCACGTAACAAATACAAAATCCCCTTTTTTTACTTCTGTAGAGTAATTTACTAATAATTTAGCTAGTTTATTTAATCTTTGATCTGTCATAATAAACACCTCTCTATAAAAATTATTTTAATACCTTTTCTTTAAATTGCTTCTTCAAATTTTTCTTTATTAAATCTGTCATCCATATTTACGAAGAATACCCCACTAATTATAATTATACTCCCAATTACTTGCCAAAAGCTTATACTTTCTTCCAATATAAGCGCTGCAGCAACCAAACTTACTATTGGTTGTAAGTTAATATATGTAGTTATTATAGTAGCGCCTAACTCCTTCAAACAAAAAATATATATTATATATCCTGCAACAGAACAAGCTACAGCAAGGTATAATATATTTATAGTAGCTACAACTGATGGTATACTTGGTTTTGATATAAGTAGAGCTGGACTTAAAAAAACAGTCCCCCAAATGGCCTGATAAGTAGTTATAGTTATACTCTTGTATTCCCCTTTATACTTGCTTGTTACCACATTATATATAACCCAACTTATAGCTGCTCCTAGAGCCATAAGATCTCCTAAGGTTCCTGCTGAAAACAAATTCACCTTATCCTTTGCAGCAACTACCATAACTATACCTGCTACACTTAACGCTGCTCCAATGGTTTTAAACACTGTTAATTTTTCTTTAAATATTATCCTTTGGGATAACAAGGTAAACACTGGTATAGAAGATATAAGAATAGATACATTGGATGCAGATGTAAAAGCTACTGAGTAATTTTCGAAAAAGAAGTATAATGATACTCCAAAAAGTCCGCTTAGAGCCATCTTAACCCTATCTTCTTTTATTACCTTTTCTTCTGGATACTTAACCTTCATTATAATATATAATATTACAGAGGCTATTAAAAATCTATAAAATGCCAAAAGGGTAGGTTCAACTTCGTAAACTACTACTTTAATGCTTAAATATGATAAACCCCATATAAGCATCAATATCACTGCTAATATATGAGCTAGACTTTTTCTTTCCATTTAACTCCTCCTTAATTAAATAATGACACTTAATATTATAAATGAAATTTTCAAATAATTCATTATAATATTAATAAATACCTATTAAGAGTAATTGGTGGAAGATTGCAAAAATTTAAAAGTTACCAAAGTATCCTATATTCATGAATACCCTCTTTCCTAACTCAAATATTATAGGCACTTATATTTACTGTAGTAATAATTTTATTTTCTTTTTATAGAAAAAGGCTATCTAAATCAATGATTGGGTAATACTTACTTTAACATAGATAGCTTCTAATAAATATAAATAAATAAAGAAAGGCTTTTACGCACTTTCCTTATTTATGTTTTCAACTATCTCTAATAACTCTAAAATATTATCAATAACATAATCAGGATCATGTTTTTTTAACATATCTAAAGGTAATGAAGTATAGCTTACTGCTGCTGTGTAGCATCCAGCATCTTTTCCACATAATATATCATAAAAACTATCCCCTATCATTATAGCCTCTTTTGTAGCTATTCCTAATAGTTCACAAGCTTTTTCTGCCGGTTCACCCTTTGGCTTATGATTTTCTGTATCCTCAGGCGTTATAATAACATCTATATAATCACCAAGTCCGGTTAAATCTAATCCCCTTAAAGCCATAGGCTTTACTTTAGAAGTTACCACAGCTACAGCTAGTCCTTTTTCTTTAAAAAGTTTAAGAGCTTCCTTCACACCAGAAAACTCCTTGCATAATTTATCATGGTGTAACTTATTATATTCTCTATATATACTTACAACCTCTTCTACATTTTCACTATATCTACATAAAGTTTTAGTGAGAGGTTCTCCAAAAAATGTCTTTATAACCTCATCACTAACATCTGCATTTAATTTTTCATTTAAGGCATATTTAAAAGACTTAAGTATTAATTCATTTGTGTCTATAAGTGTGCCGTCCAAATCAAATAATAAAGCTTTGATCATAAAATTTTCACCTTCTTTTGTTATTATAAACCCTATTATAGCAAATATTTATTTTCTTTGCTATTATTTAAGTTTTTTACTTTGTAATAGCTTTTCTACTATGGCATTTGAGAGAGATATACAAACTCTATACCCTTTTTCTTTAATTCTGGAACCTTATTTTTAATTGCATTAGCTGTTACAACTCCTCCTTCTACTCCTACATGTCCAATTGCAATGGCACTACCTTCTTTAATGGCTAAGTGTGCCGCTTTGTCTAGTTGTTTTTCTATAGAACCTATATCTTTATTGTTATCTATGAAAATGTTTCTTCCATAATATTTTACTCCTAAGCTTTTAGCTGCCTCTTCTGCTTCTCTGCTAGAAGTGGTTTTGCTATCCAAAAAAATCTTATCCTTTTCTTTTAAAACCCCCATTATTATTCCTACTACCCGTTTATCTTTCATTGCTTTGGAACCCATATGATTATTTAGTCCCACTGCACTATTCACCTCATCAAATGCAGCTTCTACCCTGTTTTTTATTTCTTCATCCTTTAAATCTACAGTTATACCCTTAGGCCCTAACCAACTAGATTTTCCTTTCTCTGGCTCCATAGGTAAGTGTACAATAGTCTCAATACCTTTCTCCTTAGCTTTTTCTGAATCTTTTACGCTAGAGCTCATAAAAGGCATAATAGCTGCTGTAAATGGAATTCCTATGTTCATCATCTCTTCAGTCCCTTTACTATCATTACCAAAATCATCTATGACAATAGCAATATATCCATGATGATTTTCATTAAGGGTACCTTTACTCTTTAAATATGCTTTTCCCAAAATAAATAAAGTAACTATTATAATAATTGTGATTATAGATAAAACTATGTGTTTTTTCTTTATAACAACAAACATTTTTACCACCCCCTAATTATATATATTTTACTCTACTTTCATTTATGTTTTATAAATTGTATATATTGATTTTATTCATAATTAAGCTTAGATAAAAATAAGCACCCTGCATAAAGCAAGATGCTTATTTTTTTATTTAATCATTATGCTGCATTATTATTTCTTTTTCTATATTTTTCATTTAAGAATAAGAAAGCTCCAAGTAATGATACTAATGACCCTATAGCTAGTAATTGAGAAGAACCTACCATTGAACCTGTTTTTGGTAAATTACCCTTATTATTGGCATCTGGTGTTATTACTTCATTATTATCTACAGTAACATCTGGCCCAGCAACTAAATGTTCTTCATATTGGAATGAAACATGTTTCATATCTCTTATTATTTTTACCATAGCATCTCTTATAGGTTCTGCAGTATCCACTACATCTATAGCTCCTTCTAAATCATAGTTATCTCCTTTATCGTACATAAAGTCGTTAGTAACTACTTTGTAATATTTATCCATATCTATTGGCGTTCCATCTAATAATCTCATAGATGTAATTCTTTCTCCAGCTTTTGCATCTTTATCATAGTATACTTTTATTCCGTAGAACTGCCCCCATCCAAATCCATCTGGCATTATACCATGCTCTATTACTCTCTTAAGGTCGGAACCTTTAAGTTTCATAGTTACAAGAGTATTATCAAATGGGAACACTTCATACATTTTACCCATAGTTATATTACCTCTTTCTATAGGTGTTCTTATCCCTCCGCCATTAGTAACAGCTATTTCACTACCAGTGACTTCAGCCATAAGCTTAGTGGTAAATTGTCCAAGTACTGATAGTCCTTCATTTCTATCATGAGTTAAATCTGTATCTAAAGTAGCTATCACCTCATCTAAAATTGGTTTTAACTCTTTATCGTATTTATCATACATAGCCTTAACAGCTGGATCTATTGCTAAATCAATTCTCTTATATAATTCATCTACAGAATTTAATGTGGATAGCTTTCCTTCCTTATTAAACACTAAAGATAAATTAGCTAATCCTCTACCATTATAACCACCTTGTATAACTGGTATACCATTTACTACACCACTAACAAACTGATGAGTATGTCCAGATATGATTCCATCCACACCTTTAACATTTTTAGCCAAATCTGCCGCCTCGCCTGTAACTTCTTTTGTTTTAGAGTTTTGAAAAGCTCCTAAGTGAGTAAGTGCTATAACAGCATCTACATTTTCATTATCTCTTAGATATTTAGACCAAGTATTTATACTTTCTACTGGATCTCTAAATTCGAAATCTTTAACTATTTCAGGTTTTGTCTTGTAAGCTGTTTCCGGAGTAGCAATTCCTACGAAGCCTATTCTCTTTCCACCTTTTTCAATAACCTTATAAGGCTTTGCCCATTCTACAGGCTTTCCTGTAGCTTTATCATAAATGTTAGTTGCTAAGAAATCAAAATTTCCTGTTTTAGCCCAACCAGGTATCAATTCATATCCCCAGTCAAACTCATGATTTCCTACAGCGGAAGCCTCTAATCCTATAAGTTTTAAAAACTCTGCTACTGGTTGTCCTTTCTTCAAGTTAGACATAGGACTTCCTTGGAATAAGTCTCCAGCTGCCACTACTATAGTATTTGGATTTATAGCCTTTAATCTATTTATTTCTCCTGCAAGCTTTGCAGCACCAACGTTTTTACCTTCTGATTTTAATGCTCCATGGAAATCATTAAATGATAAAATATCTATAACAGTATTTTCTAACATTAATAAATCCTTAGAGGTAATTGATCTTACATTTGGAGTTCTTCCATCTGCTGATCTTGGTATATTTAATTTTCCATCATTGATTAATTTAACTGCTAACTCTCTATCAGCAGCATCCCAATTATATCCTGTTAGTAACCAATTATTATCACATTCCGGAGTTATAACTCCACCTTTTTCTTCTACTATATATTTTCTTATTAAATCTCTGATTCTTCCGTCATCACCCATGTCTTTAAAAGAATCATATAAAACCTCTACATTTTCTCCTTTAAATAATCCTGTTTGGTCATTTAATAATGTGGTATTAGCCCTATAATCATTTACAGCAAGTCTTATTACATCATTATCACTTACAGGTGTTCCATCCATATAAGTTAAATCTGTTATTCTTTTCCCACTTTCTTTAGATATATCTATTTTATACTTAACTCCTGAGAACATATCATAATTATAATTTCTTACACTTTCATTAAAGGATATAGTTAAGTCTCCTGGCTTAAAAGTATTATAATACTTTGCAGACCATTCCATATACTTCTTTAGTTGAGCACCGTTAACTTTCAATACTCTTAAAGTATTATCGAATTTATATATTGAAGTAGTTCCTGATTTAGTTATTGGACCTTCTTTCATATTAGCATCATCTCTAAATACTGCCGCTGCTGAAACATCAGCTTTTCCATAGAACATTTGAACCTTATTTATAAGATCTATCATAGCTGTAGGTTTAAGTTGTGCTTCTGGTACTTCCTTTATTTCTTCCTTTGGCACTAAGTCTCCACCTTTTAACTCACCAATAGCTGTTCTTGAGTCCTCTATAGCTCTATCATGATAAGGTTTTAATTTAGCTACTAATTCTTCATCTACTGGAGTTGGGTCCTCACCCTTAGGTGCAACGTTAACAACCTTTGATTTTACATCATTTTGTCTATCTGCTATAACATATTTCCCATCTCTTTCAACAACTTTAATATCAATGACTGAAATAGCATTTGCTTGTCTATAAGGTTCTGTTATAATAACATCTCCTTCTCTTTCTCCTTCTATAGTAGAGTGAGCATGTCCTGCTACTACTGCTGCAAGGTCTGGAACAGCTTTTGCAAGTTCTCTAGCAGAATCTCCATTTCCATATTCCTCATCAATTCCTGCGTGAATTAAGCCTATCATAATATCTACTTGACCCCTTAATTCATCAGCTGACTTTTTAGCTTCTTCTACTGGATTTGTTACAGTATACCCCTTAAGGTTTTCTGCATCCCATTTTGTTATGTGTGGAGTTACCATACCTATTATTCCTATCTTCACTCCGCCTTTTTCAACTATAGTGTAAGATTTTGCTAGCGGCTCCTTATCGGTATCCAATACGTTTCCACATAATACATCTCCACTAAACTTAGAAGCTATATTTTTAAGAGTTGGAACACCATAATTAAATTCATGATTTCCAAAATTCCATGCATCATAACCCATTTCATTCATAGCCAATACCATTGGATGAATTCCATCTTTTAAAAATAATGATGCTGAGTTATCTTGTATAGTATCCCCATTATCTACTAATACAAGGTTTGGGTTTTTTGCTCTTAGCTTTTTTACCATTGTAGATAATTGTGCCATACTTCCTTTGTTATCTTCTGAATCTGTAGCATAGTCATAGGGCATAAATCTACCATGCATATCGGAAGTTGCAACAACTTGGATATCCACCTCATCCCCTTCTGCTGCAAATGCAGATAAATCCATCGGTGTAATGAAACTAAAAATCATTACTAAGGCTAATAGGAATGCGGTATATCTTTTTGACTTTAACCTTTTAAACAAAGACCTCTCCTCCTTTTATATGTTCTTCTCTTTCATATAAAAGCGTTTACATTTTTATATGAAAGAGGTTGTATGTATATTATAGAATTACTGCAAATTTTTGTAAATATTATTTATTAATAAATTACATTTAATTTGTTAATATGTTGTTTTCCTTATTTCATTAAAAAAATAAGTGGCATTAAACCACTTATTTTTTATATATAATTATTATGCTGCACTATTATTCTTTTTTCTACGTTTTTCATTAAAGAACATGAAAGCTCCCAATGCTGTAACTAAAGTTCCTGCTACTATAAGCTCACTTTCACCAACTAATGAGCCAGTCTCTGGTAAAGTAGTAACTTTATTGTCTTCCTTTGTCAAGTTTGTATCTACTGTTTCAACTACATCTTCTGTAGTATCAACACCTGCAACTAAATGCTGTTCATATTTATAAGAAACATGTTTCATATCTTTTATTATTTTTACTAAAGCATCTCTTATTGGTTCTCCCGTATCTACTACATCTATAGCTCCACTGAAATCATAGTTATCTCCCTTATCATACATAAAGTCGTTAGTAACTACTGTATAATATTTATCCATATCTATTGGAGTTCCATCTAATAATCTCATAGATGTAATTCTTTCTCCTGCTTTTGCATCTTTGTCATAGTATACTTTTATTCCATAGAATTGACCCCAGCCAAATCCATCTGGCATTATCCCATGCTCTATTACTCTCTTAAGATCTGAACCTTTAAGTTTCATAGTTACAAGAGTATTGTCAAAAGGGAATACTTGATACATATTACCCATAGTTATAGTTCCTTTTTCAATAGGTGCTCTTACGCCACCGCCATTAGTAATTCCTATTTGAGCTCCTGAGGCTTCTGCCATAAGCTTAGTAGTAAATTGCCCAAGTACTGATAATCCTTCATCTCTATCATGAGTTAAATCTGTATCTAAAGTAGCTAGAACTTCTCCTAAAATAGGTTGTAATTCATTCTTGAATTTTTCAACTATTGCTTTAGCTTCTTGATCTTCAGGTAATTCTTTAACTCTTTTATATAATTGATCTACACTGTTATCAACTTTAACTAATTTACCTTCAGCATCAAAATTTAAAACTAATTTTGCAAGACCTCTTCCATTGTTACCTGCTTGTACAACTGGTATGTTATTTACTACACCATCTACAAATTGATGGGAGTGCGCACTTATAACTGCATCTATACCTTTAGCATTTTTAGCTAAATCTGCAGCTTCTCCAGTAATTTCTTTTGTACTAGAGTTTTGATTAGATCCTAAGTGAGTAAGTGCTATAACAGCATCTACATTTTCTTCTCTTCTTATTTTTTCAGCCCAAGTATTTACACTTTCTACTGGATCTTTAAATTCAAATTCACTTACATTTTCTGGTTTAGTCTTATAGGCTGTTTCAGGAGTAGCTATTCCTATAAAAGCTATTTTCTTTCCATCTCTTTCTATTACCTTATAAGGTTTAGCCCACTCTACTGGATTTCCTGTACTCTTATTATATATATTAGTTGCTAAGAAATCGAAATTCCCATCCTTAGCCCATCCTGGTATTAATTTATATCCCCAGTCAAATTCATGGTTTCCTACAGCAGAAACCTCCATGCCAACACTTTTTAAGAACTCAGTTACTGGTTCTCCCTTTTTAAGATTAGATATGGCACTTCCTTGATATAAGTCTCCGCCACTAACTACTATGGTGTTAGGGTTTTCACCCTTTAATCTTCTTATTTCAGCAGCAAGTTTTGCAGCTCCAATATTCTTTCCAGATTCTTCTACAGAACCATGAAAATCATTAAAAGAAAGTATTTGAATTGATTTAGACTTATCTGTAATATCATTCTCTGCAGCAGATACAGATAAGTTTGTAGGGGCAATAACACCCAACGTCATTGCAGCAACTACTAAAATTGTAGTTAACTTTTTTCTAAACAAAGACCTCTCCTCCTTTTGTATACAGTTATTTCGCTTTTAAAGCAACCGTTTACATATATGCTTTTGCCTTTAAAAGCCTTATTTTTATTATAGGCACTTTGTGGCAATTTGTAAACCTTTAATTATAAATTTTACAACAACTTATTATGGTGTATAATAAGTTAAGGTGATGCAAGATGTGTTATGTATATATTCTTAAATGTTCTGACAATACTTTATATACCGGCTGGACAGTGAATTTAGAAAAAAGACTATCTACCCATTCAAAGGGTAAAGGTGCAAAATATACCCGTTGTAGACTTCCCGTGGAGCTTGTGTACTTTGAAAAATATTTGGACAAGGTTTCTGCTCAAAAAAGAGAGTATGAGATAAAGCAATTAACAAGGTTAAAAAAGTTAAATCTTATAGAAAGAGGATATTGAGGGTGTAAATTATATACACTTAACATAGATTTTTACTAAACTCATTATATCTTTCTATGTATTTTATTTAACTCTCATTTCCTAAAATCTCTTCCAAGGAAGGATCTTGATTTTTTATAATAAGCTTTGATAAAATTTGATTCTTCATAATACCCTCTTATTTACTTCCCCTATACTTGAAAACGTAGTATAATTGTTATATTATCTAAATTTATGGTCTGGGGGAATTATTAATGGGAAAATCTACACTAAAGTTAATTTTAGAATTACTCTTTATATTTGTTGGTTCCTTAATTGCTTATGGTTATAGTAGAATCATGGGAAACATATTTATAATAGGATATTTTGCTTCCAAACTATTAGTAAAGAGATATCTTATTTATACTATGATTGCAAATAGGTATTTTAAAAATAATAATTCTGAAAAAGCTATATCTTATTATGAGAAGGCTATAAAAATAATGTCCTGCAAAGCTAGAATAATAATAAGCTACGCTTATATACTTCTCAGAAACGGGGACATAGATAGATCAGTTAAAGTTTTCAATCTTATAGAAGAAAGAAGACTTCCCTTAGAACTTAATGACGAAATGAACCATGGTATGGTATCTTCGTTAATTCAATGGAAAAAGGGTGATCTTAATAAAGCCATTGATACCTTAGAAAATACATATAAAAAATATAAAAATACTACATTGTATGAAAGTTTTGGTTATTTATTAGTTTTAAGTGGTGATTATGATAGAGCTTTACAATTTAATTTAGAAGCCGTAGAATATGATGAAAATAATGATGTTATAATGGATAACTTAGGTGAAACTTATTACCACTTAGGCCAATATGAAAAAGCTTTAGAAATTTATAAAAAACTGTATAGTAAAAATGTAGCCTTTCCTGAAGCCTACTATTATTACGGATTAGTTCTTAAAAAACTTGGTAATTTAGATGAAGCTTTAGATATGTTTAATAAAGCACTAAATTGCAGAGAATCATTTTTAAGTAATTTAAAAAGAGAATCTATAGAAAAAGAAATAGAGCTTTTAAAATAAAGCTCTATTTCTTTTTTATTTTCAAATACAAATTACAATGTTTTCTGTATAGCAAGCTTTGCAATATCAAGAATATTTTGCCCCTCTTTAAAATTTATTAAAAACTCTTCTTTTATGTTTTTTTCTTCATTCAAAGATAACATAAATGTGGTAGAATCTCTTAAATCAATATTTCTATCACTATTTGATATATATTGTATATCCATATATTTATTTTCTTTTATTATATTCTTTAACTTATCTATATGATCTTCAATTATGGATCTACTAGGCTGTCTAACTAATTTCTTTTCTATAGAAGATCTTAATGCCAATATGACAAGATGAGTGATTTTTTCATTTAATATTCCCTCATTATCTTCAATAGACTTTAAAACATATCTTAAAGACTTATTTATTTGATTCATATAAATTTTAACATCCTCTTTACCTAATGTAAAAGCTAATATACTAATCAATGTACTTTCCAATCTTTTGGTGTGATTTTCTTCTTTTTTATTACAAAAGGCTCCATCTGCTAATTGATTTTTGGCGATTATTCTTAATAGATTTTCTCTATCATAAATTATAGCTTTTTTAGCTTTTTCCTTATCCATCCCCTCTTCTACCATCTTTTCTCTTATATCTACTTTATAAAAAAAGCTTGGGGAATCTAAGAAATATCCTTCAGATATATTTTCCATGGCCTCTTCTGATATTTGTATAGGAATAATATTGCTTATTGCCATTCCTAAAACTGGTTCTTCCATCTCTTCTAGCATAACAAAAGAAGTTTCTTTGCTTATTATTCCATAATCTTTAGAAAGTTCTATTACTTTCTTTCTCATGGATTCCCTTACTTCTCCTCTTTCCCCTCTCATTTTTTCTGTAAGAGATTCTATTCTTTTTCTTGCCCATACTTTTTCAATAAGGTCCGCATTTACATCTAAATCTAATTTGTCTAAATCAATGGTTTTTATATAATCTTCTTGCCCTACTTTTCCCTTTATAGTAACTTTTCCACCAATTTCTCCACTGACCTTGGCAAATATAGAAATGGGTTCCCTATCATATAAATAATCTATAGTTCTAGGATAAGTTCTTTGAACTTTCATGGCACCCCAATCAATAGAAATAACATCTACCTGTGGATTTGTTATCCTATTAAACTGTCTTAAAACCATATCATCAATTCTTTCTCCAGCATATATAAACTCAGGTCTTCCATACCCTATCTCTGCCATCTTATTTATAAAATAACTATTTACTGCAGTATCTACACCGAAGGGGAATATTCTATTATCATTTATATGTTCTTTTACATAATCTATTATCTCATCTTCCTCTTCTACCATATCATCAGTAAATAGTAATATTGTACTATTTCCTTCTCTATTTTTCTCTTGAAGAGCATATTTTAAGGTTTCAAAAACATTTGCCCCAGGTTCTACTTTAAGATCATCTATCCACTCTGAAGCCTTTTCTAAGTTTTCGTCGTTGTAAGGTACCTTGCCCTCTTTAGAAAAAACTTTAACTTCTTCACTAAAAGCTATAATATTAAAATTATCTCCCTCATCAAGGTTCCTTAGACATAGATGAACTGCATTTTTAGCTTCTTCAAGCTGGTCACCTTCCATGGAGTCAGATATATCTATTAAAAAATCATAGTTTTGTGTTTGATGACCTTCCTCATAATCAAGTTTAGGATAAAGCCTAAGATATAATACCCCTTCCTCTTCATCTAAATTGTTATAATTATATATCATACCACTATACTCTTCATTTTTAGTTTCTTTCATCATTAGTACAAAATCCTTATGAAGCATTTGTCCTTCTTTAAAGCTAACTTTGCATAGGGTATCATCTTCTCTATGAACATGTATTCCATGAGTAGGTGAGTATATATCTAGTTTGTTGAAAGATTCCACTAAAAGATTCAGGCTTAATTTATACTCAGGTTTTGCTTTGTTTACCTCCTCTTCCTCCATGGATTGTGGAGCTATTATACTTGGAATCATTAATTTAAAACTACTATCTTCATATAATAATTGATCCATATAAGTTATATTTATCTTAACAGTTTCATTAGGTAGTATACTTCCTATAGATATTGTAAAAATATTATCTTCATCTTGATCTATACTTATTATATTTATTCCACTTTCTAATGCATTTTCATATATTTTATAGGAATCTTCCTTATCTTCTACTATAGCCCTTAAGGACTTTCCTCCTAATATAGCTTCAAAACCAGTTAATACAGCTGTATCAGGCAAAGGGAATATGTAGACTGCATCTATATTGTTTTCTGCCTTATTTTCATATACCTGTGCCATAGAAAACTCAACAAATTCACCACATATGTTTCCATTTATACTTACTTTTTTTAATTGTACTTCATTTTCAGAAAACCTTTTGTCTCTTAAACCATACTTACTCAAGGTTTTTCTCTCCTTTCTAAATATCCTAATAAATTTAAAGGATATGATATATTCCTATTATACTACGAAAATTTATAATTTTGCTCTAGTTTTTAAACATTTTTTCTAATATTGAGAATATTCTTTAATGGATTTAATATTTTCTATATTTTTTCTTTTCAATTAAAGCCCTATTTATTTGCAATACATGATAAAGTATATTTGAGTACAAAAGCGAGGTGTATAAATGAAACTTTTAAGAGAACTTATGATAATTTTGTCAATTTACTTTATAGGAGAAATTATCCATAACCTATTTAAACTACCTGTGCCTGGAAATATCATAGCCATGATTATATTATTGCTTTCTTTGGTCTTTAATATTATTAAATTAGAACAAATTAATAAAGTTAGTAAGTTTTTTTTAGACCATCTAGCCTTCTTTTTTATACCTGCTGGTGTTGGTCTTATAACTTCAATGGATTTGCTTAAAGATAACTTCCACAAAATATTATTTATATGTTTTATAACCACGATTATTGTAATGTTAGTTTCAGCTAAGATTACACAACTACTTATATATAAAAAGGAAAAGAGAGGTGCAAAAATTGACTGAAGTAATTAATTCCCCTTTATTTGGTATTTTAATATCTCTAGTGTGTTTTGAAATAAGTACTATTTTATATAGCAAATTTAAATTTCCTTTATTAAATCCATTGCTTATAAGTGTACTTATAATAATCTTTATTTTAACAATCTTTAATGTTAATTTTGAACAGTATAATTTAGGCGGACATTTTATCTCCTTTTTCCTAGGACCTGCAACTGTAGTTTTAGCAGTACCCTTGTATAATAAGTTGGATTTATTAAAATCTAATCTATTGCCTTTATTAGGTGGTATATTTGTAGGAAGCATAGTTGGTATATTTTCCATAATAATTCTATCAAAAGTTGTAAACTTAGATTTAGATATAATTAAATCTTTAGCTCCTAAATCTGTAACAGTACCTATAGGGGTAGAAATATCAAAAACTCTAGGGGGTATCCCTTCCCTTACAGTGTTTTCAATAATAGTAACAGGAATACTAGGATCTATAATAGGACCCTTCATATTTAAGATTTTCAAAATTGAAGATAGCCTATCAAAAGGCGTAGCTTTAGGAACTTCCTCCCATGCCTTAGGTACAGCTAAAGCCTTTGAACTAGGTGAAACTGAGGGGGCTATAAGTAGTATCTGTATAGGAGTTGCAGGAATTATGACCGTATTCCTTGTCCCTTTAATATACAATATATGTAGTAAAATTTTAGGTATATAAAATAAGAAGGTTGATGCCTATATATTCATTAGAAACCTAAATAAAAAAAGACGCATAGCGTCTTTTTTATTTAGGTTTCTATTTTTCATAAACTACTTTTCCATCAATTATTGTATATAGACAGTTTGTCATAGACTCTAGTGGATTACCATCAAAAATAGCTATATCTGCATCTTTTCCTACTTCAATACTTCCTACTCTATCTGAAATTCCTGATATTTCTGCAGCGCTAATAGTTATAGCTTTTAATGCATCTTCAAAGCTTAGACCTTCCTTAGTAGCTAATCCAGCACATAATGGAAGATATTGTTCCTCTATAACTGGATGATCTGTCATTATGGCTACCTTAATCCCTTCTCTTCTTAAAACTGCTGGAGTTGAAAAAGACTTGTTTCCAAGTTCTATTTTAGAATTAAAGCTCATTGTTGGTCCTACAATAGCTGGAAATCCTGATTCTTTTATATAATCTGATATAAGATGACCTTCAGTGCAATGATCTAAAGTCATTAATAGATCAAACTCTTTTGCTATTCTTATAGCTGTTAATATGTCATCTGCTCTATGCGCATGAGCTTTTAATGGTATCTTTTTCTCAATTACAGGTAATAATGCTTCCATTTTAAAATTAAGTTCAAAGAACTCACCTTTTTCTTTAGCATTATCTTTCTTTGCTTTATAATTTTTAGCCTCAATTAATGTTTGTCTTAATAAAGCTGCTGTAGCCATTCTAGTACTTGGCATTTTATTTTTATTATTATATACCCTCTTTGGATTTTCTCCAAAGGCTATCTTCATTGCAGCAGGCTCTTTAATTATCATATCATCAATAGCTCTTCCATGGGTTTTAATAGCAACAAAAGTTCCTCCCATAACATTTGCACTTCCAGGGCCTGTCATTACAGAGGTTATTCCTCCTTTTACTGCTTTTTGAAAGGCTTCATCATTAGGATTTATAGCATCTAAAGCTCTCAATTGAGGAGTTATAGGATCTGTCATTTCATTTATATCGCTACCTTCAAACCCCATATTTGCTTCCATACCTCCAATATGACAGTGAGCATCTATTATTCCAGGCAATACCCAAGCACCTTTTACATCTATAACTTTTTCTTCTGAATGACCCTGAATATTTTCTCCAACCTTTTTTATTTTACCATCTTCAATTAATATACATCCTTTTTCATATATTTCTCCAGCCATAGTGTATATTTTACCATTTTTTATTAACATATAATCACCCATCCCTAAAATTTATATTATATAATATATTTCTATAAATTCTGGCTTTTTCCTTCGAATTTACAATGAAAGTCAGGCTATTCTGTACTGCAATTATAAATTATTGTATAGATTTAATTTATCTACATTTCATTAAGCTTCCATATAAAGAAATTTAGCACCCCAGCAAAAGTAACCCAAATAATATAAGGTATCATTAAGTATGCCGCAGTTTTATCTATTTTATAAAATCTTATTGTGGTAATTACAATAGCTATCCATAGAATACATAATTCTATAAAAGCTAATCCGTAAAGTCTACAATTAAAGAATATAAAGGGCCATAAAAAATTTAAAACAAGCTGTATAGCATAGGCTAAAAGTGCCCTTTTTACAGGTACTCCATCTTTACCATAAAGATAAATCCTATAAGCTGCAATTCCCATTAATACATATAGCACCGTCCAAACTATAGGGAATATAAATCCCGGTGGAGAAAACTTTGGTTTTATCAACTCTCCATAAACCTTTGAGCTATTTGATGTAAACATTCCTACCACAGTTCCTAATCCTAGAGAGATTAATAAGCTTATTATAAGGGCCCCTATGTCAAACTTTTCATTTACTTTTAAGATATTTTTCATAAAAATCCTCCCTTTAGGGTTCATTTATAATATTTTATGCGAAAATATCTAAATCTATAACTTATTAATTATCTTGGTACAAAGTTATGTCTTTGAAGCCACAATAAAACATCTTCCATAACCTCTTCTCTATTAATTTCATTTAAAATTTCATGTCTTGCTCCTTCATAAATTTTAGAATCCAAATCCTGTACCCCTAAATCTCTGTACAAATTAATTAAGTTTTTTATTCCTTCTCCATAATCTCCCACTGGATCTTCTCCTCCTGAAATTATAAAAATAGGAACGTCACTTGGAGTTCTTTGAACATTTTCATCTTTATGAATATCTTTTAATCCCTTTAAAAAATAATAATAATATGAAGTAGTAAATACAGCTCCACAATATGGATCATTTATGTATTTATCTACTTCCTCATTATCTCTAGTTAACCAATCGAATTCCGTTCTAGTTGGCTCAAAATGCTTATTAAAACTTCCAAATGAAAGCTTATTCATAAGGTCACTCTTTTCTTTAGGTCCTTGTCTTTTCATCTCCATTTTAGCCAACCCTTTACCTAAAGACACTATGGTCTTTGGTTTGCCGTTGCTTCCGCAAAGAATAAGTCCACTAAGCTCCTCTGAATATATCTGAAGATATCTTTGAGATAGAAAAGAACCCATGCTATGTCCAAATAAAACTACAGGCTTTCCTGGATTTTCTTTTTTGATTATCTCTGTTAGTTCATGCATATCAGTTATCATATCATAAAATCCATCATCTTCAGATATATATCCTAAGTCTTCTAAATTACCTGCAGTTAATCCATGTCCTCTATGATCATTTGCATATACAGTATATCCTCTTTCAACTAGCTTTTCTGCTAATCTTTCATATCTTAATGCAGTTTCTGCCATTCCATGTGCAATTTGAATTATTACTTTTGAATCTGACGAATCCGCTTCCCATTTATAAGTACTAATTTCTTTACCTTTAAAATCTTTAAAAACAAATCTACTTCTTTTCATAATACCCCTCCCTTGATATACTTTTATAAATTAATCATAACATGGTATTTTTTTTAATCAACACTATTTT
Source organism: Clostridium simiarum (assembly GCF_018919175.1). Taxonomy (GTDB): domain Bacteria; phylum Bacillota; class Clostridia; order Clostridiales; family Clostridiaceae; genus Clostridium_L; species Clostridium_L simiarum. The sequence continues at coordinate 308,542 of NZ_JAHLQL010000001.1, read as the reverse complement.
TAATCAGAACCTTCTATTATAATAAAGTAAGTACAATAAATTAGAGGCGGTGAACCTATGAATATTTTAATTGCTGAAGATGAGCAGGATATAAGGGACTTAATAGAGCTTCATCTTATTAAAGAGGGATATAATGTATTTAAAGCTGAAAATGGATTAGAAGCTTTAGACATATTTAAAAATAATCCTATTGACCTTGCTATACTTGATGTAATGATGCCTAAATTAGATGGTTTCTCACTTTTAAAAAATATTAGAGAAAATAGTGAAATACCTGTAATATTTTTAACTGCAAGAGATGAGGATACAGACAAAGTATTAGGTCTTGGTCTTGGTGCTGATGATTACATGACAAAACCCTTTAGCCCACTAGAACTTATCGCAAGAATTCAAGCTCAACTAAGGAGGTATTATAAATACTCTGGGAAAAAAGCAAGAAGCACCTTTACTCTAGGGGATTTAGTTTTAGATAAAGAAAGCTGCACTGTTTATAAAAATGACATTTTATTAGATCTCAATGCAAAGGAATATAAAATTTTAGAGCTTTTAATGGAGAACCCAGGAAGAGTTTATACTAAAAAACAATTATATGAACTAGTTTGGCAAGATTCCTACTACGGAGATGATAATACTATAATGGTTCATATAAGTCATATAAGAGATAAAATTGAAGATAATCAACGATCCCCCAAATATTTAAAGACCATAAGAGGCATAGGCTACAAACTTGAAAAGGTATGATATTTATGAAAAATAGGCAATGTCCACATAAAGAGAATAAAAAAAAGTTAGCCAATCTATTATTAAGAAATTACATATTATTATATCTTATAATGACAGGGATACTATTTCTATCATTAATAATCGCCTCCATTATAGGAGTAGCTCTTTATGTTAATCTTCAAAACTCTGTTTTAGATGAACCTCATGCTATAATGAGAGATGACTATCGCCATATAGACGGAGAAGAGATTGAAAAATTAGGAGGTTACTTGGAGGTTCTTAATAAAGATGGAGAAGTTATCTACAGAAAGGGGAATCCTCCTATTAAAATAGAAAAGTATACCCCTGAAGAATTTAATAAAATCATATATAATTCTGCAGAATTTTCCTTTACACATGAAAGTAGCAAGGAATATCTCTCATCTAACTACGTTTATAGAACAGTTTATAATAAAGAAAAAGATTTCCTAGTTGTAATTGCAATACCTAAAGATGCTGCTAAAAATATAATGAGAACCCATAGAAAGTTATCTCCTAAATATTTTATACTCCTTGCAACTTCTATTGGTCTTTTTATCCTCCTACTAGGGTTTATTATATATTCTAGAATATCTTCTAAAAACTTTGTTAGACCTCTAAAATTATTAATAGAGGGCGCAAGAAAAATATCAAAGGGAGATTATTCTGCTAGAATTTATTTGAAATCTGAAAATGAATTTGGTGAATTAAGAGATGTATTTAATGATATGGCTGAAAAACTAGAAAAAGAAAAAAGGTTGAAAGAAAAATCTGAAGAACTAAGAAGAAGGCTGATATTAGATATATCTCATGACTTAAAAAACCCCCTTTCTACAGTATTGGGCTACTCGGATTATTTAATTAAAACTAACGATTTAACTAAAGATGAAACTATAAAATACCTCAATGTAATAAATCAAAATAGCCTTAGAGCAAATAATCTTCTAACAGAGCTATTTGAATTCTCTAAACTTCAAAGTGCTAATTTCAAGTTAAAAAAGGAAAACTTAGATATTTGTGAATTTTTAAGAGAATTAATTGCTTCCTATATACCTAAAATGGAAGAAAAGGAATTTCAATATGATTTTGAAATTCCAGAAGAAGCTATATTTATAAATTTTGATAAAAACCATTTAGATAGAGCTTTAAGTAATTTAATAATGAATTCAATAAAATATAACCCTGAAGGCACCTATATATATATAAGCACCTTTATGGATAATAACGATTTTACCATAGTTATAGAGGATGATGGTATAGGTATTCCAGAGAATATTCAAAAGGATATTTTTGATCCCTTTGTAAGAGTAGATACCTCGCGAAACTCCAAAAGTGGAGGTACAGGATTAGGATTGGCTATTTCTAAGAGCCTTATTGAAATGCATAACGGGGAAATATATTTGGAAAGCAGCCTAGGAAAAGGCACCAAATTCGTTATAGTTTTAAGAAAATTTTCTATACCTTAACTTTAAAGAAGAAATTTCACTATGATTATTGAGGTCTTTAAATTCAATATAAAAAGCTTTTGAAGGTATTAATCTTCAAAAGCTTTTTATATTTATTTATGTTCATGATTGTTTATATGCTTCATACAATATTCATAATATCCATTACATTTAGAACAATATCTAAATTCCATATTAGGATCATCTTTTTCTGTCACTCCACAAATAACACATTTGTGGATGTAGTCCTTATAGGGTATTTCCGACTTAAATTTTCTTCTCCTATTATACACCTTTTGTCTTCTAACACCATTAGTAACTATATCTCTACCAAAGAATATAAAGTAATTTATTACAGCTACCACTGCGGCTATTTTATAAGACCAAAGTGGTTGACTTACTACTCCATATATTATAATAAACCAGTTAACATAAGCAATATACTTAACTTTTACCGGTATTACAAAGAATAGCAGTATCTCATAATCAGGATATATCCTGGCAAAGGCTAAAAACAGTGAAAGATTTATATATGTGGCATTAGCAGGTCCTCCTATTATAAAAGAAGAAATAATAGTAGCTAACATACCAAATAAATAGTATATATTAAGTTTAAAGCTACCCCATTCCTGTTCTAATCCTCTTCCTGCTAAATAATAAAAATATAATGTTATAATTATCCAAAAAGGTGACATAGTTGGAGGAATAAATATAAAAGTTAAAAGTCTCCAAACCTCTCCTTTTAAAACCAAATCTGGTATCAATGTGAGTTTAAATAATACAGTATTACTCTTATCAAAAATAATAAGTAGATATACAAAAAAGTTTAACAAAACCACATACATCATCAGATTAGGTATAGAGTATTTTCCAAACTTTCTTTCTAACTTATCTAGCCAGTTCACCTTAACGCCTCCCAATAAATTATAAAGGCATGAATTCTTAAAGAGTCAAGGAAAATAAGATCTTAAAAAACCTCTTCATCTTTGCTTAATTCTAAGAATTTATTAATATTCTCTTTTATTGTGTTTAAAGATTCCCTCCAAAACTCACTCTTAGTAATGTCAATGCCAATAGAATCTCCAATCTCTTTCAAATTAGCTTTTCCTGTTATAGATAATAGTCTATCATATTCTTTCACAAATTCAAAGCCTAGTTTTTTATATTGACTATATATCCCTTTTGCAAATAATAAGCCAAAAGTATATGGGAAATTATAAAAGTTCCTATCTGCATAATAATAATGTGGTTTGTTTATCCAAGCGTAAGGACTTAGTGTAGATTCCACTATAGCATCGCCAAAAGCAATCTTTTGTGAATCTATCATCATCTTCTTTATCTCTTCTAAAGATAAAGAGCTTTCCTTTCTCTTTTCAAAAAGAGCTTTTTCAAATAAAAATCTTGCGTATATATCTACCACTACCTGACTAGAATTATTAAGTTCTCCTTCTAATATGCTAAAGGCAGTTTTCTTATCTGAGTTATCTATAGCAGCATCCCTTACTAAAGTTTCAGAAAACAAAGAAGCTGTCTCTGCTATTGGCATAGGATATCTACTATTTAAATAACTTTCTTTACTTAATATATATCCATGATATCCATGTCCTAACTCATGAGCTAAAGTAGATATATTCTTAAAACTACCATTAAAAGTGCACAAAATCCTACTTTGTTTTATTGGATGAAGATTGCTACAGAAGGCTCCTCCTCTTTTTCCTGCTCTAGGTTCTGCATCAATCCATCTATTTTCAAAGGCATTATAGGCAAAGCTTCCAAGTTCTTCAGAAAAAGAACTGAAATTTTCAACTATAAAATCTCTAGCTTCTTCATAACTATAGGTTTTTTCCATGGAACCAATAGGCGCAAATATATCATAATAAGGTAACCCTTTTTTATGCCCTAGAAGCTCTGCCTTCCTTCTATAATATTTTCTAAACTCTGGAAGACTTTCTTCTACAGCTGTCATCATAGCGTTTAAAGTTTCTTCATCCATACGACTCTTCACTAAAGTGTAATGTAGAGGGTTTTTGTATCCTCTTATATTTGATATGGTAATTACCTCTCCTTTTATTCCATTTAAAGCAGCAGCAATGGGTTCTTCTATACTTTTATAACTATTAAGTTCTGCTTCATAGGATTTTTTTCTCATATCAGCATCTTTACTAAAGGCAAAGTTTTTTGCCACCGTTAATGGAATATTTTGAAGTTCTCCATCAATTTCTATATCTACAGTATGAGTAGAAGTTAATAGTTTTTGAAGATTTTCAAAGGCTACAGATCCTGTTTGTTTCATCTTTGATATGATAGCTTCCTCTTTGTCAGATAAAGCATACTTTTCCATTTCTATAATTTCTTTTAAATAAAACTCATGCTCTTTTATTAATTCACTACTATTTATTAAGGAATCTAATCCTTCTACTGCTCTTAGCCATTTATTAAACTTTACATTACATTCATTAAAAGGTATAAATATATTTTCTACTTTTTCAGCACACTTTTGAGCCATAGTATTTTTAGCATCTGCGGAAAGAATTAATCTGCAAAAACTTGATAGTTTAACATATAGAGAGTATATTTTACTTTCTCTATTTATATATTCTTCTATTCTACTTATTAGATCTTTATAATCTTTTGTAGAATCCTCTACCCAAAGTTTCATATCTTTTATTTCTTCATTTAAACTCTCTAAGTCCTTAATAAATTCTTCACTTTCAAATGAAGCATAAAGTTCTTTAAGACTCCACTTCATATTTAATTTTTTCCCTTTCAAAACCTAGCCCTCCTTGGTTTAAATAATTTTAAACATTACTATAATTTAAGAGCGCTTATCTTATAGATATAGCGCTCTTTTAATTATAACATTAGTAAAATCCCTAGTATTATATTTTGTAGAGATTTTTATTAATAATACTAATAATCTGTAACAGAACAGATTATTTTATTTCTTTTAAAACTGCCACCAAGTATTCCCACATATTTTTCATAGAAGAAATACTTGCATGCTCATCTGGAGTGTGTACATCATATATATTCGGTCCAAAGGATATCATATCTATTTCTCCAAACTTTTCTTTAAATAGCCCACATTCTACTCCTGCATGAATAGCAATTACCTCTGCATCTTTTCCATATAAATCTTTGTAGACCTTTTGGAATATCTTTCTTATGTTAGAATCTGCATCATATTGCCATTCTGGATAAGAGGAAGTTGTCTCTATTGTAGCTCCTAATAGTTCTGATATTATTTGAGACTGAGTTAGAATATCTTCCTTTAATGAACCAATGGAACTTCTAACTGCACTGTCAAAAACCACTCCTTTTTCAGTAGTGGACACTACTCCTAAATTTGTAGAACTTTGTACTAAATCTTTTATTTCCATGCTCATAGACTGTATTCCATTTGGTATCATATATAGCAATTTTACTGCTTTTTCAGTAGATTCCTTAGAAAATATTTTATTATTTCCTTCAATGTTTTCTACTATTATTTTAACCTCAGGGTCTGATACCTTATATTCGTTTTTAAAAACTTCATTAATCTTTTCAGTTAAAGATTTTAGTTTTTCATAATCTTTAGCCTTTATAGCTATTTTTGCATCCATTTCTCTAGGTATGGCATTATTTTTAGAACCTCCAGTTAGAGATACTAATCTAAAATCTATATGTTTTAAAATATCTACTAATATCCTTCCCATTAACTTATTTGAATTAGCTCTCCCTTTATCTATTTCCATACCTGAATGGCCACCTTTAAGACCTCTTATTCTTATTACATAAAAATCTCTATTTTCATTTTCTTCTTCCCAACATATAGGTAATATTATTTTATTTCTTAATCCACCAGCACAACTTACTAATAGCTTGCCTTCTTCTTCTGAATCTATATTGATTAAAATTCGTCCTTTAATGTTCTCAGCTTCTAAATTAAAAGCCCCACCCATTCCAGTTTCTTCCTCAGTAGTTATAAGAACTTCTAATGGTGGATGTGGTATATCCTTAGAATCAAGAAGAGCTAATGCATAAGCCACGGCAATACCATTGTCAGCTCCTAAAGTAGTATCTGTTGCATATAAATAGTCGTCTTTTATTCTTAACTTTAAAGGATCTTTTGTAAAATCATGATTAGTTCCTATGTTTTTTTCACATACCATGTCCATATGACCTTGTATTATAACCGTTGGAGCTTTCTCATATCCTTTAGTACCACATTTTTTTATAATAACATTTAAAGCTTTATCTTGAATAACTTTTAAATTACGGTCTTTTGCAAAATTAACTAGAAAATCGCTTATTTCCTTTTCGTTACCTGATCCTCTGGGTATCCTTGATATATCCTCAAAATATTTTAAAACAGACTTTGGCTCTAGATCTTTTAATATATAATTCATTTTATCCTTCCTCTCCTATAGATTTAGAATATTTTATATTTATTTTACCATATATGTTAAAGATCTTCCTTACAAAAACGAAATAACTCTTAAATTTAGATAAATATTATAATTCATATCTACAGCAAAACTAATTACTAGCTTGCAGTTTCTTTTTGCTTTTGTTTTAATGCCTCTTCCATTTTAGCTGTTAAATTTTCCATTATTTCATCTTTATCTTTACCTTCCAGTGGAAAACTTATATGTACATTATCAAAATAATACTCTTTTAAAATACTATCCTTTTCTTTCATTTTTTTGATCTTATGAATCATTTCTCTTGATAATTCAGTTATACTTTCTTTATCAAAATCTGGGTAAACTCCAACAAAAGTTCTAAATCCATGTTTTTCAAAATATTGCGCTTCTGGTAGTATGCCCTTTAGCTTACCATGAACATAATCTTCAATAAGCATATTATCATTATTAATATCCATAGTTAAATCCTTTAAAGATTTGAAAAATACAGTCATTATAATTGATAGAGGATATTTTCCATCTTTAGATTTTTGAACTTGAGACTGAAGGTAATCATTAAATGATATTTTACTTTTTCTATTTACCCTCGGTGGTTGTATAGCTAAATCCCCTCTAGCATGTCTTGTAACTCTGTCATGAAACTTATTTTCATCAAAGGGTTTTATAAAATAGTCTATAGCGCCTACCTTTACAGCCTTAGCAAAGGCATCCATAGTATTGAGATGAGTAAGCACCATAAAAGGAATATTAATATTCTTTCTTCTAATTCTCTCTATAACCTCTAACCCATCTTCCTCTTTTAAATTCATGTCTATTATTATAAGGTCAACTTCATTTTTTAATTCCCCAAGCTTTGTTAAAAGTTGAGAATAATTAGAAGCTTCATGGACCTCCATTCCATCCTTTTCAATAAGTTCCTTTACCCTATATCTTATGTAATGCTTACTATCTAAAATTACAACTCTTTTCAATTCATCACCTACTTAATTTATATATTTTTTCTTTTAGATAAGAACTTTCTGGAAAAATATCGTATAATTTTTTGTATATTATTTTAGCCTCTTCATATTGGTTTATACTTTCATAACTTTCCCCTAGCTTTAATTGCAAATCTAAATCGTTACTTAAATATTTTGAGGGGACTTTTTCAATATGCATTATATAGTATTCATACTGTCCCAATTCAAAATGATTTAAAGCTTTAATTATATTAGATTTAATATCTTCTGGTTTCTTCTCTATAACCTTATCTATATAATCTATACTCTCTATATACTTCTTTTTTTTATAAAGGCTTATAGCTTTAGAAAGTCCAGTATTTTCTTCAGAATTATATTGCTTTATCTTGTACAGTAAAAAAATTAAGTAGGCTATAAAACTTATAAAAAATAAAGGATTTGCTATAGAAAAGAGCAAAATTATTAATAAACTAGCTATATGTTTTTTCTTATTTAATGTTGGTTCTTTAAGGTAGAATGGACTACCATAAGATCTAAATTCTTTTAATTTGTCCTCTGTATTCATAATAAAGTACACTCCTATATAAATAGCTAAATAAATCTCTATATTAGCATAATCTATTATATACTAACATAATCTATTATATATTAACATATTTTCCATCAACATTATAGTATATATTAAAATTTACATTAAAGAAAATCAGAGAAGATTTTAAAACATCCTCTCTGACTTTTTTTAATCTAATTTTAAATTTTTTAATTTATCACCTAAAAGATCTGCTAAGGTAACTTCCTCCTGATTATCATTAAACTCTGAATAATCTACTCCGCTTTCAAAAGCATCTTTTATACTTAATGTAATCCTTTTATCGTTAATTTTCATGTCTAATATTTTAACTTTAACTTCATCGCCTATAGTTAATACATCAGAGGCTTTAACTACTCTTTCTTCTTTGATTTCTCCTAAAGGAACCAAGCCCTCTATCCCTGGTTCTAATTCAACAAATGCTCCAAAGCTAGTAATATTACTTACTCTTCCCTCTACTACATCATTTACATTATATTTATTTTTTATGCTATTCCAAGGATTTTCATCTACATTTTTAAGAGCAAGTGATAATCTATTTTTTTCTTTATCAAAATTTACTACATAAACCTCAACCCTATCTCCTATAGATACTACTTCTTTAGGATCTAAAATTCTCTTCCAAGAAAGGTCAGATATATGAACTAACCCTTGTATTCCTCCTATATCTACAAAGGCACCGAAGTTTGTAAGTCTAACAACTTCACCTTTTCTTTTTTCTCCAAGCTTTATTTCCTTCCATAAAGCTTCTTTTTTCTTCTCTTCTATTTTTAACTCTATAGCTTTTCTAGAAATAACTACATTGCCTTTAGACCTATCAAGCTCAATAACCTTTACTTCCATTTGCTTTCCTATAAAATCTTTTAAATTAGTAGAGGATCTTAAAGAAACCTGAGAAGCTGGCAAAAATACCCTTACGCCTTTTACATTTGCTATAAGTCCTCCTCTAACCTCTTCTTTTATTTTCACAACCATTAAGGTTCCATTTTTAAATGAATCCTCAAATTCATCCCATACTTTAATAGCTTCAGCTTTATTTTTAGAAAGTAGAACATTTCCCTCTCCATCATTTAAATCTATTACCATACAGTCTAAATTTTGTCCTTCTGAAAATAAATCTCTCAAATCCTCTTCATCATTATCTAAAGCTTCAAGTCTAGGTATAATACCATCTGAAATATAATTTATGTTTACAAATATTTCATCTTTAGTTACCTTAATTATCTTTCCTTGTAAAATATCTCCCTTATGTATTTTTTTAAAATCATAAGATTCCTTCAAAAGTTGTTCCATTGACATTTCTACATCTTTTATATTATCCTCCATGAAAATCACTCCTACCAATAATTCTTAGTATTAATAAACCTTTTACTAACAAAATTATATCATAAAATTACAGTTACTGTAGTTCCTTCTCCTAATTTGCTATTTATTTTTATCTCTCCATTATGTGCGTTAACTATGTATTTTGCTATAGTTAACCCTATACCAAAACCCTCGCTTGATCTATTTCTTGATTTGTCTGATTTATAAAATCTCTCAAATACATAAGGTAAGTCTTCCTCACTTATACCCTTACCTTTGTCTATAAAATATATATATTTCTTATTATTCTTTTCTGTAGCTTCAATGGATATATTACTTTCTTTAGGTGAATATTGTACACTATTTAATAATATACAAGAAAAGGCTTTAACTATGCTGTTTTTATCTATAAGTAAGTTTACATCTTTCCCTTTAAAATTAAGAGATATATCTTTTAATTTTAGCTCTTTTTTTAATAAGCTATGAAGTTCATTGTATATTTCCTTTAAAGAACATGTTTCCTTTTTAAATTCTATAGCTGTGGTTTCACATTTGGTTATCTTCTCTACATCCCCCACCAATTTATCTAGCCTTCGTAATTCTTCATAACATATATTTATTTTTTCTTGAGAGGGCTCCCACACACCATCTTTCAAAGCCTCCATATAGGTTAATACTGTAGTAATAGGTGTCCTTAACTCATGAGATATATCTTTTGTTAATTTTTTTCTTATATATTTTTGCCTTTCTAAATCATCTCCAAGATTATTTACACTTTCCGCAAGCAACTTTATCTCATAAGTATTAGTATTAGTTTTTATTTTTTTATTATAATTACCTTTAGATATATCATGAGTAATTTCAGTTATTTCTAAAAGAGGTTTTGTAAGCCCCTTAGATAGAAAAGTTCCTACTATTATTGATATTAATAAAGCTATGGCTAGTGCAATTAAAAAAAGTTTATTTAACTCATTTAAAAATAATATATCCTCATCTCTATAATAATAAGGTGAATAGTTTCCTACTGTAACTTTTCCAAGTAAAACCTTATCCTTTTCAAGGTTATAATCCTTATACTTATACTTGCCTTTTTCTTTTACAGTCCAGTTTATATTTACCTTTTCCATATTGTCTGATATATTTTTTATTACACGTTGACACTTTAGTCCATCTTCACTTTTAGCATCCCAGATTACTTTTCCTTCCCTATCTGTAATCTTAATTATCATTCCATCTTCTAGAGCAGCTATTCCTATATCTTTTAATTCTACTTTATCCCATCCATGTTCTAAGGAATAACATTTTGATAGGGAATATATAAGATTTAAACTTTTTTTATCTTGTTTTTTAATTACATATTTTTCAAACTGACTTTTCAGAAAAATATTTGATAATGCCATAGCCAAAAATAAAGAAAAAAATGCTATAGAAGCAAAGATTATTATAATTTTTTTATTTAAGCGCATTTATTCACCACCGAACTTATAACCTAATCCATGAACTGTAATGATATAACTTGGTGATTTAGGATCAGTTTCAACTTTTTGTCTTAAATTTTTTATATGGGTATCTATAACCCTATCATATCCATCATAATCCTCTCCTAGTGCCATACAAACTAGTTCCTCTCTAGTAAAAGCCTTTTTAGGATACTTTGCCATAGATATTAAAAGTTTATATTCTGTATTAGTTAAATTAATTATTTCACCATTTTTTAAAACTTCTCTTTTATAATTATCAATAATTAATTCATCTTCATTAAAGCTAAATATATTGGATAAAATACCCCCTTCTTCTTCACTCCTTCTAAGTAACGCATTAACTCTAGCCATTAACTGTTTTAAACTAAATGGCTTAGTTACATAATCATCTGCTCCTATATAAAAACCCTCAAGGATGCTATCTTCATCTATTTTTGCAGTAATAATTATTATTGGTACTCGGCTCTCTTTTCTAATATTTTTACATATTTCTTCTCCAGTCATATCCGGAAGCATTAGATCTAAAATAATAAGTGCTGGATTGATTTCATGAAAAATTTCCATTGCTTGGGTACCATTATATGCGTAAAAAGCTTCATAACCCTCCTTTAAGAGATAAGCTCCTACTACATCTACTATATTTTTTTCATCATCAATTACTAAAACTTTTTTATTCACAGGGTACACCTCTAACTCAATATTTAATCAATATAACTTATTTTATCATACTAATCCAATTTTAAAAAATCTAAGAAATTAAAATAAAAGTTTTTATATTATTTTAATTTCTTCATAAAATCCACATATTTGTTTTTTATAATTTAATAAGAAAATATAATTATTATATTTTCTTATCCTCAAACCAACGCCCCTAGGACTCAACCCCAGAGTCCTAGATTTTTTTTATTCCATTTTTTAAAGCTCCACACTATTTTATAGTGTGGAGCTTTATTTGTATTTAAATATTAACTTAACTATATTTTATACTTAATCTCACAAGATTTCTTAGTAGCTATTAAACAGTTTCAACAGACATCACTTTATAGCCTACTTCTTCTATAGCTAACTTGATTTGCTCCTCTGATGGGTCCCCTTCAATTAAAGCAGTTTTGGAATCTAAATCCACTTTTGCTGATTTAACCCCTTCTATTTCTAATAAAGCCTCTGTTACGTGATTAACACAATGGTTGCAATTCATACCTTCTACTAATATTTTTTTCATAACCATTCTCCTTTTTATTTTATTTTTTTAAATTTATTATAAATTTACCTTATTTAAAAGGTTTAAAGGTTTTTAATCTTAATGCATTTAACAAAACCGATACAGAACTAAAACTCATGGCAAGAGCTGCAATCATAGGGTTTAGTAATTTTCCGCCTAGTGCATACCATATGCCCATAGCTACAGGTATACCTAAGGTATTATAGGCAAATGCCCAAAACAAATTTTCTTTTATATTTATTATAGTTTTTTTGCTTAGATCTATAGCTGTAGGAACATCCATCAAATCACTTCTCATAAGAACTATATCTGCTGATTCAATAGCAACATCTGTTCCTGACCCTATAGCCATCCCTATATCAGCCATGGCCAATGCTGGTGCATCATTTATACCATCTCCAACCATTGCCACCTTTTTACCTTGATTTTGTAGTTTTTTCACTTCATTAGCCTTATCTTGAGGTAGTACTTCTGAAATAACTACATCTATTCCAACCTCTTTTGCTATAGCTTCTGCTGTTCTCTTATTATCTCCAGTTAACATAGCCACTTCTATTCCCATGCTGTGTAGTTTTTCTATAGCTCTCTTACTACTATTTTTAACAATATCTGCCACAGCGATTATTCCAACCAATTCTCCATCCATAGCTATATACATTGGAGTTTTACCTTCTTCTGCCAGAGTATTTGACTTTAACTCTAACTCTCTTAATTCAATATTCTTTTCTTGCATAAGCTTTAAATTCCCTAAAAATAAATGCTTATCCTCTATTTTAACCTCTATTCCTTTTCCAGAAATAGAATTAAAATAATCTACTTTCTTTAAGTCTATATTACTTTCCATAGCATGTTTCACAATAGCCTCACCTAAAGGATGCTCTGAAGCCTTTTCTGCACTAGCCGCTAGAGATAATAGATAATTTTCTTCTACTCCATTAGCTATAATATCTGTAACCTTTGGTTTACCTTCCGTAATGGTTCCAGTTTTATCAAATATTATAGTTTGTATTTTATGGGTAGTTTCTAAAGCTTCTCCACTTTTTATAAGCACACCATATTCTGCTCCTTTACCTGTTCCTACCATTATAGCTGTAGGTGTAGCTAATCCAAGAGCACAAGGACACGCTATTACAAGGACAGATATAAAAATTGTTAAAGAGAATACTGGACCTTTCCCTAATAAATACCATACTATGGATGAAATAATAGCAATACCGATAACTATTGGAACAAAATACCCTGATATTATATCAGCCATTTTTGCTATAGGAGCCTTTGATCCTTGAGCCTCCTCTACTAGTTTAACTATTTGGGATAAAGCTGTATCCTTACCTACTTTTGTAGCTTTATATTTTATAGAACCATTTTTGTTTATACTAGCTCCTATAACCTTATCTCCTATATTTTTTTCTACAGGAATGCTTTCTCCTGTTAGCATGGATTCGTCTATAGATGTAACTCCTTCAACTACTTCACCATCCACTGGAAGCTTTTCACCAGGTTTTACAAGAATTATATTTCCTTCTACTACATCATCTATAGATACTACCTTTTCAGTTCCATTTTCAATTATAGTAGCAGTTTTAGGTGCTAGACCCATTAACTTTTTAATAGCCTCTGAAGTTTTTCCTTTAGTAATAGATTCTAAATACTTACCTAGTGTTATTAATGTTAAAATAACCGCTGCAGATTCAAAGTATAATCTCATAGTTCCAGAAGCATCGCCTTTAATTATTTCATATATGACAAACAAGCCATATAAAAATGCGGAAATACTACCTATAGAGATTAAAGAATCCATATTAGGATTTTTCATAATTAAAGATTTAAATCCAACCTTAAAGAATTTTCTTCCTTCATACATAACTGGTATAGTTAACACCAATTGAAGTAAAGCGAAATTTAAAGGACTATGCATTGGATCAATTATTTTAGGAAGTGCAAGACCAAACATATGCCCCATGGAAACTATCAATAAAGGTACAGCAAATGCAGCTGATATAACAAATCTCCTCCAAAGATCTTTAGATTCCTTTTCTTTTCTTATTTTGTCCATATCCAAAGTTTCTTCATCTAAAGGCTTATATCCAGCTTTTAAAACAGCCTTTTTAATGTCTGAAACTTTTATCTTAGAATTTTCATAAGATACTGTAAGTTTTTCTGTAGCTAAATTAACCGTAGCAGATTCAATACCTTCTAATTTCTTCACTGCTCTTTCAACTGCTTTTACACAAGAAGCACAGGTCATACCTTCTATTTTTAACACAACATTAGTAGTTTCCTTTAAAGCTTTGTATCCTGCGTTACTTATAGTATTCTGTATATCTTCTTCCTTAACCTTTTGACCATCGTAGGTTATATTAAGTTTTTCTGTAGCCAAATTTACATTAGCCTCTTCTACCCCATCCATCTTCCTTGTAACCCTTTCTACTGCTTTTGCACAAGCAGCACAGGTCATACCTTCTATTTTAAAAACTTTGCTTTCCATACTATCCCCCTCAACTATTTAACTATAATTTTATCTAAAATTCCCATTATCTCCTCTACCTTCTCCTCTCCACTATTATTAAGGAAAGCATCTTTAACGCAATGATTTATGTGTTGCCTTAATATAAGCATATTAGCTTTTTTTAATAAAGCCTGAGAAGCTATTATCTGATTTGAAATATCTATGCAGTACCTATCGTCTTCAATCATCTTAATTATTCCTTCAATTTGTCCCTTTGAAGTTTTAAGAGCTTGAAGCGCTTTTCTTTTATCTTCGTTCACTTTTTCACCTCCCTACCCCCGTGGGGTGGTTTATATGTAAATAATATCATTAGTGCTTACTAATGTCAACACTAATGATTTTTATTTTCATTAATTTCTTGTAAAAATAATTTGATTTCCTAAACTTAAATCCTCTCTAAATACATATCCATCTAAATCAAATCTTTTTATACCATTCAGGTTATCTATTTTATTTTTAATTATGTAGGAGCTCATAAGTCCTCTTGCTTTTTTTGCATATACCGCTATAATCTTATAACTCTTATTCTTATATTCTTTAAATATTGGAGATACTACTTTTATATCCTTATTTAAGCAGTTCCCGTTTAAAACCTTAGAATATTCTTCTGAAGCTAAGTTTATTAATACTTTTTCTTGTTCATGTTCAAATTCTTTATTCATATAATTAGTTATTATATCTTTCCAATAATCATATAAATTATTTCCCTCTTTATTTTTCAGCTTAATTCCCATTTCCAATCTATATGGTTTTATCCTATCTAAAGGCTTTAATACCCCGTATAATCCTGATAATATTCTAAGATGATTTTGAGCAAATCCTATATCATCTTTATTAAAACTATAAGCATTTAATCCTTTATATACATCTCCATCAAAGGCAAATATAGCTTGCCTTGTATTTTCTTCTAAATCTTTATTCCAACTTTGATAACGATAAAAATTCATCTCAGATAGCTTATGACTAATTCCCATTAAAGTGCCTATTTCTTCTGGAGATAATTTCTTTAACTCTTTTATTAAATCCTCCGCATCATTTAAAAAAATAGGATTAGAACTTTCCTTATGAGGGGTTTCTCTTTGAAAGTCTAAGGATTTTGCTGGTGAAATTATAATCTTCATAGATAATCTCCTTTCTAATTTAAAAATTTTAATAAATAAACTACCCCTTTAAAAAGGAGTAGTTTAAAATTAAGGTATTAAGCTAAATTATCCATATTTTTATAACAATAATTTATTATATCACTTCTCTTGATTATACCTATAAATATTCCGTTATCATCTACTACTGGAACAAAGTTCTGACTAATAGCAAGAGATATCAAGCTTTCAATATTTGCACTTATAGATACAGACTTATGTTTAACTCTCCTTGGTATATCTTCAATCCCCACCTTAGATGTATTTTTAAAGGTAAGATCTGGAGTATTTTTTAATTTCCATAGCAAATCACCCTCTGTCAAGGTTCCAACGTATTTACCCTGGGAGTCTATAATAGGAATAGCTGTATATCCATGATACTCCATTCGTTCTAACACTTGCCTCATTGTAGCCTCTAAGTTTTCGTAAATAACCTCACTTTTAGGTGTAATAAAAAACGCAATATTCATTTTAAATCCTTTCCTTGAGATATTTTTAAGTTTATCTTTCAGTTATATTTTATCATAAATTATTGTTAAAGAATGAGTAAAATTCAAAAATTCACAAATACTTAAATATCATCTTAATATAAAATCCATAGTTACAGGATTATGATCACTATATTTAAACTGCATATCTTCCGTACTTACACTAATCACATCTATATTAGGCGAAACTATGAAACCATCAATAATAGATACAAAGTTTTCCCCTTCAGTATATGGAATGTTTACATCTCTATTTGTTGGTATGTTTTTATCTATAGCTACTTTAAAATTCTTAGGTATCAATTCTTCTGGCATATATTGTAGCCATTCTGGTTTATGTTTTGATCCATTAAACTTCTTTAAATCACTACCTGGCATCACATTATTGAAATCTCCACCTACTAAAACATAATTACCTTTTTCATACTCTTTTTCTACATGATTTTTTAAATAATCCATCTGCATTAACCTAGCTTGTCCATTCTTGTCATAGGCTGATAGATGTGCGTTTATTAAAATTAGCTCTTTTCCATTACTTAACCTAAGTCTATTTTCTAAGAAGCACCTATCTAACATGGCCAAATATTTAGGCCATTTATCCTCTTCTCCTGCAAATTGATATCTTGTACTTTTTTCAATATTATATATTGAAAAATTAGCTATACCTGAATTTACTGTTCCGTGTGGTTTTAGTAAAGGTAGAGGGACCCAAAATACTTTATAATTAGTAGCAAAAGTTGAAGCATACTCTTTTAATCCATCTTTTATAAACTCATATTCATTAAATTTAAAACTTCTTGTAGATTTCTTATCTACTTCCTGTAAAAAAATAAAATGAGGATTTTTATTTACTATAGAAGAAAATATATTATTTATATTTTCCTTAGTTTTCTCTAGACTAATAGACCTGGACCCTCTTCCTCCATCCATAAAAAAATCTTGTCCCTGATCTAATCCCCCATATCCTATATTCATTGTAGTTATAGAGTATTTCTTATCTTTTTCTATTTTTTCACTACTATTGTTCTCTATTTCTACAGTTTCAATTTCTTTAGGCTTATAATCTGTAACCATCATAGCTATAAGGTATATAATAAAAATAGCTATTAAAATAATAATTAAATATAGGGGTATTTTAAATAATTTCTTCATATCTGTTTCCTTTCTTGCATTAAAATCTTAATTATATATTAAAGCTTTGGACTGTTTAGCTCAATATATATTTTATACTAATTTTAAAAATAACTTTATTCTAAGTTTTATATATTAAATTTCTTCATTTTTTTAGGTCTACTTAGTATAATAATTTTGAATAAAGAATTAAATTTACCGTGAATTCCATATTTTATGTTGAATTAAGTCAAAAAACTATATATAATCATATGTAATACAAAATTTTATAAAAGAATAGATTTTAATTATCGATGATTTAGATAAGTTTATATATTTTCTTAGAGCTAATTTACTAAATGTTATACCTATTAATAACTATATGTAAATTGCTTTTTTTAATTATAGTACAAGCATCGATAATCTAGCTAATTTTAAGGAGGTTGTACAAAATGTTAAAATCAATGTTAGAAAAGAAAAAGAAAGAGCAACAAAGAAAGAAAAGACAAGAAAAAATACGTTCTATCACTAATGTATTAGTAGGAACAGCTGCTGGAGCCACGGCTGGAATGCTACTTGCTCCAAAGTCAGGAAAAGAAACTAGAGGTGACATAAAAAAAGCAGCTAAAGAGTTAAATGATGGTGTTAAAGATAGAGCTCAAGAATTAGGAGAAAACATAAAAACTAAAACTGGAGATTTTAAAAGCAAAAGTGCTGAAGTAAAGAGCAAGATAAAAGAAAAATTTCAAAACTCAAAAGATATTGCTGAAGAAACAGCTGAAGAAATCAAAGATGTGGTAAAAGATTGTACTGAAGAAACTGAAAAAGCAGTTGAGGATACTAAAACAGAAGCTAAAGCTAATTATAGAGAAGCAAAATCAAAAATAAAGGATTACGTGGAAGAAAAGAAAGATGAAGCTGGTCAAAAAAAGTGCGAAAAGTAGTCTAAGGTAAAAGTTTAAAATGTATGTAAAGTTGAGCGATTTATTAGCTGGCTTAGGCTATATTACATTAGGTATATTAGCTGCTGCTGCACTAGTATATCTAATAATTACATTAAACAAAGTAACCAAGGTTTTGACAAAAGTAGATAAAATCTTAGGTGAAAATGAAGTTAATATAAATAAAACCACCAGTTATCTTCCAAAGGCTTCTCAAAACATAGCTGAAATAACAGAAAATATAAAAGACGTCAGTGAGGTCATAACTACTACTACAGCTGAGGCCATAGACATAAAAGAAGATGTGCAAAGTTATCTTACCACAGTAAAAGAGATAGTTTTGATTATAAAAAATGTATTTTTTAAATAGGCTCTTTATGAGCCTATTTTTCTTGAGATTCTTTGATTTTTTTATCATTATTTATTATGGAAACTAATGCCGCTAAAGCTGCTAAAGTTATAGCAATCTTTGATTTTTTTTTCAAAGTGTTCACCTCCATAGTGTATTTAATAATATTAATCTTTCAGTTTATATAAATCAATTTTTAATACAGTTTTTCCCACTACCTTTTGCTTCATAAAGCTTGTTATCTGCCATTTCTAAAACCTCTTCAAAGTTTTCAATGCCTTGAATTTCATATATTCCTCCACTAATAGTGAACTTAATTTCTACTCCTTTATAAAAAAAACTGGTATCTTCAATAGTTCTCCTCATATCTTCGGCTAAAATATAGGCCTCTTCTTTGTGTAATCCTTGTAATAAAACAAAAAACTCTTCTCCTCCATACCTTCCAACCCAACCCTGAGTATTTTTTATTTTTTCTTGAAGAATCTTAGTAAATTCCTTTAAAAGATAATCTCCTAAAATATGTCCATACTCATCATTTATTTTTTTAAAATTATCTATATCAAACATTATAGCTGTAGAAGCCTTTCTAGTTACGCTTACGGCAAATATCTCTACAGGTAACTTATCATTTATATATCTACGATTATATATCCCCGTAAGTTCATCCTTTACAACCCTATCATTTATACCCTTAATATACTTTAATATATCCTGCTGGGGTTTATTTTCTACATCTTGAACAATTCCTGTACGAGTTATATCCTTAAAGGTTTCAAACACATATTTATTATCATTATATTCTAAAGGCGTAGCCATTACTAGAAATATTTTATTCCCATTATATTCTACTTTAACACAACTGTCACCTTCTGTATAGGCTCTTATAGATACACAATTTGCACAATGCTCACCCTTTTCCCAAAAATCATAGCAACTGACTTCTGTTATTTCAATATTTTTTTCATCATAATAAACAACCTTTTTTCTTATAGGGTCTACTATTCTTAAACCATCATATAGATGTTTAAATAATGATATATTATCAATTATATGCTGTAAATCATTCAAACTAACAACACCTTTCCAAAGAATGCTAATAATATTGTATATCTCTAATTATAAATAATCTAGTAATAAATAAATTTATATATAAAATTTAATATTTCAAAAAAAATAATCCAGCAAAAGCTGGATTATTAGGTGTAATTAATGCCATTAGGTACATTAAAGTTAATTTATAAGGGTTAAATTAAACCAAGCACATTTTATAGATATCTTCTAAAGAACATTAGGCTTTTATCTAAGAAGGTACTATAAATCTAGGAATATACCATATATGTCTATATGTGCTTTAACCCAATGGTTTAAAAGTAAAAGAGAAACTGATAGGTTTTAACAAATAAATTTGGGATACTTTAATATCCGTTATTGAGTATTGTTATCAATTATTATTTTATATCATTTAATTTTTTTTGTCAATACTTTCTAGGATTTTTGTACTCTAGTTTATATAATTTATTTTAAAATTAATAGCCCTAATCCTTTCTCCTTACATAACTTTTTAAAAGCTTCTTCTTTATTCTTATCTTCTTCCTTCAGATTTTGTTCATTGGGAGGAGTTAATACCAGAACTGCCTTACCATCATTAAAAACAAAAAAAACATCACTTATAAAATCTTCTTTGTTTTTAGGCTCCTTCAATTTAAAATTAAAAGTACTATAAAAATTCACTTCTTCCAATAACTCTAACTTCAATAAAAATTCCTTTTGATAAAGAGATTTATAATAAACATAAGCATTCATCTTTTCGCTTTTAAAATACAAGCCTTTTTTATGCAAAGTTCTCTTTAAATAACCAATAGTGCTTATACCTCTAATGTTTTTTATTTCTAATGGTTTTATTGATTCTGGCCAATATATATTCTCTTCTAAAAGCTTTCTTATATCTTTTTTAAGAAGAGCTTTCTCCATATTATCTAAAAACTTATTATAAGAAGAAATTACAGATTCTTGCTTCCATTCTTTAGGCTCGTTATATATTACAATCATTATTAGTTTAACTATAATTTTTAGGTGACTTTTAGGAAAAGCATAATATAGAAAAAGAACTAACCTTTCTATAAAAGTCAATTTTTCATCAATTCTTAATACCTCACTTACATATCTATATAATTTATTAAACTCACTTTTATGGACTACATTTCCTATTTTTAGCAAGTTTTCTTCAATGGACTCTTCAATATAATTTCTAGGCAATCCATAGTATTTACTTAACCCTTGAATTGTGTAGTATTTATCATTAAAGTCATACCTCTTACAAAAAATCTCCATAAGAATCGTATCTTCAATTATAACCCCTGCTGCCTCATATAATAACTCTATAAATTCCTTACCTGCCTTTTTATAGTTATCTACTAGTTCTCTTGGCACTTGACTTTTACCATTAAAATATTCCATGATCAATAAGTTAGATAAATATCTTATATCATAATTTTTTTTTGATATAGAATTATCATTCTCCTTTAATATCTCATAAACTACTCTTATATTGTAATCTTTCTTCTCTTCTTTCATAAAGTCTTTTAATATATTTAAATGCTCTTTCTTTAAATCCAATTCTTTTAATGCCTTTAATGAATACTGTCTCACCTGTGCCCCTGAATGCTGCAAATTTTGCAAAAGGTATTCTATAGACTTATTACAATCTTCTTTATAATTAGTTGAAAGCTTTCTTATGGCAGAAGCTGCTAACCTTTTTTCGTTGGTATTCCCTTTTTTTAAATATTCAATAATATAGTCTATGCTATTTACATCGCAACTTTCCCCTAGCTCATAGGGCGTCATTTTTGAATAATCAACCATAAAGTATCACCTTTTGTTTTTATTGTTATATTACCATATAATATATTTAAAATAAAACCTTTTGTCATAGGAATAAATGCTTCTCCCATTGATTTTTAAGGTTTTTTTAAGGTTAATTTGATGCTATTTAAAATCAATGATGATATAATATATTAAAATGCTTAATACTGTAATAATTATTATATTTATTTTCTTTACTTACAAAGTTGTAATATTTAATTTAACTTTGTAATCTAATTAAATGGAACTTTCATTTAATTATGCTTATAATATTGTTAGAAGATAAATTTTTAACATGGAAAGGGGTTTAGATTAACATGTCTAAATTTAAAAATGCAATACCTAATGTTCTTACTTTGAGCAATTTAGGTTGTGGCGTAATGTCTTTGCTTATGACGTTAGATGGCAATTATACTTTAGCAAGTTTATTTATACTTTTAGCTGGACTAGCAGATAGATATGATGGAAAGGTAGCAAGGGCCTTAAATGTTTCTAGTGAAATAGGAAAAGAATTAGATTCTCTTAGTGATTTAATATCCTTTGGAGTAGCTCCTGCACTTTTAATATTTAATTTATATAGTTTTAAATCCATGGGCTTATTAGGATATATGGTGCTGTTGGCCTTTCCTATAGCTGGAGCTTATAGATTAGCAAGATATAATATATCAGACTTTAATGGCATCTTTACAGGAATACCCATAACCTTTGCTGGTACTATTCTAGCTGTATTCCCATTAATCACAAGAACTAAAAATATAAATCCTTCTGTAACTTTAATATTAGCTATGTTGCTTTCTTACTTAATGGTAAGTAAAATCAAGTTTCAAAAAAAATAATAATTTTAAATTATAAAAACTAGCTTACAAATTTACAAGCTAGTTTTTATAACTTTTATAAGGATTTTTTTGATACTTAAATGCTTCCATAAAGATTCTGTTTTATATAATAGAATCTAAACTTTAAATTTTGCTACTGCTTCTAAAAGCTTATCTGAATTTACTCCTGCATGGGATGCACTTTCTACAATAGATTGAGATTTTTCCCTTACCCCTGAAACCTTTTCTGCTATAATTGATGTGTTTTCGGCTCCCTCATAGGATGTATGAGTTATATCTGTAATAACCTTTATCAAAATATCTGCTGACTCTTCAATTAACTTTGACATAGAATCAAAGTCTTTCATGGCTTTAGATACATAGTCCGCATCTTTATTGTATCCTTCACCAATACTTACTAAGTCCTCATAATCCTTTATAACCTTACTATTTATAAATTCTAATATGTCTGCTGAGGCTTTTGTAAGCTCATCTACTGCCTCTACCACATCGTAGGTAACATCTTTAATTTTAGATACAGTCTCATTAGATTGTTCAGCTAATTTCCTTATTTCCTCTGCAACTACAGAGAACCCTTTTCCAGCTTCACCAGCTCTAGCAGCTTCTATTGCCGCATTTAAAGCCAGTAAATTTGTTTTTGAGGAGATTTCTAGTATAGTCTCTGAAAATATGTTAATTTGGTCTACTACTTTAGACTTTTCCATGGCAATCTCTAAAGTATCTTTACTCTTTTCATATAGTTCATATGATTCCTTAGATGAGTTTTCAGCATGTTCTCTTATATTTTCCGCCCTTTTCCTTATATCATCAGCCTGTTTTACTCCTATTTCTGTCTTTTGAGAAGCTTCTTCTATTATCCTGGCTATTTCATCAGCTGAGGAACTCATCTCTTCCGTGGCAGCAGCAGTTTCCTCCATACTAGCTGACAACTCTTCTGTGTTAGAACTTGCATCTAATATGTCATCATCTAATATTGTCATAGCACCAGTTATATTTTCTATATCATCTTTCATACTAAAAGCGTTTTCGTTTACTTGTAAAATTATATTTCTAATATCTTGTATAAATCCATTTAAACTATTACCAAGTATTCCTATCTCATCTTTTGAATCTATATTAATAGTCTTTGTTAGATCTCCACCACTACTTGCCAATATATCTAACTCTTTTTGAAGAAGATTTATAGGGTTTGTCACAGATTTAACCACTATAGATATAGTAATAACACATACTATAGCAGCTATAATTGCTCCTATAAATATTACATATACAACCTTACTTTGAGCATCATTCATGTCTACTAGTCTAACTTCTAAATTGTCTTTTTCTGCTTGAATAAGTTCACTTAAGGTAGCTCTAATATCATCCATACTCTTTTTACCTTGCTTTGTCATCATAAAGTAATTGATTCTATCCTCCGTAACCTCTCCAGCATTTACTTTATCTCTTATTTTTACTAAAGCTTCTCCTTCTCTTACAATCCAACTATTTATTGAAAGATTAAGGCTTTTAAGTCTATTTTGTTGTTCTTCACTATCTGCTGTAAGTTCTGTTAATTTACTTAAATTATTCTTCACTTCAACTTGTCCAGTACTAAAAGGTTCTAAATATTCTTTATCTCCCGTTATAGCATATCCTCTAACTCCTGTTTCCATATCTATAACATTTTTAAGGAGCATATCAGCTTCTCTTATAACCTCATATGTATAAATGTTTAAGTTCACGTGTTTTTTAGTTTCAACTATACCATTATAAACCATAATAATTACAAAAGACATAATAAGCATAACCGCAAGAAACCCTGCCGAAATTTTACTCTTAATTTTGGCATTTTTCATCATAATATTATCTCCTTCTACTGTATTTTCTCTTAACACTATATTAACAATTTTGGATATCACTTTCAATAGTTTTTATTTTTGAACTAGTACAAATATTATATAAATAATGTTGAAATCTTTAAAAAACAGATATATTTATGATTTTATTTAAATAAGCATATATATATAATGTAATTGAAATTAAAGCATAGTATATTTTATCAAAATAATATATCTCATTATTTTAAATTTTTTAATAATTAATTTTTATATATAAAAAAACCACCATTACTGGTGGTTTTTTCTATAGTTTAAAAGAACTTTTTAAAGATACTATCCTATTAAATACTAATTTTCCTTCAGTACTATTTGGATCTACGTTAAAGTATCCATGTCTAACTATTTGGAATTTATCTTGAGGCTTTACCTCTTTCATATAAGGCTCTACAAATCCTTGTAATACCTCCATAGAATTTGAGTTTATTTGCTCTAAGAAATGCTTTCCTTCAGAGCCTTCACCCTCATCTAATATTAAAGGTTCATATAATCTAAATTCTGATGCTACAGCTGATTTAGCATCTACCCAATGTATAGTTCCCTTTACTTTTCTTCCTGTAAATCCTGTACCACTCTTTGTTTCTATATCATAAGTACAATGTATTTCAATTACATTACCATTATCATCTTTTATTACATCATTACACTTCACAAAATAAGCACCTTTAAGTCTTACCTCGTTTCCTGGATAAAGTCTATGATACTTTTTAGGAGGATTTTCCATAAAATCATCTTGTTCTATATATAGTTCTCTTGAAAATGGCACTTGTCTTACTCCACCCTCTGGATTATCACCATTATTTTCTATCTCAAGCATTTCTACTTGATCCTCCGGGTAATTTGTTATTATCATCTTTAAAGGTCTTAATACCGCCATAGTTCTTGGAACCTTCGGCATTAAATCTTCTCTTATAAAATGTTCTAACATTTGAGAGTCTACTAAACTATTTGCTTTAGATACCCCAATAGCCCTACAAAAATTTCTAATAGCTTCCGGTGTGTATCCTCTTCTTCTAAGACCAGCTATAGTAGGCATTCGTGGGTCATCCCATCCATCCACAACTTTTTCATCTACTAATAATTTTAATTTTCTTTTACTCATTACAGTGTTTGTAATATTTAACCTAGCAAATTCTATTTGTTGCGGTACATTTTCCATCTCACATTCTTTTACAACCCAATCGTAAAGTGGTCTGTGATCTTCAAACTCTAATGTACATATAGAATGTGTTATACCTTCTATAGCATCCTCTAATGGGTGAGCAAAATCATACATTGGATATATACACCACTTATCTCCAGTGTTATGATGGCTTGCATGAGCAATTCTATATATTATAGGGTCTCTCATATTCATATTAGGAGAAGACATATCTATTTTTGCTCTAAGAACCTTTTCTCCATCTTTAAATTCACCTTTTTTCATTTTTTCCAAAAGATCTAAATTTTCTTCCACAGTTCTATTTCTATAAGGACTTTCTTTTCCCGGTTCCGTTAAAGTTCCTCTATATTCTCTTATCTCTTCTGGGGTTAAATCACAAACATATGCTTTTCCCTTTTTTATAAGCAATATTGCTCTTTTATACATTTCCTCAAAATAATTAGATGCAAAGTATAATTCATCCCATTCAAAGCCAAGCCATCTTACATCCTCTTCTATTGATTCTACATACTCTGTATCTTCTTTAATAGGGTTTGTATCATCAAAGCGCAAATTTGTTTTTCCTTTAAATTCATCTGCTAATTCAAAGTTCAAAACTATAGACTTCGCATGGCCTATATGTAAATAACCATTAGGCTCTGGTGGAAAACGGGTTATTATCTCTTTATGTTTTCCAGAATCTATATCTTCTTTAACTATATTTTTTATAAAATTTGAAGTACTACTCGTAACCTCCATTACTCACCATTCCTTTCTTAATATTCACTTACTTTTTTAATAATTTATTTGTAATATAAATTAGAATAAAACTTAATACATACTGATATTTAATATATCACAAAAATGGTGCATTTTCTATATAAAAACTCTCTAGGATTATCTTTTAAATTTTAAGACTTTCCAATGCAATTGATATTTTTATTAATCTATATTTAAATTATCCATAAACATAAAAAATAGACCTCTAAACAACTAGAATTAAATTCTAACTATCTAATGGTCTTTTTTAATATTTTATATACTAAGAGTCTGTTAATTTTTAGATTTATATGCTTTGGTGGAGATGATGGGATTCGAACCCACGACCTCTTGAATGCCATTCAAGCGCTCTCCCAACTGAACTACATCCCCAATTAACTATATTATATATATCTTTTCCAAAAAAATCTAGTGTAAATATTGAAATATGTTACTATAAAATATAAAATATATTTAGCAGATTAATTTAAATTGGAGGATTCTTTATGATTACAACTACCACAAATACAATAGATGGAAGAAAAATAACTAACTATAAGGGTGTAGTTTTTGGTGAAGTAGTAGCAGGAGTTAACTTTATTAAAGACTTTGCTGCGGGGCTTTCCAACATATTTGGAGGAAGATCTGGTGCTTATGAAGGGGAGCTTATAGAAGCAAGAGAACAGGCTATTTATGAAATGCAAAGAAAAGCCTCCTCCCTTGGAGCAAATGCTGTAGTAGGCGTAACTATAGACTACGAAACCTTAGGCCAAGGTAATATGCTTATGGTAATAGCCTCTGGTACCGCTGTTTTTGTTGAATAAAAAAATAGTTTTAAGTAAATGTTTTTATAAAACATTTACTTAAAACCAAATTAACTATTTAAAATTATAATATCACACCTGTAAAGCCAGTTCTCTATCTTCGCTATCCTTAGGTAAAAGAGTATTTTTAAATGCCAATAAACTAACTATAATTATAATGGCAGATATAACCACACAAAGTGATGTTGAAACCTTATCATACATAATTCCAAATACTAATTGACCTAATGGCATGGTTGCCATACATCCAGCACTCATAACAGTATTTACTCTTCCCATTAAGTTTAAAGGTACAGTCTGCTGGAACATAATACTTAAAGATATATTTACTATGGACATTAATAATATCATAAAAAAATTTACAACTATTAAAGCTATATAAGGAACGAAATTAGAATTAAATAAATTTAAAAATGGTTTAAAGGGAACTATAGCTACTAGCATTATTAAAAATCCTGTCCCTAATAAGTTGTAAAAAAGCAATTTTTTTAGTGGATATTTTTTTGCCATGGCACTGCATATAATAGGGGATAAAAGCATACCTAATGAAGCAACACCTTCCACAATGCCATACTGAAGGTCTGAAACCCCTAATACATTTTTAGATATATATATAAATCCTATTGATCCTAAAGGGCTTCCAACAAAATTAACTATCATGGCTATTCCTATTACACTTATTAAAATATTACTATTCTTTATAAAAGATAAACCTTCTTTAAGATCCCTAGAAAAGGTTTTAAAACTTATTTCCTCTGGGGCTTTATTAACCTTTGGTATATGGATAAACATTTCACTTATTCCTGAAAGTATAAAGCTTATAGAATTTAATAGAAGAATTATAAACAACCCATAAAGTCCAAACAAAGCTCCTGCAATCATTGGAGATATTAAATTTCCCATATTCATTATAAATGTATTCATACTATTAGCATCTACTAAATCTTCCTTTTTAACAATGGAAGGTATCACTGTAGCTATAGCTGGTTGAAATATCATAGAAATTAAAGACAGTAAAACTACAAACAAATATATACTACCTAAGGAAAGGCCTCCATTTAAATAAAATAGTATTGCATATACTCCAATTATTAATCCATTTAAAATATCCATAGAAACAATAATTTTCTTTCTATCCATCCAATCGGTAAATACCCCTACTATAGGTCCTAGCAATAACTGTGGTAACATTGAAATCATAAGAACTGTAGCAAATTTAGTAGCAGAACCTGTAATCTTAAATACATATAAAGAAAGAGCAAAGTTTTGCATTTGTGTCCCTACTAAAGATATAAATTTACCCCACATTAATAATCCGAAATTCCTGTCTTTTAGAAGTTTAATTCTCATAAAAACCACCCTTTTATAAATTTTAATAAATTACCCTAATTTAAATTCTTCTTTTAAAAATTCCATACTATTTTTTATCACTTCTTTATTTAATTTGTAATATACATTCTTATTTTTCTTATACATAGTAACTAAATTGGCTGCACAAAGATAATTTATGTGGTAAGACACTGTAGCCCCTGTAATATTTAGTAATTTTGCTATATCTCCATGACAATACTCATTGTCCTCACTTAATAGCCTTATTATCTCAAATCTATTTCTCTCTGATAAATTTTTAAATACCATTAGATTTAATTGAATTTTATCTTCCCTAATCCCACCTAATATATCAAGAGCCTTTTTGTAGTATACACCTAAAAATATATAAATTTTTCCACCTTCCATAGCGAAGGTTATGCTGTGACTACTAAAATAATTAGAGGATACGTATATCTCATTAAAATTTGAAAGATCAATTATACCCCTTGTTTCTTTTTTTATAAATTCATAAGCTTCTTCATTATTATTTATATCTCTTTCCATTCTTTCATGAAGATCTTCCATAAGATTATCTCTAGTGTTTTTAAAATCCTCATATAGTGGAATTAATTCCTTTACGAACTTTAAAAACTTTTTAAAATAAGCTAATGGTTCTTGAAAAAAGCAGAATAATTCCCATTTAATAGAAGAGTGTATCTCTAATAACTTTATGCTATCTAAAACCAATGGAGTATTTTTTAACATTTCATCTTCTTTAGCTTCATCTTCACCTTCACCAGTTAAATATAATATCTCCTCTATGACTGAAAGCTTTATTTTTTCTTCATCTAACCCCTCTAAAAAATCCAAGTATTCATAAATATTATCATAAGCCCACAGTTCTTTTTCATACATCATAAATCTAGCAATATTAAATCTCTCTGTAGAATAAAATTTAAAATATCTTTCTAACTCCATGTTATTTAATTTAAACTTATTAATATTCTTTTTATAAAAATCCTTAAACTCTTTATCAAAAGAGTCCTGTTTTTCTAACAAATATTCACTTAGACATTCATAGTTTGTTATGTCACTTAATATTAAAAAATAATCTCTTATTTCTCCTGGATTTTTGTTATAAATCACCTTCATATTAAACACTCCCCTTGTTTTGATAAACATCTATCTTTATAATCTATTAGACAAACATCTAATGATTAGATATTTATCTAACTAACTTAATTTTATTATATTCTAAACTCCTATATATGGCAACACTTATTTGAAATTTTATATTTCTTATTTAGATATCCATCTAAATATATGTTTTTTATTAACTACAAAGCTCTAAAATAATAGAATTCACAAAACTTTTTATACTAACTTTTATGTTATTTAAAATAACCCTAGAAATCCATTGTTATATAGTTACAATAGCTTTCTAGGGTTTATTAGAATTATATATTAACCTAAATCCTATATTTTATAATTTTAATCCAGGATATAAAATTTTATATATATTTATTCTTTTTTCTATTTTAGGTAAATAATATTTTTTTGAATACTCTCTCATCACTTCATCTTCCGGATTATTTCTCATAGCCCATTCACTTACAACCTTTAATAAACTTGAGTGTTCTTCTTTTAGTTTACTTAAATAATAACTACCTAGATTTATAGCTACCTCTGGTATTTCTAAATCCTTTGGCTTAAAATCCTTTAATCCCATTTTCTTTGCAACTTCTATTGCTTTTTCATCTCTAAAATTCATTAACCCACTAGTATTATTCTCCTCATATTTCTTATTTTGAAAATTGGTTTCAAAATTTATAAAGGCTGCTACTTCGTAAGGATCTAATCTATATTCTTTAGAATATTTTTTTATCTCATCCTTATATTTTATAGGAAACATCATCTCTCTTATAGTAAAAACTCCTCCTAACATTACTATTATCAATAAAGCCACAATAGATATCACATTTTTTTTCATATTTATTCTCCTTAAAATTATGTGTTTTTCTAACATTCAATTTCTATTAATAATTTTCATATAGATTTTAACTATTATGCTATAGTAAATTAGATTTCTTATTATTATAGTTTAACTTATGTATATATTAATTTTACAAGACTTCAATTTTTAGTACCATTGCTTTAGATTACAAAAACCGGCTTTAAAATTACAATAATGTAATCTTAAAGCCGGTATAATAAAAATATAAATATGAATCTATTTGTTTCTTTCTTCTTTCTTTTTTAATAAGCTTGCTGTGTCTAGCCTACTAGATTTCTCTTTTTCTCTTCTACTACTACTATGACTATTTTTATTTAATTTATCTTTAGTTGATTTCATCTTTTTATCTTCTAATCCTTCTTCAGAATTCTTGTTTGAACTTTCTCCCCATTTACTTTTATTTTCTTTTAAAGAATTATCTTTTATCTCAGTATTAAGTTTAAACTTCTTAGACTTAACCTTTTTCTTATTAATATCCTTAAACTTCTCTTTATTTTTTTTAAATAATTTAAAGTCTAAATTCAATCTTCTATAGGCTATATCAATCATAAATAGAATAAGAGCCATAACTAAAAATGTATTAGTTAAATCTATTCTACTCCACACAGAATTTAATTCTGATGAAAAAACTTCTTCAGAGGAT
Organism: Clostridium simiarum; assembly: GCF_018919175.1. Taxonomy (GTDB): domain Bacteria; phylum Bacillota; class Clostridia; order Clostridiales; family Clostridiaceae; genus Clostridium_L; species Clostridium_L simiarum. The sequence goes on along the minus strand of NZ_JAHLQL010000001.1, from coordinate 277,591 downwards.
TTAATAAAAGCCCCCTTAGTATCTACTACTAGCCTCTCTAAGGCTCCTTCATCCTTAAAAAATTTATATTCTGGAGAATATTGCATAGCTATAGTTGAGTTTTGAGTGTTTACTATATTATCTCCTTCTAATTCTCTTACATTCAGACTATAAAATCCTATGTTTTTAAGATCCATAACCCCTGAATACTTTCCTGGTTTTATAGCTTCTAAGGGTAACTCCCTTTTTTCTCCATTATCATCTGTTACTAGGGCATTTACTTTTGCCTCTTCACTTTTATTCTTCGTTTCATACTCTATAAAAGCTTGATTTCCTTTCAGCTCAACATTTATGGTTCCTTCTCCATGGCCATAATTTTCTATGGACCAATTTAGTATATTTTGCCATAGCTTAGTGGTTTTATTCCAACCGGCTAAATTCTTACTCCATCTTCCTGCCATATCAGAATTCCAAGCTACCGATCTTCCTAGCCCATATTGCCAAGCGGTAAGTATTGGATCATCTTCATCTGATGATAGTATAATGCTAGCAGTTTCTTTTGCAGAAGATGCTATATATCCCAATAGGGATGGCATTCCACCTTCTGATACTCCACTTAATATATTATGAGGACTAGTTATCTTTGGTGTAAATTCCCTATTATTTAGATATACTTTGGCAGATAAAAAAATTTCTTTTGCAAATATTCTTGGAATATCTGTATATATATCGGTATGATAAGTTCTTCCTCCACCTTCTTCTGCTAAATACTTTAGCAAGTTTTTGTCTGCATCCTCACCTACAGATACTGTAGATAGAGTTATTCTCTCTTCATTTGCTTCCTTTAATACATCCCCATACTCATTAAATCCATCTTGACCATCTGTAAGTAATATAATATGCTTTATCTTTGCATCACTAGATTTTAAACTATTATAAGCCTCTCTTAATGCTGGGTAGATGCTTGTTCCACCTCGAACTCCTATGGTTTTAATCTTATCTTTTATACTAGCTTTATCCTTGCTATTTTGAAGAGGTATCACCCAATCAAAGCTATCATCAAAAGTTAACACTCCTATATCATCTACAGGTCTTAGAGTATCTACAGCCTTTTCTGCTGCCTCCTTTGCTAATTCAAGCTTTGTTACAGCTTCTCCTCCACCCATACTTCCAGAATGATCTATTACAAGTGCTAATGCCATTTTAGGTATTTCCTTCTTACCTCTCATATCCATATATACAGGAAGTACTTTTTCAAAAGGTGTATTTAAATACCCTCCCAATGCAAAAGAATCTTCCCCTCCTGTTGCTATAAAAGAACCAGAATAATCTTTTACATAGGTTTCTAAATTGTTTAAAAACTCCTTATTTATATCATCTATATGTACATTTGTTGTAAGTATAGACTTGAACTCTAACATTTCCTTTAGACTTCTTGGAGCCTCTTTTGCACCTATTTTCTTATAATTCATAGATAGGGCCGAAAATATATTCTCCAGTTCTCTTCCTTCTCCATCCTTACCCTCAATTAATAAAATTTTAGGTTTTTCCTCTGCATTAGTAAAAGCAAGATACTCATTATTTTTCCCTTCAGTGTCCAAAAGTGGCTCAATAACTACCCTATAGCTTTTAAATCCACCAGAATTCTGAATATCTTTAAAAACAAAATTACTTCTTCCTTTTTCAATATCTACATTTTGTTCTGCCTTTTTTGTTCTATCAGAATATAAACTTATATTAGCAGAGGTTTTAACATTGCTTTCTATAGATACAACTACAGAAAATTCATCGCCTATATTTATTCTCTCTGGTATTTTTACATTATCTACATATACTTCTGGTTTTTCACTTTTATTTACTTTATAAACCTTAACATCTACATTTTGTTGTTCTAGAGAAGGTACTGTCTTTAATAAACTTCCCTTATTTTCTTCACCATCTGTTATAATCACTAATCTTTTGGCACTCTGCTCTGGGAAAGTAGCTAAAGCCTGAGTAATGGCATTTTCAACATTTGTAGAAGTGGATACTGGAGTTCCTGATATTCCATTAAAGTTTCTTCCTTCAGAAAAAAACTTTTCTAAAATAGTATCCTCTCCAAAAACCATTACTGCCGCTTTATTCTTTTTAGGCATATTTTCAATAGCCTCATTTATGAACTTCTCTCCTTCTCCTTTAAACTCTTTATTAGACTCTGAAATATCAAGTAAAAATAAAGTAGCTGTATCATTTATATTTAGCTTTATGGTAATGCCTGAAAGAGCTAAACACAATAGGGTAAATATAGTTATTCTGGCGATAACAGTTAAAACTTTCTTTTTTCTAAATCTTATTAATTTTTTAAAGGTATATATGACAAGGCATATAAAAAATGGTATAAGGAGTAAAAATATAGGTCTTATTATTTCTAAGCTCACTAATTTCTATTGGTTAAGAAAGCAATTAAAACTTAACCATACTCTCCTCTCTATTTTTTAGGTATAGGCTTTTTTAATTAATATCCTCTAATGTACAGAATCCACTCAATTAAAATAATTACTAATGCTAGTAATATTAGATATATTCTAAGATTTAAGCCACCCTTTAGAAGATTATTTCCTTTTACATTTTCTATTGAACTCTCTTCATTTTCCATGGAGGATTCAGTATCTGTAGGAAAGTTTACTGTAAAAGAAGTTTTTATAATTTCTTCTCCTATATTTTGAGACACCTGATAAACTCCTGTATAATAAGTAGCTTTATAGGACTTTAAAGGGAATCTTAGAGGTATAATCTCTTCTTCACCTTTAGGGTTTTTAACTTTAACTTCTTCCCCATCTACTCTAGGGTTTATTTGAACCTCTTCACCGGATTTAAAGCTATGTTTATATAACATACCTCTATTTATAAGACCTCCCACTATGTTATGCATTAAAATAGGAAATTCTGCTTTTAAGGTCAAATCTGAGTTATGAAGATCAAAGCCTATAACCCCTATGGCTTTGCCATTAAGTTCACCTATAAATCCTAGGTAGTTTTCTTCCACTTTCAAAAAACCCTCTGCCCAATTAGGTTTCTCTAAATTTTTATAGTTTTTTATAGCAAACTTTAATCCTTCTGTATATCTACTAACTGAACTTTGAGTTATAACTCCATATCCTCCCTCTAGCTCTCCATTAACTTTAAAAATAGAATTTTCTTCAGGATTTATTAATAGCATATTGCCTTCCTTTGGAATATCTACTGGAGTTATATTATCAAATATATAAAGATCATACCTATCCTCTTTATTCATATTCTCTTCAGAATTAGTCTTATAAATATCAATATTAGGTATAGTTTGTAAAGCTCTTTCTAAAAAAATATTTTTTTCTGTAACCAATAATATTTTCTGTCTATCTTCCCTTAATATCTTTTCAAATATGATATTATCATCTTTTATACTATCTTCCTCTGTAAGTTCAGCCTTAAGTATGTCTCCTTTAAAATCTACTTTATCAAATAAAATAGTCCTACTTTCCTTAGGCTTTAAAGAAATAGATTTTATGTCTAAAAGTTCCTCTCCTCCATATAAAGCTAAATCAGAAGTATATTCATAACTTCCTCTATTAGTTATTTTTATGAGTACCTTAAGACCTTCTTTATCCTCACTATAAGAAAGAAAATCTAAAGAAGCATTACTTCCCTTTTCCGTTAAATTAATTACTTTTCCATTTATATCATCTATATTTATGGTTTTATCTGTAAAAAACACTGCTTCATAGCTTTCAACTTCTTTAGTTATAGCTTTTATTAAAGATATACTATCCTCTATGTTTCCACTTACAGATTTTTGCTTTATAGACTTTAATTTATCTATAGCTAAATATTTATCTTTAGAATTAGAAATCTCCATAGAAGGTTTTTCACCTGCATTTATTATAGTTATAGTGGCACTGCCTTTTATGGAATTTATATACTCCTCTGCTCTTTTCTTGGCTTCTTCCATTCTTGTAGAACCTTCATAAGTAGCAGTCATGCTCCCAGTATTATCCATAACTATTATTACATTTTTATAATCTTTGCCCCAAATTGACAAAAATGGGTCTGTTAAAGCTCCAATTAAAAAAATTATAATCAAAAGTTGAAGTAGTAACATTATATTATATCTTAGCTTTTCAAAGGGAGTAGAAGCTTCAATATTCTTATATACCTCTTTCCATAAAAAGGTACTTGAGATTAAGTGATCCTGAGATTTTTGTTTTAAGAGATATAAAAATATTAACAATGGAATAAAACTTAAGAACATCAGGGGCCATAAATTTATAAATTTCACCTTACCACCCCCTATATTTTATTTATGAAACCTTGAAGAGTTAAATCTTGAAATATTATTTTTTCAAGGGAATCCTCTGAGCTTATAGGTACATAAAGTGCTCCATATTTAGAAGCTAAACTTTCCATATACTTTTTAAAGTTTAGTAGTCCCTTTTCATACATATCTAAAACTGAAGGATTTATGCTTACTCTAATATCCTCTCCACTCTCAGAATCAATTAAATTTAAATTTCCATTTAGTTCTGGTTCTAACTCTTCTTTAGATAACACATGAATCAATATTACCTTTTGTTTTTTATAAACTAGGTACTTTATAGATTCTTCTAGAGGCTCTCCATGAAAAAAATCCGATACTAAAACTGATACCCCTTTTCTTTTTGGGTTAAATCTTTTTATAGATGAATATATACTATTTTTACCTTGAAAATCTATTTCTGAAAGCTCTTTTAATATGCTTTGAAATATTATTTTCCCAGAACCTGACTTTATATTTTCTAAACCTTCACTGTTTAATATATTTACCCCTACTCTATCAAGGTTATTTAATATTATATAAGAAAGAGCCCCAACAACCCTTAGTGCTTGATGAGATTTCTTATATTCTCCAAAATCCATAGATTTACTACCATCAATAAAAAAATTGAATACCGCCTCTCTTTCTTCCATAAACAATTTGATAAATAATCTTTCAGAACGAGCATAGGCATTCCAATCTATCCGTCTTATATCATCTCCAGGCACATATTCTCTAAAATCCGAAAACTCTAAAGAAATTCCCTTTGCATGAGACTTTCTTCCTCCCTGATTTCCAAGGCTTAATCTCATATTTAAATTTATATTTATGTTGTATAGTCTTTTAAAAAAATCTTTATCAAATATATCATAAGCCATAGTTTACACTACCTTTATTTCTTCAATAATTTTACTTATAATATCATCTGGATTCACTCCTTCTGCTAATCCCTCAAAGTTCAGAAATATTCTATGTCTTAATGCGGGATATGCTACAGCTTTTATGTCATCAAAAGATACATTAAATCTACCTTCCATTACAGCTTTAACTTTAGCAGCTTTAAATATTGCTTGGGCTCCCCTTGGACTTGAGCCTACACTAACATATTTTTTAGTAATTTCAGGTGCTTCTTCTAATTCAGGATGGGTTGCTAAAATCAGCTTCAAAGCATATTCTGACACAGACTCAGACATAGGTATCTCTTTTATTATTTCTCTTATACTAATTATATCTTCCCCATTTAAAACTGGACTAATTTCTACTTTTTTATTGGTAACTGTTATATCCATTATGGACTTTAATTCCTCTAAAGATGGAAATTCAACAAAAACCTTAAATAAAAATCTATCCAATTGAGCTTCAGGCAAGGGATAGGTCCCCTCCATCTCAATGGGGTTTTGTGTAGCTAAAACCATAAAAGGTTCCGCTAACTTATAAGTACTTTTACCTACAGTTACAGTTCTTTCCTGCATAGCTTCTAACAAAGCAGACTGTGTTTTAGGTGTAGCTCTATTTATCTCATCTGCTAAAACCAAATTAGCAAACACAGGACCCTTTTCGAACTTAAAAGAGTTCCTATCTGCCTCTTTTATAATTATGTTGGTTCCTACTACGTCAGAGGGCATTAAGTCCGGAGTAAATTGTATCCTTGAAAAAGAAAGGTCTAATACCTTTGATAATGTTTTTACCAGTTGAGTCTTTCCAAGCCCCGGAACCCCCTCTAATAAAATATTTCCTTCACTTAAAATCCCTATTATAACTTGCCTTATTATACTCTTTTGCCCAATTATCCCCTTAGATATCTCTTCTTCACACAACTTTATGCGTTCTATGGCTTTATCAATAGCTTCTTTATTCAATTCCATTTTCTCACCTCATATTATTGTAACCCTTCAAAATAGCTTTTTATTATATCCTTTAAAGCCTCTGGTATAATTGAATTATTAATGCTATCATAGGCTTCTTTTCTATAATCTCCTATAACTTCATCATAATTTATAGATTCTCCTCTTTCCGCTGAACCTTCCTTTGAATCTATTATCTGTGATGAAGAACTATTGTTTTTATTTCCAGTTAGATTTTCATCATTTCCGGTATTTCTCTGTGGAATAAATACCTCTTCTTTACGCTCTGTTGTATCAGAGCCAGGCTTATTTATTCCATTTTTACTACCTTGATTCCTTCCTTCTCCACTTCCATTACCTTTACCCTGACCTTCACCTTTGCCCTGGCTTTGATCTCCACCTTCACCTTGCCCCTTATTCTCACCCTGACTTTGACTTTCATTGTTTCCAGTCTTATTACCATCCTTTGAAACAGTACCTTCAGTCTCATCTACCAGAGCTTTTAATGAATCACTAGTCTTCTTTTCACTGTCATCACTAATATTACCTTCTTTAATATCCTTTGATATATTTTTTAAAGCTTCCTTTAAATCTTCATTATCAATCTCTAAAGAGGTCTCTTTTAGTTCTCTAGAAATTTGACTTTTTTCTAAATCTCCAAGAGATTCCATATTGCTTTTTATATCTTTCAATGCCTTATCTATTCCATCTTTATTGCCTTCTTCTAACTGCTTTGCAAGATTTTCTGTAAGTTTATTTTTAGATAATTTATCCGTTAACTTTTCCAAGTCTTTCTTAGCTCTCTCTTTTCTTTCCTCTTCTCCTTTAGGATTTATATCCTTTTGAATGCTTTTAAGTAATTCTTCCTTTTCTTTACTAAGGGAAGGATCTTTAGATTCTTTTTGGAGTTTCTTATCCAATCTTTCTAAAGCTTTATCTATGTCTTTTTCTATCTTTGCATTGTTTATTTCTTTTTTTGCCTGCTCTAAATATTCTATTAACTTTTTCTTTTCTTCTTCTGTAAATTCTTTCATTTTTTCTATATTTTTTTTCTGGTCTTCTATTTTATCTAAAGTTTCCTTTTGATATTTTTTTGTATTTTCTATTTCCTTTGCAATGGTTTTAGCTTCTGTAGGAACAAATAACCCAATAGAGAACAATACAGTTAGACATAACAATAATGCAATTTTTTTCTTTTCTATATTTATAGGTATTTTTTTTCTTATATCAAAGGATTTTATGACTTCTAAAGTGTCCCTCTTTTGAAGTTCATAAAATCCCTCTTCCTTTCCTCTGCCTTCCAAGGCTGTCGACAATCTTTCTTCTAATCCTATACTATCTATCATAAGAGCCTGTTTTTTATTATTGGGCAATTTTAGTATTGAATATATTAAGCTTATAAAGCTACCTAGTATTAAAATTGAAATCCCAGTAAAAACACCTTTATATATAGGAATAAATAGGGATAATAATAGCAGTATTGTAGATAGGGCTAAAGTCATTATTAGCCCTTTAATCATATTGTTTAAAAATAAATTTGCCCTAAGTCTTCTAGATGCTTTCTTAAAAAACTTTTCTATTTTTAAATCTAAATTACTCATACCTTCCTCATTCTTTTCTTTTTAGATTTCTTTATAGGATTTAGTTTCCATGAAGCCAATAGTAATAGTCCTATGGAAACTATGGTTTCCACCACAAGATTGATTATCCATGCATTTGGGATATTGTTTAAAGATCTAAAACCTGGTATCATGCTAGCTCCTCCTAATTGATGAATCATCAATGAACCATAGCCCATTAAAGGATTTAAGTAAAGATAATAAGGTATTGAAAAAGCCTGAGATGGATTTTGTCCTGTAGAAGTATATTTAAAACTTAAATATTGAAAATACATTACAGTTATAAATAATGTACCTAAAGTTAAGAATAATCCTACTCCATAAACTACAGCATTTGAAACTCTAGAACTTTTAAAAAGTGTAGATACAAAGATAGCTATACTACCAACATATAGTGCTGTAATCAAATAAAATATTATTATTTCCATTATGTGTTTAGCATTTACCCCTCCAAATAAAAACACCAAAGAAAAAACTGGTATTGTAGATATAATAAGAAGTATAACTTTGCTTAAGGATGCCATAAGCTTCCCCATTATAATAGACAAAGGTGACATCTTAGTAGAAAGTAAAATATCTAAAGTTTGTCTTTCTCTTTCTCCAGAAATAGCCGATGCTGAAAGTGAAGGTACAATAAATAATATTAAAACTAATTGTAAACTTTCGATGGCCATATATATTGTAGGTAGTTCTTCATATCGTGACCCACCATATACCATATTTTTTATAAACATTGTAAAGGTAATAACAGCTACTGACGCTAATATACCTGAGTATATTGCAAGTAATACCCCCACTCTCCAAGTCCTAACTGTAGTTTTAGCTTCTTTTCTAAGAACAGGATTTAAATTAAACTTCATAATGCCACCTCCTATTTATGATTTTCTTCTGTAATCTTCATGAATACTTCTTCAAGATTTCCACTACCCTTAGTAAAGGATACCACTGGAATATTATTAATTACCAAAGTTTTAAGAATCTCCACCATATCTTGTTCCTGTCCAGAAAAACCTAAGGTTATATTATTACCCTCCACAAGCACATTGCTAAGGTTTGGTATTTCTTTTAGAATTTTAACTCCTTCTTCTATCTTGTTTAATAATCTAATTTTTATTGGGTTAGCGTAGTTCATTTTCATCATTATCTCATCTACAGTTTCAGTAATTACCATCTTACCTTTTTCTATAATACCAATTTTAGTACATAGTTCCGCGAGTTCTGGGAGGATATGGGAACTTATCAATATAGTTTTCCCCATATCTTTTAAATTTTTCAAAATTGACTTCATCTCATATCTAGCTCTTGGATCCATTCCAGAAGCTGGCTCATCCAATATAAGAAGTTCTGGATTATGCACAAGACTTCTAGCTAAGCAAAGACGTTGCTTCATACCTCTAGATAATCCGTCTACATAAAAGTCCCTCTTATCTGTTAAATTAACTATTTCTAGTAAGTCCATGGATAACTTTTGAGCATCATTACCTAATATTCCATATATAGAAGCATAAAACTCCAAGTATTCTATGGTTTTTAAATTATCATATACTCCAAAGAAGTCTGGCATATAACCTATCTTTTCCTTAAGCTTTTTGTTATCTCTTATGCCATCTATTCCATCTACATAAACTTCTCCAGAATCTGGTGATAAAAGCCCTGCTACTATCCTCATTGTAGTAGTTTTTCCTGCTCCATTAGGTCCTACAAATCCAAATATTTCTCCTCTTTCTATTTTTAAATCCACTCCATTTAACGCTACAAATTTCCCATAAGATTTTCTAAGCTCCTTAATTTCTAGCATTAGTGTAACCTCCCTTTTACAGAAATTGCTGGTAACATGGAAGGTTCCTCATGCTTTGATCCATTTCCAGAACCTCTTTCTACATGTATTTTGATTTCTCCATCTTTTATATACTTTGAAGCATTATCTATATTAATTTCTTTGTTACCTATATCTAACTTATCATAATTTCCTTCATTTACATTTAGTATATAAAAATCTCCATCAAAGGGTTTCATATATCTTCTTCCCTCAATATGTTTAAAAGTTATTGATTGTACCGTCATACTATCTTCTATTTTATAGGTTAAATCTAAATTCATATTTCCATAGATTATTCCATCCCTATCATTATATCCACCTTGACCTACTTGATTGTCAATATGAGGTTTTAAAAATCCATAAGGGTATTCTATTATACCATCTTCCACAAAATTTATATTAGTTTTTATAGCTAATAGATTACTTTGATAGGTAGGAACTTTCTCTCCATTTACTTTTAATTCATCTTCTATTAGATTATTTGAAAATCCAACAATATAAGTCTGTTCTATATCTCTTGCATTACTAGATACATTCATTTTATCAAAGAACATCTCTAGCTGTTGAAACCTATTTCTCATAGTCCTCTCTTCATCATTTAATGTAGAAGCAGATTTACTATAAAAGTTATCCATAAAATTTTCTATACCAGTATATTCTTTTAATACATTTGATAAATCAAAAACTTCTCCCTTTTTTATATCTCCTAGTTCATAAATATAAAACGGAGTTATAATATAAGCACTTTCTAAATCAAAACCTAAATTATTTGTTATATTTCCTTGAAGCTTTCCATCTTTAAATTTCAATTGTGATTCTGTTGTGTTTAATGACATATTCTTTTTATTAAAATTAAAGATATTTGCTCTAAATGCTTTTATATCATTAAATTCAAAATAAGTTTTATTACCTTCATAAAGTACCTTTAAATTTAAACTTTTAGCCTCTGTGTTTTCATTGGCTTGACCCCTGAATCCTTCTACATCCTCTATAAAGTTTAAAGTCACATCCTTTGGTTCTTCTACATATAATCTATCTTTAGTTGGACTTATAACTCCAGCATATACTTCTGTATCCGAAGGCTCTTTTTTATCTATAATTGTCATAGAAAACAAATTAACAAAGGGTTTATTTATTCTAGTAGAACCACCAATTATATATATTACTCCACTAAAAATTAAGGCCAATACTGGAACTGTAACCCATATATAGTCTCTTTTTTTAAGCTTTTTCAATATAGTATAACTTAAAGGTCCTACTAAAAGCACATAAACTATAAATAACATAGTTACTAACCTTATATTTGGCAGTTTACCTTCTGGAACTTTATTTAATAGATCATTTAGCCTGTACTGCTGAGCCATTACATCCCCTTTACCACTTCTTATACTAGTGTATATATTATCCGACAATAATTTAGCTATGAAAGCCTCTTTTCCACTCCAACTTATAAAAGGTTCTAGTCCTAAAGGTAGACCTGATAATATTACCACACCACTTTTTCTATTTAATTTAGATATTATTGGAGTATTTTGCTCTTTAATAAGTACATCACTATCTTTAATATCTATATTTAAAACCTCCGTATTCAGAACTTCCAAAGATGGGTTTTTAATATAATTATTTAAAGAGCTTAATGTTTTGTTTTCTGAACCCTTTATTTCTCCTTTTATAAAGTCATCATTAAATAAAGATAGGGTTTTAGAATAATTATTCCCTGTACCTATAAGGAGCATCCCTCCATCTTCTACCCACTCTTTAATAGCTTCATATTGAGTCTTAGAAAGCTTAGATGTATCAAAATTATCTATTACTAATATATCTAAAGCATCTAAAGCTTTACTGTTTTCTGGAATGTTTGTTTCATTTAGCTTTACAGCTACCGGATTTAAATCTAATTTATCTGGCCCCACTGCAATCTTTAGTTTTGTTTTACTAAAATAACTCAAACTGTTAAAATCATCTGAAAGCACCCCTATAAATCTTTCATTTTCTGTTAACCTGCCATTTTCAACTCTAACCTTTGTATCACTTATAACTTTACCTTTTTCCACTAAACTTATAGTTAAGTCATTAGATATGCTTCCCATAGGTACAGCCATTGTAAACCTTTTTTTAGATTCCTTAGGAATGTTAGCCTTTTCACTATACAAATCATACTTATCAACTCTTGTAGGAATTTTTACTTGAATTTCTCCTTCTATATCTTTCTTTCCATTTTGAATTTCGATGGAAATAGGAATATTTTTGCCTACTTTATATCTTCCTTCAAATCCATACTGAACCTTAATTTCTATATCTTCACTTTTTTCCTCCGCTTTAACACTTTTAACTCCTAAAGATGACAATATGAAAAAACATATAAAAAATATTAGTGCTCTATTTGTTTTACGCCTCATTGGCCTATACCCCCTTTTAAATGCTTATAGGAAAGATTTTACCATATGTTCCTTAGTAAAAGTTACTTTTAGTTTACAAAAGTTAAAAATTCTAAGATTATATGTTATAAAACCTATACTATAATATAATTTAATAAAATTATATTATAAAAAATAAGAGAAGCATAGCTTAATCTATACCTCTCTTATTTTTTTATAGTAATTTATCAAAATCATAGTTATCTATATCTTTTTCGTTAATTCCTAAAAAATCTATTTCAATGTTTTCTTCTTTTAGCATCTTCATAAATTCATCCATATAAATCCCCGGAACTTTGTCATAGGTTATGTCTCTTTTTAAAGTATCTATGCTTTCTATTTTTGTGATTTCTCCCTTCCAAGTATTAGACACACAACTCACATCTATACCGCAGCTAGGACTACCGTTTACTCCTATTATATATTTTATTTTATAGTCATTAGCAATGTATTCTTTTATCTGTAAAATTATAGGATTAAGTAGCTTTCTACAATGATTTCTAAAATAAGGGTTATCAAATTGATTTCTTACATGTCCCCATCTTCTCATACCGTAGAAGGTAAGTTCTGGACAAGGAAGTTGTATAATTCCATAATCTCTTTCAATTAAAGCATAGGTTAATGGCTTTAATACTCCTTTATATCTACAAGGTCCCTCTACTTTTGAATTTGCATTTATAAAACAATGAGCTAATATACATATGTTTCTACTTTTTTCCACAATATCTCTCCTTTTAAGTTATAAATTTGTAGCAGATACCATAATGATATCTGCTACATACTTTCAAATATAGTGCCAATATAAAATATATAATTAAGCTAATTACTTCTAGCTTCTTTCATTGCCTTTTCGCCCTTTTCTTGAGCTTCCTTAAGAGCTTCTTCTGTAGTTTTCTTCTCTTTAAATACTTGCTCTAACTCTTGTCCTAAAACATCTAGGGCAGGTATAGTACCAATAGATCTAGCTCCAATCCAACCTTTATCTAAAGTCTTCATAGGTACTTCTTTTACTGGATTTTCTTTTAAAAACTTTTGATACTCTTCACTTTTTATAGCTGACATTCTAACAGGTATGTAACCAGTTTTCATTGAAAAATATGCTGTGTTTTCTGTATTAATTAAATGCTTTAAGTATAACCAACCAGCAAGCTTTTGCTCTGCAGTTCCAGTATTATACATAGCTACATTTGTTCCATAATAAAGCTGAGCATCTTCTTTATGTACTGGTAATGGTGCCGAAAACCAATTTCCCTTAAATCCCTTTTGAATATAAGGTATGGCTGAAGTTGAAGCTACACACATTGCTGCTTTTCCTTTAATAAAGGTATTGTTTGCATTTTTATCTTCTCCAGCTAAAGTAGCAACTTTATCCTTTACCATACCAGCAAGAAATTCAACAGCTTCCTTTGTTTCTGGAGTATTAAAATTAATTTTATCATCTTTTTCACTAATTACTTCTCCACCAGCATGCCTTACCCAAATTCCTATGTCTGTAGAGATATTATTTTCTAAAGCAACACCATAAACTTCTGGATTTCCATCATTATCACTATCTACAGTAAGCTTTTTAGCTGCATCTTTGAATTCTTCCCAGGTTTTAGGAACAGATACGCCCTTCTCTTTTAACATATCTTCATTATAATAAAGCACCATTTGACTTTTGTTAAATGGTAGAGAATATTGCTTATCTTCAAAAGTTCCATCTTCATATAATATCTTTATGATATCTTCTGATTCTTCCTCTTTCATACCTACCGTACCATTGGACATGTAAGGATTTAAATCTTCAACTAAACCTTTATCTATGTACCATGTAAGTCTGTTATTATATATTTGAGTTACTGTTGGAAGTGTATTACTTTTTGCAGCTCCCATTAATTTTTCAAACAGATCCCTATAACCACCTTGATTCACAAGTTTAACTTTGATTTTAGGATTTTTTTCTTCAAAATCTTTAGTAATCTTTGTTAAAGCCTCTTCATTTTCCCCCTTCATAGAATGCCAAAATTCAATTTCCACATTTTCTTTAATCTCTGTTGGTATACTAGATGTAGCTTTATCTTTCTTATCATCTACTTTTCCACTACACCCTATCATGGATAGAGCCATGATACCTGTTAACATAATTGATATAACTCTTCTTTTCATAAGTTAAAACTCCTTTCTTGGGTTTAAAATATAATATGGATTTACTCCATTTTTTATCTTATATAACCTTTTACTTCTAACCTTTAATACCGCTATTGCTTACACCGTTTAATATATATTTTGATAATAATATAAACACTATAATCATGGGCATTATAATTATAGTTGAAGCTGCCATTAAAATATGATAATCCATACCTACTTCTGAGGAAAACTTAGCTAGGACAATGGGTAAAGTTCTCATCTTTTCTGAGTTTGTCATGATTAATGGCCACATAAAAGCGTTCCAACTATTTATTATCTTTAAAATTGCTATAGTAAATATAGCAGGTCTAGCCATAGGTATCATTATTCTTATTAAATATTTAAAATCACTACAGTTATCCACCTTTGCTGCATAATAAAGCTGTTTTGGTATATTTAAAAAGTATTGTCTTAAAAAGAAAATTGAAGTTATACTTGTACACCACGGTATAATTAAAGCCTTATATGTATTTATCCATTTCAGTTTACTTAAGGTTACAAAGTTTGGTATAAGCAATACTTCTCCAGGTACCATCATAGTTCCAATTAAAATAGTAAATATTATATCCTTCCCCTTAAAATCTAAGTTTGAAAAGGCGAAGGCTGCCAATATAGTAGTTACTAGCTCTCCTATGGTAATGGCTACTGTAATTACAACACTATTAAAAACATATCTATTGAAATCTTTTAATCTAAATACTTGAAGGAAATTTTCCCATTGAGGCTTCCTTGGAATTATAACTGGCGGATTTGCAAAAACCTCCTCTGGGGATTTCAATGCAGTTAAAAAAATCCATATAAAAGGGGTAAGTATAAATATTGCTGTAACTACAAGAATCATGTAAGTTAATATCTTTTCTAACTTTTTTTTCTTCAATTCAATCCCCCCCTTAATAATGAACTTTCTTTTTTGCAATTCTAAATTGAATCAAAGTAAATATTAATATTATTATAAAGAGTATAAAGGCTGCTGCAGAAGCTACTGCAAAATGCCAATTCATATAAAACTTATTAAAAATATAATACACTATGGTCATAGCACTTTTTAATGGTCCTGGTGACCTATCATAAAGAACAAAAATCTCATCAAATAATTTAAATCCTCTTATAATAGATGTTATTGAAAGAAAAAGTATAATTGGAGATAGAAGTGGTAATGTTATTTCTTTAAATATTCTCCATTTACTAGCTCCATCCACTTTTGCTGCATAATAATATCTATCATCTATACTTTGTAAACCAGCTAGTAAAATAACTACATTGTATCCAAGACTTTTCCAAATATTTAACAATATAAGCAATGGCATAGTATAATAGCTATCCCGTAAAAATTGCTTAGACCCAAATCCCATACTGTTTAATACTAAATTAATAAGCCCTTGATCACTGTTAAATATCCATCTCCACCCTACAGAAATAGCTACAGTACTAGTCACAAAAGGCAAGAAATATGCACTTTTAAAAAAATTTCTTAACTTTAAATTTTGATTTAATAAAACTGCAATAAACAAAGCAAGTCCTATAGCTAAAGGCACTGCAATGGCTACATAAACAAAAGTATTTCTTAACGCAAGATAAAAATCTTCATCTGTAAGAACGTATACATAGTTATCTATTCCTCTTTTATAAACTATGTCTTTTAAATAATCAAATTTTGTATAAAAACTCATCATAAAAACTTTAATCACAGGATAAATCTGAAATACCGCCAGTATTAATATACTTGGTAATATGTATAAAAACCCTTTATATCTTTTCATATCTAATCCTTAAACCTATGTATCTTTTTAAATTTTAAATAGACATCTTGTCCAACATTGTAATTCGATTCTCCTGTTATGATAGCTCTGATTTCTATACCTTTGAATACTAATGTTATATGTGTATCTCTACCTAAGGATAATATATTACTTATGTAAGCTGGAATAAGTTCCTCGTACTCTTTTTTAGTATAAATCTCTATGTCCTCTGGCCTTATTCCAAAATTCTTTATGTCCCCATCTTCTGAAATATCCTCTAAATTATTAAAAAATCTTATGAACTCACTTTTTTCAAAGATATTTATCTTAGGACTTCCAATAAATCTAGCCCCATATACAGAATTAGGATTATGATAAAGTTCTTCTCCTGTAGAATATTGTATAGCCTTACCCTTATGCATTAATAATATTTTATCTGATATAGATAGTGCTTCTTCTTGATCATGAGTAACAAAAAGTGTAGTTATATTAAAGTCCTTTTGAAGGTTTCTAATTTCTTCTCTCATTTCTACTCTTAGTGCTGCATCTAAATTAGAAAAAGGTTCATCCATAAGTAATAATCCTGGTTTTTTTATTAAAGCCCTTCCTATAGCCACCCTCTGTTGCTGTCCCCCTGATAATTCTTTAGGTTTTCTCTTAAGTAACTCCTCAATTCTAAGAGTCTTACTTATAATTTTTGCTTCCTCTATAGCTTGACCCTTTTTCATCCCCTTCATTCTTAAAGGAAAGATAAGATTTTCAAGTACAGTTAAATGAGGATACAAAGAATAATTTTGAAAAACCAACCCTATATTTCGTTTCTCTATGGGCACTGAGTTTATTATCTCCTCATTAAAAGAGATTTGCCCTGCTGTAGGATCTACTATACCCGCTAACATATAAAGCAAGGTACTTTTCCCACAACCACTAGGTCCTAATATAGACACCAGTTCACCATCTTTAACGATTACATTTAAATCATCTACCGCTATAACCTCTTCATATTGTTTTCTAAGATTCGTAATAGTAACTTTCATTTAATCACCTTATAAATTTTAATCGTGTACCATTTTTTATGGTAACACCCTTATGGGATTATTTCTAATAGTTATAAGCTATAGTACAGGAACCGCCTATAGTTTTTACCAATACTATAGTAATTAAGGGAACTAATTTGATATTTACCAATTAGTTCCCTTAGATTAAACAATTTTACCTTCTCTAATTTTAATTATTCTATCTGATATATTTTTAGCAAAATCCATATCATGAGTTATTATTAAAACAGCCCTATTATCTTTTTTTGCCAATTCCTTAATTATCTCTCCCACCTGTCTTTTAGAATCTGGATCTAAGGCTGATGTAGGTTCATCAAAACACAGCACCTTAGGATTCATTGCACAAGCTCTTACTATAGCTATCCGCTGCTTTTCTCCTCCTGATAATTGAAAAGGGTACTCCTTAGCCTTCTCTTCAAGATTAATTCTTTTTAAGAGTTCACCTGCCTTTTTTTCTGCTTCATTTTTATCCATCTTAAGCACACTAACTGGCCCTTCTATAATATTTTCAATTACATTTAAATGAGGAAAAAGGTTAAAATTCTGAAACACCATACCTATTTTTCTCTTATATCTTTTTATTTCTTCCTTTGAACTATAAGAAAAGATATCTCCTTCCTGTTTAATAAGACTATCTCCTTCAATAGTAATGTAACCTTCATGGCATTTTTCCAAGTCATTCAAGCATCTTAAAATAGTGGTTTTTCCTGCACCTGAAAGTCCTATTAAAGATACTACTTCTCCCCTATGTACTTCAAAGGATATTCCTTTTAAAACTTCTTTCTTTCCATAAAACTTTTTTAAGTTTCTAACCTCTAGCATTTTCTTCCCTCTTTTCTTTGCCTATAAATAATAAGAGTATCTTTTTTCAAGAATGTAAAATATTTTTGTTAATAGTAAAGTAAATATCAGGTAAAAAATTCCTACTACAATTAAGGGCACTAAACTTGCCTCTCTATTTGAAGCTATCTTCCCTATTCGCAACAATTCATCTATGCCAACTACATAAACTAAAGATGTATCCTTAACTAAAGTAATTACTTCATTTGCTACAGAGGGCAGCACCACCTTTATTACTTGAGGTAATATTATTCTTTTGAATCTTCTCCTAAAGCTTAATCCTAGTACATAGGCTGCCTCAAACTGTCCTTTATCAATGGATTCAATACCTCCTCTAAATATTTCACCAAAATATGCTCCATAATTTAGCACAAAGGCTATTATAGCAGCGGTATATCTATTAAAAGTAATACCAACTAAAGGTAATCCAAAAAATATAAATGTTAATTGTAATAGTAGGGGGGTTCCCCTCATTATTAATATATAAAACTTACATATTTTATCTAAAACCTTTAGCTTTGAAGTTTGCATAAGGGAAAGAAATACCCCAAGTGGTATAGATAAAATTAAAGTAATAGTAAATATACTTAATGTATTTATAAGTCCCTGTGCCATTGATCTTATAAGTGTGTATAAATAACCCATATATATTCTCCTAACCTAAACTTATTTAATTATATCTTCTCCAAACCATTTTGATGAGATTTTTGAAGTAGTTCCATCCCTTTTCATGTTATTTAAGATTGAATTAATTTCTTCAATAAATTTCTTGTCTCCTTTTCTCATACCTATACCATATTGCTCTTTACCAAAATCCTCTGGTAGAACTTTGTACTTTTCTGAACCTCTTTGAGTTGTATAATACCTTGATAGTATTTCATCAGCTACTACCGCATCAACTCTAGATGATTCTAAGTCCATTAAAGCTTCATTATTGGTATCAAAAGTTATAGGCTTACCATTTTGAAACTTTTTCATTAATTCTTCTTCTTTATTTATAGCGTCTAAAGCACTTGATCCACTTTGTACTGCAACCTTTTTTCCTTCTAAATCTGACTTTTTATTTATATTTGAATCCTTCAAGGTTATTATAACTTGTCTATTTTCTACATAAGGATCAGAAAACTCAACCTTTTCTTTCCTTTCCTCTGTTATTGAGTATCCATTCCATATAACATCTATATTTTTATTTTTTAATTCTGTTTCCTTCATGGCCCAGTCTATAGGTTGAAACTTAACTTCTAAATTTAGTCTTCTTCCTAATTCCTTAGCAATATCTATGTCAAAACCAACTACTTCACCTGAGGCATCTTTAAATCCCATAGGTACAAAAGTATCATCAAAGCCTAAAATTATATATCCTCTTTTCTTTATGTTTTCAAATTCATCTAAACTTGTTTTACCATTATTGCATCCAGATAGTAAAAAAACTCCTAACATAGCTACAATAAAACTTAAATATTTTTTTCTCATATTATCCCCTCTTTCTTTTATCTATTTATTACTTTAACGTGATAAAGTAATAAAGTCAATAGGGCGATTAAAGTTTATATTTTCAAAATAATCTATTAATTATTTCATCCATAATCATAAGCTTACTTTATAAAATATAAAATTACATAAAAAAATGTCGGTTAAAGTACAACCGACATTTTTATTTATTATATTTAATTAAACTTGAAACTTGTTCATTATTCTCTCAAGATCTACAGCCATCTCTGTAAGCCTTTGTGCTGCTGATGCAACTTCCTTCATAAGCGCAGTTTGTTCTTCCGCTGATGCTGCTACATTTTGAGAGCTACCTGATGTTTCCTCAAAAATCTTTGACATATTTTCTATAGATTCCACCATGCTTTGTGATCCTGCTGAAATTTCCTCAATAACCGCAGATGCATCTTGCATTTTTACTGAAATATTATCTACAGAAAGTAGGATTTCACTAAAGGATTTACCAGCCCTCCCCACTATAGAAATTCCAATATTAACAGCTTTGCTACTTTCCTCCATTGCTACAGTAGACTCTGAAATACTTCCTTGTATATCCTGTACTAGATTAATTATCTTGCTTGTTGAACTTTCAGATTGCTCAGCTAACTTTCTAACCTCTTCCGCTACTACAGCAAAGCCTCTTCCTTGTTCCCCAGCCCTTGCTGCTTCAATAGCTGCATTTAATGCCAATAAATTTGTTTTTTCTGCTATTTCACTTATTACCAATATAATACTTCCAATTTCAGAAGATTTCTTACCCAAAGTATCTATACTTTTAGATAAAAATTCTACTTTTTCATTAATATTATCCATCTGCCTTATGGCCTTATCTACCACTTCATTTCCTTCTTTAGCCCTTTTGAAGGTTATAACAGATGCTCCTGCCATATCTTGAACATTTAAACTTACATGCTCTAATCCTTGAGATATTTCACCTACCATCACACTGCTATCCTTCATAAGATCTTCTTGTTTTTGAGAATTAGAAGCTATGTCTTGTATAGAAACTGCAATTTGATCTGCTGCTACTTCTGTTTGCTCAGAGCTTGCTGAAAGTTCTTCAGAAGCTAAAGATAATTTCTCTATATTTTCCCTTACATTGAACACTGTGTTTCTTAAATTTTTCGCCATATTATTAAGATATCCTATCATTTTTCCTATCTCATCATTGCTATTTCCTTCAATGGTTTTAGTTAGATCATTTTCTGCTATACCCATAGCAAGATTATTCACATTTTTAAGGCTTTTAGTAATGCTATTAGCAACAGAAAAAATAGCTAATGTAATTAAGATGGAAGCTATAATTATAATTACGCTAAGTAATCTAAAAAGAGATTTAGAACTAGCTAATAATTCTGATTCCGGTATAGTCAATGCTAATATCCATTTTGTTTCTGGAATTTCTTCATAATATACTCTTATTTCTTCTCCATCTAATTCATAATTAGATACTCCTGTTTTTGAGGATAACATAGTGCCACCTAAGGATTTCAAAGAAGTATTTTCATCTTCAATAATTTTACTTTGTAATATTTTATTTTCTTCAACCCCAGCTATGTATTTTCCATCCTTATCTATTAAAAAAGCTTTACCTTTTTCTCCTACTTTTATGTCCCCTATATTTTTCTGTAATGTAGTTAAGTCAATGTCTGAAGTAGCAACTCCTAAAACTTGTTTATTATTATCATAAAAAGGTGCTGCAGTTGTAACCATAGAAACCTTACTTACCTCATCATAATAGACCTCAGACCAATATGTAAAACCATCCTTATCTTGTATAGTATTTTGATACCAAGGAAATTTAAAATAGTCATATTTTTCATCACTATAATCTTCTACAAAAAAAGCCTTATTATTTTTTTTATAGGCATAAGGACCAAAATATTTTAATTCATCTTTATATTTATAAGGTTCAAACCATATTCCTGCTCCATAGGTATCTTTATTAGTAAGTATAACTTCCCTTAGCATCTCAGCATACTGTTCTTTTGATAAAGAGCTTTTAGTTGCTTGAGTTACCTTTGCCAATGACTCCGCAATTTGTTCATGCTCCAATAAACTTTTTTGAATTAAATTTATATTCCCTTCCAGTTGACTTTCCATACTTAATTCTATTTTTTCATTAATAATATTTTTTGACTTTTCATAACTTATATAATTCATAACAAACATAGATATTAAGATTACGGGCAAAATTGTTAATATAATTTTTGTCCTTATGCTTTTAATATTCTTCATAGAACAGCCTCCTAAAACTGTATTTTAATATGAGTTAAATGTTCCAATTAATATATAGCTAATTATGTTTATTTTATTCTTTAATAAACTATCTTGAAACCCTTGAGTTTAGATAAAACTTTAAAACACAAACGCCCCACCTATAACTTTGAAATATTATAAATAAGGCGTACTTTTAAATATCAACTTGTACTTTTATTGGAAGTTCTTTTACTTCATAAGCTATTAATTGCTTTTTCTAATCTTTGCATGCATTCTTCTATATAACTTCTAGGGCAAGCTATATTCATTCTTTGAAACCCTTCTCCTAGCTTTCCAAATATATTACCACTATTAAATTTAACCTTAACCTTTTCTTTTAAAAATCTATCTAACTCTTCCTGTGGCATATTCAAATCTCTCATATCTAACCACAAAAGGTAAGTTCCCTCTGGTCTTTTCATCTTTACAATAGGTAATTTTTCTTTCAAATATTTTTCTACAAAGTCTATGTTTTTCTCTAAATAACATAAAAGCTCTTCTATATATTTATCTCCATATTTATAACAAGCTTCTAGAGAAGTTATCCCAAACACATTACCCCAATTATATCCTATTCTAGCTCTTACAAAAGAATCTCTTAATTCCTTGTTAGGAATTACTGCAAAGGCTTGACTTAATCCTGCTACATTGAAAGTTTTACTAGGTGCCATTAGTGTTATAGAGTTTGCCTCAAATTCTTTAGAAATGGATGCAAAGGGAGTATGTTTAAATCCCTTATAAATTATATCTGAATGAATCTCATCAGATACAACTAATATATTATTTTCTATGCATATTTCTCCTAATTTTTCAAGTTCACTTTTACTCCAAACCTTCCCTAAAGGATTATGTGGGTTACATAATATTAGCATCTTTGGATTTTCTCTTTTTATTATATTTTTTATATCTTCTAAATCCATGTCATAACCACACTCTGATTCTTTAAGATTATTTACTAAAACTTTTCTGTGATAAGCTTCAGGTACTAAGGCAAATGGATGGTAAACTGGCTGTTGAATAATTATTCCCTCATTCTCTTTTGTAAAGCTATTTATGGAAGTAGCTATTCCATCAACTACACCAGGTAGAAAAACTATCCAATCTTTTTCTACATGCCATCCATATTTATTTTTCAATCTATCAATTATAAGCCTATAAACTTCTTCATTAGCATAAGTATACCCGAATATAGGATGTTCTGCTCTTTTTTTGATGGCTTTATGAACCTCTACTGGACAAGGAAAATCCATATCAGCTACCCACATAGGCAGAAACTCTTCACCAAGATCTATTATACCCTCATCCCATTTTACACAAGTAGTTCCTCTTCTATGGATAATTTCATCAAAGTTATACGCCATAACCTATACCCTCTCCTTTACAAATTAATTTAATAATACCAAGGTTATAAATAAGATAACCTTGTAAATAGAAAAACCATTTTATACTTAATTATTCGACAGAAATAACCCTTATCCTTTAATAATCTCTAACAATATAGAAATATATCTTAGTAGGAAATCTTTAAATAAAAAATATAAAGCACCTGCATTTTACCAGAATGAGTCTTTATAATTTTTTCTGTAAAGTTCAATAGATTCTATTACCTTTAATAACACTTCTTCTCTTGACCAAAAACTTGTGTCAAAAATAATATCATAATTGTGCAGATTATATATATCTGCATCATAAAGCCTTATAAATCTTTCTCTTTCTACAAGGGATCTTTTCTTTATACTAAACAAAGCCCCTTCCTTGGTAATATAAGTTTCAGAGCTACCCCTTGCATCTTTTATGGCTCTTTCAGCAGCTATATCTTCATTTACTTTAAGATAAATATTTATACTATCTTCAATGAAATACCAAGCAAGTCTAGCATCAAATAAAAAGTTTTCTTCATTTCTTCCTATTTCCCTTGTTCTTTCATCTATAATCATATCTACATTATTATCATCCATATATTTATTAAACTCTGTAATATCCATTCCAAGACTTTCCGCTTCTTTCCTTAAAAGCTTTCCTGCACTAAAAATCTTTAATCCATAATGACTGCATAGACTTTTACTTAAACAGCTTTTGCCACTATATAGATCTCCAGTAATGGTAATTTTCATAAAAATCCTCCTTGCTATTTATAATAACATACTTATGTAAATTATAAGATTAAATGTTATGATTTATCAATGTATTTAATCTATTCTTGTTAAAAGTAATTCTCTTTACTAAAATTACATTAAAGGAAAAGTATTACAAGAGCTATCCTCCTTTAGTTTATAATTACTCCTTTAGATAAATATAAAAAAGATATAGAATTTAGTAGTAATTTATACTAAATCCTATATCTATAATGCTATATTTAATTCAGCGGTGTCTTTAAGAATATTCTATTAAATTAAAATCTTCCAGCCCCTCTAAGTATTAAACTCATTGCTATATGTTCTATTCCCTCTTCTTCAAATAAATTACCATAGGCTTTGAAACCTAATCTTTCATAAAAACTAATAGATTTTATTTGAGCATGTAATAGTACTTCTCCAATATTAATTTCTCTTAATATATGGATGAGCTCTTCTATAACCTTTTCTCCATATCCACATCTTCTATATTCTTTCAACACACATACTCTTCCTATTTTATATCTTCCACTTAAATCAACCACTCTTCCTGTAGCCACTGGCAAATTGTTTTCATATATCACTACATGGTAACTCTTTTCATCAAGACCATCTCTTTCATGTTCTACAGGTACATTTTGCTCTTCCACAAAAACTGCATATCTAACCTTATAAGCATCTTCTAAAAGATTTTTTTCCTCTCCCTTAAATCTTTTCACTTCCATAAAAACACTTCCCTATACAATGAATTATACCTATGTATTAAAAATAAAATTAATCTTTATATTTTCACTTTTATAGTTTAATTTTATTTTTATTCTAACAATTTAAAGGTTACTAATATTATATCACGGTAAATCTTATAATAAAATTTAACTTATATATCTTATAATACTATAACTTTATGTAATACTTCATATAAAGCAGTTTTGATAATGTTTTCAAAATAATCCTTAAGAATCATAGTGATTTCTATAAATCTTATTTAATACAGTAAAAACTATGCTTTAAAAATAAAAAAAACACTGCTTTTGAAATAAACTGTAAAGCAGTGCTTTTTTATGTATTGTCAATTAATTCTAAGGTTTAGGTGGAATTCTCTTAATTATCTGAATCTATGAAATAAAAATTTTTATTAAACCAAATTATTACTCTTTCCATACATCTTGCAATTTTATCAAATTTATAGGTGTTACTGTAATACCTTTAACATTATTTTTGGTTGCATAACAATTACAACTTACAGAAACAAATATATATGGACACTCTTCTTTTAATATTTCTTCAATGTGAGCTATTTTTTCCCTATATTTATAAGGATTTTTTATGGCTTTTACTTCCTCTATAAGCTCTATTAAGTTTTCATTAGTATAACCCCCTATATTTGCAATACCGTCAGGATCTATAAAGGGCTCTATATAATTATCTGGTGTTCCTGTATCTCCTATCCACCCTGAATAAAGTATATCTCCTTTTTTCTTAAATTCAGCCTTAGTATAGTTCTTTTGCTCTACTTCTACGGTTTTTAACTGGAGACCAATTTCATTTAAATTCTCTTTAAGTACCTTTATTAAAGATTTAGCATAGTGGCTATTCTTTGTAAGAGAATTAATCAATAGGGTTATAGTACCTTGCTTTACTCCACTTTTTTTCATATAATCCTTAGCTTTACTTATATCTCTTTTTATTTTCTCTCTACCGTTTAAATTAAATCCCTCTGGGAATATATACTGTGAAGGGTTTTCTAAGTCCTTTAAGCCTTCCTTTATAATCCTTTCTCTATCTAGAGCGTAGTTAATAGCTAATCTTACATACCTATTTTCAATCAAAGGATTATTGCTAGTAAAATTAAAGGCTAAATATTTTGCACCAAGACTTTCTTTTTTATTAATTTCATATCCTGCTTTCTTTATTTCATCAACATTTGAAGCATTTACAGGTGTATAGTCTAATTTATTATTTATAAAGTCTTCAGCTAAGCTCTCAGAAGATGTATGAATAATAATTTCATCTGCAAGCCCAGAACCTAATGGGTAATCTTTCACCTTTTCTAGCACTAATTTATCATCCTTTTCATTATAACTAACAAACTTATATGGCCCTATACCTATAGGATTAACCTCTATGTTTTTCGCACACTCTTTAGGTATTATAGAGCAGGATATAAATGCTAAATTATTTAAAAATGAAGCATAGGGATTTTCTAAAATTAATTTTATCTGGTAGTCATTTATAATTTTAATTCCGCTTATAACCTTAGATTCTCCATTATAAAATTCTTTAGCTCCTTTAATAAAATTTAATATCCATCTATTGTCTGAATTTGTTTCTCTACTTAAAAACCTCTCAAAAGAATATTTTACATCCTCGGATTTTACATTTCGCCCATTATGAAATTTAATATCTCTTCTTAGAATAAAGTTCCACGTAACATTGTCGGACTCTAAATGCCAACTTTTAGCTATACCACCTATTATATCCACTCCTGATCCAAATTGTACCAAGCCCATATGTATAGGGTATAACGCCTTAACGTTGTCTGCATAAAGAACTTTAACAGGGTCTAATGTATATATCTTAGAAAATTTTATATTTAAAGTTATTTTTTCGTCATTTAATTTTTCTTCCTTGTCTTGAACTAGGGTCTTCATGCTTTTAGATATATTATTTAATGTGTTTATACTATCCTTTAGTTTATTTAGACTGTACTTTTGTCTAAAAGCATTTATAGAAGTGTTTTCATTATGAGTTTTCAGCTCTAGACTGCCCTTTTCCATATCTTCCATAGTAGCAACAAGGTAATCATTTTTCTTTACTTGTTGCTTTATAGCTTCTTCTATATCTAAAGATATTTGTTGAGTTCTGCTTACAGATTCTATTATGTGATTTATTGCTTCTTCAACCTTTTTAGCTTCTTCTGTGCTATTAATAACTCTTTCAATACTTTGTTGCATTATGGTATTGGTTTTATTAGTTGTGGATGCTATATCCTTTATTATGTCCCCAATTTCATTAGCAGATTTAGAACTACTTTCAGCTAACTTTTTAACTTCTCCTGCAACTACAGCAAAACCTCTTCCAGCGTCTCCAGCCCTTGCAGCTTCTATATTAGCATTTAAGGATAATAGATTAGTAGTATTAGAAATGTTTTTTATTGTATCCACAAAACCATTTATTTTTTCTGACTTTTCTATTAATTCTAAGATTACCTGATGCATATTTTCAACAGTTTCCTTTATGGTTTCTATACTACTAATTGAAGAATTTACGGCTTCATATCCAGATTTAGATTTTTCCAAAGTACTATTTATTTCTTTAATAGTTTCATCTACTCTCTTAAATACTATATGTGAGAATTCTCCTACCTCATTTGATGCTTGAAAGGTATTTGCGATATGCTTTTCATTTAACTCAATTTGTTTATTAATGTCTTCTACTGAATTCAAAAGAACTTCTGTAGCCTCTAATGTTTCTTCACCTTCATTTAAAATCCTATCTGCTATATTGATTTGATATTCTTGTAGCATTCTTAAGTTTGATAGTTTTAAATTAAAATTATTTGTGGATTTGCTCCCAAGGTTTTCTCTCTGCTGAATCTTTTCTTGTGGTTCCTTTTTATTTTTTCCTCCCATTAAAAACATATTTTTCCCCCTTAATATTCAAAATACCCTTTTTAACTTTAAACTTAGTAAAGTAATATTTTTAGAGCCCTGTTCTATAATTCTAAAACAGAGCTACTAACTTTACATAAAAATGAATGATTATCCTTATATATTCAATATTTATTTTATATCTCCTGCTTTTATTAAAGCGATTTTAGAAGATAATGGTCCAATTAATTCATATATAACTGTTCCAGCTAATACAATGGTTCTTATTGCTTGTCCATACTCAGGTGGTAAAGATTTTTCTGCAACCAAAGATAAGCCTATAGCTACCCCTGCTTGAGGAACTAAAGCCAACCCTAAATATTTCCTTACATTTTCCTCTGCTTTTGTTATATAACCTGCAATGTATACCCCAAGCATTTTGCCTATAACTCTAAATACCATATATCCAAGTCCTATAACTCCTACACTTCCTAGCACTGACAGATTCAACTCTAAACCTGCAATTGTAAAAAATGCTATAAAAAGTGGAGGTGTAAATCTATCCACAATACTTAAAAATCTACTACTATTGCTACTTAAATTAGTTATAGTGGCTCCTAGCATCATACATGTAAGTAGGGTAGATAGATTTAATTTTATAGAAATTCCTATAGCAAAAAATATAAATGCTATAGTTAAAGATAATAATTCATTCTCACCTTGAACTTTTTTACCTAGATATGCAAAGATAAATCCTAATATAAATCCTATAACTATAGAAAAGACTATTTCAATTAGAGGCTTTAATATAGCCATGGCTAGAGAAGTTGAAGCTCCACCTATAAGTGCTTGAGCTATCGCAAGAGATATGCCAAAGGCAATTATACCTATAGCATCATCCATAGCTACTACTTGTAAAAGAGTGGTTGTAAAATTACCTTTAGCATTATATTGTCTTATTACTAATATAGTAGCCGCTGGTGCTGTAGCTGCAGCTATAGCTCCAATAGTTAAGCTAAAAGGTAAGGGTTGTTTAAAAATAAATATCATGGCTAAATCCACTAAAAGTACTGCCCCTAATGCTTCAAAAATTGTTATCATTATAACAGTTTTACCTGTCTTTTTTATATTCTTTAGTAAAAATTCACTGCCTATTCCATAGGCAATAAATCCAAGGGCTGCCTCTGATAATATCCCTAAAGATTTTACTGCATCTTGAGGCACAATTTTTAATACATAAGGACCTATAATTACTCCAGCAATTAAATATCCGGTTACGTTTGGAAGTTTTATTTTAGAAAGTAGTTTTGCACATAACATGCCTGAAAATAGTACTATGGCTATGTAATATAAACTGTTCATCTACTCTCTCTTTCCCCCTATATTCATTCCTTCCACGTAACCTACAGGAACTGTAAATATTATGCCTACATCAGGCTTAGACATATCTCCTGTTTCCTTCTTTATGCATGATACCGCTGTTTCCAATTGATTATCCTCAATTACTACAAAAATTGTTTTATTAAAAGGGTATTTTTCATCCATTACCATTCTTATAGATCCAAAAATAGGAATGTTGCTTCCTACCTCATTTAATATTCGAGCCATACCTGTACTTTCAATTACAGTAGCTCCTCTGATACCTTCACTCATGAAGTTTTCAAGTATTCCCTCAAGACATTCCACTTTATTTAGCACTAAAAATAATACTTGCAACCTCATCATCTCCTTTCAATTTTAAGTTTTA
This sequence comes from Clostridium simiarum, assembly GCF_018919175.1. Classification (GTDB taxonomy): domain Bacteria; phylum Bacillota; class Clostridia; order Clostridiales; family Clostridiaceae; genus Clostridium_L; species Clostridium_L simiarum. The sequence goes on along the minus strand of NZ_JAHLQL010000001.1, from coordinate 248,597 downwards.
CTTAATATAGTATAGCATAACTTTTAATGATTTTAAAATTGAAAGAGGCCTTAGTGTAACTTTAAAATCTAATAATATTATTCTCCACCTAGTAAATAGCTTTTTATTTCCTTAGCAAAATCCTCCATAATAAATTTTTCCTTCTTTCTAGCACTTACACTTTTTATAGGATTTTCTAATATCTTTTTAACTTTTGTAGGCTTGTTGGTAAAAATCACTATATAGTCACCTAAAAGCGCTGCCTCCTCTAGATCATGAGTTACTAGTATAGATGTTCTTTTTTCTTTATCTATTATATTTGCAAGAGTATTTATTATATTTTCTTTAGAGGCTATATCTAATGATTTAAAGGGTTCATCCATTAATAAAACCTCTGAGCTATATGCAAAGGCTCTAGCTATACTAACCTTTTGTTGCATTCCACCACTAATAAAATCAGGGTAATAATCCTTAAAGTCTAACATATCCACTTGATTTAAATAATGCTGGATTATGTTTTTTCTAGCTTTTATATCTAGCTTATCCTTAAGAACAAAATCTATATTATCCCACAGAGTATTCCATTTTATAAGCCTAGGTTCTTGAAAAACGAAGCTGATTTTTTCCTTTTGTAGCCCTTTAACCTCTCCCTCATAATCCTTTATAGTTCCATTTATTATATTTAATAATGTAGATTTTCCACATCCCGAAGGTCCTAATATACAAGTTACATATCCTTTAGGAATAGTAAAGGATATGTCTTCTAATACTTTAAGATTAGAAAATTCTTTTCCTACATGCTCTATTTTGTATTCCAAACCCTTCACTCCCTTAATTAATACTTCCAACGTGCTTTACTTTTATATATGAACTTTATAAGAGTCTCAAAAATAATAGTTAATACTACCACTATAATTATCCAAGCAAAGACCCCAGAAGTGTTTAAGTATAGTTTTTCCATCTGCAAGCTACTTCCTATGGAATATTTAGGTTGACCTAATACTTCTCCTGCAATTACCACTTTAAAATTTAATCCTAATACAGAGGCCATAACCTTATATATTCCTCCAAATATGCATGGAATATATATGTTTTTTATGATTGTTATTTTCTTTACCTTAAAAAGCTTTGCCATATTTAAGATTTTAGTATCCATAGAAATCAAAGCTGATACTATGCTGTCATATAGTATTGGAAATATCACTATAAAGCCTATTAAAACAGGTGCCTTTTCACTATCTAACCAAATAAGAGCTAGAATAACTATAGCCATGGTTGGCACTGATTTTAATATAGAAAGAATTGGTTTAAAAAGATTATGTATAATCCTAAATTCATAGGCTAAAAGTCCTAAAACTAAAGCTGTTAATATAGAAATTAAGAAGCTTAAAAAGCTTCTTAATAAAGTAAATCCTATTATATTTATAAAATTTTTATTATTTATTATTTCAATTAAAGCTTCATAAGTGGAACCTATAGAAGGTATTATAGTTTCATTATTTATACTTTTAGCACCTATTCCCCATATGATAAATAGAAGCATAATGGATAAAAATATATACTTTTTATTTTCCCATGTATAATCCTTCATCTGGAACTTTTCCTCCTATTGATTTTGGCTCAAATTCATTAAGAACTTTATAATATGTTTCATAATCTTCTTTGCTTTCTTTTATATGAATAAAATTCATATTTGCCCTTTCTATCACTTTTTCAGCTGTAGCTTTATTCATATTTAATTCTAATTCTTCTGCATACTCTCCTAATTTTTGTGGATTTTCATTTGCCCACTTTATGCTCTCTTTATAATCCTCTAAGAACTTGTCTACAAAATCCTTATTTTTTTCTATTAACTCTTTTTTTATGATTATACTAGATTGAGGGTATCCATACTTGCTACCTGTAAGATTAATCCACTCTTTATTTAAATCTATAGCAATTTTACTTTCTGTTTTTTTCATTGTAACAGTAGTTATCATAGGTTCTGGCATAACAGCAAGACTTGTCTTCCCACTAATGAATGCTGGTGCAAGCTCTGTAGCACCATTAAGATAAGTTATGCTTACATCCTTATCTGTATCTATATTGTTTTTAGATAATATAAATCTAAATATTATATCTGGTGTTAGTCCTTTACCTATATTATATATTTCTTTACCTTTCATATCTGATACCTTTGAAATATCCTCAGATGTAACTACAAATAAAGATCCCCAGCCAGCAGTACCTGCTAATTTATAAGATAAGTTCTTATTATAGGCTTGGGCTGCCAAGTTTGATGGAACCACAGCTATGTCAGCTTCGCTATTTAATACCTTTGCTACTAAAGCATCTGGAGTTTTTTCTACATTATATTCTATAGTAAAATTCTTTTTAATTTCAGGTTTTTCTTTCATAAGCTTTGCAGCTGTAAGTGCTGGAATTCCATCAGGAACAAACACCTTAATATTCTTATTTTCTACTTGTTGTTGTTTTTCTTCACCTTTATTTGATATGCAACCTACTAATAAAACCATTGACATTAATAAGCTTAATGCAATAGAAAATCTTTTTTTCATAAAAATCACCTTCCTTTAATAGAAATTTTATCCTACTCTATATATTTTACAGATTATTAGTAAATAATCAATGGACAACTCTTAAAAATATGTTATAATATATTCAAATTAATATTTAAATTCGTTTATAAGGAATAGTAGCTAAAAAGCTTCATACACAGAGAGTGAAGAATGGTGAGATCTTCATGATGATAATTTTAGTGAATGGACCTTTCAGAAGTAAACCGAAATCCTTAAATGGAGAGTAGCAGTTACCGGAAGCCTACCGTTAAAAAGGATAGAGTATGTTAGTACTTGAATAATGAGATACATTGTTTATTGCAATGTAATTTAGGTGGCACCGCGAACAACTTTCGTCCTAATTAGTTTTAGACGAAGGTTTTTTTTATTTGTTTTAAAAGGAGGGATTTATATGAGATGAAGTGTTTTCTATAAAATTTTAAATGTAAAATTCACTACTAAACTAATTATGCGAGGAGAAATAAATATGAATTTAAAAAAATTAACAACCTTATCATTATTTTTAGCTATAGGATTTATACTTCACCAAATCTCACCTCCAATATTTTTTGGAATAAAGCCAGACTTTCTTTTAACTATGATGGTTATGTCATTATTATTTTGTGAAAGTTACAAGGAAACCTTAATTGTTAGCATTGTATTTGGTATGTTTGCTGCACTTACTACTGGATTTCCTGGAGGACAGATACCAAATATGATAGATAAAATCATATCTGCAGCATTGATTTATAATATAAAGACTCATTTTACTAAAAAGAATTATTTTAAGGTACCCATATTAGCTTTTTTATGTACCCTAGTAAGCGGTATTGTATTTTTAATTTCTGTATCTTTTATTATGTCATTGCCTACAAACATTTTTATTTTATTTGCTACAATAGTTATCCCTACTTCTCTTATAAACACTATAGTCTCCTTGGCTATATATAATCTAATAGTTCGAATTACAGGTTTAAAAACCTTATAGAATATACCTTATTGACCTTTAAAATAAATTATAATAAAATAGTATTGTAAACTTAAAAAAAATTATAGTTTACAATACTATTTTAAAGGTGGTTATTTATGAAACTCTCAACTAAAGATTTAATATTAATAGCTTTATTTTCAGCACTAACAGCAATTGGTGCATACTTATCCTTACCTATTCAACCAGTAGCCATATCCTTTCAAACTTTAATAGTAATAATGTCCGGAATGATTTTAGGATCAAAATCTGGAGGCTTATCTCAAGTAATTTACATTTTTTTAGGCTTAATAGGATTGCCAGTGTTTACAGGTGGTATTGGGGGTATCCCCATACTAATGAAACCTTCCTTTGGATTTGCAATAGGGTTCATTCCAGCAGCTTATTTATCTGGAAAAGTAGTAGAGAAATTTGAAAATAATAGTATTTTAAAATATATCTTAGCCTCCTTAGTTGCCACCTTAATAATTTATTTATTTGGATTACCTTACATGGCTTATATTTTAAATAGTGTGCTTCACAAAAACTTATCCTGGATAAAAATATTCCAGTCCGGATGTTTAATTTTTTTACCAGGGGATATTATAAAATGCATCCTTTCTTCTTTAATAAGCTATAAAATCATCCCTTTAATTAAAAATAATAAAGAATTTTAATATAAAACTAATAAATAAGAGAGTGATAAGAATAAAATGTAACCTATGTCAAGTACATTTTACTTATGACTCTCTTATTTAAATTTTACCAACTATATATAGATAATATTTGAGTCTTGTTTAATTATATCAATTTCTCTTCTTTGACATGTAAATATTATAATCTGCCTATTGCTCTCTATACTTTGTATATAATCCAGAACTTTCATTAACCTATCATCATCATATTGCATAAAAGCTTCATCTAAAAAAATAGGCACTGATTCATTTTGATTAAATATAAGATCAACAAAAGCCATTCTAAGAGCAAAATATATCTGATCTAGGGTTCCATTACTTAAATATTCTGCATCTACAATAGTATTTTCATTATTATCTCTAAGTTTTATACTGTACTCTTCCGAAACTTTAACTTCATTATAATTATTCATTGTTATAGAACATAGTATTTTACTAACTTTATTATTAAGTAGAGGTCCAAAATCTCTTTGAAGTTCTTTAAAACATTCTATTAAAGTTTCATAAGCAATATTTATACACTGTAATCTATACTCTAGTTCACTGATTTCATTTTTTACAGACTCCATATTTTCTTCTATGTCTGTTATCCTTCTTTTCCCTATAAATTTATTTTCTATGGAATTTTCTACATCCTTTAATCTTTTCTCAGTGTTTAATAATTCTTTGTTTTTTTCTTTAAGAGCTTCATCTAGCATTTCCTCATCTTTAAAGTTTTCTTCTATGTCTTCCTTTAATATATCTCCTATTTCTTCCCTCATCTTTTCCAAATCTCTATCTTTTAGAAGGAGTCTGTAACTACTATCAATATTTTTAAGCCTATTTTCTATATCCTGTTTTTCTTTTAACTTTTCCTCAAGTCTTTCTATCTCTTCTGAAACTACTTCTATAGAAATATTACCTTTAGAAACCCTCATGATTTTCTCTTTTATGTTTCTCTCTTTTATTTCTATTTCTTCATTAATATGATCTATAGATTTTAAAATATTATTTAACTCTGAATTTAAAATCACTATTTGGTTATTAAGAAGTTTAAATTCTTTATTTTTCATTAAAAATTCTTCTATATCCTGACTTTCTGTATGTTCCAATATAAACTGTAGATACTTGTTTATATTTTGAAGGTTTTCTTTTAACACCTCTGGTTGGTAATTTTCTTTTTGTATTAGTTTTTCTTCAATTTTTACTTTAAGTTTATCAATATTTTCTTTAATATCCTCTAAATTTCTTAATTTAATTAAAAAATCCTTATAATCTTTAGCTCCTGATGCTTTATAGTACTGCTCTAAATCTTTTTCTATGGATGCTATAGTCTCATTAAGAGAAAGAACCTCCTTATCTTTTAGGATTTCTTTATGTATATTACTCAAAGCTTTAGAATTCTTTCTCTCTCTTTTAACAAAAAACAATGTTAAACACATAGGCACAAAGATAAATGGAAAAATTAAATATCCCTCATAGGCTTTTAAAAATTTAATTGCAAAAATAAAGGGAATTGTTATAAATGAACATATACTAAAGATCAAATTCTTTCTTTTATTTTTTTCATAGACATGTTTTTCATCTATAAGTTTATAATCTATATGGGTATTATCCATTTTATATTTAAGCTCTTTCAGCTTGTTTTCATAATCATAGAATATACCTTCAATCCGTCCTCTAAAACCTAATATAGGTTCTAATACCTCATATTTATCTTTTAAAGTTTTCAGATTACATTCAAGAGTACTAAGTTCCTTTTCTATATCTTGAACTTCCTTTATTCTCTCTTCTATATTTTTTTTTTCTAAACAAAGAGATATTACTTTTCTTTCTACTTCTTCGTCTAAGTTGTTAAATTTTTCATACTTATGGAATTCTTCTTTTTTAGTTTTTAAAGACTCCTCTACTTGGTTTTTACTTTCCTCTCTTTCTATGTATATATCTTTTAGCTGATTATACCCTCTATATTCTTCCTTTATGGAATCAATAAAGTTTTTATCTATAATTCCTTTATCACTAAGTAAATCCTCTTCTACCTTTTCTTTTTCACGATTTAGCTCATCGCTTTTCTTTAAATACTCCAGTATCTCCTTATATTCCTTATGTAGCTTTATTCTTTTTATATGCTTTTTGTATAATTCTAATTTATTTATATGAGCTCTTAACTCAAATTTTTTTTCTTGAAGCTTATTTAGTTCTAATTGTTCTTCTATGCCTTCTTTGCTTAATCTTACACTGTCACTATATTCCCTATTTAATTCTTCTAGTTCTAATTTTAACCCATCTAATTTACCTGTTTTTCTTGGTGTGGTAATAAATCTCTTAGCTTCCTCTAGTACTTTAATGGCTTTTTCATAAGAGCCTTCTTCTCCTTCAATTTCCACTAGATTAGTGAGTTTTTCTAGTATTTCATCTCCCTTTCCTCTTTTTATTTCTAATCCAAGTTGCTTTATAAATAAGGTTTTATTAAAACCTTCTTCATTTAAACCTAATATTTCCTTTCCAGGTTCTATTACATTAATAGCCCTTATCTTTTCTCCTGTAATACAATGAATTATCTCTCCTTGATCTTCTTTTCTTGTATTTCCGAAGGATCTTTTTATTATATACTCATTTCCATCCGTTTCTTCATAAATAAGCTCTCCCTGCATCTTTTCTCCACTCCAGGGCATATATCTTTTTCTTTCATTTTCTCTTATAGATTTCTTCTGGGAGTTCATCCCATAAAACATAGCCTTTATGAATCCCTGAATAGTGCTTTTTCCAGCTTCGTTCTTACCGTATATTATATTTATACCATCTTTTAATTCTATGGTTTTATTTTTAAATTTACCGAAGCTAATTATATTTAATTTTTTTATAATCATTAAAGAATCAGCTCCTTATTACTTAAGCACTGTATTCCTGTTTTTAGTGCATCCTTTAATATCTGTTTTTCTTCCTTTTCTTCTGCTTCATTTATCTTTTGAATCATCTTCCTAGCATAGAGACCTTTTATAGAAAGTTCTTTACACAAAGATTCATAATCTAAATTTATTTCTGTAGAATCTTTTAAGGTTATATAATAAAAATCTTTTGAGATCTTTTCTCTTAGAACTTCTAAATTTATAATAAAATCCTCAGTTACTTCTCCTAAAAGAATTACTTTATAAATATTATTATATCTTTCACTTTCTGGAATATAGTTAAGTATTTTTTCTCCTATATCTTCATAAGTTAATACACCACTTATATCCATGAAAATTTCTTCATACTTTCTTTTACATATAGGTACAAACTTTAAATCAATAATGTCCTTAGATATTTCTCCTAATATTACACCCTTTTCTCCTTTTTCATCAAAGGCTCTTCCTTCCGGATTACCACAATAAGCATAATAAGTATGTTTTTCTTTATTTATACCTGAAAAACTATGTCTGTGTCCTAAAGCTATATAATCCATAGAACTATCGCCAATCTCTTCAAGAGTTATAGGATTATATTCATTTTTTTTACCTTTAACGCTTATGTCTCCATGTAATACCATTATGTTTATCCTATCTTTGTCCACTATAAACCCTTCAGAAAAATTCTCTAGCAAAGATTTCCTTTCGTAATATTCTGAAAACCCCTGACCATACACAGTTAGTTCTTTCTCATCTATAGAAATAGCCTCCATATTAGATTTAAATATATGTACATTGGAAGGCCAATTTATCATAGTATAAAAAGATTTTTCATTATAAGGGTCATGATTTCCTGGAGCTATAAATACCTTTATCTCTGGTATTTCTTCTAATTTTTTTTTCATATAATCCAAGGTAGTTTTCATAACTCTACTATTGTCAAATAAATCCCCACTTAATAATAAAATCTCTACTTTTTCCTTTTTAGCTAAATTAATTATGTTCCCAAAAGTCTCCCTTAAGTCTTCTCTTCTTTTCTCTGCAAAATCCTTATTTAACTCACTGAAGGCAGTATCAAAATGAAAGTCGCTGCAATGTAATAGTTTTATCTTTTTCAATGTCATCACTCCTTCAATCGAACTTTAGTTCTCTAATACTTTGATTTTATCAAAGGATTTATAATTATTCAACTTAAATATATAGATAAAATTGAAGAAGCTACTCCAAATATCTTTGGAGTAGCTTCTCTTTGTTATCCTAGGCCATTAATTATAGCCTATTTTGATTTGATAGTTCTGCTTCTGCTTCTATTTCCGCTTCCGCTTCTATTTCTGCTTCTGCTTCACTATTCTCTGGAGGCTAGATCTCTTTGGTAGGATTCTACCATTCTTTTGACCATTTCTCCTCCAACAGAGCCACATTGTCTTGAAGTTAAGTGTCCATTATACTCTTCAAATGGAACTCCTAACTCTTGTGCTACCTCTGTTCTGAATTTGTACAATCCCTGTTTAGCTTCTGGAACTAATCTTCTTGCCATAATTAATTCCTCCTTTGAAACAAGTTTTTTTCAAAACAGTTAATGATGTCTCTCCTTTGTTGCTCACTATTATTGTTACCCGATAGAATATCTTTACTCTATAAAAAATTATCCAAAGGAGTTATGATTATGCAACAAATCTTAATAGTGTAAAATTTTATAATACTAAAATTATATTATTTATACACAACCTTTATAGTTTTAATAGTTTCATGTCCAAAGGTATCTACTGCTTTCAGTTGTATAAACTCTCCATTTTCTACTTTAATTGTTTTTTCAAAGTTATACAGATTAAATTCGTGACCATAGTCTACCTCATTACTAATAGATTTAATAAGTTTTCCATTGATATAGAACTTATATCCCATGCAACTATCTGATACACTACCCTTTATTAGTATTTCTCCATTGTCAGTATAAGCAACACCTTCTTCGTCCACAACAGGTGCTTCTACATTAATAACAGGAGCTTCTGAATCAAGATAAATTTTTACTGAATAGTTGTTTGCATCATATAAACTCTTATCTTCTTGAAGAACTTTAGCAATCTTTCCATTTAAATCTTCTGCATATACTTTTATATAATTTATTCCCTGCTTAAGCTCTTTTGCTTCAACCACAAATTCAAAGCTTAAATCCTCATTAACTTTTACATCCTTATCATTTATCTTAAATACTTTTAGTGGTGCAGATAATTTACCATTTATTAAGAAATTCCCATTGTGGTCTAAACCTTTTTCCGTTAATTCCATATTTGCTCCAGCAAACAATTTATTTTCAAAGTCAATTACCGCTTCTTTAGCTGTTACTAATATATCTTCAACTGTCATATTTCCAGCACCATCTAAAACTGCTAGAGATACATTATAAGCTTCAGTTTCTTTAACATCTATAGATGTAGAGTAAATTTTTGAGTATTTATCATAATATACTTTAGCATCTTCTACAACTTTTCCATCCACTACAATGTTGTTTGTAGCTATGCCTGATAAATTATCCTTAGCTCTCCACTTCACTACTAGCCTATCTCCTAATCTTTGTTTAGAAATTATCTTTACTTCTGGAGCAGTTAAGTCAACTTTTATTGGTATTTCCATTATTTGAGGTTCTTTTCCTTCTATGTCTACATAGGATTTTATAGAAATATAATATTGGCCCTCTTCTACGGCTTCATTCTTTCCTGATAAATTATCGTATACAGTTCCATCCCATGCCAATGAGTTAAATAATTTTGGTTTTTTACCACTACCATTTGAGGTATTATATATATTCTTTCTAACATTTTCTTCTTCATTAACATTTGTTATTATATTTTTGTCTTTGTCTTTTATATCTACACTTACCTTCTTAGCATTTCTTAAGAAGTATAGGTATGGAATTACAGTGTCTCCATAGCCGTCTCCATCTGGTGATATAGCATATTTCTCAATATCATCACCCATAGTATCCATTTCTTCTCCATACTTAGATACTAAACCAGATCTTAAAGCTCCATTATTAATTTCAGCCATAACTGTTTCAGCTTCTTCCCATTCTCCATGGTTAATTATATTTTCTTTACTCCAGTCTCCATAATATCCCATGAAAGGTACTACCAAAGAAGGTACCTCTTCAGTTTTTGAATTAAACTTAACATATCCCTCTAAAAATCTTTCAGTGGATAACTCATTACCTATAGTTAGTGTAACATTTATCTTTGAATTGCTATTAGCTTTTACAGTAACTTCTTTTTGATCAAAGCTAATTTTAGCGTCCTTTGAATCTAAAATAATGTCATGAGCCATTTCTCCATTAGCATCTTTATCTGCCTGTGAAAGAACTCCTTTTAGATTTTCTATAGAATAAGTTACATCTTTATCTCCATAATTATTTAAGTCTATTTGGAAAGAAACTTCCTTTTCCTTTATCTCTTTTAAAGCTACAGATGCTTTTCCATTATAAGTTGCAGTAACCTTATTTTTTATAGCATCTTCAATTTGAATTAATCCTGCCCCTTGCCTTCTTGGTGAGAAAGGAACTCCCTCATTAAATTTATCTATCTTAACATTTGAAGTATTCATAGCTACATTTTTTGCATAATCTATTAATTCTCTTCCTTGTAGATTGCTATTATATCCTTTAATAGCTTGCATTATTAAAGCCATTCCTCCAGCAACATGTGGAGCTGCCATAGAAGTTCCACTCATATTATCATATCTATCTCCATTTACTGTAGAGAATATATTTCCACCAGGTCCAGCGATTTGTGGTTTAAAATCAAGATTAGGAGCAGGACCCCAAGATGTACTATCATCATAATCATCTACCTCAGGATTGTCCTGAGTTATAGTTGCTCCTGTCAGTTTAAGAGTAACCTTTTCTTTATTATCTAAAGCACTAGCTGCTTTTGCCCCTGCATTATTACCTACAAAAATTGCTGGTATTTTAATATTTCCATCTGTGGCCATATTAATTAACGCCTCTCCTCCTGAGGCATGGTTATATACAACTACACCTATTGCGCCAGCATTTTGAGCATTTAGAATTTTGGCTATAAAGTCTAGTTCACCTCTTGAAATTAGAGCAACTTTATTCTTTAAATTCTTCCCCTCAAAGTCCTCTGGCTTTCCAAATCCACAATTAATTATCTCATAGTCTTTCTTCTCTTCAAAAGATACTTGGTGAGTTGAAAAAGTTCCATTTATTTCTTCACTTCCTAAATTAAAAGTAGCACTATATGCTGTAACTTTCTGATTTTGATAGTTAGCTACCATGAAAGCATCCTTTGCTAAAGCAGGAGAGCCAACAACTGATATATCCTTCATAGTACTGTCTCTATAAGGAGCCGTAGAGTAACTAGAGTTTCCAGCAGACACTACTACTAGCACACCCTTATCTGCAGCATTTTTTATAGCTTTTTGTTCCGCATCATCATCATCTTGGAACCCTGCTGCTGAACCTAAGCTCATGTTTATTATATCAGCTCCAAGGGTTACAGAATCTTCTAATGCTGCAACTATATCATCTGTGTATGCATATTTACCTGCCGGTCCATTAGAAAAAGCCTTCATACCTAATAATTGAGCTTGAGGAGCCACACCTTGAATTGCTTGTCCATTTTTTACTTCTTCCTCATCTCCATCTGCAGCAACAATTCCAGCTACATGTATTCCATGTCCACCATCTGGTCTTTTATCTACTATATCATTATTTTTATCTGCATAATTATATCCGAAAGGAATTTTGTCATTAAAATAGGTTTCTGCATTTAAATCTGATTTCAAGGCTCCAGTCTTTTTAAGTTCCTCTACCTTGTCTTTGGATAGTTTTATTTTTGAAATATCTTTAGGAGCTTTTAAATCTTTATGGGTATAATCTATACCAGTATCTATAACTGATACCAGCATCCCTTCCCCTTTTAAATTATACTTCTTCCAAGCATCGAAGGCTTGAGTTAAGTTTTTGGCATAATTCATATCTGTTTCATACTTATTAGCTTCCTTTACTTTCTTAACTCCTGGAATCTCTTTAAGCTTGTCCACTTCTTTTCTTTTTACATCCATGCTAAAACCATTTATGACATTCCCATAGCTATGCCTTATGCTAGCTCCATCAAGTGAACTAGCCGCTGATTTAGCTGCGCCTTGATTTTCTTTTACTGCCCCAATAGCCTGTGGAGTTGCTCTTACTCCCTCCGGCATAGATTCTGCTGCTGACTTGCCCTCTAGTTCAACAACAACCCTAATAACTTCCTCTGGATCTTCAGTCTTTACATCTTCTCTGTTTTTTACTTTTGAAGAATAAATCTGAGCTTTAATGCTTTGAAGGGTTTCCTGATCATAACTTGAGGTATTCCCCTCTAAGGCATTTGCTCTAGGAGTATTTCCAATTACTAAGGACAAAGCTAAAGCCATGCCTAAGAATTTAGACATACCCCTCCTAAAATTTTTGTTCATGTATTATCCCCCTTTTATAAAAATAAATTATTAATAACCATATATTATATGGCTTTAACCTTTTTTTATATATCATATAACAGAAAATTTTTAATATATTTAAGCCTTATTCTAAAGGAACAAAACAATATTTTACCAATTCTATTTAATTTTTCATTAAAAATCTCAGCAAAGTTTTCTAAATTACATACTTTTTTCCCACAAGTTATATCTATTGGTTATTATTACATATTATATAAAAGTTCCATGCAGAATTCAACATATTTTTAAAATAAAATCAATTGCAACTTTTCCTTTTTATTATTTCAATTATTTTGATTACAATTTTTTAAATTGATATCCTTCATTTTTTAAGTAATCAATTATATGGGGCAATGCTTCTAAAGTTGTAGATTTAGTAGAAGAATCATGCAAAAGTATCACAACTTCTTTTTTTCCCAAAACTGTTTCTTTAATTTTCTGCAATTGAGCTTCTAATGGAACTTCATGATATTCAGCATCTCCATTTAAAGCATTCCAATCTATATATTTCATATTTATCTTTTCTAAAACCTTTTTATAAGGGTCCTTATAATTTTCAAAAGACCCTCCAGGGAATCTAAAAAATTTACTTTGATAATCTTCCCCTAATATAGATTTTAAAATTTTTTCCGTTCTTTCTACTTCGTATGTGAAATTTTCTATAGATGAATAGATAACATTAAAATCATGAGAGTAGGAGTGGTTACCAATGGAATGACCTCTATTCTTTATGTCCTTTATAATTTTCTCATTATGCTCCGCCATCTCTCCTGTTACAAAAAATGTTGCTTTAATAGAATTTTCTGATAGTATATCTAAAATTTTAGGAGTTATATTTTTACTAGGACCATCATCAAAAGTTAAATAAGCAATCTTATCTTCCCCTACTTTAGTTTCTTTTTCATCATACTTACCTTCTTCTTTATACTGATTTTTATCCTCTTTCTTATCTCCATAATATAAATCATCAATAGCTTCAGATTCTTTATAATTTATATTTTCATTATCTTCTACACTATGCTGTTTTATTTCTAATTCAGGTTCATAATAAGAGAAGAACAATGATCCTCCTATAAAACCCACAAAGTATAGAGCAATAAAAAATAAAACATATTTTATTTTATAATGCATTTTTAATACCTCTTCTTATCCCTGCTAATAATATTTTTAAAATATCATATGAAAATCATAACATTAAAATGGGTAAAATTGTTAATATTTCGCAAAACAAATCTCCCCTTATTTTTTAAGGAGAGAAGTTCTGCAAATTATATCTTTTCCATATTTTTCTCTTATTTCATCTAAAGTTTTGTCAAGTTTTTCAGAACTCTCAGCTTTTTTGGAAGTTTCTAAGGAAAATAAACTAAGTTGTTCTGTATAAGTATCTGTAAGATTGCTCAAAGTTATACCTAAAAGCCTAATAGGTTCACCCCTCCAACACCTAGTAAATAATTCCAAAACCGTTTCTGAAATAACTTTTGTAGAATCTGTAGGGTTTGATAACCTTTTTTGGTGAGAATAACTTTTAAATTCATTAGTTTTTATATTTACACCTATAGAGTAACAATATTTCTGATTTTTCCGAAGCCTGTACGCCACCTGCTCTGCTACCTCTAAAAGTACCTTATAAGCCTTTTCTTTCCGCATTATATCCACAGGCAATGTGACTGCATTACTTATATTCTTAATACTATCCTCATTATAGTTAACTCTACTATCATCTATACCATTGGCATAATCCCATATAAGTTCTCCACTACTTTTAAATCTCTCCTTTATTATGTCTCTATCATAGTTAGCCAATTCCCCTATAGTAAATATATACATGGAATTAAGCCTTTTCTTGGCACTCTTACCTACCATAAAAAGTTCTTCTACCGGAAGATGCCATAGTTTATCCTTCACTTCCTCCTTAAAAATAGTATTCACTTTATTAGGTTTTTTAAGCTCAGAAGCCATCTTAGCCAACAGTTTATTTGTTGAGATTCCAATGCTAACAGTAAACCCTAATTTTATATTTATCTCTTTTCTTATATTTTCACCTAGAATCAAAGCCTCTTCTCTACTAATTTTACCCATGTCTAAAAAACATTCATCAATAGAATATTGCTGAAGATAAGGAGTGTAATTATACAAAAAAGTCATTAACATTTTACTATATTCTTCATAGATTTTAAAATTAGGTGGTATTATCATTAAGTCCTTATACTTCTTTTTAGCAGAATATAGACTTTCTCCTGTTATTATGCCGTAAGCCTTTGCTTTATTTGACTTAGCAAGTACTACTCCTCTCCTACTTTCTTCATCTCCACCTATAACAGATGCTATTTCTCTTATATCAATAGTTCCCCCGGATCTTAATCTATCCACAGCACTCCAAGATAAATAAGCAGAATTAACATCTATATGAAATATTATACTTTCCATAGCAAAACTACCTCTTCATAATTTAATTAAAAAAGCTTTTCTTAAAATTATTATATCATATTAAAATAAATCTTTATTTTTACTATTTAAATTATAGATAGATCAAGTGATTCAGAAGTCCGGGTAGAGTTTGCTTATAGGAAACTCTCTCCCTTTTGAATCCTAGAAGAGCTTATTTAATGTATCAGTGTTATCCCCAAGGCTCATAGATATCAGGATTAACAATTGTAGCCAGGGCATAAAAACTAAAACTTATTCAAACCCTATTTACTACTTTATTGGAAATTAATAGGGTTTTATGAAAAAATGTAATATTTTTTAGAAAAACTATTGCATTTTTTTCTAATATATTATATAATCTTAATTGTCGCTTAGGGGTATAGCTCAATTGGTAGAGTAGCGGTCTCCAAAACCGTTGGTTGCGGGTTCGATTCCTGCTGCCCCTGCCAGATAAAAAACCAGTAGAATTAATAATTCTACTGGTTTTATTTTATTATCACAATTCCCCTGAATATATTTTAAATTAAAGAAATAAAAGTTATAATACTAATAATATAAAAGTAGTTATAAATCAATGATTTACAACTACTTTTCGCTGTAGGTTAAAAAGGTAAAATTTTATACTAACTCTTTCAAAATTTAACTTTGTAAAATATAAAACTTATATTTATCATTTGATTTAATGCAATCTAGCATAATCTTGAATAAATACAATTAGGAAGATAGTAACCGCAGTAAAAATAAATATTTTATCTATATATTTTTTATTTTCTAATTTACTCCTAAAGCCAATATAAATATACGATTGAATCACACTTAGTATTGGTATGATAGATTTATATAAAGTTATGTTTAAAATTAAAAATACAATACTTTCTAAAAAGAATAAAATATTTAAATTCTTAGATTTATTCAAAATAAGCCCTCCTAATTTTATTTATATCACTAGTTGTATTAAGGATTAAGCTTGCCTCTAACTTCTTTTTTTAATAAACTGCCCTCCTTAAATATTTTAAATTGTGATACCTTACATTTCGCCAAAACTAAATTATATACCCCTTGAGATATAACGCCAGAATACTCCTGCTTAGTTTTATCCTTATCTATAAACATTAAGTGCGGTCTATTTATTCCTACATGAAATATTTCATATCAATATATATGCATTACTAATATTGTAACATGTACAAACGGAAAATTCAGTAAAATATTATACCAAAAGGCAAAATAACATAGCTTAAGAATTATCATTTACCTCTTAAATTATTTTTACCTTACCAATTATAAAAACTTTTAACTTCCAATATAAAAAGCCTTGGATTACTCCAAGACCTTTTACTAAATAATTTCTTTACCAAAGGGCATAAGGGATAACCTTGCCAGTTTTAAACTTTGGGCTGCAAAAGGAAGTCCTACTATAGTTATGGCAAAAATCAGCGCAGAAACTAAATTAGCTAAAGCCAATTCCCATCCTAAAAATATTATCCACAAAAGATTACCTATTAGCCCCATTGTTCCTAATCTTGAGTTTCTAACTTCTCTACCAAATGGAGCTAATTGTAACTTTGCCATTTTAAAGCATTGTTTGCCAAAGGGTATTCCTATTATTGTAATACAGCAAATGAATCCAGATATAACCCATCCTATTGCTCCAAATAAGCCTCCGAAAATAATCCATATAATATTACCTAATGTAGACATAAAAATCCCCCTTTATATACTTAACTACATTAATATATTACTACGAATAGGTAATAGTTCCTATATTATAAGCTTTTATTTCTTAAATCTACATTCATTAAAAGAAAAATAGCCATGAAAAAGCATAAACTTATTTCATAGCCATTTTTTTATTTAGTATTTTTATATATTATCCATATTTGCTAATTGAAGCTGCGTTAAAGTATCATGGATTTTTTCGAAAATAAGACCAGCAACAAACCATACTGGTGCATAGGTAAAGGTGATTAACCCATAAGGTGATAGAGGTTTACCTGCATAATTCCAAGGACAGACACCAAGAACTTTTAACAGAATACTACCTGTAATAAATTCTGTCATAAATATTAGAACCATATATATACCTCCTCTTATAAAAAATGAAAGGTGTCTCGTTCTGTCATGTATAGGTTCTAAAAAAACTGCAAGGCCATATATAAAAAACATCCATATATATGTCCATCCAGTAAGTTTCACATCTCCTTTAACAAGAGAGCCTATTCCAGTCCATAAAACCTCTCCACAGAAGCCTAAAAGTCCATATATTACAAATTTTTTTATCATATATATATCTTTTGTATTTCAATAAAAAATATACCATATTTTTTAAATTTATCTTAATAACATCTATACTTATTTTTCAAAACAATTGAAAACAATTTGCTTTATTTGCTATAATATATACAACATGTTAAATTTATATAAACTAACTTTTTTAAAATTGGAATTTATAATTTTATTAAAAGAGGTATAATATGATTAAAAATTATATGGAAGTCTTTGTAGATAACACACTTTCTGAAGTTATAAAGAAATACAAAAATATCTGTAAGTGTCATTATTGTTTAGAGGATATAAAGGCTATTGCTTTAAACAACTTAAAGCCTATTTATGTATCTACAAAGGATGGTGATCTTTATACTAGAATCAATGAACTTGAATTTCAATTTAAAACAGATATAGTAAAAGAATTAACCTTTGCTATTGAGATAGTATCAAAAAAAACTAGACATGAAGCAAATAGAACCTAGTATTATTTAGGATAACAATAAAAAATCCACCAAAATGAATTGGTGGATTTTTTTATTATTATACTATTTTAAAACCCGCTTCTTTTACTTTTTCTTCAATTAATTCAAAGTTATCAGTTCTCATTCTTACTACAATTTCCATAACATCTATAACACTCTTTGGATCTACTACTACAAAACTGATTATATCTGCATTATTTTCTGACAATATCTTTGAAAGTTTAGATATTTGTCCTGGAATATCATAAGCCATAACAGCCAATCTTTGTCCCTTATTTAGACCGAACAAGGATGTGAACTGTTCAAACACAGCATGGTGAGTTAATATACCCTCAAAGGCACCTTTATTATCTATAACCGCTACAAACGATATATTCATTATCTCCAAGAAATGAACAGCCTTTTCCATTTGTTCCATAGGTAGAATAGTTGGTATATCCTCTCTCATAACTACTTCTACATTAAAATCAGATAAAAAGCACTGCTTATCTTCACATTTTTCATAGTAGAACTCATAAATTCTATCCTTAGAGATTGTTCCGTAAAATTTTTCTCCCTCAGCTACAGGTATAGACAAAAATTTATTTTCATTCATAACTTCTAGAGCATGACCTATAGTAGATTTTGGACTAACAGTTATCAATTTTTCCTTTGGTAACATTATATTTTTTACTAACATTTCCCCATCTCCTTTTTAAAGCAATTAAATTACGATTCAATTAAAACAAATTAGTGCGTTATAAATATTATACATGAAAACATTCTATAAATTCAAACTATTTCTTCAAATGCTAAAATTATAATACTTTTATTTATTTTATTTTCTTAAGAGCATTTATATTTTCTTTAATTAGCTCAATATAATCCTTTTCTCCATCATATTTTACTAAATATACTTTTTCTGTATTAGGGTAATTTACCATACTCTCTAATTCACTTTTTACTTTATTGTCCTTTTCAAAAAAAACTATTGCTTTAGAATCTTTAAACAACTTATTAATATTCTCTTGATTTACCTCTTTATGTCTCATGATCTTAGTATTAATCACTCCTAAATAATTTGTAATATAATCAAATTCCTCTGATGTAATTATTAAGGAGTATGATTTTAACTTATCTGAAACATATTTAATATCCTCTTCTAAATAACCTATTTCTTTTAACTTTTTTTCATAATTTTTTTCATAGAAATCTCTATTAACAGGATCTTTTTCAGCCAAAGCATTTTTTATATTAGATAGTGCTACCTTATACTCTTCTATACCTAACCAATAATAAGGATTTTCTTTAATATCCTTATCTCCGTATCTTTTTCCATTAGTAATATAGTTTAATTTTATCCCTCTTGATACATTTATAGAGGAAACTTTATCTTTTTTTAATTTATATATAAACCCTTCAGCCCAAGGTTCTAAATTTCCTCCATTATAAAAAAACAAATCCTTTTTTTCTATATTTGTTAAACTATCCTCTGTATATTGATAGTTCCAAAGTTCTTCTTCGCTTTTTAACATATATTCTACAGCATGCTTATCTTTTACTAAATCTTTTACCATATAGTAAAGAGGCTTATTTGTAGTAGTTATATTCATATATTTTTCTTTACCAGCCATACCTTCATCTATAGCAGAACTTTTAACTATACCGAACCTATAGGTAGCTGTGAAAATAATTATTATTAATATATTAACAGTTAAAATACTGTACACCCATTTTTTCATCTAATATCACCTCAGAAAAGATGTAATATTTATATAATATACATTATACTATATATTATACTTAATAATATTTATGATGATATATGTTTAATATACCTATCCATTATTTAACAATGATTTTTACTCATAATAATTATACGTTAATTTTCTCCATAAAGATAGCCTTATTATTTTGTTTTTTTAGCCTATTTACGATAAAATACCCAATAATATAAAGTGGAGGTTAAGTAATGAACATAAATTTAGAGGATGTAATAAGCTCTCTCTCTACAGCTTTAGATTTATCACAACTTTCTTCACAAGATAATATTTTGGAAGAAATATCAAATATGCCCTATGATCAAAATAAGTTTTTATACCATTCAAAAACAACTACCTATATAGCTATGGAAATATGTAAAGAACTTAGCATTGATAAAAACACTATAAATCGAACTTACATCTCCTCCATGTTACATGATATTGGAGGAATAAATAATATGCACTCAAATCATAGAAATAATAATTTTATTAAAAACCACTGCATTCAAGGAGCTAATACTCTTAAATATTTTCCTCAATTTAGAGATTTAAATAAAATTATCTTGTATCACCACGAAAATTATAATGGATCTGGTCCTTTGTCCATAACTTCTAATAGTATTCCTATAGAAAGTCAAATAATTAGAATGGCTGATCTAATAGATAGTATTTTTAATAGAAAGACCCCTAGTTATAATCAAAAAAATAATATTATTAACTGGATAAATCAAAATACCAATATTATTTTTAACCCTATGTTAGTAGATATATTTAACCGTATATCAATTAGAGATAATTTTTGGTTCAACATTGAAAACATATCCTTTATTCCAAGCATATTTACTTCAATTATTCCAGACTTAAATATATACATATCTTTGGATGAATTTCGTGAAATATCATTGATATTTGCAAAGATAATTGATAGTATCAGCCCTTTCACCGCAAAACATTCTATAGATATTGGAAATCTAGCTTATATAGTATCAAAATATATAGGTTACGAAGAAGAAAAATGCACTAAAATGGAGATTGCAGGATTTTTACATGATATAGGCAAAATTGCTATACCTCCAGATATATTATCTAAACCTGGCGCCCTTACAAAAGATGAATATTCTATAATTAAGTCTCATGTATATTATACAAACATAATTCTTAAAAATATTAAAAACGCAGAGGATATTACAGAATGGGCTTCTAATCATCATGAAAAATTAAATGGAGATGGCTATCCTATAAGATTAAATGCAAAAAATCTTTCAATGGAAAGTAGACTTCTAGCCGTTTGCGATATTTATCAGGCATTAACAGAAAAACGACCCTATAGAAATGGTCTTTCTCCAAAAGAATCTTTTGATATTTTAGATAAAATGTCAAAGGAAAATCTCGTATGTAATAAAGCTTTAGACATATTAAAAGGGACCTTAAGTTGCAATAATTTAAGTGATAATAAAGGGTGTAAGGCTATATAAGTTACCTGCTCTTTTCTTTTTACATCTTTTGATATAAAATAATCATGTATCCTTTAATTTATTTCTTAGGAGGTGAAGGTGACTTATAGCACCGAATTTATGAAATTTGTTGTAAATAGTGTAGAGGAAACTTTAAATTTAGGAAAGAACATAGGAAAACTCTGTAACCCTGGAGATATTATATGTGTAGTAGGTGACTTAGGTGCAGGAAAGACACATCTTACAAAAGGCATAGCAATGGGCTTAGATGTTAAAGATCATATAACCAGCCCAACCTTTACCATTGTAAATGAATATGATAGCGGTAGGTTAAAATTATATCATTTTGATGTATATAGAGTAAATGATCCTGATGAGATATATGAAATTGGCTTTGATGAATATATCTTCAGTAATGGCGTAAGTATCATAGAATGGGCAAATTATATAGAAAGCCTTATACCGGAAGAGCATCTTAGAATAACCTTACAGAAAAATGTTGATTTAGGAGAAAATATTAGAACAATTGAGCTTTTACCTAAAGGTAAAAGATATGACTATGTAAAGGAGATTAAAATATGAAAGTACTCAGCGTAGATTCTTCTACGGAAACAGCCAGCGTAGCCTTAATAGAAGATGATAAGTTATTAGGTGAAATAAATTTTAATTATAAAAAGCAACATTCAGTATTATTACTATCTATGATAGATAATTTATTAAATAGCTTATCTTTAGATATGGATGAAATAGATGGTTTTGTTATTTCAAAGGGACCGGGCTCTTTTACGGGATTAAGGATAGGTATGGCTACTATAAAAGGAATGAGTCTTGCTTCTAATAAACCATATATATCTTTATCTTCACTAGACGCTTTAGCTTATAATATGTATGGTTTTTCTGGAATTGTATGTTCAATGATGGATGCACTAAGAAATAATGTATATACCTCTTTGTACCAATATGAAGATGGTAATCTTGTTCAAATATTAGATTATAGTGCTATTTCAGTGAATGAATTAATTGATAAGTTAAATTCTTATAATAAAAGAGTTTGCTTTATAGGTGATGCTATAAACTTACATAAAGATATATTAGAAAAAAGTATACCTAATTGTTTATTCGCTCCTTCTCATCTTAATTATGTAAGAGCCGCTTCTTTAGGTGAGCTAGGAATGAAAAAACTAAAATTAGGAGAAAAGGATGATATAAATAATTCTGCTCCTATATATCTTAGAAAATCTCAGGCAGAAAGAGAGTATGAAAAAAAGCAGGTGTCCTTAAATCATGAATAATATTGAAATTATCCCTATGACTTATGACCATATAGATGATGTTTTATCTATTAGCTTTTTGAGTTTCCCCATATCCTGGTATAGAGAATCCTTTATAAGAGAGCTTCAAAATAACTTTGCCTACTATGTAGTAGCTAAATACGAAGGGGATATTGTAGGTTTTGGTGGAACTTGGATTATACTGGAAGAATCTCATATAACAAATATTGCTGTTCACCCTAATTTTAGGGGCCTAGGTATAGGTGAAATTATACTAAAATCTCTTATAAACATAGGCAAAAGCCACGGTATTAATTCTATGACCTTAGAAGTAAGACCCTCAAACACCGCTGCCCTAGGGCTATATAATAAACTTGGCTTCCTTGAAGAGGGAAGAAGGAAAAACTACTACGAAGATAACAAGGAAGATGCCCTGATACTTTGGAAGAGAGATTTTTAACATTATGTTAATTAGCATTAAAAGCCAGCATTTTGCTGGCTTTCTTTTCTTTATTAACTCTAATTTTTGGCGTATTTTTTTTCATCAACTAGTATTTCTTCTTTATGAATAAGAGGTGATACACTCTTATATATTCCTGCTGTAACTATAGAAACCGCTATTCCCTTTAATAAATTAAAAGGTACAATAGCCCAAACAATTAAAGAGCTTAAATCCGTTATATTGCCATTTATTTTACTCCCCATAGCTATTATTGCATCTAAAGGCATCTTAAAAACCTTAGCATAGGTTGGTATTAGTACAAAATAATTTATTAAAGAAGCTAATAATGTCATTGATATAACCCCTATAGTTAATCCTACAATAGCACTCTTTCTAGTCTTATTTTTTCTATAAAAGTACCCTGAAATAAATACCATTACTGAGCCAACTATAAAGTTTGCAGTCTCTCCTACAAGTGCAGTTTGAGTCCCCTTAAATAGTACATGAAGTATATTTTTTAATAATTCTATTACTACTCCCTCTATTGGGCCTAAAGCAAAAGCTCCAATTAATGCTGGAAGATCGCTTAAGTCAATCTTTAAAAAGCTTGGGAATATTGGTAATGGAAAGTCAAAATACATTAATATAAAGGCCATAGCCGCTAATAATGTAATCTTGATTTGTCTGTTAAGACTAAATTTCTTTGTCATGATAAATACCTCCTTAAATAGGTATCCTCAAGGGGGCTAATTCCTAGATTACATATAAAAAAACCCTGACAAAAAGCCAGGGCATAGTAATCCTACTTAGCTTACCTTCTTTCATCCAGACTTTACTGTCGGCCTCGGAATCTAACCGAGTCATGCCATATAGGCTCGCGGGCTTTACCGCCGGTGGGGAATTTCACCCCGCCCTGAAGATAATATATTATATTTGATATACTTATTATATATCACTGTTATAAAAATAACAAGTGTTTTTTATAATTTCATAGAAAGACCTATTCTTTTTCTCTTTTCATCTACTTCAAGAACCTTTACCTCTATTACATCTCCAACCTTAACAATATCCAAGGGGTGCTTTACAAATTTCTCTGACATCTGACTTTTATGAACTAATCCATCCTGGTGTACACCTATATCCACAAAAGCACCAAAATCTGATACATTTCTAACTGTTCCCGTTAATAACATACCCGGTTTTAGTTGGTTAATATCCATTACTCCTGTTTTAAATATAGGCTTTGGAAGTTCCTCTCTTGGATCCCTTCCAGGTTTTTTAAGTTCCTTTATTATATCCATTAAAGTTGGTATCCCTACTCCTACTTTTTCTGATAGATCTTCTATGGATGTATCTTTCATTCTCTCTTCAATATCTTTTAAGCTTCCACTTTTTAGATCCTCTAATTTATATCCTAATATATCCATAAGCTTTTTTGCTGAATTATAGGACTCAGGATGTACTGCAGTATTGTCAAGAGGTTCCTTACTTTCCATAACCCTCAAAAATCCTGCACACTGTTCAAAAGCCTTTTTTCCTAATCGCTTTACCTTAAGCAATTCTTTTCTACTACTAAATTTACCTATTTCTTCTCTGTAATTAACTATATTTTGAGCTACAGCTAAATTAACTCCTGATATATAGGATAATAGTGATGGTGTAGCTATATTAAGATCCACCCCAACCTTATTTACCACATCTTCCACAATACCTTTAAGGGATTCATCTAATTTTTTAGGTGTTATATCATGTTGATATTGTCCTACTCCTATAGACTTAGGATCTATTTTTACTAGCTCTGCCAATGGGTCTTGAAGTCTTCTACCTATAGATATAGCTCCTCTTATAGTAACGTCTAAATCTGGATATTCCTTAGCCGCAAGCTCTGAAGCAGAGTATACAGATGCCCCTGCTTCTGATACTATAACATAATAAACTTCCTTACCCTCTTCTTTTATTTCATTAATAAGAAGAGTTATAATTTCTTCTGACTCTCTACTGGCAGTACCATTTCCTAAAGATATTACATTTACATCATGTTTTAGTATTAATTCCTTTAGTTTTTTAATAGTTCCTTTAACATCATTTTGTGGTGCTGTAGGATAAACTGTAGCTTTTTCTAAAAACTTACCAGTTTCATCAAGCACTGCCACCTTACATCCTGTTCTAAAGCCTGGATCAAAGCCCATAACCACATTATCTTTTACTGGTGATTGCATAAGTAAGGATTTTAAATTAGCCTTAAATATTTCTATAGCTCTTTCTTCAGCAATTTCGGTTAATTCAGCCCTTATCTCTCTTTCAATAGAGGGATAGATCAATCTTTTCAAGGAATCCTTTATACTTTCTTCTATATAAATATCAGTTACGTTATTGCCCTTTAAACACTTTCTTTCTAAGTATTGTATTATGTTATCTTCCATAGAAGTAATTTTAACACTTAGTACCTTTTCCTTTTCCCCTCTATTTATTGCAAGTATTCTATAAGGTGGAATGGTTCTTACTGTCTCTCTATAATCATAATACATTTCATAGGGAGTGGGTTCTTTTGAATTTCCTTTAGTTTCAACTACTCCCTCCTTTTGAAGGTAGTTCCTTATCCATTTTCTAAACTCAGCTTCATCAGATATTATTTCACTTATTATATCCATAGCACCTTGTATAGCTAATTCTTTAGAAGGTACTTCTTTTTCTAAATTTATAAATTTATTAACTTCAACTTCAAAATCTCCATTAAAGTTCCCTTTCCATATTAATCGAGCTAAGGGTTTTAATCCCTTTTCTTCCGCCATGGTAGCTCTAGTTCTTTTTTTAGGTCTAAAAGGTCTATATATATCTTCTACCTCTGTTAAAGTTTCAGATTTTAAAACACTTTCTTTTATTTCTTCTGTAAGCTTTCCTTGCTCCTCAATTAACCTTATAACATCGCTTTTCTTTTCTTCTAAACTTCTTATATAAATTAACCTTTCAGATAATTTTCTAAGGACCTCATCATTTAACCCGCCGGTTCTCTCTTTCCTATATCTAGCAATAAAAGGCACTGTATTTCCTTCATCCAACATTTCAATAACACTTATAACTTGATTTAGTCCTATGGATAGCTCTTTTGACAACTTTTCTTCAATAGTCATTATCATAATTACACCTCATTAAATATAAATTTAAGCTATTCTTTAAGCTTTCCACTGCTACTTTGTTTTAGATATTCATTTATAAATAAATCTATGTCTCCATCCATAACAGCATTTACATTTCCATTTTCAATTAAAGTTCTATGATCTTTAACTAGAGTATAGGGTTGGAATACATAAGACCTTATTTGACTTCCCCATCCCATATCCTTTTGTTCTCCAGTTAAATCTTCAATTTTTTCTTTATGTGCTCTCTCTTTTAATTCTATAAGTTTTGATTTCAATACTTTTAAAGCTACTTCTCTATTAGAGTGTTGACTTCTTTCATTTTGACATTGTACAACTATTCCTGTAGGAATATGAGTTATCCTCACTGCTGATTCAGTTTTATTTACATATTGACCTCCAGCGCCACCAGCTCTATAAGTGTCTAGTTTTAAATCCTCAGGTCTAATATCAATATCTTGACTTTCCTTAAGCTCAGGTATTACTTCCATGGAAGCAAAGGACGTTTGCCTCTTACCATTAGCATTATAAGGAGATATCCTAACTAGTCTATGTATACCCTTTTCTGCCTTAAGATATCCATAGGCAAATTCTCCTGATACTTTTAGCGTAACTCCTTTAATTCCAGCTTCATCCCCTGGAAGATAGTCAAGTATTTCTACTTTAAATCCCTTATCTTCACTCCATCTTGTATACATTCTAAGAAGCATTTCTGTCCAATCTTGAGCATCAGTACCACCTACACCAGCATGAAGAGTTACTATAGCATTGTTTCTATCATATTCTCCAGAAAGAAGGATCTCTATTCTAAAACACTCTATATCCTTTTCTAATTCAGTTATTTCATCTACAAACTCTTTTATGGTACTATCTTCTTCTTCTCTAATTAAACTGCTCAATATTTCTATATCCTCAATTTTTGAATCTATTGAATTATATCTATCTAATTTATCCTTTAACCTTTTACTTTCTTGAGTAACCTCTTGAGCTTTTATATTATCATTCCAAAATCCAGGCTCTTGCATTTTATGGTCATACTCTTCAATAGACTTCCTTATTCCGCGGATGTCAAAGAGAAGCCCCCATTTCCTTTAGAGTTTCTTTAAGTTCTGGAATCTTTGATATCTTTTCTTCTAATTGCAAAATCATACTCTTTCATCTCCTTATTTATATAAAATCTTTATTAAAGAAATATAGATTTGCAGCTTTTGAATAACCGCAAATCTATAATTTAACTAGGCTTCTCTACCACAACAATTTTTATATTTTTTACCACTTCCACAAGGGCAAGGGTCATTTCTTCCAATTTTTTGTTCTTTTCTTACAGGCTCTTTTCTTACTGAAGATTCTTCATAGTTAGTTGAAGTTTCTCTTACCACTTTTTCTCTTTCAGGAGCTCTCTCTACCTGAACATGCAATAGATATCTCACGGTGTCATGCTTTATATTATATATCATTTCATCAAACATAGTGCTACCTTCAAACTGGTATGCTTGTGTAGGATCCTGTTGCTTATAAGCACGCAGTCCTATACCTTGTTTTAAGTGGTCCATATTGTCGATATGATCCATCCACTTAGTATCAACTACCCTTAAGAGAATAACTCTTTCTATTTCTCTCATGCTTTCTGGTCCAAAGTCTTTTTCTTTTGCTTCATATATATCATGAGCTATAGATAGATATTTTTCTTTTATTTCATCATTGGATAATTTTGATACCTCATCAAATTTAAGCATTCCATGAGGTACAAATAAATCTTCCATAAAATTAATTAATTTTTCAAGATCTTTATCAAAGTTATCTTCTACTCCTGATAAATGTGAATCTACCGCATTAAATATAACATCTTTTATCATATCTTGAACTTGATCTTTTAAATTTTCTCCTTGAAGAACTTGTGCTCTTTGACTATAAATAATTTCTCTTTGCTTATTCATAACATCATCATAACCTAAAAGAGTTTTTCTTATATCAAAGTTATTTCCTTCAACTTTCTTTTGAGCATTTTCAATAGCCTTTGTAACCATCTTGCTTTCAATTGGATCATCTTCTTCTAATCCAATTTTATCAACTAATCCTTGCAATTTATCAGTTCCAAAAACTCTCATTAAATCATCCTCTAAGGATAAATAAAACCTTGTAGATCCCGGATCTCCTTGACGTCCTGAACGCCCTCTAAGCTGGTTATCTATACGTCTTGATTCATGTCTTTCTGTACCTATTATCTTAAGTCCACCTAACTTAGATACTTCTTCTCCAAGTTTAATATCAGTACCACGACCAGCCATATTTGTAGCTATAGTAACCATTCCTTTTTCTCCAGCATGGGATACTATCTCTGCTTCCCTTTCATGATATTTAGCATTAAGAACTTGGTGGGGAACTCCTTTTTTCTTCAAAAACGCAGATAAAACCTCTGATTTTTCTATACTAGCAGTACCTACCAATACAGGCTGACCTATTTTATGTGACTCTTCAATATCTTTTATTATAGCATTATATTTGCCCTTTACACTTTTGAATATAGTATCTGGATAATCAATTCTTTCAATAGGTTTATGAGTAGGTATCACAATAACATCTAATCCATAAATTTCTCTAAACTCAACTTCTTCTGTTAGAGCTGTTCCTGTCATACCAGATAACTTATTATACATTCTAAAATAATTTTGGAAGGTTATTGTAGCAAGAGTTTTAGATTCTTTTTCAACCTTAACTCCCTCTTTAGCCTCTATGGCTTGATGTAGACCATCACTATATCTTCTTCCTTCCATAAGTCTTCCAGTGAATTCATCAACTATGATAACCTCACCGTCTTTAACCATATAATCTTTATCTCTTTTCATTACATAGTTTGCCTTCAAAGCTTGAGTTACATGATGCTGAATCTCCATATTCTGAGCATCTGCATAGTTTTCAAGACGGAAATATTTTTCTGCCTTTTTAACACCTTCTTCAGAAAGTATTGCTGAACTAGCTTTTTCATCTACAGTAAAATCCTGCTCTTTTACAAGAGTTTTAACAAAATAATCTGCTACTTTATAAAACTCTGTAGATTTTTCTCCTTCTCCAGAAATTATAAGAGGAGTTCTTGCTTCGTCTATAAGTATTGAGTCAACTTCGTCTACTATGGCAAAGTTTAGTTCCCTTTGAACCTTTTCTTCTTTGTATACAACCATGTTATCTCTTAAATAATCAAATCCATATTCATTATTTGTTCCATAGGTTATATGTGAATTATAAGCTTCTCTTCTTTGTTCAGAGGTTAACCCATGAAGTATTACCCCTACCTTAAGTCCTAAAAATTCATATATTTGACCCATCCACTCTTTATCTCTATTTGCAAGATAATCATTTACTGTTATAATATGAACTCCTTTTCCACTTAAGGCATTTAGATAAGCGGGCAAGGTAGCTACTAAAGTTTTACCTTCACCTGTTTTCATTTCTGAAATTCTACCTTGATGAAGTACAACTCCACCTATAAGCTGCTCTCTAAAGTGTCTCATGCCTAGTGTTCTTACAGAAGCTTCCCTTACAACAGCAAAAGCTTCTGGTAATATATCGTCTAAAGTTTCACCCTTTTCTAACCTATTCTTAAATTCCTCAGTTTTTCCTTTTAGTTCCTCATCACTTAAAGCTTTAATTTGATCTTCCATTGCTTCTATTTTATCTACAATTGGAATAATTCTTTTTACTTCTCTCTCACTATAACTTCCAAAAATTTTATCTAATAATCCCATATTTTCATCCTCACCATTCCGTTGTTATAATAACTCATTTATAAATTATACACTAACACCAGTAAACATTTCAACACCTACTGGTAAAAGTGAATACAATATACATAATATATCAAAATAATAACAGCCCATAAATAGGGCTGTTATGTAAAAATTTTAAGTATACTCTTTTACAAAATTAAAATTCTGGTTCTATTAATCCGTAATTTCCATCTTTTCTCTTATAAATAACATTTACTTCTTCTGTATCTGAATTTTGATATACGAAGAAACTGTGTCCTAAAAGTTCCATTTGTAAAACTGCTTCTTCTGTTGCCATTGGTTTCATTGCAAACCTTTTAGTTTTAACAACTTTAGGTTCTTCCTTTTCATTTTCTTCCGCATATGCTGCTATAGATTGGAATCTTAAGGAATCTCCATTATTTCTTCTTTGAAGTTTTGTTTTTTGCTTTCTAATTTGTCTTTCTATCTTATCTATTACTAAATCGATTGAAGTGTATAAATCCTCAGTAGCTTCTTCACCTCTTAAGATTACTCCATTAAAGGGTATTGTAACTTCTATAATCTGTCTGTTTTTTTGTACACTTAGTGTAGCATGAGCTTCCACCTCAGGATTAAAATACTTTTCCAGCTTTGAGAGTTTCTTTTCCACGGTTTCTTTTAGCGCCTTTGTCAATTCGATATTTTTAGCTATTACTGTTATTTTCATAATTCCAGCCCCTCTCTGCTATGTAGTATCATTAAAATTTTTGTTAAAATGATACTTTATTTATGTTGTTATATATATATATTATATCCTTTTTTAAAATTTAACAAGTGGAATTATGGCAATTTACAAAATATTATGTACACTTATTACTTTATCTCTTAAAAATACTTCTCCTTATATAGAATTTCATCTTTTTTCAAAAAAATAAAGCCCCTAGTTAGAAAATCTAACTAGGGACTTTATTAAAAGCTAGTTGACCTGGTCTTTGACCCCACACCCGCCTGCTGGAGCTTTTGCTACTGGGAATTAACCGCTCACTACTAACCCTCTCATTTTTTATTAAATGGCAGGACTTACCTCTAAGCCGCACCATGCTCATTAGACATTTTATCTAACTTACGTGGATCGTTTCGCCTGCGACTGGCATCGACTTTCAACCACAAACCTAACCTCATAAATATATTATAACTTACTTTTAGCCACAGTCAATATATTAATTTCTTTAGCTCCATTATTTTTTAACTGTTTATAGCAATAATATACTGTAGCTCCTGTAGTTACCACATCATCAATAAGTATTACTTTTTTATCCTTTATTTTATCTTTAAATCTATTATCAAAATAAAAAGCCTCTTTTAGATTTTCCCATCTTTCTTCCGAACTTAAGGTCTTTTGCTCTCTTGTATTATTATTTCTATTAATACAATGTAAAATAGTTTTATTATTATATTCTCTTATTATTGAAGCCAGTATTTTACTTTGATCATAACCTCTAGCTTTAATTCCAGATTTACTAGCGGGTACGTAACATATATAATCAAATTCTATATGTTGTTTATCTATTACTTCTAATATACTATAAGCAAAAAAACGTCCTACATTAAAATCCTTTTTATACTTAAATCTCATTAATAAGTCTCTAATTTCATGAGAATAATATGAAGTTGAATAATATTTTAATACTTCTTCCTCTATTTTTATATAAGAAGACCCTTCTTTTGACTTTATATTCTTCTCACAACATAAACATATAAAATCTTTATTTAATTTATCTTTCCTACAAATTAAACACATACCATCTTCCGGAAATATAATTGATAAAAGATAACTACCAATACTCTTAATATTTTTGATTAATATTGATAAGTATTTAATAAAAATATGTTTAACCCCAGTTAAATTTGCTTTCCTTACGCTTTTGTTATTATTATTAATTTTTAAATATTTATTAATCCTCTTTCCCATGCTAGTTTATTGAAATTTCTAGTTATAGATTTAGCCTTTTCCATTTCTATAGTAGTATTATTAGCTAGAAAAATCACTTCTGAATTACTAAATCTACCTTCCATTCCTACCTTTCCACATATATAAGTGAGTTTTTTGTAGTTATATCTTTCATCATCAGCAAAATAAACTACTATATCTAAATTATTGACTCCCATGTGAAAATTATTCATACTATCCATGACAATAATAAGAGGTTCATCTTTTACCCTTAAAAGCTTTTGTATCTTTCTTGTTTCTTTATCATTATAACGTATGGTATTAGTGCTTATTTCTTCTCTAAGTCCTAACAAATATTCGTATATTGTATCTGCTTTCCCTCTATCAGGGGCATATAATATAACTTTTCTTCTAGATTTTACAAACCATTTCATATAATCATAAATCATATAGGGTATCTCTTTATTTATATCAATCTTTGTAGTTATTATTCTAGGTTCAGTAATGGGAATATTATGCTTTTTTATTGGAATTTCTATTACTTCTCCCTTCTCTAAAATAGATTCAATAGAATAAGTAATATATTTTACAGCCTTAATTTTATACATTAAATTTCTTATATCCCCTACCCCATAATCTGAGTAGCAACTTACATCATCATAAATAACACAAAAGAACTTTTCTTCTATAAGATTTGCATTTTCATAATTGGTTATTACTAATAACTTTTCTTCTATATTTGTACAATTTCCTCTAAAATAACAGTAGTTTCTAAAGGAAGTGTCTTTCCTTATTTGTTTTAATAAATAAATATCTTTTATATCTTCATTGGTTATATAAAGAACCTTTTTATTCTCACTTATTAAATTTAATATTATATCTAAAAACTTTACGGAATTATTATAAGGAACAGATATCACATTTAAATAATTTTTATTATAACCTTTTTTAGCCCAAGTTATAACCTCTTGATTAAAATCTTTGTCTTTATTATATTCCTTTACATCTTTAAAAAGTTTAAATATGGACATATATGCCCCTCCGTATCTCATAACATATATTGTTTATTCATTACTAAAAATATCTTTAGACGCTATATCTTGTATCCTCCATTTTAAAGAAGAAAACCGTTCAAAACTCCTATCATTTTCTATCATATACTTAAGGGATTTAACAGAGCCTGTTAACACTACTAACTTTTTAG
The DNA here is from genome assembly GCF_018919175.1 of Clostridium simiarum. Lineage (GTDB taxonomy): Bacteria > Bacillota > Clostridia > Clostridiales > Clostridiaceae > Clostridium_L > Clostridium_L simiarum. Next base: position 215,935 of record NZ_JAHLQL010000001.1, on the reverse strand, counting down.
CTCTAGTTATAGCTGTGTATAATAAATTTCTATTCATAAGTAAAGGTGATCCCATAAATACCGGCATAACCACCACAGGGAATTCACTACCTTGACTTTTATGTATGGTTATAGCATAAGCTAAATCTATTTCATCTAAGTTTATCTGCTCGTAAACCACTTTTCTCTCTTCATCAAATATTACTGTTAAAGTGTTATTATCTTCATCAATATCTGATATAAAACCCATATCTCCATTAAATACGCCTATACCTTCTTTTTCTCCTAATCCGCTAATACTGCTCCATTTTAAAGAATAGTTATTCTTTGTTTGCATAACTTTATCACCTATTCTAAAAACAGTATCTCTGTATTCCTTTTCCTTTTTATCTTTTGCCTTTGGATTTAATATCTCCTGAAGCTTAGAATTTAGATTTATAATACCTAAAGGTCCCTTTTTCATGGGTGACAGTATTTGAATATGCTGAAGTTTATTCCATGATTTATTGAAATTTGGTAGTCTAGTATTTATTAGTTCTATAAGGGTATTTAATATTATATCCTTATTTTCTTCTTTTATAAAAAAGAAATCCTTGTCTCTATCATTTAATATAGGCATTTCTCCATTATTTATTTTATGGGCATTAACAACTATCATACTTTCTTTCCCTTGTCTAAATATCTCTTTAAGTCTTACAACTTTTACGGATTTGCTTTCTATAAGATCTTTTAATACATTTCCAGGTCCTACAGAGGGAAGCTGATCTACATCTCCTACTATTATCAGTCTAGTTCCAATAGAAATAGCTTTTAATAGACTATTCATAAGCAATACATCTATCATAGAAGCCTCATCGATTATAATCACATCACAATCTAAAGGAGAATCTTCGCCTTTGGAAAAAGCCATTTCCTCCTCATCAGCTGCAAAACCTAACTCTAATAACCTATGAATAGTCTTAGCTTCTCTACCAGTAGATTCAGTCATTCTCTTTGCTGCTCTACCTGTTGGTGCCGCCATAACTACATTCATCCCATTCTTCTCAAATACATCTAATATACATTTTATTATAGTTGTTTTACCTGTGCCAGGTCCCCCCGTTATTATTTCTACACCACTATCTAATATACCTTTTATAGCTTCTTTTTGAGAAGGTGCAAAGCTTATATCGCTTTTTTCCTCAAATTCTTGTATATGTTTATCAATATCCATGTCTATAGTTTCATAATTTGAAAAGGCAAGGGTAAGCATAACTTTAGTTATGCCAAGTTCACTATAATAATAAGGAAGGGTGAATATACACTCTCTCTCCTCTACCATCTCAATCTTTATCTTTCCATCTATAGCACAATCAAAAACATTTTGAACTATAAGCTCTTCCTTTACTTTTAATATGTCCGCCGCTTCCTTAATAAGATTATCTTTTGGCATGTATGTATTTCCTAAAGCACAGAACTCACTAACTACATGCTTTATTCCACTTTGGATTCTAAAGGGTGAATCCATCTCTATTCCTAAACTTCTAGCTATCTTATCAGAAGATTTAAATCCTATACCAGAAACTTCTTCAGTTAATATATAGGGGTTGTTTTTTATTATACTTATAGACTCTGCTCCAAATCTCTTATATATTTTCATGCATTGATTTGGTGTAACACCATAAGCCTGCAAAAAAACCATAATGTTTTTTACTTCTCTTTGTTTAAAATAAGATTCATATATTAACTCTATTTTTTTATCCCCTATACCTTCTATTTCTTTAAGTCTTTCTATATTGTTTTCTAAAACCTCAAAGGTGTTTTCTCCAAATTTTTCCACTATTTTTTTAGCCGTAACAGGACCTATTCCTAATATCATACCTGAAGATAGGTATCTTTCTATGCCAATAAGACTCTCTGGCAATATTTCTTCTGCAGCACTTACCTTGAATTGTTTTCCAAATTGCTGATGGACAACCCATTCTCCTATTAACTTTAAATTTTGCCCCTCTGTTATATAGGGTATACAACCTACTATTACAGTAACATTCTTTTTTGCATCTATTTTAGCTACCACATAGCCATTTTCTTCATTTTGAAATATTATATCTTCTACAGTACCTTGTATTTCCTCCATAGAATCTCCTCACTCAATTCTTAATTACAATAATTATATCATAATTACCTTTTAATACGGTATTTTTAACCTATAGTTCTAATGAAAATTATAGTACAACAAAAATAAAATTCAACTTAAAGAAAAATATCTGCTATAATAATATACAAAGAATATATTATACGAGGTGATTTAATGTTAATTAAAAATTGTAGAATAATATATAGTGATAGAATTGAAAGAGGTTCTGTTCTTATTGAAAATAATAAGATTAAAACTATAAATCCAAAGGATTTAGATGATAAAGAAGTCATTGATGGTGAAGGTTTATATTTAGCTCCTGGCTTTATAGATGTACATATCCATGGCGCTGGAGGGCGCGATACCATGGATGGTAGCTATGACTCTTTAAATATAATTGCAAAAACTATTGCACAGTTTGGAACTACCTCCTTTTTGCCAACTACTATGACTTGTGCTAAAGAAGATATAAGAAAATCTGTAGAAGCTATAAAGGATGCAAAATACAAGGGCACAGAAGGAGCTAATGTATTAGGAGTACACTTAGAAGGACCTTTTATAAATCCTTCCGCTATAGGAGCTCAAAACCCTCAGTTTATTCAAAAACCATCCATAGAATCATTTTTAGAAATGGTTGGTGAAAATATTGATGCAGTAGTAAGTGTTACTATGGCACCTGAAATAGAAGGAGCTAGTGAGCTTATAGCTTATTTAAAAGAAAAGGGAATAGTTGTATCTATAGGACATACTAAAGCAACTTATAAAGAGACTATGGAAAGTATTGAATGTGGGGTTTGCCACTCAACACACCTTTACAACGCTATGCCTGGATTGCACCACAGAGAACCTGGCGTAGTAGGAGCTATATTCGATTCTCATATAACCACAGAAACTATATCTGATGGAATTCATATAAGCTATCCTTCTCTTAGAGTAGCCTATAAACAAAAAGGGTTAGATAAAGTTTTATTAGTAACAGATGCTATGATGGCATGCTCCATGGCAGATGGCACATATTCTTTAGGGGGTCAAGAGGTTATTGTTGAAAAAGGTGCTGCTAGATTAAAATCAGGTTCTCTTGCTGGTTCCGTTTTAACCTTAGATAAAGCAGTCAGAAATGTTCATAACAACACAAACTATCCTTTACATGAAATTGTTAATATGGCTACCTTAAATCCTGCTAAACTTTGTAATGTAGATCATAGAAAAGGTTCCATAAAAGAAGGTTTTGATGCGGATATAATATTGTTTGATGAAGAAATAAATATTAAAAAAGTTATAATTAATGGTAAAGTAATATATTAGAATAAAAAATACCCTCTATATATAATAGAGGGTATTTTTTAGCATTAGCTTTTTATACATATTTTTTTATTTCATCTACCTTGTTTAGTTCTTCCCATGGTAGGTCTAAATCTATTCTTCCAAAATGACCATATGCAGCAGTTTGTCTATATAATGGTCTTCTTAAATCTAATTCCTTAATTATTGCTGCTGGTCTTAAATCAAATACTTTTTGGATTATTTCTACTATTTTATCATCACTTATTTTTCCTGTTCCAAAGGTCTCTACCTCTATAGATACTGGTTTTGCAACTCCTATAGCATAAGCTAGTTCAATCTCTAGTTTATCTGCAACTCCTGCCGCTACTAAATTTTTAGCTACCCATCTAGCTGCATAGGCTGCGGAACGGTCAACTTTAGTAGGATCCTTTCCAGAGAAAGCTCCACCTCCATGTCTTCCATATCCACCATAAGTATCTACGATTATCTTTCTTCCAGTTAATCCTGAGTCCCCTTGAGGTCCCCCTATAACAAATCTTCCTGTTGGATTTATATAGTATTTAGTGTTTTCATCTAACAACTCAACTGGTACTACAGTCTTAATTACATACTCACGAAGATCTTTATCTATTTGCTCCATGGATACCTCTGGACTATGTTGAGTAGATATTACTATAGCATCTATTCTTAAAGGTTTATTATCTTCATATTCTACTGTTACTTGAGTTTTCCCATCTGGTCTTAAATAAGAAAGAGTTCCATCTTTTCTAACCTCTGTTAACCTTCTTGATAATTTATGTGCCATAGCTATTGGAAGTGGCATATACTCAGGTGTTTCATTAGTAGCAAATCCGAACATCATACCTTGATCTCCAGCTCCGATGGCCTCAATTTTGTCCATTTCACCTTTTTTAGATTCTAGAGCCTCATTTACTCCCATAGCAATATCTGCTGATTGTTCATCTATAGAAGTCAATACCGCGCAAGTATCAGCATCAAATCCATACTTTGCTCTAACATAGCCTATCTCTTCAATAGTTTTTCTAACAACCTTTGGTATATCAACATAGCAATTAGTAGATATTTCTCCCATAACCATAACCATTCCTGTAGTTACTGCAGTTTCACAAGCTACCCTTGCATTTGCATCATGAGACAATATAGTATCTAATATAGCATCTGATATTTGGTCACAAATCTTATCTGGATGTCCTTCTGTTACTGATTCTGATGTAAATAATCTCCTCATAATTTATCTGCACTAAATGTAATTTAAATGCAGTTTTTCACTCCCTTCTTAAATTATATAATAAAAAAAGTCTCCTCAAGAAAGAAGAGACTGCATTTCATCCTCTCTCTTATCTTGCAGAATTATACTGCAGGAATTGGCACCATAGTGCACATGCACCGGTTGCCGGGTTTCATAGGGCCCTTTCCCTCCACCTCTCTTGATAAGAGTCTATGTAATTTTACAACATACCAATTTTAACATGCTTGACTTATCAAGTCAATATACTAAAATACATATTTATAATTTTTTCATATATGGTATCAAACCATTGTAATTAATATTATAAAATAAAAAAGACACTTAAAGTGTCTTTTGGTGGAGGAAGACGGATTCGAACCATCGAAGTCGTTGACAACAGATTTACAGTCTGCCCCCTTTAGCCACTCGGGAATTCCTCCATACTGGAGCTGGCAATAGGAATCGAACCTACAACCTGCTGATTACAAGTCAGCTGCTCTACCGTTGAGCCATGCCAGCACATACTATTAAATTTTAAAAATTGGTGGGCACAACAGGGATCGAACCTGTGACCCTCTGCTTGTAAGGCAGATGCTCTCCCAGCTGAGCTATGCGCCCTTTTTTTGGTGGAGGAAGATGGATTCGAACCATCGAAGTCGTTGACAACAGATTTACAGTCTGCCCCCTTTAGCCACTCGGGAATTCCTCCATACTGGAGCTGGCAATAGGAATCGAACCTACAACCTGCTGATTACAAGTCAGCTGCTCTACCGTTGAGCCATGCCAGCATATCCACCAATATTTTATTTTGTTAGTCTTAACGTGACTAACTTTGTCTTGTCTTGTTCGCCGTAACCCGGCTGACAAAGAATAGTATACATAGATATAGATATAAATTCAACCTTGATTTTCCCCCTTTATCTAGGTTTATTTTTCTACTTCTCTATTTTTCTCCATATTACTCCCTATATATACTATATTTATATTTTTTAACATGTATATGAATTTAATAATAAATCATCTTTCACTTCCTTTATTAATTATGAATAGTTTCTTGTAAAAATCCGCATTTCATCAATATTAAAGAGAGTTTTGCCATTTATTATTATGGAGTATGAATTATATATTTAACTAAAATTCAACACCTATTCTCTCTTATTTTAAATATATAAAAGATTTTACTTTATTATGATTTAATATTTTTATTTATTTCTTTAATATTATTTTTTATTGTACATATAAATTAGTTAGGAGGTGGTTATATTGAATAAATCAAAAATACACTATAAAAATAAAATGGCTATTTATGAGCTTTCTTACTTTATGAAAGATTATATAGATAAAGACTCTGTAATAATATGTATAGGAACTGATAGATGTATTGGCGATTCTTTAGGACCTCTTGTAGGTACAATTCTTCAACATAGGTTCTTTCCCTTACCTGTCTATGGAAGTGTTTCTTCCCCAATTCATGCAATAAATTTATGTGAAAGAATATCTAACATAAAAGGCATGCACCCCCACTCCAATATATTAGCTATAGATGCTTGTTTAGGCGAAAAAAATTCTATAGGAGAAATTCATGTAAGAGATTATCCTATTCATCCAGGTAAAGGTGTTGGAAAAAATCTGCCTGACGTAGGTGATACATCTATTATAGGTATAATAGACTCTAACGATGGCGGTGATATCTTTCTTAATAAAAACATAAGATTAAGTTTTATTATGGATATGGCAGAAATAATTGCGGAATCATTGTTTTATTCAATATATTTAAAGAATTTATATCATGATTAATATATGTTTTTAATTAAAATAGGACTACTCCTTTAAAAAAGAGTAGTCCATAAAACCTTCATCATTTTAATCTATAACAAAATTTAATCTATCAGCTCCACATTGTTATCTTCTAAAGTTACATCTAACTTATCAATGAAGTCTAGCACTTTTCCAGTGCCTACAGCTACGCTGGATACCGGTTCCTCCGCTATATGTACAGGTACCTTTGCAATATGTTCTATAAGTTTATCTAATCCATTTAGGAGTGACCCTCCACCGGTCATTACAATTCCCTTTTCTGCTATATCTGCTGCTAACTCTGGTGGAGTCTTCTCTAAAACTGCATGTGTACTGTCAGCAATAATTGTAACTGTCTCTTTTAATGCTTCCCTCATCTCAGAAGAAGTCACAGTTATATTTTTAGGTAGACCTGAAACTAAGTCTCTTCCCTTAATATCCATGCTAAATTCATCATCACCATATGCACTACCAACATTTATTTTTAAATCTTCGGCAGTCCTTTCACCTATCATAAGCTTGTGCTTTTTCCTTATATATTTAATTATAGCCTCATCAAACTTATCTCCAGCAATTTTAATAGAAGCCCTTACCACTATACCACCTAAAGATATTACAGCTATATCAGTGGTTCCTCCACCTATATCAATAACCATATTACCACTAGGTATCGTTATATCAATTCCAGCTCCAATAGCTGCCGCTAAGGGCTCTTCAATTAAAAACACTTTTTTTGCTCCTGCATTTATAGCTGCATCTTTTACTGCCCTTTTCTCAACCTCTGTAGATTGACAAGGGACGCAAATCATAACTTTAGGCGCAGATATCTTTCTCTTGCCACAAGCTTTTCTAATAAAATGTTTTAGCATTTTTTCAGTTGTATCATAGTCTGATATAACTCCATCTTTTAACGGCCTTAAGGCTACTATATTTCCTGGAGTTCTTCCTATCATCTGCCTGGCCTCTTCTCCTACAGCTAATATTCTATTAGTATTCTTATCTATAGCTACTACAGAGGGTTCCTTTAATATTACCCCCTTACCTTTTATATAAACTAATACTGTAGCTGTTCCTAGGTCTATGCCCATGTCTGTACCCATGCTCCAAAACCACATTCTATTTTCACTCCCAATTCACGAAATTTTATACTAATTCAGTCATTTTATACTAAAAATATACAGAATCTTCTTTTCTATTATACTAAGAATGTGATTATCCTTCAATAGCTTTATATTTTAACTTGGTTGCTTTTCCACCCCTGATATGACGTTCGGCCTTGTTTAAGTCTAATATTATCTTAGCTTGCTCTGCAATTACAGGATTTATTTTAGGTAGCCTTTCAGTCATATCCTTGTGTATAGTACTTTTGCTAACACCAAATACCTTTGCTGTTTTTCTTATTGTAGCTTTTGAATCAATTATATAATGCGCTACCTCTAGCACCCTCTCTTCAATATAGTCTTTCAAAATGCTACCTCCTTAATATCTATATTTATAAATATGCGTGTGTTTTTCTTTAAATTACTTTTTCAATGGCTATTTTCCAATAAGGAAAGGGCATTATTTAAACCTTTTGTTCCTGACTAATGTTTCTATATATTTCATATTTATAATATGAATTTTAGAAACTACTAGTCCCTGAATTTCTTTTTATAAAGTTCAGGGGCAATTTAATGCCTACCTGAACTAACTTAACTCTTCCCTATTTGTAGCTTACATATTTAGCAGGATTAACTTTTGCGTCATCTTTTAGAACTTCAAAGTGTAAATGATCTCCATACTTTTCATCACTATAGTTCCCAGCAGTTTTTCCTACCTTACCAATTTCTTGTCCCTTAGATACTTTTTGTCCTTGTTTTACTTGAACATTTTCATCTAAGTTTGAATATATAGTCTTTAAACCATTTTGATGGTTTATAACTACGTATTTTCCTAGTTCCGTATCATCGTTATCTACTTTTTCTATAACACCTTCTAATACAGCTATAACCTTCTTCCCTAAGTCTGCCTTAATATCTATTCCAGACTTAGTTCTCCAAGTACCTAATGTGCTACAAAAAATAGTTTCTTCAGTAAATTCTCTTGCTAAAGTTCCATCTACTGGTTTTTCAAATTTAGCATCTAAATTTTTAGAAACTGCTGAGGAATCCTTGCCTTCTTTAGGTACTTCTATATTTTTCTTTTCCTCTTCAACCTTTGAAGAGGTCTCAGCCTTCTTTTCATTATCTTTTACTTGAAGTGCATTATTCATATCCATTTCAGGAAACTCGCGCCCCTCTGCCAGTTTAAATTCTTTTTTATTCTCTACTACTGGTGGTTCTTCTGTTGTAACTTTTTTATCTTTTACAGTAACTACTGCTATAGTAGCAACTATGCACAAGCAAACAAATAATATTACATAGAAGCCCTCCTTTTTAAAAAAATTACTTGTTCTTTTACCTATTTTTTTGTCCATAATGAACACCTCCATTTAGTAGTCTGTCCTTTCACAAATAAAAAATACATAAATTTAGTATTTTTATTTCTATTTTTTTCTATAAAATTCCCCATAAAATTCATATTAGTAAGTAGTTTTTTGTATTTTCTTGTTTTAAAAAGGAATGCTTCTAAAGCTTTATTTCCTCATTCCTATATAACACTTAGTAAATATATCTGTTAAATCTAAAATATATTTAATTCCTACCTATAAAAATACACAATAAAAATCCACTGCACATTAAATATGCAGTGGATAAATTATATAATTAAGCTTTAATCATTAATTTTTTCTATACTAACCCCTTGATAATAATGAGTTAGTATGTCTCTATAGTTTTTACCATCTTTACCCATAGAATTAGCCCCCCATTGACTCATTCCTACTCCATGTCCATAGCCTAAGCAATTAATTTCTACTTTATCCTTAATAAAACTTATAGTAAAATTTGCAGAATTCAAATTAAATACTTTTCTAAATTCAGGTCCACTTATATTAACATCTCCTATTTTTATAGATTTTACTGATCCACCTTTACTTCTAGATATAATCTTAACTCCTTGTGATAAATTAGAATATTCCAAGCGAGAATCTTTATAGTTCTGATTTATTTTATTTACAAATTCTTTATTACTAAAAGTAACTTTAGATTTAAATTTAGGAGCCACTTCTTCCCCTGAACTTTCTACAGATATTAAATAGGGCTCTGAAAAAGAAAAAACCTCTGAGGCATCTTCTGTTTTTCCGGAACTTACTGCAAAATATTGAGGGTTAAGTACTAAGTTTCCCTCATACATTAGTATCTCTCCTTTTGTATCCATCACCGCTTTTTCTATTTTTCCCCAATACCCTTCACCCTGATCCTTAGGCCAACTTTTTATTTTCTCTTCTTTATTCACATATACCTGACAGTGGGTAGTATCACAAATATCTGCTCCATTAGCTTTTTTACAGTTTAAAATCATCTTAGATACGGCAAAAGTTCTAGCTGCAACAGCCTGAGCTTTTAATGCATCTTCATTAAAATTTGCTGGCATCTCAGATGCAACTACTCCTACTATATATTCCTCTAAATTAATTTCTTCAAACTCACCTTTTTTAATATTATGCACTTTTATATCGTTGAACTCTTTACCTTTTAAACTGTTTTTAGAATAATTTATTTTTTCATTACCTTCATAACCTTTAATATTATTATGATTTTTTTCTTTGTCCCCTATGCCTATAAATATTATAGGCATAATAATTATAAATAATATAAATAAAATAAAACATATAATAAGTTTTTTAAATTCTATATTTATATTAACCTTATTCATTCCCATTCTCCCTTTTATATATTTACCAAAGATCTTATACAAAATTATATTAATCTTTATTTAAATATATAACTTTTAATAAATAATATGTTTCATAAAAGCTAATATCCTCATTCCTTGATCTCATAAGAATCAAGGAATGAGGATATTAACAAGAATACTATAATAAACTTATTCTTATTATTAAATTTTTTATAGTAAATAACTTCTAGATAAATATATAGAAAGGTTATGCTAATAATTAATTCTTTCAATATTTGCTCCTAAAGCCTTTAATTTATTTTCTATATCCACATATCCCCTATCAATATGGTAAACATCAGAAATGCTAGTACATCCTTCTGCAGCCAATGCACATATTATTAAAGCTGCACCAGCCCTTAAATCCGTGGCCTTAACCTCAGCCCCTGTAAGTTTTTTAACACCTTCAATAACAGCACTTCTACCATCTATTTTTACATTTGCTCCCATTCTTTTTAACTCTGGAGCATGCATAAACCTATTTTCAAATACAGTTTCAGTTATTATGCTAGTTCCTTTAGCAATAGCTAATAAAGCCATCATTTGCGCCTGCATATCTGTAGGAAATCCAGGGTATGGCATAGTCTTAATATCTACTGCTTTTATATCGCCCTCTCCATAAATTATTACACTTTCATTTTTTATTTCCATATTAACTCCACACTCTGATAGTTTAGCTAGAATGGGCTTCATATGTTCCTCATTTATTCCATTTATTTTTATTTGGCTCTTAGTTATAGCAGCTGCTGTCATATAAGTTCCTGCCTCAATTCTATCGTATATAGGTCTATGCCTAACACCTTTTAACTCTTCTACCCCTTTTATCTTTATAGTTCCTGTTCCTGCACCTTCTATACAAGCTCCCATAGAGTTAAGATAAGTTGCTAAGTCTTCTATTTCAGGTTCTTCTGCTGAATTTTCTATAACAGTTTCCCCTTTAGCAAGTACCGCTGCCATCATTATATTCTCTGTGGCACCAACTGATGGGAAGTCAAGGTATATTTTATTTCCTATAAGCCTGTTAGCTCTTCCTTCTACATATCCATGTCCCAAATCTATCTGCGCTCCTAAAGCACTAAATCCTTTTAAATGAAGATCTATAGGTCTACTGCCAATATTACATCCACCTGGTAAAGATAGTTTTACTCTACCAAATCTTGATAACATAGGTCCCATTATTAAGAAGGACGCTCGCATCTTTCTCACTAAATCACTATGAGGTTCTTCTTTTGAATTTATATCTTTAGTATCAATAGTAATGCAATTTGTATTTGTATCTAATTGAACATCAGCTCCTAAGGATTCTAATACCTTACATATAACAAAAACATCTTCTAACATAGGTGCATTTTCAATAATAGAAACATCTCCACTTAATATACTAGCAGCTATTATAGGCAATACTGAATTTTTAGCAGAACTTATATTTACTTCTCCTTTTAGCTTATAGCCACCTTTAATTATTATCTTTTCCATATTATCCTCCATCCTATAATTGTTAATAAGCATTATAGATTATTGGCGTACCAACAATCAGATATGTTCCTGAAGTGTATCTCATTACTGCGAAGTTTATGTCCACACAACCTGGTGAATTACCATTTTTGCTAGCCTTATTGGTTAAGGCAGTACCTATAACCCCAAAATCAGTGAATTTTATATCTATGTTTAAATTTTTTTCACTTACTAATAATTCTTCTATGTGAGTCTTACATTCTTCTAAGCTATCATCTTCAACTTTAGCCTTAACATATTTATAAACCTTAGCGCTTCTTTCTCTTTCAACATTTCTAAGCACTTCTTTCTCTATTTTTTCTTTTTCCATTATGGATTCTATATTAAATTTTACTTCTATATACCCAACTTTTTCTGATTTGTTTACCAATGCTTTTAACTCTATTCCATCTTCCTTTTTATTGATAAACTTTATATCTTTATTTTCTTCCACATCAGCATCTTTGTTGATTTTTTCATATTTTATTAGTATTTTATCAATATCTTCATATATTTCAGAAATCCTATCTTCTTCTACATTTTGAAATTCTATTTTCATACCATATTCCTCTGGTTTTCCTTCTAGCGATACAACAAATTTATTAATTAAATCCTCATCATTGTAAGATTTATATCCCATAAGAAATACAAAATTTAAAAGACCTATAAGGACTATCCATATAAGTTTCTTCATAGAATTACCCCCTTTTTTCTAATTATTGTCATTAAGAAATATAATATACAGCTTTCCCTTAATTTTTTATATGGAGGTAATACATTATTCACTTATTTTAATGAATTTAAGGCAAATATTACAATATATTATCAATATATTGGTTTCTCAAAAAAGTGTGAACAGGATACGTATTTTAAATAAAAAAGCCTATAATCTAGAACATTATTAATTCTAGACTATAGGCTTTTTAAAATTAAAATCTTGCTTATTTATCCCACTCTGCATTTTTGCATGCTACACTTATATTATTATCCTTTACCGTTAATACTCCTTCTGAAATGGATACTCTATACTTTTTTTCATCCTCACCAATAAACTGAACAGTTGAAGGTACAACTACTGTTATCATAGCTCCATGTCTAGGAAGAACCTCAAAACTTCCTTCAGCATTTTCTGTAAATAATTTTTTAATTTGACCTGAATATATTTCTTTATCTGGTGTAAGAATGTTTAAGCTCATTAACTCCATCATCAAAATCCTCTCCATTAACCTTCCATTAGCTTCTTAGCCTTTTCAACGACCTCTTCTATATTACCTACAAATAAAAAGGCTGACTCTGGAAGATCATCATATTTCCCTTCCAATATCTCTTTAAATCCTCTAACCGTTTCATTTACAGGAACAAATTTGCCTTTCATCCCAGTAAACTGCTCAGCTACAGTAAAAGGCTGCGATAAAAATCTTTGAACTTTTCTTGCTCTAGATACTACTAGTTTATCTTCTTCTGATAGTTCGTCTATTCCTAATATAGCTATTATATCTTGTAACTCTTTATATCTTTCCAACACATTTTTTACCCTTGTAGCTACTTCATAATGCTCTTTACCTACTACTCTAGGATCTAATATTCTTGATGTAGATTCTAACGGATCCACTGCTGGATATATTCCCAGTTCTGTAATAGATCTTGATAATACTGTAGTTGCATCAAGATGGGAAAAGGTAGTAGCCGGTGCTGGATCTGTCAAATCATCCGCTGGTACATATACAGCTTGAACTGAAGTAATTGATCCATGCTTTGTAGAAGTAATTCTCTCCTGTAAAGCTCCCATTTCTGTAGCAAGTGTAGGCTGATACCCTACAGCACTAGGTATCCTTCCTAATAATGCAGATACCTCTGATCCAGCTTGTGTAAATCTAAATATATTATCAATAAAGAGTAAAACATCTTGACCTTTATCTCTAAAATATTCAGCCATAGTGAGTCCAGTAAGGGCTACTCTCATCCTAGCCCCTGGCGGCTCATTCATCTGACCAAAAACTAGTGCAGTTTTATTTATAACTCCAGAATCATTCATTTCATGATAAAGGTCATTTCCTTCTCTTGTACGTTCTCCTACTCCTGTAAAAACAGAAAGTCCGCCATGTTCAATAGCAATATTATTTATAAGTTCTTGAATAAGAACAGTTTTACCAACTCCTGCTCCACCAAAAAGACCTATTTTCCCACCTTTTTGATAAGGAGCTATTAAATCTATTACCTTTATTCCTGTTTCAAACATTTCTGGCTCTACAGACTGTTCTTGAAAAGTTGGGGCTGCTCTATGGATTGGATAATATTCTTCTGATGAAAAGCTTCCTTTTTCATCCATGGGTTTTCCTAACACATTAAAAAGTCTACCAAGAACTTCCTGTCCAACGGGGACGGATATTGCTTTTCCAGTGTCTACAGCTTCTACTCCTCTTCTTAATCCTTCTGTAGATTCCATAGCAATGGCTCTTACGATATCATCACCTACATGTTGCTCTACCTCGGCTATTAAGATTTTATCTTCCAATTTTATCTCTATAGCATTATATATATTAGGAAGATATTCTGACTCAAATTTTATATCTATAACCGGTCCAATAACTTGAACTACTTTTCCTATCTTTCCAGGCATAGTCTACCTCCTCATTTATCTTTGAGCTTGTGCTCCTCCTACAATTTCTGATATTTCTTGTGTTATAGCACTCTGTCTTATTCTATTAAATTTTAAATTTAATTTATCTAAAAGATCATTAGCATTTTGAGTTGCACCATTCATTGCAGCCATTCTAGAACTATGCTCACTAGCTTTTGCATCAAGAATATTATTTAATAGCCTTGCCTCTAGATATACATTTTTTAATAATGTGAAGCATTCCTCTATATTAGGTTCAAACTCAAAAGTTTTTCCTTCACTTTCCTTTTGATTAAAATCGAAAGGAATTAACTTTTCTGACACAACAGCTTGTTTTACCGGAGAAATAAATTTAGAATAAATTACATTTATTTCTCCTACCTTTTCCTCATCATATAATTCCAAAGCCTTATCTAAAATAGGTCTTATATCTTCCGCTTTAGGAATATCTGGTATTTCAAAAAATTCAGCTGCAGTAGAGTAACCTAACTTATTAAAATATCCCTTTCCCTTTTGACCTACCATTATTATCAAAGATTTCTCTTCTGTGTTTTCCATCCTTTCAATAGCGTAAGAAGTTACAGACCCATTATAACCTCCACAAAGTCCACTATCTGAAGTAAATACTATGTATAATTTATTATTTGAAGAATTTCCTTCAAAATACATACCAAAATGATCTTCCATTGAATTTACTAAAGTATCAAAGGATTCTTTTACTGATGAATAGTATTTATTATTTACCATCAACTGTTCTCTTGTTTTTCTAAGTTTAGCGGTGGCAACAAGTCCCATGGCTTTAGTAATTTTTTTGGTATTGGTAACAGACTTAACTCTTCTTCTTATGGCTATAAGTCCTGCTCCTGCCACATTTCCACCTCCTAAAACCTTAAGCTAGAAAATTCTTTTTAAATTCTGCTATGGCTTTATTCAATTTATTTTTTATATCCTCAGTTAACTCTTTTTTCTCTAATATTTCTCTACTAATCTCTCTATAATGAGTATCAATATAATCTAAAAATTCTCTTTCAAACTTTCTAATTTTAGGTACCTCTATATCCATTAGATAATTATTAACCCCAGCGTAAAGCATAATTATTTGTTGCTCTACTGGCATAGGTTTATATTGATCCTGTTTTAATATTTCAATCAATCTTTTACCTTTTTCAAGTCTCTTCATAGCTTCTTTATCGAGATCAGAACCAAATTGAGCAAAAGCTGCAAGTTCTCTATATTGTGCTAATTCAATTCTAAGAGTACCGGATACTTGCTTCATAGCCTTTATCTGTGCATTACCTCCAACTCTCGATACCGATATACCCGCGTTTATTGCTGGCCTTTGACCTGAATAGAAAAGCTCTGATTCAAGAAATATTTGACCATCAGTTATAGATATTACATTAGTTGGGATATAGGCTGTCACATCCCCAGCTAAAGTCTCAATTATTGGAAGAGCTGTTAAAGAACCTCCACCTAGCTTTTCTGATAACTTAGCCGCTCTTTCAAGTAACCTTGAATGTATATAGAATACATCTCCAGGATAAGCTTCTCTTCCCGGTGGTCTCCTAAGTAATAATGACATAGTCCTGTAAGCTACCGCATGCTTTGAAAGGTCATCATATATTATTAATACATCTTTACCTTTGTACATAAAGTATTCTCCCATACTACAACCTGCATAAGGAGCTAAAAATTGTAATGGCGCTGTTTCTGATGCTGTAGATGCAACAACTATGGTGTAATCCAAAGCTCCCATTTCTTCAAGGCTATTTACAATATGTGCTACTGTTGACTGTTTCTGACCAATAGCAACATATATGCAAACTACGTCTTTTCCCTTTTGATTTAATATAGCATCTAATGTTATAGCTGTTTTTCCTGTTTGTCTATCTCCTATAATAAGTTCTCTTTGCCCCTTTCCAATAGGCACCATAGAATCTATAGCTTTTATTCCTGTTTGAAGAGGCTCTTTAACAGATTGTCTGTCAATTACACCAGGAGCTGGAAACTCAATAGCGCGCATAGCATCAGCTTTTATTGGCCCTTTTCCATCTATAGGTGTTCCAAGTGAGTTAACCACTCTTCCTATAAGTTCTTCACCTACAGGAACTTCCACTACTTTTCCAGTTCTTTTTACTATATCTCCTTCTTTTATACCTTCTTCAGAGCCTAAAAGTACACACCCTACATTATCTTGCTCAAGGTTTAATGCCATACCGTATACGCCATTTGGAAACTCTAGCATTTCACCTTCCATGCAGTCATCTAATCCATATACCCTAGAAACACCATCACCTATTTGAATAATGGTACCAGAGTCCACTGTTTCTATTTTCTTCTCATATCTTTCAATTTCTTTTTTTATTATAGATGTAATTTCTTCTGGTTTTATATTCATGACATCACCTCTATTCCGTTTTAAGCACTATTTCTTTCATTTCTTCTAACTTGGACTTTACAGTTCCATCTATTACATCATCACCAACTCTTACATAAACCCCACCTATTATGCCCTTGTCAATTTCTTCTTCTAGCATAATCTTTTTATTATATTTATTTGATAGTTTATCTATAAGAATTTTTCTTTCCTCATCATTTAAAGGTATTACGGTTTTCACTTTAGCAATAAGAGTATTATTTCTCTCTAAATGAATTTTTTCCATCTCATTTAACTTTTCTTTTAAAAATAATATCCTATCTTTTTCTATAAGTATAAGTAGAAAAGACAATAACTCTTCATCTATTTTATCTTTAAATATCTTTATAAAGGTCTTTTTCTTTCTTGAAGTGCTTATTTGAGGATGTTTAATTATTTTCAAAAAATCCTCATTATTTTGTATTAGATCTACGATTTCTCTTAAATCCTGCAGATATTCCTCTACCTTTTCTTTTTCCTCTGCAACTTCATATAAAGCTAAAGCATATCTTTTATCTAAATACTCATACATAGTTAATTACCTACCTTAGATAAATAATCTTCTATTAGCTGTCTATGCTTTTTCTCATCAATATTCTCTTCTAATACTTTTGCCGATAGCATTATAGCAAGTTCAATCACAGCACTTTTAACTTCATTTTGTGCTTTTTCTTTTTCTCTTTCAATCTCTATTTTAGCTCTGTCATAGATTATTTCTGCTTCCTTATGTGCTTCTGCAACTATTTCAGCATATAAATCTTCCGCCTTAGCTTTTCGCTCTTTTGTTATTTTCTTTCCTTCTTCTGCGGCTTGCCTTAAAAGAGTTTCATTCTCATTTTTTAAAGCTTCTGCTTTTTTCATATCATCCTTAGCCTTTGCTAAATTGCCCTCAATTCTTGCTTTTCTACTATTCATCATATTTGTAACTGGTCTAAATAAAAAATGTCTTAAAATTAAATATAAAATAAAAAAGTTAATTATAACTGCTGTAATTTGAGATATCTTTATCATATTTATATCAAAGCCTCCCTTCAGGCTTAATGGTTTATATAAATTTCTTTTTAATTATGGCTCTGTCTTATTAGTTAAATTATAAATCTATAAAACAGAGCCTTTAATCCTTATTATTTTACCCCAACAAATATTAGGAATATAGATACTAAAAGTCCATAAATAGCAGTTGCTTCAGCAAAACCATTACCTATAATAAGAGCTGTTGTTATTTTACCGCTGGCTTCTGGTTGTCTTGCTATTCCTTCCACCGCTTTTCCTGTGGCATTTCCTATACCTATCCCTGCTCCTATTCCTGTTAAAACTGCTATACCTGCTGCTAAAGCTGACATAGCTGCTACAAATTCATGATTCATAATTATTCCTCCTTAAAATTGCTGTTATTAGTGTTCTGAAATTATTTTAATATTTATCATGGTCAACATTGTGAATATCACCATTTGAATTACACCATCAAAAATATCAAAATAAAAATGTAAAAATACTGGCAACCCTAATTGAGCAAACCAACTCAAACTACCTAGTGCCTTGTATAAAAGCCCCATTATAACTGCCGCTGCTGTCATATTACCAAATAATCTTAAACTTAAAGATACTGGTAACATAACTCTTTCTAATAAGTTCATAGGAATCATAGCCATTATAGGCTTTCCAAAGCCTATAAAATAATGTGCTATTCCAATCTTTTTTATTGTATAACCTTGGATGACAATAAATGATATTAGAGCCATGCCCAAGGTAACATTGTAATCTTTAGTAGGTGGTTCAATACCTACTAATCCTGTAATATTCATAACTAAAAGATAAAGCCCCAAGGTTCCTACAAAAGGAATGAATTCCCTGTAAGATTCTCCCATATTTTCTACCACTACACCCTCAACAAATTCAACAAAAATCTCTGCAATATTTTGCTTTCTAGCTGGTATATCCTTTAAGTTTCTAGTAAGAAAATAAGCTATTAGGCCTAAGATAATTATTATAGCCCACTGTACTACAAGACTATAAGTAATATCAAATTTAAAGTTCATAATATTAAAGGAAAAAATAGGTTCAATTTGTTCCACTAAATCACTCCCCTTCTCCTTTGTCTGTTCTTAGTCCATAAATCATAATCACAATAAAATGTGATACATAACCTATAACATATGCTATAACATAATTTTCATAATAAAGCATAATAACTAAAATAATAAATGCTACAATTAAAGTTCTAATAACAAAGTTTAATAGGCTTAAAATAATTTTCCTATTACCTCTATTATTAATTATAAGATGAGTAATTATACTATTTGCAATGAAATTAAGTAGTGCAGTGAAGAGTCCTAATATGAAGGCAATTATATAAGTGTAATCAAAAAACCAAAGGAATATTGCGGCAAAAGCTAACGCAATGAATAGAGTAATGAAGATCATTTCTTTTAACATTATCTTAAGATATTTTTTCATGACTAAACTCCTCTTTTTATTACTTGCTAATTATATAGCTTTGGGTTTTAATAATAAAATTTCAAATAAATTCATTTACCTTAATAAATAGCCTTTTAAGGCTATTTATTAAGGATTTTATTCATGTTAAGCCTATTATCTATTAAAAATTCGAATTTACTCCAATTAAAGATAATATAAAACTCCTTTGTGCATTTGGCTAAATATATATAATTTTCTGAAATATACAAGCGTAAAATTGTTAACATTTTCATAAAAATGGAACACCGCAAAATCCAATAGCATTCCTCAACTATTATACAATTTTCTTTAAAATTCGACAAAAATATCTTGATTAAATATCAATAAATTGAAAGTATATTTTTGATACACTTCATAAAAAAGTTTATTCTGTTTTTTTATTATACCCATTAATAATTTAAATAATAAAAAGGAGGTTATACCCTCCTTTTTAATAAGTAAAAACTATTCTCTTTCTACCACCACTGCAGTTCCCATTCCTCCACCTATACATAAAGTTGCAAGACCTTTCTTTGCATCTCTTTTTTGCATTTCATGAAGTAATGATACTAGTATCCTAGCTCCAGAGGCTCCTATTGGATGTCCTAAAGCAATGGCTCCTCCATTAACATTAACTTTATCCATATCAAAGCCTAAGTCTCTAGCTACTGCTATACTTTGAGCTGCAAAAGCTTCATTAGCTTCTATTAAATCCAACTCCTCAACTTTAACTCCTGCTTTTTCTAAAGCTTTATTAGTAGCTGCAAATGGTCCATATCCCATTATTGATGGTTCTAATCCTCTTGATCCATAGGATAAGACTTTAGCAAGAGGTTTTATTCCTAATTCTTTAGCTTTTTCAGCGCTCATTATTACAAGTGCTGCTGCTCCATCATTTATTCCGGATGCATTACCAGCTGTAACTGTTCCGTCCTTTTTGAATGCAGGTCTTAATTTCCCAAGGGATTCCACAGTTGCCCCGAATCTTGGGAACTCATCTGTATCAAATATAATAGGTTCACCTTTTCTTTGTGTGATTGCTACAGGAACAATCTCCTCCTTGAACTTTCCATCTTTAATAGCCTTTTCCGCTTTATTTTGTGAACTTGCAGAGAACTTATCTTGTTCTTCTCTTGAAATATTCCATTTTTCCGCTATGTTTTCAGCAGTTATTCCCATATGATAATTATTAAAAGCATCCCATAATCCGTCATTTATCATCATGTCTACCGTTGCCCCATTGCCCATTCTTTGTCCCCATCTTGCTGTATTTAGTACATAGGGTGCCTTTGACATATTCTCCATACCACCAGCTACTACTATATCAGCATCTCCTGCTAATATTATTTGACTTGCAAGGCTAACAGCTCTTAATCCTGAACCACAAACTTTATTTATTGTCATAGCTGGAACTTCTACAGGTAACCCTGCTTTTATCATAGCTTGTCTAGCTGGGTTTTGTCCAAGTCCACCTTGAAGAACGTTACCCATTATAACTTCATCTACCATTTCACCTTTAACTCCAGCTCTATTTAAGGCTTCCTTAATTACAATAGCTCCTAAATCTACAGCTGCAACATCCTTTAAACTTCCTCCAAAGGTACCTATGGCAGTTCTAACTGCACTTGCAATAACTATTTCTTTCATAATACTGAACCTCCCACTTAAATATGTTAACTATTTTCCTAATCTTCCAACATGATTTAATTATAACTTTATTCAGTATATTTATCAATAGAATTTTGTTAAAAAAAACACAAACTTTTTATATTTTTTTAAATTATCTTTTAAACTCTCCTAGCTTTTCTTTTGTAAAACCAAAATAGTGAAGTATAGAATTAACAATTCTATAAGACGCCTTACCATCACCATAAGGATTGATAGCTTTACTCATGCTGGAATAATACTCTTCCTCTAAAATAAGCCTATTAGCTTCTTTTAGTATATCCTCTTCTTCTGTACCTATTAACCTTACTGTACCAGCTTCAATAGCTTCAGGCCTTTCAGTAACATTTCTAAGCACTAATACCGGTTTACCAAGATGAGGCGCTTCTTCCTGCAAACCGCCCGAATCTGTCATAACCATATAACACTTATTCATAAGATTGTGGGTCTCTTTAGTATCCAGCGGAGGTAACAAATGAATCCTATCTAAGTTTGATAAATACTTATCAACTACATTCTTTACAATAGGGTTTAAGTGCACTAGATAAACAATCTCTACATCTTCATGACTTTCCACTATTTGTCTTAAAGCAAGACATATGTTTTCTATGCCCTTTCCCCAGTTTTCTCTTCTATGGGCTGTAACCATAATAACTTTTTTATTATAGTCAATGCCGTTTAATTCTTCACTTTCAAAAATATAATCTTTATCTACAGTAAAATTCATAGCATCGATTACAGTATTTCCTGTAATATATATGTTCTCTTCCTTTACACCTTCTCTTAAAAGATTATCTTTTGATCCATTGGTAGGGGCAAAGTGCAAGTCCGCCAAACCTCCTGTAAGTTTTCTATTCATCTCTTCAGGATAAGGAAAAAATTTATCAAAAGTTCTAAGTCCAGCTTCCACATGGCCTACCTTTATTTTTTTGTAGAAAGCAGCTAAAGCTCCTGCAAAAGTAGTTGTGGTATCTCCGTGTACAAGTATAATGTCTGGTTTTACCTCTTCAAATATATCTTCAAGCCCCTCTAAAACCCTATTGGTTATACCTGTAAGAGTTTGTTTAGACTGCATGATATTTAGATCATAATGAGGTGTAATTTCAAATAAATCTAGTACCTGATCTAGCATCTCTCTATGTTGAGCTGTTACACATACTAAAGATTCTATTTCTTCTCTTCTTTCTAGTTCTTTCACTAAAGGAGCCATTTTAACTGCTTCCGGTCTAGTACCAAAAATAGTCATAACCTTTACCTTATTCATTATTTCCCTCCTATTAAGTCCTCTATTTATTATCAAAAAATCCATATCTCCAAGCCAAAAATACTATGAATAGTATTATTACAGTTAGAAGAAAATAAGATCTAGGCGTGCTTATACACATAGCTAAAATAGATATAGCACCTAAGCAGGCACTCATTAAATACATAACCAATACCACTTGTCTTTGCGTAAGGCCTAGATCTAAAAGTCTATGATGAAGATGTCCTCTATCCCCTTGCATTATAGGTTTACCATTTAGTTTTCTCCTAATCATTGCAAATAAAGTATCGTAAATTGGTAACCCTAATGTTAATATGGGCACCACAATAGCAAAGGTAGCAGCAGATTTTATAGCCCCTTGCAAGGATATCACTGACAATAAAAAACCTAGAAGTTGCGAACCTGTATCTCCCATAAAAATAGAAGCAGGATTAAAATTATAAGGTAAAAATCCTGCTATAGCTCCAATGAGCACTGCAGTCAAAAGAGCCGCTGAAGATCTTGAAGCCATAACAGCTATAACCATTATAGTGATTGAAGATATTAAAGCTACCCCCGCAGCTAATCCATCTAACCCATCGATTAAATTTAAAGCATTTGTTATGCCAATTATCCATAAAACCGTAAAAGGTATAGAAAATCTTCCTATATTAAAGAAAGCATCTTCTCCTCCAAAGGGATTGGTTATATTTTTAATATAAATCCCATAATAAATTACGCATAAGGAGGCTATTAATTGGAACATTAATTTTTGCCAAGGTCTTAGTTCTTTTATATCGTCTAAAATACCACCAATTATTATTATGGTCGCTCCTATTATTATACCCTTTTCCCATTGTTCTAGCGGCCCAACCTTTATTATTATGCCTATTATAAAGGCTATGTATATAGAAAGCCCTCCTAGAAGTGGTATAGGCTTTTTATGAATCTTTCTTTCATCCTTAGGTATATCAATTGCATTTATCTTAAAGGCTAACCTCTTTATCAAAGGTGTTGAAATAGCTGATATTAACGCTGTAATAAAAATTAATTTTATGTATTGCATCATAATTTTTTCTTCCTAACTATAAATTTTAGTACCCTACATTATCTGTAAGAGAGTCGTCATTATCTATCCACTTATCTACATATACGACCTTGTAGAAATCTTTGCTTTCTCTTATAACAACCTTTTCAATTCCCGAATTAATTATAAGCCTCTTACACATAGCGCAAGAATTTGCATCCTTTACCAGTTCTTTTGTTTTAGAATCTTTTCCAACCAAATATAAAGTAGCCCCAATCATGTCCCTTCTTGAAGCACTTATAATTGCATTAGCTTCACTATGTACACTCCGACAAAGTTCATAATGAGTTCCTCTTGGTATATTTA
This sequence comes from Clostridium simiarum, assembly GCF_018919175.1. Classification (GTDB taxonomy): domain Bacteria; phylum Bacillota; class Clostridia; order Clostridiales; family Clostridiaceae; genus Clostridium_L; species Clostridium_L simiarum. Next base: position 192,406 of record NZ_JAHLQL010000001.1, on the reverse strand, counting down.
GTTTATCTCTTATACAGTGTCCCAAATCTATACAGTTTTTTCTACCTCTAGGAGCACCTGTATATCCTGTAGAAATGATTTCATCATGTTTAACTATTATGGAACCATAATTTCTTCTAAGACAGGTTCCTCTCTCTAGTACAGTTTCTGCAATATCTAGATAATAATTATGTTTATCTCTTCTTTCCATTTAAATCCCCTTATAAGCTAAAATATAAGTAAAAATATTTAATATATAAAACTATAAAACATTATTTAAATTATACATTAAATAAGATTTAATGTAAACAAACCCATACTTTTAGATTGTTACAAAAATGTGTACAGTAATGCCAATGGATTTAAAATTAAATAAAGATGAATTTATAAACTTGTTTAGTCTATAAATTCATCTTTATAATTTAATTATTTAGTTCCGAAAAGTCTGTCTCCAGCATCCCCTAACCCTGGTACTATGTATCCTTTTTCATTTAGCTTTTCATCTATTGAACCTACATAAATATCTATATCTGGATGAGTATCTGCTACTAGCTTTATACCCTCTGGTGCAGATATAAGACACATTAAACGGATGTTTTTTGCGCCTCTTTTCTTTAATAAAGTTATAGCATCTGCTGCCGAACCTCCTGTTGCTAACATTGGATCTGTTACTATGACCTCTCTCTCTTCAATGTCCTGCGGAAGCTTGCAAAAGTATTCTACTGGCTGTAGTGTTTCCTCATCTCTGTATAGTCCTATATGCCCAACTTTAGCTGCTGGTATTAATCTTAACATACCATCTACCATGCCTAGTCCAGCCCTTAATATAGGAACTATGGCCATCTTCTTGCCAGCTAACATCTTGCATTTAGTAACACAGATAGGAGTTTCTATCTCTACCTCTTCCATCTGTACATCTCTTGTGACTTCGTAAGCCATTAACATAGCCACTTCTTCAACTAACTCTCTAAAATCCTTTGACCCAGTATTTTTATCCCTTATAAGAGCTAATTTGTGTAAAATTAATGGATGTGTTATTTGTGTTACTTTTCCCATGTTTTTTCCTCCTAAAATCTATTAAGCTTTAATTTATATATTAATTCAGGCTTTTTATATAGCCTAAATTATTTTAAATATTTCTTTTCAATTTCTGATATTTTGTCTATTCTTCTTTGATGTCTTTCTCCTTCAAATTTAGCATTTAAAAAAGTATCAACTATGTCTAAAGCTAAACCTGTACCTACAACTCTCTCACCTAAGGCTAATATATTAGCGTTATTATGTTCTCTTGTAGCGTGAGCACTAAATGTATCTGAACATAAAGCAGCTCTTACCCCTGGAACCTTATTAGCAGAAATACTTATTCCTATTCCTGTTCCACAAATTAATATTCCAAATTCAAAATTTTTCATGGCTACTTCTTCTGCTACTTTTAAAGCAAAATCTGGATAATCACAAGAATTTTCATTAAAGGTTCCAAAATCAACAAACTCTATGCCCTTTGATGTTAAATGTTTTGCAATTTCTCCTTTTAATTTAAAACCACCATGATCACTTCCAATAGCTATCTTCATGAAAGCACCTCCATAATCATATTATTTTTTAAATATAACAACAATTTGTTATATTGCAAAAAAGAAGATTAGGATGTTATACCCTATCTTCTTTTAATTTGTTTATCAAAAGTTCTATTGAATTTTTTAATTCAAAAAAGGTCTCTTCATAAACGGCTATTGAGCCGCCGTATGGATCTATTATATCACCCTTTACGCCCACATATTCATTTAAAGTAAATATTTTTTCCTTTTTTGATGGATAACTTTCTCTCAATATATCTTTAATATATGATGTCATTGTAAGGATTAAATCAGAACCCTCAATATGTTGTGTGTTTAATTGAACAGCTTTTCTTTCACTGATGTCTAAACTTAGCTTATCTTTAACCATCTTAGCTGAGTTTAAAGAGGTATTACTATTAGGGACTACACTAAAACCTACAGACTCTGCAAATATATTTTTATCACTACACATATTATTGAAAATAGCCTCTGCCATACAGCTTCTACAAGTATTACCCGTACATACAAAAAGAATATTCACAGTATCAAACCTCCCTAATATTAATATAATCTACAATTCTTATGATTAAAGTCTATACATCTAATATATCAAACCCAGCTGACTTTTTAAGTCTATTCATTATGGCAATACCAATGCCTAACTCTTCAAAGCCCTCTGATAAAATGAAATCTACCCCTTTATCATCAAAGGATCTTAGTACTTCAAAAAGATTCTTTGCTATATTATCTAAGTTTTTTCTACTACCTAGGGATAAAACTATTCCATTAGTATAGCTTTCTTTAGTTTCATTTGTAGCCATAATTCCTACAGTCTTTCCATCATCTATATAATTTTGCACCATTTCATTGATTTTTGCAATAGTTTTTTTCAAATCTCCTCTTACTATTTTTAAAGGAGCCTTAGGTGCATAATGTCTATATTTCATTCCTGGAGCCTTAGGCCTTAAATTATCTTTTGGTTTTTCCATAACTGCTGGATCTATATATATTTTGCTATGAATTTTTCTTAGCATCTCTAAAGTTACAGCTCCCGGTCTTAAAACACAAGGTGGATCCACTGTACAATCTAAAATTGTAGACTCCAACCCCACTTGGCTACCTTTGCCACCTAATATGTACTCAATCTTTCCATTCAAATCTTCTATGCACCTTCCCACCTCCGTAGGACTTGGTCTTCCAGAAATATTTGCAGATGGTGCCGCAATGGGGACTCCACTTTTCATTATAAGCTCCCTAGCAATTTTATCTGAAGGCATTCTTACACCTATAGTATCTAGTCCTGCACTAGTTATATCTGGTACTTTGTCAGATTTGTTTAGTACCAAGGTTATGGGACCTGGCCAAAATTCAGTCATTACTCTTTGAGCTACTTCCGGTATATCTTTTACATACTCTTCAATACGATAATCTGCCACATGAATTATAAGAGGATTATCTTGGGGTCTCCCTTTAACTTTAAAAATGTTTTTAACCGCCTCTTCCTCTAGCGCATTAGCCCCTAAACCATAAACTGTTTCTGTAGGGAATGCTACTAGTCCCCCATCTCTTATGACTTTAGCCGCTTCCTCAATGGATCTTTCATCTATTTTGTTTTCTTCCATTATAACTATCTTAGTTTCCACTAAAGTTCTCTCCTTTGTATATGAGATTACAGAATAATTCCTATAATAAACCCTAAGCTAACTCCTAACAATATGCTTAAAGTAGATGCATATTTATAACTTAACTTATTACATTCTGGAATTAATTCTCCAAAAACTACATACATCATAATACCTGAAGCAAAAGCCAAAGATCTACCTAACATATTTTCTGAAACACCCCCTACAAATGCTCCAAATAAAGCTCCTATAGCCGTAGGTAAAGTGGTTATAAAGGCATATAAAAATATACTTAAGTTTCTTTGTTTAGATGCCATAAGAGGTGCTGTTACAGCTACTCCTTCAGGTATATCATGTAAAGCTATTATTATGCTCATCTTAATGCCTAGACTTTCACCAGCTATAAAACCACATCCCATTATTATTCCTTCAGGAAGATTATGAAGCATAATTCCTATAGCGGTTATTATCGCCAATTTCTTATAATTATTTCCATGAGTTTTTTTATTTATAAATACTTCTAATGCCATTATTATAAATATTCCTAGAAAATAAAAACCCAAAGTTTCTTTTAAGGATATTTTCTGTAAAGATTCAGGGATTAAATCAAAAGTTACCACAGAAAGCATTAATCCTCCCGAAAACCCCATAATTGCACCAATTACATTTTTGCTAGGATTTTTAAACACCATTCCAATAGAAGCTCCTAACATTGTACCAAACATCGATACTATAGAACATAACAATATAACACTAACTAATTTATTCAACTTAAAATCACCCCTTATCCATACCATTTTATTAGTATAAATAAGGGATTATAACTTAAAATATTAATTCCTTTTGTCCTCTAGCTATTTTTATATTCTCAATAGCTTCTTCTGTATAAACTGCCTTTACACAATTTTTATATATAACATCAAGCAATTCATACTTATAAAAACCACCTTTTTTTATAACTAAGTAATAATAATCCCTTTCTGGGTTCAGCTTTTTTTGTTTCTCATATTTCATGGAAGCAACAGGATATTTTTTATAGAAGTCTTTATTAATTGGTTTAGACCTTTTGCTTCTAATTTTAGTACTACTTACTATGATTATCTCCATATCCTCTTTATCCTTAAGGGTATGTATAATAGATATCTTATCACAAAACACCATGGTTTCTTGATCAATTATACCCGCCTTTAACTTTAGCTTATTATTATAGCACTGAAAACTCAATGCTTCCCAGTTACATCTATATATAATAGCAAAAACAATCATGATTTCCACAGAAATCATATAGCTCAATAAAAACCAATTTATGTTTCCATATAAAAACAATGCTAAAGGTAAAATTAAAAACATAAATATCATAGATATCATGAAAATTTTAAAATATTTCTTTTGTCTTTTTACAGCTTTTTTGATATCCATTTAAACACCTCTAAGAATAATTAGAGCTATACTTTTAAAATATTATAGGTCCTCTGTATTCCCCATAGCTTTCATTTTTTCTGCTTGGTCTTCTGTTATAAGAGCATCTATAACTTCATCTATATCTCCGTCAAGAAAAGATTCTAATCTATATAAGGTTAGTCCTATTCTGTGGTCTGTAACCCTACCTTGAGGATAGTTATAAGTTCTTATTCTCTCACTTCTATCTCCTGTACCTACTTGGCTTTTTCTATCTTCAGCTATAGAAGCTGATCTTTCAGCCTCTGCTCTTTCAAATAGTCTGGCTTTTAGCACCTTCATAGCTTTTTCTTTATTTTTCAATTGAGACTTCTCATCTTGACATGAAACCACAAGTCCTGTGGGTAAATGGGTAATTCTAACAGCAGAGTCTGTAGTATTTACACACTGACCACCATGTCCAGATGCTCTAAACACGTCTATTCTTATATCATTTGTATTTATTTCTACATCCACATCTTCTACTTCAGGCAATACCGCAACCGTAGCAGTAGAGGTGTGTATTCTTCCACTTGATTCTGTATCTGGAACCCTTTGAACTCTATGAGCTCCACTTTCATATTTAAGCCTACTATAAGCCCCATTTCCTCTTATCATGAAAACTACTTCTTTGAATCCACCTATATCCGTCTCATTAGCACTCATAAGTTCTACCTTCCAGCGCTTAGTTTCAGAATATCTTGTATACATTCTAAATAAATTTGCAGCAAAAAGTGCAGCTTCATCTCCACCTGCACCACCTCTAATTTCCACAAATACATTTTTATCATCATTAGGATCCTTAGGTAAAAGTAGTATTCTAAGTTCATCAGCAAGTTCTTCTTTTTTTGCTGTAAGTTCTTTAAGCTCTTCTTGAGCCATCTCCTTTAATTCTTTATCATCTTCTTCATTAAGTATTTCTTTATTAAACGCTATTTCCTCGTCCGCTTTTTTATAATCCCTAAATTTTAATACCACTGTCTCAATATCTGAATGCTCTTTACATAGTTTTTGCCATTCTTTTTGATTAGCCATTATGGAAGGATCACTTATTTTAATTGACAGCTCTTCATATTTATTTTCAATAAAGTTAAGCCTTTCTAACATATTATCACTCCGTAATCATATTTTCATAGTTTATTATTATAACATATAATAATTAAAAATATCAATATTTCTTTGTGTTATACTTTTAAATATCAATTATTTTTTGCTATAACAACTCTATGAAGTCCTGCTAAATCCTTTAAAATTTTTATTTCTTTATACCCATTTTCCTTAAGTATACCACTAACTTCTTCTCCTTGGTCATGTCCAATTTCAAAAGCAATAATTCCATCATTATTTAATATACTTTTACTTTGCAGTGCTATAGTTCTATAAAAATCTAATCCATCTTCTCCTCCATCTAAAGCCAAATGAGGTTCAAATAGCTTTACATCTTCCATCAATTCTTCTATGTCTCTGGTTTTTATATAAGGAGGGTTTGATACTAAAACATCATACTTATAATTTTCCTTTATAGCCTCATCTAAAAGATCACTTTTAATAAACTTTACTCTTTGCCAAAGTCCAAATTTATGTATGTTTTTCCATACCATCTCCTCTGAAACATCACTAATATCCATACAATCTACATTTGTGCTACTATTATAATATGCTAGGGATATTCCTATAGCTCCACTTCCTGTACATAAGTCACAGATTTTTTTGTAACCCTTATTATCAATATGATCTAATATAGACTCTACTAATATTTCTGTGTCCGGTCTAGGTATTAATACCCCTTCTTTTATTTCTAATTCTAATCCCATAAATTCAACTTTTCCTAGTATATATTTAATAGGCATCTTATTTTTTCTAAATTCTATAAGTTCCATAAACTCTTTTTCTTTAATTATATCTACAGTTTCCTCCCTGCGAGTTAAAAGATATAATTTATCGACTCCCAGAACTTTAGAAAGTAAAAGCTGTGCATCTAATATATAACTAGGTATATTAACAGTTTTTAACACTTGGTTACCAACACTTAATAATTCCCCTATAGTTTTTTCTGGCTCCTTGATACCTTCTGCTGCTTTTAAAGATGCAATAGCTACCTCTAATTGAGAATCATCTGGTTCACGAGTAGTTAATAACTGCAATTTAATGCCTGGATAGGCTAGTGCCTGTGATAGTATACTTTCACTTCTACCAAGCCATTTTATTATTTCAAAAGTAATACCGGATACAACAGGTAATAATAAAATTCTATACAAAAGCCTTTCACCTAGACTGTTCCACCCTGTAATGGAAAACAATACTATGCTTACAATCATTACAAGAAATAAAAAATTAGTACCACATCTAGGATGAAGTCTACCTTGCTTCCTAACGTTTTCTACAGTTAGCTCCTGCTCCAGTTCATAACAGAATATTGTTTTATGCTCAGCACCATGATATTGAAACAATCTATTTATGTCCTCCATTTTAGATATGAGGTATATATATGTTATAAATATACCAACTCTAAAAACACCTTCTATTATATTTAACCACATATTACCTAAGCCTATTTTTTTAAATAAACTAGCAAAAGCCGTAGGTATAAATACAAATATAAACATAGATATGATAAAAGATACTGTTAATAAAATACCTGTTACTACTTTTCCACTGTTTTCTTTGAACCATTTATCTAAAAGTTTTTCAAATCTTGATTCCTCTTCTTCTTCATCTAAAAAACTAGAAGAATAGTTTAATGTTTCTATCCCTGTTATTAAAGATTCGATAAGAGATATAAAACCTCTTATAAAGGGTAAATTTAATATTTTATTTTTATCTCTAATAGAGGAAACTTTTTTAATATCCACTTCTATATCTCCTTTAGGAGTCCTTACAGCAGTGGCAACTCCTTCCTTCCCTCTCATCATTACACCTTCAATTACAGCTTGACCGCCAACAGTATAATTTTTCTTCATAAATATATCAACTCTCTTTATAAATTTCTTTTTTCTTGAAATTTTTCTTTATATTCAAAATAACATTTCGGACATAAGGATTGGTATTCTACATGATCTTGATTATCTATAGCTATTTGCTCTCCTTCAAAAACATATTCTCCGTTAACCTTTCTTCCATTAAGTAATGCCTTCTTCCCACAAGTGCATATAGTTTTCATTTCTTCAATACTATGAGCTAAAAGAAGAAGTCTTTCACTTCCTTCAAACCCTTTCATCTGAAAATCTGTTCTAAGTCCATAGCAAATAACTGGTATATCCATAATTACTGCAACTTTAAAAAGCTCATCTATTTGATTACTTTTAAAGAACTGAATTTCATCAGCTAATATACAATCAATTTTACCATTAACCTCTATATACTTTTCTACATTAGAATAAACCTCATCTTTTGAATTTAATACCATATCTACAGTTCTTGTAACTCCAAGTCTTGATACTATTTTCTCTCCACCCTTAGTATCAGTCATAGGCTTTACTATAATAATTTTCATGCCTCTTTCTTCATAATTGTGAGCCACCTGCATAAGGTTAGTAGACTTACCGGAATTCATTGCACCGTATCTAAAATATAACTTTGCCATTTCAAACTCTCCCTCTTTTAATTGTCATATAATCATAGAAATAGTAACTGCATAATTAAAATTACAAGTTATGTTTAAAATCTCCTTAATGATTATAACATTTAAATTAAATATAAAAAAGAGATGTTTGCAGGATAAATTATCTACAATTTTAACCTATATTTTTATATTTATGTCTATTGACTATTAATAAAACTTCATGCTATAATCTAGTAGTTACAGAACGGATATCCGTAATTTGAAAGAGGTGAAACAGATGAGAGAAGGCATACATCCAAACTACAATCATGAAGCTGTAGTTAAGTGCGCATGTGGAAACACATTCACTACTGGTTCAGTTAAAGATGAACTAAAAGTAGAAATTTGTTCAAAGTGCCATCCTTTCTTCACTGGACGTCAAAAGATCGTTGACGTTGGAGGAAGAGTTGAAAAGTTCAACAAGAAGTTCAACTTAAAAAGCGAAGAATAAAGCTATATGAGGAAGATCTTTCGATCTTCCTCAATTGCTTTTTTTGATTAAATTACTTTGAAATATCTATCTTCTTTATCATTTCTATAAATTCTTTATTATTTCTAGTTCTAGATAATAAATTTATAAGATTTTCTGTTATAGTTTCTACATTACCTTCTCTATACATAACCTTCCTTATGTTATAGGCTACATCCTTTTCATCCTCTGTAAGAAGTAAGTCTTCTTTTCTAGTACCAGATTTATAAATATCAATGGCAGGGAAAATTCTTCTTTCTTGAAGCTTCCTATCTAAGTGAACTTCCATATTTCCTGTGCCTTTAAATTCTTCAAATATCATATCATCCATTCTACTTCCCGTTTCAACTAAGGCAGTAGCTAATATTGTAAGACTTCCACCTTCTTCTATGTTTCTTGCAGCTCCAAAAAACTTTTTAGGCATTATTAAAGCTCCAGGATCTAGTCCTCCTGATAAAGTTCTTCCTGTTGGTGTTATAGTAAGGTTATAAGCTCTAGCAAGCCTTGTAATACTATCTAATAATATTACAACATCCTGACCTTGCTCTACCATACGCTTAGCTCTTTCAAGCACCATTTGTGCTACCTTTGTATGATGATCCGGTTCTTCATCAAAAGTAGAATAAATAACCTCACCATTTATAGACCTTTGCATATCCGTTACTTCTTCTGGTCTTTCATCAATAAGAACAACAATAAGTTTCACTGCTGGATAGTTAATAGAAATATTCTGAGCTACTTTTTTTAATAAAGTAGTTTTTCCAGCTTTAGGAGGTGCTACAATAATTCCTCTTTGGCCCTTCCCAATAGGACTTATTATATCCATAAGCCTTGAAGATAGATTGTTTTCGCCTAGAGTCTCAAGTCTCAATCTTTCATCTGGGTAAACTGGAATAAGTTTTTCAAAAGATTTTCTTCCAACGGCCTTTTCAGGATTTTCTCCGTTTACTCTTTCTACATATAAAAGAGCCTTAAATTTTTCTCCTTCTTTAGGAACCCTTACTTTTCCTTCTACCTCATCACCAGTTCTTAAATTAAATCTTCTTATTTGAGAAGGTGATACATAAATATCATCAGGGCTTGTAAGATAGTTTCTTCCTCTTAAAAAACCAAAATTATTATTTTCATTTACTTCTAATACACCTTTGGCAGATTCCGAGTCATTTATCATGGTTTTTAATCTTTCTTTTTTATTCTCAACTTGAGTCTTGTCCATATTCCCATTATCTAAGCCTATATTCTCCGATTTTTCATTTTCAGAAGAACTTCTATCTTTATAAGAATCAGTTCTGTTAGTATCAATCTTAAATGTTTGCTCTTGATCCTTAATTATATTATTTTTAGGGGCTATTTTTTCCCTAAGTACCATACCATCCTTTTGTATAGAGATAGTATTTATCTTTTGTATCTCTTCAATTAATTCGCTTTTTTTAAACTTACTTATATTTTTTATATCTAATTCTTTTGCCAATTTTTTTAACTCTACTAAAGTCATTTGTTCATAATTATTGCTTGACAAAATTGCACCTCCAAACTTAATAAACAACGTAATATTAAACGCTTTCAATAATATAAAATATTTTCTAAAGCTAACATATGGAAATTCTTAAGAAAATTAGGATAAAAACGGATATGATATGAATATAAAAAGAATATTTAGAAGTATGGACTAAATATCATCATTATAATTATTATCCTCAAATAAAATAAATATACATAATAGTATCATTGTAATATAAATTAAACTATATTTCATATTAAATTATATACCTATATAAGATTACGTCAAGGATATATATAAAAATTTATGTAATTTCACCAAATATAGCTACTAAATTTATAATTTATGTAAATTTTATTTAAATGGAGGTTTTAAGATTTGTTTTTAGCCAGTATTATAGAACTTTATAATACTGGCATTAATAAATTATCTAAATAGAAATGATTTTAGATTTATCTTTATTTAAAAGTTTATTAATTATATTATAAAATAAGTTCTTTAATTGATTACAGATTAACTTATATCATAGAATATACGTTCATTTCAACTTCTTTATATTTTTCTATAACATGAGAAACTGCTTTTTCTTTACCTATAAACAATATAGGATTCCCTGTTTTTTCACATCCTCCTATAACAATATCTTTTGATAGTAACTCCTGAACTCTGTAAACATAACAATGAACCTCATCACATAAGGAGCATTTTAAATTTATGAATATTTCTTTAGACTTTTTATTAAATATAATATTTTTTGCGTGATATCCCTGGATTAGATCACAAAGCTGAAATATTGTACCTCGCTCTACTATAATGTTATTATTCTCCGCTTTAAAACCTATGACTACCTCAGTATTATATATCATGGGCTCACCCCCATACATAGTATTTATAACTTAAGAAATTCTATACATAAGATTAAATTCCTTCAAATTAATATCAAAAATAATCATAACCATAGCAAAACTTTTCGACAAGCCTATAATAGCTATTTCACTCTTTCGCTTAAAGCAGCGGAAATAAAATCTCTAAACAGAGGGTGTGGTCTGTTTGGTCTAGATTTAAATTCTGGATGAAACTGAGTAGCTAAAAACCAAGGATGATCTTTAATTTCTACGATTTCCACCAATCTTCCATCAAGACTAGTTCCCGTTATTGATAAACCTCCTTCTATTAATGACTTTCTATATTCATTGTTAAACTCATATCTATGTCTATGTCTTTCATAAACCACTTCTTCACCATAAGCTTTATAAGCATTACTATGTTTTTCTAACTTACAAGGATATAGACCAAGTCTCATAGTTCCTCCAATGCCATCTATATCTCTTTGCTCAGGCATCAAATCAATAACTGGATAATCTGTTTCTTCATTTATTTCTGAACTGTTAGCACCTTTATAATTTAATACATTTCTCGCAAACTCTATTACAGAGCATTGCATTCCTAAACAAATTCCTAAAAAAGGAACTTTCTTTTCCCTAGCCCATTTTATAGCCTGTACCTTTCCTTCTATACCTCTATTTCCAAAACCTCCTGGAACTAATACCCCATGAAACCCCTTCAGTATTTCTTCTACATTTTCTTTAGTAACATCGCAAGCGTCCACCCACTTTATATTAACCAAAGAATCATTAGCAAATCCTCCATGATTTAAAGCTTCTACCACAGATATGTAAGAGTCATGCAGTTCAACATATTTTCCAACTAAAACAATATTAACTTCTTTAGAAAGTTTTTTTATGTTATGCACCATATTAATCCATTCTTCGTTATCTACCTCATAGCAATTTAGTTTTAGTTTTTCGCAAATAAGATTATCCAAGCCTTCCTTATACAGCATTAAAGGAACCTCATATAGGTTTTCTGCATCAAGATTTTGAATTACCGCCTTCCCATCTATGTTACAGAATAAACCTATCTTTTCTTTCAATTCATCGGGTATAGGCTTTTCAGATCTACATACTATTACATCTGGCTGAATACCAATACTTCTTAATTCTTTTACAGAGTGTTGAGTTGGCTTTGTCTTTAATTCTCCAGCCTTACCTAAAAACGGAACTAAAGTCACGTGTATAAAACACACATTATCTCTTCCTACTTCATATTTTATCTGTCTTATTGCTTCTAGAAAAGGAAGAGACTCAATATCACCAACAGTACCACCAATTTCAGTTATTACTACGTCTACCTCTTTCTCTTTAGCAACTCTATACACTCTACCTTTTATTTCGTTTGTTACCTGTGGTATTACTTGTACTGTACCGCCTAAATATTCACCTTTTCTTTCTTTAGAAATTACTGACCAATATATTTTACCCGTAGTTACATTGCTACTCTTACTTAAATTCTCATCTATAAATCTTTCATAATGTCCTAGATCTAAATCCGTTTCCGCTCCATCATCTGTTACAAAAACCTCTCCATGTTGATATGGACTCATGGTACCTGGATCTACATTTAAATAAGGATCAAATTTTTGTATAGAAACCTTAAACCCTCTATTTTTTAACAATCTACCTAAAGATGCTGCTGTTATGCCCTTTCCTAATGAAGAAACAACACCTCCTGTAACAAAAATATATTTTGTACTCATAAAAAACCTCCAAATTTCAAAATTACTATTGACAGCATTATAAAAAATCATTATAATAGGAATTACCCCATTTATATAATGGTATTTTTATGTCATAAAATACATCATATATATTATCATATTTCTTTATGCATATCTATATATTTTTTGAAATTTCTTTTGGATTTTATATGATTTTTTTTATAATATCTTCTATTTCAAAATATTTTTCTCTGAATTCCTTATTTATATATAGTTTTTCTTCTGCTCTTTTAAAATTATAATCTATACTTCTTTTACTCTTAACAGGCAACATCTCCGCTAAAGTTGTTTTGTCTGTACATCTATGTTTTTTTAATAATAAAAAAAGTAAATACTTACACTCCTTATCCTGCAACAATTTAATTAAATCTTCTTCCTCAATATTTTTATATTCACATAGCATATATATTATTTTTTCATATTTATCTCTTCTTAAATCTACATAACTCACAGCTTCATCTCCTATAAAATTATCTTCACATGCTTATTCTCAATTATATCCATTATAAATTAATTTAATCAAATAGACCTTAGTTATATCATTTATACACCTTTTAATGTCCCTAATATAAATAAAAAAACTCTGTTTAACGATTATATAGCTTATGTAAATATCTAAGCTAATCATTGAATAAACAGAGTTCTTTAATTAAATTATTAACGCATGTCCAATTATTCTATAGTTTAAATCTAAGATTTTATTTTTATGTTCAGTTCTGTATTTTGAACCGTTTGACCTGCTATAACCATGTTATAGTTTATAAACACCTCTCCACCTTCATCATTTACATTTATCTTCAATTCATTAGTATCTATCTTCATTTCCAATACTCCATATGGGGTGTTATACAATGTTACACACTGGTTATTTCTTTCAAAATCCATTTTTGCACTGGTAGTACCTACCCTTACTAAAGAAAGTTTATCAGGAAAAATTTGTAGTGTAGTGGTGGTTCCCTCCATTCCACTTATTTCAGTTTCATCATATACAGCAAAGTATTTATTATCTTCCTTATAAAATTCACCTGGCGTCACTACTTCTATAGCCTCTTCTTTATTTAACTTTTGATTGCTTAAAATAGAAATTATGGCTTTCTTTTTCATTATTATTCCTCTCCCTAACCTAAAGGTTTATGCTATATTCATTAATTTCTTCATCACTTAAATATTTCCCATTAATATACTTATTCAAAGGTTTCCTGTATAGTCCATACTTTATAGTCATTTCCTTTTGTTCTTTGCCCTTACTATATCTTAAAGAAACATCCGCTGCAAATTCTATAGCCTTAGCATTCTTATCCCCAGTTAAAATAACCATGGATCCAGCATAGCTTTTAGGGAAAAACATCATATCTCCCTGTTGAAGGAATCTCTTCATTTCCTTACTTTCATTTTGAGTTCTAGATACCATTATCTTACTATTACCTACTCTAAAATGTCTACCATATCTCAAAAGAGCTATATCTTCTTCTGTAGGATTATTATTGTATTTTAATAAATCCCTTAATCTTTCCGAATAATTAGGTTCTGTAAGTTTACATCCGCCTGCTGGCGATGGATAATCCTTTATTCCCCAAAGCTCTGCTAATTCCATCTGCCTAGATCTACTTCTTCCTGAAATGTCTAAAAGTTTTTCTCTATCCACTAGGCCTAAAATTTCCATTTTTGTAGGCTCTAAATTTAATGCACATAAGGGTCTTAATATTTTTTCACTAAATCCTGATTCCTTTTTTACAATATCCAAAGAACGCTTAGTTTGTGACATTGGTCTTTGGTTTAAAACCTCTCCTGTTATAATAAAATCAGCTTTATATTCTTCTAACAAATTACCTGTATAACTCATCATCATAGCATGACAGTCTATACATGGATTCATATTCTTTCCATAACCATGCTTAGGATTTTGAACTAAGTTAAAGTGTTCCTTAGAAAAATCAATAACAATTAAAGGTATATCTATCTGCTTACACATTTCAACTGCTTTTACTTCATTAAAAAAATAAGATTTAAAACATACTCCTATAACCTGAATTCCTTGATTCCTAATTAACTTAGCTGCTAATATACTATCTAATCCTCCAGATATCATGGCTAAAGCTTTAGTCATAAACTCACTCCTTAAAAATGCAATTACAAATTATAGTTTAGACATATTATATCATTTTATCAAGTGATTTTTAAGGAGATGGTTTTAAACCAAATAAAATTACTCTATTTTTTTAACTATTATATAGCTAGTTGCCCGTTAGGAGTATTTATTATTTTTATTATTCTTTGAGGACTTCCGGTAACTACATCTATATAAACCTTATATTCCTCATCTCTATAATTTCCACTGTATTCATAGCATAATGCCTCCTTATTCATCTCTGTAGGAATTACTGCTAATCTTATGTTATTTATATTTAATCTTTTGCCCACATTTTTTCTTCCTTGATCTGCGGCGATGCTAATCTTTGGAAGTTCTCTTTTATCTGTATGTGATACAAGATACTTTTCTGCCTCCATCCCTACTACACTTCCATCATCTAAAGCCATTTTAAGCTTTATTTGATCGGGATATACAGCAATATTATCTATACTATATACATAGTTTATCGTTATGTTATCTTCATATTTTAAGGTATATGTAGGAATCATATTTTTATATCCTAATGAATCTAAATAGCTTTTACCTCTTTCTACCGCATCCTCTACAGTAATAGTAGGTTGTTTTATACCCCTATTATCCATAAGATAAATAATTTTCCCGCCTTTTTTAGATACATCACAAACTATATTTTCTTTCTCATCTCTACCATTTAATACTACGTTAAAACCATAAGACTCTATTTTGGTGTTGCTTTCACTACTTTTTTCTTGAATTTCTTTTATCTCTCTACCTCCTATAGCTTTTTTTAGAGCCTCTTTAGCATTTTCTACAGAAATCTCTTCTTCTTGGTTTACTTTAGGTTCTATCTCTAATATGTTATCAGAAAAGGGGCCATCATATATAAGAGATGGGTATTGAGCTATCTGTTTTTGGATACCCTGAAACTTTTCGGAAACAAGGTTCTCATCATTTTTTGCTAAAACTCCTGTGGCTTTTTTTCTTATCTCCCCCCACTTTACTTTACCTTCATTTATTTCTTGTAAAAGTCCAGTAAGATTTTCTCTTAGAGTATAAGATTGATCTGAAAGGCTATCAATAGCATCTAACTGGTCATCCGTAATTTCTTCCCCATTCATAGATCCCTTTACAAGACTATAGCAATAATCTCCTACTTGAATTAAAAACTTACTTGTCTCGTTAATCCTTTCTTGGGGTATAGGCAAAGAGTGCAGTCTATCCGAAGCCATGGTGGAATACCTAAATATTTCTTCAAATATAAGCAACCTTTGATCCTTATCTCCTGCTATGGCAGATTTAGAAAGGTTATCTTGTATGTTGTCTACAGCAGTTACAAGTTCATAAATACTTTTACTATATTGACTTTGAAGATAATTTCTATAATCAGTTCTTTCTAAGGTCATTAATATAGCAAAAGTACTTGAGAATACAACTATAAGAGTAACTACCAAGGTATATATTATTCTTTTTCTACTAATATTGTTTTTCTTCATATATATCTACCTCCTATATGGTGGTAGTATTTGTATTATTTGCGACTATTATTCCTATATATTATAATGAAATTACCATAACTTTAAATTTACCATAAATTATTATTTTCTTATACCCTATGGTTTAAAAATATTGTATACTTATATTTAGGGTTTTAACCAAATAAAACATAAGATACTGAAGGTGTGAACATTAATGAAATTATTAATTTTATCTGTTTCAGCAGGTGGCGGACATATAAATGCCGCAGAAGCTATAAAAGCTCATGCTGAATTATATGTACCTGATTTAGATGTGGAAATAATAGATACAATAAAATATATAAATCCCTTTTTAGATAAACTTATAATCGGAAGCTATCTTAAAAGCATAAAACTATATCCTTCTATATTTGGAATGCTTTATAATTTTGCAGAAACCGATGATGGCTTGGCTACCGTAAGCAGTAAATTTAATGAGCTTATGGCAAATAAGATTATACCTCTTATAGATGACTTCAACCCAGATATAATTATATCTACCCATCCTTTTTCCACAGAAATGTTATCTATATTAAAATCTAAAATGAAAATTAAAAAGCCTGTTATATCAGTGCTTACAGACTATGCGCCACATAGCTTTTGGATTCATCCTAACATAGATGCTTATGTGGTAGCCACAGAAGAAATGGCAAAAGATATGGCTATTAGAGGGGTTAACCCTAGCCAAGTTTTTAGCTTTGGAATACCTGTTCATCCTGATTTTTTAGTAAATAAGGATAGAGATGATTTTTTCAAAGAATTAGAGCTTGATCCAAACAAGCTCACCTTATTACTTATGGGTGGAAGTCTTGGTATGGGTAACATATTAGAGGTCTATAGCCAATTATCTAAAATTTCTATGGATTTTCAGATAATAGCAATTACAGGAAACAATAAGAAGCTCTTAAATGCCCTTAATGAGGCCACAGAAAACTCAGATAAACCAACTAAAATAGTAGGTTTCACTAAAAATGTTAATAGCTATATGAAATGCTCTGACCTTCTTATTACAAAACCTGGAGGTTTAACTGTTTCAGAGGCCTTAATATCCAATTTGCCTCTTGCTATATTTTCAGCAATACCTGGTCAAGAAGAGAAAAATGCCGAGTTCTTATTAAAACATAATCTGGCTATCGATTTAGGTAAAGGTAATGACTGTGAGTACAAAATCCAGGACCTATTAATAGATAATAATAAGCTTGATTTAATGAAAAATAACTGTAAGTATTTTTCTAAACCAGATGCTGGCAAAAATATTATAGAACTTATAAAAAACATGACCCAATAAATAAGAAAGATTCTCAAAAGCCATGAGAATCTTTCTTATTTCATCTATTTATTTTTATTTTTTATTTCCTTAAAAATTTCCCCTATTTTTGATTTAAACACAACATTCCCCGTTGTTTTCCCTTTTATTAAATTATATTCTTCTTCATTCAATGTCTTTTTCATTACGTTTTCCGTTTCTTTGTAGGATACCTCGCCTTTTGTTATATCCACAAAGCAAAGAGGAGGAAACATGACACACCACCAATTTTGCCCTTTACCCTCTCCTATAATTAATCTATAAGCCTCATATTCTCCTTGAGGTAAAGTTATATTTCCATAAGTTTTTACAGGAAATATTTCATTGGATAATTTACTTTTAACTTCATAATTATAATTATTAGCTCTAAGCACCTTTATAGCTATACTTTGTATCTCTTCATCATTTTCCCTTAATATTTCTCTAGATTCCTCTAAACTTTTGCTATTCTCTAATTTAGGGTAAATATATTCCAAGATTTCATCTCTTACCTTTAGTTTTACATCTTGATCATCTATAGAATCACTATTAGCGATAACATGAAATCTAATAACCTTATCCTTTATAATATCACTATCTATTTTTTCAAAACTATCTAAGTCTTGTCCATAAGCTAAGCAACCTAAAAATAAAATAAATACTGTTACTGTTCCAAAAATTATTTTTTTCATTATTACCACTCCTTTACAATTAATTATTACCAATATATCCCATAATATTCACAAAATAAAAAATTAAACTAATTCTTTTTAACCAAAAATGTAAGGAGCTTTAAAATTTATCCCGTTGCGGCTATTGCCTATGTGGATAAGTTCTTCCAAGACTCAGATTGATATATATATTCCTCTCCTTCTGAACCTAAGAATAACTTGATATAACTCCTTACACTTAAATATATTATTTTATTTTGTGATTCCTACACGCCTTATAAAGGTATTAACTTTTATATTTATTTGAGCACCAGAAAAACTCTCCTCCCAATTATCTTTAACCTTTTTCCATATGTTAGGGTTAAATTTTTCTATATGATCATTTATCCCTATAGCATCAACCTTTGCTTCCTTTTGTAAGTATTCTACTACTTTACTACATTCATATTCTATGGATTTATCAAAACTATCTTCTAATTCCTTTAACTTTTCCTTATCAAAATCTTTTTTATCAAAGTAGGCAGATTTTATTGTTCCTTCTAGATTAATATCAATGTCAATTACTAAATTACTTCCTTCGCCATCCTTATGGGCTTTAATTTTTCTATTTACACCATCTATCTCAAAATCTATAGGATGCCCTTCATCATATACTACTTTAATGCCACTTTTTAATTTTCCTCTTAATATTTCTAAATTCAAAGTTTCTATAGGATCTAGTTTCCCTTTAAATTCATAGTTTTTAATAATTGAAGTTCCTGTCAAAATTAGTTCATTTTTTTCTTTATCTATTTTTATAGACGGAATTATAGCATTCCCATTTTTAGTTAAAAGCATCAATAATTCATTTAACGTAACAGGCAATACGTATCCATTCCTATTGCTATTCTCCATTAACCCACTTATGTAGGATTGAATATGACTATCTATCTGAGGCTTAAATTTTATAAAATCTTCTGGTTTACCTTCTGTCATAACTACATAAGCCTTCCTATTAATTTTAGGCTGTCTTTCAAGATAGTCGAAAATTTCAGTCATTGTATATGGGTATGTAAGAATATCATTGCTTAACATTATAAGTCTAGCATGCTCCATATAAACATTCCTACTACTCCTTGAACTTATCTCCCCTAAAGCTCCTTCCATTGAGTATGTATCCACTGTAAACATATTATCGCCTTTTATTACCGCTTTATTAGGTGCAAAATCACTTATATCTGGAAAGGAATAAGTGATCTTAAGTTTATCTAAATCCCTTTGAGAAAAAAGCTGATCTTCTTTAAAATTTTTTAATTCTTGTTCTCTTTCTATATCTTTTCCTACATCTATTCCAATTGTAGATACAAAAACCCTTCTATCTATTTCCACCTTATCCCAACAGCCAGTAAAACTCATGCATATTAAAATTATTAAAATTATTCTTATTTTTTTCATTTTTTTCTGTCCCTTCTTCTAAGTTTCACCTTGCCTATAAAATAAAATAATAAAGGCAACACTATTGCAGTTAATACTATAAGTGGTCTTAATATATATTTAGTAAAAAATCTTACTACATATAAGTTTTTAGGGAATAGGGCCATTATGTAAATTAGGGGCATAGAAATTAAAATACTTAATCGTATATCTTGTAATTTAAAGGTGTTTTTTATAATATCACAGCTAAAATAGTATGAATTTATAAAGGTTGTAAAGAAAAATAGTATCCAAAGAGCCATCACCACTCCTTCCCACCTCTCTACAAACAACCCTGGAATATCTATAGATGTAATCATGGAAATGGTTGGCCATAAAAGTTTTTTTGTTTCCTCTCTAGATAATATAGCTATACAAAAAATATTAATTATCCCATAAAATACAGTAGTAAACCCAATAGCTTTTATTGAAGCCTTGTTAGCAGTACATTTATTTTTTACAAAAGGAAGTAGTAAAAACAATATTTCAATTCCAGCAAAGGATAATAGTGATTGACTTAATGCTTTTATATATTCTATGGGCTTATTTTGAAATACAGGTAATAAATTTGTAAAATCACTACCTTTCAATAGCACTATTAAAATAAAAACAACTGGTATAAACATTATGAAAAAAGACACTTCATTAAACCTTACCAAATTACTCAAGCCAACCCTTATTATATAAGCTGCCACTAGTATGGTAGCGATAATTAAAAACTCTGTAGGGGTTTTTTCTAACAAATATTTCTTCACAACCTCAACAAAGCTTCTTACTTGAACAGATGCACTCATCAGTATATAAATAGCGTAAAATGTCAAAATTAAATTTCCTATAAAATTACCTACATTTTCTTTTACTAATTCATCAAAAGGCTTAAACTCATTTAAATAGCAAACCTTATAAATTAAAGAGACTATTATCATGTAGATTAACCCAGATATTATAGTAACTATCCACCCATCATTATTTACAAGTTCAGCCAGTTCTCTAGGATAGGAAAAAATCCCTATGCCTATCATAGTACAAACTAATGTAGCAAATAATCCATAAGACTTTATTTCATCTTTTGAATTCATAAGGTTAACTCTCCATTTCAATTTAATTATTTTTGTCTTACCTTATCTCCTGTATGCATATACTGTGGTCTTTTTTTGAAAAACTGAATAGGGTACTTTAAAATAGTATCTTTCATATCACCTTTGTACAGATTTACAATAGGAGATAAATATGATATACCAAAACTTTTTAAGCTTACTAAATGACTTAATGTAATAATACAACCTATTCCTATTCCATAAAGACCTAATGTGGAAGCCATTATAATAAGTATGAATCTAATTATTCTAAAGGCAAAAGATATTTCATAATTTGTGGTTATAAAACTAGTTATTGCCGTTATGGATACTATTATTATCATTATAGGACTCACTATTCCAGCACTAACAGCTGCTTGACCTATGATTAATCCTCCCACTATACCTATAGTGGCTCCAATAGGCCTTGGTAATCTTACGATAGACTCCATTAAAAGTGCTAGACTAAATTCCATTATTATTGCTTCTACAAAAGCTGGAAAAGGTACCCCTTCTCTAGAAGCAGCGATGGAATAAGCAAGTCTCGTTGGAATTATTGACGTATGATAAGAGGTAATTGCTACATACAGAGCTGGCATTAAAATTGAAATTAATATAGATATAGCTCTTACAATTCTTATGACAGAAGAATACATCCATCTTTGGTAATAATCATCAGGCGATTGAAAAAATTGAACTAGTACAGTTGGAACTATTAAAGCAAAAGGAGAGTTATCAATTAAAATGGCTACCCTTCCTTCTAATAGCGCTGAAGATACTACATCTGGTCTTTCTGTAAGCTGAATTTGCGGAAATAAACTCCATTTATTATCCTCAATTAATTGCTCTAATTGACCACTATCTAAAATTCCATCTATATTTATAGAATCCAATCTTTCCATAAGCTCCTTTAATACATCTTTATTAACTATATCCTCTATATACAGTATTACAGTATCTGTTTTAGACCTAACCCCTAAGGACTTACGAATCATCTTAAGATTTGTATCCCTAATCCGCCTTCTAACTAAAGCTGTGTTAAATCTTATAGTTTCTGTAAACCCTTCTCTTGAGCCTCTAACTACAGTTTCATTAGCAGGTTCTCCTATACCTCTATTAGGCCAAGCTCTTGTTGCTAATACGTAACAGTGTTGTAATCCATGAATAAATAAAATTGTATCTCCAGAAAGCATTAGATCTATTGCTTTTTTCATATCAGTTTCTTCTACTAAATCAGAAACTGACAGTATTTTTTCCTTAATCTCTTCTTGGCGTTTTATTCTATGAGATTCTTGCATTAAACTTTCTAAAACATAATCATTTAGCAATATCTTATCTGCTAACCCATCTATATATATAATAGAACATTTAAATTTTCCACATAAAAATTCTCTAAAAACTACATCAGAATTATTTTCTAGTAATTCTTTTATATAGCGAGTATTCTCATCAACATCAGGGTATATATAGTTTTCTATTACCTTTCTCACTAAATCCCCTCCTTTATTTAATTAGATTTCGTTACATAACCTTAAAGGTTATAAACAAAATAGTAGATAAGATAACCATAATTATAGGAATAATTCTAGATTTCCTATATAAATTAATATCACCTTTTTTTATAAAATACTTCCTATCTACAAAAAACACATACAGAGAAGCTACCACTATCATAATAAAAAAATAAATATCAAAAACACTTCCCATATATTATTACCTCATTCTATTATGAATTTTTAAATTACGAATTCTTAATACCTTCTTAGTTTTCTCCCTTAAAAACTAAAATATGCATATTCTCTTTAATGTTCCTTCCATATATTAAAAATCAAAGAAAAAAGAACCCCTAACTTAAAATTAAGAGTTCTTTTAATGATTATATAGTTCTCGTTATAAAAGTCTCAGAGTATTTTTTCTTCATATAGTCATAACAAAGTTGAGCTTTTAACATATCATCAAAAAATCCGAAAACAGTAGGTCCACTACCACTCATCAAAGCGCCTAAAGCATTCATTTTTAACATTGAAGATTTTATTTCATTGAGAACTTTATGTTTTTTCAAAGTTACATTTTCCAATACATTCTTCATATTCTCACTTACAGATTTTAAATCATCCTTTTCCATAAAGCTGATTATAGAATCTATATCTGGATGTTTATAGATTTTATCAATTTTAAGGCTTGTATAAACTTCCTTTGTAGAAACACCAAAGGAAGGCTTTACAAGGACTAAAATATGATTTTTGAAGGGTTTAAGCATTGTTATCTCCTCTCCAATCCCTTCACATAAAGCCGTACCTCCTTTTAAGCAATAGGGTACATCGGCTCCTAATTTTAATGCAATATTAGATAACTCCTTTTGAGAGGCTTTCACTTTAAATAAATCGTTCATTAAGTTTAATACCGCCGCTGCATCCGTACTCCCCCCTGCTAGTCCAGCTGATACAGGTATATTTTTCTTTATATCTATATTAACACCTTTTTTTATATCATAAGCCTTTATAAATCCTTCTGCAGCCTTATATGCTATATTTCTACTATCTATAGGAACATAATTTTTATTACAACTTATACTTATTCCTTTATCTATTATATCCACAGTTACCAAATCATAAATATCTATTCCTTGCATTATCATCTTCAAAAGATGGTATCCATCTTCTCTTTTCCCCACCACATCTAATGCAATATTTATCTTTCCATAGGCCTTAATTTTCATACATTTCCTCCTCAAAAACAGTTTAAAACATGTAAAAAAATCAATTCACTGCAATAAATTAATTCTTTCTTTAGATTTCATTATATTATATCTATATTATAGATTATTGGCACTTAATGTAAAGATATAAAAATAATAAATCTATTCAATATAAATAATACACGAATTCATGAGAAAATGTAAAACTTAAGCTTCTCAGAAACTTTATCTAAGAAGCTTTTAATATAATCTGTTTGCTTTATATGACCTTTTCCCCAACTTTCTTCTGAACTTCCAATTGATTTTTTTTAATTAAATCTCTAAGAGGTGTATAGTTTTCAAAAAACACCATTACTATATCACCTGATTCAGCATTGTCTATTGCCTTTTGCAAAGCTTCCTCTTCCTCTAATATTATTTCCATATATTTAGGATTTTTAGCGGAGGATACTGCTCCTTTATATAATAACCTTGCTATCTCTCCTTTTCTTCTACCTCTTTTATCCTTATCTTCTTTTATATATACTCTATTAAAATTTTCTCCTGAAAATTTACCTAGTTCTAAGACACTTTCATCAGTTCTGTCTCCTGGTACTCCTATAACAGCTATTAAGTTGTTATATTCTAACTTTTTTAGTCCAGATACCACAGCTTTATATCCATCTAAATTATGGCCGTAATCCAATACTACTGTTACACCATTTATTTCATACATATTAAATCTACCTGGATTATTATCTTCATCACTTTTAAAAGAGGTAATACCTTTGCTTATCATACAGTAATCTATTTCAAGGCCTACTAATGCAGATACAGCTGCTAAGGCATTTTCAATATTATAATCTAGTTTTCCTTGAAAGGTTATTGGAATATCTTCTACATCTGCTATGTGGAAAATCTTCTTTTCTTTTTCCACATATATTGAATTATCATATATATATACCCCGTACCCTCCATTTTTAATATTTTCTTTAATATACTTGTTATCTTTATACTTAGAAAATAATATAAGTTTACCCCTGGCTTTTTTAATAATTTTTAAACTTTCTTCATCATCTGCATTAAGAATAGAATAACCTTCATCTTTTACTGACTCAATAATTAGAGACTTAACATGTGCTAAATCCTCAATAGTATTTACTCCATCTATACCTAAATGATCCTCTCTTATATTTGTAATAACTCCTACATCTGCAAGATCATAAGCTAGCCCTTTACGTATTATGCCTCCTCTAGCAGTTTCTAGTACAGCCATGTCTATTTCCTTATTGCTTAGCACTGTTCTAGCACTTGTAAATCCAGTAGTATCACCATGTTCTATACATTCATTATCTATATATATTCCTCCTGTAGTAGTCATGCCCACTTTATATCCTATTAAGGATAAAGTGTGAGAAATAAGTCTTGTTGTAGTAGTTTTACCATTAGTTCCCGTTATAGACACTATAGGAACACTGCTTGGAGAATTTTTAAATAACATATCCACAATAGCACCTGCCACATCTCTTTCTTTTCCTTTATTAGGGTAATGATGCATCCTTATACCTGGTGCAGCATTTACCTCCATTACTATTCCCTCAAGATTCAAAGGTATTGAAATATCATGGCAACATATATCAATGCCACATACATCAAGACCTATGGTTTTAGCTATCCTTTTACATAACTTTATATTTTCTTCACATATTAAATCAGTGCAATCTATAGAAAAACCACCTGTAGATAAATTAGCATTTCTTCTAAGATATATTTTTTCATCTTTTTTTAGTATAGATCTTAATTTATAACCTTTATCACCTATGGTTTTGATTAAGCTATCATCTATTTTTATCTTTGTTAGAGGCTTTTCATGTTCTTCCCCTCTTCTATCATCTTTGTTTATACCTTCAATTAACTCCTTAATTGTACTTTTTCCATCTCCAATTACATATGGTGGAATTCTTAAAGATACAGCTATTACCTGATCATCTATAACACAAACCCTGTAATCATTTCCTTTTATATACTTTTCTATAATAATATCATTAAATTGGACTTTAATATCTTCATAGGCTTGTAACAACTCTTTTTCATTTTTAATATCTAAAATTACACCTTTACCTTGATTTCCAAACCTAGGTTTCAAAACTACAGGATATCCTATAGCCTTACCTTGAATTAAAAGTTCCAAGGAACTCTTTACTATACCACCCTCTGCCACGGGTATATATTGATTTTGTAGCATTTTCTTTGTAAGCCACTTATCGCAGGCAATATCTACCCCTATGGATCTCGTAGAATCTACAACAGTTGCATCAATCATCTTTCCATATCTTCCATATCCTAGTTGATATATCCCTGAATTATTTACATCTAAAACAGGTATCTCTCTATTTCTTGCTGCATTACATAAAGCCTCCGTGCTAGGTCCAATAATTTCTGTATTTAAAATAGCTTTAATATCTTTTAATCTATATTTCATATTGACACTTTTATTTTTAATAAGAGCATTAACAATATCTACAGAAAGCTTTGCTATGCTCAATGCTGTTCTTGGATAAATGTATTGAAATATAATATAATATTTATCTAAATTTATTTCTCTAGCTTTTCCATAGGAAATATCCATTCCTAAAGTATTATGGATACCTATTATTATGTGTTCACATATATGAGCTAAATAAGTTCCTTCTTTTAATCTTTTTACAAATCCACCTTCCTCATCTATACCACATCTATGTTTCTTTAATTCTGGAACTAGCTCTACTAAATTTTCATTAAACCCTGGAATATCTTTACTAGGGATATCTCTATATCCTTCTAAATCTACTTCGAGTTTTATACATTTTTTGTGAGAATATATATTTCGGCCTTCAAATACCCTATAACTAGTTATCTTCATTCTATATCCTTTCCTCCTCAAATGGTACTTTGCTAGTTAAATCAAAGCAGTTTCCATTCTTTAGTACATGCATATTAACATTAAACATGCTTAGTAGCTCTTCCGGGAATTGTTCGGATACATTACTTTTAGTTATCCCTCTGCCATCTATAACATATACAGCTCCAGATCCTATAACATTAAAAAAACCCTTATTATTTACTACTATTGCCGTATCTTCATCAATTCCTATACCTAAGACCTGTGGATTTTCAGCTATGCCTACTAAAAGTCTCCCAATTCTACCTCTTTGAGCGAAATGCTGATCTATAATCACATCTTGTATAAACCCAAGTCCTGGTGCCATTTTTAATGTGCATTTTCTTGGTGACTCATCATCATATCCTTCTATAATCATGGTATGGCTCATCACAGAAGCCCCAGCAGAAGTACCTACAAATATGCATCCATTTTTATAAATGTTTTTCATAGATTGATATAAAGGAGTCCCGCCTAATATGCTAGTTATTCTTAATTGATCTCCTCCTGTAAAAAACACCAAAGATGCCCCTTTTACCTTTTCTATGTTGCCTTTATAATTAGCTTCTTTTCTATCATTTACATCTAATATATCTACATTTTTAACTCCTAAATCCATAAATAAATTATAATACATGCTGCCTACCTCTTTTGGTTCCTCTGTAGCTACTGTAGCAATTACTAATTTATCTTTATCTTTTTTAATGGTAGAACTTACATACTTTAATATATCTTTGTTACCCTTTTTATCTTCCGCTCCACCTATTATGATGAGTTTATCTTCCAGCTGACGTTCCACAATATCACCCCTTATTTCAGTATTTTTTATTATTTCCAATATAATAATTATTATGCATTTTATATGTATATCCTTTTACATAAATGGACACAAGAAAAAGGCTTTCAATGGATTATTCCTTTGAAAACCTTCAATCTTTATTATAAAACTTTTAATCTTTGAAATCCCTTTAAAGTTCTAGCTACTAAACTCTAACTTTGTAATTATAAAATTGCCCTTCCAGGTATTATTATTTTATCACCTACATTTATTAAATCAGGATTTTCTATATTATTAACCTTCACAATTTCTTCTATGGTTGTAAAATATCTTTTAGCTATTTTCCATAAGGTGTCTCCCTGTTGAACTACATAAATTGTAATGCTAGCTTTTTTATCTGGAATATCCTCATCTAATTTATTTATAGATACTAAGAATTCTTTTTCTGTTAAATAATTAACTCTTCCAACCACGGATACAATACATTTTACTGCTATGGTATTAGCTTCTATAGAGGCTTCTATAGTTTCAATATTTGCCTTGGCAAAACACACCATATCTATTTTTGTACCAGGAATATCTATACCTGAAGAAAAAGGAAGCTCCTCTTTTACCGAATACACATATCTTCTATCCTCTTTGCTTCTATAGAGTATATTAACCTTTACTATACCCTCTACAGTTATCTTATCCTCCAATACCTTTCTCTCCGTTATAGAAGCACTTCCACAACTCATAAGTATTTGAATTGGCATTGGGCTTTCTGAATCTATTTCTATATTTTCTTTTACTATAACTTCATTAGCATTTAATCCATGAAGTATATTAATATTATATTTTTCTTTATTTACTTCTAGTAGAGCACTTGGACTATATACGTCCTCTATCATGTGAATTTTTTCTTTAGACATAATTCTAAAGTTAGTCTTTAATAAAGACTCTACATTTATTATTCTATTTTCTCCCAAATCATCTTGTCTTACATCTACATTTACATCAGATAAAATTATATCTCCTATACACTTCATATCGTCATTTATTCCTTCTATTTCAAAGCTGTCACTTACAAAAGTTTCTTCTTCTAAATATCCTATCTCTCTACTATCTATAGCTCTGTATATTATTTTTACTGTAATGAAAGCACTAATTTGAAGTTTGTTATCTATGATTTTAATGTCCTTTTTGTGTATATTAAGATCTCTATTTAATATCTTTCCTAACTGCGGTTTGTCCATACCTATATTTATAACTGATTTAGCTACTAACTCTTTTTCAACATTATCTACAATCTGATCTAATGTATATGGTCTCTTCAGCATTTGAAGGTTTTCTGAAGGTTCAATATCCTTAACTATATCGTATTGGTACTCTTTTAACACCTCAGCCTTTAATTTTATTATTCCTTCAATACCTATTTTTCTTTCATTCATTATTGAAGATTCCATATGTTCTACATAGCATTCTACTGCACAATTCATATTATGCTCTGCCCCAACTACATTTACATAATTAGAAAACTTATCACTATAATTTACACTCTGCATTCCTAATCTTTCTTCATCTTCTCTTGCTAAATAGAGTATAGTATAGTCTAACCTACCTTCTACATAAATTTTGTCAGGCATTATATCTTTGCTGGTGATTATAGGGTTAACATCCACAGTTAATATTTCTAAAACGTCTGGATGAGTATCTGGAATTAAATACTCTCCCCTAACTACAGTGTCACTCATATTTTCTCCAAGTAGTTGTTCATATTCTATATTCTCTCTAATAACATCTATCTCCGCCATATTATCCCTCCCATAAAATACCTATTATAATTTATATTACTGCTCTCTAATAAATATACTTAAATTAATTTTTAATATAAATATTTCTCTTTAATTATTAACATAAATTGATTCTTATAAAATCTTTTATATTAAATTATATTATTTAAAGAATGAATATATCACAAAATAATTTTATATAATGGGAAATATTAAAAATACAGCTGTTAAGTATATGTAAGAAAACCTTTTCTTTATTTTCTATAACGATACTAAAAATTACATAGAAAATAATTAAGTTTTTTACATAATTTTTGTTGACAAATAGCAAAAATTGACGTATTATAAATATGGTTATTGACCATATAACCTCTCATAAATTCTCAATACCCTTTTATACCATAGTTGAAAGATGGAACCCACCATCTTTCTTTTTTTATTTTGAGAAATAAAAAACCCCAGCATAAGCCAGGGTTTTTTATTTAAATATTAGCTAGCAAAAACTAATTGAACTGTCTTTGTTAAAACATCTGAATAACTATAGGTCACTGTCCTTTGGGTGTCATTTTCGAGCCTTATAACGAAAATGCTAGGGTATGTTTCTTCAATTACCCCTTTGTTTATAAGAACTTTTCTTCTTCCACCATTAGCCTTTAGAGTAACTTTTTGTCCAACATGCTTTTCTATATCTTTTCTTATAGTGGCTAAGGTTTGTAATTTCTCCATATAAACACCCTCTTTCCCATGTATATTATATAATACAATAGGCTTCTTGTCAAGTAAACTTATTATTTTATCACTTTTAAAAGCTTTTTGTCAACGTTTTTTTTATTTTTAATTTTTTTCTTTTATAAAAGTATGTATTGAAAATTTAAAAAGTATATTTTCATATGTATTAAATTAAAAATCTCCTTTTCGGTGAGCTCATAATAAAATACTTTTAGAAAGCTTAACTATTGTCATTTATATTGTTACCAAAAATCTTAATTTATATTCATGGATAATAATATCCTCATAAGTTACCTAATTTAAAGAGGGAAGTATTAGCTACCTCCCCCTATTAAATAAATATTACTACTTTGCATATTGAGATTTAGGATATCCCTCTCTATACTTACCTCTAGTCTGAAGTCCTCCTATACCTTTTATTCCTGTAATAGTATTGTCTAAAACCTCGTGGATAGCTACTACCTTATCTACATTGGTGTAAGCAATCTTCTCACATATAAATACCGGATCTAAACAGTGTATAAGTACTCTATTTGGGGAGCTTGCAAAATTAGCACCTGCATCTAATATTCTCTCATAGCAAGATTGACATGCCCCTGCAAAAATCACTAATTCATCATAACTAGAATTATAATTCCTTAGTTCAGACACCGCCTCTACAAAGTATCTAGAATTTCTATAATTATTTAAATCTAAATAATCCTTTGAATCCTTCACTATACTATCATGACCTGTAAGTACTATTATATCCGGTTTAATATTTTTGACTATATCAAGAACTCTACCTGGTTGTTCTCTCTCCTTTATAACCTCTCCTACAGCTTCTAAGGAAAGTTGTTTGTATACTTTTAAACATTTTTCAAGATACTCCCCATCACCATCTATATGGAGTATTTTTCCTGGCCTACCAAATAAAAGTTCCTTTGATGGAGTTGTTCTAGTTACTCTACAACCCCTCTTAAAATCAAATCTACTAGCCATTATATTCTTAATTTTACTATTAACCTGTCTATTAAAAACTTCATCTTTCTCTCCGGTATAATCTGACCTAACTACTTCTAAATCCTCTTCTGGAGAATCTGCAATTATTCTTAAATTAATTCCTTTAAGTACATATAGTATATTATCTGACTCTTCTTTTATATCAATAACTTTAAAGGTTATATCCTTACCATAGGATTTTCTTACTACTATGTCCCCAACTTCCATATACCTTCTCCTCTAAATTAGAATTCTCTTAATATACTATGATAAAATCACATTAATGCTACAATATAATAAACTCTATATTTACTTTGAAATATAATACTCTCAAGTGAATATCATAATATCATTATAAATATAGAGTTTATAAGTAAAATCATATTACTCATAGCTTTTCTTAAAAAAATTCATAATTACCCTCTTAGAATCTTGCTATTCCCTTTGATTATAACAACTTTTAAATCCCTCTATAAAATTCAAATAATTTTCTTTTTCTTTTATTAAGTCCTCAAGCTTAGAACCAAAGGTATTTTGTCCCCAACTTACCTCATTATAATAGTATCTATTAGACAATCTCCAAAATCTTTGAGGAAATAATAAAAATGCAAATATTACTCTATACTCTTCTTCTCTTAAAGGATCTACTTTATTATAGTTATCAATTATGATCTTTGCATAATCCATATTCCAATCTACCCTCTTTAGAACCTTTATCATAAAATTTGCTATATCGTAAGCTCTAACTTCTCTTTTACAGTAATCAAAATCTATTACATTTACTGTATTTTCAGCTATTATTATATTATGATAAGTATAATCGTGATGACAAAAACTCTTTTCCGCCTCAGTAAGTTTACAAATATCCATGTAATTTGAATCTGCCAGTACCTTCATAGCTCTCTTCCCTAAATCCTTATAAAATTGAATAGACTTTATATAATTTAAATCAAAAGAACTTTTATTTCCTTTTTTTCTACCCATGTCCCTCATCTTATCCATAGACTTTACCCTTTTTTCCATTAAATGAGGCCATCTTTCAAGATCACTTTTTAACTTGCTATTTTCTGGCGGTTCATATCCCTTTGAAGCCAAATGCATATATGCCAATTTTTCTGCTGCTAAAGCCACATCCTCCTGTTTATGAAAATCACATTCCCTTCCATTTATCCATTCTGACAAAGTGTAAAGATCTTCATTTACTACTGCAAAAGGTTCTTCCTCTATATTTAAAAAGTATCTATCTACATGAGGAAAACCATTGCTAATAAGATGTTCTTTAGCTCCATAAACAAATAATAACTTTTGTATACCATAATTTATTTTCTTTAAGCATCTCTCTCCTTTATCGGTCTTTAAATAGTACACTCCTTTATTAGGTCTAATACTCTCAATTTTTATGTTGAATTGTCTTTCTATTTCAAATTCTCTCATCAAAGTTATCACCCCCTATAATTTATATGAAAGTAATGTTTCAATTATTAACACTTTTTTACCATTACTAATATAATGAAATATGAATCATGTTGAAAGGAAATCTTTCCTATGAAAATTTGTATTGATGGTAGAGCCGCTAAATGGTATCGTGGTACAGGCATCGGAACCTATACTTATCAACTAATAAAATCTCTTAATAATATAGATAATATTAATAACTATACTGTTTTTATGCCAGAAGTAGAAAAATTTGATATAACTTTGAATTCTAATTTCAATATAAATAAAATAATCAAAAGTATTCAAAATAACTTTTGGGATCAGGTAAATATACCAAATATATTAGATAATGTTGAAGCTGATATCTACCATGTTCCTCAAAACGGTGTAGGACTTCCCTTTAAAAAGAAGTGTAAATTTGTTATAACCCTCCATGATGTTATACCTTTAAAGATGCCTGAAACCGTAGGAGAAAAGTATCTTAAAATATTTAATGAAGATATGCAATCAATTGTATCACTGTGTGATGGTATTATAACTGTCTCTGAATTTTCTAAAGATGATATCTCAAAAGCCTTTAATTTCCCAAGGGATAAAATTTACGTAACTCATTTAGCCAGCGAGGAAGTATATAAGCCTTTAGATAGGTGTAGTTGTAAAAAAAATATAGAAAAAAATTACGGAATCAAGGAGGATTTTATCCTTTACATTGGTGGATTTAGTCCGAGAAAAAATATAATAGGGCTCTTAGAAGCCTTTAGTAAGTTAGTCCAAGTTAATAATAAAACTATAAAATTAATAATTGGAGGCACAAAAGGTATTTCATATCCTAAATATAAAAACAAATCTATAGAACTAGGTATTGAAAATCATGTGATTTTTCCTGGATTTATTCCTTTAGAGCATCTTCCTTGGTTTTATAACTGCTGTGAGTTCTTTGTTTATCCTTCCCTATATGAAGGCTTTGGTCTTCCTCCCCTAGAAGCTATGGCTTGTGGCTCTGCGGTTATAGCCTCAAATCTTACTTCTATACCTGAAGTTTTAGGGGATAGCGCCTTTTTAGTAGATCCTAGAGATCAGGATGAATTATATAGAGCCATGATTAATCTATTAGATGATAATACTTTTAAAAAAGATTTAATTAAAAAAGGTCTTAAGAGGAATTCCACTTTTAGTTGGAATGAAACAGCTAAAAACACTCTATTAGCTTATAAAAATATATGTAAACAATAAAAATCAGCAAAAGCTGGTTTTTATTGTTTACATGCGAACTTATGTTTGGTATAATTTATATATTAAACATTTAAAGGGGTGTTAAAGTGGAGAACTTGGATTTATTAAAAAAACTTTCAATACTATCTGATGCTGCAAAATATGATGTATCCTGTTCCTCTAGTGGCAGTAATAGAAAGAATACGAAGTCAGGTATAGGTAATGCAGCTGAAAGCGGTATATGCCATAGCTTTACTCCAGATGGAAGATGCATATCCCTTTTAAAGATACTTCTAACTAACTATTGTGTTTATGACTGTAGTTACTGTGTAAATAGAATAAGTAATGATGTAAAAAGAGCAGCTTTTACTCCAAAAGAATTAGCAGAGCTAACTATAAACTTTTACAAACGAAATTATATAGAAGGACTTTTCTTAAGTTCAGCTGTTTTTCAAAACCCAAATTACACCATGGAGTTGCTATTAGAATGTATTAAAATCTTAAGAAAAACCTATAAATTTAATGGATATATACATGTTAAAGCAATACCCGGTGCAGATGAATCCCTAATAAAAGAAGCTGGCCTTTACGCAGATCGTATGAGCGTAAATATAGAACTTCCTTCTTCTCAAAGCCTTAAACTTTTAGCTCCTCAGAAGAAAAAAGAAAACATTTTAAATCCTATGAACCTAATTTCTAAGGAGATAATCTCTCACAAGGATTTAAAAAATAAAATAAAAACTACTCCTCATTTTGTTCCTGGTGGACAAAGCACTCAACTAATAGTAGGTGCTACTCCAGATAAAGATTTAAATATATTAAGATTATCTGAAAGTTTATATAAAAAATATAGTTTAAAAAGAGTTTATTACTCTGCTTACGTACCTGTAAATAATGGAGGTAATCTACCTACAATAAGCCACCCACCATTACTTAGAGAACATAGATTATATCAAGCGGATTGGCTTTTAAGATTCTATGGATTTAATGCTAATGAATTATTAGATGAAAAAAACCCTGACTTTGACATGGGGTTAGATCCTAAAACCAGTTGGGCCATAAAAAATATTGAGTTATTTCCTATGGAAATAAATAAGGCACCCTTTGAAATGCTTTTAAGAGTACCTGGTATCGGCCATACCTCTGCTATACGAATATGTAAAACTAGAAGAGTATCTAAACTAAGCTTTGAAAACATTAAAAAACTTGGAGTGGTAGTTAAAAGGGCTCGATTTTTTGTAACCTGTGAAGGAAAATATTATGGAGGAAATACTTTAGATCCAGAAAATATAAGAAAAAACTTGTATTTGTATGAACCTTCTTCAAATGTTGCAGACTTTGAGCAATTATCCTTTTTCACCGCATTACCTAAACTTTATAAAAACCAGGATTTATTCTCTAAATTACATGGTGAGCTTTAGTAAGAAAAGTTAAGTAAAGATAGAATTCTTTTCATATCCCAAAAGATTTTATCCCCTACTTATTCCCCCTAATACTCAATGCTTTTATGTAAATAATTGTTACTAAACAAACTTAATAAAAGGAGTGTGAATAAATTTTGGTATTATACATCCATGATGGAAGCTTTGATGGATTTTTAACCTGTATATATGATTCTTATTACAGTAATATAAAGCCTAATGAAATATTGGATAAGAGATATTATGAAAACCAATTATTCTATGAACCCTACTATATAGACACTGACACAGAAAAATCTAATAAAGTTCTTAAATCTTTAATAACTCAATGTGGTAATGAAACCCTATATAATGTTTATTATTCATTTTTATGTGATACTCCTCCTAGTCATACTCTAATATATAAATATATAAAATTGGCATTTAAATTAAAAAAAGATGTAAATCTACATCTTCATAACGAGATAGTGTATTCAGTAGTTTCTCTTAAGGATAGAGTATTAAAAGAAAGTCATCGCATGAAAGGATTCTTACGATTTACTTCTATAGATAATAAGCTATTATATTCAGTTATAGAACCAGATAACAACATATTACCTATTATAGCTCCTCATTTTCAAAATAGACTTCCAAAAGAAAACTGGATTATTCATGACGCTAAAAGATCTCTGGTTTTAGTCTATGATAAAGAAAAATATTTCTTATTGGAGGATTTAAAATATAGTTTTATGAACATAAAAAAAGACCTCTATACAGATCTTTGGAAAGAATATTTTAAAAGTACAACTATAGAGGAAAGACTTAATATTAAATTGCAAAAGCGCTCTATGCCACAAAGGTATTGGAAGCATCTACATGAAATAGATTAAAACTTTAAGCTAAGCAATAGGTCTAAAAACTTTCTGTTTATATAAAAGTTTTCAGACCTATTTATTGTTGCTATTCATTTAAAAATCTATAATTTTATTTTTAAAAGCTTTTAATAACTCTTCCCTATCATGAAAATACTCTGACTTCTTTTCTAGCCTATCTAAAAAAACTTCTTCATCCCATTGTTTTATCTTATTATAATAATTATTTACAATGGAATAAAAATCTTCTGGAAAATAGAGCAATCCATATAGTACTTCTATTTCCTCTTTTTCTAATACTCCTTGCCTTTTATAGTCATAAATTATATCTTTAACTCTGTTAAAATCAAAGGCAAAGCCTTTAACTGATTTATTTATAAAGTTATTTATATCTCTCACCCTTAAATCTATAACAGAATAGTCAAAATCAATAAAATAAGCTTCCCCTTCTCTTATTAATATATTATGATGTGCTAAATCATTATGGCATATTACAACCTTGTCTTTATTATTTATTAAGTCATAAAAAGCACTATGTTCTAATATATCTATGCTCTTTTCCATTTGACTTAAATTCTCATCTACTTTATTTATAAAAACCTCATCAAATTCATTTTTATATTTAAATTTAAGTACCCTATCCTTTAACTCTTTAATCATTTTAAACCTGCTCTTATAATCCTCTATAGTCCTTCCTAATTCTGAATTTGATGTAATAAGTTCTTCCTTTCCTTCTCCTATACAATAATCCATAAATCCTAGGCTACTATTATGGAGTTTTGCTAAAGACTGAGTAGCAATACTTAATTCTAAGGGATTAGAAAATTCACATTCCCTACCTTCCAGTACATCTATTATACAATAGCACTGTTCCTTCCATGAAGTACAAATGTCACCATTTTTGTTTCTATAAAAGCTCATAACTTTATCATAGCTTCTTAAGATATACTCTAGTGCCTCTTCAATAAACTCTAATCTGTTTTTATCATAATCTATCCTTTTTAGTATCTTTTTCCCCTTATCTGTGTGTAATAAAAAAACACTCCTTAAAGGTGTCACATCATGAACCTTTAAATCATATTGCTTGAATAAATTTGTGCTTAGAGAATAGTTAATTAAATTATACTTTTCACTATACCTTAATCCTTCCAAATAGGTACCCCCCTTATATATAACTTATTCCATCTTTCTCAATAGCTTTTAATAGCTTATCTTCATATTGATCTAAAGTCCAAGGTTTTTTGCTTCTTTTATATCTATTTAAGCATTTCATAAATTCAAAGGGATAAGATATCATAGCTTTAATAAAGTAATTACTATTTTCATCTAATAATTCTATATTGCAAAAATAAGCAATTAATTCTTCATAATCAAGAGAGACACCCTTCCTTTTAAATTTATTCAAATAATTAATTGCATCTACTTCAAGTATTTCATAACAAAAGTTTTTTCCATTAGCTATTTCTATATGTTCATCTTTTCTTATGTTTTCTTCAGTACTATCTCTTATACATATTTCACATTTTCTCATACTTCTATAAAGAATATCAATATAATGCCAGTTATATACACACTCTACACATCTTTCAGCTCTTTTTATATAATCATCACCTACATCTAACAAAAGACTCTCAAAATTATTATTAGCACCTTGTTTTTGTAGGTAACAAATAAACCTATTGTTCTTTTTTATCTCTACTTTACAACCTTCTACTAGTTTTCCTATGTTATTTGGAAGATTGAAACCAATACTACCTTCATATCCCATTACTTTTTTGTGCATTTCACTTAATATATCCATATGATTTTTAGCCTTCTGCATGGTGATCTTTTTCTCTGAGTCAAAGTCTTTACAATTAAGTACCATTATGCCTTTGCTCCAAATGTAATCATAAAATTCATTATAAGCAAATGTACTCATAACCTACCCTCCATTATACCTTTGTGTTCTAAATTCCTTTATAAAATCCTCTTTTAACTCTCTATCCTCTATTATTTTATTTAACTTTCTCAAAAATATCTCTTCACTCCAAGGTTGCATCTCCCAATAATACTGTATTCCAAGTTGCCAATAATCCTGTGGAAACTCCATAAAAGCTGCCATTATAGGTATATCTGTAGAATTTATAGGATAAATTTCATTATAGCTATCCAATATAAATCTTGCCTTATCTATGTCCCACTTTCCATTTTTCATAGCTCTTATTAAAAAACTACTTAAATCATGAAGGTGAGTATCTAATATACAATAGTCAAAGTCAATTATGGATATGTCATTCCCTTGTTTCATTATCACATTATGATGTGCTAGATCATGATGGCAAAATCCATGTTTTTCTATCTCTTTTTCCATTTTTTCAATATAATCGCTCTTACCTAAATAATATAATGCTTGTTTACCCTTCTCCAGCTGTTCTTCTAAAATAGAAACATACTCATAATCAAAAGCTGTTAATTTTTCTTTGTTTGTTATTCGTTTTTTAAAGTCCAATATTTCATTTAACCTGCTGTTAAAATTATAAAACCATTTAAACCAATAATTACGTGGCTTAGCTCTATCATCTATAGTAAATCCTTCACTTTTAATATGGAGTTCTCCTAGCCTTTTAGCTACTATGGAAAGTTCTATAGGATTGTCGTAATTGGCTTCCCTCCCTATTATCCAGGGACTTAGATATGCATGTTTATCTTGTATTTTTATATAATTCTCTCCCTTTACTGTTTTCATAAAGGGTATTATTGAAGAGAATCCCTTGCTCTCTAAGTGATTCATGGCAGATATAATAAATAGAAAGTGTGGGAATTCATATTTTATCAATTTTAAAGCATAAAAGTCTCCCTTTTCATCCTCTACTTTGTATACATTTTTCACCTTTTCTATATTAAAAACTTCAATGCCATACTCTTCTGTTAGCTTAGCTTTTATATAATCTTCTTCCAAAGAATTTCCTCCAAATCAATGTTTCTCCCTTGTAGTATATGAAATATAATAGTGCAATGTGATAAATTACCTTAACATTCACCAAATGAGCTGTTGATTAATATTATTAATATATAAGAGAATTATTAGGAGTGGTTATATGAAAATTGCCATAGATGCCAGGGGCGTTAATTGGTACCGTGGCACAGGAATTGGTACTTATACAGAAAATATTCTGATTAATTTATTAAATTTAGATAAAAAAAATTCTTACCAGATATTTTGGTCTGGTGAAGATTATGAAAAATATGAAAGTGAAAACACAGATATAATAATGGCTTCAAAGAAAAATAGTAGATTTTTTGAATTATCTTATTTCCCTAATAATTTGAAAAGAGAGAACATAGACCTTTATCACCTTCCCCAAAACGGCATTGGTCTTTATGAAAAATACCCCTGTAAAACCATAGTAACCATTCATGATCTGATACCCTATATTATGCCCGAAACTGTAGGTCGTGGATACCTTATAAAATTTCTTAAAGAAATGCCTAAAATAATAAGCAGCTGTAATGGAATAATAACAGTTTCAGAATGTTCAAAAAGAGATATTCTTAGATTTTTCCCTATGGATCCTGACAAAATTATAGTAACTCCTCTAGCTGCTGATAAAAAGTATAAACCTTTAAATAAAACCGCCTGTAGAAATATACTCTATGAAAAATTTGGAATAGATAAAAAATTCATTTTATATTTAGGTGGATTTAGTCCTCGAAAGAATGTTAAAGGATTAATAGAAGCCTTCAATAAAATTTATAAAGACTTAGACGAGGATTATGAGCTGGTAATTTTAGGTTCTTTAAAGGATGAAGGATTATCTCTTTTAACTCTCGTTGAAGAGATGAATATAAAATCAAAGGTACATTTTTTAGGTTTTGTGGAGGAAGATATGCTTCCAATATTTTATAATGCTTGCCAGTGCTTTGTATATCCTTCCCTATATGAAGGGTTTGGTTTACCACCATTAGAAGCTATGAGTTGTGGTGCCATAGTAATTTCTTCTAATACTACCTCTATTCCAGAAGTGGTGTTAGATGCAGGATATTTAATAAATCCTTATGATTCTTTAAATATATCCGAAGCTATTTTTAATGTTCTTTCAAATGAAGAACTAAGAAATGAGCTTTCATTAAAGGCTAAAAAAAGAGCTGCTGAGTTCTCCTGGTCACAAACAGCCAAAAACACCCTAGAAGCCTACAATAAAATTGGTAACCAATGATTATAAATAAAAAGATGGTTATCTACCTCTACCCTCTAATAATTATTTCAAAGGAATATTAAAGCATAGGATATATAATTTATCCTATGCTCTTCATTTTAAAATTTATTAGGAATACAACCTTAGCACCTTTTCTATGAAAACAAGGCTGTTCATTAATTTTATGTAAGCTATTTAGGTAATTTATTTGTAAAATTCTCCATTTCTTTTTCTAAATTACCTTCACTATATATAATTTTACTTATTTCTTCATTTATTTCTTCTCTTAATTCTAAGTAATTTGGTTTAATTTTAAAGTATGTTCCATTCCTTTGGGTGTAATCTAATATGCGTAAAGGTTTTTCTTCATATATAAAGCTATAATTTGTATTATAAGCAACATCATCTACATATTTGTTATAACTAGGCAAAATATAGTACTCATTTAGCCCTTGAAAAACATTGTTTTTTTCAATAACAGCAAACTGAATAAATTCTTTAGCAAGGCTCTTATTTTTACTTTGCTCTAGTATTACAAAGTTATCTCCAGAGCCTATTATGTCTCTGTTACCACCAGGCTCGAAGCTAGGGATTTTACTTATACCTAAATTTATCTTCTCTGTAGATGGCATTTTCTTATATATATTATTCAAAGTTTTATTACTGCCTATAAGAAATGGAATATCCCCTTTTATCAAAAGTTCAGTAGCTTTCTCTTCCTCTATGATATCTACTATATTCTGTGAAAATAAATGTTTTAAAAGCGCCATAGCCTTTGTAGCATTTTTATCCGGCAACTTATCTAAATCAACCTTAAGCTGCTTTAACATCATATTATAGAAATCAAAATAATCTCTTCCAGTATAAGCTATTAACTTATTATTTGTAGATTTATTTATTTTTTCATCTAAAGTTATAATATTATCCCAAGTTCTAATATCTTCAATATTAATACCAGCAGCATCTAACAAAGACTTGTTATAATAAATAATTACGGCTTCATTATCAAATGGAAAAGCCATTATTTTGTCTCCTAATGTAATATCTTCAACTCTTCCTTTACTCATTAAATCCTTATAAGAAGAAATAAACTCATTAACCTCAGAAAAAGAGAGAGGATATTTACTTCCAAAATAGGTAACATATTCAGAAGGCATTACTACCATATCTGTACTACTGTCTGGATTTTTTAAAAAGTCTTCAAAGTCTTTCTTAAAATAATTTTTTTCTATTTTCTGTATATTTATATTAACCTTTGGATGAAATTCTCTAAACTTTTCTGCCATAACTGATAAATATTTATAGTCTACATCATGTGCTAATAAGTTTAAATCTCCTTCTAAAATATCTTTTTTATTATTCCATTTTTTACTACAAGATGTAATAAAAATTACACTTAATATCAAACTTACCCAGACAAAAAATTTCTTTTTCATGTTAATCATCCTTTTCTTGATTTAAATAGCTACTCTTATTTTACAAAAAAACTATTTAAATCAATTATTCAAAGATTTTTTCATAACTTTATTATTTTCAATAATAATAAGTTCCTTATGGCTTATATCTAATAACTTGCCATTATATTGTATTTTACTATTTTTACTTAATTCCAGCAAATTATTTTCCTTACTATTATTCACGAAAACTAGCCCGTCTTTTTTTATAAAAATATCTTTAGCTTCAGTAGGAATAGGCAAATCAAAAATCTTCCATTTATCCTTAGTCATGCTACTTTCTCCATAGTATATTTTAGAGATTTTATTATTTTCTTTTTTACCTAAATATACTTTCTTATCCTTGTCTATACCTAAGAGGACAACTCCATTAAATGCACTTACACTTTTATTGTTATTTAATGACTTTACTATGTCCTTTTCTTCATATATCAAATCCGTGCCCTCTGAAAAAATATCTATGCGTCCTATATTATGTGCATCACTTTTAACCTTTTTAAGCTCATTCATAATATTTACCATATAAATATCACTTACATTACTATTCTTCTGAACTTTTATATACATTACATGGGTAGAAGTGGAAAAAGCTATGTCACTTATTACCTCTTTTGGGCTATAGGAATTAATTCTTAATTTTTTCATATCAAAATTAAGGAGTTCTCTTTTAGTATTGCTTTTAGCATCATAGGAATAAAGATCAAAATATGCTTTAGAAGATCCTTTACTCTTTTCAGCCATAATAAAAGAGTTTTCACCAGGTAACCACTTATAATATTGTATATCAAAATTATCCTCTGCCTTAACAGTATTAGTGTTGCCTGTTTTACTGTCAAAAATCTTTATACTTTTATCCTCTAAATAAGATATAAATCTAGCACTATCTGAAACCTTGACCTCTCCCGATGATTCTGGCAGTGTTAATTCATGCTCCTCTGTTTTTTTATTTTCTACCAACTTAACCTTTGAAACCTTTAAATCAGTATTAAAATATTTATTTTCTAATATGAAAAATATTCCACTCTCAATAACTAAAGCAAATAACGTCCATAAAAGTATTATCTTTAACTTTTTCATAGATTCCTCCTAATTTTCTACATAGAATGCTGTTGCTACAGATCTCTCTCCATCCCATGAATTAGGAGAATTAATCACTTCCTCTTCATAATACATAGTAGATGAGTATCCTCCATCTAGATTTCCAGCATTAATAGCACCACGTTCTAGTAAAATTTCTTGTAAGTCATAAAGACTGGCTCCCAGCTTAGTTAAACTCTTTCTTCCATCTACAACTAAAAAAAGTACTGTGCCATCAGCCTTTTGGCCTACAGCTGTACGAGGATTATATCCATCCTTTAATTTGTCTTTAATTTGTCTTTCACTATTTACAATTAAAGTTGGAGGTCTAAAGCAAATGGCTTCCATAACATTTAACTTCTTTAAATCTTTTATAGTATGATCTCCTACTATAAGTTTTCCTTCTTTAGTAAAGGCTACTACATTTTCTTTTGCATTTTCATCTATATTTTCAGTAGGAAAAATCACCTTACCATTTGATATAACATATCCTCCAGGTGAAGCTCCTGTACCTGCATAAAGCATACCATCTGAAGACTTATCAATAAAAGACCCTCCATTAATAGCCGCAATAGCATTTTTATCAATTGCCATTTCGCTGGTCTTTTGTCCTTTTTCACCTAAATACTTAGTCATTGATACTTTTACCTTTGTAGGATTTTTTATTTCTAACAGATAACCATCGAATCTATCTGTATTTATATCGTATCTCATAACTTCATCGCTATTTTTATGTTTTATACTTATTTTATTTATATCTTGAGAGGTTTCCTTAAAAGCCTCTTTAGTGTTACCTAAAATTTGATCTATTGTTCCCTCTGATAGAAAATTAGTTATAAGATACTGGTGTCTTGTAGCCATAACCGTTGAGACTACTGTTTTTCTCGTATTTTTATAAGGTCCATATAATAACATAAAAGGAGATGTTATTCCTATAACTACAATTTGATAAAATAGGAATAATAAGATTCTTTTAAACGCTTTTTTCTTTTTAACCATTGTAAATCCATCCTTTGATACCATGATTTTAATTTATATGGTAGCTATTACATTATAACCATTATTATCTCTAAAATAAATAAAATATTTAGCTTATCATTATAATATACGATAAATATTTTTAATAATCCTTAAAAATAAAATATAGCCTATGCATTGCTACATAAGCTATATCTATAAAAACAATATGTGGATTATTGTTAATACTAATTAAATCTTTAAAAATCAAACTTTTAACCCTTTGACATGCTATAGTTTCCAGTACAATTAAAATCATCCTTCCAAGCCTTTTCAGCATAAGGCTTAAACTCCTTTGCATAATTATCTAACTCTTTCATAAATTCTTCATCATTTATCATTCTATTAGCACCTGGATGTGTAGCATAGGCTTTAGTTTTTTCTATAACTTCTCTAATCACTTCAGTATTATCCACCATCATACAAGGTAATAATAAATTTTCATTATATGGTTGGCGTGCTCTGAGTTCTTTAAAGAAAGGTCCCCTAAATACCTCTATAAGACTTTTATCTTTAACATTGTCACAGGCAAAGTGAGCGAATATACAAGGTTCTACATCTCCCTTTGAATTTATATGACAATAGTATTTTCCTGCAATACATCCTCCAACATAAGGTGCATCATTAAAAAAATCTATTGTAAAATAAGGTTTGGTACTTCTTATTTTTCTTGTTTTTCTTCCAAGATCTACTCTTTGTTCAGGTGTTAACATAGAATTTACGTCTGGGTTATCCCCTACAGGCATGTACATGAAATACCAGCTCATCTTACATCCTTTT
Organism: Clostridium simiarum; assembly: GCF_018919175.1. Lineage (GTDB taxonomy): Bacteria > Bacillota > Clostridia > Clostridiales > Clostridiaceae > Clostridium_L > Clostridium_L simiarum. Next base: position 148,229 of record NZ_JAHLQL010000001.1, on the reverse strand, counting down.
TCTATAAGCATGTCTATGAATTCATCAGATACCACTGTATCCACATTAAATTTAGATGTGGCAGAAGAAACTCCAAAAAGCACGCCTCTCTCTTTTAATAACTCCATGCCATGCATAACTTTTGCAAAGGTTCCCTTACCTCTTCTACTATCTGTTTCCTCCTCAAAACCCTCTAGAGAAAACATAGGAAATACATTTCCTAAACCTTTAACCCTATCTGCTAATTTTTCATCGAATAAAGTTCCATTAGTAAAAGGAGTAAATAAAATATCATTATATTTTTCATATATATCTAGCATATACTCATTAAAGAAAGGTTCTCCTCCAAGTACAACTATGTAGTATATTCCAAGATCCCTAGCTTCTCCTACAATTCTATCTACTTCTTCATAAGTCAAATCATCTTTTTTATCATAATCTGCAGCATAACATCCTGTGCATCTTAAGTTGCATCTCATGGAAGGGCTTATCAAAATAACAAATGGAACTTTTGTATCCTCTTCTTCTAGATATCTTCCTCTCTTTGGCATTCCGTACCAAGTAGCATTACCTAAAAAATTCACAAAAAACTTTTTCATACATTTTTTATCTGTAGTCTTTAATATATTTTGAATGTATTCATAAGTTGCTGGATTATTCTTGTAATATCCATATACATTTTCAACCTGAGTTTGTGCTTCCTCACCTCTAGCTAACTTTCTAGCTAAAGAAAATAGCTTTTCTACATTTTTTTCAGGTTTCTTATCTAATAGCTCTGCTATTGTGGATAAGGTAAGCTCTTTAGCACCTTTCTCCACAGTTTCTTTTATACTCATAGTCAATCCCCCCATTGCACATAATTTTCATATATTTTATACTACTCAGTATAGTATAATCCCATTATATTCCCATTAGTACAACTTTCAATGATTTTTAGATTATATTAACAGTTTCTTTATAATCTAATGCATGTAAAAACCTCAGTTATTCTTCTATAATCTCTATTTTTCATATATTATAGCTTATTATGAATATATATATATTGTTAAAATTTTATTAATTCTATGCAAATGTGATGAATATGTGCTTTCAATAGAATCATTGATTTATTAAGTAATTATGAGTATTATAATCTTATGTATTTTACTTTTATTTAATTTAGGAGGAAACAATGAACATTGAATGTTTTAAATACTTTTATGATGTAGCTACTCAAAAGAGCATTTCTAAAGTGGCTGCTAATTCACATATATCTCAATCTGCATTAAGTCAGCAGATTCAAAAATTAGAGGATAAACTAGGAGTTAAGCTATTAGATAGAAGCAATAAAGGCGTGGAACTTACAGAGGAAGGAACCCTTATATTAAAACATTGTGAAACCATAACCAACTCTTATAAAAAAATGATAGAGGATGTTTCAAGCTTAAAAGAAGATAGGAATAATATAAATATTGATGCATTTTGGCCCATATCCCTTTATGCAGCTCCCTTACTACTTTACCACTTAAAAAAAAGATTTCCTGATTATAATATAAACCTTAAGATAAATTCTAATGAAAACATAGAATCCAATGTTTTAAATGATATAAGTGACATAGGTATATGTTATGGAGAACCCTCTGAAAGAAATCTTATATACTCAAAATTAGGATCAGACACACTAACCTTAGTAGCTTCTAGTAATTACAATATCAGTGATACAGTGAAGCTTGAAGACATAAAGGACCATCCTTTAATAATCTTAAATCAAGGTATAGATATAGGGTATCATATAGATAAATTAATAGCCAAATCAGCAGAGGAGCCTTTAGAACTTAATATCTTATTTACTACAGATTCTATAGATACTGCTATAAATTCTGTAAAAAAAGGATATGGTATAGCCTTAGTTCCTTATTTCTCTATAAAAAATGAAATAGAAAATAATAACCTAAAAGAAATTTATCTAGAGGGTCTAGATGAAGAATTCAACATATATCTGACTTATAAGTCAGATACTATAAGAAATCTAAGAAGTTTTGTGGAAAGTTTTAAAAAATATATGAGAAAAATATTAAACACCTAAAAATAAAGAAACTATTCTTTTAAAGAATAGTTTCTTTATTTATCTTTAAAGTTTAAAATGCATTATTATTAATAGCTTCTTTGTAATAATTCTTTAGTTATGTTTGTTAAAATATACTTATACTCATTTTCTGGTAGCCTTTTAATAAGCTTAAAAGCTTTTTCTGTATATCTCTCCGCAAGTCTAGTGGATTTTTTTACGCCACCTTCCTTATTCACTAAGGATACAATAACCTTTATATCTTCCTCTGAATAAGAGTCCTTCATTAGTATAGGTTCTAAAGAAGATGAATTAGACTGAATAGCGTAAATTACAGGCAAGGTATATATCCCTTGTCTCAAGTCATTAGCAGCTGTCTTTTTTATGCTTTTTTCATTACCAGTATAATCTAATATATCATCAATAATTTGAAAAGCCATACCTATATTGTGTCCTATATTCCAAAACAACTTATTAATCTTTTCATCACAACCACTTTCTGCTGCTCCTGAATATAATGCAAGAGAAAACAACTCAGCAGTTTTTGCAGATATGCGAGAAAGATACTTTTTTACAGAAATATTTTTAGTAAATCGTGAATTCATTTGGTCTATCTCACCTAAGCATATTCTCGACATGGAATTACTGTCAATTTTTATACTGCTTAAAGAAGAAGTACTAGCTAATATCTTAAAACATACGCAAAATAAAAAATCGCCTATGTACACCGCATAGTCTTTTCCATATTTAGACTGTATAGTTTCTTGACCTCTTCTCAATTTAGAATCATCTATAACATCATCATGAACCAAGGTAGCCATATGTATTAGTTCAACTACAGCAGCCATAGCATGAGCTCTTTCTTCTTTATAATCTCCAAACTTTGAAGATATTAAAACAAACGCAGGTCTAAGCATTTTCCCTCCTGAATTTATAAGGTCGTGTATTGAGGTCTCTACTATTTTATCTCTGCACTTTGTACTAGTTTTCATCAGATCTACTACAGACTGTAATTCAGTTTTTATTTCAGGGTACTTATCCCAAAATTTTTCCATTAAATCAACCTCTTCTATTGCTTATATTCTTATAATTATTTTATACCATGAATCTAAAACCATAAACAAAGTTAATGGTTCTAAAACAAAAACCTAATGCTATTGACTTATTCCTTTTAAATATTTTATCTTACTTAAATGTTTTGTAGCATAATTAGAAGTAATTCCTACAAATATCCCTGTACCTACTCCAGCAATAGTTAATATAGGCAAATATAACATAACTCCTATGTTTTGTACTATCATAGCCGCCATAAGTAATTGCCCTATATTATGAAAAACAGCACCTGAAGAACTTACACCTATAATGCTTACTTTATTTTTACCAACAGTCTTTACTATTATCATTATTATATAGCTCAATAAAGCACCAGCAACACTATACATGAAGCTAGATAAGCTTCCTCCAAACATAGTAGAAAGAAGAATTCTTAAAAAAATAATTATAAAGGTTTCTTTATAACTTAATGTGTATAAGGCTATTACTGTTACAATATTAGATAAGCCAAGTTTCGCTCCTGGAGTTATAAAAGGTACCGGTATCATTCCTTCAAATATGTACAGCACCAGTGCTTGTGCCACTAAAAGAGCCATAAAAACCATTTTATTAGTATTTTTCATATCCTCTCACCTCAATAAGATAGAATTATATCCTCTTCATCCTCACTGTAATCACCTTTTATCTCCACAATTAGCCTATGTGGCAAACACACCAAAGTCTCACCAGGTTTTTCAATAAATCCCATCTTCACATCTATCTTATCTGGACAATCTGCATCAATTACAGCTATTTTATTGTCCCTAACTTCTATTATATTATATCCATACTTTGTGTTTATTGTAAAAGTATCTGTGCCTTTATGGTTAGATAAAGGCACAGTTTTGTATAGCTTTCCTTCTATGTTTATCTCAGCATAGGTACCCTTAATGGTATTTCTACCATTAAGATACCAATATAACCCACCGGGTATAAAAGAAATTATTATCAATGAAACTATTATTATTATATCCCACTTTTTAATCAAGGTAATTGCCCCATTCTATTTGTTTATATGATTACTTTTAGCTCACCTTGTTTTCAGAGTATACAGGTGCTGGTTTTCCTAACCACCAATTACCCAAAGCTTTTGAAATCCAAGGCATCACATAATAATCAAGTCCAAAAGTTCTACCTGCTCCACCCATTAGGGCTATAGCTCCAAAGAAGTACCATAATATTTCCCATCCAGCCATAGCAGATAATACGAAGTTTAGAACCATAAAAGCTGAAGCTGCACTAGCAAGCCATGTAAATAATCCTGCAATTAAGCATAATCCAATAGCAAGCTCAGTCATTACAACTATTCTTTGGAACCATACCGCAATATCTGGGTTTGGAATAAATATTTTCATAAGTGCTTCATAGAATTTTGGCATACTCTTTAATATAGGTTGTGCATAGGAAGCACCACCGGCTGCATCTGCTGCTTGACTTGCACCACTTGCACCATCTAATTGTAACCATTCAAATGGCATTTTAACATTACCACTTTTAATCCAACTATCATCACCTATACCTGAAGTCAACTTTTTAAGACCTTTAGCCTTTTCCCAAGTACCCTCACCAATTAACTTTTTAAGGGCTTCTAATACCCACAGAATTCCAATATATAATCTTAGAGGTACAAGCCATAATCTATTAGCCTTTGAAGATAAATGTCCTCCCATTATAGAACGCCTATCTTCCATATTAAAGAACTCATGACACAAGTATCTCCAAATAACAGTAATTCCACCAATTCCCCATAAATAGTGAAGATTTACCATATGCTTCATAACCATAGCAAAGAAACCTGAAAGTTTCATGCCTGAAAGGTTAGCCACACAATATCTTCCACCTACTGATACCATAAATCCATGGTAATTTGATTTAAATGAGACTTTTTCTCCCTTTTCCATATCTGCTGATATATTTTTAGCAATAACATCACCTGTTTGCACTGCAGCTTCTACTATTTGAGGGTTTCCCTTGCCCTTTTCTTCTTCATAGTATGCTATATCTCCAACTACATATACATTTGGTTTTTCAACAGATTGCATAAACTCATTAGTCTGTACTCTTCCTGCTCTTGCTTGAGTAAGTCCATACTCTTTAGCATCTGAATTAGCTTGAATACCACAAGTCCATATTAAAGTTTGTGTAGGAATTTCTTCTCCACTTTTTAATACTATCTTATTTGGAGTTACCTCAACTATTGGTGAATTTTTCTTCATTTCAACTTTGTTTTTTATAAGATAGTTTTCTGCTTTGTCTGCTTGCTTTCTATCTAGCATATTTAATATAGTAGCAAGGGCTTCCACTACCATAAGTCTTACATCTTCTTCATATATATTATACTCTTTACATAACTTCTTTTTCCACTCTACAAGTTCCCCTATCATTTCTATACCTGTAAAGCCTGAGCCTGCTACTACAAATGTAAGCATTTCTTTTCTTTTTTTTGCATCTCTTTCTAAGCTAGCCTTTAAAAAAGTTTCTTCTATATGCTTTCTTATTTTTATAGCGTCTTCAAAAGACCATAAGGAGAAGCCATGTTCCTTTACTCCTGGAACACCGAAATAGCTTGGTTCACTACCTGTACCTATAACGATATAGTCATACTTATAGCTTTTAACATCAGTTTCCACTGTTTGTGATTCCACATCAATATTTTTAACATATTCTGTAACTACTTTAACTTTAGTTCTGTGGAAAATCTGTCTTAAATTTACTTGCACTGATTCCGGATGAACTCTTCCTCCTGCTACTTCATGCAGTTCTGTCATCAATGTATGGTAAGGATTTTTGTCTATAAGAGTGATCTGAACATCATCATCTTTTTTATATTTCTTAGCTAACTTTTTAGCTACGTGAACGCCACCATATCCAGCCCCCACTATTAATATGTTTTTTTGATTTGCCATCAAGTTCACCTCTTCTAATATATTAGATATTTTATGATTGCATCAATCTCCAAATTAATTTTATATAGAAATATTTAACCTGTCCAGACAACTAATTATACCATTTTTTCTATACATATGTAATTTTAAAACCAATGTAATATGCTGATTCCAAAGCCTTTGTTAAGTTAAAAACTAAACAATTTTTATTTTTTCATCATAAGTATATGTGATTCTGCATTAATAAAAACTGTAGCAAAACTTGTTTTTATTTTATTTCTATACTGTTATAATCACTTATAGGATGATTTTGTTAATAAATCATCAATATTAACTACTAAGGGGGATTCTCTTATGAAAAAGAAACAAATACTTAGTTTGGCAACTGCTACTGTTTTATCTTTAACAATATTTGCAGGATGCAGCAAAGGTGATGCAAAGAAAGATGATGCTAAACCAGCAGCTGGTTCAGAAGCAAAGTACAAAGATGGTACTTTTAAAGCTGAATATGACAACTTTGATGAACGTGGTTGGAAAGCAGTAACTACTGTTGAAGTTAAAGATGGTAAAATAGCTAAAGTAGACTTTACATCTGTAAACAAAGAAGGAAAGCTTAAGAGAGACGACGAAGGATATAACACAAACATGGAAAAAACAGCTAAGACTAGCCCTAAGAAATATGAAGGAGAACTAGCTAAAAAATTAGTTGAAAAACAAGATCCAGATAAAGTTGATGTTATAACTGGAGCAACTCACTCCACAGAAGATTTCAAAAAATTATCTAAGGCTGCTTTAGAAAACGCTAAAACAGGTAAAACTGAAACTGCTAAAGTTGAATTAAAGAAGTAATTATATAAAACAAAGACCTTAGAGACTCTCTAAGGTCTTTTTATGTTAATATTTATAGATCCCCTTAGAAATATATAAAAAATGTGCTAAAATATTTATTAGGTTTATTATACTTTAAAATACATACATAAACTACTTTTGGAGGATATTTTTATGAATAAAAAAGCTTTAAGTAACCTATTCTTACTATTATTACCTATATTTTTACTGGGAGGCTGTTCTAATTCAAAAGCTAATACATCAAGCAGTGATCCTATTTCTAAATCTGAAGTTCTTATGGGTACTTTCTGTACAGTAAAAATATATGATTCCAAAGATACTAAAATATTGGATAAAGCCTTTGATAGAATCAAAGAAATCGAAAATGAAGTAAGTATTAATAAAGAGAATACTGAACTTGATAAAGTTAATGCAAATGCTGGTAAGGAAAGGGTTAATGTAAAAAATGATACCTATACTATAATAAAAAAAGGTAAGGAATACTCTAAACTCTCTTCAGGAACCTTTGACATAACTATAGGACCTATAGTTAAGCTTTGGGGAATAGGCACAGATAGCGCTAGATTACCTTCTGAAGATGAAATAAAAGAAAGACTTCCTCTTATAAATTATGAGGATTTAGAAATAGATGAAAAGAATCACTCTATATATTTAAATAAAAAAGGAATGGTAATTGACTTAGGAGCTATAGCTAAAGGTTATACTGCAGACGAAATTGCTAAGGTCTTAAGAGAAAATAATGTACAATCAGCTATTATTGATTTAGGCGGTAACATATATGCTTTAGGTAATAACTCTAAGGGTAATCCTTGGAAAATAGGCGTTCAAAGCCCTTTTTTAGAAAGAGGTGAAACCATAGGTTATGTAGAGGAAAAGGATAAATCTGTAGTAACTTCTGGTATTTATGAAAGATATTTTGAACAAGATGGAAAAAGATATCATCATATATTAAATCCTAAAGATGGCTATCCCTATGATAATGAAATAGCAGGCGTTACTATAGTAAGTGATACCTCCATGGATGGTGACGCATTATCCACTACCCTATTTTCTTTAGGAGTAGAAAAAGGCTTAGATTTTATAAATAAAATCCCTAACGTAGACGCTGTATTTGTAACAAAAGATAAGGATTTATATATAACCCCTGGACTAAAAGATATTTTTAAATTAACAAACAAAGATTTCAAAATGAGAAATTAATATTTAATTAAAGCCTCAAGAGTAAGAAAAAGTATGTTTTTACCACTTTCTCCTCTTGAGACTTTTAGTTTTATATGCATTTACATAGTTATTCTATTATCTTAATAATTTATCATATTAGCTTGTCCTTTTAATTCTCTTCCCCTAATTCTATAAAGTCTTTTTTAAATAATATATTAGCTACAATCATAGAGCTAATACCTGCTACTAGTTTAGAAATTATAAACACTCCTAAAGCATCTGGCTCCTTAGCTGAAATAAAACCCATTTGTCCTCCAAAAACAAAAGCTCCACTGACACTAAAAGCTGTACATAATATTTTGCCTTTAATATTCATCTCCTTAAAACTAGCAAACACCAATAAATTACTAGCTAAACTCCCTAAAAAAGCTACTACGGATACAGAATCCAATCCAAATCTTTTACCAAATCCTCTAAAAGATTCTTTAAATATCCTGCTAAGCACCGATATCATAGGATAGGCTCCTCCTAATATGAATGCTATTTTTCCAGCTACAGCTATAGATTCTTCTGGAGGTATTAATCCTTTAATCAGTTTAACGCCTAATATAACATCTATTCCCTGTACTATAAGTCCAAACATTCCAATACCCACTATAACCTTACCTAAAATAGAAAATAATCTTATAAGTTTTTCAGGTATCTTTATAAGTCCTAAAGATAAGAAAAGTGAAAATAATATTATAGGCATTATGTTCCATAATAATTTAGCAATATTTATTCCTTGCATTAATCCTCCTACTAAGCATCCAATAGGTATGGTTATTACACCCGCTAGTATACCTTTAGAGAAATAAATTTCATCTTCCTTCTCTACCATACTTATTGCCATTGGTATAGTAAAACTTATAGTAGTTCCTAGCATAGAAGCAAGAATCACACTAGAAAATAAGCCCATGTCCTTATCAAAAGCAAGACCATTAGCTAAAGCATAGGCTCCCATATCCGGTGCCAATACCATGGCAGGAAATAGCGATGGGTCAAGAGAGAAAACCTTTGCAATGGGATTTACAATATAAGATAAAGCCTCAGAAAATAAAGGAGAAAGAGAATAAATACCAACTATAGCAATGGCAAGTGATCCCATAGTCTTTAATCCTTCCTCAAACTTTTCTCCCACTTTTAACCTGTTTCCTAAGGCAAAATCAATTCCTCCAAAGAGAAAGAAAAAAGTTATAGCCGTTAATACAATCTTATCCATACCTATCCTACCCCTTCATAAAAACTTATAAGGTCACAAACAAACAAATAGATTATATCACACCTTATACTTTATTTAATATAGTTTCTATAATAAAAAACCTTTTTAATATATTTAAATTATTTTACTATATACTCTTTCTTACTATTAAAGTTCCTTAAATATAAAAAGCTTCAATAAGCTTTTAAGGTTAAAAAGGTACTTAAGCTATATAAAGGACTTTTTAATAAAAATATGATAGAATTGTTTACGAAGACGGTGTGGTCCAATGTGAATCAAGGATGGTTTTCTTATTTCAAAATATGGTTAAAATCAATGCGTAAAAAATAAGGAGTGATAATATGAATAACCTTTGGGGGATTCTAATTTCTATATTATTTGTACTTTTAGTAATAGGCTTATCTTCACTATTAACTAACAGGAATATTATTTCAGGAGAAGGTAGTAGAAAGTTCATACATATTGGAGTTTCAAATTGGTGGATAATAGCTATGCTTTTCTTTGATAATCACTATTATGCTTCCATAGTCCCTGCTATTTTTATAGTAATAAATTATCTTTCCTATAAACAAAACTTATTTAAAGCCATGGAAAGAGGAGGAGGTAAAGAGGATTTAGGTACTGTATATTTTGCTGTTTCCTTGCTTATACTATCCTTTTTAACCTTTCAGAAATCTACAACTCCTTTAATTGGAGCTATGGGCATATTAGTTATGGGCTATGGAGATGGATTTGCTGCTGTAGTTGGAAGTAAATTTGGCAAACATAAATACTATATAGGTAATAACAAGAAATCCATTGAAGGAAGTTTGACCATGCTTATTGTATCCTTCATAGTTTCTTTTACAATTTTAAATATCTATGGCATAATTAACGGTGTTTCAATATCCCTACTTATTTCAGTAATAGCCACCCTTGTAGAAGCAGTATCACCTTTAGGTTTAGATAACATAACGGTGCCCATTATTTCTTCTGCTCTATTTTATGCCTCCATATTAATTAATTAGGATACATTTTACAATATAATAAACAGGATGTGATTTCATGCTAGAATTTAGTATTGGTTTTATACTTTCTTTTATAATAGCTTTTTTAGCTTACAAAAAGAATTCTTTAAACAAAAGCGGATTTATAGCTGCTACCTTTTTAGGTACTTTAATATATTACTTTGGAGGGTTTTACTTTTCTTTTATAATGATTAGTTTTTTCTTATCCTCTAGTATACTTACAAAATTCAAAAATCCTAACAAAAAGTCCTTAGATAACATTAACGCCAAGGGCGCTAATAGAGATTTTATACAAGTTTTCGCTAATGGTAGTGTAGGACTTATCTTTGTTTTTTTATATTATACCTATAAAAATCCGGTTTTTCTATTAGCCTATGCAACTTCCTTTGCTGAAGCTAATGCAGATACTTGGGCATCAGAGATAGGGGTTTTAAGTAAAAAAGATCCTATCTCTATATTAACAGGGAAACCTTTGAAAAAGGGTATGTCTGGTGGAGTAAGTTTTCTTGGAACCTTGTCTTCATTTTTAGGCTCTACATTTATTGGCGTAATATTATTTTTCACTTATTATAGACTTTATCCATTGGCTGAAAATAAAATCCTATATTCAATTCTATGTGTCTTTATAGGCTTTATAGGTTGTTTAATAGACAGCATTTTAGGAGCCTCAATGCAAGCACAATATTATTGTGAAGAATTAGATACTATTACAGAGAAAAGCTATTATAAAAACAAACCTAATAAATTAATAAAAGGTATAGCCATAATAAATAATGATACAGTTAATATACTTAGTAATATAATAGCATCTTTAATAGCTATAGCCCTATACAACATAATTTTCCTCTTATAATTTACAAATTATAGAGAACAAAAACTGTAGTTACATTGGTACAAGTACCAGTGTAACTACAGTTTTTAATATGTACTGTAAAATATATGAATTATTTTTTATTATTACATAGCTACTTAACTAATTTCAATAACCACGTCTTCTATAAAAGCTTCACTGTTTTCTTCAATAAAGTTTATTGCATTTTGTAACATGGAATTTGCATGCTGAGTATCATTACTTATGCAAGCTATTCCTATTACAATACTTTGATGAATATCTTGATTTTCTACCTCTGCTATAGATAAGTTAAATTTATTTTTTAGTTTTGCTATTATACTTTTAACTATCATCCTTTTCTCTTTAAGTGAATGAACCCAATTAGCTCGTAAATATATTTTTGCTGTGCCTATTATCATACTAACACCTCTTATAAAAAAACTATCACCTTTTTATTGTATACTTATAAAGTATATTTTATTAATAAAGAAAAGTAAAATAAAATGTAACTTTCTTCTTGAGCCTTGAATAAGATAAAACTATCAATTCATGGAGGTTTTGTTTTGTATAATGGTGTAAGAAATAATTACCCTTATTTTTGGCACAATGAATTGTGTCCCTGCTATAACTACTGCTGGTCTTGTTATTTAAATTACTTAAATTCTTCCAAAGTTAAAAAGCCCCTTCGAAATATTGACTTATACTTTGAAGAAGACCTTTATAGATGGGAAGATGTTCATAACTTTGAATATGAAGTTCCTGTATTATACCCAGAGGATGATGATTTTATAGTAGAAAAAGAGGCCTTCGAAGATGAAACATCCTCTGAAAACATTGCTAACAGAAGAAATGATCACATAGACTTTAATGAAGATGACTATAGAAAATGGAGCTATTTTGAAACCATACCTGGAAAAATAACTTCAGGAGTTGGTGCGTCTTCTTGGCAACCAAATAGATTGGATATATTTTCTAGATCAAATAATAGGAACCTGATTCATAGCTTTTGGAACGGCTCTAGATGGAGTGACTGGGAAAATCTAGGTGGAACCCTAACTTCCTCTCCTTCTGCAGTATCTTGGGGTCCTAACAGAATTGACGTAGTAACTCGGGGCACAGATAATGCTATGTATCATAAATGGTGGGATGGTTCTAAATGGAGTGACTGGGAATCCCTTGGTGGAACTTTAACCTCAGCACCTTCTATATGTTCTTGGGCAGAAAACCGTCTAGATTGTTTTGTAAGAGGTACGGATAATCAATTATACCATAAATGGTGGGATGGCTCTAGATGGAGTGATTGGGAAGCTCTTGGCGGTAACCTAGATTCTTCTCCTTCTTCAGTAAGCTGGGGACCTAATAGAATAGATGTATTTGCAAAAGATAAAAAGAATTCTTTAATTCATAAATGGTCCAATGGTTTCAGATGGAGTGATTGGGAAAACTTAGGTGGATATTTAACTTCTAGTCCTGGTTGTTCTTCAAGAATGTCTAATAGGATAGATGTGTTTGCTCGTGGAAGAGGCAACAATTTAATCTGGAGAAGCTGGACAGGTAGAAATTGGACACCTTGGCAAAACCTTGGTGGATATTTAACCTCCGAGCCTTCCTCTGTATCTTGGAATAGAAATAGGATAGATGTATTTGCAAAGGGCATGAATAACTCTGTACTTCATAAGTATGATATTGGTTAATTAAATCATAATACTATAAAAAATAAGGCTATTAAAATCTTTAATTTTTAATAGCCTCATTAATTAAGGTACTTTTACATAAGCAAATTTTTTCTTTAACTTTATATTAATCCTTTTTCTTTCAAAAATTCATCTGCTACCTTTCTTGGATCTTCACCCTCTTTGTCTACCTTATAATTTAACCTTCTCATAGTTTCTTCATTAATTTGTCCCTCTAACTTATTTATAACATCTTTAAGCTCTGGATGCTTTTTTAATACTTCTTCCCTTACTATTGGTACAGAATAATATGGTGGGAAAAATTCTTTATCATCTTTTAATACCTTTAGGTTAAAAGCTTCAAGTAGTCCATCTGTAGAAAAAGCATCTATTACTTGAGCACTATCATTCATAAGAGAAGTATATCTTAACCCACCATCTACCGCTTTTACATCCTTAAAGTTCATATTATACTCATCTTTTAATCCTAAATACCCGTCCTGCCTATTAACAAACTCTATGGTGGAAGCTAATGTAAGTTCTCCACCAACTTTTGATAAATCAGAATAGGTATTAAGATTATATTTTTTTGCCGTATCCTGTGTAACAGTTAAAGCATAAGTATTATTAAATCCTAAAGGCTCAAGCCACTTAACTCCATAATTATTTTGGAAATACTCTGATACTATCTTATAGACCTCATCTTTATTTCTTACATTTTCATGTTTCATTATATTTACTAAAGCTACACCGGTATATTCTACATACATATCTACCTCTCCAGCTTTTATAGCATTAAAAGTCACTACACTTCCACCTAGATTTAATTTTCTTTCCACTTTTAAATCTGTATTTTTTTCTATTAAAGTAGCTAACATATTTCCTAAAATCAATTGCTCATTATAATTTTTCGATGCCACTACAATTTTATTATTACCTAAGGAAAAGGATCTAAAGATTCCAAAACCCATAGTAATAATTGTTACAACTCCAATTATTACCAAAGTCTTTTTGTTGTATCTTTTGTTTTTTCCTTTATTATTCGCCCCTATACCAGCTGGGGTTACTATACTTTCTATCTTTCCTATTACAAAATCCATAAAAAGAGCTAGTATACAGGCTGGTATGGCACCTGCTAATATCATGTTGTTGTTTACAGTTTGAACTCCTGAAAACACCATATATCCTAGACCACCACCACCTACAAATGCAGCAATAGTCATAAGCCCTACGGCAGTTACAGCAGAAATTCTAATTCCTGCCATTATAACAGGAAGTGCAAGAGGAATCTCTACCATAGTGAGCATGTCCTTTCTTGTCATTCCCATGGCTTTAGCTGCCTCTAGCATGTCCGGATTAATGTTTGTTATAGCCGTATATGTGTTTTTAATTATTGGTAGTAATGAGTACAGAAATACCATGAAAACTGCTGGCTTACTACCTATCCCAATTACAGGAATTAAAAATCCTAACAAGGCCAAACTAGGTATAGATTGTACTATATTAGTAATTCCTATTATAGGTCCTTTTAATCTCTTCTTTCTTGTGATTAATATTCCTAGAGGAACTCCTATTAATATAGCTAAAATCACAGCCATTATAGTAAGTTCTATATGTTCTAATATTAAAGATAGTATCTCACTTTTTCTAGATACTATAAAGTTTAAAAATTCTTTTATTGAAGTCACATACATCATCTCCTAATCTATATACTGACTACTTAACACTGTTATTAATCTGCTCTTAGTGATAAGTCCACATAATTTTCCTTTATCTAATATGGGTATATATCCTATAGAGGCTTTATCCATCTTTGTAAGCACATCAACTATAGATTCGTCTTTTTCAGCATATATAATATTTTTTTCCATTATATCTCCAAGTTTTAACCCTTGACTTTCTTCTTTTCTTAAAACCTTAAGAGTTACTATACCTAAAAGATTGTTTTGTTTGTCTATAATCAATAAACTATCAACCTTTTTCTCTCTCATTATTCCTACTGCCTGAACTACTGTTCTTCCTGCCATGGTAGTTACAGGATCTTCAATCATTATATCCTTAGCTTTTATAAGCTCTGGCTTATTCCAGATTCTATTTTTGCCTATAAAATCCTCTACAAATCCTTCCGATGGATTCTTAAGTAAGGTTTCTGGATTATCATACTGAAGTATATTTCCATCTTTCATAATACATATCTTGTCTCCAAGTTTAATTGCTTCATCCATATCATGAGTTACAAATACTATAGTCTTTTTAAACTCCTCCTGGAGAGAAAACAGCTCATCTTGAAGCTGGTTTCTTGTTATAGGATCTAAAGCACTGAAAGGCTCATCCATTAAAATTATATCTGGATTAGTAGCAAAAGCTCTAGATACACCTATTCTCTGTTGCTGTCCACCACTAAGTTCTCCTGGATATCTATCTATATATTCTTCCCCATTCATTCCTACCATTTCTAATAATTCTATAGTTCTATTTTTTATCTTATTTTGCTCCCATCCCTTTAGCTTAGGTACAAGACCTATGTTTTCTCCTACAGTCATATGAGGGAAAAGCCCTGTTTGTTGTATAACATAACCTATATTTCGTCTAAGCTCTATAGTATCCTTCTTTGATATATCCTCTCCATTTATGCTTATAATCCCACTTGTAGGTGTAATCAATTTATTTATCATTTTAAGTGAAGTAGTTTTACCACATCCACTAGGACCTATAAGGATAACTAGCTCCCCTTTTTCTATGGTAAAATTCACGTTTTTTAAAATATCTTTTCCTCCAAAACTCTTTCTTATATTTTTAAATTCTATCATCTAATCCCCCCCTAAAATTAAAAGTAACAACTTTATGTTAACACAAAGTTGTTACTTTTAAAAATGTGAAAAGGTTTAAAAATGTAAAGTTTCTGTAAACTATCATTCACAGAAACTTTGTTTTTATAGATTATATGTAGTTTTTATGGAAAATTCTAGTTATAAATAAAGTCACAAACCTTATCATATACCTCGTCATTTCCTATAACAACTATAGTATCTCCCGTAGTAAAAATATAATCTGGTCCTGGTGATACTACAGTGTTGCCTTCTCTTCTATATGCTATTATAGTGGCTCTTGTATGTTGCCACAGCTGTATTTCATTAACCTTTTTGCCTAAAACCTTGCAATTATCTTTTATATTTACTTCGATAAGTAAAAAGGGTGATATATTATTAAATCTCTCTATGAAATCAGAGATTTTATTTAAGTTTTCTTCTAACTCTTTATCTAATTTTTTCTTTTCATTAATTATATTAAAAACATTTTCCTTAGCAGCTTTTATATGCTCATTATCATTATTTCTAGATATAAATTTTTCTGCTGCAGATAAAGACATAACTTTAATCCCGCTTCCCCTTATGCTAGAAACCACATCCATTCCTTCTAAAAGAGCTATGGCTCTTCTTATAGTCTCTGGAGATACGTTGTATATACCTGCCAGGGTAGATCTACCACTTATCCTTTCTCCAACCTGCCATTCACCTTTTATTATTTTATTTGCTAAGTCTAAGGCAATGTTTTTATATATTGGATTAGAATCTTTTTTCATTATTTCCTCCAAAACCTACCTTAATTCCTCTAATGCTATATAGCAAGCTCCATATATACCTGCATCATTAGCAAGCTGTGCAGGTATTATACTAGTATGTTCTGCATAAGAATCCATAGCTCTTTCTTTAAATTTCTTCTTTAAAGCTTCAAAGAATTCCTCTCCTTGAGCAGATATTCCACCGCCTACAACTATAACACCTGGATCTAATATATGTGTAACATTAACTAAACCATTAGCCACATGATTTAAAAACTCATCATATACTTCTTGGGCTATCTTGTCCCCATTATGCACTAAATCCATTATCTTTTCCCCATCAATGTGTTCTATTACTTCGATACCACAAGTCTTTGCTTTTTCTATATATTGTCTTACAAAAGCAGAAGTAGATGCGTATCTTTCATAACATCCATTACAACCACAATTACATTTTTCTCCACCTTCATTTATTATAGTATGTCCTATCTCTCCTGCACTTCCGCTAACTCCTTTATATAACTTCCCATTTATTATTATAGCTCCACCTATACCTGTGCCTAAAGTTACACATACAAAGTCTTCTCTATGCTTTCCTGCACCCTTCCACTTCTCACCTAAGGCTGCAGCATTTACATCATTTTCAATAAAAGCTTCTATATTAAGTTCTCTTTTAATGTATTCTGCTAGTTTTGCACCAGTGTATTCAGGTAAATTTGCTGAGGCAAATACTATTTCACCTTTTTTAGAGTCTACTTGTCCTGCAGTACTTATACCTACTTTATCTACATTATATTGTTTTTGAAATTCTTTTATTTTATTTACCATTTCCATAGGTATGTTTTCTCTACAGTTCTCTTTTGGAGAAGGAAATTTATCCTTTAAAATAATGTTTCCCTCTGAGTTTATTAAAGCATACTTAATGAAAGTTCCACCTACATCAAAACAAGCTATATTTTTCATATTTTTTCCTCCTATGTTAGTTTTATTTCTCTAAATTATTCTAATGAACTAATAGAATTTATTATAACTAACTTATTAAATATAGTTCATGGCTTTTAATTATTCTTCTAAATAAATAAGTTAATACCCAATTAATAATTATTATAATACAAAACTTGCTTTAAATTAACCTTATTAACCTAATTTAAATTTTTCATAGGAAATTACAAAATAATATACAAAATAATATAAAGATACACTAATCATCTTTATATTTTAAACAAAGATATTTTTAATTTCTTTATAAATCTACCTATCAAAAATATAGGACTTAATAAGAGCAAAATACTCTCTAATATAGTACGCTGGCTCTATAGGCTTTTTTACTGCTACAGAATAAGCTTGTACATTCATTCCAGCCCTTTTGGCTAGTAGTTTTGATCTGAAAATATGAAAATTACTAGTTATTATTGTTACATTGTATTCTTCTTTCTCCCTCCAAAGTTCATCCATAATTTCCTTTGAAAAGTTCATATTTCCCATAGTATTAGTGGCCTTTTCCTCTCTTACTATTCTCTTTTTATCTACGCCCTTAGCCATAAGATATTTTTCCATAGCCTCTGCTTCTGTAACAGTTTCACCAGGTCCTTGTCCACCTGATACTAAAATTATGCTATCCTTATTAATTTCCGATAACTCTACAGCCCCTTCTAGTCTTCTAATTAAAGTATCTGAAGGAGCATCTCCCCATAATCCTGCTCCTAAAACTAGTATGTAATCTGTTTTTCCTTTATTTTTTTCAAAGCTCCCGTATACTATAGCGCCTTCTATAATAAACACTGATATAAAAGATAAAATAACTAAAACATTTATTACCTTATCTATTCTATTAAAATGCTTTATTATTAAATGTCTCTTACCAAGGCTTTTAAAAAGACTTAAAGCTATTAAAACTGCCCCCATTATCATTATAGCCTTTGCAATGCCATTTACTATAAAGCTTATACCTACACCATAGGCCATAAATATTGCACCTAAAATCAGCAATATCCAATTTATAAGTTTACTCTTATCCAAATCCTCTTCTCCTCCATCCCTAAATCATCAAATACCATTAAACATTCTTTACTATTAATTTTCTACCCCAATAATATGATTAATATTGATCCCTCACCAAGTGAAATTTACCTTAAGTTGGAATTTAGTTAAGGTGTAAATAGTTACAACTAAATTTCACTTAAGTTTTAGTATATCTAATATTTATCACTAAGTAAAATAAAGGATTAGTTTTGAAACTAAGTCAAAACTAATCCTTATATATACGAAGTTATTTATTAAAAGTTATCCTAGAACTTTTTAATACCATCCTTTGTAACTATACCTTTTATAAGTGGCTTTTTCTCTACTTTTTCTTTTACTATACTATAAGCTTTTAATATCTTTTCTTCAGATTGCACTCTCTTGCTGTCATCATTTGCATATATAGTAGCTATAGCCTCACCCTTTTTAACGAAATCACCTATCTTTTTATGAAGCATTATTCCTACAGATAAGTCTATTTCACTTTCTTTTGTTTCTCTTCCAGCTCCTAGAACTAAAGCTGCTATACCTATATCATCTGCTTTTATGGATTTTATATATCCATCTTCCTTAGCTAGTACTGGTTCTATTATAGATGGTTTTGGGAATAATTCTTGATCTTCAACGAATCTTCCATCTCCACCTTGAGCCTCTACTAACTCTTTAAGCTTTGCTAAAGCTTTACCTGATTTTAGTCCCTCTTTAAGAATTTCTCTTGCTTCTTCAGAACTATTTGCTTTTCCACCAAGAACAAGCATATGAGACCCTAAGGTTAAACATAATTCAGTTAAATCTTCTGGACCATGTCCCTTTAATGTATCTATAGCTTCTATAACTTCTAGGGCATTACCTACTGCAAATCCTAAAGGTTGATCCATATCTGTTATTACTCCCATGGTATTTCTACCTACATGAGTTCCTATATCAACCATTTCTTTTGCTAATTCAAAGGCGCTATCTTCGTCTTTCATGAAAGCTCCACTACCAGTTTTAATATCTAAAACTATAGCGTCTGCACCGGAAGCTATTTTTTTACTCATTATACTGCCTGCAATAAGTGACATGTTATCTACAGTTCCTGTAACATCACGTAAAGCATATAACTTTTTATCTGCTGGAGCTAAGTTTGCAGTTTGACCTGCTATGGCAATCTTTTTATCATTAACATTATTAATAAATTTTTCAATGGGCATATCTATTGAGAACCCTGGAAAAGCTTCTAATTTATCTAAAGTACCGCCAGTGTGTCCAAGTCCCCTTCCTGACATCTTAGCAACTGGAACTCCTACGGCAGCTACCATAGGTCCTAATATTAATGTAGTAGTATCCCCTACTCCACCAGTACTATGTTTATCAACTTTTATTCCTTCTATTTTAGAAAGGTCTATAATTTCTCCACTTTCCACCATAGCCATTGTAAGTTCTGACGTTTCTTTCATATTCATCTTTTGAAAGTATATAGCCATCATTAATGCTGAAACTTGATAATCTGGGATTTCTCCTTTAGTATATCCTTCAACAAAAAATCTAATTTCTTCCTTTGTTAATTCTTCACCATTTCTCTTTTTAGTTATAATATCATACATTCTCATAAACTATCCCTTATATCCTTTCTTATAGATTTTTTATTATGTTTTCCATTAATTTAATAAATTTCTCTCTAGCCATAGCAGAAGTTTCCATTACTTCTTCATGGTTTAATGGTTGCTCTAGTATACCAGCTGCCATATTTGTTAGGCAAGAAACTCCTATAACCTTCATTCCACTATGATTTGCAATAATAACTTCTGGTACTGTTGACATACCTACTGCATCTCCACCTAATATTCTAGCCATTCTGACCTCTGCTGGTGTTTCGTAAGTAGGACCACTAAATAAAGTGTATACTCCCTCTTTAAGTTCAACGTTAATGGATTTTGCTATAGACTTAACCTTTTCTCTTAAATCCTTATCATAAGGATTTGACATATCTGGGAATCTTGCTCCAAACTCATCTAAGTTCTTTCCTATTAATGGGTTAGCTCCTGAAAAGTTTATATGATCATTAATAAGCATTAAATCTCCTGGTTTGAACTCTTTATTTACTGCCCCTGCTGCATTAGTAACTATTAATTTTTCTACTCCTAATAGTTTCATAACTCTTACTGGGAAAGTAACATCTTGCATAGTATACCCTTCATAATAATGGAATCTTCCTTGCATAGCTACTACAATTTTCCCTTGAAGTTTACCTATAACCAATCTTCCTGCATGGCCTTGTACAGTGGACACAGGGAAATGTGGTATTTCAGAGTATGGATAGCTTTCAGCATCTTCTATTTTATCTGCTATAGCTCCAAGTCCTGATCCTAATATAAGAGCAATTTCTGGTTTATAATTACTTTTTTCCTTAATATAACTAGCTGCTTCCTTTAATCTTGTCATTAAATCCATTTTTACTACCTCCTGAATTTAGAATATTAGTCATTATATTAAAATTATTTCACTATTTCTTTTAGGAAACTTTCTCCATTTTTAACTTTTTCTAGATTAAATATTTCTGCTATAGTTTGACCCATATCATAAAAACCTTTTCTTGTTCCCATATTAACATTTTCTTTTAATGCTTTACCATAAGCTAAAAATGGAACGTATTCCCTTGTGTGATCTGTTCCAGGAACAGTAGGATCACATCCATGATCTGCTGTTATAAATAATATATCACTATCCTTCATTTCCTTTAATATTTCTGCAACCCTAGAATCAAATTCTTCTAGTCCCTTTCCATAGGCTTTAAAGTCATTTCTATGACCCCATTTCATATCAAAATCTACAAGGTTAGTAAATATAAGTCCTTTTTTATCACTTCTAATATACTCTAAAGTTTTGTCTACTCCATCCATATTGTCTTTTGTATGTACTGCTTCAGTAACACCTCTTCCGCAAAATATGTCTTCTATTTTACCTACAGCCATAACATTTGATCCACTGTTTTTTAACCCATCAAGAACTGTGTCATGAGGTGGTATTAATGAAAAGTCTCTCCTGTTTGGTGTTCTTACGAAGTTTCCTACATCTCCTATAAAAGGTCTTGCTATAACCCTAGCTACTGCATGTTCATCTTTTAGCATAGCTCTTGCTATTTCACACATTTTATATAATTCTTCTAGAGGAACTACATCCTCGTGAGCAGCTATTTGAAAAACACTATCTGCAGAAGTATATACAATAATCTTTCCTGTCTTTATATGCTCTTCTCCTAATTCATCAAGTATAGCTGTACCTGAAGCTGGCTTATTTCCTATAACTCCTCTTCCAGTTAGGCTTTCAAATTCATTGATTATTTCACTTGGAAATCCATTTGGGTAAGTTGGAAATGCTTGTTTTAAATGAACTCCTCCCATTTCCCAGTGTCCAGTAGTTGTATCCTTACCATTAGACATTTCTTGAAATCTTGCATAACATCCTATGGCATTTTCATAGGGTTTTACCCCTTTCATCCCATCTATGTTTCCAAGTCCTAGTTTCTCCATATTAGGAAGATTTAGTCCACCTACTGCTTCGGATACATTTCCTATAGTATTTGACATCTCGTCTCCATATTTATTTGCATCTGGTAAAGCTCCCATTCCTACGCTATCCAAAACTATCCATATAACTCTTTCTATCATACATATACCTCCTAAAATAAATCAAAGAATCCTTATAAAATATTTGTAAGCGCTTCCAGCGCTTCTATAAAGCCAACAAACTTTTTTCAATCTATAAAAATCAAATTTGGATTTTCAAAAGAAGTCTTTTGAAAACCCAAAACACTACTTTCATATTTTAAGCCTAATTATAAAATTTATTCAATACTATCACTTTCATCACTACCATACTTTTCAGAGCCCTTTAAAACTAAATCTGGTAATAATGTAATTCTTCTTATTTCATTTTTATTTTTATTATTTAATATATCAACCAGCATTTGCATTCCTAACTTACCCATCTCTACCGAAGGTCCATTTACATAGCTTATATTAAATCCTAATATGTTCAATATTTCTATTCTGTCAAAGGTCACTAAAGCAATATCATTTGGTATATTTATTCTATCTTCATATAAAGCCTTAAGACATCCAAGGGTCATCATATTACTACAGACAAAAATAGCTGTAGGTCTGTCGTCCATTTTTAGTATATTCTTGGTTAAATTATAAGAGGTACTCTCCTTATAATCCCCATAGAATACATACTTGTCATCTAAAGGAATATTATTCATCAATAATGCCTTTTGGTATCCTAAATATCTGTCTTTTGCTGGTTTAGAATTCATACGTCCTGTAATTATACCTATTTTTCTATGTCCTTCTTTTATAAGTGCTTCAGTGGCTTCATAAGATCCTTTTATGTTGTCCACAAAAACTCCATTAAAAGTGGTATATTTAACATTTCCATCTACTAGAACTATAGGTATTCCCATGTTTTCTAAGGTTTTAAGGTATTCACTATTAAACTCATCTTCCGCAGAGGTTGGCGTAATAATTATACCTTGAATCCTTTGTTCTGTTAAAACTTTTAAAGCCTTTAGTTCTTTTTCCTTACTTTCATCAGTATCACATAAAATTATGTTTAGCCCATTTTCTTCAGCAACTTGAGTTATTCCCTTAATAACTTCTCCAAAAAATGGGTTTGTTATTTCTGGTACAATAACTCCTACAGTATTAGTTTTATTTTTCGATAGACTTCTTGCTATAGCACTTGGAGTATAGTTTAGCTCTTTTATAACTTTTAACACTTTTTCTCTAGTTTCTTCTTTTACATAACCAGAATCATTTAGAACTCTTGATACAGTAGCTAATGATACCCCTGCCTTTTGGGCTATATCGCTTATTGTAACTGCCATTTTAACCCTCCTTTAATATTCTAGGAAGCAATCTGAATACGATATCAAAGCAGGCAATAGTTAAAACTTAAGTACAAACATGCACTAAAGCCTTGATATATCTCATTCCACAGGAGCATCTTTTAAGCAAAAGACCTGTAGTTATGTTACCGCTTTCATCTAATAATCATATCGTATTTTTAAATTAAATTCAAGTACCTTTATAAATTTTTATAAAATTTTAGTTCCATGTAGCTCTTTAGCTCCTGTATACTTTGACAAATCTTCGTAATTATGTTTTGTAACTCCCCCACCCGGCATAATTATTATTCTATTTTCAGCATATTCTATTAGTTCTTTTATGCATTCCTTACCTGCAATTGCGTTTTCAGCTCCACCTTTTGTTAGTACTCTATCTATTTTTAAATCTACTAACTGATCAATAGCCTTTTTCTTATCCTTTATATCGTCAAAAGCCATGTGAAATGTTATTTCCATAGGTTTTGCCATATCTACTAATGTTCTCGTTCTTTCTAAATCTATTTCATTATCATCATTTAATATACCTAATACAACACCTGTTACTCCTATGTTTTTACAATGCAATATATCTTTTTTCATTATTTCAAATTCATCAATGTTGTAATTAAAATCTCCACCTCTAGGTCTTATAATTACCATAATCTCTGAATCCAATTTTTCTTTTGCCATAGAGATAGTGCCTAAGCTTGGTGTAGTTCCTCCTTCTAAAAGGTTATCACACAACTCTATCCTATGAGCTCCTAAATCATTTGCTCTTTTAGCTTCCTTATAATTACCAACACAACACTCTAATTTTAAATCCATAAAAATAAATATCCTCCCTTCATATACTTTTAAATAAATATAGGCTTATTATATCATTTATAACATATACTCTCAAGTTAACAAGCATTTAATTGTATAGTAGTTTTAAAAATGGTAAAATTAATAGTAAATTTCTATAATTATTTATAAAGTGAGGTGGCATTATGTATAGGTATCATCTTTTAGTAGCAGGTAGAGTTCAAGGTGTAGGATTTAGATATATAACTCAGCATGCCGCGGAAAAAACTAGCGTTACAGGTTGGGTAAAAAATTTGTATAATGGCGACGTAGAAATTGAAGTTCAGGGTCTGGAGGACAATATTGCAAATTTTATAACCCTTATAAGAAAAGGTAACGGCTTTTCTAGCATTGAAAATATTGATATAAATATGATAGATTTAATCTCTCAGGAAAAAGGATTTAAAATCAAATATTAAAAAGGCCATGTGTGGCCTTTTCAACTTTTTATTTGTTCTTAAAATTAAACCTCTTTAAAACTTCCATTGAAAGCATTGGTATACATTCGCTTTATTTCCTCTATAAGTGGATATCTTGGATTTGCTCCTGTACATTGATCATCAAAAGCCTCTTCACACATTAAATCTAAAGTACTATAAAATTTTTCTTTACTTACTCCTGCCTCTTCAATAGTTTTAGGTATGTTTACTCTATTCTTAAGATCATTTATAGCTTTTATAAGCAATTCCACTTTTTCCTCCTCATCTTTACCACCTAATCTTAAATAATCAGCAATTTGCGCGTATCTCCATTTTGCGTTAGGGTACTTATATTGTGGAAATGCAGTCTGTTTCATAGGGTTATCCACTGCATTAAATCTTATTACTTCTTCTATTAAAAGTCCATTAGCAATCCCATGAGGAATATTATGTCTTGCTCCTAGCTTATGAGCCATAGAGTGACATACTCCTAAAAAAGCATTAGCAAAGGCCATACCAGCCATAGTAGCTGCATGAGCCATTTTTTCCCTAGCCTTTATATTATCTCCTCCATTATCATAAGCCTCTGGTAAGTATTTAAATATAAGTCTCATAGATTCTAATGCTAATCCATTGGTGTACTCTGAAGCTAATACGGAAACATAAGCTTCTATAGCATGAGTTAAAGCATCTATACCCGAAGCCGCTGTAAGTCCTCTTGGCATTTTCATCATAAGTTCAGCGTCTACTATAGCCATATTTGGAGTTAGCTCATAATCTGCAAGAGGATATTTAAGCTTTGTTGTTTCATCAGTTATTACTGCAAAAGGAGTAACCTCTGATCCAGTTCCTGCTGAGGTTGGTATTGACACCATCATAGCCTTTTCTCCCATTTTAGGGAAGGTGTATACTCTTTTTCTTATATCCATAAATCTCATAGCTAAATCTTCAAATTTTACATCTGGATGTTCATAAAGTACCCACATTATTTTTGCTGCATCCATAGGAGACCCGCCTCCTACGGCTATTATTACATCTGGTTTAAATTTATGCATCTCATCTGCACCTTTTCTTGCTGTGGCTAGTGTTGGATCTGGTTCTACGTCAAAATATACTTTATAATCTATTTCTATATCTTCTAATACTCTTATTACCTCTTCTATAAATCCTAAATCATAAAGCACTTTATCTGTAACAATAAAGGCTTTTTTCTTATGCATTTCTTTTAATTCTCTTAGCGCCACTGGTAAGCATCCATATTTAAAGTATATTTTTTCAGGTACTCTAAACCAAAGCATATTCTCTCTCCTCTCTGCTAAGCTCTTAACATTAATAAGGTGCTTTGGTCCCACATTTTCGGATACAGAATTGCCACCCCAGGAACCACATCCGAGAGTTAATGAAGGTGCTAGTCTAAAGTTATATATATCTCCAATAGCCCCTTGGGAAGAAGGCATATTAACTATGGTTCTTCCTGTTTTCATAGCTTTCCCAAATTTTTCTATTCTATCTTTAGATTTTACTTGATTTGTATATAACACGGAAGTATGCCCAAATCCTCCAAGTTCTATAAGTCTTGTTGCTTTATTAAGAGCCTCTTTAAAATCTTTCACCCTATACATAGCCAATATAGGAGAAAGCTTTTCATGGGAAAAGGGTTCTTCCAGCTCAACAGAATCTACTTCCCCTATTAAAACCTTGCTATGTTCGGGTACACTCACACCTGCCATAGCGGCTATTTTATGAGCTGATTGACCAACTATATCTGCATTTAAATTGCCGTTTTTCAGTATTATCTCTCTAACCTTTTGAACTTCATCCCCTTCTAGTATATAGGCTCCTCTTTCTTTAAACTCATTTCTTACTTCTTCATACACCTTATCTAATACTATTACAGACTGTTCCGAAGCACAGATAACTCCATTATCAAAGGTTTTTGAAAGTAATATAGAGCTTACTGCCATCTTTAAATGCGCTGTTTCATCTATTATAGCCGGTGTGTTTCCTGCTCCTACCCCAATGGCTGGTCTGCCAGAGGAATAAGCTGCCCTAACCATTCCAGGACCTCCTGTAGCTAAAATTATATCGCTACTAGACATTACAGCTTGGGATAGTTCCACAGAAGGCTCATCTATCCATCCAATTATTCCTTCCGGAGCCCCTGCCTTTACTGCAGCCTCCAAAACTATTCTGGCAGCTTCAATGGTGGAGTTTTTAGCCCTTGGATGAGGCGAAAATATAATTCCATTTCTAGTTTTTAGCGCTATTAATGCTTTA
Source organism: Clostridium simiarum (assembly GCF_018919175.1). Classification (GTDB taxonomy): domain Bacteria; phylum Bacillota; class Clostridia; order Clostridiales; family Clostridiaceae; genus Clostridium_L; species Clostridium_L simiarum. The sequence continues at coordinate 121,456 of NZ_JAHLQL010000001.1, read as the reverse complement.
AATATAGCTGTGGCTGTAGGATTTGTAGTAGGAACTATAGCTGCAATAACCCCTATAGGTTCGGCTATCTTAGTTATACCAAAACTAAGATCCCTTTCTATAACTCCACAGGTTTTATCATCCTTATATTTATTGTATATGTATTCTGAAGCAAAGTGATTTTTAATCACCTTATCCTCTACTATGCCCATACCTGTTTCTTCTACTGCCATCTTTGCTAGCTTAATCCTAGCATTATTTGTGGCCATAGCAGCCTGTCTAAATATGTCATCTACCTGCTCTTGACTATAAGTTGCAAACTTTTTTTGAGCTTCTCTTATAGAATCAATTTTAATTTTTAGTTCATCTAAATTAGTAACTTTCATAACAACACCTCTCTCAAACTATACTCACCATTTATTCTTTGTCATTTAAGATTTTCTATTCATTATGTGAAGTAATGCCTTTACACATGTATTTCTTTATCATATATATCAAGGATAAGCTTAGACTCATAGTATATTTATCTTATGTTTTAGCTATAATTGTTTTATGATGAAATATGTGGCTTATCTAAATATAAAAGGTGATTTCATCTTTTTTTGACTTTAGTCATAAATATTTACCATTATAAATTCTACATTATATGGTCTTAATTTTGTGTAAACAATTGCAGTGCTAATGATTTTATGTGATATTAGTTATGGGATATATCTATTTAATAAAAAAGGGGTGTTTTAATGTCTAAAAAGAAAAAATTCAATGAGGAAGTTCAAAGATTTGGTAGATCCTTGCTTCTTCCAATAGCAGTAATGGCTCCTGTAGGGATGGTATTAGGTATAGCCGGAGCCTTTGTTCAACCCTACATGATAGACAAATTACCTTTCTTAGCTAATAAAGCAGTAAATACTACTTTGATTAGTTTAAGGGATATTGCAAATTCAATTTTCAATAACATTCCGTTACTCTTTGCCATGGGAGTTGCCTATGGAATGTCTAAAAAAGAAAAAGGTATAGCGGTATTTTCTTCTGTTATATCTTACATAATACTTAATATTACAGTTAACGTCTGGCTTAATGTAACAGGAAACCTGGCTCCTGCTGCAGAAATGGCTACAAAAGGTCAAGCCATGGTGCTGGGGATTCAAACTTTAAGATTAGATGCCCTTGGAGGTATTATAAGTGGACTTATAGCAGCATTTACTACAGATAGGTTCTATAAACTAGAATTACCTATAGCTTTTGCATTCTTTAGTGGTAAAAAATCTGTTCCAATAATCTCTATTGGAGTTACTTTAATAGTTGGTTTAATAGTACCATTCTTCTGGCAAGCTTTGACAGCAGCATTAGTTTCAATTTCCAGATTATTATTACATAAAGTTTGGGGAACATTCTTATTCCCATTCTTAAATAGAATTTTTATACCTTTTGGATTGCATCACGTTTGGAATTCAATGATAAGGTTTACCCCTACTGGTGGTTCCTATGTTATTGATGGACAAACTTTCGTAGGTGTAATGCCTGCATTAAATCATATATTATTTAAACTTGGTCCAACTAGTGAAGCCTGGAGTCTTATGCCTGATTTAACAAGATATATGGGGCAACTTCAAATGATCAATACCTTATTCATGGTTCCAGCTATTGGACTTGCAATGTACAAATCAGCTTATGCTAAAAACAGAAAATATGTAAAAGGTATAATTTTGACCATGGTCCTTACTGCAGTTTTAGGTAATGTAACAGAACCTATAGAGTTCTCATTCCTATTTATATCACCATTGTTATTCCTATTCCACTCTGTTATGCTAGGAGTAGCAGGAGTATCCCTATATTTCTTAGGTACAGCAGTAGGTTATATAAGAGGAACAATTTTTGACTTTGCTATCTTTGGTTTAATGTACCAAGATACAAAATGGTATAACTTACTTATAGTAGGTATTCCAATATTTATAATATACTATTTTGTATTTACCTGGGCTATTAAAAAGTGGAATATAGCAACTCCTGGACGTGAAGATGAAGATATTCAATATAACTCCTTACTTCAGGATAAAAAGTATGATGAAATTGCAAGTATAGTAGTGGAAGCTTTAGGAGGAAAATCTAATATTACTAATGTGGACAACTGTGTAACTAGATTAAGAATAGACTTAAAAGATGTCCAGTTAGTAGATAAAAATAGAATTAAAGATTCAGGAACCTCTGGTATATTCTTCCCTTCAAAAACTCATATTCACATAGTTTTTGGACCACATGTAGAATTTATAAGAAACGCTGTAGATGAGGAGTTACAGATGTGAGGTGCATAAATTAAATGAATTTAAGCAAAATAACGGAAAAATACGACGAACTTACACACTTAGAAAGAAAAATAGTTGAATACATAGTTGAAAACCCAGAAAATGTCCTCTATCTAACTGCTATGGAGTTAGCTCAAAAGGTTTATGCCTCAAAAACTACAATTATAAATTTTTGTAAAAAGCTAGGTTTTGATGGATACAGCGAACTTAGATATTATGTAAAAGACTTTGTAAACAGCAAAGAAAATCAAAAATCCCCTATTTCCTATAAAGATATCTTAAATAATATTTATAGCGAAATATCTAAAACACTTTCTTTGCAAAATGAAGAAAACATAAAGAAAATAATTGAAGTAATCTTAGCCTCTAAGGTGGTTTATATAATCGCCCGAGGGGCTTCAAAACCTATAGCTGATTTATTAAGTTCAAGATTAGCCTTATTAAAAGTAAAATCAATTTTTATAAATGATCATAACTTATTAGATACAATAGGAGAGAACCTAACAGAAGGGGAATCACTATTAATAATGTCTCTCTCTGGTGAAACGGACAAAATAAAAACCATAGCTAAGGTTGCAAGAACTAAAAATGTTGATGTAATAGCATTAACTTCATTCTCAAACAATTCACTACAAAACTTAGCTAATTATAAAATGTTCTGTTTTGCTGATGATTCTGAAACCAAGTATAATGATGTAATATCTAGATTAGGTTTACATACCTTAGCACAGATTATCATTAATTATATGGAAATATCATGAGTAAATCTTACTAAAGGAAATGCTATATTAGATAACTTAATGAAAGTAAATAAGACTTATTAGTTTTAAAATAAATTATAAATAAGAAGGTGATGTTATGTATTTATATTCAGAGAATATTTATACACCTAATGGTTTTCAAAAAGGATATTTAAAAATAGAAGAAGGCAAAATAGTAGACATACTACCTTCTATATCTGAAGAAGATACAGCTATAAGATACGACGATAAGGTAATAATTCCTGGATTTATAGATATTCATATTCATGGTTGGGCTACAGGCTCTTTTACTTTCCAAGGTACAGAGTCTGCTGTAAATAACATGAGCAAAGAACTAGTAAAATCAGGAGTTACCTCCTTTTTACCTACTAGCGGAACCGATTCTTTGGATAGAATATCTTTTCAATTATCCGAAGGTAAGAAGGCTTTAGATAATTGGAATCCTAAAAAAGGTGCTGAAATATTAGGATTTCACTTAGAAGGTCCTTTTATAAACAAAGAATATAAAGGGATGCAAAAGGAACAATATTGCATTAACCCTTCCAAAGATATCTTTGATAACTTTGCTAAAATAGCAGGATTAGAAAATATTAAATTAATAACCTTAGCTCCTGAGCTTGAAGGCTCTAAAGAGTTCATAAAATATATGAAAGATAATAATGTTCAAGTTTCTGTAGGTCATAGTGCTGCAGACTTTGAAGACATATCAGATTGTAAAGACTGTGGTATAGGTGGATTTACCCATTTGTTTAGCGGTATGAGAGGTTTCCATCATAGAAGACCTGGTGTAGTGGGAGCAGCATTATATTATGATGATCTATATGTAGAATTCGCAAAACAAACTGGACTTACTGTAAGACCTGAAGCCTTTGACATAGTGTTCAAGCTAAAAGGATCAGAGAAGATCATATTAACCACTGATTGTTCAGGTTTAGCTCATGTGGACCAAGAGTTCTATCATTATATAAGACAGTGTAAATTCATACCTGATGGAGATAATGTTAAACTTTTATTTGATGATGGAACTGAAGAGATAATTTCTAAATATGATTATGAAAAGGTTAAAAATCTTGAACTTAGTTATATTGGATCTGTTAAAAATGTAATTAAAAATATAGATGCTTCTATTTCAGAAATCGTAAAAATGACTTCTGAAAATCCTGCCAAGTATATAGGCCTATATGATAGAAAAGGAAGCATTGAGCCTTCTAAAGATGCAGACTTACTTATAATTGATGATGACTTTAACCTAATTGATGTATTCGTAAAAGGTGAAAAACAAATATTATAATATTAGTTTTACTTATATAATTAATATTTTATATAATGTCTATCACCCTAAACATTACTTAATTAATCTTTTAAAAAACTAAATTTAGCCCCAAAATATCAATTTTTTATAAAAAGAAATTGAGCCTAAAATAATCCTGTTGGCTCAATTTCTTTTTTAATACCTATAAATTAATAATAAAATATATTTATTTTTAAGCAAAAGGGCTCACTTCAATGCTGTTACTTTAATTATAAACTAAAATCCTTTATGCAATTTTCTACAGCCTCACTAGTATCTACGAACTCTATACCGAACTGTCTTATCTTGTTATTGCATATTCTTATATCCCTTGGATTATCTTTATACCTTTCCTCATCTTTTATGAGAATATCTTTTTCTCTTTTTTCACTTCCCATAGCTTTTAACATAATTCTTGCTACATCATAAGTACTTAAATTGTTTTCACTTCCAAAGTTATATGTATCATAAGGAGATTTAAACACCTTTGGTAAATTATCTAGTATATCATATATATAGGTCATTCCTCTATATTCATTATGAGGCACCCTAATCTTTTCCCCTTTTAAAATAGCCTTTAATAAATTTGAAAGTAGATTAGAACTACTCTTACCCATCCTTTCAGGGAAACCAAATAACCACGTAAATCTTAAAATCCATACTTCCTCTAAAACTTCTTTTACCAGGGCTTCTCCCTGTAATTTCTGTCTACCATAGTTAGTATTAGGTAATGGTATTATCTCTTCACTATAAGGTCCCTTTTCAATATTACCATTATATACTTGTTCTGAACTAAAATATATCATCTTAGCTCCTATAAGATTGCAAGCCTTTGCTACATTTACACTACCATCTACATTGATTTTCCTTGAAAACTCTGGTTGCTCTTCACAGGTATTTGTAGCTGCTATAGCGGCAGTATTTAAAACATATTGTGGTTTGTAAAATCCTATAGTTTCTATAACTTTCTTTTCTTCTGTTATGTTTAAGTCTTTGCTAGTAAGAGGAATTATTTCATACTTATCCTTATAGTAATTTATAAACCTTGAAGCAAAAAAGCCATTGGCCCCAGTTATAAGTAATTTTTCCATATAAACCTCCTTATTTGATGAATTCAATCTGTTAAGTTATATGAACCTTGCTCTTCTCAACCTAAGGAAATACAATAGGTTTGCAAGATTTAATAATATCCCCTTAGAAAAGGAGAGAAAAACAATGAATAAAATTTTATTAAAAAATTATTAGTTATTATAAAACTAGTATTTTAACTATAATACTTTAATGGTTAAGTATTACATCCTGTATTATTTAATATTAAGCAATTCTTTAATTGTTTTAATAACTCCACCTTCATTATTATCATAGGAAGTAACAAATCTAGCATGTTTTTTTACATCTTCAGGAGCATTTTTCATAGCATAACTATAATATCCCTTACTAAACATAGAAATGTCGTTATAGTAATCTCCAAAGATTAAGGTCTCCTCTTCCTTTATGCCTAGCTTCTTTTGGATCATAGTTACTGCATTTCCCTTACTAACTTCTATATTCATTATATCCATCCATATTCTACCAGAAACTGCTACATGATATCCCTCATTATACTTTCCATGAATTTTATTTGCAAAATCCTTCTGAATTCCTATGTGTTGAGCGTAGCTTAGCTTATGTATATCATTAGGTAAATCTTTAAAACTTTTAAGTTCTACACTAGGAGCATCTCCACATACTAAAAGCTCCCTAAGCTCTTTTGAAGGCTCTTCAATATAAACTTTATCTTTATCGGAAATAATAATTTCTACTCCTTCTTCATCTAAATCTTCAACTATATCTAAAACCTCATTCTTATCTAAGGTACATTGATATAAAAGCTCTCCATTATGATTAAATTGTATAGCTGCACCATTATTACACATAAAAATCATTTTGTTTTTAACTTTATGAAAACCTTTGTCTAAGGTTGAATATAATCTTCCGCTAGCCACGGCAAATACTATTCCCCTTCTATTTAACTCCTCAATTAATTGGTAAAAGTCTTCATCTATCTTACCTTCTTTATTTAGAAAGGTTCCATCCATATCTGTCACTATAAGTTTGATCATCTTCTACCTCCTATAAAAATTTAATTACATATTAGTTTTTCCTGAAATCTCTTCTAAGTTTTCTGCTAAAGATACCATTTTTTCTATAGAAATTCTTATTTCTTTTATATCTTCCATATAATTATCAATAGTAGCGCTGGTCTCTTCTGAGCTTGCCAAAGTTTCCTCTGACACCGCTGATAAATTATGTATGGAATTACTAATGGTTTCGTTAAATTTAATTATTTCCTTCATATTAATATTTAAATCTTCAGTATTGTTTTTTATTTGAAGTATGTATTCATATAATCCTGTTACATTACTTTGAGAGTTCTTAACCAGTTTATTTTGCTCATTATTTATATTAGATAAACTATTTATTCCTTGGGAAATATTTAAAACTTCCTTATTAAGTTCTCTCAAAATTACAGATATGTCTTCTGAGAAATTTTTGCTTTGTTCTGCTAAACTTCTAACCTCTTCTGCAACTACTGCAAAGCCTCTTCCAGCCTCCCCAGCTCTAGCTGCTTCTATGGCTGCATTTAATGCTAAAAGATTAGTCTTGTCTGATATAGATACTATCATATTAATTATGGATTGAACTTCTTCTGTTCTGTGTTTTAAACCATTAGATAATTCTAAAACTCCCTGACTTTCATCATGAGCTATAGAGGACCTATCATAGAGTTCTTTTATATTATCCATAGTTTCTCTAAATACCCTCTCAGAACTTTTAACAAAACTACCCATATTATTAGAAATTTCTTTTGTATCATTTATTTTCTGCTGTATATTTTCTGTGGATTTAGTTTGTTCTTCAATATCTGACGTAGTTTGCTCACTTCCTTTTACAATATCCACTACAGCCCTTTGAATGTTTTCTGAAGAAGCTTCTACTGAATGGATTGCCTTATTTAGCTTATCTGCATTATTATTTAATAAGCTTACCGCTTCATTTATTTCTTTTATAATATTTTCTTGAGATTCTTTAGCCTTTATTATGGCTTTTTCTTCTTCTAAGGATTTCTTTCTTATTTTCTCTGAAAACTTTGTTACTAGATATAAATTTAAAGTAAACATAATAATAACTGCCATCTCCATTATTACTATAGCTTTATTATCATTGTTTATGGTCATAACAGTCCATATAATATTAAAAACCACAGTACCTACTACCGGAAGTATAATATATCTAGTTTCTAAATAAGAAGTAGCAATAACTAACATAGGTATTATAAGCATAGGAGCTACTAAAATACCTGAATAAAATATTATAATAAAATATACTATACTAAAAGGAATAGTACAAATAAATCTTGTATTCTCATTAAAGTATTTTTTCTTATAAAGAAAATAAAGTATTGATATAGGTATCCACATTAAAATTATAGATAAAATACTTAAATTAAATGAAAGATGATTCCTCTTTAGCATAATCACTATACCTAATGTGTATACTAGGCATAATAAAAATGTAGATGATAAAAACAGTTTGTTTGTCGATTTTTTTATATTCATGTCCTCCATAAAAAATCCCCCCTGTAAAAAAATAGCTCATATAGATTCTATCACAGCTTCTATTCTATAAACAATTACTTAATTATAAAACTATAAAATAGAATATATTTTTTATACTTACAGCACATTTTTCTACAAAAACATAGTAATTATAAAAAATAAGCCACCCTTTTTTAAAAGAGTAGCTCCATAGCCTTAAACTAAGCAAATATTTATTTTAAACTTAATTTATGAGTTTTTCTATATTAAACATATTGTCTATAAGCCTCCAGTTTTGTGTAAAAGGCTTAGCAAGAACCCAATAGCTTACTCCTCTAAGTCCGTATTTATTAGCTAATTTCAACTTACTTTCTATACTCCTTGCATCCTCAAACCAAACCACATGCTTTTGTCTATCTTTATCAAAGTAATTAAAGAAAGGACTTTGACTTTTATCATCATAATTAATATTAACCCTATTATCCCTTGCTATATCTATGGCCTCCTCATTACCAACAACCTTTGCAAAAGCAGCTCCTGGTGTATAAGGTAGAGTCCAATCATAACCATAGTTAGGTATGCCCATCATTATTTTATTAGGCGGAATAACAGAGGTAGCATATCTAATAACCCTCTCTACTTCATTTATAGGGGCAACGGCCATAGGTGGCCCTCCAGACCATCCCCACTCATATGTCATTATTATAACAAAATCAACTATACTACCGTGAGCCTTATAATCATGTGCTCCATGCCAAGATCCTGTTGTTACATCGAAGATTTTAGGTGCTAGAGCTGTAGCTACTAAATACCTTGGATGCAGGGCAGCTACAAGCTTTCTTAAAAAGTTATTATATTTTTCTCTATTTTCAGGTGATATTCTTTCAAAATCAACTATAACACCATAATAAGATTTAGCTTTAATAGTATTTAAAATATTATTTATAAGCGTCTCTTGAAGTGCTTCATCATTAAGTATTTTGTCCACTAAAGCGGTGCTAAAATTGTCTCCTGATATATTAGTAACAGACATCATAGGTGCTACTTTATTTTCTAGAGCTATTTTTATTATATTCTCATCATTTATAGGCGTTAAAGTTCCATCCTCATTAACGTGATAACTAAAGGGAGAGACATAAGTTAGATAATTAATAGGGTCTTCTAAAATACTTTTTTCCCTCTCTGGTGTAGAAGGTTGTATATAGCCATTAACCTGTAAATTTCCATAGAGTTTAGCCTTTTCTGGTATTCTAAGTACCTGTGATGGATATATGTTAGGACTACTTAGATTATTTAACTTCATTATACTCTCTTCGGACACTCCAAACTTTCTAGCTATAGACCATAAGCTATCTCCATTCATTACTCTATACCCAAACTCTTTTGAAGGAATAAGTAGACTTTGACCTATAACTAAGCTATCTCCTTCTTTTAATCCGTTATTACTTATTATATCATTTACAGTGACTCCAAATCTGTTTGCTATAGCCCATAGGGAGTCTCCAGGCTTTACCTCATAAATTTTCAATACATTTCCCTTCCTAATAAGTACTTCATTAATTAATATATTCAAATCTATAGCTCTTTGCTATTAGTTTCTATAACCTTCCTATACCTATAATAACTCCCCTTCTTTACATGTCTTAAATCTTTTCTTTATCTACCTCTTTATTTGCATACATAAAGCCATGACAGCTCTTCAGCATACATTAAGCCAAATGCTTTATACTATAAAGGGTAATTTCCTATTAAATCTTCATCCTATAAAATAACTTCCTTACATTGTTCCATTATATACTTACTTTAGTTTTACCATTTACTTTTTAAAACTTTGAATATAAAATGATATTGAGGTGGTTCCATGAAAGATTTTAGTCTATGTCCAAAATTTCAGTGTGCATTTTCCTTGTTAGGCAAAAAGTGGACTGGCCTAATTGTAAGAGTTCTCTTAGATGGACCTAAACGTTTTTCTGATATAAAAGCTTTGATCCCTGAACTTAGTGATAGAATGTTAACGGAAAGATTTAGAGAGCTTGAATCCGAAGGTATAATAAAAAGAAGTGTTTACTCTGAGATACCTGTAAGAATAGAATATGAACTTACTGAAAAAGGAAAAGACCTTGAAAATGCTATGAATGAAGTCCAAAAATGGGCTGAGAAATGGACGGATTAATAGCTTTATAATTTATATGAAAAATAAAAGTTTGCAAAGTTGCAAGCTTTTATTTTTTTATATAAATCTATATTCTAAAATAACTTTAAATATTTAGGGCAACTTCTTTTTACAATCATATAATGTATCATGAAATGCAATAAGCAAAGGATAAATATTATTGAATTTTTTATATAGCCTTTGTATAAACATAGCCATGTCAAGGGGCTTTATACCTTGTAAACAAAATATATTAAGGAGAGTATAAAATGAAAGTAAATAATATTGAAGTTTCTGGAATTGTATCTCCAGAAGAGATTAAGAAGTATTCATTTGATTATCCATGTAAAGAGATATGTAAAACTTTTATTATATCAATACCTGAAAATAAACTACCTATAGACAAATTAATATACATCTTTCTTGGTGCAGATATAACTGAATCAAAGGTTAACTCTACTTATAAAAAGAATTTATTTGTAGATGCTTACTTTAAATCACAAATTATATATTTATCAAATACACAATCTCCTAATCTTCATTCTATTGATATTTCCAGACCTTTTTCTGAATTTTTGCCAATACCAGATGAAATTGATGATATAGACCCTTTAATTTTTATTGAAGATGCCTTTGTAAGACAAATAAATTCTAAAGAAATTTTAATATCAGTATTCTTATTACTATGTCCAGCTGTAAATGACATAGATAATATTCAAGATCCTACTGATGAACTTAATACGAAAGATGATCTAAATGAGTATGATGAATCCTTTAAAACTGATTCAGATATCAGTGAAACCCCTGATTATGACTCTCAACCTAATGAACTCATTGACACAGAAGAGTCTTCTAATGAAACAGCAAAAAAAGACTATAATATAGATATTGAATATGATATGAATTCCTCAGAAGATTCCTCAGAAAATTTTTTTGATTTTGAGTGGGAATAGTATCCCATTTTTCGACTATTTGAATAGTATATATTATCATAGAAAATTGTCTATGAATTTCCCTTAACTAATAAAGGAGGTAAAGTGATTTGAATAAAAAAGATATTTATAAAGAAAATAATTTAGAACTTACTCCCGAACTTTCTACTGATATAGCTAATATGTTTGATACAACTAGGTTTGATAATTCTGATTTAGTTCACTTTAGAGCTTGCGAACTTTGTAAAAAGGTAGATCCAGGTGCTGTAACTCTTTCAGCTTCCAGATTATTGAAAGTTAGAGCATGCATAAAAAATGTTTGTATAGGAAAAGAAGTAACAATTGGTTGTATAGTATTAGACAGAAATAATAGAGTAATTGCATTTAAATCTTCAACATTTGTTGTAGATAAGAGCCATTACTCTACATCAGAAATTGACTCTTCAAGTAATGATGATAAATGTTGTCAAAGATGTAGCCCTTGTACAAATGTATCTAGAATATTTAATTTCATACTTCCAACAGACTTTGATCTATGTTCTCCATTAGATTTGAAGGTTAAAATTATAGCTAACTATACAAATGTTTGTTAATATAAATTAGAGAAAAATCATAAATATCTTTATATTTATGACTAAGATATAAAAATAGTCTTCTCAAACTTAGGTTTGAGAAGACTATTAATCTTTTTCATAACAATAAAAAGACCGCATCAGATTTATCCAATACGGTTTTTTTTATATATTAAAGTATGTTAGAAGCTATTTAATATATTTTAATAATTTACTAAAGACTTCTCTAGCTGAACCTTACTTTCTTCCTCTTCTAGGTATCTACACAAATCCTTAAACTCACTAAGCCACTTTATTTTTGCAAGTTCTCTTAGATCCAATACTATGCCTGTAGACCTTTGCCTTATATATCCCATATTTTCTATGGTAGTTTCCACAAAGCCTTCTTTATGGTTATACTCACAGGGCTGAAAATTATGCCAGTGGTTTTCAAAATATTTTGTTTTTGCAAAGCATAATCTATTAATATGAAAAATCATACCTAAGGGAGAACTTTTCTTTGCAAACTTATGGCTAAAATACTCTTGATTTGGATATTTCTCCTGTCGTCTTTCCCAGTACAATCTATCATTGGGATATAAATTATATTTATCTAGGATTTTACATTTTTCTTTCCCCAACTCTTCCCTCATTATCTTTTCTCTAAGAATAGGTTTTAAGCTTTTTAATGTATCATTATCCAATAAAATTCCCCCTTAAATTAATTACTGAAGAATAATGATGGATTTTTAAAAGTTAAAATAATCCTTTTCAGAAAGTTTCAAATTATCTTATATATAATTTTAATACCTCTACGGTTATATTACCAATACAAAAAGCTTATACATAGGAGCTTATTTATAAAAATTATCAATAGTTACTTATCAAGTGATTCTTAGTATAATATGGTTTTCACATATAAAATTTGTAGACAAGAGCATTAGCTATAGAATAAATATATATTAATTTACTTAAGATAAAAATTTAACTGTAAAGCTTTCATAATTATTTTATTTCAATAAAAAACCCTATTAAGAATTTCTTCTTAATAGGGTAGGTTTTACTAGATTATCTTCTGAATCCTCTGTCATTGTTTTGACGTTTTCTAGCTTTTCTACATTCTGGGCATCTTTGTGGTTCGTTTTCAAAGCCCTTCTCTTTGTAGAAAGCTTGCTCGCCCTCAGTAAATACAAATTCTTTTTCACAGTCTTTACAAATTATGTTCTTATCTGCCATTTTTAAATTCCTCCTTTTTTATACTAGACAAGATTTAAAACCAATGACATATTACATTCCTAAAAGGAGAAATATTGTTCACCTGATTAAATCTTTTCTTTGTAATTACTTAATAAGTAATTACAATTTAATATTATCATAATTATAAAAAATATACAATAGGTTTTTTCAAATATATCACTATAAAAAATTTCCCTGAAGGCTGAATTGTACAGGCTTTAAGCGTATATTTCACTTTGCTATAAAAGCGTATAAAATTCCAATATTTTCATTTAATTTTTACAAAATTAACCTAATATTTTCTTGATTTGTTGGAAAATATGCCTTTATTTTTATATTAAACTTAATAACTTTTCCTTTTAGAAAGTTTATATGTTGCAAATAGCAAAAGCATTGATAATAGAATATATATTAATTCTCCTTTTTCATAATCAAAATATTGGTAAAGATGTCCTAGTATCCCCTTCTTCTGAGTTACTTTACATCTCCACAAGAATTCTTCAATTAAATAATAGGATGTAATTACAGTGGTGCTTATAGCTATATCCTTTGAAAGAAATAATATAAATAAGCTTATGGAAATTATGAAATATCCATAAGCCTTAATTGACTCTTTATTTATCTTTGTTAAACATTGACATAAGATCTCCAAATGGATTATTTATAGGTTCATTAGCTTCTTTTTTCATCTTTTTCATTATATTTGAAACTTCTCTTTTATTTACTTTATCGTTTTTACTATCAAACCTTTTATTAAACATGGAGGCCTTTTCTCTAAAATTGCAGTTAGTGTTTGCACATACATAGATTTGCCCTTCCCCTTGTCCTCTAAGCTCTAATCTCTTTTTACATTCAGGACATCTTGCATTTGTGAACTTACTTACATTTTCTCTATGTCCGCAGGCTCTATCTTGGCATACATTCATTACTCCATGTTTACCTTTAACCTCTAGCATATATTTGCCACAATTAGGACATTTTTTACCTGTAAGGTTGTCATGTTTGAATTTATCAGTACTTCCTTTAACATCTTCAACTAGTTCTGATGCATATTTTCTCATTTCCTCTGTGAAGGCTCTTGGATCTTTTTTGCCTTTACTTATAAGCTCTAGTTCAAGTTCCCATTTAGCGGTCATTAAAGGTGATTTTAACTCCTCTGGCACCAAATCTATAAGTTGCTTTCCCTTTGATGTAGGAATTATTTCTTTGCCATTTTTCTCTATATAGAACATATTAAATAACTTTTCTATTATATCAGCTCTTGTAGCAACTGTTCCTATTCCACCAGTTTCTCCTAGAGTTTTAGCTGAAACTTTATCTACACTTACATACTTTTGTGGTTTTTCCATGGCTGATAATAATGTACCTTCATTAAATCTTGCAGGTGCTTTAGTCTTAAGTTTTTTACTTTCAACTGATGTTATCTTTAACTTATCACCTTTTTTAACTATAGGTAATTCTTGACTATCCTTCTCGTCCTCATCCTCTGTTAAATCACCTAGCTTATCATAAACCTTTTTCCACCCTTTTGACTTTACAACATTTCCTTTTGCAACAAAAGTTTCACCATTAATATCTGCTGTTATTGTAGTTTGTAGATATTCATAGGGTGGTAACATAACTGAAAGAAATCTCTTAACTACTAAATCATAAATATTTCTTTCTTCACTACTTAAAGAAGCTAAGTTTCCTCTTTCTTCTGTTGGAATAATAGCGTGGTGGTCACTAACTTTACTGTTATCTACAAATCCTTTATGGGCATTTATCTTGCCCTTTAGGATTTCAGTTGCACAATTTCTATAGCTCCCTACTGAAATTGCTTTTAAACGATCTGGAAGGGTAGCAACTATATCACTAGAAATATATCTTGAATCCGTCCTAGGATAAGTTAAAACCTTATAGTTTTCATATAGTCTCTGCATTATTGATAGAGTTTGTTTAGCTGAATATCCAAAGATTCTATTGGCATCTCTTTGTAATTCTGTTAAATCATAAAGAGCTGGAGCAAATTGCTTTTTAGAACTTTCAGTAACACTAACTACATTTCCTTCTTTCCCCTTAGTATCTGAAAGGATTTTATTTACTCTATCTTCTTCGAAAATATTACTATTATTATTCTTATCTCTCCATTGAAGAGTAAATCCTTTAGCCTTAGCGTTAATTACATAATAATCCTTTGGCTTAAAATTTCTTATTTCTTCTTCACGATTAACTATCATGGCAAGGGTTGCAGACTGTACCCTTCCAGCGGTTAATTGAGCATTATGCTTACAAGTAAGAGCTCTTGTAATATTTAGTCCCACAACCCAGTCTGCTTCTGCTCTGCACTCTGCTGCCTTATATAAATTATCATATTGCGATGAAGGTTTTAAATTTCTAAAACCATCCATTATAGCTTTATCCGTTTGTGAAGATATCCAAAGCCTTTTTGTAGGCTTATTTACATGTGCCTTTTCTATTATCCATCTTGCCACAAGCTCTCCCTCACGGCCAGCATCTGTAGCAATAACAATTTCCCCTACATCCTGTCTATTAAGCTGAGATTTTACTATATTAAATTGCTTTCCAGATTGCTTAATTACTACAAGCTTTAATCTTTTAGGTAGCATAGGTAATGTTTCCATCTTCCATTGCTTATACTTATCATCATAAACTTCTGGGTCCGCCAGGGTAACTAAGTGTCCCAAAGCCCAAGTTACTATATATTTATCTCCTTCTAAATACCCATTGCCTTTTTTATTACATCTTAAAACTCTAGCTAGTTCCCTTCCCACAGAAGGTTTTTCAGCTAATACTAATATTTTACTCATATATTAACAGTCCTCTCAAAATAGTTATGACTAAATAATAACATAAATTTAGTCATAACTAATAATACCACAAATAAAGCCTTCATGTTATTTGATTAAATTCACTAGCTATAATCTTAATCTAAGGCAAGCTCCATCCGAAACTTAAAATCACTTAATTTCCATTCCTTCCACATGCTTTTTATTCATAAGTTTATCCTTTTTTCTATTTTCCTTAGAATTAAGCACTATATCAAGGTCATAATCCTCTGGATATAATTCATCTTTGCCCACATAAATAGATAGGCGCTTTTTATTAATCTTAATTTTCTTTTTCATAACTAACACAGTATACTCTCCCTTTGAATTTTCTAATTCACAGATTATGCCTGTTCTATTCATAAAGCTTATAAATACATTATCTCCTATATTAAACTTAGATTTATTTTTCTGTTTTTCTGATACTTTAATTCTTTCTTTAGCTTCTTTAATTTTTTCTAACTGACTATTGTGATTTTCAACCTCTTTATTATAGCTCATAATCTTTTCATCATACTGGTATTCTAAATATGTCTTTTCTTCTTTATAGGTAACTTTGTGAGCCCTTTCAATTAGGCTTTTATTCATGCCTAGTCTTAATGATATTAAAAATGCATTACTTTCACCAGATTTACCTATTTTAAGTCTATATAAAGGTTTAAGAGTATTTATATCAAATTCCATGCAGCCATTTATAAAACCTTCATGTTCTTTTGCAAAATCCTTAATCTCACTATAATGAGTAGTAGCTAAAATAACAGAGCCCTTTCTATAAAGTTCCTCTAGTACCGCTACAGCAATGCCCATACCCTCTCCAGGATCTGTACCTGATCCTAATTCATCCATAATAACTAAAGTATAAGGATCAGCACATTCTAAAATACTTATTATATTCTTAATATGTGAGGAAAAAGTACTAAGATTTTGCTCTATGCTCTGCCCATCCCCTATATCTACTAATACATTTGCAAATATAGAGAACTCACTACCTTCTTCTACTGGTACATGAAGACCTGATTGAGCCATCATAGTTAAAAGTCCCACAGTTTTTAAGGCAACGGTTTTACCTCCTGTATTAGGCCCTGTAATTACTAAACCCTTATAACTATCTCCTATAGTAAAATCCAAAGGAACAGCATCTTTACCTATTAAAGGGTGTCTACCTTTCTTTATATTAATATAGTTTTTATTATTAATCTTAACCTTACTTCCTTCAATGGATTTGCTATACTTACCCTTAGCAAAAATAAAATCATAATAACACATAGTTTCAATATTAATATTTAGCTCTCTTTTATAACTTTCTACCATGTTAGTTAAAGTTGCTAATACTTTATATACCTCTTTTTCTTCTTCAATTCTGCATAAGTTAAGCTCATCTTGAGCCTTTTTCACTTCTGCTGGCTCAATAAATACTGTAGACCCACTGCTGGATTTATCATGGATACTTCCATCTATACTTTTTTTATACTCACTTTTTACAGGAATAACATATCTTCCTCCCCTTTGACTTACCAAAGTATCCTGAATATAATTTTTATACTTTTCATTTTTAAGAACGCTTTCTAACTTACTTTTTATCCTATCTTCTAAAATACCAATCCTTTTTCTTATCTTTCCTAAATTTGAAGTGGCCTTATCATCTACTCTTCCTCTAAATACACATCTATCTATCTCCTCTCTTAAGTCCTCTAGCGGAGAAATAGATAGAACATAAAGGCTTATATTTGGAGCCACTTGTTCTTTATCTAACATAAATCTTTTTAATCTCTCTACTTCTTTTAGCAAACCTGAAATAACTTCTAAGTCCTCCGGTAAAAGCACCATGCCTTTTTCAATCTTTTGCTTTACTGACTTTATACCACCTAAGCTATGAAGTGGAATACTTGATGTAATGTTTACAATAGCTCTTGCTTCTGAAGTTTCTTCCATATATTTTTTAATCAAATCAATATCCACAGAAGGCTCTAAATTATCAATTTCATCCTTTGCCAAATCTGATAAAGCATAGGATTTTAATATTTCCTTTATTTTGTCATATTCTAATAGTTCAATAGTTTTAGTATTCAATTTCATTTCCTCCATTTATACTCATATAGTTTTTCTTTTAATTCTCTATAATCTCCTTTAACATCTAACTCTTTAACTACACTTAACATAAAGTTCCCTCCTAAAAAATAAAGGACCGCAAATGAACACACTGATTCACTTACAGTCCTAATAATCCTTTTTTATTTATTATATATTTTATCTCTAGGACTTTTAATTTAAAGAACCATAATATGTTTAAAATACATATATTTATAGTAACTTTAACTTATCCGAGAGTATAAAATCCTATTTTAGGGCAAAAAAATACCGCGCAAACGCACGGAGATTATTTACCAAATCATAAAAGGATACTGTTTTCCGTGTTCTTAACCTAAATATAAGTCTTAAAAATTTCATCAGCAAATAACCCCACTAAATGTAGGACTTTTAAAATTTCTAAAGACTTAAATATTAAATTGCTTAGTTAAGAACAACCTCTATCATAAAACATTCTCCCTTTTTATAAAGATGATTTAATTTTACTACTTTTTTATACCTATTGCAAGTAAGTTCTTTAGTAATTTATAATTTATTTTCCACATGCTAAAATAATTTTATAAATAATGGTTGACAATTGCGTCCTACAGTTGTAGTATGTAAGTATAGACTACAACTGTAGGATAGCTTTTGAAAAGTAGGTGATTTAATGAATTTAAATTTATTATTTAAAACTATACTTCAAATTTCTGCCATGGGAAGTATAGTAGCACTGATAATTATTATAGCAAAAGTTTTATTCAAGAATAAACTTAGCGCTACTTGGCATTATTACATTTGGTTTTTACTTATGATTAGACTAGTTTTGCCTTATTCTACCCCTACTTCTTTTAGTGTTTTTAATCTGTTTCAGTTTGCATCACAACAAGTTGAAACATCTGGATATATAAAAGAAGCGAAACCCTTGATAACTTCAGAAAATAATCTAGACCCTAATTCCCCTATTTTAGAAAAAGAATTCTCTTTCGGGAAATCTTACAGAGAAAATATAGCTGAAAGAAATTCATTAAAGGGTGCAAACATTTCTTTACGCATAAAAGATTTCCTTCCCATACTATGGGTTTTAGGCATAGGGATTTTATCCTTATATATATTAGGAACTTATATTATCTTCCTTATGAGGTTTTCAAAGGATCCTTTATGCAAGGATGAAGAAATTATAGATATACTAAAAGATTGTACAAAGTCTATGGGTATTAATAAAAAGATTTCAGTAATATACAGCAATAAAATAAAAACTCCTACCCTTTGCGGTATAATAAGACCTAAAATTTTAGTTCCCAAAAAGACTATGCACAATTTAAGCTTAAAAGAAAAAAGGTACGTATTTCTTCACGAGCTATCCCATTTAAAACGCAAGGATATTTTATTTAATTGGATATCAACAGTTTTGCTTGTAATACATTGGTTTAATCCTATTTTGTGGTTATCTTTTAGCAGAATGAAGAAGGACTGCGAAGTATGTTGTGATGAACTAACTTTAAAATATATAAATCCTGAAGAATATAAAAATTATGGTGAAACTTTAATAAAGCTCATGAGCATGCTTTCACTTTCTAACTGGACTCCAGGAACTACATCTATGGCAAATAAAAATGAAGTAAAAAGGAGGATAATTATGATATCTAAATTTAAGAAAAAACCAGTACTCACTAGCGTATTAGCAGTTTTAATAACTGTAGCAGTAGGCTTTACTGTTTTAACAAATGGCAAAGATAAAATTCCAAGTGCTGCTACTAACAATATAACAGAGAGCTCTATTGAACCCTCTAAGGATAGTACTCAAGAAGAGGCAACCACAGATACTAGTACTACTAAAACTGAAGAAGTTAAAAATACTAATGCAGAAATTGAACCAGTAAAAGATACTATTAAAAAAGAAGAAACTTCTAATAACAGTAAATCAAAGGAAGTATCTAGTGAAGTATCTAAAAATAATACAGCAAATATTTCTGATCAAGAAATTATAAAAATATTATCTGAAGGATATGTTAACCTTAGAAAATACGAAATACTTTTTAATACAGATACAACTATAGAAAAGGATAATCAAAGCTACGCTAAATTAGGGAAAGATCTTAAAAATTACAATGAGGCAATTAAATATTTAGATTCAGAAATAAGTTTTTCTAAACATTACAGTAAAAACTTTAAAAATAATTTCCTAAATTATATGAGCAAAGAAATAGATGGTGAACTTTACTTTCTGTTAGGTAATTTCGGTATAGGATTTAAGATGAATGAAGCTGAAATAACCTCTAAAAAAGTTGAAAACAATAGTATTATAATGACTCTTAAACTACAAAATGCAGCTGAAGATTATTATGGAGATTTTAAAGCAACTTTAGTTCTAGAAAATGGGAAATGGCTTATAGACAAAATAAATGTCTTCGGTATAGCAACAGTAGAATAATAATAATAATAATAGATTAAATATAGGTTAAATAGGTTAATATAAGACTGCAATAAATTTGCAGTCTTAATTTTTAAAAAACATCTTGCATTTTATAGAATAAAGTTATATAATATAAAAGTTAAGATAATTTAATCTTATAGAGTTGTTGCAGGATACAATTGCAAGATCAGAGTTATTTCAAATATTAGAGTTATAAAAAGTTAGAAAAATGAACCTGAAAATCTTCAATCTTTACTTTCTAATTAATTTCCTAATTTAAAAATATTGTTTGAATTTTGTACTAATTACTTTCTTAACAGTATACTTTATCTTGTCACATTTCTATAGGAATTTGTAGGAGGTACCAAATGAACGTAGAAAACACATTTGTAATTACGAAAGATATTATTGAAGAGTGTCTAGCAGAATGTCTAGAAGAAGAGTAATAATATCTAAAAGCCGCTATCAGTGCTAAATTAAGAGTATTGATAGCTTTTATTATTTTATATGATATTTACTATTGTTAATAGATATTTATAGGAAACTCATCTTCATGACTTTAGATGAGTAAGCGAATACCATCAAACCATAAGGTTTGAGTATCTGTTTAACCGATTACCATCAGACCACGAGTTTGGGTACCTGCTTAAAATCCTTACACCAAACCATAGATTTGGGATATCTGCTTGTGTTAGAATAAAATATGACAAAGAAAGAAAAAATACATATATAATATAAAGAGAGGTAATGAATTTGATTAAAATAGGTGATTTTAATAAGTTAAAAGTGGCAAGAGCAGCTAGTATTGGGTACTACCTAGATGCTGGTACTGGAAATTCTTCAAATGATATACTACTACCAACTAAAAGCGCTCTTGAAGAAAATCTAAATGTCGGAGATGAAGTAGACGCCTTTATCTATCGTGATTCCAGTGATAGAATAATAGCTACCCTAAAAAAACCTTTAGCTACGGTAGGTGAATTAGCCTATCTTAGAGTGGTTTCTTCCACAAAAATAGGTAGCTTTGTGGACTTTGGTCTAGAAAAGGATATCCTTGTTCCTATGAAAGAAAAATTATATCCTTTGCAAAATGATAAATACTATCTATTTTACATTTACTTAGATAAAACTGATAGAATTGCTGCTACAACAGACATAGATAGATATTTAGAAACTGACTCTGAATATGAAACTTCCCAAAATGTAAAGGGAACAGTTTATGGTTTTCAAACTAATAGTAGCGCCATGGTAGCTGTAGACAATGCCTTTAAAGGGGTTATTTTAAGAAATGAATATTTTAATAAACTAAATCATGGGGATGTACTAGACTTAACAGTAATTAAAATTTATGAAGATGGCAAACTTGGCTTAACCCCAAGAAAAGTTGCCAAAGTAGAAGTCAATACCCTACAAGAAACCATATTAGAGTATCTAAAATCCCATGATGGATTTATGACTTTTAATGATAAGACTACACCAGAAAAAATATATAAAGAGTTTAATGTAAGCAAAAATCATTTTAAAAATGCCTTAGGCGGACTTATGAAAAGAGGTTTAATAGAGCAAGATGAAAAAGGCACTACGCTTAAATAAAAGCAAGCTCCTTTTCCTATCCTACCATAAGAACCCTGAAAAGATCAATTAAAATCAATGTTTTCAGGGTAAAGACAAACAGAATGAAGCTTAACATTGAATACCGAAAGAGATTAGGGATACATTCTTTCAAGCAATGATATCTCTTTTTCTTTGTGTTGCCCTTTCATATAAGGAGGGTTTCACGCCATAGGCAGAAATGTCTGTGGTGTTTTTTAATACCCGAATTTAGCAAAAGGCTATGGACACACTATTCTATGCGTATAGAAATTTCAAATAGTAATTGATTTGATGCATCAGTACATAATTCGTCAATAAATGCAATCTCATAAAAAGGATCAATGAGTTTAAGATTGTTTTTTACAGCATAACGATATATCTCCTTATAATAATGACTGGCACTTTCATATCCCCCCTTATGATGTGTAATAAGGTATCGTCCAGCTTGTTTTTTTAATAACTTACTATGGTCTCTTTTATTAAAAGCCTTCACAAATAGCTGAAAATATTGTTGTGTCAATTCTTTATCTATTTCACTTATATTTGTTATAGAACCAACTTGGTATGATGTGTGAATTCCATTTAATTTACAATAATCAAATATATTCGTAATTTCTTTTGACAGCTTAGCTGTATCAATAAATTGCATTTTAGAGGTAACAACTAGATATTCAGAATCAAGCTCTTCTATAAAAATATCTGAACTTTTAATACTATTGTTTTTTTCTACCATTTCAATTTTATAAGTAAGAGCTTCCTTAATTCCATTTAAATGTTCAATTTTATTTTCAACTTCCTTTAGCTGAAGTTTGAACAAATCAATTAAATTATAAGGAGCTTTATTGTTAATGTAATTTTTGATATCTTTTAAAGAAACATTGAGTTCCTTTAATACACTAATGACATAAAAACTTTCTATTTGATCAGCGGAATAATATCTATAACCATTATCTCCTTTTTGCAAAGGTGATAAAATTCCTAGCTTATCATAATAAAATAAGGTGTCTTTAGAAACGTTACAAAGTTTGGCAAATTCTCCTGTAGTTAATAAAAGTTTATTTTTTAAAACTATTTCAATCACCTCTTGACTATGGTGTAACACTATACTTTAAGATTATATCATAGAATAAAAAAATAATAACCCATGTTGATTTAAAACTAAAATATTAATTATTTGAATGAGGTGTTAACATGATTAGAAAATTAGAAATAAATGATGATTTAGAAAAGGTTTCTAGATTAATATATGATACAGATGTAGGAATATTTGAAATGCTTTTTGGTGAAAGAGATAAGGCCATATCCATTATCAGAAAGTTAATTGAGAGAGAAAATAATTCTTTTTCTTACAAGCATATTTTCTGCTATATAGATGAAGAAATTAGAGGCATCCTAATTGGATATAATTATAAAGATATTGATGAAAGTGAAGAGACAGCGGAACTTAATGAGATTTTACCAAAGGGCGTTATGCTTGAACTTTTCTTTAAGAGTTTAATTTTAAAACCAGTTATAGAAAAAAAAGAAGTCAATGACTTATATATTCAAAATATATGTGTAGAAGAAAGTTACAGAGGAAGATCTATCGGAACTAAACTTATAGATTACTATTTTGAATATGCTAAAAATTTGAATCATCAAGCAGTTTTTTTAGATGTTTCTTATGATAACTATAGGGCGAAAAAGTTATATGAAGAAAAAGGATTCCTTACCATAAGTTCAAAAAAAATCAGGTTTAGCAATGAAGGAGTATACAGAATGAGGACAGCTTTATAGAATTAATCTACTTTTGCTCTTCAAAATATTTATTGCTAATTTAGACAAATGAAGTAACCCTTTAATTCACATCTAAACTTGATAATATCATGGAACCTACTAACCAAGAATCACAGAGACAATATACTTTCAAAGTCTTTCCAAAAGGCAAGGAAAAACGGCATAGCATAAATGCTACACCGTTATATCCTTGCCACACACAAAAGTTTTCTTATGTGTGGACACCTTTAAGGAACTTCTTTTTTTATTTAAGTTTATAATCTTCTTAACTTCATACCTTTCATATTGCTAATAAATGCATCCACCCTATGAGAGTCATTAATACAAAATGAAAGATTTTACTTTTCTCTAATTTAAAGTTATAAAAACTCATCTTATAGTTTTAGATGTAAAAGGGCATTCCCTTTTAAAAAAACTTCACCTTAAATCAAGAATTGCTTAGTTTTTACCCTTTATAAAGGTATATTTTCCCTACTTTATATGGGTAAATTATTTAGCAATAAGGTTTTTGCAAGATATACCTGGTTCTGTCATTCCTATTGGGTCTAGTATATCATTAAGTTCCGACTCCCTTAATATTCCTTCTCTAATTATAATTTTTCTAACAGATTCGCCAGTTTTTAAAGCAGTCTTAGCTATTTTTGCAGCTTTCTTATATCCTACATGTGGACATATAGCCGTAATTATTCCTACACTATTTTCCACTAATTCTCTACATCTTTCCCTATTAGCTGTTATACCTGTAATACAATTTTCTACAAAGGTATCAACACCATTAGTTAAAGTTTCTATAGATTGGAATAGGTTATAAAATATAATTGGCTCAAAGGCATTTAGTTCTAACTGACCAGCTTCAGCAGCCATAGTTATAGTAACATCATTTCCTATGATATTAAAGGCCACTTGGTTCATTACCTCTGGTATTACAGGGTTAACTTTCCCTGGCATTATGGATGAACCATTTTGCTTTGATGGAAGATTTATTTCTCCGAAACCTGTTCTAGGTCCTGAAGACATAAGTCTTAAATCATTTGCCATTTTAGAAAGGCTAACTGCACAATTTTTAATTCCAGAAGATACCTCAACAAAAATATCTAAGTTTTGTGTTGAATCAATTAAATCCTCTGCTTGCATTAAGCCTAAATTTGTAACTTCATTTAGGGTAGGTACAATTTTACTTAAATATTCTTCATCTGCATTTATCCCAGTTCCTATAGCAGTACCACCCATATTTATAACCTTTAAATGCTTTTCTACTTTATTAAGCCTTGCAATATTTCTTTTTATCACTGAACTG
The DNA here is from genome assembly GCF_018919175.1 of Clostridium simiarum. Taxonomy (GTDB): domain Bacteria; phylum Bacillota; class Clostridia; order Clostridiales; family Clostridiaceae; genus Clostridium_L; species Clostridium_L simiarum. The sequence continues at coordinate 96,696 of NZ_JAHLQL010000001.1, read as the reverse complement.
TATGCCTTGAATTCTTGTCCTAATCTAATAGGTACAGCATCCTGCATTTGAGTTCTTCCCATTTTTATAACATCATCAAATTCTTCAGATTTTTCATCTAAAGCTTTATGCAATATTTCTAACTTACTCATAGCTTTTTCAAGTAATCTTAAAATAGTTATTTTACCTGCTGTTGGAATAACATCATTGGTAGATTGTCCCATATTAACGTGATCATTAGGGTGAACTATTTTATAATTTCCCTTTTCTTCCCCCAAAATCTCTATGGCTCTATTTGCGATTACTTCATTTGCGTTCATATTAGAAGAAGTTCCAGCTCCCCCTTGAACAGGATCTACTATAAACTCTTCATGTAACTTTCCTTCTATTATTTCATCACAGGCAGCAGTTATAGCCTTTTCAATTTTCTCATCTAAAAGACCAATAGCACTGTTAGTTATGGCCGAAGCTTTTTTTATTTCAGCAAGACTTTTTATAAACTCTTCATTTAATTTTAGTCCTGTTATTTTAAAGTTTTCCATAGCTCTTAAGCTTTGTACTCCATAATAAGCATCCTTAGGTACTTGTCTTAATCCTATTGAGTCACTTTCCATTCTAAATTCCATAAAACTTACCCCCAGTTGAATTAAAAATTGCTTCATTATCTTTTATTATTAATAATAATGAATGAAAACTTTCATCAATTTAATTATAGTCCTTCTACTAATTAAATTCAAGATAAATTGCAATTATACTTTCACTTTATATCTCTTTAACTCTGATTTACGAATCTTTACTTGCAAATTAGGTTAAGTCTAATATAAGTTATAGTCTTGTTATATAGGAAACTCATCTTCATAAATTCAGATGGTACTCGAAGAGTAAGCGACTGCCAACAATCCATAGGTTTGGGTATCTGCTTAACCGACTATCACCAAATCATGGATTTGGGATATCTTCTTAAGTTCTTCTAAGTCTCAGATGGAGCGTGAGGAATTCCTCATATGGAAACTCCACCTAAGCCTTTCAATCATTTCATAGCTCTTTGTACTCTTACAGTTTTCCCTTTTATAGTTTTCTTCTCTAAAGACTTCAATACTAAATTTCCCTTTCCATGTAGTATATCCACATAAGAAAATCCTTCTTGAATATCGATGATTCCAACATCCTCTGGATTTATTCCTTCAATACTTGTGATAGTTCCTACAATATCTAAAGCTCTTATTTTTTTCTTTTTACCAGCGTTAATATGTATTTTAGTAATCCCCTTGTTTAGCTCTACACTTTTATGAGGCTTTATTTTTGGTTTAATCCCTTTTTCTTTATCATATATTCTCTTTCCCTCTTCTACCTCTTCATTAGATGGAATATTTCCATGAGGAATTTTTAGACCTATGTATTCTTCAATAGTTTCTAAAAACTTAAACTCTCTTTTGGATACAAAAGTAATGGATTTCCCCTTATTTCCAGCCCTTCCTGTCCTTCCAATTCTATGGACATAGCCTTCTTTTTCCATGGGCACGTCATAGTTAATTACATGGCTAACATGTTCTACACTTATGCCTCTTGCAGCTACATCTGTGGCAATAAGAAACTTAAACTCTCCTTTTCTAAAGCTTTCCATTGCATTTAACCTATCCTTTTGCTCCATTCCTCCATGTAATCCCTCACAGGAATACCCTTTGTTTTTCATTTTTCCAACTAACTTATCTACAGCCTCTTTTGTATTGCAGAATATAATAGAACTAACAGGTCTTTCTGTATATATTATTTTGTTAAGAAGTAAGGATTTTTTCTCTTCTTCAACTTCATAATAAACCTGCTCAATAGTCTCTGTGGTTAAACTCTCTGGAGTAACTTCAATTTTCACAGGATTGATCATATATTTACCACATAATTCTTCTATTTTATCTTCTATAGTTGCAGAAAATAACATGGTTATTCTGTCCTTAGGCAAAAGCTTTATAATTGATTCCACCTGATCTATAAAACCCATATTAAGCATTTCATCTGCCTCATCAATAACCAAGTATTTTATACCCTTTAAATTTATATTTCCCTTTTGAATATGATCTAGAGTTCTTCCAGGTGTTCCAACAATAACATGAACTCTTTGCTTTAATTCTATCTTTTGAGTATTCATAGGTTGTTTACCAAAAATAGCTACAGGTCTCACTCTTTTAAATCTTCCTATGTTAAATATATCTTCCTTTACCTGTATGGCTAGTTCTCTAGTTGGTGTAAGAACTAAAACCTGGGGTAGTCTTTCTTCTAACTCTATTTTTTCACAAAAGGGAATAGCAAAAGCTGCTGTCTTACCACTTCCCGTTTGAGCTTTAACTATTATATCTTTATCTTCAAAGGCTATAGGTATAACCATCCTTTGAACATCTGAGGGTCTTTCAAAACCTAACTTATTTAAAGATTTTAGAACTTCTTCACTTATACCTAAATTTTCAAAATTTGATTTATCCATAATATTTCAACTCCATACATAACTTTATAGATTTACATTATAATCTATTATCTCCTAATAATCTATTTTAATTTAAATCTTTAAAATAAAAGCAAATAAAAAAGTGCTATCTCTCAAAGACTAACACCTTTTTATTTACTTTCAATTAACTTCATAATAAGAATCTTTGTTTTAACTTAGGTTTACTTATGAAGAAACTATACAACGATATGTATGAATATAAGTTTCCTTTTTAAATTTATCCTGTGACTACCATGGCTAAATCTATATATTCCTTCTAAAATTCCGTATTTAACAAAGCATAAACATACATATCTTTACACTCTCCAGTAACACTATGACATTCAAATTGCCTTAAATATCCTTCCTCTTTGAAGTTAAACTTTTTCAATATTTCTTTTGAAGCTATATTTTCACCACAAACAAAGGCTTGAATTCTTACTAAATCCAATTGGTTAAATCCTAATGATAATACTTTCTGCATTGCTTCAGACATAATTCCTTGACCCCAGTAATTTTCTGATAATTCATATCCAATTTCAGCCCTTTTACCTTGAAATTCACTTAAAAATATAGTCCCAATAATTTTATCTGTTACTTTATCTGCTATTGCAAAACGAATAATCCATCCATCATTAAAGCCTCTATTCCATATTTTTATAACTTCATAACCTTTCTCTAATGTTTCAGGACCGTTCCAGTCAAGATAGGCATGTACATTTTTATTTGAATAGTATTTTACTAATTCAGGAGCATCTTCTAATCTTAATTGTCTTAATCTAATTTTTTCACTTTCTATTACAGGAAATTCTTTTAGTACTTTTTTAAAATCCATTTTTATTCTCCTTATCCTTTTGAATTACCAATCTTCACCCTTAAATCATAACATACTATTTTCTCATGTGAACTAACCTATAAAAGTTTCCCTTAAAAGTACTATGCCTAAAATTTAATTCATCCTCTGGTTAATATTATTAATATCCTTTCAAAAAAACCTATCTAAAATTACAACTATTATGAAATAAAGATATTATGAATTAAACTAATTTCCCTTATCATAAAATCCGCAAAATCAATTAATAATTCAGAGTTACAACTAATACTACTTCCATTTTTATAGGCTAATAAGGCTTCTTTTATAACTTCACCATATTGTGTAGCTACATAAGAATATGCCCATTCTCCCCCTTCTTTTTTAGAGCATATGGCTCCTTCCTTAAGATAATATAAAACTCTACAAAGGTTTAGAGTAAAATATATTGGTGAATTGGTTATTTCTTCTTTTACATTTACAATATCATTTATAATTGATTCTATATAATATTTGGGTGGAACAGGTTGAAATGTATCTTTTATTGGTTTTCCAAACAAGCAAATGCCTCTTGAAATAGTGATTGTAATGTGTGCAGCCAAATCAGTATCTTCTCCATTTTCACAGATATAACTACAGTCCCTTTGATATCTTTCCTTATGATCATTGGAGAAATGTAAAATAAATGGTGTTGGATATTTAAAATGTTTTACATCCTCCTCCAATAGAATGCTCATCTCAAAGCCTTTTTGTGGAGCATTTTGGGATAACTTCAGTAGCACTTCTATTAATTCTCTCTTCTCTTTAAAATCTATGTTTTCTTTTACTACCATTAAAAAATCAATGTCACTGATATCAGGATTAAAGCAATTCATTGCCAAGGATCCATGTACATAAATACCAATGAGATTATCCTTTAAAATGTCATGGTAGCAACTTACAATTTCATCTAATATGTCTTTTGCATATACCATTATTATTACCACCTTTTTACTTCATTATATATATATATCACGTAGAATCCGTCTAATCTAAATCTAATTTACATGATTTCTAAATGCCATTTTACTTTAACATCTTATAATTTCATAACATAGCAATAATGGCGATTAATAGATCTTATTTATTTTTTATGTAAAATAAATTTCTGATTAGAATATTTGAATTCCGTTACAGGTTCATCTTCCACAAATCCATATTTTTTTATATAAACTATTTTAATTATGCATTAAATTACTATTCTATCATAAATATAAGAATATTATGCCATAAAAATCATTATTAAATAAACTCCTTCTATTCTAAATATAGCTATAAGAAATTATATTTATTAGACCTTAAAAAGATAAATATATATCGAATTAATTAAATTATTTATTGACAAACGATAAATAATTTATTATTATCAATATTAGAGGTATTAATATTAAATAATAAAAGAATTGAGGTTGATAGTGTGAAAAATAATTTTATTCCTAAAGTTTTAAATATAATTGTGATCTTAGGAATTTCTATTACATGCATTTTTTATTTAGCAAATCCACTTATTATTAAAGCATTTTTAAAAAATCATTATTCTATGACAAACCATGAATTAGTTGTAACAATCTCTACTTGCCTTTATTTACTTGGGGTTCCTTATATAATGGCTCTATTTAAGTTAAAAAAACTTTGCGATTTGGTGGTTAAGAATAATCCTTTTTCTATAGAAAGTGTTAAATCATTAAAAATTATTTCTATGTGCTCTTTTATGGAATTGCTTCTTATTATAGGGTGTGAAAAATATTTAGATTATTCAATAGCAGGCTTTAAAAATATTCCTTTAGGCTTACCAATTGCTGCATTGACTATAATTTGTTTGACAATAGGATTTTTATGCATAGTATTATCCCAATTATTTGAAATAGCCATAAAAATCAAGGAAGAAAATGATGAAACAATTTAGAAAGGAATGTTACTATGCCGATTATAGTGAATCTTGATGTAATGATGGCTAAAAGAAAAATTAATTCTACAGAACTTTCAGAAAAAATGGGAATTACTATGGCTAATCTCTCTATTTTAAAAAATAGTAAAGCAAAAGCAATTCGTTTTTCTACACTAGAATCCTTATGCAAAATTTTAGATTGTCAGCCTGGGGATATTTTAGAGTATGCAGATGACAATGATGATAGATTAAAATAATATCTCTATTTTGCAAATAAAATAAAATTAAAATAAATTAACTTAATTAAATGGGAGGAAACCTTTATGAAAAAATATACTTTTTCTTTAATATCACTTATTATATCTTTTGGTTGTATAGCTGCTTATGGAATTATCGGTTCTAAAGTTGCTCCAGATGGTACTCTAATAGAGCCCTTTTTCTTAATACCAATGTTTTGGTTATTTGCCTTGATTGCGGCAATTTCAGCCTTAATAGTTAAAGTATGTCCATTCTTTTATAAATCTAAAAAACATAGCAACAACTAATTCTTATAATTAGTTATAAACAAAGTATATCCACCCCTTTTACGGGTGGATATTTATTTTAGACTCTGTATAAAAAAAGGGGTAACTAATGTTACTTCCCTACATACATCAACTCACAAAATATAAACATTATGAATTAAAAATATATAAAAACAACCCCACTATTCAATGAATTTTACCATCCATAAATATCAAATTGTATACCGGATATGTAGTTTTCTATCGCTTTTTTTATATATGGTATAGTATTAAAAGGAAGATTATCTATTTCAAACCATGATAAATCATCACACTTTTCTGGTTCCATATTTACTATTTCATTATTCCATGAATCTGCTACAAGAAAAAAATCTATTCTCTCAACCTCTGATTTTCTATGCATAACACCTACAATCTGTAGATTATTTGCTTTAATCTCTATACCTGCCTCTTCCATTGCTTCCCTTATCATTGCTGACTTTACATCTTCGTCTCCATCTAAATGTCCTGCTACAACACTGTAATTTCCATCTTCATATCCTGTATTAAATCTTCTTAATAGTAATATTTTACCTTCCCTAATAAGCAAAAGGTGTACGGCAACGGGCATTTGAAATTTTTTCTTAATCAAAGAAAATCCCTCCTTATCTTATATAGTGTACAATATTTTCCAAACATGATTTTTCTAATAATTTTTATATATTCTCAAACCATTCTTCATTAATTATTACTTTTTCTACAACTTTAACTGAAACACCCGGCTCTAATTTTTTAAATGTTTCGCAAGCTCATTTCCATCTATTAAATCTACAGGAATTGCACCATCTCTTGTTGCCCCTTTAATTACTACCCTTGAAAATACACCTGTTGTTATGATTATACCTAAACATAAAATTATCTCTCATATTTCTACATTAACATATATTTATTTTAACATCTAAATACATAAAGGAACAGAAATTCTTATATATGCAATTTATCATGAAACATTACAAATTTCAGTGTATAGCTTTAATTCTATTTCTTAAATATACTCTCTAAATTAATAAAAAGAGTTAGTTGTTTAAACTAACTCTTTTCAAGCTTCCTTTTGTGTAATTTTATTAATTATTTACATTGTGTTGAGATGGCATTATAATGCATTATTTTTCATATATTATAGTTCTCTATACAATTAGTAATTATTTTTTTTATTTTAATTTAATAGATACATTATTTATTATAGGTGCTTTACCCTTACCTTCTATTAGATTAATTACATTATCACACATTATTTTAGGGCTATTAGTAAAAGCATCTTTTGTAGAACCTGCCATATGGGATGTTATGGTTATATTATCTAATTTTAATATCTCATCGCTTTCTTCTAAAGGTTCCTTATCAAATACATCTAAAGCAGCTCCTGCTATTTTCTTTTCTTTTAGAGCTTCTATTAACGCTTTTTCATCTACTAGCCCAGATCTTGCTGTATTTACTAAGTAAGCTGTGTCTTTCATTAAATCTATCATTTTTTTATCTATCATGTGATAAGTATCTTTTGTAAGTCTCGCATGTACAGTTACTATATCAGATTCTTTCATCAATTTTTCTAAATCTACAAATGTTACCCCTTCAAATTCATCTTGAAAATAAGGATCATATACTGATATATTACTTCCAAAGGCTTTAAGGTAAGTAGCAACTAATTGACCTATCTTTCCAAATCCCACTATACCAACATTTTTATTATACAATTCTGGTATATTATCTCTATTAATGAAGTCTTTTCTCCATATGCATTTTTTTAAATCAGCGTGAGATCTAGATATATTCCTAACTTCAGATAATATCATACCTAAAGTAAACTCTGCTACAGCTCTAGCATTTCTTCCAGGAGTGTTTAGAACAGCTATATTCTTTTCTTCAGCATATTTAATATCTATATTTTCTGTTCCTCCTCTAAGAACTCCTATAAGTTTTAACTTCTTTCCTAAATCCATTACCTTTTTAGGTATAGGTGCAAATTGAACTATAAGCATGTCAAAGTTTTCTATACCTTTATATAAATTATCATCTACGCTCACTGCCTCAGGCCCTTGTTGCTCTATGATTAAATTGTCTGCTTGTAGCTCTTCTAAAGAAGGATGTTCCCATTCTCTAACTTCTATTTCACAGCCATACTTTTCTAACTCAGAAAGTCCTGAATACATTACTTTTCCTGGTATAAATCTATCTCCTATAGCTAATATTTTCATATTTACCTCCTAAATTTTGTCTTGTGACATAGCAAGTTCGATTTTTTCGATTATTGTTTTTCTCAACTCATCTTTTACAGGTTTAAATACCTGATCTGGAAGAGGATCTACTCTCTTTTGAGTTTCACAAGAAGTCTTAAGTCCTTTAAACATAGCTATCCTTAAGTCTGCATATAAATTAATTTTTGTTATACCATTTACTATAGCTTCTTTAACCTGATCCTCTGGAGTTCCTGAACCTCCATGTAATACTAAAGGTACAGTACTTATTTCATTTATTTCTCTTAATCTTTCTATATTTAAATTTGGCATGGATACATATACACCATGAGAAGTCCCTATGGATACTGCTAATGCATCAATTCCTGTTCTATCTATAAATTCCTTAACCTGTGATGGTTCAGTTAAAGCCATTTCCCCTGCATAACTACCATCTATTTCTTTACCTGCTACATGCCCTAATTCTGCTTCTACAGAAACACCTTTTCCTTTAGCCATATCCACTACAATTTTTGTGTTTTTTATGTTTTCTTCGAAAGATAACATAGATCCATCGTACATTACAGAAGTAAAGCCATAATCTATTGCTTTTTTTATGAAATCTATATCTGTAGCATGATCTAAATGCATAACTATAGGTATGTTATACTTACTTTCTACACCTTTTATCATAGAAGTAATATAATCTATACCCTTACCTTTTAAATCATGTTCTAGAAGCATTAATATAACTGGTGACTTCTTTTCCTCTGCGGTATCTAATATAGTCCTTATTAATACATCTTCTGTACAATCAAAGGCTGGAACTGCATATTTCTCTTTCCTAGCTTTATTTAAAACCTCACTTAAATTAACTAACATTCTATAATCCTCCTATTATCTCATAAGCATTCCACCAGTAGCATCTATAGTTGCTCCGGTTATATAACTTGATGGTTCTGATACCATAAATAAACATATATTAGCTATATCTTCAGGTTTTGCAACCCTTCCGATAGGTATCCTATTCATATAATAATCTCTTTTTTCTTCCAAGGACTCTTTAACCATATCTGTTTCTACAATACCTAAGGCTACAGCATTAACATTAATACCATGTTTAGATACTTCTCTAGCCATGGATACAGTTAAAGCTACTACCCCTGATTTACTAGCTGCATAATGGGCATGTCCTGTGGTAGATCCATTAAATGCAGCTTGTGAAGTTATATTGAGTATTCTTCCTTTTCTGTTTTTGCTTAAATTACTTTTAACAAAATATTGGCTCATTAAAAATACAGAAGTTAAATTAACATCTATAGTTTTATTCCACTCTTCTAAAGGGATGTCTGTTACCCAATTTTTAGGCCATATCCCAGCATTATTTATCAATATATCTATATTTCCTAAGCCTTTTTCTGCCTCTTCCATAAGCATTGTGCACTCATCGCTATTACCTAAATTTGCTTTAATAGCAATAGCATTAACTCCGTATTTTTTTGCTTCTTCTATTACAGTTTTTGCTTCATCTTCACTAGAGTTATAATTGATTACTATATTTACTCCTTCTTTTGCAAGAGCTATAGCTGTTGCTCTTCCAACTCCTCTAGAGCCTCCAGTTATCAAAGCATTTTTACCCTTAATATCTAGATTCATCTTATTACCTCCTGTTAAAACTTTTTCCATATAGGACTTAAAGCTTCAATTATTTCTTTATAAAAATTATATTTTTTATCATAAATTTCTTTGTTTTCTTTATTAGGCATACAGGTATACGCTACCTCTACCATAGAGTCTGCAGCGCATTTAAAGCAATCAAAATTCTTAGTAGCTACTCCTGCACATATTGCTGCTCCAAGAGCTCCAAGTTCTGTACTATTAGTAACTTCTATAGGTAACTGCAATACGTCTGCAAATATTTGAACCCAAATTTTAGATTTTGCTGCTCCCCCTGATATTCTTATTGCCTTAGGCTTATCCCTATAATTAAATAACTTATCTATATGTGCTCTATGACAGAAAGCCACTCCTTCATATAAAGCTCTTAGGACATGAGCTCTATCATCCCAGCCATTTAACCCAATAAAACAGGCTTTAGCATCAGCGTCTACATTAGTACCATATAAGAATGGTAAAAATATTATGTTTGACCCTTCTGGAGTTACACTTTCAACTAATCTATTACTATAATCATAAACGTTTTCTCCAGAATCTATGTTAATATCCTTTAGCATTTCAGTTACAAACCATTCTAAATTACTAGCGGAAGTGGGACTAGCTTCTGTAGTAAGCCAATATCCTTCTATGCAATACAAAGAAGTCATAAATAAATCTTCTGAAACTATTGGTTTCTTGCTAATATATTCGTTTATGCTCCAAGTTCCTGCTATCATGCATAATTTTTCTTCATCAGTTACTCCCGTAGCTATAGCAGATGAATCAATGTCAAATAATCCTCCTGCTACAGGAGTTCCTTCCTTTAGTCCTGTTAATTCTGCTACCTCTTTTGTTATATATCCACATATCTCTGAAGAATACTTTATAGGTGGTAACTTACTCATTATTAAATCTAAACCAAATTCTTTTAATAATTCTTCATCATACTTTACGTCTCTTACATTCATTAAATTCGTCCCTGACATATCTGTTATTTCTGCATAGGCTTCTCCAGTCAAACAGTATCTTATGTAATCTTTACACATAAATATCCACTTAGTTTTTTCTAGTACCCTCATGTCATTATCTTTAAACCAATTTAATATAGCAACTGATTGTCCTGCCCATATAGACTGCATTGTCTTAGGTAATACTTTTTTAAAAGTTCCATCCTCATACCATTTAGTAACATAATCCTTACCTCTACTGTCTGTAGAAATTATTCCATTATAAACAAATTCATCATTGTGGCCCATTAAATAAATTCCATTACCATGCCCTGTGGTAGAAATACCAACTATTTCTTCGCCGCTAGCTCCGGCAATTTTTAGTACATCCTTTATAGCTTTTACGTTAGCCTCCCAAAGCTCCCCCATGTCTCTTTCTGTAAATCCAGGTTTAGGCATAATCATTTCTGTCTTACAGCTTGAAACAGCTATTTCCTTACCCTTTAAATCGTATATAGCAGCTTTAGTTAATGTACCACCATTATCAATACCTAATAAAAGCTTTCTCATATCTTCTTCCCCCTTTAATTTTATTATCTAAATAAAGTTGATAATTTTATTAGTATCCAACCTAAAGGCGTTGTAGCTCCTCCCACTAAACTTGCCATACCACCTGAAGCATTTGCTCCCTCAGGCATGGTTACATTTGCTATTTTAGCAGCTTCAGTGTAATAAGGTGCTATGCTAGTTCCAGCATATAAAACTAAAGTTATAACCACAAGCCCTGTTACAAATATTCTAAACATGTTTTTCTTACAATAAGGTGAGGTCATAGGAATTAAAAATACTAATGAAGCTAAGTCTACAAAAGGTAAAACTTTGTTTCCAGGTAATATTACTGCCAATAACAAAGCTGCTGGTATCATCAATAATCCTGTAGCTAAAACTGCTGGATCTCCTATTAATAGTGCAGTATCTAATCCTATATAAAACTCTCTATCTGGGAATTTCTTTTTTAAAGTTTCTTCAGCTGCATCTCTAACAGTTATAAGTCCCTCAACAAGAACATTTATCATAGCTGGTAATAAAACCATTACTGCTGCAACCTTTACCCCTAAGGTTAATACCTTTGTAATGTCCCAACCTGCTAGTATTCCAAGTCCCGCTCCTAATATTGTTCCTAAAGTTAAAGGTTCTCCCATTACACCAAACTTTTTTGTTATTTTATCTGGATTTGCATCTATATCCCTAAGTCCAGGAATTTTTTCTATTATCCAGTTAATAGCTATACCTATTGGTACATAAACTGCTGAAGTAGCATGGGCGAAAGAAACTCCTTTTAAATCATAGGTTTCTTGAATCTTAGGTGCAGTTTTGTCTGCAATAAATAATACTACTATAAAGCTTATTAGAGCTCCTATAGAAGCTATAGCTATACTATGAGTAGCAGCATATATAACTCCTCCAGTAAGTAAAAAATGCCAATAATTAAATATATCTATATTTACAGTCTTAGTTAGTTTTAGCACTAAAAATAAAATATTTATTATCAATGCACCAAATACTACAATAGGTACTATAGGTGATCCCCAACCAATAGTTGCACCTACAGGCCAACCTGGGTCTACTACTGTAAGATTTAATCCGAACCTCTCCACCATAGCCTTAGTTGCAGGTCCTAAGCTGTCAAGTAATAAACCTATTACTAGTCCAATCCCCTCAAATCCAATTCCTACAAGCATTCCAGCTTTAAATGCCTTACCTATTTTTACTCCAAAAGCCAAAGCTAAAATAAAAAATATTATAGGCATCATCACAGATGGCCCTAAATTAATTAATGAATTAATAATTGACATAATTATCCCCCTTTTAATACTCTTAATGGTTTCATAAATCCCCTTGACTTTTCAGCTAATTATAAATTAATTCATTTATTCTTCACCTCCTATAAATTAAAGCAAAAAAATCCTACTTAAAAGAGATAACTAATTTATCTCCTTTAAGTAGGATTCAAATTCACCATCCTACTAGCTATTTTGTTTTATTTTCTATACTCCATAAATTTCTTTCACTGGTGGTAACTCCATCAAATCCAGCTTCACGAATACTATTAAGAGTATCCTTATCCTTTATAAATCCCCCTGCTAATAAAGGGATATCCTTTACATTCCTTATCTCTTTTACGAAATGAGGAGCCATAGGTGCTGGTAAAACTTCTATAGCATCTACCTTAGAAGTTTTTAAAGATTTAAGGCTTGTCTCATAAGACCTAGAATCTATAAGAAAAAACCTTTGTATAGTGTATAATCCTAAGGATTTTGCTATGTTAACTTTCATAGTACTTGCAGACATTACCCCATCTACTTTAAATAGATCTTTTAATAACTTGATTCCCATCTGATCACCAGAAATTCCACCAATCATATCAATATTAACAAGTACTAACTTGTTTTTTTCATGGCACATTGATGTAAGTGCAGGCAAATTACCAATATGAACTTCTGATAAAAGCAGTATATCAGGCTTAGAATTTAAAGCTACATTTAATTCTTTAAGCCTTCTTATAGATGGTATAATTTTAAATTTATCAAATATAAAACCTTTACACATCACTTCAACATCCTTATTATTAAGTTCAACTATATATTATAATATAAATTCGACAAAGTCAATGTAAATTATACAGTTTTAAATTTTTATTGTCTGTAAAACCCTATATTATTGAATTTTTATTAATTTAAAGTTAAGTTTATTCTATAAAAATAACCCCCTAAGGTTATAACATCTTAAGGGGTTTATTAATACATCCTATAATATCTTATTCTTCTTACTCACCCTTACCCTTTTCTTTTTGATTACTCCATTCTTCTTTTAAAATTGCATATACTATATCATCTGTCCAGTAATTATTAAATTAAAAACCTTTTTTAAAATGCGCCTCTTTTCTCATTTGAATTCTTTCAAGCAATGCTATAGATTTTATATTATTTGGATCAACTGAAGCAATTATTCTATGTTTTTCTAAATTATTAAATAAATAATTTATACAGGTGCGAACTGACTGTTATAAAGTTTTTCATAATAACTTCCATTTTTTAATAACTGATTGTGAGTTCCACTCTCTACAACATTGCCATTATCTAATACCAAAATCAGATCTGCCTCCCGTATTGTTGAAAGCCTGTGGGCTATAACAAAACTTGTCCTACCTTCCATCATTTTCAGAAATGCTTTTTGTATGTGTATTTCGGTTCTGGTATCTATGTTACTTGTGGCTTCATCCAAAATAAGCATTGGCGGATCAACTAGCATAACTCTAGCAATGGTTAGGAGCTGTTTTTGCCCTTGAGACAAATTTTCACCAGCATCTGAAATAAGGGTGTCGTAACCCTTAGGTAGACATTTTATAAAATCGTGAGCACCAGAGGCTTTAGCCGCAGCAATAACTTCTTCATCTGTTGCCTCTGGTTTACCATAAGCAATATTCTCACCTATGCTACCTGAAAATAACCAGCTGTCTTGTAGAACCATCCCAAAGCTACAGCGTAAATCCTCACGGGCTATAGTCTTAATATCAATGCCATCCACAGTTATGGAACCACTATCAATATCATAAAATCGCATAAGTAAGTTTACAATAGTGGTCTTACCTGCACCAGTTTGACCTACTATAGCTACTCTGGTTCCAGGTTTTACCTCCAGATTGAAATTAGTAATCAGAGGCTGCTTAGGGTTGTATGAAAAATTAACATCATTAAAGCTAATAGCGCCTTGACTATGTTTAATATTAATGGAGTCTTTACCGTCAGGTTTTTCTGAGGGCATATCAAGAATATAAAATATACGTTGCGCTGACGCAACCGCAGACTGTATCTGAGTAAATACTCCAGTTATATCGTTAAAAGGTTTTGCAAATAGGTTTGAATAAATTAGAAAACTCGATATATCTCCAACTGTGAGTTTGCCTAAAATAGATAAAATGCTTCCAATAACACCTATTGCAATGTAGGTAATATTATTTACAAGACGGGTAGTTGGTCCAGATAACGAGCCATAGAACTGTGATTTTACACCAGAACTATATAATGTATTGTTAATTTTCTTAAACTCTTTAAAAGAACGCTCTTCATAATTAAAAGCCTGTACAACTTTTTGCCCGCCAATAATTTCTTCAATATAACCATTTAATTTACCTAAACTTTCTGCTTGAGTCTTAAACATTTTCTGTGAACGTTTGGTAATAAACCGTGCCATCATAAAGGAAGCCGGAGCAGATAAAAGAACAACAACTGTCATAATAGGACTTATATACATCATGAATGCTATTGCACCTATGATGGTAACAATACCTGTAAGCAATGTTGATATACCTTGTAACATTCCATCTGAAATTGCATCCATGTCATTTATAAAACAACTTATTGTATCACCATGAGCATTACTGTCATAAAATTTTAGCGGTAAGGTATTAATTTTATCAATAAGCTGATGACGCATATCATTAACAGTTCGATATGATATGAGATTGGCTAAATAGGTCAAAAGCCATACAAATAGATTACCAGTAGCGTATACTATAGCAAGAAGGATTAAAATCCTGAATATTGCTGCGAAATCTACTCCTCCTACCCCCATCATACGGTCTAT
This sequence comes from Clostridium simiarum, assembly GCF_018919175.1. Classification (GTDB taxonomy): domain Bacteria; phylum Bacillota; class Clostridia; order Clostridiales; family Clostridiaceae; genus Clostridium_L; species Clostridium_L simiarum. Next base: position 81,516 of record NZ_JAHLQL010000001.1, on the reverse strand, counting down.
AGACTTACCAATCAGCATGGGTCCCATTAAACTTGAAACAACGCTTAAAATAGCAGCTATAAATGCAATAAACACATAACCCTTATACTTGCCCATATATCTCAAAATCCTTGTCAACGTATCTTTGCTCATTTTGAAGCCTCCTCACTTGAAAGCTGTGATAGGCATATTTCTTTATATACTTCACAGTTATTCATAAGCTCTTTATGTGTACCAAAGCCTGCAATATGTCTGCCATCAAATACAATAATCTTATCAGCTTGCTTTATTGTACTTGCTCTTTGAGATACAATAAGAACCGTCATACTTTTACTGCTTTCAGTAATTGCCCTTCGAAGTTCTACATCAGTGGCAAAATCCAATGCACTTGAAGAATCATCTAATATTAGAATATCAGGCTTTGAAACCAAGGCACGAGCTATAGTCAAACGTTGTTTTTGCCCCCCTGAAAAATTTAATCCTCCCCGAGATACCTGGGTGTTATATCCCTCTGGAAGCTTTGAAATAAATTCATCAGCCTGTGCAATTTTGGCTGCTGCTTTAACTTCTTCATCTGTTGCGTTTTGCTTACCCCAGCGTATATTTTCAGCTATGCTCCCTGTGAATAGTACAGACTTTTGGGGTACAATGCCAATTTTATCACGTAATTTATAAAGCTGATAATCTTTAATATTTATGCCTTCCACAAATATGCTGCCTTCTGTCACATCATAGAACCTAGGAATAAGGTTAACAAAAGTAGACTTTCCAGATCCTGTACTACCTATAATTCCAATAGTTTCACCGGGTTTAATAGTTACCGAAATATCCTCAAGAACCTTATCACCTGTATTATTGTAAGCGAAGGACACGGAATTGAACTGAATTGATGGGACAGTACCGCTAATAACATGTTGAATTTGACTTTCATTGTGCTGAATTGATGTGCTTGTCTCCAAAACTTCATTTATACGAGCAGCAGAAGTAACTGCCTTGGTAAATATAATCACAAGGTTGGACACCACAATAAGCGCAAGCAGTATTTGAGTAATATAATTGACAAATGCAATAATTTCCCCATGGGAAAGCCTTCCTATATTGATATGGATTCCAGCTACCCATAATATAGCTATGATTGCAGCATTCATAACAAATGATGTCATAGGATTAAGCAATGCAGATATTTTACCTACATGAATTGCAGTTTTAGTCAAATCATCATTAGTATCATAAAATCGTTTCTTCTCACTTTCAGTCCTTGCAAATGCACGAATTACCCTCACTCCAGAAAGATTCTCCCTCAAGATTAATGCGATTTTATCAAGTTTCTCTTGATATTTAAGGTAAAGCGGTGAAGATTTACTTATGACAAGGTACAATATAAAGGCAAAAATAGGGGTAACAGCTAAAAAAATCATTGATAACTTAAAATCCATTATCATAGACATAATAATGGCACCTATACATATGAATGGTGCCCGTATAACAAGGCGTATAAGCATGGCAACCGCAAGCTGGAGTTGATTTACATCATTTGTAATTCGGTTTATTAGTGATGATGCACCCAATGTATCTATTTCCGCATAAGAAAGGGATGATATGTGTTTGAAAATAGTGTTTCTCAAGGTTGTACCAAATCCCTGTGAGGCACGAGCCGCATAATACTGGCATATCATAGAGCTACAAAATCCTAGTATTGCCATGATAAGCATAACTCCACCCATTTTAAGTACATAATCTATGTTGTGTTTATCAACTCCATTTTTAATAATCAGTGCCATAATTGTTGGCAACAGTAGCTCAAAAGTTGCCTCCAACAGTTTAAAAGCTGGACCAATTATGCATTCTTTTTTGTATGGTTTTAAAAAGACTGCAAGCTTGAACAAATCCATCAACCTCCATTGCTAAAAATTTTAGAAATCCATTGCATATTTTTATATCTCCGGCTATGATTATAGCATAGGAATTTCCATATGAAAAATATCTATTACATATGTATATTATATGAAAATAATATAGATCCTATTTATTGGAGGATTTTATGGATATAAAACAACTAAAATATTTTCTTACAATTGCAGAAGAAGGTCAAATAACTTCTGCCGCTAAAAAACTAAACATGTCACAGCCCCCATTAAGCCAACAGCTCAAACTACTAGAAGAAGAACTTGAGGTGAAGCTTATAGAGAGGGGTTCACGGCACCTACAGCTCACAGATGCAGGAAAAATGTTTATGAATAGGGCTCGCCAAATTTTAGAGCTAACCAGCTCAGTGGAAAAAGAAGTGAAGGATTTCAGCAAAGGATTACAAGGAACCTTATCCATAGGTACAGTTTCCTCCTCTGGAGCAACACTCTTAAACGAGAGAATATCGGAATTTCATAAGGAATATGACTGTATTAAGTTTGAGATCTATGAGGGGAATACTTTTACTCTTATTGACCTATTAAATAAAGGTATTATCGAGGTGGGCATTGTGAGGACACCCTTTAATGCTTTAAACTTTGAATGCAAATATGCAAAGACTGAACCCATGATTGCAGCCATACCCAAAGAGTATTATTGGGAATCAGCTCAGGCTACTATATCCCTTAATGAACTAAAAGATAAGCCATTAATCATTTACCGCAGATTTGAACAACTAATTTGTGAAGTTTGTATGGAGCAGGGCTTCGAGCCGGAAATATATTGTAAGTGTGATGATGCACGAACAACACTTTTATGGGCAAATGCAGGTCTTGGAATAGCTATTGTCCCCAAATCTGCATTTGAACTTGCCACTAATAATAATCTGCTTTACAGAGAGATAGAAAGTGAAAAGCTGAGAACTAAAATAGCTGCAATATGGGTAAAAGATAGATATATTTCCCCTATTGCATCGAAATTTATAGAAAGTTTCGGCAGAATATAGCTCAAAAATACAATTTTACCCTGCCTTAAATCCACAGTGAGTCCCTTCCATGAAGCCACAGCCCATTAATAAGTTTGTATTCTAAAATGTAATGGCTCCATGGAAGGACATTGTTTCACCAGGTGGACACCTTAATGTTTTCTATTTCTCTTATGCTTATTCTTCCATGCTATGATAGGGTTATATTTTTTTCAGACCATTTCTGTACATGTCATAAAAATGATGTGTGGGTCCGTTTCCCTTACCAATATCAAGAGCATGTTCAATAGCGGTGGTCACATATTGTTTTGCCAGTTCCACTGCCTGGGATATAGATAACCCAAGGGCAAGGTTGGATGCAATAGCAGAGGAAAAGGTACAGCCAGTTCCATGTGTATTTTTAGTGCGGATGCGGTGTGTTTCATAATGATAAAACTCTTGTCCATCGTATAGGACATCAATGGCATTCCCTACAGCGTGGCCACCTTTGACCACCACATTTTTACAACCCATTTCATGAATCTTCTTAGCAGCAGTCTCCATGTCGCTGATGCTAAGGATCTTCATTCCTGAAATTTTTTCTGTTTCAGGAATATTTGGTGTAAGCACGTCAGCCCAAGGAATGACAACTTTTATCAACGTATCAACAGCATTTGGATTCATCAGTGGGCAACCATTTTTTGCATACATTACAGGGTCGATTACAATATTCTTCGGTTTGTACTGACGAAACTTCTCCGCAACGGCCTTCATGGAAGAGGGTGTGGACAACATACCTACCTTTACAGCATCCACATCAATATCCTCAAAAACAGCATCAATTTGCTTTTGAATCATATCTGGCGTAACATCCTGTATGTCAATGACTCTGCTTGTGTTTTCAGCCACTACGGCTGCGATGACACTCATGCCAAAAACCCCATGAGCAGAAAAGGTTTTTAGATCCGCTTGTATTCCAGCACCTCCGCTACAATCGGAACCTGCGATACTCAATACTTTTTTCATAAGAAATCCTCCTTCAAAATTAGATATATAATATACCTTCATCCTGTATTAACAGAAATCTAGCAATCTTGCTAAAAAAATGAGAGCTTCCCTGTAAAGGAAAGCTCTCTGATACGTATACCGGAGTAAAAAATGCTTCCCTACGCCAGTATTAACTGTGATCAGGTTCAAAGGGTCAGGTTTTAACCTTCTCAACTACAAGTAGTCCCCCCGCAAACAATAAAAGATAAATCATATTCAGTTTTCAACATCTATTCCAAATAAAAATAGAGTGCCTCTCTCATTTGGAAAGCACTCTAATCATATACACAATTATGCAAATGACTTGCTTCCCTACCTTGGTCTTAACCAACAGGTTCAAAGGGTCAGGTTTTACCTTCTCAACTCCAAAGAGTTCCCCCGCAAATATTGAATACATTATAACAGCATTTTTGGATAGTATCAAGTCCAATTTTACTCCCTACTATTTTTATAAAACTATTAATAGATATAATCCTTAATTTTCATATAATTTTTTTACCATAAAATAACCCCTGAGGTTATATACCTAAAGGGGGGTAGTATTGGATATGATACTAATTACTTTTAGTAATAGTTATTTTACTCATAATTATTGATTTAAAATCAACTTCAAAATTTTGTGACTTTAAAATGGATATTAATATTAAAAGTCCTAAGATTAAATTTAAGACAAATAAAAAAGTGCTTCGTCCACCAAACGCAAGCACTTTTTTCTCAATTATCTTCTTTTAGATAAATCCAATAGTCCTAAAACTAAAAAACCTTTTAAGATTGACTTAGTGTTACTAGTACTAAGTCTTTTCTTATTTATATTATATCAAATATTCTTTAAAAATAAGCCTGTAATTTTACACTGTTCAATTATTATTCTAATGTCCTTTATGCTTTTCTTTCTTTTTCATCTGCATATCTTTACGGTAAAAAAATAAATCAAACAATTCATATTCTGTTTATATAAAAAGATGAACCATAGCATGAGTTTCATCATATGATAAATACGTAAATCTTTGTATAGGAGATAAATCATATGAGACAGTACAGGCAATATGGACCTCCCGATTATCCACCACCAACAACTATTCCACCAAAGCCTAGAACTTCCTATATTATTGACTGCATGCACTCATTTACTTACGTATGGCCCATAAATGGAAGACCATTTTGGTTTTATCCCACAAGAATAGAGTACGGGGAAGTTTCAGGTTATATGTGGACTGGAAGCTATTGGACGTTCTATGGATTTGATCCAGCGCTAGTGGATCAGGTTGCATGTTATCCCGTTCCAACTCTTTACTAAAGCTGTGTAAAAACAAGTAACTTACTCTAAAAAGCCCTCAAAGTACTTAATTACATTGAGGGCTTTTAGAACTATTCTGCAACTATTATATTTATAAACCTAATTTGTCTTTTATATAATTCAGGAAATAATTTGGAACTACTAGATGATTTTTAACGTCCAATCTTCACAGTTCCATACGTCTGTCACTACATCTTTATAAAACTCTGGTTCGTGACATACAAGGAGTATGCTTCCTTTATATTCTTTTAAAGCTCTTTTTAGTTCTTCCTTTGCCTCTACATCTAAATGGTTGGTTGGCTCGTCTAGAATCAATATATTAGTTGGCTTATTTATAAGTTTACATAGTCTTACCTTTGCTTGCTCTCCACCGCTTAAAACTACTACTTTGCTTTCTATATGTTGTGTAGTTAAGCCACATTTAGCAAGAGCTGCTCTTATTTCGTATTGAGTAAATCCCGGGAATTCCTTCCACACTTCTTCTATGCAGGTGTTATAATTTGCCTCTTTTATCTCCTGCTCGAAGTAGCCTATTTCTTGATAGTCTCCTAGTTCTACTTCTCCTTCTAGAGGTTTTATTAATCCCATTAAACTCTTAAGTAGAGTTGTCTTTCCAAGTCCATTTGAGCCAACTAGTGCTATCTTTTGTCCTCTTTCCATTGAAAGGTTTAAGGGCTTTGTTAAAGGCTCATTATATCCTATAACTAAATCCTTAGCTTCGAATATGACTTTACCTGCTGCTCTTGCTGGCTTAAAGTTAAAGGTTGGTTTTGGCTTTTCCTTTGAAATTTCAATTCTTTCAATTTTGTCTAGCTTCTTTTGTCTAGCTTTTGCCATTCCAGTAGTTGCAACATTTGCCTTATTTCTTGCCACAAAATCTTCAAGTTTTGCAATCTCTGCTTGTTGCCTTTCGTAGGCTGCTTCTAATTGCTTCTTATTGGCTTCATAAACTCTCATGAAATTATCATAGTCTCCTACATATCTTGTAAGAAGCCTATTTTCTACATGATATATTAGGTTTATTACACTATTTAAAAATGGAATATCATGAGATATAAGTATAAATGCATTTTCATAATTTTGTAGATATCTCTTAAGCCACTCTATATGAGCTTCATCTAAATAATTAGTAGGCTCATCTAATAAAAGTATGTCTGGTGTTTCTAAAAGAAGCTTTGCAAGTAGAACCTTAGTTCTTTGTCCACCACTTAAATCCATAACATCTTTATCTAAGCCTATATCTTTTAACCCAAGTCCTGCCCCTATCTCTTCAACCTTTGCATCTATAACATAAAATCCATTATGATCAAGCATATCTTGAATGGTCCCTATATCATTCATCATTTTATTTATTTCTTCTTCTGTAGCCTCTGCCATCTTATCATACATATTGAGCATTTCCGCTTCTAAATCAAAAAGATATTGAAAGGCACCTTTTAAAACATCTCGTATGGTCTGTCCCTTTTGAAGCTTTGCATGCTGATCTAAATATCCAACTCTTACCCTATTACTCCACTGAACAGTCCCTTCGTCTGGCATAAGTTTCCCTGTTATTATATTCATAAAGGTAGACTTACCCTCTCCATTAGCACCTATTAATCCTATATGTTCTCCCTTTAATAATCTAAAGGAAACATCTTCAAAAATAGCTCTGTCTCCAAAACCATGGCTCATATTTTTAACTGTTAATATACTCATTTATTATCTCCTACTTAAACAAAATTCTTACATAAAAAATTCAGCATAAAATAAATCTATAATATTCTATGCTGAAACAATGATAATTTTATCATAATCCAAAGTAATTTAGAAGTGGAATTTATAAAATTCTTGCTATTTTTTAAAGTAAATTTAACCTTGAATTTTCTCTTTCTACCAAGTGATGTGCTATAAATTTCACTTCAAATAATTGGAGAAATTCATAGTTTTGTTGAATTTATATATCTGAAAACTCTATATTCACCCTCTCAAGGCTATTTTCCCCTATGTTCTCAACTATTATATTATCTATATCCTCTGATAATATTTTTACCGGCAATATTACTGTAAATTTACTTCCTTCTCCATAAATACTTTCAGCTGTAATATTTCCATTATGCATTTCTACAAAGGCTTTTACTATAGATAAGCCTATTCCACTACCCTCATGATTTCTTGTAAAGGATTTGTCCACCTGCACAAATCTATCAAAAATCATATTAACTTTATCCGAAGGTATGCCTATACCGTTATCTTCTACTACAATTTTTATATATTGATTTTCATCAAAAACATTTACCCTTATGTTGCCTCCATCTCTAGTAAACTTTATAGCATTAGAAAGTAAATTCAACATGATTCTTTCAATTTTATCTGCATCACAGGCAGTTATTTTTTCTTCCACCTCTGTATCAAACTCAATGTTAATGCCCTTATTATTTGCATAATCTATTATGGATAAAGTTGTATTTTCAATAATAGATATGATTTCATGATTTTTAAGATCTAGAACAAAATATCCTGCATCAATTTTTGTCATATCAATTAAATTTCCAATCAATTTTAATAGTCTATAACAATTTTGCTTTAAAACCTTTATACGATTTGTCATAACCTGTTCTATTTCTGGTAGCCCTTCAATATCCTTTTCCATCAATTGAATTATTCCTAGTATTATGGTAAGAGGTGTTCTAAATTCATGAGATAGATTGGCAAAAAACTCATTTTTTAATCTTTCTATTTCCATATTCTCTTTAAGCTTATCCTTCTCCTCTTGTATCCTTTTTTCTAATTCTTTTACCTTTTTCTGCTCTGTTATATCTTTAATTAAATTTAATACCGCAACCTTTTTATTAATGAAAATAGGCTTAGAAAAAGTCTCTACCTCCAATATATCTCCATTAGATCTTACAAGTCTATTTTCAATTAAAGGTTTAAATTCTTTTTCTTCTAGTACACTTTCCATCCGTTCCTCTCCAACTATGGCCATATCTAATTTCACAAATTCCTCTAATGATCTGCCTACTAAATCCTCACCACTGTCTTGGTTTAAAAGTTTAGCACCAAGGGAATTAGCAAAAATAAATTTAAATTTTCTATGTATCAAAACACCCGTTGGTAAGGATTCTAATACCTGACTATGGATTTCTTCATTTTCTTTAGCTATGTATATAATCTTTTTCATACTTAAAAGAGCTATAATCTGTAATACTAATGAAAATACTAAAATACTAATTAAAATAACTACAAAGTAAATATTTATTTCCCTATGTGTAATATTAGAGTATATAAATATGGAAGTTATAATAAGGTTAACAATAATACCTACTAATATAGAAAGATATCTTCTTTCAAGCTTATAATATTTTAAGTTAAACATAAAAACTCCTTTTAAAACATAAATTAATAACTATAAATAGAGTACCACACCCTTCCTATCTATTGTTAAATTAATAAAAATTTTTACTTAATAAATAGAAAAGAAGTTGCTAAAAACAACTTCTAATCTATTTTTAAATTATATGATTTTGTCTTTCTTTACCCATGAAAAATACAGCTAAATTTCCTGGTCCTCCATGAGTGCCTACTGCGGGACCTGTAAAGTTAATAATTATATCTTTTACTTTTATTTCACTGAGTATGCTTTCTTTAAGCTTTAGGGCTTCCTCTAAACAGTCCCCATGGCATATAGCTATAGTTTGATTTTCTGAATCTTCTATTCTTTCTACTATAAGCTCTACTAGCTTTTTAATGGAGCTTTTCCTGCCCTTAACTTTTATAATAGGCATAACCTTTCCTTCTCCATTTATAGTCATTATTGGTTTGATATGAAGTACTATTCCTATCATTGCAGCTGCTGAAGATAGTCTACCTCCCCTTTTTAAATGATGTAGATCATCTACAGTAATATAAGTATTTAATTTTTGTTTATTTTCTTCAATATAATTTACTATTTCTTTAAAGGACTTTCCATCTTCTTTCATTTTAAAAGCCTTCATTACCATTAAGCCTTGTCCAAGTGAAGCTGTTAAAACATTTACAATAGCTATATTTATTCCAGAATACTCTTCTAATAACATATTTTTAGCTATAGTAGCACTGTTTTCTGTTCCACTTAAACCTGTAGAAACACAAATATATAAAATATCTTTATCTTCTTCTATTATACTCTTAAATTTATTATAGAATTCCTCTACACTTGGCTGTGAAGTTAACGGGGTTTCTCCATTTCTTAAATCCTTAAAAAATTGTTCATGACTTAAACTTTGTCCAAAATCATCAAAATATTGTTTCCCACTGTAGCTACAAGTAAGCCTTGCAAACCTTAATTTTTTCTCCCTTATATACTCTATAGGTAGATCACAACAGGAGTCTGTAAATATTTCAAAGTCCCTCATATAATATTTCCTCTCTTTTACTAAACATATATTAAAAATTATTTATTTTCTAAGTATTATGGTAATGCTAGCATAACTTTCGTTAAATTTCAACATAATTATACATGAAGCTTTCGTATAAATTAACCTATTTCCCACAAATTACAAATATAAAATAGAATTCTCTTCCTCTCTCTAAAGTCCCTTCCTCTATATATGGTATAATTTATGCAATGGATACCATTGCTAATGTTATTTTATGAGATATTAGAACTTTTAAAATTTAGTGATTTAGAGTTCTCGTGTTGTGCAAAAGCACTGGTATACCCCTGGATAAGTTCTTCTAAGATTCAGGTATGGAGATTATTTCTTATAAGCAAACTCCACCTGAACCTAAGAATCACTTGATTTAAATTAATAATTTATGGAGGGATGTATTTTGAAGGATATAAATAGAAAATACATAGCTTACGTTGGAACCTATACTAATGGTCTTAGCAAGGGCATTTACGGTTTTGGCATAGATACTAACACTGGTGAAATTGAAGACTTGGGATTAATGGCTGAAATTCAAAATCCTACTTACTTAACCTTTTCTAGAGATAATAAATACCTTTATTCCACTATAAAAATTGAGAAAAATAAAGCTCAGCTTAGTGGTGGTATAGCTTCATTTTCTATAGATGAAAGCACTGGAGGTCTTAAAGCTTTAAGTTATAGAACTGTTGAAGGAAAACCACCTTGCCATATAAGTACAGATATTAATAATAATTATATTTTTTCAGCTCACTATCATGAAGGAAAAATTATAAGTTATCCATTAAATATAGACGGTACCATAGGAGCCGCTCCTTCTATAATAGAACATGAAGGAGCAGGCCCTAACAAGGAAAGACAGCATATGGCTCATGTGCATTATGTGTCTTTAACTCCAGATGAAAAATATCTATGTGCTGTGGATTTAGGAATAGATAAGGTAATGCTCTACAAATTTGACCCCAATAAAGGAATTTCAATTACCAGTTCTTATGGTATAAATATTAATAAAGGCTCTGGTCCAAGACATTTAGCCTTTCATCCAAAAAGCAAATTTGCTTATGTGATAAATGAGCTTAGTTCAAGTATTACAGTTTTAGAGTATTGCACTGAAGACTTATCTTTTAAGGAAATTCAAAATATATCTACTCTTCCTAAATGGTTTTCTGGCACTAGTTATGCTTCTGCCATTCATATTTCACCAGAGGGTAAGCATTTATATGCTTCAAATCGTGGTGATGATAGCATAGCTCTTTATAACATTGATAACTTCACTGGAAAACTACAGCTTATTTCTCACTTTTCTACTAAAGGAAACTTTCCTCGTGATTTTGCCATAGACCCTACTGGAAAGTTTATTTTTGTTGCAAACCAAAATTCAAGTAATATAGTACCTTTTGCTGTAGATAAAGATTCTGGGCAGCTTAATCAAATTTCAGAGGGAATTAATGTACCTAATCCTGTATGCATAAAAATATTACCTCTTAAATAGACTTTAAACTTAATATTTTTCAAAATTACTTAAATATACAGGTGCAAGAAATGCTTATTTATGATATAATTTCGCAGTAAGTGTGAATATTTAATTAAAAGGATGGTAAACTACGTGATAAATGTAACTAATTTAAGCTTAAGATATGGCGATAAAAAACTTTTTGAAGATGTAAATCTTAAATTTACTCCTGGTAACTGCTATGGTGTTATAGGAGCTAATGGTGCTGGTAAAAGTACCTTTTTAAAAATATTATCTGGTGAAATTGAAGCAAATACTGGTGAAGTTAATATAGCGCCTGGAATTAGAATGTCTGTTTTAAAACAGGATCATTACCAATATGATGATCATAAGGTTCTAGAGACAGTAATTATGGGAAACGCTAGACTTTATGAAATTATGAGGGAAAAAGATGAGCTTTATGCAAAAGCAGACTTCACAGATGAAGATGGAATGAAGGCTTCAGAGCTTGAAGGAGAGTTTGCAGAACTAGATGGATGGGAAGCTGAATCTGATGCTTCTTCTATACTACAAGGACTAGGTATATCCACAGATCTACATGATAAAAAAATGGCAGATCTAACTGGTGGTGAGAAGGTAAAGGTTCTTCTTGCTCAAGCTCTTTTTGGAAAACCAGGGGTATTAATCCTAGACGAGCCTACTAACCATTTAGATTTAAAATCTATTAACTGGTTAGAAGAATTCTTAATAAACTTTGAAGGAACTGTTATAGTAGTATCCCATGATAGACATTTCCTAAATAAAGTATGTACCCATATGGCGGATGTAGACTTTGGAAAAATCAAGCTATATGTAGGAAACTATGACTTCTGGTATGAATCAAGCCAATTGCTTATTCAAATGGCAAAGGATCAAAATAAGAAAAAAGAACAAAAGATAAAAGAATTACAAGAGTTTATTGCACGTTTTAGTGCTAATGCTTCAAAATCTAAGCAAGCAACTTCTCGTAAAAAACTTTTAGATAAAATATCTTTAGATGAAATGGAACCCTCTTCTAGAAGATATCCTTTTGTAGGATTTAAACCAGAGAGAGAAGTTGGAAATGATATATTAATGGTAGAGGGTTTAAGTAAAACCATTGATGGAGTAAAAATCTTAGATAATGTAAACTTTACTGTTTCAAAGGGAGATAAAATAGCTTTTGTTGGAACTAATGATATAGCAAAAACAACTCTATTTAAAATCTTAACTGGAGAGATGGAACCAGATAGCGGAGAATACAAATGGGGCGTAACTATAACAAAAGCTTATTTTCCAAAGGATAACTCAGAGTACTTTAATGGTGTAGAGTTAAATTTAGTAGATTGGTTAAGACAATTTTCAGAAGAAAAAGCTGAAAGCTATTTAAGAGGATTTTTAGGTAGAATGCTTTTCTCTGGAGATGAACCTTTAAAACAGGTAAATGTATTATCTGGTGGTGAAAAGGTAAGATGTATGCTTTCAAAAATGATGTTAAGCAGTGCTAATGTATTAATATTAGATGAACCTACAAACCATCTTGACCTAGAGTCAATTACTGCATTAAATAATGGATTAATGGACTATAAGAGTAATTTATTATTCTCTTCCCATGACCATCAATTCATTCAAACTATAGCTAATAGAATTATTGAAATTACAGATAGTGGCATTATAGATAAGAAGATGTCCTATGATGAATATTTAGAAGAACAAAATAAATAAATTTATTTTAAATAGAAAGGTATGGAATTTAGATAAAAAGTCTAAAGTCCATACCTTTTAATATGAAATTATTCAGAGTTTCATATGGAGTTTACTTGTTATGAATACCTCTTTTCATCTGAACCTTAATAGTAGCAATAGGATAACTTTTTTGCTTTCACAGAGCATTAAACCCTCTATAATTCTACATGTTGTCCTATATTGTTTTCTATGGCTTTTTTGTATATATTGTATGCAGTAACCACATCAAGCACTGCCACTCCAACGGTTTTGAAAAGTGTTATCTCCTCATCATCTTCTCTTCCAGAGATTTCTCCAAGAATAACTTGTCCTAATTCTCCCTTAAAATCTTCCTTTGATACAATACCTTTTTCCATTGGTATTATAAAATCTCCTGCTTCTGCAAGAACTCCTTCTTCTGTATCAAAGTATACCTTATCTGCATTTTTAACTATAGTTTCATCTAACTCTTGCATTTCAGGAGTATAAGCTCCAACGCCATTAACATGAGCACCCTTCTTAACTAATGAGCCATCAAATACAGGTCTTCTAGAAGTTGTAACTGCTGTTATAATATCCGCATCCTTTATAGCTTCTGCAGCCTCTTCAACTGCTACTATTTTAGTATTATATTGAGATAATTCCTTTTTCATCTCTTCTACAAATTCTTTTGCTCTTTCATTATTTATATCAAAAACCCTAACCTCTTCTAGATCTCTAACACAAATCATAGCTTCTAGCTGTGTAGCTGCCTGTCCACCAGTTCCAAATAGAACTGCAATTTTAGCATCTTTTCTTGATAAAATATCTGTAGCAGCACCTTGAACTGCTCCTGTTCTTAACTGAGTTAAATAAGTTCCATCCATTATTGCAGTAACCTCTCCAGTCTTTCCGTCTAATAAGATCATCTTAGCTGGAACGGAAGGTTTACCTTTTTCAATGTTCTTAGGGAAAACTGAAACTATCTTTATTCCCGTAGCATCCAACTCCTCCACATAAGCCGGCATAAATAAGCTTTGTCCCTGTTCTTTTGGAATGTCTATATTAACCCTTAAAGGCACTACACTTTTTCCTGCAGAATATATTCTTAAAGCCTCTTTGTCTGCTTCAATAGCATCCTTCATTGTAAATACTTTCTTTATGTCTTCTCTAGTTAAAATTAGCATTTAATCACTCCTATAAATTATTTATTTTTATTATTATTATTATTGAGGTTGTACTTTTCCTGCTTTAATCTCATTCATAAGCATACTTAATCCACTATATAAAAGAATGGCTGCAATAACCCATTGAAGCATTGATACGTTCAAGCTTTTAACTAAATAAACAGCTACTAAAACTCCTATAACTCCAAAGGTTGAAGTAAAGGCTGTTATCTTCCTTCCATATTCACCATATTTAATAAACTCCATACTTCCTATAGGAACTGAGAATGTGCAAGCTCCCATCATTATTGGAAAGGCTACTGCTGGATTCATACCAAGAGCATATATTGTTGCCATAGTTAAAGAATAAGATCCTATTCCTATGTTATTTAATGCACCATATACAAATAAGCATATTGCAGCAACTGCAAGTTTAATACCACTAAGACCTGTAGCTGTTCCACCAGAAGGTACAAGATTAAATTTACCAGCTAGTATAAATGCTGTGGCAACTAATAAACCTATACTAATAAATTTTCTTATAACTTTAGGCTCTAATTTAACTACAAATCTCGGTCCTATGTAAGCTCCTATTATCTGAGCAACTATACAAACTATAAGCGTAATTGGATCAACTTTTATTACAGATATATAAGCTAGTGCCATAACAGCTACCGGTATAACACATTGTGTATTTAAAGTACCAGGAAGTTTTTTATCTGAAACTAAATTTTTCTTACGATATAGTATAGTGGAAATGGCGAAGTCTGAAATACCAAAAGTAGAAAGAAAAAATATTATTGCAGAGGAAATAGATAGAAATATGTTACTACCTGGTTCCTGTTTCATTTCATTTTTATTATTTAATATATCTTTCACAAACTTAAAAGCGAATACTCCATTTATAATAACAATAAGTATTAGTACAACCTTTTCCATAATTAATAAGCTCCTTTTTATTTTATTTAGGATTAGGACCTTTAAAAATATCCCTTACCCCTTCTAATTCCTTACCAAACTTAACTTTTGCATCATCTTCTAAAGCTTCAATAAGCTTTAAGCAATAAGCATCATGTCTTATATTTTCCTTTGCTAGAAAAACCATAGGCTTACTCTGAGTCCAAATCACTTCTGCATTTTTATCATTTTGAATATGTCCAAATATCATTTCATTAGAATCTACTACGATATTAACCCATCTTCCTCCGCTTTCTTCAAGCATATCCTTTTCAAAGCCATGTTTATAAAAGCTCCTAAGATTAACATCATAATCATTGTTAGCGCTATAAAGGATTATTACAACCTCATCAACTCTCTCTTCAAGAGATTTCAGTTCTTCATAAACATTATCTATATCCTCTTTCCAAACCTGTATGTAAACATCCTTTTTAGCTGAATTTAATAAATTCTTGCACTTATTAAATATATTTTTATATCCTCTTATATACCACATGTTGTCTAAATCCATGGTCTGGTTATAACTTATAAGCTCTTTTTTTACCTCTCCAAGACTTTGATCTACATTGCTCTTTATATTATTTATAAATTCATCAATAGGTACTGCACTGTAATTTACAGGGTTAGTCTTTTTTGAAATTACAACACAACCCTTATCCATAAGTATTTCTAGTATGTTATATACCTTTGATCTTGGAACAGAAGAATTTTTACTTATTTCATAACCTGTACCAGCTCCATTTTTTAATAAAGAAATATATACCTTTGATTCTGACTCAGTAAAATTAAAGTTTTTTAATAAATTTATTATTTTATCCATAAATAATCACTCCAATGTAAAAATTAATTAGTTATTATTATAACACAGCCATGTTTTTAACACATCTTAGTGATTATAAAGAATTCAATAATATTGTTTCTATGTATAACTTCATCCAATGGTTTTAAGTTAAATTTTAAAATATAAATAGTAGCTACCTTTAGTAACTATTATATCTTTTAATTAACAATCTTGTCAAGATATTAACAAGTATTATTTAAGTTTTATATTTTTATGGATTTTTATACATTAAAATAGGAGCTGTAAAAAACAGCTCCTATTTTTCTTATTTTGCTATTTAAATATATTTCTAAAGCTTTAAATTTCATCATTATATCACCATATATATATTGTCATCTTTATATTTTACCTTTTATCTAGAATCTGAGTGATATTTAAAGAAACAACTCTTATCTTTCATTAATATAAAATTATTATTAATGTCTTACTTATTCTTTGTTATTTAATCATTTAGTACGTGGTATAACTTTAAGTGGATTTAAGCTTTGATTTCCCCATGCATCCACTGCATATATTTCAATATTATATTCTGTACCTGGTGATAAATTAGCCAAAGTTACAGATACTCTTTTCTCATTTTTATTTTCCCAAAATTTTATATATTTTGTTTCAATAACTTCTCCATCTTTTTTAATATAATATTTATCTACCAAAGTATCGTCTTCTGCTGCATCCCATGATAAGGTTATAGAATTTTCAGTAGCTTCATCTATAGTAACCTTAGCCTCACTAGGGAAAGTGGGTTTTGTAGCATCTTTTATATTTTCTTCATAGGGTATCTTGACTATATGGGTATTTATCCAATTATGACTAGTAAAATCTCTAGATTTTATCTCCACTCTATCCTTATAAACATCTAATAATAATCCTTGAGAATATTGACTGGCTCCCTCTCCACCTTCAAACCAAGTGTAGGCTACAGAGGCTGTATTAACCATGGTAAATCCATCTTGATAAATAGTTCTTGGATGATTTAATAGAAAGTGTGAATGCCCAGAAAAAAGTATAACTTGAGGATATTGTTTTAATAAAGACAATAATTTACCATCTTTTAATCCTCCACAGTATTCACTACCATAAACAGTATCACTAATAGGTTGATGTAAAAACATAAATATAGGATTTTTATTATCCTTATTAACTGCCAGTGTTTTTTCTAGCCAACTATACTGCTCCTCAGATATTATTGCGCTATCTTCATTCTTTGGATTTGAAATCATAGATTCCTCGCTACCTAATGCTATAAAATGATATCCATCTATCCATTTATCATAATAA
Source organism: Clostridium simiarum (assembly GCF_018919175.1). Lineage (GTDB taxonomy): Bacteria > Bacillota > Clostridia > Clostridiales > Clostridiaceae > Clostridium_L > Clostridium_L simiarum. The sequence goes on along the minus strand of NZ_JAHLQL010000001.1, from coordinate 64,516 downwards.
ACTCCTGGCATACCTGTTTTATTAACAAATCTATCCTTCAGTTCATTATCAGTAACCTTTGATTTTTCATCAATCCTTCTTTCATAAAACTCGTGATTGCCTATAGTAACAATCTTTTCTACATTGGAACTTATATTTTTATCCAACACTTTTTTAAACTCATCATATTGAAATTCTAGGCCATGATTAGTAAAATCACCTACTATAGCTAAAGCTCTACAGTTTGGAGCTATATTTTTATAATCATTTAATGCATTTATAAATATTTTACTCTCCTTTTCTTCACCAAGATGTATATCGCTAATTACCCCTATTTGTAATTTTGGGATTTTATCTTCATTGACTTTTTCATTAGAAGATACAGTGGTTTGCAATAAACTAATAGTAAATATTAATACTAATCCTAAAAGTTTTTTCTTCAATTAAAAATAGCCCCTTTCTATTTTTACAACCTATATTGCTTTTAATAATTTTAAGGATGTAGATTTTATATATTTTAAAATCTACATCCTTAATTTGTGTTTTTTTATTTTATTTATTCATAATAATTTTTACTATTAATCTTGGTCTTTTTTATCTCATGTTTATAGACTCTTATACTTTCCTAAAACTCTTTGAAATTGGATATTGGTACATCTTACATCTCTTGGAGTAAACAAACTCATACAAACCCATAGATCTCAGAATACATCTTAGGAAACTCATCCTCATAGCTTCAGATGAGTACTCAAAGAGTAAGCGACTACCATCAAACCCTAGGTTTGGGTATCTGCTTAACCCACTATCACCAAATCATAGATTTGGGATACATACTCAGGAAACTCATCTTCATAGCTTCAGATGAGTAAGCGACTCACACAAGATCATAGATCTTGGTTCGCTGCTTATGCTATTCTATATAGTATCCTGTTTTTTCAATACAATCTTTTATTTCTTCTTGGGTGGCCGGTTCATTGAATTGAACTTCTACTTTTCCTCGTCCAATGTCTACGGCTACCTTTTGGACTCCTTCTATTTTATCTAAAGAATTATTTAGCTTAGTTCTACTTTCTGAATTCACAAGTCCTGAAACATTACACTCTAATTTTTTCATAAAACCTCTCCTTTATATTTTATTACTCAAATATAGTATGGTAAAAAACTAAGAGTTTTATTATAAAGTGATTAATATTAATACCTTCATTTTAAAGTTATTTTTAGTATGTACATTGTAAATATTAATTTTATTTTAAATAAATTTTTTCTTCAATAAAATTATTGACAAGCATATATAATTTATGATATCATTGTAAATTTGATATTTTTTTCTATATATGTTATACTTAAAATAAAGAATAAAAGATATATGGAGGTGCTCTATTTGTTTGAGATTGGTGATAAGGTTGTTTATCCAATGCAAGGAGCAGGAATAATCAAAAATATAGAGGAAAAAGAGTTTTCTGGTGAAAAGCAAGAGTATTATATTATAAAGATGCTAAAAAGCAATATGGAAATAATGATTCCATTAGATAGAATATCACATTCAAATTTACGTTTGATTAGTGATTCATCCACCCTAAGTAGTGTGCTGTTTAGTTTTCAAACTAAAGATTCATCCAATGAAGAAATTCTTCCCTCTAAGCAAAGATATCAAACTAATATGCAAAAGCTTAAATCTGGTTCCTTAAAGGAAAGTGCTGAGGTATTCTACGACTTAACACTTATAAATAAAGAAAAACCACTTAATTCAAGTGAAAAACAGATGCTAATGAACGCACGAAAATTTTTAATTGATGAAATGACTTTAATAAAAAAAATAAGTGAAAATGAAGCTGAGGATTTATTAGATTCTAGCATTATTTAAACTCGTCTATTTTTCATTTGCTATGATTTTATAAGGTAACTAGCAAGACTAATATTTTTTAAAGGAAACCCATCTTCATACCTTCAGATGAGTACTGAAAGAGTAAGCGACTACCAACAAACCATAGGTTGAGTATCTGGTTAACCCATTCACACAAGATTATAGATCTTGGTTCTATGCTTAACCGAATACTCTAAAACCATAAGTTTGGATCCCTACTTTAATGATTATTTCAAAATCATAAATTTTATAATCTGCTTATAAAACTCATCTTCTAAGCTTCAGCCGTAGAAGTGTTTTCCCTTTAAGAGAGAACTCCACATAAAGCTTATAATAACTTGATATATTTAAATATAAGCACACTAATAATTATGAAGCTTATTAATAAAAGGTACTTCTTCCTTTTATTAATAAGCTTTGTTAAGTATTGTTCTGTATTTAACTTTTAAGGGATCACCATAAATGGTGACCCCTTAATTTCAATTCTTTAGTTACTTTTTCGCACTGGCTCCAACAAAGTTAAATAGAAGTTTCTTTCTTGTCCTTTACTTTAGATTCACCATTTTCAGTGTATTCCTAAAGATATGGAAGATTCTTATGAGCCACATATTCAATCTAATGACATTAGTTTTATTAAAGTCTTCCTACTTTTTTACTATTGCTACCCAAACTTCCTGTTTGTTATTTTGCATATAGCATTCTATTGTTGGCAGATCATCAGGTTCATAGCCTGAATTTGGTAGCCATTCTGTATAAAATCTTTTGTGGACCTCTTGAACCGCATCTGGTAATTTTCCACTGGCATCGAAAATCACCCATGTGGCTTTAGGAAAATCCAATTTAGCCATATTAGCTGCTGGCTCAATATTGGTAGTAACACCAAGATAGTAATCAAATTCCTCTGAGCTCCCCCAATTCCCTCCCACACAAATACCTAGCAGACCTGCTGGGCGACTATCTGCCGCTGTCAACATTTTAAATAAAGAGTTCATATCTCCGTTTTTACTTGTTGTATCCCATATTTTTGGTATTTCCTCGAAAGCCGTTGCAGTATTAACCCTTTTTTTAAAACCTACAATAGAGAATTCTTCAAAGTCTTCAATTTGATAATTCATCTGCTTATCTCCCCTAATAGAAATTTGAAAAGAAATACGTGGACAGGATTTAAGTTTTGTTCCTTTATCCCGTGCAAGTGATGGTACTACCCCATGAAATCTCTGAAATGCACGTGTAAATGAATCATGAGAATCATAGCCATATTTAAGAGCAACATCAATTATTTTCATATTGCTGTGTTGCAAGTCAAAAGCCGCTAGAGTAAGTCGTCTACTTCGTATATATTCTGATAATGGTTTATCAAGAATAAACGAAAACATCCGTTGAAAATTATAAACAGAACATCCTGCAATCTGTGCTGCCCTTTCAAAATCAATTATCCCAGCTAAATTCTCTTCAATATAATCAATTGAACTATTCATCCGATTAATCCAGTCCATAAGTACCCTCTTTTCTATATATAATATTAGATCATAAGTTAATACTTCTCTCGACTTTTCATGCATTTATATGTAGATATGTTATCATAATAGAGATATAACTAATCAAATATTGCAGAAAAGTTCTCATCCAATCTAGCTTTAAAACACATTTCAATTTGTGCTTTTGTATTTCTTCCAACAGATAGTGGCGGTAAATCCATTAATGAAAAAAATCCACTTTCTTCAGTTTCTATATTTTCTTCAAAAACCCCATCTATCAACTGACAAAGCACAAATATTTTATATATTCCATAAGGAGTTACAGGTTCATTATGCTTATTTCTATCTAAGATCGCTATTAGCCTTTTGGGAACTACGTTTACTCCTGCCTCTTCTTTTGCTTCCTTTATTATATTTTCTTTTATTGATAAATTAACTTCTGCCCATCCACCAGGCATTGACCAACAGCCGTCAATACTTTCCTTAACTAGTAATATCTTATCTTCTTTAAAAATAGCAGCTCTTATGTCTACTTTAGGCGTTTGGTATCCAATTTCATTGCAAAATAAATCCTTTATTTTTTCCTTGCTTACTCCAGTATATTCATTTAATATATCTACAGAAAGATTTCTAATCTGTTGAAATCTTTCTATATCATATTTATCTTTTGAATAGGCCAATCCTGCTTGTGCTATTGATTGCAACTGCTTAGCCCAACTAAGCCACTTCTCTTCCATATTTATTCCTCCTGCTTAGTATGTCAATTTTTAAAACTAGTCTTAGATCACAAAATAAGTTACATTATTTAGCTAATACATCCTAATCCTAATGAATTTTAAACTATTTTTAAATTTATTCATTCTATATTAAAACTCATAATTTTATTACTTCACTGATTTCTTTTCTCATAAGTTTTAAACTTACTTCTAATACTCTGTTGTTTAACATACCATTCTAATCCTACAGAAACTTAGCAAATGCAACTGTTTCTCCTTTATCGCAGGAAATAAATCCATTTGCCTCATAGAAACCTCTTGTTTCTTCTCCCTCTTCTGTAAGTAAAACCTTTTGACGAACATCGCTATATTTATTTAAAACATATTTGAAAAGCTTTGTTCCTACTCCTTTTCTCTTGTAGGAATTTAATACTAAAATATCTTGGATATATATTATTGTTAAACCATCACCAACAACTCTAATTAAACCTATTAATTTATCATCATCCCATGCTGAAACAACCATTAAAGATGCTTCTATTGCTTTCATTAGTTTAGGCAAATCCATTGTATAACTTGTCCATCCTGCATCTTCATACAACATATTGATATCCTCATCATTAAATTTTTTAATACATTTATAAGTAATTTTTTCCATATTTACCACCCTTTTATTAATTATTTATTACTACCATTCTGGTAGATTTTATAGGAAACTCATCTTCACAAGTTCAGATGAGTAAGCGATTCACACAAAATCATAGATTTTGGTTCTCTGCTTAGGAAACTCATCTTCACAAGTTCAGATGAGTAAGCGACTACCACCTTTTATCCATCTCAAACACTCTCCTAACAAAGATTAAAATTTTACTCTTCTCCTAATTGACTTTTATAGAGCTTATAGTATTCTCCTTTTTGGTTTATTAAATCTTCATGACTTCCTGACTCTGCTATCTTTCCATCCCTAATTACCATGATTATATCAGCATCTTTTATAGTACTTAATCTGTGAGCTATTATAAAGCTAGTACGCCCTTTCATAAGTTTAAGCATGGCCTCTTGTATCTTTAATTCTGTACGAGTATCTACATTACTTGTTGCTTCATCTAATATAAGTATAGAAGGATTAGATAAAATAGCTCTTGATATAGCTAAAAGTTGCCTTTCTCCTTCACTTAAATTTATGCCTCCTTCAGTAAGTATTGTGTTATAATCCTGTGGTAACCTACTTATAAAACCATCTGCATTTGCCATAATAGCGGCTTTCTTTATTTCTTCATCAGTGGCATTTAACTTTCCATACTTAATATTTTCTTTTATAGTTCCAGAAAATAGATAAGTATCTTGTAGTACCATTCCAAAGGATTTTCTAAGACTATCTTTTGTATATTCTTTAATATCTTTACCATCTATAAGTATTTGCCCTTTTGAAATCTGATAAAATCCTGTAAGCAAATTAACTATTGTAGTTTTACCTGATCCTGTAGGCCCCACTAAAGCAATATTACTTCCCTCTTTTACATGGAAGTTTATATCCTCTAGAACCCTTACTCCCTCTCTATATCCAAAGCTAACATTATTAAAAACAACTTCTCCTCTTACATTCTTTAACTCTTTCGCATCTTCTTCGTCCTTTGGTTCTTCAATTTCGTCTAGGGTTTCAAATACCCTTTCTGCTCCAGCAACGGCAGACTGTAGTGTGTTAAATATATTTGCCAAATCATTTAATGGTCTTGCAAACTGCCTTGAATAGCTTAGAAAGCTTGCTATTATACCTATGGTAATTAGTTCTTTTACTGCTAAAATTCCACCTACAGCGGCAACTACGGTAAATCCAAAGTTATTAATGACATTCATTAAAGGCATGATATATCCAGACCAAATCTGTGCCTTTATCCCTACCTCACATAAATTAGAATTTATTTTATTAAAATCTTCAATAACTCTATCCTCACCATTAAAAGCCTTTACTACCTGAATCCCTGATATGGATTCTTCAATGTGACCATTAAGATTTCCAAGGAATACTTGTTGTTCTTTAAATAATACCTTTGTTTTTTTGGCTATGCTATTTGTCATAATGAAAACTAGAGGAATGGTTATCATACTTGCCACAGTAAGTACTGGACTTAGTACAAGCATCATTATAAATGCTCCTAGAATATTTATCACACTTGACATTAGTTGAGTGGTAGATTGAGATATAGTGGTACTTACATTTTCTATATCATTAGATAACCTACTCATTATTTCTCCATGAGTGTGAGTATCAAAAAAGCTTAAAGGCAGTTTTTGAAGCTTACTAAAAAGTGCTTCTCTTAAGCTAAATACTATTCTTTGAGAGATTCCTGCCATAATGAAGCCTTGAGCAAGAGTTATAAAACTATCAATAATATATGTACCTATAAGAATTCCTATAATTATTTGTAGAGATTTAAAGTTTATTGCCATAGCTCCAAAGGATATAGTATCTACAGCCTTCCCTATTAAATAAGGCACTAAAAGCCCTAATAGAGAACTTACTATTATTAACATAAATATGATAATTAATAATCTTCTCTCTTTACCAAAATATCTCCATAGTCTTAACATAGTTTCCTTAAAGTTTTTAGGTTTAACAACTTGAGATGTAAGTCGGTTTCTCCTAAAATTATTGCTTCCAAAACTTCTTGGAATATTATCTCCTGTATTATCCCTTTTAGTTTCCACCTCTACATGACCCTCTTTCCTATTTGAGAGTAGAATATGTCCTTATAAACATCACAGCTATTCATTAACTCCTCATGACTTCCCATGGCTATTATCACTCCATTATCCAAAACTATTATCCTATCTGCTGACATAACAGAGGTTATACGTTGAGCAATTAATATACAGGTAATATCTTTTAAATAGCTTTTCATCTCTTTTCTTATGTCAGATTCTGTAGTTACATCTACAGCACTGGTGCAATCATCAAGTATAAGGATTTTAGGTTTTCGAACCAAAGCTCGAGCAATAGAAAGCCTCTGTTTTTGTCCTCCTGAAAGATTTACTCCTCCTTGACCTAATATTGTATCATAGCCTTCAGGGAAAGATGATATAAATTCATGAGCTTTAGAAACCTTTGCTACCCTTTTAACTTCATCTATGGTAGCATTTTTATCTCCCCACCTTATATTGTCTAATATACTTCCTGAAAATAGGGTAGTTTTCTGCGGAACTATAGCTATAATTTCTCTTAAACTTTTTATATCCATATCTCTTACATCTATTCCATCCACCTTTACGGTTCCTGAAGTAACATCATAAAACCTAGGTATTAAATTAACTAAACTACTCTTTCCTGAACCTGTAGATCCTATGATTCCTATGGTTTCTCCAGCTTCACAATGAAAGGTTATATCCTTTAGTACTGGCTTTCCATTATCATCATAGGAGAAATATACCTCTTCAAAATCCACTGTTCCTAAGGCCCTTTCTAAATTCACAGGGGACTCCTTAATCATTAAGCTGCTTTCTTCTGAAAAAACCTCACCTATACGCTCTGCAGAAGCTTTTGCTCTAATAAACATTGTAAATACATGGGATAACATCATAAGAGAAAATAAAATTTGAGTCATATAATTAATAAAAGCAATTATTTGACCTACCTTCATATTACCCACATTAACTTTTATCCCTCCAAACCAGAGTACTAAAACTATACCTATATTTACAGTTAAAGTTATGCTTGGATTTAAAATAGACATTACCCTCATACCTTTAGTGGATGCTTCAGCAAGTTCGCCATTTACCCCTTCAAAACGTTCTATCTCGAAACTAAAGCGATTAAAGGCCTTAACAAGCCTTATGCCTGCTAAATATTCTCTCATTACACCATTTACTTTGTCTAATGCCTTTTGTACTTTAATAAAAAATGGATAGCTAAATTTCATATTAATAAATATTAATGCTGCAACAATTGGTACTACTCCTATAAGTATTAAAGACATAGAAGGATTAATTAAACTAGCCATAACTATACTTCCAATACACAAAATAGGAGCCTTTATAAATATCCTCATCATTCCATGAGCAAAATTCTGCACTTGAGTAACGTCACTGGTTAATCTAGTCATAAGGGATGCTCCATGGAATTTGTCAACATTATCAAAAGAAAAACTTTGTATCTTTTTAAAAAGATCAAACCGAAGCTCTCTTCCAAATTTTTGTGATACATTACTAGATATAATATTACGAACCACAGCAGATATAGCCCCAATTCCTGTTATTAAAAGCATTAATCCTCCAAGCTTTAGTACATAATTTATATCTTTTCCCCCTACTCCCTTATCTATAATTTTTGACATTATGGTAGGTTGGAGGAGATCACAGGTTGCCTCAGCAGTTAAAAATATAAATACAACTATGTACTTTTTCCAATACATATTTATATATTTCTTTAAATAATCCATATGGTCACCTCTTAAAAGCTGAATATTTTAACTTAAAAATTCACAATCTTATTAATTTTAATACTAAGTAAGATTATACCATAAAAATAGTAATAATCCCTCTTTTAATAACTCTATATATGGCTTCTTTTTCATTACAATTAATTAAACTCCTATTAACATGGCTTTAATGGAACTTTTATCCCTAGGTTCATAGGGGTAAGTTACACTTACCAAATATCAATTATTTCAAAGATTCAGGTATATTTTGATTATGGTAAATACCTCTCTTAATCTGATATCTAGAATAACTTATCCAAGCTCACTTAAAAAATGAAACTCTATTCACTATGTTTATAGCAAAATATAAGACTTGGAGTCCCCCTTAATTGTAAAACCCTATGCTAAAGCACAGGGTTTTTTATCATATAATTTTATTTAGGGTTTTAATATCTCTTAACTCCCTAATATAAGATTCATTGATTTAATCAAAATCTCATACACTATTTTGCTTATATAAAGACCTTTATTTTCATATAAGGCCATCATGTGATAAAGCATAGAATCAATGTGTATAATTAATATTCAGCTTAATCCCTTCTCTCACACAAGTGGAGCTAGAAGAAGAATCTCTATATTATCATTATATATTTTATCGAACTGGGATATAGGCAGTGGATTTTTTCCCTTACCTACCTCTATGGTAAAGCCTGGTCTGTTAAACTTTTCTATAAACCAATCTTTATATCCAGCATAAGAAGTTATGCCTGTGGGTTCTGCCAATGCATATCCGCTAGCTTTAGAGAATAACTCTCCAATTCTTCTTGAATCTGGCGGTACTATATTTAGGTAAGTCCAATATATTACCTCTCCTTGGCTGTGATATGCTATTACTAGTCTAAAATCATGACTTTTAGTAAAGTCGACAACAGCTTTACTCTCCGGTTCTGATTCAGGATATGGTCCAGAATACCTAGTAGGTCCAGGTCCATAAACTCCATATCTTGCTTCCGCTTCTTTCGATAAATTCCATGAAGCATCATAATTATGATTTAAATCAACACCTCTTATGTTAGCCTCCCAGGTCTTAGAAAAATCTGTGCTACCTTTATTCCACTGTATTAGCTGAGAATAGTAAGGATTATCCCTACTTAGACCATCAATAACTAAATCCACCCCATCAGGGTTTACCATAGGAATTATATAAATGGTGCTTTTATTCCATATATCCCTTATATTATAGCCCCTTATGGTTCCTCCTGCTGCATAGGCTTTAGAAAAATCTTCAGTAAACTTCATAAGAAGAGGTGAAGTAATCCATTCTAGGGCATGATGAGATCCGTTATAAAAAACTTGGTTTGGTCCATTACCTAACTTAATATAATAAAGCTTTTTTCCTAGCACACTTTCTCCTGCAACTCCTGTTTCGATAAATGGATATCTTGCCTTTAAACCCTCTAGGTCTCTTTCCATAACTTCATAGGTGTAATTTACATTAGTATCCACTACAGGAATTCCAAAAGGTACTATTATCTTTTGTCCTATCATTAAATTATTTACTTGTACATTAGGATTTGCTGTAATTATACTATTTACACTGGTGTAGTGTCTCCTTGCTATATCATATAAGTTATCTCCAGGTTTTATAGTATAAGTATTATAGCCTAATAAAAAAGGCTCTAGAGCTTTATGAGTCTCCTCTCCTACAATTCCATCCACAGTTAATCCATTATTCCTTTGAAAATTTTTAACTGCCTCTTCTGTAGCACCTCCAAAAATACCGTCTACAGCACCAGGATTATATCCTATTTTCTTTAAAACAGCTTGAAGCTTCATTACATCAGATCCTCTAGATCCTACTTTTAAAGTCCTCATAATAACACCTCCTGTTATTATATGGCACTTAAAGCTTCTTTATGATAGTAAATACTTGATTTTTAAAACTTTTTGGCTAGGTTTTCTAAAGCCTCATCATGCACCCTGTATACAGTCCACTGATCCATAGGAGTTGCTCCTAATTTTTTATAAAACTTAATGGATGGTTCATTCCAATCAAGGCACCACCATTCAAACCTTTCACAATTTCTTTCAACAGCAAGCTTGGCTAAAAAAGATAGTATTATACCTCCAAGTCCTTTGCCTCTCATTTCAGGTTTTATATATAAATCTTCTAAGTAAATTCCCTCTTTACCTAGAAATGTTGAAAAGTTATGGAAAAACAGCGCAAATCCCACAGGTTTACCCTGGTACTCTCCAATTATAACTTCTGCTGATTTACGATGAAATAAGGATTCCTCCAGAACTTTCTCTGTGGCAACTACCTCACTTAACAAACCTTCATATTCTGCTAATTCTTTAATAAAATCTAAAATTAAGGTTACATCTTCCTTTTCTGCAAATCTTAATTTAAAATCCTCTAACCTTGTATCAATTAACTCTTTCATATCTTACCTCTCATATAAAAATTATTCTTTACATCCGTATCTTAATTCTTCTCCCATCCACTCACTTCTATTACGCCATTTTATGCCCTTTGAAGAGATCCACATAGCTTCATTAGTAGGACTATCTATGTTAAAGTTATCCTCATCTGACCAGTAATATAATCCATCTTTATAGCTTAAAGTGGCTTCAAATATACTATACCAATAATTTGAAGGGGTTGAAACTATATTCATCCTTTGAACCTGAGTGAAATAAACTTCTATAGCTGAAGGGCTTTCTAGCTGCCTTTGAAATATTACTTTAGCATTTAAATTACCTTCACCAGAGCCCATACATAAATCCTCATCAATAAAATAGCTATTCCAAAGATGCATCTCCCTTAAACAGCCATCATGAAAACCTCCAAATACCTCTAATAACTTTTTCATATCCTTTTCTGTATTAACTTCTATCCAATGCACCTTAGTCTCTCCTTACATCTATAAATAGAGTGTTTTTTAATAGCATCACTGATCTAACTTTCTTTTTTTATCAATTAACTCTTTGAATCTAATATCCATTTTATCATATTCTAAAGTACCTTTAGAAAACTTACTTAATTCTCCAAGCACATAAGCAATTTCATTTTCAATTAGCATTTTCTCTTCCTTTAGCTGTCTTTTATTATCTTTTTCATTATGGATTTTAGTATGATTACTATTTTTTTCTTTGGTAAATAGTCCATCTAAGTACTCTTTAGGGGTACCTACTATTTTACTAATTTTCTTTTCTTTAAAAACCAAAAGAAAGCCACAAAGATTTTCCAGCATATATCTATCATGAGATACTAAAATAATAGTGCCATCATAGGCTCTTAGGGCCTCCTCTAATTTTTCTCTACTATAAAGGTCCAAATGATTTAAAGGTTCATCCAGCACCAATAAATCCTGATTTTTTCTAATTAACCTTGCCATTCTAATTCTAGTAAGCTCCCCATGGCTTAATGTGGACATGGGCTGTGTTATCATCTTTTCATTAAAACCCATATTTGCAAGTAAGGTTCTCACTGTACCTTCTTCCTCTCTAGAATCAATATTGAAAATATCTATAACAGACTGTTCTGTGTCAATATCCAAAGTCTCTTGACTTAAGTATCCAATGGTTATAGATTTACTTGTAAAAATCTCCCCTTCATCTAAATCCTCTTTACCTAAAATTACTTTTAAAAGAGTAGTTTTACCACAACCATTAGGCCCAAATATCCCAACCCTATCTCCTCTCATTATATAAAAAGAACTTTCTTTAAATAATAGATTTGATTCAAAACTCTTTTTTATATTCCTTGCTTCTATAACTCTTGTGCCCTTTAAATTAGCTTCATTAAATTTAAAATCAACTTTTTTATCTTCTTCTGGCCTTTTAACTCCTTCAAAAACCATTTTTTCTAGCTTTTTCACTTTAGATTTTATCTGTTTATCCCTCTTCTTAGCTTTTAATCTGAAATATTCTTTTTTACCAAGTCCAGCCTTCTGCTTTTTTGTTGAATCCCTATGAGCTTTAGAAGACCAATTCTTTAATCTATTTATTTCTTCTTGAATCTTTGCTTTACTACTTTCTTGAATTTCATATTGATGAAGCTGACTTTCGTATTTTTTTCTCTTTTCCTCTCTATAAAAGCTGTAGTTTCCACTATAACTGTAGGCTTTACCTTTATTTATTTCAATTATTTCATTTACTGCATTATCTAAAAAATATCTGTCATGGGATATTATTAGTATAGTTCCTCTGTATTTTTTAAGCTCTTTTATAAGCCACTCTACTCCTTCATAATCAACATGATTAGTAGGTTCATCTAATATAAGAAAGTCAGGATTTAAAGACCATATATTAGCTAAAGCAACCTTCATTTTTTCTCCACCACTTAAATTGCTAAAGCTTTCTTCTTCTAAAACATCTACTCTTTTCATACCTAGATACGCTGAGGCTTGAAGAAAATCCTTTATATATTCTTCCCCTCCCACATCTAAGTCTTCTCCAGTCCATGTTCTTTGGGTATAAAAGCTATCCTGCTTCAAATACCCAATTTCAATATCTTTCTTATGCCAAAGTATACTTCCCTTATCAGGTTTAAACTTTCCATAAATAATATTTGCTAAGGTACTTTTTCCAGCTCCATTTAGTCCTACTAGTCCAACCCTATGACCTAAAGTAATATGAAAATTCACATCATCTAAAATAGTTACTTCCCCAAATTCCTTATTTATTCCCTGTAAACTAAGCAATACTGCCATAAATGTCACCTCATTTTCATAAATATAATAATTTTTCACCCATTGAACCTCGTCTTATACTACTTTTTTTAGAGTAAATAAAGGTTCATCCCTGGATAAGAATTTCTAAACTTCAGAAATAATGAAAACTATCTCTGAAACCAAAAACTCTATTTATAATAAGGTTTAACTTATGAGCTAAGAATTTAAAAAACAAAAAGTCAGCTAATGAACAAAGTTCACTAGCTGACTTTAAAATCAATAACTAAATAAAGTTTATCTGTTACCCTTCAGCTTTTAGAAGAGGGGTATCTATAACTTTTACAAAATGTATTGTAGTTATATAATAAAAAATTGCATAAAAAAACCGTGCTGAAAAACACAGTAAATAATAGGCTATTTTATATTTCACTAATGTTCTTAACTCATAATAATGTGTTTAGAAGCTCTCTTAAAAAGGTACATAAATACCTTAAAAATATCCTTCAAACACCAATATTCAATTAAATTATCTAGTTAAGAACTCTATCTTCATTTCTTTCTCCTTAATAACTATAAATTATTATAATTTTCTTGTAATAACTTCATATTATCATAATATCTAACAAAAGTAAAGCTTTCTAATAAATCATATTCCCATCATATAGGTTAAATCAGTTTCTTCTAAACTTTAAAGAGAATAAAATTCCACTCTAAAGTTTAGAATACTGTTATTATAAGCTTTTATTTAAACTTATCTGGAAATTGCTCTATTATTCCTTTTGAAATTACATCAGCAAATTTTAACATATGATCTTGGCCCTTATCATAGGCATCTATATCTGCCTTCCAATCTTTATTTAATCTAGCCACAGTCTGATCAGTAATAAATTGTAAGTGTTTATACATAAAATCCTTTAACTCCTTTTTTGACCACTTAGGATTTAAGCTGCTTAATGCATTTACAATTTGGTCTGCATTTTCGTACCATAGCTTATTGTACTTATCCAAGTCTTCCTTATTTGAGCTTTTAGCTGCATCAACCACTTGACCTGCAAGAGAGATGTGTTCTCTTAATAAACTAGCTAATTTATTTGAAGCTTCTTCTCCATAATAAGGTTTAATAGAGGCTCCAATCTCATCTTGATTTCTAAGAAGCCTTTCTAATACTTTATCCTTATCTTCTAATTCCGCTATATCACTTACTATAAAACTCCTAGTCCATAAAACATGATCCTGCCAAAGCTTTCTCTGATTTATCCTTAAATCTACTGCAGATTCACTAGAACATTTCTTTGTTGTAATGTTTTTTGCAAATACCTCTACCTTATAGCTATTTAAAAACATTATAGAAAATAATAGTACTGCTAATATGGTTGAGATTCTTTTTTTCATTATTACCTACTCCTTTATTTTTGAAATTCAAGTATATTGTTCTCAAAAATAAAGAATTTATCCCCCTATTAGTCTACAATACTTTCTTTATTAATTAATATTAAATTTTCTAATAATCTTATCTAATATTATTCCAATAGCCACTCCAATTGTATAACACAAGATGTCACTCCATAAAAATCCATATCCTAACACTAATCCTCCTAGGGCTGTTCTTCTTATAGCGTCAATCCATGGTTTATGATACAATTGACTGATTTCAATTAAGTATGAAAAGCTAATAGCCACTATGCCCACAAAATAGGTAGACTTTTTAATTAATATAAATCTAAATCCAAAGAATACCATTAATGCCCAAAGCACATCTCCTGCATAGTTTGCTAAAAACTTTGGTAGTAAGTATGAAAATTTTCTTGAGGCTATCCCTAAAATCATAATACTAACTGTTATGAAAGCATAAATTACCCTCATCAAAACTTTCTTCATATTTTATCTATACTCCCTTAATAATTAATTGGTTAGATAGATATAGCATTTGATTACCTTCTATTTATTATATTGTTAAATTTACTTAAAATAAACTCTATCCTCTTCCATTTTGTCAACAATAGCTAAAGATTCAACTTTAACTCCTAAATTGTTTATAGCCTCTCTTCCTCCTTGGAAGCCCTTTTCGATAACTATGCCTACTCCAATTACCTCTGCTTTTGCTTGTGTTGCTATATCAATCAATCCACAGGCTGCACAGCCACTGGCTAGAAAATCATCTATAATAAGTATCTTTTCATTTTCTTTTATAAAACTTTTACTTACCATTACATTGTAAGTTTTATTTTTGGTATAAGAATGTACTGGTGATTTATAAAGATCATTATCTATATTTAAACTTTCAGTTTTCTTTGCAAATACCACAGGAGCATAATCAAAGTATTGAGAAGCCACTGCCGCTATACCTATACCTGAGGCTTCAATAGTAAGTATTTTATCTACCTTTTCTCCTTGAAATCTTTTTTTAAATTCTTTTCCTATTTCATTTAATAACCTTATATCCATCTGATGGTTTAAAAAGCTATCAACCTTTAATATCCTTCCCTCTCTTACCTTACCATCTTTTATTATTCTCTCTTTTAATAAATTCATAAAACCTTTTCCTTTCCCCTAAATTAAATCATCAATTAAAAAAAATTCCTGAGCATATGCTGCCCAGGAATATATAATCACATTTAAAATAGTTATAGTAACTATACATTCGTAGTCAGGTAGTTTAAGGCCCCCTGTAGAAACGCTAGATCCATATTATCCAGCATATACGAAATTATATTATTTAATTAGATTTCTTTAAATTTCATATATGTATGTTATCCCATTAATCATAAAAAATCAATACTTAAAAGGCATTATACATACTATATGGCATTTTCATAATTATAATCTTCAATTTTATATAACTTATTTGCCTTAAGTAATATTAAAAAAACAAGGGTTAAAACTATGCCTTTCATTACACTACTTATACTTATACTCCACCATATTCCATTTAAACCCAATATATCCTTAGAGGATAAAATTTTAGCTGCTGGAACTCTTAAGCCTGTAAATAATATACTTATTATAGATGGAAATAAAGTTTTTCCAAGGCCATTAAAAGCACCTGCCGTTGTTATTTCAATACACATAAATAGCTGGGAATATCCAAGAATTCTTAAGTAAACTACTCCATATTCTATAGCTTCCTTCTCTGGTATAAAGAATCCGAATATATATTTTCCTCCAAAGACTAAAAGCATTGTGGCTAGTATTCCCACTAAAGAGGCCATCGCTAAGGTATAGAAATATCCTCTGCGAATTCTATCATATTTTTTCGCCCCATAATTTTGTCCAACAAAGGCACTTAAAGCTGTAGAAAATCCCCCTGCTGTCATCCATGATATAGCTTCTATTTGCGATCCAACCTTTTGAACGGCTATAGGGGTTGGTCCCCATACAGCTATTATTCTTGCTATTAACATAGAAAATAAAGTGAATAATCCATTTTGAAAAGCTACTGGTATTCCAATTTTCACTATATCCCTAACATATTTAAAGTCTATTTTAGAAAATATATTTACTTTGAAGGCTCTCTCTTCACTTTTATACATGGCAAATAAAAAACAACCTGTAACAACAGCTTGAGCTAACACTGTAGCTACGGCAGCGCCCTTTACTCCCATTTTTGGAAATGGTCCTACTCCAAATATCAATACTGGGTCAAAGATTATGTTAAAAATGAGCCCTAAAGTATTTATTAAAAATGGTATTTTGCTATTTCCTGTACCATTAAATATTGCTGTAAATACAGGGTTTAAAAAGCTAAATATAATTCCAATGCCTACTACTGAAAGGTAAGTTTCAGCCATAGATATTACTTCAATATCTCCAAGATTAAAGAAGCTAATAAGACTACTTTTAAAAATCACAAGTACAAAAGTATATATTATAGCAAGAATTATATTTATTTGAAGACTTGTAACTATATATTTTTTTACTGACTTTTCATCTTTTTTTCCTGTAAATTGAGATACTAAAACCTCTGCTCCTATCTTGGATATTAATACAAAAGCCATAGAAAGCCAAGTGAAAAACCCGGCAGTTCCAACTGCGGCCACGGATTTACTACCTACTCTTCCTATCCATATCATATCTGTCATGTTATAAGCCATCTGTATAAAAGATGTGCCCATAATAGGTAGGGCTAATCTTATAAGACTTGTCCCTATATTCCCTTCTATAAGATCTATTTTCTTCAATAACATCACTCACTTCTTATAAATTTAATTTCTTAACAGATTTAAGTATATATTCAATAAGGAATTTAATCAATATATAATATTTCTTTTTACCTTAGGCTCTCTTAGATTAAGGTGTTGATTTATCACATGAGTATAAGACAGAAAAAGAGATGATTCCTATTCAATATAGAAATCATCTCTTTGGTTTAACATAAAGTCTTTCTAACATATTATAATTTAAACTTCATCCATGGCTATTACATTTTTTTAATTAGTTTAATGGATTCTATTTCTAAATATATTACTAAAAGCTTGTTTTATATACTATTCATATCTTAATGAATCCACTGGATTTAATTTTCCTGCTCTTTTAGCTGGAACTATACCTGCTATTAAACATACTAATATTGAAAATCCTATGGAAGCTAATATAGCCCATATTGGAGTGTAAAATAGTTTTTCTATGCTATCTGCTGCTCCCTTTTTAGCAAGTTGTTCAATAACAAACTTGTCTAATCCCTTAGCTGCTACAACTGCTAATATACTTCCTAGTATTCCACCTAGAAAACCTAAGACTCCTGATTGAGCTAAGAACATAACATTTATATGTCCTCTTGATGCCCCCTGTGCCTTCATTATGCCTATTGATTTAGTTTTTTCATAAACTGTCATAGTCATAGTGTTAACAACACCTATTGCTGAAACAAGAAGAACTATTATTCCTGCTGCTACAAATATGCCTTTTACTACTGAAAAAATCTTATTCATATCTTCTGAACGATCAGTTGATGCAAAAGTTCCATATACAAGTTTTGTATTAATCTCATCATTAACCTTTTTTACATCTTCTAACGTATTACACTCAACGGATAGACTTGAATAACCATTTTTATTAAAGTAATCTTTTTCCCCAGTATAATATTCTTGGAATTTAGAAACCAATTCTACTGATCCTATTATTTTATAACTCTCTTCATAATCTCCATTTATTATTCCTGCTATCTTGGCTTTTATAATAAATGGCTCTTTATTGATACTTCCCTCTACCTTTGGAAGATCTACCACTAGTTCTATTTCTTTGCCTATTAAACTGTCATAATCTTTAATACCCATTTTTTCTAAATACTTTTCACCAACTAAAACTGAATTAATGTCGCCTTTTTCTAGATTTTTTCCTGCAATAATTGGCTCATTATTATCTTTATTGTTTTTCTTATTACTATTTTTTACTTTATTTATTGCTGCTTCACTAAAGATAGTATAATTCACATCTCTGCCTATGATTGTAGCTTTTTTCCCTACCTTATCTCCAATTTTTGCTTCTGTAATCTGACTGGATGTTTCAGCAACTATTCCCTTCACTCCATCTATTTTATTTATATTTTCAAGAGTATCTTTATCTATCTTCTTATCTTTACCTTCTTCAAAGCTAAGATTTCCATCACTATCTTTCACTTCTTTTCCTGGCTCTCGGTTTACCACTGTAATAATTTTAAAACTTTCCATCTTTTTAACATTGTCCTCATATATCTTTTGAACTCCTTCGCCTAAACCAAACATAACAATTAGAAGCATTGTTCCTATGGCTATAGAAAAAGCTGTTAATATTGTACGAAATTTTCTCTTTTTTAAATCACTAAAACCCATTTTTATGCTATCTATTAACATTTTACTCCTCCTTCTATATTATGAATTTAATGCTTCTATTGCATCTAAGCTTGAAGCCTTTCTAGCTGGATAAATTCCAGAAAGCACTGAAAGTATTATTGCAAAAACTAATGCACCTCCAACTAGCCATACTGGCATTGAAAAGCTTATTGTTTCATTAACACCTTTTCCTTCTAAAAACATCTTAAGTGCAAATTCTATAATAGCACCATTTATAAAGCTAAATATTATTCCCATTACTCCACCAATAAATCCTATGACAGCTGCTTGTGTTAAGAATATATTATGTATATCTTTTCTAGTAGCTCCAACTGATTTCATAATACCTATCGATTTTGTTCTTTCATGTATTGCCATAGTCATTGTATTTATAGTTCCTAATGCTGCTACAAACAAAACAATAACACCAAGTACTGATAATATTTGTTCTACTACTATAAAAGCACTTTTTATTTGCTTTGCTATTTCTTCATTTGACATAAAGGCATATCCCATATTCTTTATAGCCTCATCTATCTCTTTAACCTTTCCTTGATCTTTAGCATATACCTGAATAGATCCATAGCCTTTTTCACTGAGGTAATCCTTGGTTAAAGTATAATAGGATTTTATATTAGTTGCTGTTTTTAAAGATGTAATAACTGAGCTAACATACTTTTTATCAAATGCTTCATTTACCACTCCAACTATCTGTACCTTTACTTCTAATGGTTTAACCTTAACATTTTCATTTTCAACCTTATCTTGAATCAATATAGCCTCTTTGCCTATTACACTATTATAATCTGTGATTCCCATATGTTTAAGTAAGTTTTCATTTATAAGAATTCCATTTTCATCTTTATCTGTTAAATTTCTTCCTGCAATTATAACTTCTAAATCTTTATTATCTTTTTTATTTTTCATTGCTTCAATTTCATCTTTAGTGTAAATATTATTATTATCATTATATCCAGCTACCTGAATATGCTTTTTCCCTGTTTCTTTACCTTCTAATTTTAAATTTGATATTGGTGATTCAATGGATGCTCTAACAAAATCAACTCCATCAATCTTTTCCATATTATTTATAGTGCTTTCATCAATTTTTTTAAAAGCCTTTTGTTGAGCTTCTTCTCTCTCTTCATCAGTCATATCCCCAGAATATAACTTTTCAAGCTCTTCTTTGCTCATATATTTTTGTGGCGCTACTTCTATGAGTTTAGCACTTACTTCCTTATTAAGTTGTTTTAAAATAAACCCTTCAGCTGTTGTTCCAAGACCAACCATTGTAACAATAAGCATTGACCCTATGGCAACAGCAAGTGAAGTTAAAAATGTTCTTCCTTTTCTCCTGCCTAAATCCCTAAAGGCCATTTTCAAAACGTCTTTAAATATCATCTGCTGTTACCTCCTGAATTTGACCATCTCTTATTTTTATTATTCTCTTTGCTTCTCTAGCATCTTCATTATTATGAGTAACCATTATTATTGTATATCCTTTTTTATTTAAATCTTTTAAAAGATCCATTACATTTCTACCATTTTTAGAATCAAGGTTACCTGTTGGTTCATCTGCAAATATTATTTTAGGGGAATTAACAAGAGCTCTTGCTATACTTACCCTTTGTCTTTGCCCACCTGACATTTCCATTGGCTTATTTTTAGCTTTATCCTCTAAATCAACTAATTTTAAAGCACTCATAGCTTTAACTTTTCTTTCTCTTCCACTAACTCCAGCAAATATTAATGGCATCATTACATTTTCAAGAGCTGTTTGCGTATTCTCTAAATTAAAAGCTTGAAATACAAAACCTATTTCACTGTTTCTATACTTGGACATCTGCTTATCTTTTAACTTACTAATATCTTTTCCATTCATATATATACTTCCTGTGGTTGGGGTATCAAGTCCACCTATAAGGTGCATTAAAGTTGACTTACCTGAACCTGATGGTCCAACAATAGACATAAAATCACCTTCATTAATTGTTAAACTTACATTGTTTAAGGCTGCAAATTCTTCTTTACCCATTTTATAAATCTTAGAAACATTCTTTACTTCTATCATTAATTGTTACCTCCCAATAAACTTCATAATTTTATTAATTTTCCCTACTGTTAAAGTTTACTATACTTAATCATTTAGAACCATTTTTTAATCTTTCATTTTTTGTATTTTACCTTACATTATTGTAAGTTTTCTAGTTGCCATTGTGGCTATGGGCACAGAAAAGAAGATGATTCCTGTTCAATACAGAAATCATCTTCTTAGTTTAACATAGTATTTTTATAATGTGACTTATCTATGGTAGATTTTATTAAATTCAGATGTTTTTTAACTAATATTTAACACTATAGATAGCTATAAAGCTTAAAATATAGTGATGGTAGGACAGATTTATTCTTTAATATTTTTTATAGCCTCTTCTGCGTATTTGGTGGTTACAATCTTATCATATGGAGCTTCTTTATCTAATTCTCCAGCCAAACTCATTACTTTCATTAGGCTATTTAAGCTAGCTTCCTTTAGTACTGGATTTTGGCACCAAGCGTCTATGGATTTATATCTATTTACTACTACTATTAAATCTTCCATTTTAATATCTGTAAAAAATGGAGCTATGGATTTTGCTATATCTTCAGCACTATGGTTTTGAACATATAATTGACCTTTATATATAGCGTTCGTAAACTTTTGTATAACTTCAGGGTTTTTATCTATATATGTGTTAGTTGCGGAGTAAGCTGTATATGGAATCTCTCCTGACACTTCTCCTATAGAAGAGAGTATATAACCTTTCCCATCCTTTTCAACTGCTGTAGCTGCTGGTTCAAATAAGGTTACGTAATCTCCTTCCCCTGCTATGAAGGCTCCACCCATTACATTAAATTGTACATCTGTTCTTACATTTACCTCTCCATTTTTAGTATTTTGACCTATGGTTAGTCCCTTTTCCTTAATGACATACTCTAAGGTCATTTCAGGAACTCCACCTTTTCTTCCACCAATTACTTCTTTTCCTTTTAAGTTTTCATATTTAAAGTTATCTTCCTTTTCTCTTCCAACTAAAAAGCTTCCATCTCTTTTAGTAACTTGAGCAAAATTTATAGCATAATCCTTGCTTTTTTGATTATAAATATATATGGAAGCCTCTGGCCCCATAAGTCCTATCTGAACTTCACCTGAAACTAGAGCTGCCATGGTTTTGTCTGCTCCTTGAGCTGCTATAAGTTCTACCTTTAATCCCTCTTCTTCAAAGAAACCTTCATTAATAGCTACATACTGAGGTGCATAAAAAACTGAATGGGTAACCTCTGCAATTTTTAACTTAGTTATTTCTCCTTTCTTAGTGCATCCATTAAAAATTAAAGCAATCATTGAAGCACAAGCTAAAATTGATGCTATTTTTTTTATACTCTTCATAAATTCACCACCTAAATAAACTTTTATATAATCAGTTGTTCTCTAAATTTCTTCTTTCTTTATAAAGCTTTTCTATCACATTTATAACTTGATACATAATTAAAGCACAAACCGCCAAAACAACAACGCCCATCATAACTAAATCTAACTTAAATACTTGACCACCATAAACAATCAAATACCCTATACCATATCTAGATACTAAAAACTCTCCAACTATAACCCCCACCCAAGACATACCTATATTTATCTTTACTATGTTTATGATATTTCCAATGTTTGAGGGTAGTATAAGTTTTGTTAAAATTTGCCCTTTAGTAGCTCCAAAACTTTGTAGCATCTTTATTTTCTCTTCATCTGCATTTATAAAATAGTTATAGGCAGATAAAATTGTTGTAACTAAGGATATGGTTACAGCAATTACAACTATACCTTTAATTCCTGCACCTGCCCAAACAATAAGGATTGGAGCTAATGCGGTTTTAGGTAAAGCGTTTAAAACTACCAAAAAAGGATCTAAAATTTTTGCGGCGGTTTTAGACCACCAAAGCATTATAGCTATTAAAATACCCAAAACAGTACCTATGGTAAACCCCAGTACAGTTTCTAAGACAGATATTCCTATATGTTTAAATAGTTCACCACTTTGTACATATCTTGTAAAAAGCACATGTATATCTGTTGGTTTACTAAATAAAAAAGTATCTATAACATTAACTCTAGCTAAAACTTCCCATAAAATTAAAAACAATATAAGAATAAATATTTGCCAAAATACAATAGCCCTTTTTTCTTTTTTCTTATTTTTTAAAAATTTTTCATAAGGAGTTAAGGATTTAGTCTTCATAAATATCAAGCTCCTTCCATAAAGCATTGAAATAATCTTTAAACTCTGGTGCCTTCCTAGCAGATAAAGGAGTCTTCTCTTCTTCAATTGTAAGATTAATATTGTGTATGCCCTTTATTGTGGCAGGCCTTTTAGATAAAACCAAAACAAAATCAGCCATAGATATGGCCTCAGATATATCATGAGTAACCAATATAGTTGTCTTTTTTTCATTTTTTATAATTTTATAAATATCATCACTTACCAAAAGTCTAGTTTGATAATCCAAAGCTGAAAAAGCTTCATCTAAAAGCAAAATATCTGGATCAACAGAAAGAGTCCTAATTAATGCAACCCTTTGTCTCATTCCCCCAGATAATTCCCTTGGGTATCTATTTCTAAAGTCCCAAAGTCCATAAGTCTTTAAAAGACTTTCTATTTTTTGTCTTGCCTCTTCATTAAGCTTTTTTTGTATCTCAAGTCCAATAGTTATATTATCCATTATAGTTCGCCATTCCAAAAGATGATCTCTTTGAAACATATAACCAAGCTTACCATCAATACGAACTTGTCCAGAGGTTGGCTTTAAGAGGCCACTTAAAATATTAAGCATTGTAGATTTACCACAACCAGAAGGCCCTAAAAGAGCCAAAATCTTTCCCTCTTCAAGAGAAAAATTTAAATCATAAAGAACTTGAAGTTCACCCTCTAAGGTATAAAAATTCATATTAACATCCTTAACTTCAACAATAGCTGCCATGAACCCACCTCCCAATAAAAATACTCTTCATAGTAGCATAATTAGCAAAATTACCCTTATACTATATTATCTAATCCCCCTGTATTTTGTGATGAATGAATAAAAAATATTTATATGATTTGTACATGCTTTAATTTTCTATAGGTTTTAATTTTCTATAGACTTTAATACTTACACTTTTACAATTAAGATATAAAAAAAACTTTGTAATTTTTATATCCTTTTCTAAGTGTCAGATTTTTAAAATGCTTTCTCAATATTTATAAGTTCTTGTAAAACTCAGATTCGAAAATACTCTTACATAAATAAAATACTCTTATATAAATAAACTCCCCTTTCCAGCAACAGATTTTTATTTTTTAATCTGTCTACTTTAAGGGGAGCATATCACTACTTTATAAAGGGTGTTTTTAGTAAATCCTATATTATATTTATATAAATTAAATTTAATTATTTAAATTGGCTCTTTGGTTCCTCCTCCTTTTTAAGCTCTTTGTCTACCTTTTCTAGATAATCCTTTTGATTTACTATATTATTTTCAAAACTCTCTATAGCGTTTTTTGTATAATGTCCTATCCTAATAGCACCTTTACCATCTGTATTTAATTTACTCATTTTATCCACTCCTTTGTATATAGTTTTTACTTCTTCTCTGTAAAAAATACTGGGAAATACACCCCCGGGGGTGTATTTCCCTATGGATTAGAAATGATAACTTCAATATATAATTCATTTCCATTTAAAAACTTTAAATCTTCATCTATGGAATTTAAGTGAGTTCCATTTAAAGCCAAACCATATACATCAGCTTCTTTAAGAAGTTTTTCATCTATATTATCCATTACAGTATTCTCTTCCTCTAATACATACACCAAGGTTTCTCTTTGATTATTTTTCTCCTGATTTAAATCGATAGGTTTATACATTAAATATTCCTCCATTTGCTATCTAGTATAAAAATAGCTACACTAGATTCCTATATTTTTTCTATCTTCTCCCTATGTGTATTATTTAAAAATTACTTAAATAAGGATTTTATTCATGAAGGCACTGGTAGTATTATAAAAATCTTTAAGTTTTCATTTTTATATTAAATACGGAACAGTCAAAAACTGTTCCGTCTATATTAACTATACTAGTGGATACCAATATATTTTTATTCTGTAAGTTCCACCTATATCAGCAATACCAAAAAGGAATTGACCTTCAGCGTCTGTGTATTGGAAATCGATTGGTTCAAAAACACCATTTATAAGTTTGAATAGCTTAACTACTGCATTAGCAGCTACAGTGTTATTAGGTAACCTTACAACACCATGAATAGCAGATCTAGTTTCTGCTTCTAAGGTTATATTATAATCATATTCTACACCTGGCTGAAAGCCGCTTAAATTCTGACTATATAATCTTGCAGTTGACATAATCAACTCTCCTTTTAATTTATTACAACCTATCCAATACTCGTTGTATAACTTGACTTAAAAATAGGGCTCTAAATCCCTATTAATCCATAAAATATTCAATTTATGTGGAATAGCTTGTATTATATTATATGATATAAACTAAGAATGTGACATTTTTTTGATATACTACCTTTGTAAATTTTTAAATATTGCACTTCGATTTTATTATCATTTGATAATATATATCTGATAATATCACCCTAGAAGATGTTATCAACTTAGGATTTATAGCATAGTATATAAACATATAACATTATCAATTAGGAGAGAATGAATTGGAAAACTCTAAAATTGGCACAAAAGCCTCATTAATTACCATTACAGCTAATATATTTCTTTGTGTATTTAAAATGCTAGCAGCTTTTATAGGTAAAAGTAGCGCAATGCTAGCTGATGCATTTCATAGTCTTGCTGATATATTAACTACTGTTATTGTTATAATAGGACTTAAAGTATCAAGCAAGGGCGCTGATGAGAGCCATCCTTATGGTCATGAAAAATTTGAACCTGTATTTGCAAAACTTATGAGCTTAATATTAATATTTACTGGTGCTTCTATTGGATATAAATCATTTATGGATTTGATATCAGGAAATTTAAATTCACCTCACAAAATCGCCTTAATTGCTGCTGGGGTTTCTATTTTTGTGAAGGAAGCTATGTACTGGTATACCATAATAATAGCTAAAAGGATAAAGAGTATAGCCATGGAAACCGATGCGTGGCACCACCGTTCCGATGCCCTTTCATCTATAGGTACTTTTTTAGGCATTCTAGGTGCTAGATTAGGTATAAAGATTTTAGATCCTATAGCAGGACTTTTGGTGAGCCTTCTTATTATAAAGATTGGAATAGAATACTACTTTAAAGCCATAAAAGAATTAGTTGATCACTGCGCTAATAATGAAATAATCGAGAAAATAAAAGACATTACCTTTAATATAAAGGGAGTCACTAATATTATTAATTTAAAAACCAGAACCTTTGGAAATAAAATATATGCAGATATTGAAATATCTGTAGATGGGGATTTAACCATAAGTGAAGGGCACAAAATAGCTCAAAAGGTACATGATTCTATTGAAGAAAATATTGTTGATATAAAACACTGCTTAGTAAAACTAGAACCTGAAAAGAAATAGGGAAATAGAGCGGGAAATACACCCCCGGGGGTGTATTTCCCGCTCTATTTCCCGTTGTATTTCACATCTTAAATAACTATAAATAACTATATAAATAACTATGCGGCTATTTCTAAAAATTCTTCCATGGAAATGGAGTATTGCATCTCTCTTGGTAGCTCCTTATCTTCTGTAAAACCGATCTTTTTAAATGCTTTTTTAGAACGCTCATTTTTAAAGTTAATTTTTGCAATTACTTCATCAACTCTCCACTGAAAAAAAGCATGCTTTAATCCTTCAAATATGGCTTCAGGCCCTAATCCTTGTCCCCATTTTTCTCTATCTCCAATTACTATTACCATTTCTGCTCCTTTTTTCTTAGGAACTAATCTTAAAAAACCGATGGGCTCCTTGTCCTTTGTTGTTAGCATAAAAAAGCTTCCATCTTGGTTAAATAAATGGGTAAGAATGGGCATATTAGTTCTATGTATTACCTGTTTAATACTTTTACAGACATTTTGTCCCTCATTTAAATATTGTATTACCTCATCATCCTCTAGCCAATCAATAATCTTCCATGCGTCATCTACAAAAACCTCCTGACGCAATTTAATATTATTATCCCTCATTAGTATAACCCTCCACAAAATAATAAAACCCTATTATTAGGACACTTCTCCCCTAATAATAGGTTTTAAATCAAACTATTGTAGATTATACCATCCTAATCCATTTAATACAAACGCTGTATATTGGTAATAAAGAGGGGAATCTGGGGTTACTAGGGTTTACAGGAGAATGCCAATTAAAAAATGCATTTACCTTACCTTTCCTCCATAATCAGCATGTACTTGGCAAATCTAAGCTTTATTCACTTACATATTATAGTTAATTGCTATAATAAGGATTTTTTAACGAATATTCAGTATCATAAGTTACATCTATTCCAAGTTTTATAAAGGTATTTTCACTATTTCTACATAAATTTGTAGTTGAATGGATTTGACCCCCCTTTAACAAAGACATAGATATATTTATTAGATTTTTATCATTTCAATATTATGGTTAATTTTCTTTCTATAAAAAACACCTGATGTATTTCTTAGCCTTTTTCATTTCTATATTATGATTAATTTATCTTCTATAAATATATATGATACGTTTTAACCTTTATTCACTTACATATTATAGTTAATTGCTATAATAAAGATTTTCTGATGGATATTCAGCATCACAAGTTACATCTATTCCAAGCTTTCTAAAGGTCTGTTCACTATTTCTGCTTAAAATTGTAGTTGAATGGGCTTGACATCCCTTTAACATTGATAATTTTTCAAGTGCTAATTGCGCTGTTGGATTTGTAACTGCACATATGCTAAGAGCCATTAGAATCTCTTCACAGTCTAAAGCTGTATTTCTACTGCTTAATGTTTTTGATTTTAAATTTATAATTGGTTCAATTATAACTGGAGAAATAAGATGAATTTCATCAGATATATTTGCAAAATGCTTAATAGCATTTAAAACTACTGCTGCTGTTCCATCCATTAAATTTGAACTCTTACCAGTTAGCATTGTTCCATCACTAAGTTCTATTGCAACCACTGGGCAAACTTCATTTTTATTAGCTATTTGCTTTAATTTAGCTGAATGCTCTCTTGCAGCAATGACAATTTTTCTATCCTCTGGTTTAAGATTAAGTTCCTCCATTATAAGTTTTACCCTTTGGAAAGTTTCTTTATCTACATACCCTTTTTTGTACTCACAGCTTGTTTTAAAATATCTTCTGATTATCTCTTGTCTAGAGGCTTCTTTAACTACCTCGTCATCAACTATTCCAAAGCCTACTCTATTAACACCCATATCTGTAGGTGATTTATAAACAGAATCTTCACCTGTTATCTTCTCTATAATCCTTTTAATTACAGGGAACATTTCGATGTCACGATTATAATTTACAGCTACCTTATTATAGGCATCAAAATGAAAAGAATCAAGCATATTTACATCCTTAAGGTCTGCTGTGGCTGCTTCATAAGCTATATTTAAAGGGTGTTTTAAAGGTACATTCCATACTGGGAATGTTTCAAACTTTGAATATCCAGCTACTTTGCCCTTTCTATATTCATGGTAAAGCTGGCTAAGACAAGTAGCTAATTTACCACTACCTGGTCCTGGTGCTGTTACAACTACAATAGGTTTTGTTGTTTCAATATATGGATTTTTACCGTATCCTTCATCACTAACAATGGTATCAACATCTGTAGGATATCCCTTAGTTGCTTCATGTTTATATACCTTTATTCCTCTACGTTCAAGCTTATTTATGAAAACTGTTGCTGCTGGCTGTCCGCTATATCTAGTAATTACAACACTATTTACATCAAGCTCATAATTCCTTAAGTCGTCAATTAGTCTTAGAACATCTATGTCATAGGTAATTCCAAAGTCTCCTCTTATTTTATTTCTCTCAATATCTCCTGCGTATACACAAATAATTATTTCAACTTTTTCTTTTAATTTATGCAATAATTTGATTTTTGCATTTTCATCAAATCCAGGTAAAACTCTTTTTCCATGAAGATCGAACAAAAGCTTTCCACCAAATTCTAGATATAGTTTGTCATAATTATTAACCCTTTCTAGAATATATTTTGATTGTTCTTCAAGATATTTTTCATGATCAAATCCTATTTTCATCTTTTCTACCTCACTAACTACTAAAGTGAACTTTGCATCAAATAGACTCTAAGCTATTTAATGCTTAGTTTAATGAATCTATGAGCTAACCTAGCCTATTTATACTACTTATAAATGTTAATCTTTGTTAGCCATTAGATAAACACCTTTTATATTATTACACAATTTTAATCTTTAGTAAAACACTATTAACATGCTATTTTTTCATAAATAATAAAAGCCGCAGAAAACGCGACTTTTATCCATGGTATGCTTATGATTATACCATAAATTCAAATTTCCATAATAATAGGTAGCACAATTGGTCTTCTTTTTGTTTTTTCATATAAATACTTTTCCATAGCTTTTTTCATATTAACTTTTAAGACATACCATTCAACAATTTTATTTTCTAAGCAGTTTTCCAATTCTTTTCTTGCAATCTCTTTTGTCTCATTAATTAAAATATCTGATTCCTTCGCATATACAAAGCCTCTAGTTATTATATCAGGACCTGCAATAATGCTATAGGATTCTTTTTCTATAGTAACCACCACTGTAAGCATTCCATCCTGAGCTAAGTATTTCCTGTCCCTAAGCACTATATTTCCAACATCTCCTACGCCAAGGCCATCTACAAACACAGATCCAGTATGAACTCTGCCTGATACCTTAGCTTCCTTAGTTGATAATTCTAAAACTTCACCTGTATCTAAAGTAAAAATATTTTCACTTTCCATGCCTAACTCTTTAGCCAGGTTAGCATGATGCCTCAAATGCCTATATTCACCATGAACAGGCATAAAATACTTAGGATGAACTAATCTATGAATTAATTTTAATTCTTCTCTGCAGGCGTGACCTGATACATGCACTTCCTCTAAATCTTCATAAATTACATCTGCACCTTTTTTAAATAATTGATTAATTACTCTAGATATCATTTTTCCATTTCCAGGTATTGGTGATGCAGAAATAATGAATAAATCCTTTGGTTCAATCTTAATTTTTCTATGATTTGAAAAAGCTATCCTAGCAAGAGCTGCCATAGGTTCTCCTTGACTTCCAGTGGTTATTAATGTGATTTGTTCATTAGGGTAGTTTTCCATTTCATCTAC
Source organism: Clostridium simiarum (assembly GCF_018919175.1). GTDB lineage: Bacteria > Bacillota > Clostridia > Clostridiales > Clostridiaceae > Clostridium_L > Clostridium_L simiarum. The sequence continues at coordinate 34,187 of NZ_JAHLQL010000001.1, read as the reverse complement.
ACTTATAACTTTACCTTCAGGTATATGAAGATACCCAAGATCCATAGCCACCTTAGATATGTTTTCCATACTTCTTCCACTAAAAACTACTTTCCTTCCATAGTCTATAGAGGAATTTACTATCTGCTGCATTCTATGTATATTGGAAGCAAAGGTTGCCACAATAACTCTACCCTTAGCATTAGAAAGTATTCTAGTTAAAGTTTCTCCTATGGATTTTTCTGAAATTGTATACCCAGGTCGCTCTACATTGGTACTATCCCCCATAAGTAGCATTACTCCCTGCTTCCCTAATTGAGAAATACGTTCTAAATCCATAACTAATCCATCTATAGGTGTATAATCTATCTTAAAATCCCCAGTATGAAATATTACACCCACAGGTGTATGAATGGCAATACAGCAAGAATCTGCTATACTATGAGTGTTTCTTATAAATTCAATCTTTAAATTTTCTGTTTCTATTATATCTCCAGCTTCTACACCATGAAGCTCACAGTCTGAAAGTATATTGTGCTCTTTTAATTTGTTTTCAACTATGCCTAAGGTTAGTCTTGTACCGTAAACAGGAACATTTAATTGCTTTAAAATATAAGGTAAGGCTCCAATATGATCCTCATGACCATGGGTTAAAAAAATCCCCCTCACCTTATCCGAATTGTCTAAAAGGTATCTTATATCAGGTATTACTAGATCTACCCCATACATCTCTTCTTCTGGAAAAGACACCCCACAATCTATAACAATAATTTCATCTTTATACTGAATAGCTGTTATATTCTTTCCTATTTCTCCAAGACCACCTAGTGGAATAACTTTCACATTATTCTCCTTCATTCCATCCACTGGTTATGAAAATCGTAACAAAACATAACCCTCTCCTTTCTTTGTATTTTTTATTTTACGACTATTTTTAAAATCCATATATTTAATTTTCATTTTTATCTATACTACACTTTTCTTATTTTGCCTTATAATGATGAAATTAATTCTTTTTCTTTTGAAAATTTTAATGCCTCTGTATAAAAATAAAAGCTCTCCAATGTAAAAAATATTTTTACATTGGAGAGCTAACTTTATATTATCCTTCTAATACATTATATTCTACAATATAGTCTTCTTAAAGTTGGTTTCAAATTATCTAATTATACGCTTAATTCCTCTATCATTTTTTTCCCATTCTCATTATTTGGGTCCAGCTCCACAGATTTTTTGTAGCTTTCTAAAGCTAGCTTCTTATTACCTTCACATAAATACATTTCACCTAGACTATCATAAAGATTAGCTGATTCTTTGAAAATTTCAATTGATATTTTAAGCACATCAATTGCCTCTTTAACTCTTTTTCGCTCTAGAAGTTGATAGGCAATGGCATTAAACTCATCTTCATAAACAAGATATCTTTCAATAGAGTTTTGCTTTATCTTATCATATTCCTTTAAAGCTATTTCAGAATTGTTATTAAACATTGTTCTTATTATGTGCTGTGCAAGTGATGTTTTTATATAATGAACTTCTTCACCTAAAAGTATATCTAAAATACTTGTGCATAAAATTTTAGTTCCAATATAATATGCATTTATCATAACAACAACTGCAATGCCTCTTTCAGGTAAGATTATTAAATTACTTCTAAAGCCTGTGTCCATACCACTATGAGACATAACCTTATTTCCTTTGTATTGTCCTAAAAACCATGAAAGTCCAATTTTTGAAGTATAGCCTCCCCATTCTGTAGAGGCATATTCTCTCCAAAGCTCTGAATAGCTAGTATTCTTTAGTATCTTATCTCCTTGAAACCTTCCTTCATTAATATTAGCAATGGCATAGTTACACATTTCAACTACATTAGAACATAAAGTAGAGCTTGGCCCATGTGCACGGTTATAAGGAAAAACTTCACTAACCGTAGCTCCATAACCATTTTTCACATCCAAAATATGAGGACTTGTAAGTAAATCCTTTGAAACTAAAGGCTTTAAAAAGTTGCTTTCTTTCATTTTTACAACATCTAGAATATTTTCTTTCATATATTCTTCAAAGGACATACCTGAAACTTTCTCAATAACATGTCCTAAAATTTCATAGGCTATATTACTATAAGCAAACTTTTCTCCTGGCTCCCACATAAGTTCCCTTCCATCAACGCTTCTAACATACCTTTCTAAAGCCTTATCATCATACTTTGGCTTATCCCACTCATAATCCTCTTCATCTGGCATACCTGATGTATGATTTAATATTTGCCTTATAGTTATGTTTTTATATCTTTCATCTTTAAGCTTAAAATAAGGTAAATACTCTATTAAACATTTATCTAAGTTAATTTTCCCTTGTTCAACTAACTGCATTATTCCTGTAGCAACAAAAGTTTTTGATACTGATGCCATGTGAAAAAGAGAATTTTCATCAACAGGTTCTTTTGTATCTATATTTTTTACTCCAAAGCCCTTTGTGTAAATAACTTCATTATTATATACTACACCTACTGCGAGTCCTGGTACAAATTCTGCCTTTATATATTCATTTATTATCCTATCTAAATCTTTTATTATTTTTTCTTTAATCTCCATAATATCCTCTCCTTTTAAGTATTCTTTACTGTTTAATGCCTATACAAAATTTATAAATTCATATCAAACTCTGAATTACTTAATTAAGTTTTTTATGAGAAACTCATATTCATAGCTTCATAATAGAAAAGCAAAATCTATTATCTTTTCTCAATGGCTTACTCATCTTAAATTGTTAAGATGAGTTTCCTTTCAGTAATGAAAGAGTAAAGCTATACCATTAAACTGTAGATCTTAGGCTCTACTTAAGTCACTATGATAAAGTCTAAGATTTATTATATCTCTCAATAGAACAAAAAAGACTGTAGGAAGTTTTTGCTCCTTACAGTCTAAAATAAACATTATTTTACATTGCAAAATACTTTTAAGAGAGTATATTCTAATTAAAGCCAAAGAAACTTCTAGAATAATATTAGGTTAACATCATTCTAAAAAATATCACAACTTTAAAGCATGCATTAAATACATCCCTATCAATATCTTATGTAAAATTAAGATTTAATTCTAGTTCTATAAAATGACCACTTCTACTTACTAAATTTCAAAAGAAGCATACCAAAAAAACCTAATTGTATAGGCATTTAAAATCTTCCTTGAATAAAATTTTCAATTTAGAAAATTAATTAGCAAGTAGCTATTACCATTTCATCAAACCTCCTTAATTTTACTAATACAATTATATCCAATATATTAAAATAAAGCAAGTAAATAAATACTTATTACCCTAGTATGTTTCATTAAGATTGATTCCTCATAAAATAACAAAACAAATATATAATAGTTGAAGTTAAATATTATTTCCCCCTAATTTAATTATCCTTAAACTTTTTAGCCATTATTATAAATTTATATTTATTGCCTCTAATCTCATTATATATTTCATCAATCTTTTTAAAACCTATTTTTTCATAAACCTTTCTTGCTCTAGTGTTGAAATCCGCCACTGATAATTCTAAATAGTCATATTTTAGCCTCTCTCTTCCTTCTTCAATAATTGCCATGGAAAATTCTGTTCCATACCCTCTTCCAGTTAAACTAGGTTCCATTTGAATACCAACAGCAAGAATTTCTTCTTCTTCATTGTCTGAAACATCGTAAAACTCACAGTTTCCAACAAGTTCACCTTCTTCATTTACCACTGAAAAGGCCCTATCAGATCCTGTTAAACTAATAATATTATCAATTTTTTCTTGTTGAATATTATTATCGTAAAATGAATATATGCCTTCATAGCACCAGTTTAAAATTTTTTTAGTATCCTCTTCTGTTCTAACTTTCAAAGAAAATTTCATTATTACCCCTCCCCCAATACCATATGTTTAATTATGTTTCTAATAATATTCTAACAAGAATATTATTATATAAAAACCTCCAAAAGGGTTCTGAACGAACCTTGAGCCAGGAGATACATATTTTAACTTTCCCCAGATTACTCAATGACAACTTAAATATATTTAAATAAAACTTACCTAACCTAAAAAGGATGATTTATTATCAAAAATTGTTCTGATAATAAATCATCCTCTTCTATTATTAATATAATAACTTTTCCTAATCAGATATCCCAAATCTATGATTTGGTGATAGCCAGTTAAGCAAATAACAAGACCTATGGCTTGTCGGTAGTCCCTTAAGCAGAGAACCAAGATCTAAAATCTTGTGTAAATCGCTTACTCTTTGAGTACTCATCTTAAGTCATGAAGATGAGTTTCTTAAGCAGATATCCCAAATCTTCGATTTGGTGATAGTCGGTTAAGCAGATACCAAGCCTATGGCTTGTTGGTAGTCGCTTACTCTTTGAGTACTCATCTGAAGTCATGAAGATGAGTTTCTTATTACTCTTATTATCCTTCTTATACTTTTTTCTGAAAGATAGTATTCATTAGCTAATTCAGTAACAGTAATTCCTCTAAGGTATTTTTTTAAGATCTCATTATTTCTCTCTTTTAGGATACTTCTTGTACCATTTTTTTCACCCCAAGATTTTTCATTGCCATTTTTTCTTGGAATGTATAAATACTCTCCATCTACATATTCTTGAATTAACTTTATTATTTCTTCTGGTAACACATTTTGTGCTTTAATATATGCCATATCTTTGCTCCTCCTTATAAAAATATAAAGATTTAAGCAAAGACTACTCATAAAGTTACTCCATGCATTAAGCAGATATCCCAAATCTTTGATTTGGTGATAGTCACTTACTCTTCGAGCACTCATCTAAACTTGTAAAGATGAGTATTATTTAAAACCATCATTAATGGTTTCTGTTAGACAAATTATAATTTAATTCATTAATATACCTTACTCAAAACAAAGCATAGCTCATTTCTTTATAGCAGTCTTTGCTATGAGCAGGATTTAAATATTTTAAAAGCAGTTAGTGGAACAGTTCTCATAAATACCCCTCCTGTGAATGTGATTTCTAGCATAAAATACTTACAATTTATATCATATACTTCATTATATCACTTTTCTACCATAGTAAGGAGAAATAACTGCTAAATTTCTAAGCCTGTTTTTCCTTTAAAGAAGTGTTAAGGATACTATACATGGGGTTAAATACTATAATTATTATAAACTCAATTTCATAACTAACATCTCACAATCAAATTTATATCCTTGATCCATAAGAGCCTTTTCCAATGGGAAATTTTTCACATCAATATCAGCAATAATCTTCGTTATATTATTTTCACTTAAGATTCTAGTACCTTCTATTAATAAGTCATTTATATATCCATTACCTCTTCTTTTAGGTACAACTCCAATATAGTTAATAGCACCTGTATCTTCATTAAACCTTTGTGGTACTACTAACCCTAAAAGATCATTATCTCCTGTATAAGCAAGTTTCCACCATTTCTTATTAAAATCAATATCTTTTAATTCATTGAAGTACTTCTCTGCTGCTTTCTTATATCCTATCTCTTTTATAGAACTTAAATCATCTTCATCTAAGGTACCTTCTGTTACTTCTTTTATAGCCTCTATATACTCCATCTGGCCAGTATCTTCTAAGCTTTTAAAAATCAGCCTTTTAGAGGATTCCTTAATGTAATTTTGGGTCCATGTAAAACTTCTCTTTTCTTGAGTAATTTTAAACCCTATTTTAAGCAATATGTCTTTGTACTCCTTAAAATTATTTTTATCAGAATAAAGGTGGTTTATTATTTTGCTGAATCCTTTTAAACCCATCTCTTTTACACTATGACATAAAAGTTTTTCCATGGCTTCTTTAGGAGCATCTATAAAATCTATATTTAAAATATCCAAATCATCATCAAATACTCCATATATTATTCTACCTAAAAATTTATTATTATCTTCAATTACAAAACACCAGTCTAGCCTTGTTATTCCCTTTTCTAACCAAGAAGATAATATATCTTTAAGTCTACTCCCTTCGTAAGGTAGCATATTTGTATATAAGTCTATTTCTGTATAATTTATATTTCTTACCCTCATAAATCTCTCTCCCTTGTTTCTATAAAAATTCCCTTAATGACTTCTCACTATCTATATATTTTGCCCTGAACTCATCTTCTAAAATGCTCATGGTAACTAAATCGTAATATTTGTGATTAAAGAAGATTCCCTCTCTTCGAATTCCCTCTCTTTTGAAACCTATTTTTTCATAAACATGGATTGCCCTTTCATTAAACTCTAGTGCTTCTAACTCAATTCTATGTAAATTAAGCATTCCAAATCCATAATTTAATGCCAATATAATAGCTTCACTACCATAACCCTTACTAAAATCTTCTTTTCTATTTATTAGAACTCTCATACTAGCACTTCTATTATTTCTATAAATATCGTTAATGACAACTTCCCCAACAACTTTATTAGACTCCTTTGAAAATATTAAAAAGTCCATTCTGCTTCTATCTGATGATACATCTTCTAGATACCCTTCTATATCTGATTTGTTAAACACTTGTTGAGTTCCTGTAAAAATAATTGACTCAATACTGCAGTCATCAATGCCTTGAAAATATTCTTCAATATATTCTTTATCTAGTTTTTTTAAGTAAACTAAATCTCCTTTTAACTCTAAAAAACTTCTTGTACTCTTAATCATCTCAAGTCCCCCTTAAGCTATTTTTTATTTTGTATAGGTAACATAGGTTTAATATTAAATATATAACCTTTATCACCCTTCATTGTATCCAATTATACAATAGGTTAAAGGATTTACTCAATCTCATTCATGACTCTGTAAAGAATTTAAGAAGGGTTTCTTCTTCCTTATGGTTTTAACCAAGTATACTTGGATAATAGTAGCTCCTTTTAATGCTTAGTGTTTCATCTACCTTCTTCTATTAGCTTTCCTTTCACATGAAAACATCTTTTCCCTAAGTCTCATACCTTTTAATTATCTTCATAACTCATGTAGTACTCAAAGAGTAAGAAATTCACTCAAGATCTATGGTCTTGCCTCTCTGCTTAAGCCACTATGACCAAATCACAAATTTGAGATATCTGCTTAGGTAGAAGACATTAAACTTTAAATTTTAGTTACTTAAATTTCTTATGTTATGCATAAGAACTGCTAGTTAACTTTATAAGTTCAGCTAACCTTCATATAGAGTTACAACCTCTATATGAAGTTATGAAGATGAGCTTCAATTTCCTATAAAACTACTATAAGTGTTAGACCCTAGATAAATATAGTTAGACTTCCTTTAAAGTTGTTCTTCTTTTATAGCAACTAACCCTATTAAAAACTCTATTCCATCATTTATCTTATTAGCATTTATAAATCCATTATGGCATTTAACTATTTCTTGGCATATTGCTAAACCTAATCCACTGCCCCCTTCAGACCTTGCTACATCATTTTTATATAACCTTTTAAATAACTTATCAATTTCCTCCTCTGATAAAAACTCCTTAGGAATATTAAAAACTGAAAATATCCCATAGATATTTCCATTTATTCTTTCTTCACTTAGCTTTATTGTTACCTTAGAATCTTCCTTAGAATACTTTAAAGAATTACTTATTAAATTTTCTAATGCCCTTGCAATTAACATGGGATCTCCATAGGTGTAAATTGGTTTTTTCTCTAATATCACATCTAATTCTAAGTTTCTCTCCTTAAAATAAATTTCCTCTCCATCTAAAAGCTGCAATATACTTTCATTGATATTTATAACTTCCTCCTCCATTTTTATATCCATTGATGAAAGCTTTGCATAGTCAAAAAAATCCTCTAATAAAGTTTTTAGGTGCATACCTTTTCTATTTAATATGGAAACATATCTTTCTAATTCATATTCATTTGAATAACTTTTTTCCTCTATCATTTTTGAGTAACCAAGCATTGTAGTTAATGGAGTTCTTAAATCATGAGAGATATTTGTTATAAACCTTTTTTGATTTAAGTCCTGTTCCATAAGCTCTTGTGCCATATAATTAATATCTTCAGCTAATTGTGTTAATTCATTTCTATATTTTAAATCTACTCTTTTAGTCATATCACCTTTAGCTATTAATCTTACATTAGTGGCAATGCTATTTATGTATTTAATTCTTCCACTAACTAAAACTAAGAAGATTAATATAGCTACAATTATCCAAACTTCCATGGAAACTAAATCCCCTTCACTAAAGCCATCATTTATAAATACAACATATCTATTTTCATTTAACTTAATGATGTTTTTAGCTGTAAAAGTAGCACCTTCTACAGTTACATCCTCATACTTTTCTAAATCTAAATCAAGTTGTTTTACACCTAAATTACCCGTTGACTGTATAACAAATCCATCATGGTCAACTAAAAATATTCTCTTAACCCCACCCCTTTTTAGATCCTTCTCTATTCTTTTCATATTTTCAATAACAGTATTTTCATCTGAACTTTCAATATCTAAATCTTCTATGATCCTCTTAACAGAGGCTCTATTTCTTTCTACTGCTGATAACCTTAGTCTTTCTTTTCCTGAATTACTTTTTCTATAAGAATTAACTAAATTAGTTCCTGTTATTAAGCCTAAAATTACTGCTATAATTGCAAAAAGAATTAGTTCCCCTTTTAGCTTAACTATCTTTTTCAACTTTATATCCAACTCCCCATATAGTCTTAATGTATATTCCTTCTTTTACTCTATCTCCTATTTTTTCTCTTAAATTTCTCATATGAGTTATTATAGAATTATCATTATCTAAATATGGTTCATTCCAAATCTGTTCATACAACATTTTAGGGCTATATATCCGCCCTGGATTCCATACCAGAAGTGCCAATATATCAAATTCCTTTTTTGTAAGCTTTAGGTCTATTCCTGATTTTATAACACTATACTCTTCTTTGTTTATCTTTAAATCCTTATACACTTTTACTGAATCATTTGAAACTATATTAATATTTCCTCTTCTTAGTATTGCTTTAATTCTAAGAGTTAGCTCTATTAAATCAAAGGGTTTAACTATATAATCATCACAGCCTTTTTTAAACCCTATAACCTTATCAAATTGTTGCCCCTTTGCTGTTAACATTATAACTGGAACATTGGAAAACTCTCTTATTTTAGAAAGAGTTTCATGACCATCCATAATTGGCATCATTACATCCAAAAGTATAAGGTCAATGTGATTTTCTCCTAAAATCTTTAATGCTTCTTGTCCATTATTTGCAGTTAAAACCTCATACCCCTCTTTACTTAAATACTCCTTAAGCATTAAAGCTATATCGCTATCGTCTTCCACCACTAAAAGTCTTTCACACATAATGTTCTCCTATCTCTATTTAGTAATAGGCCTATTCAAAAATAATATTTTACCCTTGAATAGACCTTTATTTTTTACCAACATAATCCTTAAATTACTATATATAATTATAATATTAGTTCTATTCCCTAAGCAAATTAATATCTCTCTTATTTATTATATTTCTAATAGGCAAATTAAAAGCTATTAAAGAAAGCACAAAGGCATTAATTAAAGTTATACCTACAGTGATTAATCCTACTTCTACATTACTTTTAAACATAGCTGAAATAAATAATTGAATGCTTAAATAATATACTCCTAAGAATAAAGCTGAACTAAGTATTATAAAGAAGAAAATTTTAACCCCTTGAGATTTAAGCAAAAAGCTATTTCCAAGTCCTAAGGCTCTTATTATCTCATCATCCTTTTCTCCTTGGCTGTAATTCATATAAAGCATATTTATATTAAATAAAACTGTTGATAAAACACATATTACAGAGAGTATTCTAAATATCTTCAAAAACTTTCCAAGTCCTGAACTTAAACTTTCACCTATTGAATTAATATTTATAACTGTACTGTCTTTTAATTTGTCTATAAACTTATCACTTTTAGATTTAACCATATAGTTTATACTTTCACCAATTTCTACCTTCTCTTTTAGTATACTAAGAGAATTTATACCCCCACAATCATATACTCCCTTTATTTTATACTGAAAAGTTCCCTTTTTTGTTTCAACAGAAAGCATATCTCCTATTTCCAAGTTATTTTTCTCTTTCATCTCACTACTTATAATTATGCCATTATCTCCCTGAAAAAGATCCTCACCTTCTTTAATTTTAAATTTCACATTGTAATCTTCCTTATTAACCTCATCTATGCTAACTGATTTATACATATTATTATTAAGAGTATTTTGTACCTTTCCAGATATACCAAAGGTTTTAGTATATGCTTCTACATCACTTTCATTATTCAAAATATTTTCTAACCCTTCATTATCTTTGCTTTCTGCTATATAATTGTAGGGCAATATTTTACTTAGAGAATTATTAAAGTTATCTTTTATAGAATCTTGAAGACTAAATCCAATTAATATAAACCACAAAGTTAGTGTTAAGCTTAATAAAACTAATATAAATGAGAAAAAGTTGTTTTTAATAGACTTTATACTGTACATTAAAACTGAATTTCTAAAATGTATTAATGATAACAACTTCACTACTAATGCTACTATGACTAAAAAAATCATAATCAAAAGAATTATAATTAAGCTGCTTCCAAGGGTTCCTATTGATCCAGAATAAATTGAATATGCTCCTAGAAATAATGGTAAACAAATACTTGTTATAATTACTATTTTTTTAGTACTTTTCTTTATAAGTTTCTCATCTTCTCTAATTATAGCTAGTGGCTTTATACTTTTAATTAGCATAAGTGCAATATTTATAAGCATGAAAAATATAATAATATTAAAAATAACACCCTTTAGTATTAGTGATATATTTTCCATTGTTATATTTCCTGTTTCTATTCCAACATAATTTAAAATAAATTTAGATACCCTATAACTTATGAGGCCTCCTAAAAATATTGGTACCGCAAGCCATAAAGAAATCTCTAGATTTAAAGCTCTTTTTATATCCTTAATATTCACTGATATCATTCTTAAAATAGCTATGTCTCTTTTTCTTTTAAGTATAAGCATTATGGTTGTACTTATTATAGCTAAAGCTGAAACAATATACCCAACTGTACTTAAAGTTCCTAAAACTGCACTTTGAATAGCCACTTGCCTTTCCATTCCACTTTTTTTATCCTTTATGGAAGTATAGATATTACTATGATCATATTTCATTAATTCCTCTTTTAATATCTCTCCATCTTGTCCACTTATATACATCATGTTTCTAGCCTTACTAATATTTAGTTTTTCATTTTGTTGTACCTTTCCATAGCCAAGAAGCTCTGCATCAGCATCTACTCCCATAGACATAGGTTCAATATCTTTAACTTTATATTTTAATACTCCACTTCCCAGGGTATCTAGCTCAACAAAATCACCCTTTTTCAAATTTAAACTATTTGCCAGTGTACTTTGAAGAATTATTTCATCCCTTTCTAAGGAATAATCTCCAGAAACCATGGTTCCTATAATTTTGTTAGACTGTTTTTTATAGTAGCAGGTGTTAAAACTAGAAGTTTTTATTTCTAAACCCTTTGTTTTAAGTTCCTGAATTTTGTCTTGAAACTCCTTGGTTTGTTCCCCTCTTAAAGATATATTTAAATCCCCACCATTTATTTTTCTTATATTATTTTCAAGATATCTTGTATTCTCTAAATTTATCTGTGGAATTACTAGAGAAATAGTTATGGTAATTAATATTGATAAAGTTGTAAAGAGAAATAGCAGCCTTTCCTTTTTTAATAGCTTAAGGTTATATATTTTGAATATTTCTATCCATCTCATGAAGTTCACCATCTTTCAAGTAGATTTTTCTCTCTCCAAGTTCCCCTATGCTTTCATCATGAGTAACTATTATAAGAGTGCATTTTCTCTCTTTTCTTATATTAATAAGTAGTTCAATAACCTTCTTTCCATTCACTGAATCTAATGCACCTGTTGGCTCATCACATAATATTACTTTAGGATTATTTACAAGGGCTCTAACTACTGAAACCCTTTGAGCTTCACCACCTGATAGTGAGCTTACCTTGCTATTATATTTATGTGAAAGTCCTACTTTATCTAAAAGCTCTTTACATTTCTTCTTTTTAGAGCTATAGCTTTCTTTACTATTCATAGCTATAATTAGATTTTCCAGCGGTGATAAGCAAGATATAAGATTAGAATTTTGAAAGATTAATCCTATATTATCTCTTCTATAGTTGTCCAATGCCTTTTCATCCTTAAAATTCAGCTTATTATTGTTGTAATAAACCTCCCCTGTTGTTGGCTCTATAAGAAGAGCCATTATATGCAGCATTGTAGATTTCCCTCCACCTGAGGGCCCCATAATAGTTAAAAAATCTCCACCTTCTATTTCTAAATTAATATTTTTCAGTACAGTTTGCTTTAACTCTCCACTGTAAAAATCTCTACTTAAATTTCTTATACTTATCATAATTTCACTCCATTTCTTTTGGCTACTAAATTTATAAAAGCTTCATTCTTCTCCTTATATAAGTAGCTTTCTTAAAATTTCTTATTGCTACTAAAGCTTATAAAAATTTCTTATTAGCCTACACTTTTAACAATAACTATGAAAGCTATAGAATTAATTAAGTAAAAATAAAGAAAAAATAAAGTTGAAAAACTCCTATGTATTTTAATAATAATATCTTATTAAGTATGTATAATATTTCTATGGCTTTTACTTAGCAAAAGGGCATTGAACTATGATTTTTCATGGATTATTCAAGTACAGTGGATACATAAAATATACTATTTTGAAAAATTTATGGTATAATATGTTATAGGTTATAAAAAATATAATTAATTTAGGGGGGCTTATGTTTAGAGAATTAAGAAATTCAAAAAGGCAATTAGAAGATCATCATTTAGAAAGAATACTAAATGAAGGAGAGTACGGAGTGCTAGCCACCATAGGAGAAAATCAATATCCCTATGCTACACCTTTAAGCTATGTGTATATAAACAATGCCCTATATTTTCATGGTGCTTCAGTAGGGCATAAACTTGATAATATTAAATTTAGTGACAAGGTTTCCTTTTCTGTGGTGCAAAACACAGAAGTTTTACCTGCAAAATTTACCACAAGATATGAAAGTGTTATTGTATTTGGAAAAGCTTCAACTGTAGCAGATGAAGAAGAAAAGAAAGTAGCTCTTATGGCATTTATAGATAAATATTCTCCTGAATTTAAAAAAGAAGGATCAGAATATATAAATAGAGCAGCTTCAAAGACTAATATTGTAAAAATAACTATTGATAGGGCAACAGCTAAAGGAAATTTAAAATAGATCAAGTGATTACTGTACTGAATTTAAAAAAGATAATGATAAAAGGATAATAGGTTCTGTTGGTTTTACTGACCCTTACTTTGTAGATCTTATTTTAAAGAAAGTTATACATAATGACTGGTGGTGCATGGCATCACCAGTTATTATTATCTCCCTTTTATGTAGCTAAGGCGATTTTTTATATAATTTGCTTTAATAATTCTTCTATAAATTCCTTTTTAGCTAAACCTTCTGAAAATGCACTGGCACTGCCTGTAGCAACTCCCATCTTAAAGGCTTCCTCTAGTTTATTATTCTTTAAATATCCTGCTATAAAGCCTGCCACCATAGAGTCTCCAGCTCCTACAGAATTTTTCAACACACCCTTAGGTGCATAACTTCTTATTACATCCCCTGTAGAACTTATAAATATGGCTCCCTTTGAAGCCATTGAAATAAGAACATTCTCTCCGCCCATTTCCTGAAGTTTTTTTCCGTAATATATTATTTCCTCTTCATTTTTAAATTCTACATTAAACAACTCTGCCAGCTCATGATGATTTGGCTTAATTAAAAAGGGCTTATATTTTAGTACATTTAATAAAAGTTCTCCTGTAGCATCTACCACAAATCTTATGTTTTTTCCCTTAAGTCTCTCCATTATACTTTCATAAATATTCTTTGGAAGAGTATTTGGTATACTTCCCGCAAGCACTAAGAAGTCCCCTTCTCTAAGAGCACCTAGCTTATTAAATAATATGTCCAGTGCCTCCTTATATATCTCAGGTCCTCTTCCATTTATCTCGGATTCCTCACTTGATTTTAACTTTATATTTATTCTAGATATGCCCCTATTTAACTTAATGAAATCTGTTTTACATCCAAAGGCTTTAACTCTTTTCTCTATTTCATCACCTGTAAAGCCCGCTATATATCCAAGAGCTATGTTTTCTATATCTAAATTATTTAGAATCATAGAAACATTAATTCCCTTTCCCCCTGCATAAACCTGTTCATAACATGTTCTATTTACATCTCCCAGCTTAAAATCCTCAACCTTAACTACATAATCTAAAGCTGGGTTAAAGGTAATAGTATAAATCACCTATAGCCACCTCCAATATTTCTCTTAACTCTTTAATCAATTGTCTATCTATTATATTACGACTATTTTAAAAACAAATTAATCACTTTCATTAAGAAACATTCCTTTATTATCATAGTAATTTAACATATAGTCAATTTTATTTTCTTCCTGTCAATGACTAATTATAATTTTTAGTTCATAGAATAAAAGTATAACTATTTAAATATCCTATGTGAAAGTTTAAATCTATCATTTAACTTTATCATGGAAATATTTAACTTTGCACATAATATATAGTATGACTAGTTTATTTAGTAAAAGGTGATTTTGATGTTACCTTAATTTTACATATAATATATAATATAAAAGTTTAAAAAATTATAAAATGGGGTGTGAAAATGAGAGTAGCAACTATGACCACAAACAATTATCAAAGATGTATTGATGAATGTAATAGATGTGCAAAGGTCTGTTATGAATGTTTTGAGGCCTGTGTTAATGAACCTGATTTAAACACAAAAGGAAATTTGGTGAAAACCCTTATGGAATGTGCAAAAATGTGTGAAATGTTAGCAGAGCTTATGTCCATCAATGATCAATTTGCAAAAGAACATTGCAGATTCTGTGCTAGCATTTGTGATAAATGTGCACAAGAATGTGGAATCTTTAAAGATGACCATTACCAAAAATGTGCACAAGAATGTAGTGCTTGCGCTAAAGAATGTAGAAAAATATCTGATATGTAATACTCTTTAATAATTTAGTAAATTTTATTTTCTTAGGGAAATATGCTTTCATTGAATTTACCACAATCTATGGCAGTTAGTAACTTTATTATATTACTAACTGCTTATTTATATTGTATTTAATAAAACAATGTTATTTATTTCTACTTCGTAATTAATTACATATCCTCCAATAATCTCTTTAAATCACTTACATATGTTGATTGTTGTTTTTTCAAATATAATCCTACAAAAGGTTTCATAATCATTTTCTTTGGTGTCACATTTTCCGTAAAGTCAATGATGGTTTTACCATTTGATTTTGAAAACACTCCTATCCAATTACCATGCATATTTTCATTGTCCATATCAAACTCATATCTGTTTAAAGGTTCAAATTTAGTAATAGTAAAAGTGGTTGAATATCCGTTTTTTGTATATTCTATAAATTTCTTTCCAGCCTCTAAAACTTCAACCTTACTTAAATCAGAACGCCATGTATAATCTTCAAGAGAAGTAACAATACCCCAAACAGTTTGGATATCTCCATTTAACTCAAGTTTTATATTTGCAACTGCCATACTTAATCCACCTTTTAAACTACTGGTTCAATATCCAAATCAAAGGGAAATTCTTTAGCCTCTTTTAGTTGAAAATTTACTTTATATCCTATTCCATCTTTATAGAAAAATCCTTCTTTAAGGTCAATTTTTACGTAACACATATTTTCATCATTTTCATTATTGTGTGCAAAATACCATGGTTCAAATACTTTAATTAATTTTTCTCTTATCTCTGTATTTTCTAATAATAATGGATGTCCAATATTATAAGCATTACCACTGAAACGATAAAATTCATTGCATAGTGAAACTTGACTATTATCCTCTAATTCTCGAACCTTTTGTGAATTTGAGTACGTAACTACATAAAATGAACCATCCTCAAAAAAAGTATCAACAAATCGAACTGATGGTGTATTATCCTTCACAGTAGCCATTGCAAAATGACAATCCTTTGCAAATAATTCATTCATAGTATATAAAGCCTTTTCATAAATTCCCATTTTAATCCCCCTACAACTTTCTATTTATTAAGTAAATTTCCAATAACTCACTAACATAATTATAACATAAGTTAATAATACTTTTATATCCTTTCCTTATGTTACAGATTAATTTTTTCTAATTATTTTGGTTCTGCACATATACGGTTCTCCGTAACTACTCTAAATGAGGTTTTTCCATTTTATTTTTCTATATATATTTTACATAAGAGGTTTTAATGTTACTATTTACTGGTGGTTTGTTTTTATTAGCACTATTAACATTTATACTGTTACTTATAGATAAAATATCAAAAAAATAGTAACCCCCACTGGCAATTGGATGCTACTATTTTTTATTCCTATAAAATATACTGATACCAGTTGCCTAAGCAACTAGAATTGTATATCAGTAGAGTGTGGACCACCCTACTTTTTTATTATCTCCATTTCTTACTAGAATTCTTAGAAACTTGTTTCTTTAGAATTCTGTACTCCGCAGCTTGCCTGTGGAGTTTCCTTAATAATATTATATTAATTTTTTATAAAAAATAAACATATATAATTTTTATATTTAAAGACTTCCTTCAACTAACTACAAATTTGGTAGAATTTCGCTCCACATCCCACGCATAATATCCTTGTATACACATTCCTTCAATATTTATCCATAATTGATATACACTATCATAATCCTCAATAGACATCAATTTTATTTTCATATTTTTTCTCCTTCTTAATTAATATGAATTGCGACATAAAAAATATTTGTTTTTTATTGCTGATTCGTCTATTTTGAAACATTGCGAAGTAAAATAACTTCTAATTATGTTTATTAGTGGAAACTGTATCAATTAAACTCAAAAACAAATTCACATGGTTTTTCACCTCCACTGTTAATCGGAGACGAAATAATTTTCTTTGTTTTCAGTTTAACATCCAACATTAATTGTAAATGGCGGCGAAATGACCCAGCACAACATAAACAGTATGATAAAGGCATATCACGGTCATCAGAATTGCTTTTTGATAGAGCAAGGTCTGAAACTTTCACATCTTTACAAACGTTGGCTGAACAAACGCATGAATACTTATCATTGTTTTTATAAACCATTACCGCATTCAAAGTACCGTCATTATTTAAGGCCACACTTTCGGAAGCAAAGATCTTACTATTGAGATGGAGTATTTTTTCATTTAATGATTTGCCAGTCAATTTTTTACCGATTTTTTCACATTTTTTTAGATATTCTTTGCCGCCCAAACAGGCACAAGAATCTAGAATTTCATACATCATATCAGAATCAAGTAAAGTTTCCATCCGTGTAATGACTTCTACTAAATCTTCGTTTCCAATAATTTCCCTTATAAGTTTTTTGTCAATATTATTTTGTTCTAATCGCTTTCTAATTCCATAAACTCTTGCCACTTTATTTCCCCCCTGAATTATATAAATAATCTGCAATTTGACTTATTTTACAATTTCGATATAACTTAAGGATAATTATAGCACGTATTACATATAATCTTAATTATAATCAGACATGTACTTATACCTTAATTTATTTTATAAATACCGTATTATTCAGTTTCCAAAGAACATTATTCGCATTTTCAATTTCAAATGTTACTTCGCAATATTTTCAAATCCTGAATTATACACGCTTTGTATTATCCTCATAATATGTATTTAAGAATGTCTGTTAAATCCTCTGTATCAACTGCATACATTGCACTCATCTGAACTTTGGTAGAACTATTAATAGCAATAGACTTTCCGCAGTATCCAAAAATCGGAATATCTGTTAAGCCATCGCCTACAGCAATACATTCTTCAGGTTTTATATCGTTATTTCTACAAAAATATTGTAAGCATTCAATTTTTTGTTCAGCCCCAACGTAACTAAGAATTTTCCCTGTAAATACTCCTTCAACCACTTCGTAATCACTACCAAAATAATCATCAAACCCCCAAATGTTACAAACGACTTTAGCTACTTGTTTTGGACCCACAGTAATAACAATGCACTTAATACTTCGTTTATGTAATGCCTCAACTACACTCTTGATATTTTTTAGAGGTTTTGCAATCTCTAAAAAAGATTCAGCGATTTCACGCTCTTCAAGACCTAAAAGTAATTCTGCTCTAAGATAATCTGCTGATATGTAGTCGATAATTCCTTTCTCTTCCTGTTCTTGAATGAAAGAGTGCTCTTTTTCTTTTCCATTTAAAATGCATGGTAACATAACAGAATGTATTTCTCTAATCAGAGTATCATCCAAATCAAAGCAAACAAGTTTCAATTTTCCCATTCTATATACCCCCTAATCCAATATAAATCATCTTAAACTTCGCAATATCCTACTGTTGCCACATATTCACTGCTATTAGCAAGAAACTTATACCCCCTGACCAAAGCCAGCTTTTTCATCCTACAAATTTGGTAGAATTTCGCTCCACATCCCACGCAGAATATCCTTGTATACGCCATTTTGTAGTAACATTATCCCAATGCGAGAAAACTCCTCAGTATTCAGATACAAACCACCTGAGCAGGATGTATGCCCATGCTGGCAGGTATTCCATTGAGGATTCACAATTTCCAACATATCAAATATACGAGGCTTTAAATAATCCAGCATTATTTTGCCACTCACTTTTTCTACAATCCGACCAAGCATGTAAGTACATAAATCCTCATAATAGAAATCTGAACCTGCTTCTTTTTTCATTTCTGTGATAAAAAAAGCTCTGCTCTACCTTTGGAATTATTTAGAAAATGGATCATATTTGCTATCTTCATTCCAAAAATATTCAATTCCTTGACTAATCTCCACTGCTTTTTCCTTTCCAATAAGGTCTTCTATAAAACCTAAGGCCATGTCCATTCCAGCAGATACACCTGAGGATGTATATATGTTGCCGTCCTTTACCCATCTTGCTTCTTTTACCCACAATACATTTTAACCTTGCTCTGTAACCCATTTAAATGCCCTTTTGTTTGTTGTTGCTCTTTTTCCATTTAGTATTCCAGTTTTAGCAAGTAAAGCGGAACCTGTACATATACTAATTGTATATTTTGATTCCTTGGAAATGTTTTTAATGAAATTTATAAAATCATTATCATGAACTTTTTCCCTTGTTCCACGGCCTCCTGGCACAAGTAAGATTTTCTCTATCCCCTCTTCATTCATATATAAATTAGTATCTACTCTTACATTTTGAGAACTTTCAACAAGTCCTCCATTTACAGATATAAAATTTAATTTAAAAATATCTGGTAAACTCCCAAGTATTTCAACAGGACCAAATACATCTAAGGTTTCAAATTTATCAAATAAAAGTACATCCACTCTGTAGACCATAACATCCCCTCCATAAATGTTTTGTGTATTATAGAGATTTCACATATTTTAGCAATGGATCAATCTGCTGGCGGCTTGAATAATCATAAGAATTTTTGATTGCTTCTTCAGTTCCTCGTTCTACATCAGACTTGTTTTTTGACATTTTTAACATAATTTTCAATATGCCCATCAGCATTTTATCTGCACCTTTCATTTTTTCATAGTTCATACCACTTTGAAAATAGAAAAATGGTAGATTTTCATTTTCTGGAACATTATTTTTCCTGAATTTCTCTACTTCTTCAGGAATAGGCGCCGTTCCACCTGTTGCAAAGATAACAATTTGTTTATCTTTAAATGCAGAAAGGTTGTCCTTAATAAATTTTATACCATTTATTTTACCGGCGTGCATACCGCCGCCAAAAATAATGATATCATACTGGTTTAAATTCAAAGAGTTAGTCTCACTTAAGGATATTGCTGTGCAACCCAAAGCCTCACTAATCCACTCTGAATATTTTTGTGTAAATCCTGTATTAGATTTGTAAATAACAACAACTTTTTTATCGTTCATAATGCCACTCTCCCATACTAAGAAAATATACATTGTCTTCGTTAAATTTAAGTTTACCTTGGCTTTATTTACCTATTATAAGTAAATTATAACATATTTTTCTAATATCCTATTACTAAATTTTCAAATAATATTATTTATATTTCTAATTTCAATAGTTAGTTTGTGCTCTTTCTGAAGTATAAATTAAACTCTATCTAAGCATCTGTAATAAATAAAATATTACTGTATTTTCATTAAACTTTTGTATTTCATTATCTTCAAACTTTAAAATTGCTTAATAACAAGATATTCTAGCACTATCTTTAATAGCTCACCCTTTCGACCTATAAATTACTTGTAAAATCTTTTTTCTTTGCCTTCATTATCCAATAATGTAGATTTAATGATATAATCATTAGTATAATGTTATAATATAATTATTAATCATATTAAGGTGAAATTCTTTACATAGCAAACTTAAAAGTTAGATGTATAGATTTAAAGAGATATCTATGAAATTCTTATCAAACTATATGGTTTGTTATAAATCACTTGAAAACTTTAATAATCATAAAGAAATGGTTGCTACATTTGTATAACAATTCTGTGCATAAAATTGTATATTATTAATAATAAAAAATAAATATGGTGATAAGGAGATATTATGAGGATATTAATTTATGGTGCCGGAGTAATAGGAAGTATTTTTGCTGGAAAACTCTTTTCTGCTGGAAATGATGTTACCCTCCTTGCAAGGAATAACCGATTTAAAATGCTGAAAAATGATGGACTTAAAATAAAAAATATAAAGAAAGGAAAAATTGAACATTATCCTATAAAAGTTATAGATACTTTACAAACTAACGATATTTATGATTATATTCTAGTTACTATGCAATTTAAGCAGGTAGAAAATGTCCTGCCCATATTGTCTAAGAATAATAGTGATAATGTTGTTTTATTTGTAAATAATCCATGTGGTTATGATAAATGGAAAGAATATCTTGGCAAAAGGTTAATGGTAGGATTCCCTGCCTGTGGTGGGGAAGTTATAAATAATGTTACAGAATATTATATAAGTAAGGGATTAACAAGAGGATTTCAAACTACAACCTTTGGAGAAATTGATGGAATTTATACTAATAGATTACATACAATAGTAAATCTTTTCTCTAAGTCTAGTATTCCATCTGTTATTTCAGATAATATGGATAATTGGCAAAAATGCCATTTAGCAATTGTTTCTCCTATTGCTAATGCAATTTATAAAAATAATGGAAATATAAAAGCATTAGCAGCCAATAAATCTGATATTGAATTAATGATTAAGGCTACAAGAGAAGGTTTAAATGCACTAAAAGAATTAGGTTTAAAAATTGAACCAAGAAAAATAAACTTCTACTATATGCCTATATTATTATTAAAATTTATTTTTGCAATTGGACTAAAAACTAAAATTGCTGATTTTAGTATGGCCAAACACGCTAATAACGCCAAGGAAGAAATGATGGAGTTACAAAAAACATTTGAAGCATTAATAAAGGATACTATGACCTACAAAGATGATATATATTTATTAAGCAAGTATATTAACCCATACTTAATTAATTCATAATATATATCATATTAACCCTTTTTCTTTAAGTAAAGTATCAATTAGTTTAATGCAATCAGAACTTACTTCTTCAACACTCTTATTAGCATCTACTACTTTAATTGATATTTCTTATTTGTTCTGAAATATTCACTCCTCCGGGTTCTCTTGTAACAATATATTTAAGACCTTTCTCCTTTAAGTATTTTTCAGTCTCTTTTATGATAGTTGATTTTCCGCCCCCATCTATACCTTCTTTAGAAATTATAAAACCTCTATTCATAACAGACCCTCCTATAAAACTTGATTAATAATCTCCCTTCATATCTGTTGCATATAATATGCTCTACTTGAATTATGTAATATAGTCAACAAAATTTAAAATTGGTATAGATGTAGCTAAGTAAAATGCCACAGAATTCAGCCTTTGAATAATACGGTATTATGAATAAATTATTTAATTGTATATTGATTTCATCATTTAAAAATATTGAGAACTAAATGCTATTCACTTATCTGTTCTAAAATTACTCTTCTTTTATAAAAACCATATCTTTTATAAAATTCTAAAGCATTTTCATTTCCTTCTGCTACTCCAATTATCTTTGTTTTTACTTGGTTGCTGTTTAGCCAATCTAATGCTCTATTCATCAACTTATCCCCTAAGCCGTACTTACGATATTCTTTTTCAACAAAAAGAGAATCAATTTCCCCAACTAATTCTTTATTAACTGTGCTAATACAATAAGCAATATTTAAGTCTTTTTCTACATCTTTAATTAAATCTACTTTGACTTCTAAATTGTTATCATTAACAAACTTATTTTTTCTAACCTCAAACTCAAGGTTTATGAATCTACTTTGGAAATAATTTGAGTTAACTTCATGGTGTTTATTTAATTTTTCCCATAAAGGTTGTACAAAATCAAGTAATTCTATACCTCCAGTTACAAATTCAAAATTATTCATATTTAATTCCCCTTTATATCCAGAATATTATACATTTATGTATTAACTAATAAGAAAAGTCTAGTATACTTACTAGTATATTGTATTAATTTTCAATATACTAGAGATAATTTTTTATAATATTGAGATAGCCATACCCCCTTCGCCTATAGCTCCTAACCCCACAAATACATGTAAAGCAAATAATAAGTTATATACTTTTTTCATTTCTATTTACCTCTTAAATTATTATATAATTATATCAATATTCTACTATTGCTTACTTTATGAAAATACTAACTAATAATCCTAAATTAATTATAACATATTTTGTAAATGATCCATTACTCAATTTTCAAAGAATATTATTTACATTTCTAATTTTAATAGTTAGGTTATTCTTTTTCTGAAAGAGTATATAAAAAATACTGTAAATTCAAATTTATGAATAATACAGTATCTTAAATAGTTATTGGTTTTTTCTACTTGAGCTATCTAATAAGAATGCTATTTTTTTCTATTGTACCAAGCTTCTCTATATTTAAATATAGCTAATGTTACAGTATGAAAATCTATATAATTTAATAAGATGTACTTCCTCCTTTTTATGAGTATTAAAAAACTGGATACAAGATTAATTTATTTTCTTACCCGAACTACTTGCCCTTTATTTACCTGTTGTAATATTTTTGTTGAAATTTTTGTTAAAGAATAAGGAGAGCCTCCCCCAGTATAAACAAACTCTACTTCCATAACCTTTGGGTCAATTAAAAATATTGCTTCATATCCAAAGGATGGTACTCCACCACATATGTATCCAGTATTAACCAGTATTTCTTCAGGAGTTGCAACTCTTGGAGCTTCTATATTTAATGCTTTTGCTACCCTTGATGTACTTGCCCTATCTTCCCCTTTAACAATAGCAACAATAAGATTTCCTTGATTATCTATCATACATATATTTTTTACGAAATCTTTTGGAGATGCATTAGCTGCTGATGCTGCTTCTTCTATAGAATGACAAGTACTCTCAAAAATATATTGTTCTGCATTTATGCCATTCTCCAATAAATATTGCTTTAATTTTTCTTCGAATTCTTTCAAGCTTATCCCTCCAATGAATTTTAGATATATTATACAATAATATTTCCTCACATACTACCAATAAAACGTATTTTAAGGACAATGTGGATTTGTCTAACTAAGAATTATTCTAATTCTATGAGATTATTCCATGCTTTCGTTTCCCAGATAAACCTCTGTTTTCCTATTATTAAAAAGATTAATTATTTGCAGGCGAAGTTTTGACGGATACAGAGGTTCGTTAATTAAGTTTTCAATAGAAAGCCACTGAAATCCTATTTGGTTTTTATCTCCATGTATTTCTGCACCCTCTATTTCTCTAACATAATCACATAAGAATACTAAATCAACTCTGTGAAATGATTCTCCATATAAGCCTTCTACTACAAACACCAGTGATTTCGGCTCTACAATTATACCCATTTCCTCTGCACATTCACGTTTTAGTGTCTCAGGAAGCAATTCTTCTACTTCCTGACCACCACCTGGCATAATATAAAAAATATCACCATTGTCATTGATTTTTGATACTAATATTTTTCCCTCTTTAATAATCAATGCCTTGGCAGAATTACGTATTTTTCTTTCCATCATCTTTCTCCCTCAATATTTTTAATATAAATATACTTAACTTTGAAATATTTTAAAGTTATATCTTAGCTTATATAAAAATCATAGCATATTTACATTTTATTGCATTATCTCTTTATATTAATTATAGAAACTATTTTTTATTTTGTAATATACCATTATTTAATTTTCAAAGAATATTATTTATAATTCTAATTTCAATAGTTACGTTGTAATCCTTTTGGATTGCGCAATAAAAAAATCGCAAACTCAATACCTTGAATAATGCGATTTTTTACGTTTATTATTATAGTAAAATAGTTCCCTTTGCCAAAATAGCTACCTCTCCAGACACTAACATTTCTTTTTCAGAAATGCTCATAGAAACCTTAATCTTACTGGGTCTACCGACAAATCTTCCTTGATTTATTATAATCTCATGACCTACATTAAAAATATTATGCTTATATAAATATGCACCTAATGGTCCAGCTGCACTTCCTGTTGCAACATCCTCAACGTTTCCTTGATTATCCCAGGTCCGTCCTTCTATATAATTCACATCAAATATATAAGCAAATTTAGCACCTACTTCTTTTAACATTTCTTCAAATTTAGAAATAATTATTTTTGCATTCTCTATTCCTGAAGTTAATGGTACTAATAAGTATGGTAATCCTGTTGATACAACTTCCATAGGAAATTCTTCGCTTAAATTCTCTTCTGACAAGTTCAATGCATGTACATATTTATTTCTCTTCTCTTTTGAAACTTCACAGAGGAATTCCGCTTTTCCTTGATTCATTTGTACTTCATAATACTCCTCTTTCTTTTTTGAATTAACTATAATTGTTTTTTGATTTAATTGAAATGTAATTGCTATATCTTCTTCATCTCTAAAAATATGACTATGAATAGTAGCAGCTGCTCCCAAAATAGGATGCCCCGCAAAATCCAATTCTTCATCTACTGTAAAAATTCTTGCATTAAATATACTATCATCTATTCTTCTCACAAAAATTGTTTCAAATTGCTTAAACTCTTGTGTTAATTTCAACATAAGATTATCTTCTAATTCCTCATTACAAAAAACAACAGTTAATCCATTGCCAGATAAAATTTCATTGCTAAAAACATCAACATGAAAATATTCCATTTTAATTCCTCCTTATATAAAAAATATAATTAACATTTATTTTACCTAAAATTATAACATATAGTGTAAATACCGTACTATTCAATTTTCAAAGATCTGTTTCTATTAATTAGTTCGAAATAATTTCAAATTACGTTATATATTTAAAGTGCAACATAAAAACACCCCAAAATTCAATTCTGAATAATGCGGTATTTTAATACGTTATCTATTTTTCACTTAATAATTCCTAACTGATGAATTAGAATTTATCGTTGTAAATAATTTATCATAATATATTCTTCTTCGTTTTCACAGAAAACTTCAAACCCTACTTTCTGATACATCTTTACTGCATAATTGGCTTTTTGCACTGAAAGAGAGACTTGCTCGTATCCACTTGCTTTCAGTATAGAAATCATTTTTCTCATCATAGCTGTTCCTATTCCTAATCCACGATATTCTTTATACAGAGAGATAGCAAATGATGGTGTTTCATCATTGATGTGTCCATAGTCATTCATAATACGCACCCAAACCACACCTATTACTTTTCCGTCCGTCTCTGCAATCAAGGCTCTATCATGTTTCCAGCTTCCAAAATCTGAAACATAAACTTGAAATTCAGGAATATTTATTATAGACTTGGGTGGTGCTTCTATGCCTTCTGGTATAAAAATTGATTCATACAAAAAATCACTTAGCAAGGAATATTCAGATTTTTTTATTTCTCTTATTATATAGTCCATATTCAACCTCCAAATTCCAATTTATTCAACCTAAATAAATTATAACACATATTTCCATACCGCATTATTCAATTTTCAAAGATTCATTGTTCACGCTTTTAAAGTAAAACGTTATTTCGAAAATATTTCACATTATGACTTATTCACCTTAGATTTCTTTTTTGCACTTAAAGATTCATTTATATGAACCACCTGATGTCTTGTCACTGGCATTAATATAATTCCCGACACATTTTTTCTTCCCCAAAAATCAATAAGCCAATTAGAGGCTTCCACATCTAATACTGCTTCCTCATCTAATATACGTTGTAATCTATGTTTATCAAATTTTCTTTTCATATCCTGAGCGGAAAGACTTTTTATTATATCTCTTGTTCTTCTTCCTACTTCAATTCTATAATTTTTTAATTCCTGCACATTTATATCTTTGCTAAATTCCATTATTTCATTTTGAGACATTGCATTACCAGTATCTATAATTTTTGAGTTTATTCTTTCCTTCCAATTTCCCCCGTTAAATATCTGTTTATCTCCTGCAACCAATAAATTCATCGTTATGTCCTCTATTCTGGTGGAGTGCCAAATACCATATGCGATAGTACGACCTTTTTCATTTTTTAAAGTTTTGAATGCATTTTCATCTAGTCCTTCCCATAGTTCATCTTCAAAAGTTTTTTTATCTGTTCCCGACATAATTGACGAATGAACCATTGAATGTAAACTTAAAGACAGGCTTTTACTTTCTTCAATTCTATCTGGCCTTAAAATTATTTCTCTTAATTGCTTAATTTTATTATTCCATGGCTTTAAATCCATTTAATATTCTCCCCTTTTATTAGTTCGGAATCCCCTACTGCTCTGACTTGATTCTGTTCAAATTATAACATATATTTCATATTTTTACATAAACACTTTGCACAGCTTAATAATTATCCCTATTATTAAATCTTCAAAGACCATGGTTCCTAATACATTTTTAATAATTAGCAGGCATTTTTTCAAATTACGTTATACTTTTAAATTTGCAAATAAAAATACCCCATATTCAAGTTGAATAATAGGGCATTTAAAGAAATTGTTTAATTTTATAATGTTTTACCTGTCATAAAAAGATGTTAAACTATATATTCTTTTTCATATAATAACGCTTATGCTCTGATGGACAATCATCCAATACACCAAAAACCTCATATCCATGTTTCAAATAAAAATCTTTTGCTTGAAAATCAAAGGTATCTAAATGAACTAATTCACAACCTTTTTCCTTGGCAATCTTCTCCACTTCATTTAAAAGTGCCGAACCATACCCATCTTTTCTAGAATCTTCTTTTACCCACAAAACATCTATATATAGACAATTCCAGCAATATAATACACTATTTATTCCTGCTATTATATCTCCCTCTAAATTTTTTATAACCCTATTAATTGGTAAAAAGCTTGGTTCTTGGGTAAAAGGTACTTTTGAATAATTATATTCAACTATTCCATTATCAACTACTTGGCATCCTTCTCTTGTACTTTCTTCAATAACAAAATTATTCATTTGGTTCCCCCCTACTATAATCAAATTATACGAGACACATGGTGTAATGCCAAGGGGTTATTACACCATGTGTCTTACTTAACCTACATTCCTTAAATTAAAATCTATTCTATGGTGAAATATTATAAATTAGACTTTGAGTATTAATTCTGCTTTTACACCATATAACGCAATATATAAAAAAGTTCTTTATATGATTATTTAGTGGCAATAATATCAAAATTTTTTGAAACATATTTATTTCCTTTTTCTAATAAACAGTCTTTCCTCCTTATATAAAAAGTTGATTAAAGCCATATTCAGAGGTTATATGTGGCTCATGCTCTGCCCTTTTATCATTAATTTTAAATTTGCTACCCATAATCCATACACGCCTTTTATTAAGAGGTTATTTCAACCTTCATCCTATCTGGATCTTCAAAATACACCGCATAATGATCTGCTCCACCTGCATAAGGGTGCTTGTCTTCATATAATATTTTAACGCCCCTCTCTTTTAACTTTAGTGTAATTTCATCTACAAACTCTCTGCTTCCACCATGAAAAGCAAGATGATTTAACCCTGCTCTACATCTATGGTAAGGTATATCTAAGAACCTGTCCTCCACTTGGACAAACACAATGTAGGTTCCTCCTAAAATATAACTTATGCCTTGCTGCCAATTCTGATATTCTCTATACCCAAGTTTTTCTAATAACCACCCCCAGAACTCTTTGCTTTTATTTAAATCTTTTACATAAATCTCAATATGATGTAATGTTCCTTTCATAATTCCCTCCTATTTTTCTGCCTATATAAGAATATTATTACTGTTACTAAAATACCAACTAAACTCATGTATTCTTACTTTCTTTTTTATGGTCAACACATTCTTGTATTCCTAATTAACTTAGATTTTATAAATTTAAACTTTAATTTCAAATTCAATCATAGTGTATCCGTTTCCTCTAACACTTGATTTTTATCAACCTATTTTACTTCTACAATATTTCTTTATGCTAATTTTAATATGTTCCAGTATAATTTGCATAACTAATGAAATATGGTTATCTTTCTTTAAAGTCCTATATTTTCACAGTTTATCTTAATTATACTATATCTAAAGAAAAAGAGTTTTTATAATTAAAAGCGGCTGTTTTAAAATGATTCTTTAAATCATTACAAAATACAGTCACTTTTATTTTTATCCGAGCCCTACCATTGCTGATGTATTTATAGGAAACTCATCTTCATACCTTCAGATGAGTAAGCGATTCACACAAGATCACAGATCTTGGTTCTCTGCTTAGGAAACTCATCTTCATACCTTCAGATGAGTAAGCGATTCACACAAGATCACAGATCTTGGTTCTCTGCTTAGGAAACTCATCTTCATATCTTCAGATGATTACTGGAAGAGTAAGCGACTACCATCAAACCATAGGTCTTTGGTATCTGCTTAACCGATTCGCACAAGATCACAGATCTTGGTTCTCTGCTTAGGAAACTCATCTTCATACCTTCAGATGAGTACTGGAAGAGTAAGCGACTACCATCAAACCATAGGTCTTTGGTATCTGCTTAACCGATTCACACAAGATCACAGATCTTGGTTCTCTGCTTTTGCTCCATGACAATTTTTTATTTAAGATAATACTCATTATCCTTGTTTACACATTTCAACAAATTCAATGGGATGTTGAATAATTTTTGAGGTTTCGTCTATGGAATAACCCTCAGCAAGATAACGTCTTGCTATAACTGCCATAGATTCTCCTATCTCTATAATATGATGGTCTGGGTCATAAATACGAACAACACGTTGTTGCCACTGATATTTCTTAGGTTGATGGACATATTCAATGCTTCCGTAATCTTTAATTTTATCCATAAATCCATCAAAATCCTCTACCTCAAAATACAACTCCATGTTATTTGACTTCTCCATAACAGACTCAACAGGCAAATCTGTAAGCCATGCAAAATCCTCTTGTATTGCAAATCCTCCACTAAATGTCAGGTTTCGCCCTAAATCAAGAATAACCTTTTGATCAAAAAGTTCTTCATAGAACTCCTTGGAAACCTTAACATCTTTAACTGCTAATAGTGCCAATTTAAATTCCATATAAATCCCTCCTTTATATAAATAATATTTGTTCTATAATAATTTTACCCTGCCCTCATAATATAAGAAAATAGCGAAATAACTCAACTTACACTCCATAAAATTTCTTTTCTAATTTAGCTATAATCTTCAGAATAATACTTTCAGGAAATTTATCTTCTAACCTTTTTATAATATTGAGAATAATATTTGTAGGAAATAAATGCTGTTTAAACAATATAATAGTTGATAAAAAGGCTTCCACTAAACCTATTATAAAAAATATAACATGTAGATAAATAATCATTTCAAGCATTATGCATTGAACAATAATCCAGACTACTAAAGCCCAACTAATAATACTGCTTATATACCCCTGATATTTTGATTTAAAAATAATTGATACAGCACTAAATACATTTCCAAGTCCAATTACTGTAAATAAAATAATTCCAGGTATAAGGAAATTACTAAAAGGTGAATTTCTTAAAGTGTCAGTGGACATCCCCCCTGGCCCCTGTGGGTTAAGAATAGCCATCCCCCCTCCGCCTATAGCTCCTAACCCCACAAATACATGTAAAGCAAATAATAAGTTATATACTTTTTTCATTTCTATTTACCTCTTAAATTATTATATAATTATCTCAATATTCTACTATTGCTTACTTTATAAAATACTAACTAATAATTATAAATTAATTATAACATATTTTGTAAATATACCCATTAATCAATTTTTAAATAATATTATCTATATTTCTAATTTCAACAGTCAGGTTACGATCTATTTGAAATGCGTCATAATTTAAAATAAAAATACCGCATACTCATTTCTGAATAATGCGGTGCTTAAGTAATTTGTCCGTTTTTTCAGTTGTGGCATTAAATAAGAAAAGTATATAATAGGTGTGATTAAAGGTTACATTTAAAATCCGACATAAGTTTGTTGTTCTCAAATGTCAAGCTAATGCTAAACAAAACTTCTATTACCACCATCATAATTGCAAGCATATAAGGTTCGAAGTTTATACCAACTATAAGAGATAAAATCGGTATTAAAATAGCTAATACTGTATAAGACTTGGATTTATAAAGCCAACCATATGGCAACAGATGTGCTCCAAAAATTATTGCTATTACCATTAGCATTTTTTCAGGTATAGTTGGATATATCCACATGGCAATCAGTAAATATAGCATTTGATTTACGGAAAAAAGAACTCCCAAATTAGTTAACGGATTTTCTTTATTCTGAAAATCAACCTTTATTATTTTAGATATAAAAAATGCTAAAGGCATTAATGGCGCCGTAGCGCAAAATGTAAGTAAGTTCTTAGTTAAAATAGGTATTGATGTTAAATGAATAATTAGTACAACACACCAAATAATAATTGATGCTAATATAAAATGTAACCCTTTCTTTTGCTTAATAGCACAGCATAAACGTAATTCTTCTAAGCTCATATTCAATCCCCCATACAAGTAAAATATAGATATTCTTTATTGCACAATTCTACAATTATTTATTAACATATAGAAATTATAGCAGATTTTCCATATCATTAACATCGTATTATTTCACTTATAAGTTATAATTCCATTTTTAAACACCGTATTATTCAATTTTCAAAGAACATTATTCCTGTTATCAATTTTTATTGTTATGTCTTAATATAAGAATATTGCGAGCTACTCATATCTATAAAAACGGTTATTTTGATTATATGAAAACCCGAACTTTTTATAGAACTTATCAAGTCCACTTATAGCAATCAGTCCAATAATAGCACCTTCTGTACAATTATTATTAATATAATCTATAATCTTTTCCATAATTAATGTGCCAATTTTTTGTTTTTGATATGATGGATTTACCATTATATCCTGTATATAAAAAACTGTACCTCCATCTCCAATAATTCTTCCGAACCCGACTATATTGCCTTTGTCTTCTGCACAAACACAGTAAATTGAATTATCTAGACCTTTTTTTATTTTATCACGTTTTAATATCTTCCAACCAATAGAATTCCTTAATTGAATATACTCTTCAACTGTTGGTTCTTTTTCGATTATAGCAATATTCTTCATCTTCTTACTTTACCTCATTTCAAGTTATTAATATTCATAATTCGCAATTTAATACTATTCCGTCATAATATACGAATATTACAAATTAACCCTATCCCCTCATTATGCTCATTACCCATCAGTTAATCACTTACCATATTATTACTTGTTTTTAGAATATCAGAATTCTATCCTTCAACATTTCACCTTATATTTAGTTCCTCATTAGGGCATTCTCCCTTTCTAACGGTGATGATAACTGTTAGATAATCCTGTATCCTCTCTCTTGTAACATTCATTTGTATAAGATACAAATCTGCCAGGGTTTTCTTAAATTTTAAAAGCATTTCCCTATGCTCTAATTCCACTGGCACTGGTGTATATTCTATAAGGAATATAGTTCTTGCAACATCATACAAAAAGTCTCCATGACACAGATTCATAAAATCTATAACGACTGCATGTCCATTGGATATTAGTATATTACCTGGATGGAAATCACCATGGCAAAGTGCACTTCCATCTGGTAATTTATCTATACTTTGCAATACTTCTTCTTTACTCAAATTAACTGATGGTTCCTTTGGTATATGAAGTTTTAAAAAATCCTTGTAATGGGGTACATTATTAATGCTATTTTGAAGCATTGCCTTATGTAGCTTTGCCATATGTACTGCACATTTCTCTACATCACCAGTTTTTATAACCCAATCCAGTAGGGATTCACCTTCCACCCTATCATATATAATGCCCATTCTCTCTTTACAAGAGATTATTTCATACGCCTTTGGTTTTGCAAAATTCATATTTCTTATGGCCATTGCATTATGAAACTCTTTTTCTACGGATTTTTTAGGATATCCTTCATAGAAAAGCTTAAGAACTTTACCTTCTTCCCATTCATATACAGTTGCTGTATTACCTACACCAAGCATCTTGCCGCATTTCATTTATTTTTCTCCTAACCCTTTATTCTCTCATTAATCCTTATCATAATTATAAAATAACTTTTAATTCTGATTAATTTATTTATCACTCATAAGATAAGAAGACCATTCTTATACTTTCTCTAAATCATTAATTTAGAAAACATTGAATTAATGGATTTCTTTCTTAACATAGAGTCATAACCCAAAATTCAGTTTTCCCAATGTCTGATATTCTTTCAAAAGAACTAACTTTCTTGAAGCCTACCTCTTCATATACTTTTATTGCACGCTTATTAAAACTTGCTACAGTCAAACGAAAACCTTTTGCCCCTAGGTGATTTCGAGCAAAATCTAAACCATTATTAAAAAAATTAACTCCTAGCCCTTCACCACACAAATCTGGTTTCATCCCTAAACCAACATCAATAATATCTTTAGAGTCATAAACTCCAAATCCCTTTCCTGCTGGAACTTGAGCAGACTCATTAAAGCAATAGTAACCTATAAGATTGTTTTCCCTGTCCGAAGCTGAAAAATAATCACCATCAAGAAGTTCATTTATACATTCATCAGTTTCATCCATACTATAAAGTGAATATGGTTCATTATAAACCCACTTTGAAATTTGCTTTGCTTCATCATAATTCATTTGTTTTATATTTAGTTTCATATTACTCCCCCGTATATTAAAATTTTTATACTGCTTTATTAACATTAATCATAGGTAACAGTTTGGTCATATTATACAATAATTCATAATTATTTCCAGTATATCACTACTAATAGAATAAAAATAGAAGTTAATGACTTTAAATAAAAATATTTATGTAGCAAATATATGTTTGTATATTTTTCATTATCAATGCGAATTATATAGATAGGATTAATCTACAGTAGAAAGAAGATTTAGATATGGATTATAATAAAATAGAAGATTACGTACTAAAGAAGGCTATGGAATTTAAGTAAGTTCCCCAATTTTATATTTTGATAAACGAACTTACTCATTCCACGATGGAGAAGGAATTTCCTTTAAAAAGATCTATTAGAATAAGGAAACACTCTGTTAATAGGTGTAAGTTCCACTGACTAAAAAGAGTAAGGGACTACCATCAAATCGTAGATTTGGATACCTCCTTAATTGACTCACACAAGATCATAGATCTTGGTTCTCTACTTAGGAAAAGATCAATTAACAGGTGAGGATATTGTAAGCCTAAGTTTCATACCTTTGATGAATGGAAAAGAAAATAAAAGCAAAAGAACTCTAGATAGTATAAAGCTAGCTGGAAAAACTTCTGAAGGAAATGGCAAATTGCAGTGTTTAAGTTTACTATATGCTTTGTCGGACAAGTTTGGAGATGTAATAAGTAAAATTACATTTTTATATGGTTCTAATCTATTTGTCTTCTCTCCAATCATATTTACCGCTAGGTAAGTTTATCTTATGACCATTAAT